>NZ_JBGLZA010000001.1:0-450000 GCF_047302835.1 Azospirillum sp. CT11-132
ACCACATCGAAACGCCCCGGTTCACACGAGCCGGGGCGTTTCGGCGTTTGGTGCGCGCAATTCTGCATCGCTTCACCGGCTATTAATTTGTTTTTGGTGAATTCGGTGGATTGGACCGCCGGACGGCGGTGGCGTGGGGACGGCAATGGGCGATCCGGACGATCTTTTCGACATCTACCGCAAGGACCACGCCGCGGCGGTTCTGTCCGGACCCGCGCTTGCGACCGCCCTGTCCGACACCGTGCGGCGCAGCCTTGGGCTGATCGAGGAGCTGTGCGCCGACGTGACGCGCGCCCTTGCCCAGGCCCGCTATACGACGCGACTGGCGCAGCCGGTGACGGACCGCTCCAGCTATGTGCGGATGGACCGGCAGTCGGAGAGTTTCCGCGATTATCTGAGAAGCTGGAGCCAGCAGCGGGCCGAGAAGGGCAGCGGCGGCATGCATTGGGAAGCGCAGATCCTGGTCACCGATCACCGACGGACGACGAAGGAGATCGGCATCGGCATCGCCTTCGAATGGCCCGGCACGGAAGGGGAGGGGAACCTCGCCTTCGTCGAGTTCTGGCCGACCGGCGCCGGCGTATCGCTGCCGTCCGATGCCCGCGGATTCCAGCGGGCGCTCGTCGCTTGCATCATCAAGCTGGAGCAGGCCGGCGAATTGGCCAGCGTCAAGGACCGCGGCTGATCCCTACAGAGTCGCGTTCAGTCCGGAGGCCGAGAGTTCCACCGGCCGCCTCGCCTGTCCGTCGCGGGCATAGGTGCCGTCGCTCGATGCCTTCTCCAGCGCGGTCAGCAAATTGCGGTTGATGGTCAACACCGCCTTGCGCAGAGCGACGAGGCCGGAGGCATTGGCGGTCACCGCCCGCTCCAGCCGGTCGATCCGCTCCAAGGTCATCGCGCGCAGATCATCCGGCAGGCGGATGCCCTCGTCCCGTGCCCGCAGCACGGCACCCTCCAGCTGTTCCGCCATCGCCGCCTTGCGATGGGCGAAGGCCTCCAGCCGGTCGAGCATGCCGGCGGCGATGCAGGCGGATTCCTCCTCCAGAACCGCCGACAATGCTTCCACCGCGTCGAGGAAGTCGCGCACCAGCAACGCCGTGGCGCCGTCATAGCCGGGATCGGGAGCGGCGGGACCTTCGGCCGGTGCCTGCTCGGGCCGGCGCTCGGGGGCGAATTCGTGGATCAGGTCCTTGAGGGTGACGCTCATGACCGCTGCTCCGCTTGCGCTGCGTAAAGGCGGGCGATCTCGTCATGCGTCATCTTGCCGATGCCCAGCGTGCCCGATTCGGCGATGGCCTTGCCGTATTCCTGCAACAGCATGCTGCGCCACGGCTTTTCCGCCGGGCCGCCGCCGCCGAACAGCGGGCTTTCACGCATGCCCGCGAACATGCTTTCCATCAGTTGGCCGACCAGCATCGCCTCAAACTCTTTGGCCACCTTGTCGGCGGCGGCCGGGTTGGGGACGGCCGGCGTCGAGGGCGTGGCCGTGCTGCGGAGGGTCGTTGCGGCGATGTCCATCGTCGTCTCCCAATCTTGGTCTTCGGGGTCAGATGATTTCCAGATCGGCGTGCAGGGCGCCGGCGGCCTTGATGGCCTGGAGGATCGCCACCATGTCGCGCGGGCCCACCCCCAGCGCGTTCAGCCCGTTGACCAGCTGCTGCAGGCTGACATTGCCGCCGACGGTCACGAACTGGCGGCCGTTGCCTTCCTGAACCTGCACGTCGGTGCGCGGCACCACGACGGTGGAGCCGTTGCTGAAGGGCTGCGGCTGCGACACCTGCGGCGTCTCGACGACGCGGACGGTCAGGTTGCCCTGGGTGATGGCGACGCGGCTGACCCGCACATCGTCACCGATGACGATGGTGCCGCTGCGCTCGTCCACCACCACACGGGCGATGGCGTCGGGGCGGACCGGCAGCTGTTCGATCTCGCCGATCAGGCGGGAGACGTTGCCGACATAGGATCCGGTGATCCGCACATCCACCGTGGTCAGATCGACCACCCGCGCATTCCCGGCGCCGAGCCGGCCATTCACCGCGTCGGCGATGCGGATCGCCGTGGTGAAGTCCGGATTGCGCAGGGCCATCCGCACCTGTCCGACATCGTTCAGCGCGAATTTCAGCTCGCGCTCCACCGTGGCGCCGTTGGCGATGCGGGCGGTGGTCGGCACGCCTTTGGTCACCGTCGCCGCCGCGCCGCCGGCGGTGAAGCCGCTGACCGACAGCGGCCCCTGCGCCACCGCATAAGCCTCGCCATCCGCACCCAGCAGCGGCGTCACCACCAGCGTGCCGCCCAGCAGGCTGGTGGCGTCGCCCAGCGCCGACACCGTCACGTCGACCGTGGTGCCCTGGCGCGGGAAGGGCGGCAGGCTGGCGGTCACCATCACCGCCGCGGCGTTGCGGGTGCGCAGGGTCTCGCCGCGGGTGTTGATGCCCAGCCGCTCCATCATCCCCTTCAGGCTCTGTTCGGTGAAGGGTGTGTTGATGAGGCGGTCGCCGGTGCCGTTCAGCCCGACCACCAGGCCATAGCCGACCAGCTGGTTGCGGCGGACTCCGTCGAAGGTGACCAGATCCTTCACCCGCGTCTGCGCTGCCGCCGGGACGGGTGCCACCGACAGCATGCCGAGCACCAGCAGCAGCCCGCCGACCAGCGCCACGGCACGGCTGAAAACAGCACGGCGGAAAGCGGGCCGGAGCCGGCGCGGAACGGGGAGCTGGATGCCGGGGCTCATGGTGATGCGGCCTAGAGGTAGTTGGTCAGGTGCAGCTTGGCGATGCGCGCGGTGGCGCTGGAGGTGGCGTCGATCTGCGCCTCCAGCTGGGTGATCCGCGTGCTGGCCTCATAGGGATCGACGCCTTCCAGATTGTCGATCTGCAGGCTGAGGATCGCCTTCTGCGTCTTGTGCTGCTCGGCCAGCGTGGCGACCTGGGCGCGCTGGATGCCGAGCTGCGCCGTCGCCTCCCGCAG
This sequence comes from Azospirillum sp. CT11-132, assembly GCF_047302835.1. Lineage (NCBI taxonomy): Bacteria > Pseudomonadati > Pseudomonadota > Alphaproteobacteria > Rhodospirillales > Azospirillaceae > Azospirillum > Azospirillum sp. CT11-132. The sequence continues at coordinate 2,968 of NZ_JBGLZA010000001.1, forward strand.
CTTGCCGAGGCCGCCGGACAGCTTGTCCACCGCCGTCTTGATGTAGTCGGGATAGGCGTCGACATCCATTCTGGAGGTGTCGACCGCCGCCAGCATGTAGATGCCTTCCAGCATCTCCCGCATCATCGGGTCGTTGGCCTGCACGCCATAGGGGATGCTGGTCGACTCCGCCGGCCGGCCGCTGACGCGCGGCGACGCCGCGCCGCCCGGCTGCTGCGCCGTGGTGCCGGTGTAGAGGCCGCCCTCGAAGGTGTCGGTCAGCGGGGCAGGGGCCGGCGTCGCCGGGTCGCGCACGGCGAACAGGTCGTCGAGCCGGGCGATGACCGCCGCGGTCTCCGCCGCCGTCTTCGGCATCTCGGTACCGCCGGTGGCGGACTGGATGGCATCCTGAATGATCTGCATCGGCGAGCGCAGGCCCGACTTGTCGCCGTCGACATTGCGCATCGGCGGCTGGTCCAGCGCCGTGCCGGCGAACAGATAGCTGTTGCCGGACGCGGCGTTCAGCAGCCCGACCACCTGATCCAGCACGCCGCGCGCGCGGATCTGCAACGACGTTCCGGTCGGCGACTGCTGCCCCAGCCCGGTGGAGGCGGCGGCCAGCAGGTCGGTGCCCGACGCGATGATGCTGGTCATCGCGCTGTCCATCGTCTTCATCCGGCCGTCGAGCAGGTCGGTGGTCTTCACATACTCGTCGGTGCGGTCGAACAGGTTGCGCAGCGCGATGTCGCGGCCGGTGCTGGCGCCGATGGTCGCCGCGACATCGGCATGGAGGCCGGTCGACACCTCCTCGTTCGCGCGGGTCAGTTCCATCTGCTGCCGGGTCATGGTGCTTTGCAGCTTCCGGCTCATCCCCAGCGTGGACAGGGCGTTGTACAGCATCGGCTTACCCCTTGATCTGCAATAGGATGTCGATCATGCGGCCGGCGACCTGCACCACCTGGGCACTGGCGCCATAGCTCTGCTCGATCAGCAGCAGCTTCTGCATCTCGTCGTCGATGTTGACGCCGTCGCGGTTGATGCGGGCGGTCTCCAGCGTGTCGGCGCTGATCTTGCGCGCGTTCATCTCCGACTCCGCGCCGGTGCGGTAGCCCTGCTGGGCCGACACCATCGCGGTGGCGTAGCTGCCGAGCGTCGCCGAGGCCGGCATGTCGGTGGCGGCGAAGCTGCGGGTATCGGTGAAGACGGTCAGGAACTTGTCGATCTGCGTCTGGTCGCCGGGCTGGAGCGGACCCGCCGCCTGCACGCCGCTCTGCATCCGCCAGCTTTCCGTCCGCACCACGTCGTTGACCGCGATGCGCGAGGCCAGACCGGCGGTGGCGCCATAGGCCGCGCCGGCATCGGTGAACAGGCCGGGCTGGGTCGGGTCGGCCTCCGCCCCCTGGAAGGCCTGGACGATGCCGGCGGCCAGTTCGTCCAGCTGCGCCATCGCGCGCGGCATGTCCTGCTTGATGGTCTGGACATAGCCCATGATGCGGCCGCTCTGGATCTCGCTGTCCGGCTTGGCCGACAGGGCGACGCCGTTCGCCATCACCTCGTCCCCCAGCAGCGTCAGCGGCTGCTCGCCGGGCGCCAGCGGGTGGTCGAGCAGGGTCTGGCCGTTGCGGGTCATCACCACCGTCTGGCCGTCCTCGCGGCTGTAGGTGCGGATGCCGATCTCCTGCGAGACCTGATCGAGCAGGCGGTCGCGCTCGTCGCGCAGGTCGCCGGCATCGCCGCCGCGCGTCTCCAGCGTCGCGATCCTGCCGTTCAGGTCGCTGATGCGCTGAAGCGAGGTGTTGACCGCATCGACGGAGGTCTGGAGGCGGTCGCGGGCATCGTCCTGCACGGTCTGCGCCGCCTCGGCGGCCCGGTTCAGCCCGCCGGCCAGCGCCGTCGCCTGCGACACCACGGCGTTGCGGGCCGCATCGTCGTTGGGCATGTCGTGCAGGCGGGAAAAGGCCTGCTGCAGCTTCGACAGCTGGGTCGAGACCGATTTCTCGTCCTGCGGCTGCCCAAGCACCAGCGCATAGTCGGCCAGCGCCGAGGCACGCGCCTCCTGCCCGCTGTAGCGGCTGGTCTCGAACCGCGCGTCGCGGATCAGCAGTTCGTCCACCTTGCGGGCGACGGCGTCCACCCGCACCCCGGCGCCGCGGCCGGCGGTGGTGACCGCCGACAGGTCGAGATCGCGGCGCACATAGCCGGCGGTGGTGGCGTTGGCGAGGTTGTGGGACACCATCGCCGCCTGCTGCTGCGTCGTGCGCAGGCCGGACAGGGCGGACGTGAGGGCGAGTTGGACGCTCATGGCCGGGGCTCCGTCTGTGCTGGGCTCAACGCTTCAGGCGGGTGGTCTCTTCGACCAGCTCGTCGGTGGTGCGCACCAGTGTGGCGTTCGACGAATAGGCGCGCTGCGTCTCGATCAGCGAGACCAGTTCGGTCGCGATGTCGACGTTCGACTGCTCCAGCGCGCTGCCGACGACGGTGCCGGCGCTGCCCTGCTTGCCGGCGCCCAGCGTGAGGGTCCCGGTCTCCGCCCCCAGCGTGTAGGTGTTGCCGTCCTGGGCGACCAGCCCGTCGGGGTTGGTGACGGTGGCGATCGGGATCTGGTACAGCGCCTGCCGGGCGCCGTTGTCATACATCACCCACAGCTTGCCGCTGTCGTCGATGTTGACCGAGGTGACCTGCCCGACCTTGGCGCCGTCGCCGGTGACGGTCGGCACGTAATCGCCGTTCAGCTGCGTGAGGTTGCCGAGCGACATGGTGAAGCTGTCGGCCGCCGGCGTGGCCGGCGAGGTGACGGTGATGCCCGGCATCGGATCGAGCGGCAGGCCGGCGCCGTCCACCGGCTTCCCCGCATAGGGGCCGGTCGCGGCGAAGGTCAGCGTCACCGGCGCGCCGCCGACGGTGTAGCCGGCCGGGCCGGTGGCGGTCAGCGTCCACTGGTTGGGGGCGGCGGCCTTGGTCCAGGTCAGCGACAGGTCCAGCGGGTTGCCCAGCCCGTCATAGAAGGTCGGGCTGCTGGTGAAGCTGTCGCCGGCGGCGGCCTGGGCCGGCAGGTTGCCGGAGAAATCCATCGTCGTCGTTTTGCTGCCGCCATAGACGAGGTTGCCGATGTTGACCGACTGCAGATCGTCGAAGCGGGACTTGCTGACGTTCGGCATGGTGCCGTCGGGGTTCAGCTTCCAGGCTTCCAGATACTGGCCGGCGGTGTTGCGCAGGAAGCCCGCTTCGTCGGGCAGGAAGCTGCCGGCGCGGGTCAGCGAATATTCCGGCGTGCCCGATGCCTTGTTGCCGACGACGAAGAAGCCGTTGCCGCTGATCGCCATGTCGGTGGCGGAGCCGGTGCCCATGATCGTGCCGTCCTGCTGCACCTGATAATGGGTGGCGGACTGCACGCCGCTGGCGGTGTAGGTGCTGCGGCTTCCGGGCGCGGTGACCAGGGTCGAGAAATCCACGGTGGCCCGCTTGTAGCCGACCGTCTGGGAATTGCTGATGTTGTCCGAAATGGCGGCAAGGCGCGAGCTTTGCGCGGACATGCCGCTGACACCGGACCGCATGGCGCTGTACAGGCTCATCCTTGGAATCCTCTGGTCAACCGTCGAACGGATGGGGGTTGTGCGTCCCGGGATTCTCCGCGGATGACTGGCGGAGTTAACGATAGCGAAGACGTTTTAAAGGGGCTTTAAAGGAAAAGCTGAGGAGTTTTGTTAAAATGTATGGAGGTTTTATTTGGTTGGGTGTCGGCTGACGATGCCCCCACCCCAACCCTCCCCCGCTCTCAGCGGACCTATGGTCCGCCTGCCGCGTCAGCACAAAGCGGAGCTTTGTGCGAGAGCTGGGCGGGGGAGGGGGCAAGTGCTTGTTCGGGAGAGGGGCGGCAGTCCCTCCCCCGCCCAGCGGGGGAGGTTAGGTGGGGGCATTCGAAGCCGACACTTTCCTCTACGCCGCCCTACCGCCGCAGCAACGTGATGCTGATCCGCCGGTTGCTGGGATCGAGCGGATCGCTCGCCCCGAAATGATCCAGGTCCGCGCGCCCCTCCACCCGGACGATGCGCCCGCCCGGAATGCCGCTGGCGATCAGCTCGCGCCGTGCCGCGTTGGCGCGGTCGCTCGACAGTTCCCAGTTGCCGTATTTGGCATCCGGCGCATAGCCCAGCGCATCGGTGTGCCCGGTGATGCCGATCGGGTTCGGCACCGACGCCAGCGCCGACGCCACCATCCGCATCAGCCGCCGCCCCGGCTCGTTCATCTGGGCCGAGCCGACCTTGAACATCGAGAAGCGGGCCTGATCGGTCAGCTGCACGCGCAAGCCTTCCGGCACCTGCTGGATCACCAGACTGCCTTGCAGGCCGTTCAGGTCCGGCGAGGCGGCGATGCGCTGGCGCAGATCACGCTCCAGCGTCTCCAGCGCCACCCGCTCCGTCAGCTCCGAGGACTGGCGGTCGAGCAGCGCCTCCAGCTCCGCGCGGGTGGCGCTGACGCCGGGCACCGGCTGTTGGGCGGCCGGCGTCGATGGCGCGCTCTCCGTCGCATTGCGCAGCAGGTCCACCGGCGGAACCGTGCCGCCGGGCGGATGCGGCATCGGGTCCTTGCGGCCGGCCGGCTGGCGGTCGCTGTCGCCGACCGACGCCACGACGGGCGGGGAGGCCACCGGGCTCGCCTGATCGCCGGCGGCGTTCGGAGTGGTCAGCGATCCGCTCTTGTCGACCGAACGGCCGGCCAGCATGCCGTCGGCGCCGGAGTTGCTCTGCGACACCGCGACCGGGTTGAAATAGTCGGCGATGCCCTTGCGCTGTTCGGTGGTGGTGATGTTCATCAGCCACATCACCAGGAAGAAGGTCATCATTGCCGTCACGAAGTCGGCGTAGGCCAGCTTCCAGGTGCCGTTGTGCTCTTCCTCGTCATGGCTGCCGAGGTGGCGCTTGACGATGATCGGGGGGAGGGCGGTCTTGCGCGGCATGGCCGGTCACGCCGCCTGACGGCCGTCGCGGGCCTTGGCCTGCGACGACGACAGCGTGGTGGCGACCTCCACCTCCGCCAGACTGGGCTGGATGTCGGTGTACAGCACCTTGCGGGCATATTCGGCGCAGACCTGCGGCGGGCTGCCGCGCAGGTAGGCGCACAGCGCCGCCTTGATGCAGAAATACATGTTCAGCTCCGACTCGCGGCGCTGGCGGGCGGCGCTGGCGATCGGACCGACCATGCCGTAGGACAGCAGCACGCCGAGGAAGGTGCCGGTCAGCGCCCCGCCGATCATATGGCCCAGCACCTCCGGAGCCTCGCTGATGGCGCCCATGGCGTTGATGACGCCCAGCACCGCGGCGACGATGCCCAGCGCCGGCAGCGCGTCGGCCAGGTTCTGCAAGGCCTTCGGCACCTGGTTCAGCTCACGGCCGAGCGTGTCCAGCTCTTCCGCCATCAGCGATTCCAGGTCGTGCGGGTTGTCCTGCCCCAGCGCGATCAGGCGCAGGTAATCGCACAGGAAGGTGATGCAGCGGTCATAGCGCAGGACGTTGGGAAACTGGGTGAACAGCGGGCTTTCGGCCGGCTTGTCGATGTCGGCCTCGATCTGCGACATGCCCTTGGACTTGGCGACGCGCAGCAGGCCATAGACCAGCGCGATCATGTCCAGATAGTCGTTCTTCGGGGTGGTCCTCCCACGGGCGATGGCGCCGACGGCGCGCAGCGTGTCGCGCAGGACCGACGGGCTGTTGGCGATGGCGAAGCCGCCGATGCCGGCGCCGATGATGATGACGATCTCCACCGGCTGCCACAGCACGGCCATCCGCCCGCCCATCGCATAGAACCCGCCGAGCACGCTGGCAAACACCGCGATCAACCCGAACATCAAGCGCATGTCTTCTTCTCCGGATGTGCAAAAGCCATCGCGATTGGGGGCAACAGTCCGCCGACGCTACAGCCCGCCGTTTAAAGCGGCTTTACGGATCAGGGCCCAAAGGTCAGTGGGGTCCCCGCCACCCCCGCGCCAGCCGGTCGAGCGCGCTGGCCGCGGCAAGGTCGCGCTCCACCGACTCCGCGCGCAGCGGCCCGTCGGCCGGCGGCGGGGCGAACGCGTCCAGCAGCCCGGCCCAGCGGGTGCCGGCCAGCCGCGCGCGTTCCGCGTCACCGAAACCGCGCGTCGCATCGGCGTCGCCGGCCAGATAGGCCGACAGCCCCTGCAGAGCCAGATCGTCCGCCGTCGGCTCCGCTCCGGTGGCCTTCAGTTCGGCGGCCAGTTCGGCGAAGGCGGTCCGCGCCGCCCGCCATTCCCCGGCGGCGAACAGCCCCTGCGCCCGCAGCCGCGCCGCCTCCGCCCCGCCCAACCCCCGCAGCGCGTCGAGCGCCCGCACCGTATCGCCGTCGCCGAGCAGCGCGTCGGCCCGCAGCAGCGCCCGGCGTTCGGCCAGTTCCGGCTCGAGTCCGGCACCGCCGGTGCGGGCCAGCACGTCCAGCGCCTCCCCCTCGCGCCCGCCGTCGATCAGGGCGCGGGCCAGCGTGGCGCCAAGCTCCGCCCGGCGCGGACCGGTCGCCCGTTCGGTCAACGCATGCAGGATGCGGGTCGCCTCCACCCCATAGCCGTCGCGCAGCAGCAGGCCGGCGAGGCGCCGCCGCAGCCGGCCGTCGGCAGTGTCGGCCAGCGTCACCAGCCGCCCGTGCCGCGCCTGGAGCGCCAGCGCATAGAGCCCGCCCGGCGGCGATTGCTCCAGCCGGTCGAGCACGGCAGCCAGCAGGCTGCGCCCGGCCGTCAGCGCGTCGCGCCCGCGCGCGGTGGCGCCGAAGCGCCGTCCCAGCAGGCCGAAGATGTCGAGCGCCGCGTCGGTCCGCCCGCTGCGCGCATAGGCGCCGCCGAGTGCCGCCAGCGCATCCGTCTCGACGTCGTCGCCGCGCCAGGCGAAGCGCAACGCTTCCAGCGCCTTGATGGCGCCGTCCTCGTCCAGCCGGCCCAGGCCACGGCGCAGTTCGATGGCCCGCACTTCCGCCCGGCGGGCGAAGGGACCGCGCCGCAAGGCCGCCGCGGCGTCATAGCGCTCCAGCGCCGCATCGGGTGTCGCCTTCAGCTCCGCCAGCCGGCCGCGGAAATAGTCGAGCCGGCCATCGGTCATGCCCGCGGAATCGACGGTGATCATCTCCAGCACGATCAGGTTCAGCGCCGCGCTGTCCCCCGCCTCGTCCGCCGCGGCGGCGAGTGTGGTCAGCAGCCGGCTGCGCAGGTCGGCCGGATAGTCCAGCAGCCGGCGCAGCGCGATCGGCAGCCCCTCCTTCGCCGCCGCCCAGCGGGTCGGCGCCAGGGCCGCGCTGCGCCAGACATTGTGGTCGGGCATGGCGCCGGCCGGCAGCTGGACGAACAGATTGTCGTCGGGCGCGTCCTCGCGGTCGAGCGCGCGGAAGGCGTCGCCCAGGATGCGCAGGGCATAGCGCTGGTCCGGCGCCGGCGACAGGCTGCCCGCCGTTTCCAGTGCCGCGCGCCCTTCCTCGTCCATGGCGCGGGCGAGCAGGAAGCGGACCAGCGCGATCTGCGCCTCGACCCGCGCACGGCCCCGCGCCGTTTCGATGGCGGCCTGCAGCACCTCGCGCTTGCGGTTGAAATCCTCCCCGGCCCAGCCGGCGAGATCCATCGCGGCGATTGGCGGCGGGGCCGGAGGCTTGGGCGGTTCGGCGGCCTGCGTCGCGGGGTTCGGTGTGCGGTCCGGCATGCGCTCAAGCTGCCGCAAGGTCTGCTGGATGCTGTCGCGCACCTCGCCTTCCAGGCTGGCCACGACGGGGAGGGGAGGGTTAGGCGCAATCCCCCTCTCCCCCCCGGGGAGAGGGTCGGGGTGAGGGGACGCACTGCGTGACTATCCCGAGAATCCTCCCCGCGCTCCCCCCTCACCCTAACCCTCTCCCCGGGGGGGAGAGGGGATTCTGCCGGGAGAGGGAGAGTCATCGCCGCAGCATTCGCCGTGCCGATGGGGTTCAGCGCTTCGACAACTCCGGCGACACTGACAGAAGGCGGAACCTCCGGCGCTGCAGTCGCGACGACGACCTCCGCCGCCACCTCCACCGCCCCATCCCCCGCCACCCCCGGCTTCACACCCGGAACCGGCGGTCCGCCGACATCGACGATCAAATTCCGACGCTCCATGACGCTCGCCACCCGCGCCCCGCAGGGCACCGTCGCGGTCAGGCTGCGCCCGCCGTCCGCCGTCACGAAGTCCGACAGCCGGCGGGAGAAGCTGTCGCGCAAACTCGCCAGCGGCCAGCGCAGCGGATCGGGCACGCTGATGCGCAACACGCAGCCATCGACCACCGCCACCGGCTCCATCCCCTTCGGCACCGACAGCACCAGCCGCGAATAGTCGCCATGGTCGCCCAGCTGCGCGCGGACGGTCGCGGCCTGCGCCGTCCCCGACAGCAGGGCGAGGACCAGCGTCGAACCAAGCGTCAGTGCGTTCTCCGGGCGCCGTTTCATCACAGTCGTCTCGCATTTTATCGAAATGATCGCCAAACCTGCTCCAAGTCCGGCAAGGCATCGGCCGGAACGGCTCAGGTTGAAACCCGGCTTTAAACTGCCTCGTCCAGATTAAGGCGGAGTTCAAAACCGGAGTGTTCGGCGATGGAGAACCAGCTTTACATCGGACTGTCGCGCCAGATGGCGCTGCGGCGGCAGCTGGACGTCGTGGCGAACAACGTCGCCAACATGAATACGGTCGGTTTCCGTGGCGAGCGCACCCTGTTCGAAGCGGCGATGGAGGCCGGCGGGCGCAAGCCGACCGACCGCATCGCCTTCACCATCGACCGCTCCACCTACACCGACCTGCGCGCCGGCGCCTTCACCGAGACCGGCAACCCCTATGACGTGGCGCTGGACGGCGACGGCTTCCTGTCGGTGCAGACGCCGGACGGCGTGCGCTACAGCCGCGACGGCCGGCTGCGCCGCGACGCCGACGGCACGCTGGTCGGCCCCAACGGCTACCCGGTGCTGGACGACGGCCGCCGGCCCATCGCCATCCCGTCGGACAGCAGCACGATCACCATCGGCTCCGACGGGCTGCTGTCGGCCGACGGCAACGTGATCGCCCGCATCGCCGTCTCGCGCTTCGACAACCCGCAGGCGCTGAAGCAGACCGGCGACCTGCTGTTCGAACCGGTCGACGGCATGGAGGCGCGCCCCGCACCCGACACCCGTCTGGTGGAGGGCAAGGTCGAACGCTCCAACGTGCAGGGCATCGTCGAGATCGGCCGGATGATGGACCTGACCCGCGATTATCAGGCGGTGACCAAGATGGTGGACGACGGGCAGGACCTGCTGCGCTCCGCCATCAACCGCCTCGGCAAATCCTCTTAAAGTTCCAAAGGGAGAGTCAGTCCATGCGCGTGCTCAGCATCGCGTCCACCGGCATGATGGCCCAGCAGATGAACGTCGAGGTCATCTCCAACAACATCGCCAACATCAACACCACGGCCTTCAAGCGCTCGCGCGCCGAATTTCAGGACCTGATGTATCAGGCGGAGCGCCGGCAGGGCAGCCAATCCACCGATTCGGGCACCATCGTGCCGACCGGCGTCGAGGTCGGCTTGGGCGTGCGGCCGACCTCGGTCAACCGCATCAACACCACCGGCAACCTGACCTCCACCGGCAACGAGCTGGATCTGGCGATCGAGGGGCGCGGCTATTTCAACGTGACCCAGCCCGGCGGCGAGACCGTCTACACCCGCGCCGGCAGCTTTAAGCTGTCGCCGGAAGGCACCATCGTCACCGCCGACGGATTCACCGTCGCCCCCGGCATCACCGTGCCGCAGGGCACGCGCGAGGTGGTCATCAACCGCTCCGGCGAGGTGCTGGCCTATGTCGACGGCAAGGCCCAGCCGGTCAACCAGGGCCAGCTGGCGATGACGGTGTTCGTCAACGACAGCGGGCTGGAGGCGCTGGGCGACAATCTGTTCCGCGCCACCCCGGCGTCGGGTGAACCGCAGGAGGGGCTGGCAGGCCAGGCCGGTTTCGGCACCATCCGCCAAAAGTATCTGGAATCCTCCAACGTCAACGTCGTGCAGGAAATCACCGAGCTGATCTCCGCCCAGCGCGCCTACGAGATGAACGCCAAGGTGATCGAGGCCGGCGACCAGATGGCCTCCACCATGACCAACATGCGGTGACGATTGTGCCGCGAACCCTCCGCCAATCACTGACGGGCCTCTTGCTCGGGACCATGCTGGCGCTTCCCCTCCCGGCCACCGCCGGACCGGTCGAGACGCGGCTGGCGGAGGAGCTGCTGGCCTCCCTCGGTCCCTCGGTTCCGCCGGACGCGCAGGTGGCGCTGACGCTGGGCCGCCCCTTCGACGGGCCGGTGGACGCCGTGCGCGATATCGGCCTCGACCCCCGCACCGGCATCTTCCAGGCCCGCATCCTCAGCGGCGGCCATGTCGTCGAGTTGAGCGGCCGGGCGGACGTCGAGGTGACGATGCCGGTGCCGGTTCGCCGCATCCGGCCGGGCGAGATCATCGAGGCGTCCGACCTGACCACCATCCGTATGTCGCTCGACCGCGCCGGGGCCGGCTTCATCGCCTCGGCCGAATCGCTGATCGGCCAGTCGCCGCGCCGCCAGCTCTCCACCGGGCGGCTGGTGCAGGTCGGCTCGGTCGGCGCGCCCATCGTCGTCCAGCGCAATCGGCCGGTGACGCTTGTTTACGAGGATGGCGCGCTGCTGCTGGCCGCCCGCGGGCGTGCGCTGCAGGAGGGCGGCGTCGGCGACACCGTCCGTGTCATGAACATCGCCAGCAGCACCGTCGTCACCGGCACCGTCACCGGGGCCGAGACCGTTTCGGTGAGCGGCCCGCGAGTCCCGCAAGCAGCAAAGCCCTGAGATATCCGATGAAGGGAGCTTCCCAGATGCGCACCGCGCTCGTCCCCATCTTGCTGCTTTCGCTTGCGACGGGCGGCTGCGCGCGGCTGGCCGACATCGGCAGCGCTCCCGCCCTGTCGGAGATCTCCAACCCGGCGCTGCAGCCGGAAGCCCGCGTGATCTCGCTGCCGATGCCGCGACCCTCGACGGCCGAGCAGATCCCGAGTTCGCTCTGGCGCACCGGATCGCGCGACTTCTTCCGCGATCCCCGCGCCAAGGCGGTCGGCGACCTGCTGACCGTCGTCATCGACATCTCCGACCAGGCGCAGCTGCGCAACAGCACCCAGCGCGGGCGCACCAACAACGAGAAGGCCGGCATGCCCAACTTCTTCGGGCTGGAAAGCCGCCTTCCCGCCATCCTGCCCGATGCCGTCGATCCGTCCAGTCTGGTCGATCTCGACAGCTCCAGCACGTCGAGCGGCAACGGCACCATCCAGCGCAACGAACGCATCGCCATGCGCGTCGCCGCCGTGGTGACCCAGGTGCTGCCGAACGGCAACTTCGTCATCGCCGGCCGGCAGGAGGTGCGGGTGAACTACGAACTGCGCGAGATGCGCATCGCCGGCGTCATCCGTCCCGAGGACATCAGCAACGCCAACACCATCGAATACGACAAGATCGCCGAGGCGCGCATCACCTACGGCGGCCGCGGCCAGATCACCGACGTGCAGCAGCCGCGCTACGGCCAGCAGGTGCTGGACGTGATTCTTCCCTTCTGATGATCTGGCCCCTCTGATGATTTGGCCTGTTCGGGAACCCGCGCCATGAAAGCCGTCCTGCTGTTCGCCGTGGCTGCGATGCTCGCCTTCGCCGGCGGCTACGGCTTCGGCCGCATCAAGACCCCGCAAGACTCCGCCCCCGCCGCTCCCGCCGAACCGGTCGCCGGCGGCCCCTATTACGTCGAGGCCGGCCAGTTGGTCGTGCCGATGCTGGAGCGCGGGCGGACCATCGCCTTCATCCTGACCCAGGTCACGCTGGAGGCGTCCAGCGCCGACGACGCGCTTCTGGTTCGCCGCCGCCTGCCGCATGCCCGCAGTGCCATGCTGGAATCCCTGTTCGACCTCGCCGGCCACGGCCGCTTCAACGGCCCGGCGGTCGACCCGCAAGGCGTCGCCACCGCGCTCCTGGCCGGCGCCAACGGCTCCTTCAGTCGCGAAAACGTCCAACCGATCCGCGCAGTCCTGATCGACCGCCTGCTGCGCCAGGACAACACGCGGCTGTAAGCCGGCTTTCTCTCACCCTTTCAGGATCCCCTCTCCCCCCCCGGGGAGAGGGTTAGGGTGAGGGGATCGCGTGGCGAGGATCTTCAAGCATCGTGCACCCCCGCTCTCCCATTGGATCCACCCTGTGCATCCCCCTCACCCCGACCCTCTCCCCGGGGGGGAGGGGAATCCCCAGGGTGGGAGAGGGGCTGCACTTCTCACGACGCCGACAGCACCGCGCCGGAATCCACCGTGGCGCCATTCTTCAGCACGAACTTGCTGGCGCCGTCGACGCTGCGCACCTCGGCCACCGTGTCGGTGACGACGGTGGCGGTGTTCAGCGCCTTGCCGTCCTTGTCCTTCGCCGTCACCCGCAGCGTATAGACGCCGTCCGGCGCGGTGCCGCCGTTCGCCGTCTTGCCGGTCCAGTCGAAGACCTGCCGGCCCGTCTTCAACGAACCGGGGCTGCTGTAGACGACGCTGCCGGCGCTGGTCAGCACCTCCAGCTTCACGCTGGCCGGCGTGCCCTCGACCGTGTAGGCGGCCTGCGCCTTGCCGTCGGTCAGCGACAGCTGGTCCGACGCCACCTCCACTTTGCGGCCGAGCAGGGCCATGTCCATGCGCATGCCGCTGCTCTTCAGCGTGTCCAGCACCTTGCCCAGCGTGTCATTGGAGCGCATCGACTGCTCCACCGTCGACAGCTGCGCCAGCTGGGTCATGAACTGGGTGGCGTCCATCGGCGCCAGCGGGTCCTGGTTGCGCAGCTGGGCGGTCAGCAGCTTCAGGAAGGATTCGTAATCGACGGTGGGTTTCTTGGTCTCTTCCGTGGAGGCCGCCGCATTCGTCTTCGCGGCGGTCATCAGGCCGGTGCTGGGCGTGGTGGTACCGGACGTAGTTGTCATGGCGGAAAGGTCTTTCCTGTTCAGACGGTGACGTCGACCAGCCCGTCGATCGGGCGCAGCGACCGGTCGCTAACGAATTCGGTGGCGGGTTCGGGAACGGCCTCGGCCTGCATCCTCCAGCCGCCGGAGCTGCCGCCCCGGTCGGGAGCGGCGAAGCCGCGCGACTGCCCGTCGCCCTGAAGCGAGAACTGCAGGTTGGAACTGTCGAGCGACAGCCCGGCATCGCCGAGCGCGCGTTCCAGCTGCGTCAGATCGCGCCGCAGCAGGGCCAGCGTGTCGGCCTGTTCGGCTTGGACGGTCAGCGAGACCTTGCCGTCGCTGACGTCGGCGACGACGCGGATGCGGCCAAGCTCCGCCGGGGCGAGGTCGATGTGGAACTCGCCGCCGCCGCTCTCCGCCACACGGACCAGCGGAGCGGCCAGCTGCGCCATCGCCGGGCTGTGCGCGGTGGCGGTCCGGCCGGAGGCCGCGGCGGCGGCATAGTGGGTGGCCGCCTGGGCCGGCAGCGTCGGCACCGCCTCGAACCCGGTGGCTGCCGCATCGCCGCTGCCCGTGCTTGGGGAAGCGGAGAAGGGTGGGGCGGGATCCCGGCCGGCGAGGGCAGGGGCGGCATCGGGGGCCGGCTGTCCTGGCTGTGCGGATTGGGGGGCGGCGGGTGCGCTGGCGGCCTGTTCGGCCTTCCCGGCGGCGGCGCCCTGACGGCCGGCGCCATGCGCGCCGCGGATGGCGGTGCGGGGATCGCTGCTTTCATCGCGCCGGCTCTCGCGCCCGTCCGGGGAGGGGGGCGCTTCGGCAGACGTATTCGGCGCTGCGGCGGCCATGGCCGGCAAACCGGCCTGCACGGTCTGGAGCGGTGCCGGCGCATCGGCAACCCGGTCGGCATTACCCTGTGCAGTGGCATCGGCGCTTGCGGGTGCCGCCGTTTCGGCCTGTCCGGCCGACCCATCGGGTGCGGACGGGGCTGGCGCCGGTTGCGGCGCGGTTGCCGGTGCGGTCGCGGTGGTCTGCCCGGCAGGGTGCTTGGCCTCGCCGGTCGGCCCTGCCGCCTGCGGAGCGGCGGATCCCGGTGTCGTCGCCTTGCCGACCGATGCCGTGGGCACAGTGGTTGCCGGAGCTGCCGGAGCGGCGGCCATCATCCAGGGCATCAGCGGGGCGTCGGTGCCGCTCGCCTGCACCACCGCCTGGGTGATCGCACCCTGCGCGGCGACGGGGTCGTCCGCTCTCGGCTCCTTGCGCTTGCGCAGCCGGTCGGGGCGGGCCGCATCGTCGGGTTCCTCCTCCGCGGTCTCGTCCACCAGACTGGCGAAGTCCTCGTCGCGCGCGTCGTCGCCGGACGAGCCGCCACGCTGGGCCGAAGCGGAGGTTGCGGCCGGCCGGGGCGGAGCCGAGACGGCATCGGGCATGCTGGTCATGGCGCTCAATTCGTCAGGGTGGGGCGCGGAATGCCGGCGGTGACGGGAACCGCGGCCCCCACCACCGCCGGAGCGGCCTTGCGGTCGCCGGGCAGGGCGCGGCGCTGCAGGATCAGCCGCGTCACCTCGCGCGCCTTGGCGTCGGCCATCTCGGCCAGGATCGGGGCGGCGCGCCGCTCGGTGATGCGATCCAGCACATCGACAACGATGTCCGTTTCCATGTCGGTCAGGATGCGGGCGGCGTCGCGCGGCTTCATCGCCTCATAGATCGACACCATCCGCTTCAAATCCTCCTGCTGGAGGGTGGAGCGCTGGGTCATCAACGCCTCGACCTCGCGCTTCACGCCGTTCAGCCGCTGGATCTGTGTGCCGACCCGCGCCTCCGTCGCGGCGAGCACCGCTTCGGCCTCGCGCAGGCGGTTCTGCCGGCCGGCGCTGTCGGCCTTCTGCTCGTCGATGGCGGCGCGCAGCAGCGGATCGGTGCAGTTCGGCGGCGCCAGCGCCACCGGCGGCGGCAGCTCGGCGACCGGCGTCGAAACCGGCAGCGGAGCGGGCGCCGGAGCAGCCTCCGCCGCCTTCGGATCCGTTGCCTTCAGGTCGGCCGCCTTCAGATCGGTTGCCCAGGGCCGTTCATGGGCGCCGAACTCGCGGTCGAACTGCTGGGCGATCACCGGAAAGCCGTCGACCAGGGCGCCGAGCTTCAGCGGCAGCACCATCAGCACGGCGACCAGGGTGATGGGCAGGATGCGCGGAATCATGCCGACGCCTCCGACCCGACAGTGCGCAGCCGCGCGTAGAAGGCGCTGGCCGCCGCCTTCGCCGGACCGGTGGGAGCGGCGGCTTCGGCAGGCTGGCCGGCGACGGCACGCAGAGCGGTTTCAAGCGCCCGGAACTCGCCATGATCCACCTCCGCCGCTTTCAAGGCGGACACCAGGGGGGAGCTTGCCGCCGCCTCTGTCGCCGCCTCGGCCGGCTTCGCCACGCCCTCCACGGCCTCGGCACCCTCCGCCCGCGCCCGGTTGCGGGTGGAGCGCGCTGTGCTCGCCATGGCGCCCTCGTCCAGGCGGCGCAGCAGGGCGCGGGCATGCTGGACCGACTCCTCCATGCGCGCGGTGGTGCGCTCGCAGGAGCCCAGGATCAGCGCCATGTCCTCCTTCATGCCCTTGGCGCGGTCGAGATCGTCGGACAGCCGGGCGGCGATCTCGGTCGCCGACGTCACCATGCGCTTCATCGAGGCGTCGGTGTCGTCGATCGACTTGGAGAAGGTCGACACCAGGGCGTTGATCTCGGACTGGCCGGTGCGCAGCAGCTTCAGCCGCTTGTTGACGATGACCAGATAGGCGGTCGCCGTGACCAGCATCACCGCCAGGGCCGCGTCAATGAGAAAGGAGACCATCGATCAGCTCCTGCTTGGTGTCGAGATCGGTGTCGATCTTCACCGCGATGTTGTCGTTGCGCTGTCCCATGTGTCCGGCGAACAGCGGGATGGTCTTGCTGAAGACCAGGACGGTGGAATCGGGATTGATGCGCAGCTTCAGCGATTGGCCCTTCTGCCAGGCCAGCACCTCGCCCAGCGGCACCTTGGTCTCCGCCAGCACGGCGACCAGCTCCAGCTTGGAGCGCATCAGCTCGTTCTTCAGGTGGCTTTCCCACACCGTGTCATGGCCGAACTTCTCGCCCATGAACATCTGCACCAGCTTGCCGCGGATCGGCTCCAGCGTGGCATAGGGGATGACGATGTCGATGTGGCCGGTGCGGCGCTCCACCTCCACGGCGATGCGCACGCGGATGATGGCGTTGGTGGCCCGTGTGATGGTGGCAAACTGCGGGTTCACCTCCAGCCGGTCGAAGACGAAATCCACCTGCGCCAGCGGATCGAAGGACTGCCCCAGATCCTGCAGCACCACCTTCATCATCCGCTCGGTCATCTTGCGTTCGATGGAGGTGTAGGCGCGCCCGTCGATCCGCCCCGGCCGCGACCGCCGCCCGCCCAGCAGCACATCCATCATGCAATAAATCAGCGCGCTGTCGATGGTCACCAGCATCTGGTTGTCCCACGGCTCGGCGCGGGCGACGCCGATCAGGGCCGGCAGTTCGATGGCGTCCTGGAAATCGGTGTAGCGCAGCCATTCGATCTTCGACAGCGACGCCTCGACGTTGGTAGAGGCGAACTGGCGCAGCGAGGTGTTCAGCATCCGCACCATGCGGTCGAACACCACGTCCAGCATCGGCAGCCGGTCCTTGTTGACCGTGGTCGAGCTGACCAGCCGCTGGATGGCGCTCATCTCCGGTCCGCCGCCTTCCGGCGCGCCGAAATTCAGCAGCCGGTCGATCTCCTCCTGGCTCAGCGTCTTGGTCTCGCCGCTCAGCGCCTGCTGCATCGCCTCAGCCATCGCCTCGGCCTCCGCGGCCTCTGCTGCGGCGGGCGGAGCGGGCGCAGTGGTCTGCTGTGCCGCGGCCAGTTCCCACGCGGCGTCGGACCAGTCCGCATCCTCGTCGGCGACGAGTGTGGACGTGGGCATGGACGGGGCGGCCATGGACGGGGTGGCCATCAATGGGGCGGGCGGGGCGGGGGTGTCGGTCATCCGGTGCCTCTGGAGGTCGCTATTGCGTGAGCAGGCTGCGCAGCAGAACGTCGGTGACGACGTCGCGCCGGCCGGCGGGGTCGGACAGGATCAGGTTGAAGCGGCGCCTGATCTCGCTGCGCAGGCGGTGCAGCCCGGCCGACCCTTCCAGGTCGTCCTGGTCCAGATTGCGCAGGAATTCCTGCAGACTGTCGGTCAACTGCGGCATCGCCTGTTCCAGCGTCTGGCGGTCGTGGTGGGCGACGGTCAGCGACAGGCCGATCTTCAGGAAGCGGGACGGCGTGTCGCGGCGCAGGTTGACGACCAGTTCCGGCATGTCGACCACCACGTCGGCCGGCGCGGTCTCCGCCGACGGCACCCACAGCCGCTCGACGGCTTCAGTGCCCGCCGCCAGCCAATAGCCGCCGATCCCGGCCGCCGCCACCGCGCCCAGCGCCACCAATCCTGCCAGCAGCCGGGCGACCGGCAGGGCGATCACCAGGATCCGCCCCGACCCGCGCAGCCTGTTCAGGACTTCGTCCCGCACCGCTCCCGTCGCTGCCCCCGTTTTCGCCATGCCAAGTCGTGTAATCATCGCTCCATCCCGCCGGACATTGCCGAAAATTTTAGTAAATCAAGAAACGGGTAAAGTTTTAGAAGTTTTGTCTTCAGCACCGCTCCCGTTTTTTACTCCGCTTAAAAGTCGCGCCGTTAGCGTGACGGGGTGTGCAGGGCGAAGACTAGGCCCGCCGATTTTCAGAAACTTTAAAGGTGCGGGGAACCGTGGACAGTCTGATCGACACCTTGCGGTCGTTGGGGCGCGGTCGGCTGCTCGTCCTGGCGGGCACCGGTCTCGGCATCGTCCTGGCCGTCGCCGGCATGGCGCTGCTGCTGTCGCAGCCGCACATGACCGCGCTCTACAGCGGCCTGGAACCGGCGGAGGCCGGCCGCATCGCCAAGGCGGTGCAGGAAATGGGCGTGCCGGTGAATGCCGGCTTCGACGGCACGACGATCAGCGTGCCGCAGGCCGACGTCTCCCGCGTCCGCATGGCGCTGGCGGAAAAGGGCCTGCCGTCCCACGGCGGCGTCGGTTACGAACTGTTCGACACCGACAAGCCGCTCGGCATCACCAGCTTCATGCAGCGCATCAACCGCCTGCGCGCCATGGAGGGCGAACTCGGCCGCACCATCGAAACGCTGTCCGGCGTCGAGGCCGCCCGCGTCCACATTGTCCTGCCGGAACGCGAGGAGTTCTCGCGCAACGCCCCCAAGCCGACCGCGTCGGTGGTGGTGCGCATGCGCGGCCGGGGGTCGATGGACCGCCGCCAAGCCCTGTCGATCCGCCACCTCGTCTCCGCCGCCGTGCCCAACCTGAAGCCCAGCGCGGTGACGGTGATGGATTCCTCCGGCGAGCTTCTGCTGACCGAGGATGACGGCCCCGGGCTGGCCTCGGCCCGCACCGACGGGCTGCGCGTCGCGGCGGAAACCCGCGTCGCCCGCGCGGTGGAGCAGATGCTGACCGCCCGGCTCGGCGCCGGCAATGTCCGTGTCCAGGTCGCCGCCGAGGTGGAGACCAAGCGCGAGGTGGTGCGCAGCCAGACCTTCGACCCCAACAGCCAGGTCGTCCGCTCCACCCAGACCGTGCAGGAGCAGGACCGCAGCCAGGACACCAACGGCGAACCGCCGGTCACCGCCGAACAGAACCTGCCGCAGCGCGACGTCCGCGCCCAGTCGCAGGGGCCGCAATCCTCCAACGACAGCAAGCGGCAGGAGGAAACGGTCAACTACGAGATCTCCAACGTCAGCCGCGAAACGGTGATCGAGCCCGGCGACGTCCGCCGTCTCAGCGTCGCCGTGCTGGTCAACGGCACCTGGAAGACCGCCGCCGACGGCACCCGCCAGTACGAGCCGCGCAGCGCCGAAGAGCTTCAGCGCCTGGGCGAACTGGTCCGCTCCGCCATGGGCTTCAGCGAGGCGCGCGGCGACCGGGTGACGGTGGACAATCTGGAATTCGTCGACCTCGCCCCCGACCTCGCCCCCCGTCCGCTGGGCGACGAGATCGCCGAGACGCTGACCCGCAACGTCATGACGCTGATCCAGTGGGTGATCCTGCTGGTGCTCTCCGCCCTGGTGATCCTGGTCGGCCTGCGTCCGCTGATCCGCCGCGTCTTCCCGGCGCCGGAGCCGGTGGTGGCGGAAGCCCCGGCGCTGGCCGCCCCGGCTGGCGGCGCCATGCCGCAATTGACCGGCCCGGCCATGGCGGGCGCCGCCGCTGCCGGTGCGGCGCTGCCCGACGGCGCGGAAGCCGACCCCGCCCTGGCCGCCGCGCCGATGGCGCCGCAGCTGGGCATCGAAGAGACAATGGACCAGCTGATTGAGCTGCGCACCGTCGAGGGCCGCGTCCGCGCCTCCTCCATCCGCCGGCTGGGCGAGCTGGTCGACCAGTATCCGGACGAGGCCATCGATATCCTGCGCTCCTGGCTCTATGAGGAGGTGGCGTGATGGCCGCCTACCCGCGCTACCGCTTCGACCACAGCTTCGGCGCCCCCGTCGCGGTCGCGGAGCCGGAAGCGGTGGAGATCGCCGACCCGCTCGACCTGCCGACCTTGTCGGAACGCGAGCACCGGGCGGCGCTGGAGCAGACCCGCGAGACCGCACTTGCCGAGGGTCTGGCCCAGGGCCGCCGCGAGGGTGAACTCACCGCCGCCCGCCGCATCGAGGCGGAGCTGTCCGCCACCCTCGATCGGCTGGCGCAGCGGATGGCGGCGCTCGACGCCGGCCACGCCGCCCTGATGGAGCGGCTGGAGGCCCAGGGCGCCGTCGTGCTGCTGGCGCTGGTCCGCCGCATGGCGCCGCGCCTGCTCGATCAGGTCGCCCGTGCCGAGGTGGAGCGTCTCGCCGCCGACGCCCTGCGCGCCGCCGGACAGGCCCCCGTGCTGACCCTGCGCCTTCACCCCTCGCTCTGCCTCCCGCTGGAAGAGCGGCTGGCCGGGCAGGGCGTCTTCCAGGGCCGTCTCGACATCCAGGGCGACCCGGCGCTGGCGGTGGGCGCCGTGGAGGCGAACTGGGGCGCCGGCTCCCTCCGCCGCGATCCCGCCGCCATCGAGGCCGCCGTCGCCGACCTCACCGACCGCGCCGCCGCTGCCCTGACACCGGCGCTGTCCACCGACCTTTAACGATCCGAAGCGAGAACCCTCATGCCTCCCTTGAACCTCGACATGCTCGACGACGATTCCAAGCAGGCTGAGAAGGCCCCGGACAGGATTGGCGACAAGCCTTACGACGGCCCGATGAACGCGATCTACAACGTGCCGGTGGACGTTCAGGTCGTCCTTGGCCGCACCAGCATGCTGGTGGCGCAACTGCTGAAGCTCGGCCGCGGCGCCGTGCTGGAGCTGGAGCGCAAGGTGGACGAACCGGTCGAGGTCCTGGTCAACCACCGTCTGGTCGCGAGAGGCGAGGTGGTGATCGTCGAGGACCAGCGGCTGGGCGTGACCCTGACCGAGATCGTGCGCACGGAGCTGGAGATCGATTGAGCAGAATCCCCTCTCCCCCCCGGGGAGAGGGTTAGGGTGAGGGGGGCGCGCGGCGGCCCTTTCCCGAGAATCCTACTTATGCATCCCCCTCACCCCGACCCTCTCCCCGGGGGGGAGAGGGGGAACCCCCCGAAAGCCCCCGCATGCGCCTCCGCACCCTTGCCCTTCTCCTCGCCGCGACTCTCGCCGCCGGCCCCGCCGCGGCGGCCCCGCTCGACCTCGGCGCCTTGGGATCGCTGACGGATGGCGCTAGCCTGTCGGGGCGGATCGTCCAGGGCATCGTGCTGCTGACGGTGCTCAGCGTCGCGCCCGGTCTGCTCATCATGGTCACCTGCTTCACCCGCATCATCGTCGTGCTGTCGCTGCTGCGCTCCGCGCTCGGCCTGCAGCAGTCGCCGCCGAACATGGTGCTGGTCAGCCTCGCCATGTTCCTGACCTTCCACATCATGGGGCCGGTGATCGACAGCGCCTGGCAGGACGGCCTGCGCCCGCTGCTGAACGAGCAGGTCACCCAGGAACAGGGCTTGGAGCGCATGATCGAGCCCTTCCGCGGCTTCATGGCTTCCCACGTCCGCGAACGCGACCTCGCCGCCTTCGCCGCCTTCACGGCAAAGCCGAAGCCCGCGACCGAAACCACCGCCCCGGAGAAGGACGAGCGCCCGGTGACGGCGGAAAGCGTCGACCTGCGGCTGCTGATGCCGGCCTTCCTGCTGTCGGAGCTGCGCCGCGCCTTCGAGATCGGCTTCCTGTTGTTCCTGCCCTTCCTGGTGATCGACATGGTGGTGGCGGCGATCCTGATGGCGATGGGCATGATGATGCTGCCGCCGGTGATGATCGCGCTGCCCTTCAAGATCATCTTCTTCGTGCTGACCGACGGCTGGTTCCTGATCGCCGGCAGCCTGATCCGCTCCTACGGAGTGTGAGGATGGACGACCCGCGCGTCAGCCCAGAGCCTCCCGCCAGTCTCGCCGACAGCCTTCTCGCCCTGGCCCGCCGTCGCGGCGTCGCGGTGCCGGAGGACGGCTCGGTCTCCGGGCTGCTGTCCGCCCTCGACCCAAACCCGCTGATCCCGCACCCGCTGCTGCTGGTTGCAGGAGCGGTGATGGCGGTCGCCTTCCGCCACGACCGTGCTCTGGCCCTGCCGCCGGCCGACGCGTCCGGTACCGCCCCGCCCTCCGCCCCCTCCGCCGATTATTCCTTCTGAGGTGACGCCATGGGATCGCCGATCAAGATCCGTGAGAACTACAAGAGCCTGACCGGCATCGAGAAAAGCGCCGTCATCTTCCTGGCGCTGGGCGAGGAGCGCGGCTCGCGGCTGATGGAACGGCTGGACGAGGATGAAATCCGCCTCGTCAGCCGGGCGATGGCGACTCTCGGCAACGTCACCTCCAATCTGGTGGAGACGCTGATGCGCATCTTCACCGAACGCTTCGCCAATGCCGGGTCGGTCGTCGGTTCCTACGACAGCACGGAGCGGATGCTGAACCGCTTCCTGCCGGCCGACCGCGTGACGGAGATCATGGGCGAGATCCGCGGTCCCGCCGGCCGCACCATGTGGGAGAAGATGTCCAACGTGAACGAGGGGGTGCTCGCCAGCTATCTTGCCGGCGAATATCCCCAGACGGCGGCGGTCATCCTGTCCAAGATGCGCGCCGACCATGCCGCCAAGGTGCTGGTCCTGCTGCCCCCCGCCATCCGCACCGAGGTGATCGAGCGCATGATCCAGATCGAATCGGTGCAGCGCGAGGTGCTGCTGGACATCGAATCGATCCTGCACAACGAGTTCATGGCGAACTACGCCCGCACCCACGGCAACGATTCGCTGGAGCGGATGGCCGACATCTTCAACCGCATCGACCGCGAGACGCTGACCGAGATCTTCGACGATCTGGAAACGGTGATGCCGGAGCCGACCCAGCGCATCAAGCAGCTGATGTTCACCTTCGAGGATCTGATGCGGCTGGACCGCGTGTCGTTGCAGGCGGTGATCCGCCGTTGCGACACCGGTCAGCTCGCCATCGCGCTGAAGGGGGCGCCGGCACCCCAGCGCGACCATTTCCTGTCGGTGCTGTCGGAGCGCGCCCGCCTGATCCTGCTGGACGAGATCGAGAACATGGGCCCCTTGCGCATGCGCGACGTCAACGACGCCCAGGCGGAGATCGTCCGCGTCGCCAAGGCGATGGCCGACGACGGCACCATCATCATCCCGCAATCGGACGACACCGACACCGTCGTCTATTGAGCGGAGCGGCAGGCAATGGGAATCAACTGAATGGCCGGGCGCGACCTCGTCCCCCGGCATGTGCCGCCGCCGGAGCTGCTGGCCGCGCAGTTCGCCGCGACGCCGCCACCCGCCCCGCGCGCCACGGATGACGGCGACGAGGCCGGACCGCTCGTGCGCCGCCTGCTCGACCTGCTCGATTCGCTGTCGCCGGCCGATGCGGCGCTGGCGCGGGGATACCTGCCGCGCTGCGATTCGACCTTCGGTGCCGCGCTCGCCCTGTTCCTGGCGGCGACGGCGGACGGCTGCCGCGGCTGGCTGGGACCGGAGGCGGCGGCCCGGCTGGAGGATCTCGACGGCGGGCTGCTGCTCGACGACGGCGACCGGGCGCTGGCCTCGCGCTTCCAGCCGGTGGACGGACGGCTGTGGCGGCTGTCGCGCGTGCCGCTTCTGGACAGCGACGACAGCCTGCTGTGCGCCGTCGGCATCGAAGACGGCCTGTCCGACCGCATCACCCTGGTGCTGCAGGCCCGGCCGCAGCGGTTGGGTCCGGTGCAACTGATGGCGACGCTCTCCGGCCGCCGGCTGGACGTGACCCTGCGTCTGGCGGCGGGATTGCCGTCCTCCGCCCTGGCCGACCTTTACGAGACCTTCCGCGCCGCCCTGACCGACTGCCGGCTGGACGGCGCGCTGACCGTCGGCCCGCTGGCCGACGCCTGGCTGGGGCTGGACCGCCCCCTGTCGTCCGATCTGGCGCTGTGAAAAGGCTCCCTCTCCCGCCCCGGGAGAGGGCGATTTACCCCTCAAATCTCCCCGACCGGCCTGATCTGGGTCGGCCCGCCCGGAGCGGGTAGCGGCGGCGGCAGCGTCCGCAGCGAGGCGCTGGCGGCCTCGCGCATCGCAGCATATCCGTCCTCGGGGAAGCGGTGGATCAGCGTCCGGTAGGACGCGCGCGCCACCTCCGTGCAGTTCAGAATCCGGAATTGGTCGCCCTGGCGCAGCAGGGCCACGGCCTCGTCGGTCTTCGGATGGCCGGCGATCGACGACGCCACCGCATACCACCGTCCATAGGCCGACCACATGTCGCGCACCGCATCGCCGTCGCATTGACCGGCGGTGAGCGCTTTTTCAAGGGCTTGGCGGTAATCGCTGTCGGGTGCCTGCGACAATTGCGCACAGCCCGCCAGCGCGGACAGGCAAGCAGCGGCGACCGCCGCCGGCAAGACGGGTGCCTTCGTTCCGGACATGGAACCTCCTCAAACGCGGATGCCCGGCGACGCTAGGGCATCAGGGTTAAACCAGCGTTCATATTCATGAGGAGTGGTTTTCCACCCGATTACTGTCGTTAACCATGGCCGGCGAGATGAGTGCTGGTTGCTTGTGATGATCATTATAAAGTCGCGCCGAATTTCAAAGTAAAACCCGTGTTACATAAAAATTTATCCAGTGTTTATCCAAACGAAAATATTAAAACGGGGTAAAACGCTCGAATGTCCTATATCAACTCGGCTACCCCAAAGTGTTGACACATAGCCTTTCGATGGGTTCTTTTGAGGCTGTGATAAGCATGTGACATCAACGCAATTGCGTAAAAATCAATGCTTTATCTGCGCTTGCTCGACAATGGAGAATCCAATGCAGGCTTTGCTGATTGAGCCAGCCGATCTGATCGCCGACGCCATCGGTAAGCAACTCGCCCTGTGCAAGGTTAACCATGACCGTTTGGACCTGAATGGCCTGCGCGATCTGGTGGGCGGGCATGGCTCCATCGACATCGGACATGACGCGATCATCATCGGCGACGTCGGCGATACCGAGGCCTGCGTTGCCATGCTCCGCGCCCGCAACGTGACCGCCGCGATCATCTGCCTGATCGAACGCCGCTGCGCCAACACCACCGCCGGCATCCTGCGGGCCGGGGCGGACGACGTGCTGGTGAAGCCGGTGGTCAGCACCGAGATCCGCGCCCGGCTGGAGGCGATCCGCCGCCGTTCCTACGGGCTGACCAGCAACGCGGTGACGGTCGGCCGCCTGACCGTCTTCCTCGACGGCCGCGACCCGGAGGTGGACGGCGAGCGCCTGCGCCTCAGCCAGCGGGAGCACGCGATCCTGTCGGTGCTGGCCCTCAACCACCGCCGCGTGGTGTCGAAGGAACACATCTACGAGGAGGTCTACGGCCTGTCCGGCTCCGACCCGCTCGACAAGGTGATCGACGTCTATATCTGCAAGCTGCGCAAGAAGATCGACACGGCGACCGGCGGCGGCCGGTACATCGAGACCGTCTATGGCCGCGGCTACAAGTTCGAGGCGCCGCCCGACCATGTCGCTCCCGACCGCGCCCAGCTGATGCTGGACCGCTGGTCGAGCGCCGGCGGGCTGGCCGGCCCCCGCGTGCCCTTCATCCCGCCGGTGGTGCCGCGCAGCGCCGCCCCCGCCGCCACCCGCGCCATCGGCCGTTGAGCGGCGCCGACCACCCCGTCCGTCCCGAACACGTGCGATTTTTTACTCCGGCTTAAACCGGCTCGGTCATCCTCGAATTTGCCGCTCGCGCCCCCGCACACTGGATCGGGAAGGCCGGCGCGAATGGCCCCGGCGTCAGAAAGGCGCCATGCATCTCGCGAATGGAGATACCCATGGCCTCGATTATGACGAACACCTCCGCCATGACCGCGCTGCAGACCCTGCGTCGCGTGACCGGGGATCTGGAGACCACGCAGGACCGCATCTCGACCGGCCTGAAGGTGAACAACGCCAAGGACAACGCCGCCTACTGGTCGATCGCCACCACCATGAAGGCCGACGTCGCCGGCTTCAAGGCGGTAAAGGAATCGCTGGAGCTGGGGTCCGGCACCACCAACACCGCGTCGGTGGCCTCCAAGAACATCGTCGAGAACCTGCAGACGCTGAAGGCCCGCGTCATCGCCGGCCAGACCAACGGCGTCGACAAGTCGCTGATCCAGAACGACGTCGACCAGCTGGTGAAGCTGATCAAGGGCGCCGCCGCCGACGCCTCCTTCAACGGCGACAACCTGCTGCGCGTGGCCTACTCCAACGACGGCACGGCCAAGGACAAGAACGTCGCCATCCTGGCGTCGCTGAGCCGCAGCGACGGCAGCGTCGATCCGAGCTACATCGAATTCCAGCGCCAGGACATGCGCGTGGAATCGATCGTCGGCAAGGCCACCATCGAGCAGCAGGTCGATTCGACCAACGCCACCAAGGCCAAGGTCGACATCAAGCTCGGCGCCCCCGGCGACACCTTCATCGACGGCCAGAATCTCGGCCTCGGCAGCCTGACGCTGACCGTGACCAAGGAGGACGGCACCAAGGCCGATGTGACGGTCGACCTGTCGGCCCAGACCTACGACACCGATCTGGCGACCACCCAGGGCAACATCGCCACGGCGGTGAACACGGCCCTGACCGCCGCCGGCGGTGACTTCCAGGTCGCCTTCACCGGCGACACGCTGACCTTCACCGACCAGGACAAGAACACCGACGGCAACTTCACCGCCCAGGTGTCCGGACTGTGGGTCGGCTCGAAGGAGAGCGACGCCTTCGGCGGCCTCGCCGATCTGACCCAGATCGACGTGGTCAACAACTCCAAGAAGTCGCTCGAGGTCATCAACAAGCTGCTCGACAGCGCCATCGGCAAGGCGTCGGTCATCGGCTCGATCGAGAACCGCGTGTCGGTGCAGAACGACTTCGTGTCGAAGCTGACCGACTCGATGAACAAGGGCATCGGCGCCCTGGTCGACGCCGACATGAACGAGGAATCGAGCCGCCTGCAGGCCCTCCAAGTCCAGCAGCAGCTCGCCATCCAGGCTCTGTCGATCGCCAACCAGGGTCCGCAGAACATCCTGTCGCTGTTCCGCTAAGTCCCTGACGGGCGGCGCCATTGTCCAATCCCCTGGACAATGGCGCCGCCCCGTCGGCCATGCCCGTTCACACTGCCCGCAGCAGGAGCGGAGCGGGCATCGCCGACGGCCGGCCATTCGCCCGTCCTCAAAAAGACCCACCGCAACCGGTCCGGCATCCCGCCGCCAAGGACCCCACCGCAGGGGTGCGCCCATGAGCATCGCCGCCTACCACCAGACCATCGCCGAGTGCGACGATCCGCGAAAGATCGAGTACCGGGTGTTCCTGCGGATCACCCTGGCGTTGGAGAACAACCGCGACGCCGACTGGCGCTCCGCCGCGCTGAAGGACGCGCTGTGGCGGAACCTGGAGCTATGGAACGCGCTGCGCGCCGACCTGCTGGAGGACGGCAACGCCCTGCCGGAGGCGTTGCGCGCCGGTCTGGTCTCGCTGTCCTTCGCGGTGAACCGCAACACCCAGCGGGTGCTGCGCGGCGAGGGCGGCATCGACCTGCTGCTCCACATCAACCGCTCGGTGATGCAGGGCCTGCAAGGGGCGGCGCAGGCCACCGCGCAGCCCGCGCTGGAACTGGCGACGGAGGATCTGTCCTATGGCACTTAAGCTGCGCCTGAAGCCGTGCGAGCGGGTGGTCATCAACGGCTGCGTCGTGCAGAACGAGAACCGCCGCTACACCCTGACCATCTCCAATTTCGCCCAGATCATCCGCGGCAGCGACATCCTGCAGGAAGAGGATGCGGTGACCCCGGTGCGCCGCGCGTATTTCCTGATCCAGAGCATGCTGCTCGACCCCACCGTCGCCGCCAACGGCAGCGGTGCGGCGGCGGAGATGATGGCGCAGCTCTACACCACCTTCACCCGTCCGGACATCCAGGACCGCATCGCCCGCGCCATGGGCCATATCGGCGAGCGCGACTATTACAAGGCGCTGTCCGCCCTGCGTCCGGTGATGGAGTATGAAGGCACGCTGCTGTCGCCGCCCCCCTCCGCTCCGGCGCCGTCCATCCAGGCCCCTTCCATCCAGACGGACGGCATCGGCCACCACGCGGGGAGCTAAGGCCATGACGACGCTGGTCGATCTGCGCATGGTCAGCAAGAACCACGACCGCTACGAACAGGCGGTGCGCAGCCGCCCGGCGGTGCAGCGCGCCATCTCCTATTTCCAGGACAACATCGGCAAGATCACCAGCACCGAAGACTTCATGAAGGACGACAAGCTCTATCGCTTCGTCCTGGACGCCTTCGACCTGGGCAGTCAGGCGAAGTCGCGCGGCCTGATCCGCAAGGTTCTGGAAGAGGGGGTGAGCGACCAGTATTCCACCGCCAACCGGATGAGCGACACCAAGTTCCGCGAGATGGCGACCGTCCTCGGCTTCGCCGAAAACGGCGGCGACAACCTGAAGCAGCCGGCCGTCGTCCAGGCGATCATCGACCGCTACGTCAACGTGACGCTGGAGGTCGAGTCTGAGGACAGGAACCCGGCGGTGCGCCTCGGCCTCTATTTCCAGCGGCGGTCGTCGAACATCTCCAACTGGTACCAGGTGATGGCCGACAATGCCCTGCGCAAGGTGGTCTACACCACGCTGGGGCTGCCGGACCAGACGGCGCTGCTGGACGTCGACAAGCAGAAGGCGCTGCTGGAAAAGCGCATGGACATCGCCGACCTGAAGAGCCCGGAGAAGGTCGCCAAGTTCCTCGACCGCTTCGCCGCGATGTACGACATGCAGAATGGCGGCGCCACCGCGACCGCCGCCATGCCGTCGATCGGCCCGATCTCCCGCAATGGCCGGGCCTCGGTCATCTCCATCGATCCGTCCATCACCATGACGCTGATGAGGTTCCCGCGCTTCTGACAGGCCGCGGGGCTCGGCCAAGCGGGAGGAGTCCAGCCGTGCAGCCGCCAGCCGGCACCCCCCAGGACCGCAGGTCCGGCGACCTACAAGACCGCAGGTCCGGCGACCTACAAGACCGCAATCGCCGCGACCGCATCCGCCCGCCCGCCACCACCGGAGCCGCCGCCGTGCATTTGCGCGGGGCCTCGACGGCGGAGGAGGATGACGGGCGCGACGCCCTGCACATCCTGCCCCTGTCGATCCTGCCGCTGGAAACGCCGGGACTGCGCCGGGCGCGGCTGATCAAGAATGTCCGGCTGGAGACGGTGGCGGAGCTGTTCAACGACGCCCAGACCGGCAGCGGCCAGATCGGCCTCGACCAATTATCGAAATGCTTCGGCATCGACGGCCCGGAGCTTCGCCGCGACCTGCGCAAGATCGTCCGGATCGGCGAGGCCGCCAGCTTCGACGTCTACAGCCTGCGGCTTGAGCTTCGCCGCCTGAACATCGACGTGGAGGGGGCGGACGCGCTGCGCCTGTCGGCCGCCAAGCGGGCGGAGCTGACCAGCTACATGCGCGTCTTCACCCGGCCGCTGGTGGAGCATGTCTATGGCGTGCAGGGGGCGGACATCGCCAGCATGGACGAGCTGGTCCGCCTGTTCGCCCAACCCGACCTGGAGGAGGCGCGGCGCCGGCTGCAGATGACCGCCGACCGTCTCGACATCCCCTTGCAGGAGATCCCGGCCTTCCTGGAGGAATATGCCGACATCTTCCTGTCGCTGGCCTATTTCAAGCGCTGCCTGGACGACATCGTTCCTGACGTGCAGGGCTTCCTCGGCTGGATGGCCGAGCTGTTCCAGGTCAGCGAGGTGCGGCGCGATGTCCGCCAGCGCCGCATGCTGGACGAGATCGGCCACGATTTGACCGACATCGCCACCTCGATCACCGGGCGGTTCGAGAGCTTCGACAACCGCTCCCGCGATTTCTGGCGCGACATCAACCCGGAGAGCTTCCGCAGCATCCGCGACCTGATCGTCACCCACCACCTGACCATCGGCGGCGTGCTGTGCGGCTTGGCGGTGAAGATGAATCTGTGGAAGCACCGCTTCGCCCGCGGCGGCGGCCCGGTGCGCCGGCTGGAGTTCATCCGTTCGGAAATCCTCCCCGGACTGGCCCACATCAAGACCATCGAACAGGCGTCGCGCAACAACATGGGCCGGTGAGGGGGAGACTCCTGTTACGCCTTCTCCCGTCCCGGGAGAGGGCGCATACCGCCAAACTTCCCCAAAAAATCCTTCGCACGCCCTTGTTCCAAGCGCCCAAGTCCACATCTATCCCCGTACGACCCCCGCGTCACGAGGCCGCCTTCCCGGCCGGCGCGGCAACTTCGGTGACTTCCCTTGATCTAAGTTCCCCGGTTCGGCCTCCCGCCTCGGGTGTGCCGACGCTCTCCTCTCCGACCCCGTGACGCGCAGGCCGCCGCGACCCTCCCCCGTGCCGTGGCGCCACCGGTGGGGTCGGAGAGGACCCTTTCTTCCCAAATTCCGAGCTTCGCATCCGCGAGGGATGCGCGCATGCCCCCACGCATCCGGCGTCGGGGCGGACAAAGGAGCCTCATGGGCACGCATCAGACCACCGATTTGAAAACCACCGACACCCCGCGGTCCGCTTTGGGCCGCGCCCTCGTCCTCCACCCGGTCCTGCGCGGGGCCGAGACCGACCGCAGCCCCGACGCCTCGCTGGAGGAAGTGGTCGGCCTTGCCGCGGCCATCGACCTCGACGTGGCGCAGTCCGCTGTCGTCAAGGTCAACCAGCCGCGCCCGGCCACCCTGCTGGGCGGCGGCGCCATCGAGCAGTATGCCAAGCTGATCGAAGACGCGCGCGAGGCGGACGAGGCCATCGACCTCGTCATCGTCGACCATGCGCTGACCCCGGTGCAGCAGCGCAACCTGGAGAGGGCGTTCGGCGCCAAGGTCATCGACCGCACCGGCCTGATCCTGGAGATCTTCGGCGCCCGCGCCCGCACCCATGAAGGCCAGCTTCAGGTCGAACTGGCGTCGCTGAGCTACCAAAAGTCGCGGCTGGTGCGGTCCTGGACCCACTTGGAACGCCAGCGCGGCGGCTTCGGCTTCCTCGGCGGCCCCGGTGAATCGCAGCTGGAGCTTGACCGCCGCCTGATCGGCAACCGCATCGTCAAGATCAAGCGGGAACTGGACGACGTCCGCCGCACCCGCGGCCTGCACCGCAAGGCGCGCGCCAAGGTGCCGTATCCGGTGGTGGCGCTGGTCGGCTACACCAACGCCGGCAAGTCCACCCTGTTCAACCGGATGGCCGGCGCCGAGGTGTTCGCGAAGGACTTGCTGTTCGCCACGCTCGACCCGACCATGCGTCAGGTGGTGCTGCCGTCCGGGCGCAAGGTGATCCTGTCCGACACGGTCGGTTTCATCTCCGACCTGCCGACCCATCTGGTCGCGGCCTTCCGCGCCACGTTGGAGGAGGTGCAGTCGGCCGACATCATCCTGCATGTCCGCGACATCGCCCACCCCGACACCGAGGCCCAGAAGGCCGACGTGGAGGCGATCCTGGCCGATCTCGGCATCGATCCGGAGCGCGACCCGCGCGTGGTCGAGGTCGCCAACAAGATCGACCTGCTGGAGGGGGCGGAGCTTGACGCCGTGCTCGCCCGCGCCGGGCGGACCGGCAACGCCTGCGCGGTGTCCGCCGCGACCGGCGGGCGGCTGGACACGCTGTTCCGCATTCTCGACGACCGGATGACCGCCGGCCGCGAGCTGGTGGAACTGGATGTCGCGCATGGCGACGGCGCGACTCTCGCCTGGCTCTACGCCCATGGCGAAGTGGTCGGCCGCCGCGACGACGACAGCCACGCCCATCTGCGGGTGGCCATCGAGCCGGCGACGCTGGCCCGGATGGCCCATCTCGGGCAGGACCGCGTCGCCGCCTGACTGGCGGATCGAGGGCGGAAGGGAAGGGGCTGCCGGAAACGGCGGCCCTTTTTCTTTGTCCCCACCCTGGATTACGGAGTGGGAATTTCTGTATTGATCATCAGGACTTTGCGAATAGAGAGCAGGTCCTTCACAAACGACCGTTTATTTCTTGATATTCAGGCGCCTATAATAAGAAAGATGGCAGTTACTGAGAGGTTGCCGGTGCAAAATGATCTCATGGATCAGGTCAAGATGTTTGACGACGCCCGGAAAATATGTATGATCCCGCGCTTCGATTTGTGCGAATTCGATATTCGCGCGATGCGAGCAGTTCGCGTACGGATGCCGATCACTGGCTTTTCCTGGCAGGCTCGCAACATTCACTCACCCGCGTCGTTGTGTTGTCAGCGTCTCGACACGCTTACGCTTGGGCGGGTTTGTTTCGGAGTGCCAATATGCATGGGATCAACAAAACCGTATCTTTTACAGCCGGTGGGATAATTCTTCTTTTCGTCGCGGTGGCGGCGTTGTTCACCGAACCGTTCGGCGCCCGCGTTTCGGCGGTGCAGGCCGCCATCGTCGGGAATTTCGGCTGGTTCTATGTCCTGACCGTCGCCGGATTCCTGCTGTTCGCCCTGTGGCTCTTCATCAGCCCCTACAGCGCGATCAAGCTCGGCAAGGACGATGACGAGCCGGAATTCAGCTATCCCACATGGTTCGCCATGCTGTTCAGTGCCGGCATGGGCATCGGCCTGCTGTTCTATGGCGTCGCCGAGCCGATGCTGCATTTCTCCAACCCGCGCGTCGGCGAAGGCGGAACGCCGGACGCCGCGCGCGAGGCGATGAATCTGGCCTTCCTGCATTGGGGCCTGCATGCCTGGGGCATCTACATCGTCGTCGGGCTGGCTTTGGGTTATTTCGCCTATCGCCACGATCTGCCGCTGACGATCCGCTCGGCGCTCTACCCCCTGCTCGGCGACCGTATCCGCGGCTGGCCCGGCCATATCGTCGACATCGTCGCCATCTTCGGCACGCTGTTCGGCATCGCCACCTCGCTTGGCCTCGGCGTCATGCAGATCAACGCGGGGCTTGAGTATCTGGGATTGCTCAGCGTCGGCACGGTGCAGCAGATGGTGCTGATCGCCGTCATCACCGCGATCGCCACCGCATCCGCCGTCAGCGGCGTCGGCAAGGGCATCCGCCGCCTGAGCGAACTGAACATGCTGGCCGGGCTTCTGCTGCTGGCCTTCGTCTTCCTGCTCGGCCCGACGGTCTTCCTGCTGTCCACTTTGGTCGAGAATATCGGCCGCTATCTGTGGACGCTTCCCTTCACCAGTTTCCGCACGCTGCCCTATTCCGGCGCCGAATGGCAGGCCAGCTGGACCATGTTCTATTGGGGCTGGTGGATTTCCTGGGCGCCCTTCGTCGGCATGTTCATCGCGCGGGTGTCGCGCGGCCGCACCATCCGCGAATTCATCGGCGGCGTGCTGTTCGCGCCGGTCGCCCTGACCTTCGTCTGGTTCACCGTGTTCGGCGAAACCGCCATCCACATCGAGATGTTCGAAGGCGGCGGCATGGCCAAGGCGGTGGCCGACAGCGTGCCCACCGCACTGTTCGTCATGCTGGACCGCCTGCCCCTGAGTACGATCACCTCCGCCATCGGCACGCTGATGGTCATCACCTTCTTCGTCACCTCGGCCGATTCCGGCGCGCTGGTCATCGACATCATCGGCTCCGGCGGCAACCAGGATCCGCCCATCGCCACCCGCGTCTTCTGGGCGGTGCTGTCCGGCGTCGTCGCAGCCATCCTGCTGCTGGTCGGCGGGCTGCAGGCGCTGCAGACGGCGGCGGTCACCACCGCGCTTCCCTTCGTGGTGGTCATGGTGCTGATGTGCATCAGTCTGGTGCTCAGCCTGCGCGAGGAGCGCAGCGTGGCGCTGGACCGGCGCACGATCCGCGAATCCATCGGCCCCGGCGCTCCCGCCGAAGGGGCCGTCCCGCAGCAGCCGGCGATCGACGGCGACTGGCGGCAGCGGCTGGCCGCGATGGTCGGCCGCCGGACCTCGGCGCAGGCGTCCCTTCCCCCCGGCGGCACGGCGGCACGGCAGGAGGTCGCCCGCTTCATCGTCGAGACGGTCCAGCCGGCGCTGCGCGACGTGGCGCTGGAGCTGGAACGGCACGGCCGGCGCGTCGAGATCGAGACGGGCGCCTTCAGCGCCGGCATCGCCGTGCTGCGCAACGGGGAGGAGGAGTTCTCCTACTCCATCCGCGCCCGCGCCTACCATCCGATGACCTTCGCCTTCCCGGAGATGCAGGACAACCGCGCGGCATGGCAGCGGCGCGTGGAGGTGATCCTGCGCGGTGGCCTTCACAAATACCTGCCGCCGGACCGCACCACCCGCGAGGCGATCACCCAGGACGTCGTCCACGAATACGGCAAGTGGCTGGGCTGGTGAGGGGAGCCTATCTGTCCGAAGGCGGCGGACGCGACACCACATACACAGCGGCCGCCGCCATCACCGCGCCGGTGCCGGCGAGCACCGGGTATCCGGGCGACGACAGGGCGAGCACGGCGAAGCTGGACGACATCCCGCCGACCGCCATGATCTTCGCCTTCACCGGAATGGCGCCGCGGTCCTGCCACTCGCGCACGGCAGGGCCGAACCGCGGGTCGTTGCGCATCCGCTCCCGCAATTCGGGATTGCTGCGGGCATAGGCCCAGCCGGCGACCAGCAGGAAGGGGACGGTCGGCAGGATGGGCAGGAACGCCCCGGCGGTGGCCAAGCCAACTGCTCCATGGCCGACCAGAAGCCACAGCCGCCGCCGTCCCTTACCCATGCGATTGCTTCCGTCCACTGCCCGACCGCCCACTCGTCATGCATCCCGGCTCCGGATCATTGAACCGTGCCAAGCGGCGCCGTGCAAGTCCGGGTTGGTCACCCTGCCTTGCGCACCACCCCCGGCGCGCCGGCCTTCGCCGTCGCCTCCAGGCTGTAGAGCTTCGCCAGCAGTTGCGGCGCCGACTGTTCGCCCGTCGGCACCGCTGCCGCCACGTCTCCCGCCGCTGCGCCGGACTTGCGCCGCAAAGCCTCCGCCAGCGATTGGGGGGAGGGCAGGGCGGGATCGCCGCCATTCCCACCGCCGGCCATCCAGGGCAGCGTCCCGGCCGGTGCACCCTCCGCCGCCGCCGTTTCCGTCCCATCCTCCAGCAAACTGCCGATATGGCCCAGCACGCTGTCGCCGGTAACCTCCTCGAACGCCACCATCGCGGCGCTGCCGATCAGGCCGGGCAGGCCGCCGAACAGGAAGCCGCCGGCCAGCCGCGCGGGGATCGAGATGCTCTCCCCCGTCGCCTCGCGATAGACCGACGACACCACGGGCAATTGCTGGAGCGGGTTGACCACGTCGAGCAGGTCGTCGAACCCGACGCTCATCCTGTCGGCCAGCGTTTCCTCCGGCTCATTGGATTTGCGTTGGGCGGTCGGCGGGGTGACAGCCTGGGCGGCCAGTCTCGTATTCACGCTCATGCATGGTCTCCGATGGCGGCGAGCAGAGCCTCCAGCCGCGCGAAACTCTCGGCGGAAGGGGAGGGGTCGTCCTTGCCCTGGCGCAGGAAGTCTTCCAGCTGCGGGTGCAGGTCGATGGCGGCGTCGGTTTCCGGATCGGTGCCGCGCTTGTAGGCGCCGAGCCGGATCATCTCCTTCATGCCGTCATAGGTGGCGGCCAGCGCGCGGGCGCGGCCGACGATGCGGTTCTCCCGCCCGTCATGGCAGCCGGGCAGGGTGCGCGACACGCTGCGCAGCAGATTGACGGCGGGATAGCGCCCCTGCTCGGCGATCTTGCGGTCCAGCACCAGATGCCCGTCGAGGATGCCGCGCACCGCGTCGGCGATGGGTTCGTCATGGTCGTCGCCGTCCACCAGCACGGTGAAGATGGCGGTGATGTCGCCCTCACCACTCCCTTCCGGCCCCGGCCCCGCCCGTTCCAGCAGGCGCGGCAGCTCG
This sequence comes from Azospirillum sp. CT11-132, assembly GCF_047302835.1. Lineage (NCBI taxonomy): Bacteria > Pseudomonadati > Pseudomonadota > Alphaproteobacteria > Rhodospirillales > Azospirillaceae > Azospirillum > Azospirillum sp. CT11-132. Next base: position 38,318 of record NZ_JBGLZA010000001.1, read on the forward strand.
GCGAAGACGCTCGGCGGATAGCTCTTGGCGGTCGGCGGCTCTCCCGCGGCCAGCCCGATCTCGCGCTGGGCCATGGCGAAGCGGGTGACGCTGTCCATCAGGCACAGCACATGCTTGCCCCCCTGGCCTCCGGAATCCCGCAGCTCCTCGGCCACCGTCATCGTCAGCAGCGCCGCCTGACGGCGCATCAGCGGCGGCTCGTCCGACGTGGCGACGATGACGACGGAGCGCGCCAGCCCCTCCGGCCCCAGATCGTCCTGGATGAACTCGCGCACCTCGCGCCCGCGCTCGCCGATCAGGCCGATGACGATGGCGTCGGCCTCGGCATGGCGGGCGGCCATCGCCAGCAGGGTCGATTTGCCGACCCCCGACCCGGCGAAGACGCCCAGCCGCTGCCCACGGCACAGCGGGACGAAGCTGTCGATCACCCGGATGCCGCTGTCCAGCCGCGCCCCCACCCGCCGCCGGGCGCAGGCGGCCGGCGGCGGCTGGCGCAAGGCCCGCGGATGCTCGCCATTGACCAACGGACCCTTGCCGTCGATCGGCTCGCCCAGCGCGTTCACCACCCGGCCGAGCCATCCCGGACCGGGCCGCAGCATGAAGGCGGTGTCGTCGGTGACCGCGGCGCAGCCCTCCGCCACCCCGTCGAGGTTGTCGAAGGCCATCAGCAGAGAGCGGCCGTTGCGGAAGCCGATGGTCTCGCACAGCACGCGTCCGCCGCGCAGGGTTTCCGCATGGCATTTGTCGCCGACCGACAGCACGCGCTGCAGCCCGTCGACCTCCAGCGTCATTCCGGCGGCGGAGCGGATCTCCCCGCGCCACTGGCGCGTCGGCAGCCGGTCGAGTTCCGCCGCCAGGGTGGCGAGTGCCGGCATCGGCGCTGTCTCCATCATGCCTGTCGATGGGCACAGCCTAGAGCAGCGAATTTAAATCCGGTTTTAAACGGGCGGCCTCATCGTCCGCCTCGTGTTCCGGTGAGATGTGGTGGAACGAGGTCGCAATGGATTTGAGTAAAATCGGTTTATTCCAGCTTGCCGGTACGCGCCTCGACTATCTGGCGCAGCGGCAGAAGCTGATCGCCGAGAATGTCGTGAATGCCAACACGCCCGACTACCAGGCGCGCGACCTGAAATCCTTCGACAGCGTCATGGAAGGCATCCGCCCGGTGGAGACCGCCCGCACCTCCGGCCTGCATCTGGTCGGCAGCCGCGCCGCCACGCCCTACCGCGAGGAAGGCAAGGCGGGTTTGTGGGAATCGACCCCCAGCGGCAACGCGGTGTCGCTGGACCAGGAGATGATCAAGGGCAGCGAGACCCGCGACGCCTTCGCGCTGACCACCAGCCTGTTCCAGCGCAATGTGCAGATGCTGCGCATGGCCTGGAGAAATGGTTAAGGGCGAAACGGCTGACGGCTTTTTAGGACGGAGACGAGCGATGATGAACGATGTCCTCGGCGCCACGCTGAAGATCGCCGGCGCCGGGCTTCAGGCGCAATCGACCCGCCTGCGCGTGGTGGCGGAAAACCTCGCCAACGCCGACAGCACCGCCACCACCAAGGGCGGCGACCCCTATCGCCGCAAGACGGTGTCCTTCGACAGCGTGATGGACCGCGGCGTCGGGGCGGAGCTGGTGCAGGTCAAGCAGATCGGCCGCGACCGCAGCGACTTCCAGCTCGCCTACGACCCCTCGCACCCGGCGGCCGACGACAAGGGCTATGTCAAGAAGCCCAACGTCCAGCCGCTGATCGAGATGATGGACATGCGCGAAGCCGGCCGCGCCTTCGAGGCCAGCATGAACGTCATCGAACAGTCGCGCGCGATGATGAACCGCGTCGTCGACCTGCTGCGCAGCTGAGGAGCCGTCCCATGATCGAGATGTCCGTCGGCCGCGTCGCCGCCGCCTACGCCGCCAACCGCAGCCCCATCGCCAGCAGCCTCGCCGAGACCCAGGCGGCGACCTCGCCCCTGTCCGCCGCCAACGGGACCGACGCGGTGGCCGCCAGCGCCGAAAGCGATTTCGGCGGCTTCCTCGACAAGTCGATCTCGCAAGCGGTCGACACGCTGAAGGAGAGCGAGCGCGTCTCGCTCGCCGCCGTGTCGGGCAAGGCCAGCGCGCAGGACGTCGTGCGCTCGGTCTTGGCGGCGGAGATGACGGTGCAGAGCGTCGTCGCCATCCGCGACAAGATGGTGCAGGCGTACCAGGAGATCATGCGGATCGCGGTTTGAGCGTCGTCACTTGCCCCCACCCCGACCCTCCCCCGCTGGGCGGGGGAGGGGGACAGGAGCTTTGCCGGCGTACAGCGGCAGTCCCTCCCCCGCCCAGCTCTCGCACAAAGCTATGCTTTGTGCTGACGCGGCAGGCGGACCGTAGGTCCGCTGAGAGCGGGGGAGGTTAGGTGGGGGTCTAACGTCCCATTCCACACGAACTCCCAAGGATCCACCCATGAACCAGGCCGACGTGCTGGAGGTGCTGCGCAGCGGCATCTGGACGACCCTGCTGGTCGCGGCGCCGCCGCTGATCGTGGCGGTGGTGGTGGGCGTGTCGATCTCGCTGGTGCAGGCGCTGACCCAGGTGCAGGAGATGACGCTGACCTTCGTGCCGAAGATCGTCGCGATTCTGGTGGTGACGGTGCTGGCGCTGCCCTTCATGTACGGCACGCTCGCCACCTACGCCGACCGGCTGAGCGACCTGATCGTCGCCATCGACTGATGTTCCGGTTGCGAGCGGTCATCCCCCTTCTCGGGCTGCTCGTAAGTCCGGCCGGCGGTGCGGCGGCGCCACCGGCCAACCCCTCGCAGATCGGCGTGTGGAGCACCGCGCTCTACGCCCCGCCGCATCCGCCGTCCCAGTCTCCGGCCAAAGCCCTGCCGCCGGAAGCGCAATGCATCGCCGCCATCCTCGATGCGGAGAAGGCGGCCGGCATTTCCGATCACCTTCTGCTGGCGATGGGCTTTACCGAATCCGGCCGGCGGACGGAGGACCGGCTGTTCACCGCCTGGCCCTGGACCGTCAACACCGAGGGCCGCTCCCACTATTTCCCGACCCGCGACGCCGCCATCGCCTTCGTGCGCGAGACCCAGGCGCGCGGCGTCCAGTCCATCGACGTCGGCTGTCTGCAGGTGAACCTGCGCTGGCACCCCGACGCCTTCCCCGACCTCGCCACCGCCTTCGACCCGGTGGCCAACGCCCGCTATGCCGCGTCCTTCCTGTCGGCCCTGCGGCGAGACCACGGCTCGCTGGAGACGGCAATCGCCCGCTATCACTCCGCCCAGTCCGAGCGTGGCGAGGCCTATCGCCAGCGGGTGACCGGGAATCTGCGCTGGGTCGCCGGCGCGCTCGGCTATCTGGAGACGCTGGCCGCCGGCCCCGGCGGTTCCGCCCCGACCTGGACCGCGGCGGAGCGCGGGCGTCTCAGCTTCCTGTCCGGCCTGTTTGCCGACGGCCCGGCCCGCCCGCTGCTGCCGGCGCAATGACGGGCCAAGGGAGCCGTTTAAATCCCGGTTTTACCGCACCCCACTATCGTTGCCGGAACGTCCTTCCTCCACAAACCCATCCGGACCCCCATGACCCTCACGGATCACGTCCGCAGCCGGTTCGGCCTGCTCGGCGACATCGGGCTGGCGAACCGCGACGTGCTGTTCGCGGTCGGCATCCTGCTGGTGCTGGCGGTGCTGTTCCTGCCGGTGCCGTCCTGGTTCCTCGATCTCGGGCTGGCGCTGTCCTTCTCGGTCGCGGTGCTGGTGCTGATGGTGTCCCTGTGGATCCCGCGGCCGCTGGACTTCTCGTCCTTCCCCACCGTGCTGCTGGTGGTGACGATGCTGCGGCTGGCGCTGAACATCGCCTCGACCCGGCTGATCCTCAGCGAGGGGCATCACGGCCACGGCGCCGCCGGCCACGTCATCCAGGGCTTCAGCCAGTTCGTGATGGGCGGCAACTTCGTCATCGGCGTGGTGATCTTCTGCATCCTGGTCGTCATCAACTTCGTCGTCATCACCAAGGGCGCCACCCGCATCGCCGAGGTCGGGGCGCGCTTCACGCTGGACGCCATTCCCGGCAAGCAGATGGCGATCGACGCCGACCTGTCCGCCGGCATGATCGACGAGGTCGAGGCGCGCCGCCGCCGCAAGGAGTTGGAGGACGAAAGCACCTTCTACGGCGCCATGGACGGCGCCTCGAAATTCGTGCGCGGCGACGCGGTGGCCGGTCTGGTCATCACCGTCATCAACGTTCTCGGCGGCATGGCGATCGGCATCGTCCAGAAGGGGATGAGCTTCGACGCCGCCGCCTCCGCCTACACCACCCTGACGGTGGGTGACGGGCTGGCGACGCAGATCCCGGCGCTGGTGGTGTCGCTGGCCGCCGGCCTGCTGGTGACCAAGGGCGGCAACATCGGCTCCGCCGAAAAGGCGGTGATCGACCAGCTCGGCGCCTATCCGAAGGCGCTGCTGGTGGCGGCCGGTCTGCTGGCGGCGTTGGCGCTGACGCCAGGATTGCCGATGGCGCCCTTCCTCGCCATCGGCGCCGCCTTCGCCGCGCTCGGCTGGTACGCCCCGCGCCGCAAGGCCCGCGCCGCGGCCCTCGCCAAGCTGGAGGAAAGCCGCAAGGCGCCCCCAGCCGCCCCCGAAGAGTCGGTGGAGGACATGCTGAAGGTCGACGAGGTGAAGGTGGAGGTCGGCAACCACCTCGTCCCGCTGATCCTCAACAAGAACGGCCCGCTGACCACCAAGGTGAAGACCCTGCGCAAGCGCTTCGCCACCGAGTTCGGCTTCGTCCTGCCCTCGGTGCGCATCAAGGATTCCAGCTTCCTGCCGCCCAAGAGCTACGTCATCAGCATCATGGGGGTGGAGGCGGCGAAGGGCGAGGTGCGGCCCAAGCACCTGCTCGCCATCGACCCCACCGGCGGCGCCGTCCCCGACATCGCCGGCGACGCGACGCGCGAACCGACCTTCGGCCTGCAGGCCAAATGGATCGACCCGGCCCGCCACGAGGAGGCGGTGGCGAAGGGCTACACCGTCGTCGATCCGGAAAGCGTCATCACCACCCACCTGACCGAGGTCATCAAGGACAACCTCTCCACCCTGCTGACCTTCGCCGCCCTGCAAAAGCTGATCGACGGGCTGGGCCGCGAGTACCAGAAGCTCATCAACGACATGGTGCCGAGCCAGATCTCGCTGGTCGTCCTCCAGCGTGTCCTGCAACAGCTGCTGTCGGAACGGGTATCGATCCGCAACCTGCCCGCCATCGTCGAGGCGGTGGCGGAGGCGGTCGGCTGGACCCGCCACATCACCCTCATCACCGAACATGTGCGCATGCGGCTGGGCCAGCAGATCCACCAGGGTCTGGCCGGTCCCGACGGCTTCGTGTCGGTCATCGCGCTCAGCCCGCGCTGGGAACAGGCCCTGCTCGACCACATCGTGGTGGAGGGTGACGACCGCCGCTTCGTCATGCCGCCCAGCCAGGTGCAGGAGTTCCTGACCGCCGTGCGCCTGAAGATCCAGAAGCACGCGACCTCCCAGATCTGGCCGGCCCTGCTGGTGGGGGCGGAGGTGCGCCCCTTCGTCCGTTCCCTGCTGGAGAGGGTCAGCCCGATGACGCCGGTGCTGAGCCATGCCGAGCTTCACCGCAAGGCGTCGCTCAAGACCGTCGATCAGGTTTAGGCTGATGGTTGACCTCAGCCAGTTCCTGACCCTGGAGATCTACCGCGGCTTCATCGTACTGGCGCGGGTGGCGGCGGCCATCAGCCTGTTGCCGGGCTTCGGCGAGGCGGCGGTGCCGATGCGGGTGCGGGCGGCGCTGGCGATCATCGTCACGCTGGTGCTGCTGCCGGGGGTGGACGGCCTGCCCGAGCGCATGCCGGACCAGCCGGTGGAGATGCTGCGCGCGCTGGCGGGCGAAACGCTGGTCGGCGCCTATCTCGGCCTCGGCGCCCGGCTGTTCATGGCGGCCCTGCAGACCACCGGCGCCCTGGTGGCCCAGGTGGTCGGGCTCAGCAACCCTTTCTCCATGGAGGCGGCGGGGTTTGAGGGCGGATCGGTGCTGTCCGGCGTGCTGCTGATCGGCGGGCTGGCTCTGCTGTTCGCATCGGACGTTCATTACCTGATGATCGGCGCGCTGGCGCGCTCCTACGGCTCCTGGCCGGCGGGGGTGTTCCCCGATTTGGGCATGGTCGCCCAGCGCTTCGCCGAACTGCTGGCGACCACCTTCCGCCTCGGCGTCGGGCTGGCGGCGCCCTTCATCCTCTATGGGCTGGTGGTGAATGTGGCGCTCGGGCTGGTCAACCGGGTGATGCCGGCGATGCCCGTCTATTTCGTCGCCACCCCCGGCGTGCTGATGGTCGGCATGGGCCTGTTCATGGCGACCGCCGGCGCCATGCTGACCGCCTTCGTCGCCGCACTCGGCGGCTGGCTGTCGGGGTCCTGACGCATGGCGGAGCAGGACGACGAACAGAAGACAGAGGAACCGACAGAGAAACGCCTGCGCGAGGCGGCGGAGAAGGGCGACGTCCCCCGTGCCCGCGACGTCGGGCTGCTGTCGGCGATGGTCGCCGCCTGGATGATCGTGCTGATGGCGGTGCCCGGCGTCGCGTCGAACCTGTCGTCCCTGCTGCTGCCGCTGATCGAGAACCCCGACGACATCCGCATCGACGGCAGCGCCGTCGACGTCATCCACAGCCTCACTTGGCTGATCGGCGGCGTTGCGGTGGCCCTGCTGCCGGTGTTGGGCATCCTGCTTGGCGGGGTGGTGGTGTCGGCGCTGGGGCAGGGGCCATTCGTCGTGGCGTCCGACCGCATTCAGCCGAAATGGTCGCACCTGTCGCCCGCATCGGGCTGGAAGCGGATCGCCGGACGCCCGGCGCTGGTCGAATTCGCCAAGAGTCTGGTCAAGCTCGCCATCATCAGCGCTGCTGCCTGGCACGCGCTGGCGCCCTACATCGCATGGACGGAGGATACTGTGGGCATGGACGTCGCCGGATTGCCCGTGCTGCTGCGGGACGTGACCTTGCGGCTGCTGCTGGCGGTCCTGCTGGCGACCGTCCTGATGGCGGCGGTGGACGTGCTGTGGAACCGCCTGGAATGGCGCCGCCGCCTGCGCATGAGCCACCAGGAGATCAAGGACGAATACAAGCAGATCGAGGGCGACCCCAACGCCAAGGCCCGCCTGCGCGACATCCGCCGCTCGCGCTCCAAGAAGCGGATGATGGCGAACGTCCCGCGCGCCACCGTGGTCATCACCAACCCCACCCATTTCGCCGTGGCGCTGGAATACGAACGCGGCCGCACCGCCGCCCCGATCTGCCTCGCCAAGGGCGCCGACCTGATCGCGCTCCGCATCCGCGCGCTGGCCCAGGAGCACGACATCCCCATCGTCGAGAACCCCCCGCTCGCCCGCGCCCTCCACGCCTCGGCCGAGGTCGACGCCACCATCCCGCTCCAGCACTATCAGGCGGTGGCGGAGGTCATCACCTATGTGCTGAAGCTGAAGGGCGGGCTGGCGCGGCGGGGGTGAGAAATGGGCGGAATCGCTTTCTCTCCCGCAGGAGAGGACAGGAAGCTTCTGGCTTTACGTCAGCGGAGGCTGCTGGGTTCCTCCAGGAAGCCGGCGTCCTCAAGCGACGGGCTTGTCATTTTGAAGCAGTTGTCGTTGCAGTGCACATAAAGCAGACTTTTGATTCTGTTCATAAAATCAATCGGCCTGAACGGCATCGAAACCAACGCGCATATTCCTGCGTCCGCAGCTTTCTCCGCCATTTTCGGCGTCACTGCAGAGCTGGTGATCACGAATGGGATTATGGAGATATGCTTTATCTTCGCTTCTAGAAGTGGGTCTTTTGTCTGGCGAAATCTGACCATATCCAGAAACTGAAGCGCTTTCTCACGGATGGTATCTGCGTTTATGATGACAATATCGATCTCTTTCTCAGAAAGAAGCGAGAGAGCGTCTTCGGTGGAGAATGAGCGATAGATGTCTTTCAGTTTAAGGCCAGTAAGGGTTCTTTCCATTAGATCGCTTGACAATATATTGCAGTCAACAACCAAGGCGGATGCAGATTTAAAATTACATAGCTTGGTGCAAATGTTGCTCTCGATACCCATTATTGCAAGAACCTGGATGTAAAGTTGCCCTGCTTGACTGTGGTAATCGGTTCTTAAGATGTAATTAAAGGATGTCCGGGAGAACTCCTATCTTCCTCAGCCGAACCGGTGAGAAACCACCCATATGCGCCATCTGCGATCTCCTCCCGGTCCTGGAGCGGGGGAGGGGGCCGTCCGCGATGGCACCCTTGCCATCCCGCCGGGCGCGTGCCAGGAACGGTATCGCCAGCCCGTGACGTGAAGGGGACCCCCGATGCCGCCGCTCTCCGCAAAGCCCGCTTCCAAATCGGCCGCTTCCAAATCGGCTGCCGGGTCGCTCGCCGGCTTCTGTCCCTGGGCGGGGGAGGACGGGGTGCGGGTCTATCTTCGCCCGGTCGGCCTGATGCCCATCGCCGCCTGGGCCAAGGGCGCCGCGGTGCCGCTGGCCGGCGGGCGCTTCGCCTTCTCCACCGCCGAACTGATCGTGCGCGACCAGGCCTCCCGCATCGACCGCGCCTTCGCGCCGCTGTCGGAGATCATGGCCTGGGGCTGGGAGCGCTCCCGCGCGGTGGCGGAGGCGCTGGACCGCCAGCTCGGCGCCCTGACCCGCGCCCGCGCGCCTTTCGCCGGATTGGCGACCGACCGGCCGCAGATCATGGGCATCGTCAACGTCACGCCGGACAGCTTTTCCGACGGCGGCGACTTCTTCGATCCCGCCGCCGCCATCGCCCATGGCGAGGCGATGCTGGCCGCCGGCGCCGACATCCTGGACATCGGCGGCGAATCCACCCGCCCCGGTGCCGCCGCGGTCCCGCCGGAGGAGGAGGAGCGGCGCGTCCTGCCGGTCATCCGCCATTTCGCCGCGAAGGGGGCCACCGTCTCGGTCGACACCCGCCACGCCAGCGTGATGGACTCCGCTGCCGCGGCCGGCGCCCGCATCGTCAACGACATCGCCGGGCTGGGCGACCCGCAGGCCCTGCCGGTGGTCGCGCGTACCGGCACTCCGGTGGTGGTGATGCACATGCAGGGCGAACCCGGCACCATGCAGGCCAACCCGACCTACCGTGACGCCGCGCTCGACGTGTTCGACTGGCTGGAGGAGCGGGTCGCCCGCTGCGTCGCGGCCGGTGTGCCGGCGGAGCGCATCGCCGTCGATCCCGGCATCGGCTTCGGCAAGTCGACGGAGCACAATATGGACATCCTGCGCCACACCTCGCTGTACCATGCGCTGGGCTGCACGGTGCTGATCGGGCTGTCGCGCAAGGGCTTCATCGGCCGCCTGTCGCGCGGGGAGCCGCCGAAGGAGCGGCTGGCCGGCTCGCTCGCCGCCGGACTGGAGACGCTGAACCAGGGTGCCCAGATCCTGCGCGTCCACGATGTGGCGGAGACGGCGCAGGCCCGCGCCGTCTGGGAGGCGCTGCATCCGCGCTGATCCACCTCTATAACCCTTTCGCGCAGCCGCCGAAGGAGGCTTGACCCGGCCCGGCTGCCGCGCGAAGAAACATCCTTCGCTTGCGCTTTCCGCCGCGCGATCCGACATCCGGGGCTGGAGACGGACTCTGCACGAGGTTTTCATGACGCGACACCTGTTCGGCACCGACGGCATCCGTGGCACCGCCAACATCGACCCGATGACCGCCGAAACGGCCCTGCGCGTGGCGATGGCGACCGCGCTGCAGTTCCGCCGCGGCGACCACCGCCACCGGGTGGTGATCGGCAAGGACACCCGCCTGTCCGGCTATCTGCTGGAACCGGCGCTGACCGCCGGCTTCATCTCGATGGGGATGGACGTGGTGCTGGTCGGGCCGCTGCCGACCCCGGCGGTCGCCATGCTGACCCGCTCGCTCCGTGCCGACATGGGCGTGGTGATCTCCGCCTCGCACAACCCCTATCAGGACAACGGCATCAAGCTGTTCGGCCCCGACGGCTACAAGCTGTCGGACGAGGTCGAGGCCGCCATCGAGCGGCGCATGGCGCTGCCCTTCGGCCCCGATCTCGCCGGCCCCGCCGATCTCGGCCGCGCCAGCCGTCTGGACGACGCCACCGGCCGCTACATCGAATATGTGAAGAACACCTTCCCGCGCGGCCTGCGGCTCGATGGGCTGAAGATCGTCGTGGATTGCGCCAACGGCGCCGCCTACAAGGTCGCGCCCAAGGTGCTCTACGAGCTGGGGGCCGACGTGATCCCGGTCGGCGTCAGCCCCGACGGCACCAACATCAACAAGGGCTGCGGCGCCACCGCCACCCAGGCGCTGCAGGAGCAGGTGGTCGCCCACGGCGCCCATCTCGGCATCGCGCTGGACGGCGACGCCGACCGCCTCATCATGGTCGACGAAGCCGGCCGCCCGATCGACGGCGACCAGCTGATGAGCCTGATCGCCACCTCCTGGGCGCGGTCGCAGACCCTGCGCGGCGGCGGCGTCGTCGCCACCGTCATGTCCAACCTGGGCATGGAGCGCCATCTCGGCGGCCTTGGCCTGCATCTGGCCCGCACCCCCGTCGGCGACCGCTATGTCGTCGAGCTGATGCGCGAGCGCGGCTACAATGTCGGCGGCGAGCAGTCGGGCCATGTCGTGCTGTCCGACTATTCCACCACCGGCGACGGGCTGATCGCCGCGCTTCAGGTGCTGGCGGTGCTGATCCAGGCCGATGGCCGCGCGGCCAGCGAGGTTTGCCGCGTGTTCGATCCGGTGCCGCAGAAGCTGACCAACGTCCGCTTCTCCGCCGGGACCAAGCCGCTGGAGGATGCCGTTGTCCAGCAGGCGATCAAGGACGGCGAGGCCCGTCTGGCGTCCGGCGGCCGCATCCTGATCCGCAAGTCGGGCACCGAACCGGTCATCCGCGTGATGGCGGAGGGCGACGACGAGGCTCTGGTCCACAGCGTGGTCGCCGACATCGCCGACGCCATCCAGGCCAGCGCCGCCCGCAGCCTGGAGGCCGCGCAATGAGCGCCAGCAACACCGTCAATGGCCGCGTCCTGATCGTCGCCGGCTCCGATTCCGGCGGTGGGGCCGGCATCCAGGCCGACATCAAGGCGGTCAGCGCGCTCGGCGCCTATGCCATGACCGCCATCGCCGCGCTGACGGCGCAGAACACCACCGGCGTCTATGGCGTGGTGCCGGTCGATCCCGCCTTCGTCGCCCTGCAGATGAAGCTGGTGCTGGAGGATATCGGCGCCGACGCGGTGAAGATCGGCATGCTCGCCAACGCCCCCGTCATCGAGGCGGTGGCCGCGGAGTATGAGGAGCGCGCCGTCAACGTGCCGCTGGTCCTCGATCCGGTGATGATCGCCAAGAGCGGCCACCATCTGCTCGACCCCGACGCCGTGCTGACTTTGCGCCGGCGCCTGCTGCCGCTGGCCGAGGTGGTGACGCCCAACCTGCCGGAGGCCGAGGCGCTGACCGACCTGCCGATCCGTGATCTGGACGACATGCGCCGCGCCGCCGAACTGATGCTCAGCTTCGGCCCGAAATCGGTTCTGCTGAAGGGCGGCCATCTGGAGGACGACACCCTCTACGACCTGCTTCTGACCGAAGAGGGCGAAACGGTGTTCGAGGGTCGCCGCGTCCACACCCCCCACACCCACGGCACCGGCTGCACCCTGTCCTCGGCCATCGCCGCCGGTCTGGCCCAGGGCCTGAGCACCCGCGACGCGGTGGCCCGTGCCCGCCGCTATGTCGAAACAGCGATCCTGACCGCCCCCGGCCTGGGCCACGGCCACGGCCCGCTCAACCACCTGCACACGGTGCGGGAGTTCTCGTAAAAGGGCAGGAGCATAACTCCCTCTCCCGGGGCGGGAGAGGGCGCACGCTCACGGCACCCGCTTCTTCTCCAGCTTGCGCGCCAGCGTGCGCCGGTGCATGCCGAGCCGTCTAGCGGTCTCGGAGATGTTGAAGTTCGTCTCCACCAGCGTCTCGTGGATGCGCTCCCACTCCAGATTCTTGATCGAGGTGGTGCGGACGGCCGGCGCGATGGAGGTGTCGCCCTCGGTGCGCTCGAAGGCGGCCTCGATGTCGTCGGTGTTGGACGGCTTGGCCAGATAATGGCAGGCGCCCAGCTTGATCGCCTCCACCGCGGTGGCGATGCTGGCGAAGCCGGTCAGCACGACGATGCGGGTTTCCTCGTCCGCCTCGTGCAGCTCCTTCACGCATTCCAGGCCCGACCCGGTGGCGAGCTTCAGGTCGACCACGGCATAGTCGGGATCCAGCGTCTCCAGGATCTCCCGCATCTCCTCCAGCCCGGCGCAGGCATGGACCTCGTAGCCGCGGCGTTCGAAGGACCGGCGCAGCGCGCGGGCGAAGGACGCATCGTCCTCGACGATCAGCAGGGTGCGGTCGCCCCCCTCGAACTCGGGCATCTCCAGTTCAGTCGTCTCCATCGGAGCCTCCCGGCGACAGGGCGGACAGCGGCAGGGTCAGCGTCACGGTGGCGCCGCCGGCGGCCCGGTTCTTGGCCGAAACCGTCCCGCCCAGCTTGCGCAGCACATTCATCACCAGGAACAGGCCAAGCCCGCTGCCCGGCCGCTTCTTGGTGGAGCGGTAGGGCTTGCCCAGCTCCTCCAGGATGGCGGGGTCGAATCCGGGGCCGCAGTCGTTGACCGCCACCACCAGATTGTCGCCCTGCCGCAGCGCCGCGACGCCGATCCAGTCGGGGGAGGCCTCCAGCGCATTGTCCAGCACGTTGAACAGCACCTGTTTCAGGGCGAGGTCGGCGATCATCCGCTCCTGCGGCCCGACGGTGTTGTCATAGTCGAAGCGGCCGGGCGAGCGGCTGGACAGCCAGTCCTCCACCAGACCGTCGAGGAACCCCTTCACCGTGGTGCGCACCGTGCCCTCGCCGCGTGCCTCGCCGGACGACAGCAGGATGCCCGACACGATCGCCTTGCAGCGGTCGATCTGGTTCTGCATCTCCGCCATCTCATCCGCCAGATCGGGATCGGATTTCAGCGCCGGCATGCGGCGCCAGTCGTTGAGGATCACCGACAGGGTGGCGAGCGGCGTCCCCAGCTCATGCGCGGCGCCCGACGCCAGCAGCCCCATGCGGACGATATGGGCCTCTTCCATCGAGCGCTGGCGCAGTTCCGCCAGATAGGCGTCGCGGGCGCGCAAATTGCGGTTGATCTGGGTGAGGAAGGGGACCAGCAGGCTCGCCGCCAACACGAAGCAGATGAACATCCCCTGGATGTGCAGGCTGAACAGCTCGCCCTCATAGGCGGGGGGCAGGGGAAGCGGCTGGTGCGTGCCGATCAGCCAGGTGAAGCCGGCGGTCGCCACCAGAACCAGCGCCCAGGCCGACCACGCCTCCAGCAGCACCGCCCCCAGCGCCACCTGCAGCAGATACAGCGAGATGAAGGGGTTGGACGCCCCGCCGCTGAGATAGAGCTGAAGCGTCAGCGCCCAAACGTCGATCAGCAGCTCCAGGAAAAGCTGGGTGTTGGAGACGGCGGAACTGCGGCGGATCTGGATCAGGCTGGCGATGTTCAGCGCCACCAGCACGAAGATCACCGCCGCCATCGGTAGCAGCGGCAGGCGGATGCCCATCTGCAGATGGACGATCAGGATCGTCACGATCTGCCCGACGACGGCGAGCCAACGCAGCTGGACGAGCAGGAACAGGTTTTTGCGGTCGGTGGTATCGCGCACGAAAGACGTCCTGTTCCTCACCCGGTTCATCAGCCCACCGATATATATAGAGAGTGAGCGAGAAGAGGGGAGTTTTCGGGGCGCCTGATTCATGCCCTCCGGCGCCGCATCTCGCTGCGGATCACGTACAGGACGGCGCCGATCAGCATCAGGTCCAGCGCGAACCAGGTCAGCGCATAGCTGAGATGACTGTTGGGGAAGCTGACCACCGTCAGCCCGCCGACCGGCCAGCCGCCGGGATTGCGGGTGCCGTCGGCATCGATGAAATAGGGGGCGACCCGCTCCAGCCCCTTCGACGCTGCGATGGCGGCAACATCGCGGGAGTACCAGCGGCCGGCGGCCGGATCGTTGCTGCGCAGGAACCCGCCCTTCGGCTCGGTCAGGCGCAGAAGGCCGGTGACGCTCACCTCTCCCTGCGGCTGCCCCTCGGCGCGGGATGCGGGATCACGCTTTTCCGGCGGCACGAAGCCGCGGTTCACCAGAACGGTGAAGCCGCGGTCGGTGACCAGCGGGGTCATCACCCAGAACCCGCCGCCCAGGTCGGTGACGGCCTGCACCAGCGTTTCGCGGTCGTTCAGGAAGTGGCCGGTGACGGCGACGCGCCGGTATTCGTCCGACGCCGCCGAAACCGACGGCCACGCCTCCGGCCCCGGAGCGGGAACCGGTGAGGCATGGATGCGGGCGTCCACCCGCTCGATCAGATCCAGCTTCCACACCCGGCGTTCGAGCTGCCAGATGCCGAGCGCGGTCAGGCCGGCGACGCCGGCCAGCGCCAGAAGGCCGAAGAGGGCCAGCGCCCAGACCGGGCGGGCCCTCTTCGGTGTGCCGCCCGCAGGGGGCGCGGACGGCAGTCCGGTCACGGCATCTTGCTCATGTCGTGGGTCATGCCGGGCATCATGTTGTGGTTCAGGTGGTACATCACCCAGAGCGAACCGGCGAACATGATGACCACGACGATGATCGTGAAGATCATCGCCAGCATCGACCAGCCGCCTTCGACGCGGCCGTTCATGTGCAGGAAATACACCATGTGGACGAGGATCTGGACCACGGCCAGCGCCAGGATCACGACCGTGGTGGTCGCATTGTCCAGCGTGCCGTTCATCACCAGCCAGAACGGAATGACCGTCAGGATCACCGACAGGACGAAACCGATCATATAGCTGCCGAAGGTGCCGTGGGCGCCCGCGGGGTGGCCGTGGTCGTCATGACCGTGACCACCGTGGTCGTGCCCGTGGCCCTGATGGGCGTGGTGGTCGCTGTGCGCGTGGGTGCTCATCGCAGCGCTCCCATCAGATAGACGAAGGTGAACACACCGATCCAGATGACGTCCAGGAAGTGCCAGAACATGCTGAGGCACATCAGGCGCCGGCGGTTGGCCGGGATCAGGCCGCGGCGGGCGACCTGGACCATCAGCGTCACCAGCCACACGCTGCCGAAGGTGACGTGCAGCCCGTGGGTGCCGACCAGCGTGAAGAAGGACGACAGGAAGGCGCTGCGCCAGGGGCCGGCACCCTCATGGATCAGGTGCGCGAACTCGAACAGCTCGATGCCCAGGAAGGCGAGGCCGAACAGCAGCGTGATGAACAGCCAGGCCTGGGTCTGGCCGGTGCGGCCCTTTTCCATCGCCAGCATGGCGAAGCCATAGGTGATGGAGGACAGCAGCAGCATGGAGGTGTTCAGCGCCACCAGCGGCAGGTCGAACAGTTCCTTCGGCGTCGGGCCGGCGGCGTAGCTGGTGCCCAGCACGCCGTAGGTCGCGAACAGAACCGCGAAGATGAGGCAGTCGCTCATCAGGTAGATCCAGAAGCCGAGCGCGGTGCTGGCGGCTTCGTGGGCGTGCTCGTCCCTCACATAGAAGACGGGCGGGGTGGCGTCACGCGGGGTGTCGTGCCCCACGTGGCGGTCGTGCATGGCTTCAACGGTCGTCGTCATGCTTTACACCTGTCCGGAGAGCAGACGGGTCCGCTCGTTCTCGGTCCGCACCACCTCATCCACCGGGATGTGGAAGTCGCGGTTGTAGTTGAAGGTATGGTTGATGGCGACCGCCAGCAGGCCGATGAAGCTCACCGCGGCCAGCCACCAGATGTGCCAGACCAGGGCGAAGCCGAGCACGGTGCTGATGCCGGCCAGGATGACGCCGGTGCCGGTGTTGCTCGGCATGTGGATCGGGCGGAAGCCGTCCAGCGGACGGGCATAGCCGCGCTTCTTCATGTCCCACCAGGCATCGTTGTCATGGATGACCGGCGTGAAGGCGAAGTTGTAGCCCGGCGGCGGCGAGGAGGTCGCCCATTCCAGGGTACGGCCGTCCCACGGGTCGCCCGACACGTCGACCAACTGCTTGCGCTTCAGGACGCTGACGGCGATCTGGATCAGGAAGGAGCCGATGCCGAGCGCGATCAGGACGGCACCGAAGGCGGCGATCTGGAACCAGATCTGCAGCGACGGATCCTCGAACACGCGCAGGCGGCGGGTGACGCCCATCAGGCCCAGGACATAGAGCGGCATGAAGGCGAAGTAGAAGCCGATCACCCAGAACCAGAAGGACATCTTCCCCCAGAACGGATCCAGGCGGAACCCGAAGGCCTTGGGCCACCAGTAGTAGATGCCGGCGAACAGGCCGAACAGCACGCCGCCGATGATGACGTTGTGGAAGTGGGCGATCAGGAACAGGCTGTTGTGCAGCACGAAGTCGGCGGGCGGAACCGCCAGCAGCACGCCGGTCATGCCGCCGATCACGAAGGTCAGCATGAAGGCGATCGTCCACATCATCGGCAGCTCGAACCGGATGCGGCCGCGGTACATGGTGAACAGCCAGTTGAAGATCTTCGCACCCGTCGGGATCGAGATGATCATCGTCGTGATGCCGAAGAACGAGTTCACGCTGGCGCCCGAACCCATGGTGAAGAAGTGGTGCAGCCACACCAGGTAGGACAGGATGGTGATGACGACGGTCGCGTAGACCATCGAGGTGTAGCCGAACAGCTTCTTGCCGGTGAAGGTGGAGGTCACTTCCGAGAAGATGCCGAAGCACGGCAGGATCAGGATGTAGACTTCCGGATGGCCCCAGATCCAGATCAGGTTCACGTACATCATGGGGTTGCCGCCCATGTCGTTCGTGAAGAAGTGCGTGCCGACATAGCGGTCCAGCGACAGCAGGACCAGCACGGCGGTCAGGATCGGGAAGGAGGCGACGATCAGGACGTTGGTGCAGAGCGAGGTCCAGGTGAAGACCGGCATCTTCATCATGGTCATGCCGGGGGCGCGCATCTTCACGATCGTACAGATCAGGTTGATGCCCGACAGCGTCGTTCCGACGCCCGCCACCTGCAAGGCCCAGATGTAATAGTCGACGCCGACGTCCGGGCTGGCCTCCAGACCCGACAGCGGCGGATAGGCCAGCCAGCCGGTGCGCGCGAATTCACCGACGAACAGCGAGGCCATGATCAGGACGGCGCCGCCGACGGTCATCCAGAAGCTGAAATTGTTCAGGAACGGGAAGGACACGTCGCGCGCGCCGATCTGCAGCGGCACGACATAGTTCATCAGCCCCGTCACCAGCGGCATGGCGACGAAGAAGATCATGATCACACCGTGGGCGGTGAAGACCTGATCGAAATGGTGGGAATTGAGGTAGCCCTCGCTTCCGTTGAAGGCCATGGCCTGCTGGGCGCGCATCATGATGGCGTCGGCGAAGCCGCGCAGCAGCATGATCAGGCCCAGCACCATGTACATGATGCCGATGCGCTTGTGGTCGACGGTGGTGAACCACTCCGTCCACAGGTAGCCCCACAGCTTGAAATAGCTGAGGGCGGCGACCAGCGCGATGCCGCCGAGCACGACCGCGAAGAAGGTCGCGACCACGATCGGCTCGTGATAGGGGAAGGACTCCAGGCTGAGGCGCCCGAAGAGGAAGGTCGTCAGTGTCTCAAGCATGCCGGTGTGCCCAATCAGGGATTGGCCAGCCGCTGCGGTCCGGCCGGGGTGGCGGACGCGCTGATCGGCGTGACGGTGGGGCGCTGCACGGCGCCCGAGTTTGACGCAGCGGCTTCCGCCATCGCGGCCTGGGCGGCCTCGGCGACGGTGCACAGGCCGGTCGCTTGCGTGTCCGGGAAACCGGCCAGCGTGTTGGCCCGCAGGATCGCCTCGGCGGCGGCCTTGCCGCCCGCGTTCAGCCCGCCCGCACGGTCGATGGCGGCCATGTCGCTCATGCACATGGTGCCGGGACGCACGCACATGTTGACGACGGCGTTGAACAGCTTCGGATCGACGCTGCCGTAATGCTGGACCGGAACGGCCTCGCTCGGCTTTTCCAGCGCCAGATAGGCGTTGCGGTCGAGCGACCCGCCGGCCGACTTCACCTTCGAAACCCAGCCGTCGAAATCCTGGTTCGACAGGCCGAGGAAGTTGAAGCGCATGTGCGAGAAGCCGGCGCCGCTGTAGTTGGACGAGAAGCCCTTGTAGGTCCCCGGCTCGTTGATCACGGCGTGGAGCTTCGTCTCCATGCCCGGCATGGTGTAGATCATGCCCGCCAGCGCCGGAACGTAGAACGAGTTCATCACCGTCGAGGCGGTGAGGCTGAAGCGGATCTGCCGGTCGACCGGAGCCGCCATCTCGTTCACGGACGCGATGCCGTATTCCGGATAGACGAACAGCCACTTCCAGTCGAGCGCCACCACCTGCACGTCCAGCGGCTTGGCGCCGGCGGGAACGGGCTTGTCCGCGGCGATGCGGTCGAGCGGACGGTAGGGGTCGAGCTTGTGGGTGGTCACCCAGGTGATGGCACCCAGGCAGATGATGATCAGGAGCGGGGCGGCCCAGATCACCAGTTCAAGCTGCGTCGAATGGTCCCAGTCCGGTTCGTAGCGGGCCGTGCTATTGGACTGACGATAACGCCAGGCGAACAGCACGGTAAGCGCCATGACCGGGACGATGATCAGCAGCATCAGCAGGGTGGAGATGACCACAAGGTCTCCCTGCTGGTTTGCAACGTCGCCGGCCGGGTTCAGCACGACCAGGTTGCAGCCACTCAACGCCGCCATCACTGGCAGCAGGGCGATTGCGCGATAACGGCTCAAGGCAGGACCTGTTTCATAAGGTTTGCTTTGGGGAGACAGCTAGCGGCAATAGCCTAGCTATGACATTGGACAATTTGTCCAATGCCTGACTCCTGCGCGCTTGACAGGTCACCGAAAGTTGGTGCCCCATATTGTATGATCTGCGGATCATCGCAAGCGAAATAACGCAGCCGGAGCCGACATGATGACTTCATCGATTGCGGCCGTTGAACGGGATGCGAGGCTGGTGAACGCGCGGCATCACGGGGTCAACCCCGGAGAAATTGCCATCGGCGTTATCATCGGCCGAACATCCGAGTTCTTTGACTTTTTCGTTTACGCCATTGCTTCCGTGATTGTCTTCCCGAAGCTGGTGTTCCCCTATGTCGATCCGCTGACCGGGACCCTTTGGTCTTTCGCCATCTTCGCACTGGCCTTCGTCGCGCGACCGATCGGCACCTTCATCTTCATGGCCATCGACGAGAGTTACGGGCGCAGCGCCAAGCTGACCATCGCCCTGTTCCTGCTGGGCATCTCCACGGTGGCGCTGGCCTTCCTTCCGGACTACGAGGCCATCGGCGTCGCCGCCGCATGGCTGCTGGCACTGTCGCGCATCGGCCAGGGCATCGCGCTGGGCGGCACCTGGGACGGTCTGGCCTCGCTGCTGGCGATGAACGCGCCGGAGAATCGGCGCGGCTGGTACGCCATGATCCCGCAGCTGGGCGCGCCGATCGGCCTGATCGTGGCGAGCGGCCTGTTCGCCTACATGGTCAACAGCCTGTCGGCGGAGGATTTCTTCGCCTGGGGCTGGCGCTATCCCTTCTTCGTGGCCTTCGCCATCAATGTGGTGGCCCTGTTCTCCCGCCTGCGACTCGTGCAGACGCCGGAGTTCGAACGCCTGTTCCTGAACCGCGAACTGCAGCCGGCGCCCGTGGTGGAAACGCTGCAGATGGAAGGCAAGCGCGTGGTGATCGGCGCCTTCGCACCGCTGGCGAGCTTCGCCCTGTTCCACATGGTCACCGTCTTCCCGCTGTCCTGGATCTTCCTGAATGCGAATCAGGAAACCGGTGCCTTCCTGATCATCGAGGTGATCGCGGCCGCCTTCGGCATCGCGGCCATCGTCGCATCCGGCTACATCGCCGACAGGGTCGGTCGGCGGACGCTGCTCGGCACCTGTGCCGCCGCCATCGCGGTGTTCAGTGGGTTCGCGCCGCTGCTGCTCAACGGCGGGCAGACGGGCGAACTGGTGTTCATGGTGCTGGGCTTCGTCATCCTCGGCCTGTCCTTCGGCCAGTCGTCGGGGTCGGTGGCGTCGGGCTTCAGCCAGCAGTACCGCTACACCGGGTCGGCGATGACCTCCGATCTGGCCTGGCTGTTCGGGGCTGGCTTCGCGCCCTTCGTCGCGCTGTACCTGTCCAGCCATTTCGGGCTGATCGCGTCGGGCCTTTACCTGCTGTCGGGCGCGATCTGCACGCTGGTGGCGCTGCGGATCAACAAGACGCTCTCATCCTGATGGGGTACCCCCGCCCTCCGCCATCCTTGCGGCGGGCGGGCAACCATCATGACTTGTCGGAACCAGCTTGGCCGCCAATCTTGAACGGTGCAACGAACCGGAAAAGGCGGCCCGACCCATGCGATCGTCAACCCATTCCCATCCCGCCTTCCCTGGTCGCGGGCGTCTGCTCGTGGTGACGCTGGCCGCCCTTGCGGGTCTGTCGGCCTGCGCCGGGTTCGAGCCGGAATACCGTAAGCCGGGCGCCCAGCGCCTGACCGGGCCGGAGGTGTCGACACTGCTGGGCGGCCACACGCTGAGCATCGTCAACGCGCGCGGCAAGTCCTACGTGAACCGCTTTTCCAAGGACGGGTCGATCGTCATTTCCGGCGGCAAGGGCAACGAATACGGCCATTGGACGGTGTCGGGCGACCGCTATTGCCTGACGCTGGAGATCGATCCGCGCCAGCAATGCATGGAGATCTACAAGCTTCCCGACGGCCGCTACCAGATGGTCAATGCCGACGGGTCGCTGCGCAACACCTTCACGGTGGATTGACGTCGGAATTCGTGAATTTTCAAATGCCTTCTGAGGGATGCTTCAGGTTCGAAGCCATTCGCCGTGGACCATGTCTTTTGCCTTTCTCAGCCGTCATCCCCGCGACCGCAGGGATGACGGTGAAAAGACGCTGGGTGCGGTGGACGGATTTTTCAAATCAAAGACCGTTTCATTGGGTGCTCTCATGCGATGAGCGTAAAACCGAGGGCTGTATTCACAACGCTTTTGATGGCATCCATTATCGTATCGATAGCTTTCTGTATCACCTGCAAAGTCAAATGTGTCATTGCTACAATAACGCCCATCGTGGCGGTGATCTGCATATTCAATAGAGCTTTTGCGCCTTCGGTTGTGTAAGGCGGATTTGGTTTCATCATGGATTCTTCAATTGCGACGATCTGCATCGCTATTTTTTTTAGCTCTGGCACTGCATATACCTGAATATCATGCCATAAGGTGCCGGCTATATTTTTTCCAGCGGTAATCATCGTGTTGGTCAGCTGGTCCATATCGAGCGCCATTTTTTCCTCCTGCTAAGCCATTACTGCTTCGTTGATACGGAACCACCGCTTTTTTTAGCTATTTCAATCATGATTCCAGATCGCACAAGAGATCCGATCCCACCGACAAGTATGGGGTCATGTGCATCGGCCGGTATGCCTTTTCCTTGCTGTGCTTCATGAAACACTTTCAATTGGTCAAAGCCTTGTCTGATCAAATTCAAGAGAACAACAGAACAATCATTCTCGCCAATCTGCGCGATGACTTGTTGTGGGTCAGGCAATGGGATTGGTGAAGGCTTGGGCAATGGCGGCATCGCTTTGATGACCGCCTGCTTGACCAACTGGACCGAAGGGCAGCTGTTCAGTACCTTGTGGGCCTCTGCCCGGACGACCAATGTCGCCAGCTTCGCGTCCTGCGTAACGTAAAAGTCCTTGTTGGATGAGTAGGTTCCAGCCGGTGTGTTTGCCGCTGCAATCATCCTGTTGGTAAAGGCGGTCAGGTCAGTGTTAAATTGCGTGAGGCCATGATCGATCTGTTCATCATAATCGGATACAAGATGAACGGAGCAGCCGGAAATCAGTATCGAGGAAATAACCGCAAATAATACTGGTAAAATTCTGGTGAGTCGGCTCATGTGCACATCTCCTCATTTAAAGAGTGGACATCACGCGATGATGTGACAGGATGCAGCTTCACGGATTTAACTGATATACAACGGTACGTGAAAATTGCTTGTCGCGTAACTTTCAACGACGAGTAACTTTCAATGACGAAATGTATGCCATAATTTTACTGATGTATAATGCGCGGGTTGTGCATTTTCTTGCACAGAACTCTACGCGACTGGAGGCCATCCAATCAGGCGATGACAGAAAGCTGGACGCGAACACGCCACATCCGTGCAGTCCGCCTCTGCTTTCTTTCCGATGCGCTTCCTTGTCACAATGACATTCATGGTCCACAGATAATCAAGCAAGGACAAGTATAAATCACATAGCCGACAGTCAAAAATTCAGATAATACTATGGTATGCGCGTCAATTCGCGCGTCCTGCCGACCCGGATCGGAACCGGGCTAAGGTTGAGAAAATCAACGCCTCCGACGCAACAGACCGGAGGTCAAATAGGCATTCTCAGTCGGACCCAAGCGCATTGACGGTCAGCCGTCCGGCCGGCCAGGAGCGGATGAGGCCGGCGGCGCGAAGCTCCGGCAGGACGGCGCCGACCTGCTCCGTCGACAGCCCGGTCGCCTCGACGATGGCGGGACAGGTCCGCGGTCCGCTTTCCAATGCCGACAGAACCGCACCGGCGGTCGCGGACAGAGCGTCGGCCGGGCGCGGCGGGGTGTGACTGCGGGCGGCGGCGATCATGACCGCGAGCATGCGCAGCTGACCGAGTCGCTGCATCGCCTTCCCGCCCGGATCGTCCTGCAGGGACAGTGCGGTGTGGCAGCGGGCGGCGGTCCGGGCGAGGGCGGCAAGATCGTCGGTCCGGTCGGCGACGACTGCAGCCACCGCTTCCTGGGCCAGCGTCTCCAGTTCGGCATCCGCGACCGCCCAATCCTCCCGCCCGACGGCATCGAGCAACTCGTCGCCCAATCTCCGCAACGCCTGTTCCAGAGCGCTCATTTGCCATTCTCCTCGGCGGCGCAGGCCTCCTCCGGTTCCGGGTCGGGCAGGGCGGGCCAGTTGGCCGGCGTCCAGCGGGCGCAGGCATAGCCCGGCGCCGGATCGGCGAGCGGCAGGGTCAGGCAGGCGATGCGCGGGGCGCTGGCCTGGCTCGCCCGCGGCTGGAACAGCAGGGCGACGCCGCAAGATTCGATGATCTTGTCCTCTTCGCCGTTGGCGCGGCAGTAGCGGTTGAAGCGGTGCGACAGCGCCATGCTGTTGGCGACGATCACCCGGCAATAGCCGGCGCGCGACGAGGCTCCGCCCTCCTTCGCCTGCCAGCGTTCGGTGGTCAGTCCGCTGTCCATCACCGGGGTGACCAGCCAGTCCACCATCATGCCCGAGGCGATCCAGGCGCTCGGCTCCGTCCGCCCCAGATCCTCGCAGATGGCGACGGCGAGCCGGCCGAGGTCGGGCAGTTCGAACAGGGTGAAGCGGTCGCCGGTCTCGATGTCCTCGCGGGCGCAGTCCAGCAGCCGGCCGTTGCGGTCGCGCAGATCGTAGGAGCGGCATTGGTCGCTGTCGAGGTCCCAGCAATGCAGCTTGGTCTGGTCGGCGACCACCCGGCCGCAGCGGTCGAGCAGGATCGCACGGTTGCGCGGCCGGCCCTCCCCCTCCTCTTTCACGCCCAGCAGGGCATAGCGGATCGGGCCGTCCACCGCCTGGGCGCGCAGCGCCTGCCGGATCGCCGCCAGCGTATCGGGATGGACCGAGACCTCCGGGAACAGCACGAAAGTGGCGCCCTGCTGCGCCAACCCGGCGATGGCGTCGGCGGCGCGGCGGCCAAGCTCGCGCGGGGTGGGGTCGTACCAATCCTCGCCGCCGCGGCGGAACTGGTGGATGGCAAGGTCGTCCTCCGCCTCGGCCAGCGGGACGACACCGACGATTGGCGTCCAGCCGGGGTCGCTGGGGTCCTGATCGGACACCGCGGCGATGCGCCGGTACTCCACCGCGATGCGCCGTTTCGGATCGCCCTCGCGCTCCGCCTCGATGGTCAGGCTGGGCGGCACCGCCAGCAGGTTGGTGAACAGATCGACGGGATCGAACGCCTCGGGATCCGCGCCCGGTGAAAGGGCGTTGGGCGGCGCCGTCTCGCGAATGTTCATCGCCCGGGCGAACAGGCCGGGCCGCAGGATCAGCTGCCCGTCGGCGGCATCGGCATTGAACCGCCCGTCACGGTTCAGGCGGCGGCGCGCCTCCAGCCGCTCGGCCGGAAGCGGGTGGTCGCTCCTGATGTCGTAACGGGAGGCCAGCGGCGCGAACCAAGCGTCGATGGCCTGCGCCGCCGCCAGCATCCGGTCGAGGTCCGATCCGGCCCAATCCGCCAACACCCGGACCCCGTTCCGCAGGCGCTCCGCCGCCTCGTCGGCCAACCGGCCGGCCCGGTCGTGGTCCGCCTCCAGCGCTTCGGCCAGAACGTGGACCCCGTCGCGGCGCTCCTGCAATTGGCGCCACAGACTCATGAACAGGTCGGCCGGATGCATGCGTCAGGAGGCGCCGGTTTGGCCGGTCGCCGGCTGGAACTGCAGGATCTTCGGCGTCCGCATGTCCTCGGCGATCGGGGCGTCGCTGGCCGCACCGCGCATGGCGGAGACGGGGCGGGGGAAGCCGCTGCGGCCGCTGTAATCCGGCACCGGCAGGCTGCGGTAATGGGCCTCCTCCTGGTGCAGCTTCTGGGCGCAGACGATGTCCACCGCCGTCGTCGCCAGCACGGCGCCGAAGGCGATGCCGGCATTCCCGGCGCGCGGATTGTCCCGCATACCCTCCGCCAGCGTCGCCATGTCGACGGCATCGCCGGCGATGCGGCCCCAGATCCAGGGCTTGGGATCGCCGAGAGCCAGCAGGCCGACGCCGGTGGTGATCTCCCGTACGCCATAGGCGCGGATCAGGTTGGTCTTGTCCTCCATCCCCATCCAGCGGGCGATGGTTCGGCCGGCCATCAGCTCGGCGACGCCGAGGCCGATGCTGAACCAGCCCAGTCCGCGGGCGAGGTTGTCTCCGGCCGAGGAGCGGTTGTAATAGGCCATGACGTCACCTCAGGGCTTGAGGACCACCTTGATGCAGCCGTCCCGCTTGTCGCGGAAGGTCTTGTACATCTCGGGTCCCTGATCGAGCGGAACGGTGTGGGTGATGACGAAGGACGGGTCGATCTGCCCTTCCTGGATCCGGTTCAGCAAATCGTCGGTCCAGCGGTTGACGTGGGTCTGGCCCATACGCCAGGTCAGGCCCTTGTTCATCGCCATGCCGAAAGGCATCTTGTCGATCAGCCCGCCATAGACGCCGGGGATCGACAGCGTGCCGGCCGGGCGGCAGACATAGATCATCTCGCGCAGCACATGGGCGCGGTCCGATTCCAGCATCAGCGCCTGCTTGGCGCGGTCGTACATCGAATCGAGCGTGGCGGTGGCGTGCGCCTCCATGCCGACTGCGTCGATGCATTTCTCCGGACCCTTGCCGCCGGTCAGCTCGTTCAGCCGTTCGACGACGCTCTCCTCTTCGAAATTGATGGTGATGGCGCCGCCGGCCTTGGCCATCGCCAGCCGTTCCGGCACGCGGTCGATGGCGATCACCTGCTTGGCGCCGAGCAGGATGGCGCTGCGGATCGTCATCTGCCCGACCGGGCCGCAGCCCCAGATCGCCACGGTGTCGGTCGGCTGGATGTCGCACTGGGCGGCGGCCTGCCAGCCGGTGGGGAAGATGTCGCCCAGGAACAGCACCTGCTCGTCGGTCAGCCCGCTGGGGACCTTGATGTGGGTGCGGTCGGCCATCGGCACCCGCACATATTCGGCCTGCCCGCCGGCATAGCCGCCGGTCAGATGGGTGTAGCCGAACAGCCCGGCGGTGGTGTGGCCGAAGACCTTGTCGGCCAGCGCCTTGTTGCGGTTGGAGCGTTCGCAGACCGAATAGTTGCCGCGTTTGCACTGGTCGCATTCGCCGCACCAGATGGTGAAGGGAACCACCACCCGCTCGCCGACCTTCAGCGCGCTCTTGGCCTCCGATCCCACCTCCATCACCTCGCCCATGAATTCATGGCCGACGATGTCGCCCTTCTCCATGCCCGGCATGAAATGATCGTGCAGGTGAAGGTCGGAGCCGCAGATGGCGCAGGTCGTCACCTTGACGATGGCGTCGCGCGGATGCTCGATCTCCGGATCCGGGACCGTGTCGCAGCGAATGTCGTTGGCGCCGTGCCAGACCAGTGCTCTCATCGAAGTCTCCCCGACTCTTGCCTTCGTTTGGGTTGCGTTCAGCAACAGGACCGGCGGCCGGAGCGTTCCGGTGCCGGTCCTTTATCGGAAGGCGATGGTCAGAGGATCAGTGCCTTTTCGCGGGCGACGCCGCCGGACATGATGGCGGTCTGGCCGTCGTCCAGGCTGTTGCGCAGGGCGGGAAAGTCGATCTCCTCCTCCTGCCGGATATGGCCGTCGATGATGCGCTTCAGGTCCAGTGCCACGGCGAGCCAACGCGGATCGTCCTTCGGCGTCTGTTCCAGGTCGAACAGGTGCATCTTCATCTCGGCATGCTCGCCGTAGAGATGCTTGGCGTCATCCTCCTTGCGCGCCTGATCGTGCAGCAGCGGATAGACGACGTCCTCCTCCGCCATGGCATGGGCGGCGAGCCGGCGCTTCAGGCGCAGCAGCAGCTGGGTGCGGCGGCCCGGCGCGTCCATCGGGGTCTGCACCATCTCCACCAGCAGCGACTGGATGTGGCGGTGGTCGTCGATCAGCGCATCAATGCCGTCGCGCCCGGCGGCGTGGCGGGCGGTGCCGGCCAACTGGGCCACCACCGGCGGCAGCAGCCGGCTCGCCACCAGAGCCAGCGCCGCCCCGCCGGCCATCATCGCCAGCCCACGCGCCGACAGCCAGCCCGTATCGTCTCCGTGCGAATAGCCTGCTCCCGAATACCGTGCCATGACGGGGCTCCTTCCTGCCGGTTGGGTGATCTGGCTCACCAACAGGCGCGCGAGCCCCGGCGTTCCGGCGGGCGTTCCGCTGACCGTCAGGCGGGCCGGGGCGGGGCAGAAGGTTGCCGGGACGCCCGCGGCGTGTCCGCTGTCGTCACCAGCAGGTGCAGCAGCAGCAGGGCGGTGAAGAACAGGTAGGATTGCAGGACGTTGAGGGGGGTATCGGCAAGCCCGTTCAGGGGTTGGAAGAAGTCGTTGCTCACGATCGCGAATCCGATGCCCAGCAGCAGCAGTTTGCCGAGGCCGCGGCGCCGGTCCCGGGCGGCGAGGTCGATCAGGACGAACAGCAGATAGGCGCAGACCGGCAGCAGCACGCCGTAATGCGGGATCCAGGCGATCGGCGTGCCGATCGTGAAGCAGGTGCCGGCCACCAGGAAGGAGGCGATGGGCAGCCGCCGGTTGCTCCCGTTACTGGCCCCATTGCCGCCGCCCGCCCCGTCCCTGATCCGCCACAGCAGGCCGAACAGGACGAACAGGATGCCGGAGACCAGCGTCGCGCCATGGACGAGCGCATTGTAGGCCGGGAAGGCGCTGCCCCGCCATTCGGCCTCGCCGTTGGTGTTCAACAGCAGGTTGGGACCGTTCTGCAGCAGGCGGTGCAGAAGCCCGTTCAAGGTCTGGTTGGCATAATAGCTTTCGCCATGCTGGCCCAGGAACGACAGCACGTCGAGGTAATGCAGCGACGGGCCGAAGCCGTAGAGGGCGCTGGCGGCGGCGAAGCCGGGAATCACCACCGCCGCCCAGCCGATGGCGAACCCCCATTCCCGGCGCAGCAGCGCCCAGATCAGGAAGAGCGACATCTGCGGCTTGATCAGCGTCGATGCGCCGAGCATCACGCCGGCGAGCGCCCGCTGGTCGCGCACGTAGAACAGGGTGGCGAAGACGAAGGCGGCGTTCAGCCACACCTGCATCTGGCCGACGGCGAACGCCTTGACGATCGGGAAGAAGCACAGCGTCGCCACCGCGCCGAGTGCCGCGAGCGTCAGCCGGCTGACCCCGTTGCGCACGGTGTGGTCGAAGCCCATGCGTTCCGCCAGTTCGCGCATCAGCAGCGCCATGCCGCCGGCGGTGGCGACGACCATCAGCAGGTTGATCAGGGCATAGATCCGCAGATGGAGCAGGCCGAGCGCCGACATCGCCTCCAGCACCAGCAGCGAGGTCAGCGGATATTGGAACTTCACATGCTTGGTGAAGAAGATGGCGTCGTAGACGTTGCCCTGCCCATTTTCATGCAGCCAGGTGAAGGCCGTCATCATGGGTTCCCAGGAATCGAGCGGCAGGTGTTCCGGCGACAGGCCGAGGATCAGGAGCAGGACGTCCCAGACCGTGGTGTCGAGCCCGGCATCCAGAAAGGGCCTGAGAACGACGCCGAGCAGCGTGTCGACACTGAGAACGAACAGAAACGCGACGGACAGCATCCAGGCGGCGAAGCGGTGGTTGCCGATGACGCCAACCGCCGCACCGCCACCATTGCCCAACGGCCCGTCCAATGATCCGTCTGCCGCGTTTGCGAATTCCTTCGAGTCCATCGGCGACCACTCCCTGGCGTTGTGCCCGGCTTCAACTGCCGGCAGGTCCGCGAAACTATGCCAGAGCACTGCGGATGGGGAATGTGCCCCGCCCGTGCCGGATGGGAGTAATGCCATTAAACGCCAGGCACCCGCGGCGGTAGCAAGCTACCCCGCCGCGGCGGCGCCGACGCGTTCGGAGGAAGAAAGAAGGGGCGGGAAGCAGGGGGCCTCGCGCGGAATCGCTCAGCCCGGCTTCCCCGCCTCGCGGTTGCGCGGCCGCTTGCCGGCGTCCTCCTTCGGGGTCGGCGGAGCGGCGTGCTGGTCGGGCAGGTCGCGGCGCTGGCCGGTGCCCTCGCCGACGGTGACGGTGGTCGACGGCCCGCCGCCGACGGTGTGCGGAAGGTCGTCGGAACGGCCGGTGCCGACGCCCATGCCCTGGCCGGCGCGGCCGGGAGTGACCGGTCCGCCACCCTGGGCGCCCGGATTGGGGCTGTCGGCGTTGGAGATTTTGCGGTCCTGATCCTGATTCCTGGACTTGTCCATCTGGTTCTCCCGGTTTCGGTTGCCCTTCGGCCAACATCCCGTCCCGGCCGGAGTTCCGGCACGTGCCAGACGGGCAGGGGCCGGAACGCCCGCATGCCGCCACGGTTTTCTGTCGGCGGCGGTCATGGCGACGACGGAACCGCCGCCGCAGACCACGGAGACACCATGTCGGCACAACGCCCGCCCACCTATCCGCCGCCCCAGACCGCCGGTCTCAGCGCGGTGCTGGAGCGCAACATCCAGGCGCTGCAGGCCCGCCGCAAACGGGAGGAGGTGGAGGCGACGCTGCAGGACCGCATCGCCGATACCGTCACCCGCTTCACCGGCAGCATGCGCTTCGTCTATCTGCACCTGATCCTGTTCGGTGGCTGGATCCTGATCAATCTGGGTTGGCTGCCCATCGTCAAGCCGTGGGATCCGTCCTTCGTCGTGCTGGCGATGATCGCGTCGGTGGAGGCGATCTTCCTCTCCACCTTCGTCCTCATCAGCCAGAACCGCATGGCCGCGGTTTCCGACAAGCGCGCCGACCTCGACCTGCAGATCAGCCTGCTGGCCGAGCATGAGGTGACGAAGCTGGTCACGCTGGTTTCCGCCATCGCCGACCATCTGGGGGTGGAGACGGAGGTCGACGCCGAACTGGACGTCATCCGGCAGGATGTCGCCCCCGATGCCGTGCTGGACGAAATCGAAGCGACCCAGGCAAAGAACGAACAGGAGTGAATCGCCGGCCGACGCCAGTCTTCCGGCAACCCGCCGTTGCCGAACGCATGGAGGTTATGCGTTTAGGGAATCCCTTGTTTCTGCTTGAATTATTGTTCTTGGGCCGGAAAGTATTTTAAGGTCAAACTCCCCACAATTTCGGGTCCGGCACAGGAGCCGTCCCGACAGAGACCAGCTTCAGGCCCCGGTGACCCGACGGTGATGGCGTCCTCTCACATAATCGTCGGTGGCGCCACCTGGTTCTACCTGTCGAGCCGGTACGGGATGACCTTCGACGCGGTCGCCTTCGGGGCGGCGATTCTGGGGGCGCTGGCGCCGGACATCGACCATCCGAAATCGACGCTGGGCCAGATGGTCAAGCCGCTGTCCACCGCGATCTCCAATATCTTCGGCCATCGCGGCGTCACCCATTCGGCGCTGGCCATCGCCGGCTGCCTGTGGGTCCTGCACGAACATGCGGCCTATCAGCGCCTGCTGATCCCCTTCATCGTCGGCTATCTCACCCATCTGGCCGGCGACCTGCTGACTCCGGCCGGGCTGCCGCTGCTGTGGCCGATCAAGCGGCGGCGCAATTTCGCCCTGCCGATTTTGAAGACCGGCGGCTTTTCCGAACAATTGGCGGTGACGCTGATGGCGGGCTGGATGATCTCCGGTCTGTTCGCCAACGGCTGGCCGGAATTCCCCCTGCAACGGCCCTGGCGCTCCGTCGTCGCCGCGGCGCAGACCTATCTGGGGGAGAGCGGCATGGAGAAGGCCGCACCGCCGATCCCCGTGCGCAAGCCGCCGGAAACCAGCCGGCCCAAGCCGCTGAAGGGCTGACTCCCGGCCGTTCGGGCATTCGGTCCATCAATCCGTCGAATTTGCGGAATCCTGCCGGACATTCCCCCTATGTCGTCGGCAGGAGGCGATCGCTGCCGACTTTTATTCGGTAAAAACGGATGCTCCTGCCGCTTGGTCCTGAAAACCGGCCGGATGTTCTGAGATTTTGCCGCAGTGCTCGTAATTAATTCTGCGTGAGCGCCTATATTCAGAATTTAAATCGGAGAAATGGCATAAATACCAGTTGGAAAGGATCCCGGAAAATCGGTTAACCTGACAGGCATCGGATCGGCCTCCGCAACCCGCCGGACAGGTGCCGCTCCACGCCCCCAGACCAGAGCCAGCCACGCGATGAACCAGATGACCGACCCGAGCGTTGTCCCCGCCTCCGAGCCGTTCCTGTCCACCGGAACCGGCCCCTTCGCCGCCTTCGCCCCTGTCGTTCGTCCGGCCAGCCCGTTGCGTCAGGCGATCACCGCCGCCTATCGCCGGCCGGAGCCGGAGTGCGTGGCTTGGCTGGTCGATCAGGCGACGCTGCCGGCCGAGGTGACCAATGCTGCGGCCCAGATCGCGCGCTCGCTGATTGCCGCGCTGCGCGCCAAGCCGCAGGGGCGCGGGGTGGAGGGGCTGATCCACGAATACAGCCTGTCCAGCCAGGAGGGCGTGGCGCTGATGTGTCTGGCGGAGGCGCTGCTGCGCATCCCCGACCGCGCCACCCGCGACGCGCTGATCCGCGACAAGATCGCCGGCGGCGACTGGCGCGCCCATCTCGGCAACAGCCCGTCGCTGTTCGTCAACGCCGCGACCTGGGGGCTGCTGGTCACCGGCAAGGTCACGGGGGTTCTGGGCGACGGCTTCGGCGGCGAGCAGGCGCTGTCCTCGGCGCTGACCAAGCTGATCCTGCGCGGCGGCGAGCCGCTGATCCGCCGTGGTGTCGACATGGCCATGCGGATGATGGGCGAGCAGTTCGTCACCGGCCAGACCATCGACGAGGCGCTGTCCAACAGCCGCAAGATGGAGGCCGAGGGCTTCCGCTATTCCTACGACATGCTGGGGGAGGCGGCGACCACCGCCGCCGACGCCGACCGTTATTACGCCGATTACGAGACGGCGATCCACGCCATCGGCAAGGCGTCGGCCGGGCGCGGCATCTATGACGGCCCCGGCATCTCGATCAAGCTGTCGGCCCTGCACCCGCGCTATTCGCGCGCCCAGGCGGACCGCGTGATGGCCGAACTTCTGCCGCGCGTCACCGAGCTGGCCCGGCTGGCCCGCAGCTACGATATCGGCCTGAACATCGACGCCGAGGAGGCCGACCGGCTGGAGCTGTCGCTCGACCTGCTGGAAGCGCTGTGCTTCGATCCGGACCTGAAGGGCTGGAACGGCATCGGCTTCGTCGTCCAGGCCTATGGCAAGCGCTGCCCCTATGTCATCGACTTCGTCGTCGATCTGGCCCGGCGCAGCGGCCACCGGCTGATGGTCCGTCTGGTCAAGGGCGCCTATTGGGACAGCGAGATCAAGCGCGCCCAGGTCGACGGGCTGGAAGATTTCCCGGTCTATACCCGCAAGCTGCACACCGACGTGTCCT
Organism: Azospirillum sp. CT11-132; assembly: GCF_047302835.1. Taxonomy (NCBI): domain Bacteria; kingdom Pseudomonadati; phylum Pseudomonadota; class Alphaproteobacteria; order Rhodospirillales; family Azospirillaceae; genus Azospirillum; species Azospirillum sp. CT11-132. Next base: position 70,454 of record NZ_JBGLZA010000001.1, read on the forward strand.
ATGCCGCCTGCGCCCGCCGGCTGCTGTCGGCGCCCGACGCGGTGTTCCCGCAGTTCGCCACCCACAACGCCCAGACGCTGGCGACCATCTATCAGATGGCCGCGCATCTGAACGGCGCGTTCAAGGTCGGCCAGTACGAGTTCCAGTGCCTGCACGGCATGGGCGAGCCGCTCTATAAGGAAGTCGTCGGCCCGCTGAAGCGGCCCTGCCGCGTCTATGCCCCGGTCGGCACCCACGAGACGCTGCTGGCCTATCTGGTCCGCCGCCTGCTGGAGAACGGCGCCAACAGCTCCTTCGTCAACCGCATCGCCGACAAGAGCGTGTCGATCGACGATCTGGTCGCCGACCCGGTGGCCCAGGCCCGCGCCGCCCTGCCGGTGGGCGAGAAGAACCCGCTGATCGCCCTGCCCAAGGACCTCTACGGCGTGGAGCGGGCGAACTCCGCCGGTCTCGACCTGTCGAACGAGACCACGCTGGCCGACCTGTCCGCCGCGATGCGCGACAGCGCCACCGTCGCCTGGACCGCCGCCCCGCTGCTGGCCGACGGTGAGCGTCGCGGAACCGCCCAGCCGGTGCTGAACCCGGCCGACCACCGCGACGTCGTCGGCCACTGCATCGAGGCCGGCCCGGCCGACATCGCCGACGCCTTCCAGTTCGCTGAGGCCGCCGCCCCGGTCTGGGCCGCCACCCCGCCGACCCAGCGCGCCGCCTGCCTGTTCCGCGCCGCCGACGCGATGCAGGCGCGCATGCCGACCCTGCTCGGCCTCATCATCCGCGAGGCCGGCAAGTCCACCGCCAACGCCATCGCTGAGGTGCGCGAGGCCATCGACTTCCTGCGCTATTACGGCGCCCGCGTCCGCGACGGCTTCGCCAACGACACCCACCTGCCGCTCGGTCCGGTGGTCTGCATCAGCCCGTGGAACTTCCCGCTCGCCATCTTCTCGGGCCAAGTCGCCGCGGCGCTGGCCGCCGGCAACCCGGTGCTCGCCAAGCCGGCGGAGGAAACCCCGCTGATCGCGGCGGAGGCCGTGCGTATCCTCCACGCCGCCGGCGTTCCCGCCGGTGCGGTCCAGCTTCTGCCCGGCGCGGGGGAGGTTGGCGCCGCCCTGGTCGGTCATGCCGGCACCCGTGCGGTGATGTTCACCGGTTCCACCGATGTCGCCCGCCTGATCCAGCGCCAACTGGCCGGGCGCCTGTCGCCGGACGGCGCGCCGATCCCGCTGATCGCCGAAACCGGCGGCCAGAACGCCATGATCGTCGACAGCTCGGCCCTGGCGGAGCAGGTGGTCGGCGACGTCATCGCCTCTGCCTTCGACAGCGCCGGCCAGCGCTGCTCGGCCCTGCGCATCCTCTGCCTGCAGGAGGATGTGGCCGACCGCACGCTGACCATGCTGAAGGGCGCGATGCGCGAACTCCGCCTCGGCAGCCCCGACCGGCTGGCCATCGATGTCGGCCCGGTCATCACGGCGGAGGCGCGCGATGGCATCACCCGCCACATCGAGGCGATGCGGGCGAAGGGCCGCCGGGTGGAGTCACTGCCGCTGCCGGCGGAGACCGCCAACGGCACCTTCGTCGCTCCGACGATCATCGAAATCGACGGCATCGCCGACCTGGAGCGCGAGGTGTTCGGCCCGGTCCTGCATGTGCTGCGCTTCCGCCGCGACGATCTGGACCGGCTGATCGACGCCATCAACGGCACCGGCTATGGCCTGACCTTCGGCCTGCACACCCGCATCGACGCCACCATCGACCGGGTGACCAGCCGGATCGAGGCCGGCAACCTGTACGTCAACCGCAACACCATCGGCGCGGTGGTCGGCGTACAGCCCTTCGGCGGCCACGGCCTGTCCGGCACCGGCCCGAAAGCCGGCGGCCCGCTGTACCTGTCCCGCCTGCTGTCCGTACGTCCGCCCCTGGACTTGCGCATGCGCGGCAGCGACGCCGTACGTGCGCCAGCCCACGCCTTTGCCGACTGGCTGGCCGACCAGGGCAAGGCGGACATCGCCACCGACGTACGGGCGCTGGCGAAGCGCTCCCCCGTCGGCGGCAGCGTCGAACTGGCCGGCCCGGTCGGTGAGCAGAACATCTACAGCCTGGTTCCGCGCGGCCGCATCCTGCTGCTGCCGCAGACGGAGGAGGGCCTGTACCGGCTGCTGGGCGCGGCGCTCGCCACCGGCAATGAGATAGTGGTGGATAGCGACGGGGGCGTCACCGCCGGCCTGAAGACCCTGCCGGCGGAGCTTGCCGCCCGTGTCCGCGTGAGCGCGAACTGGACCGGTTTCGGCCCGCTGGCCGGCGCGCTGGTGGAGGGTGACTCCGCCCGCCTGCTGGCCGCCAACCGCCGCATCGCCGAACTGCCCGGCCCCATCGTCCTGACCCAGGGCGTGCCCATGGGCGGCGAGGGGGTGGAGATCGCCTGGCTGATGAACGAGCGCTCCGTCAGCACCAACACCACCGCCGCCGGCGGCAACGCCAGCCTCGTGGCGATGAGCTGAGAGGGGGAGCTTTAATGCCCTCTCCCGCCCCGGGAGAGGGAGGGACCCGCCGAAGGCGGGAGGGTGAGGGGTTATCCGGACATGGATTTCAATCCTTGGATCACCCCTCACCCTTCCCATGCTCCGCATGGGCCCCTTCCCTCTCCCGGGGCGGGAGAGGGAGTTGCATGCGCAGCCGCTCCGCCGTTTCGGCATCGGCCGGAAAGAACGCCTCGATCGCCAGTTCCGACAGCGTGACATCCACCGCCGTCCCGAAGACGGTGGTCGTGCTGAACAGGCTCAGCAAACCAACGGACGTGTGCAGCCGCAGCGGCACCACCACGTCCGGATGATGCCCAGCCTCGCCACCGCCATCATCCAGAAACGAGGCCGGCGCCGGATACCCCTGCAACTCGCTGCGCAGAGCCACCAGCACCGGATCGGCGCTCGTCTCGATCTGGCGGGTCAGGCGGGACAGCACATGCTCCCGCCACTGCGCCCAGTTGCCGATGCGGCCGGCCAGTCCGTCGGGATGCAGGCTGAGGCGCAGCACATTGACCGGCCCCGCCAGCAGCTCCGCCGACACCCCCTCCAGCAGCGGCGCCACCGCCCGGTTCGCCGCCAGCAGATGCCAATGCCGGTCCACCGCCAGCGCCGGAAACGGTTCGTGCCCGGTCAGCACCAGATCCACCGCCTTGCGCGCCGCCTCCATCGCCGGGTTGTCCAGGCTGTGTTCGCTATAGACCGGGGCGAAGCCGGCGGCGACCAGCAGCGCGTTGCGGTCCCGCAGCGGCACGTCCAGCCGTTCCGCCAGATGGATCAGCATGCCGCGGCTCGGCTGCGACCGCCCGGTCTCCAGAAAACTGACATGCCGGGTGGAGATGTCGGCCTCGCAGGCGAGATCGAGCTGGCTGAGGCCGCGCCGCTGCCGCCAGGAGCGCAGCAGGGCGCCGACCGGCGGCCCGGCCGGTGCCCTGCCGTTGCGGCCGGTGGTCTGAGAGGTGCCATGGGCCATGGTAAGTGCTCCGAACCCATACGGACTCAATATTTTCGGCGGCCATCGTTGCCGTCATCCGCGGGCGAAGGCCAGCAGTTCCGCGTTGAACCGGTCGCGGTGGGTGATGAACAGGCCGTGCGGCGCCCCCTCATAGAAGGACAGCGTGGCGTTCGGCATCAGCGCCACCGTGCGTTCGGCGAGCGCCAGCGGCGTCGTCACGTCGTGGTCGCCATGCACCACCAGCGTCGGCACGGTGATGGCCGGCAGTTCCTTGCGAAAATCGGCCGAGGTGATGGCGCGGTTGCACTCCAGCAGGGCCAACAGCGAGGATTGCAGTGCCATTCCGGTGATCCACCCCTTCATCTCCGCCGAGGTCTCCCCGTTCACGAAGGGGTCGATGTTGTCGCCGAGCCATTTGGGAAAATCTCGCAGCAGCTGTTCCGTTCGGAACGCCTCGAACAGCGCCGGATCGACGCCATCGGGGTTGTCGTCGGTGCGCGCCATCAGCGGCGTGATGGTTCCCACCATCACCACGCCCGCCACCCGCCCGGAGCCATGCCGGGTCAGATAGCGCACGATCTCCCCCGTCGCCATCGAATGGCCGACCAGCGTTACGTCGCGCAGATCCAGCCCGTCGATCAGGGCGGCGATGTCGTCCGCCAGCCGGTCGAAGCCGTAGCCGGACGGCGACTCGTCCGATTTCCCATGGCCGCGGCGGTCGAAGGCGATGCAGCGGCAGCCCTGCTCGGACAGCGGCGCCATCTGATAAGCCCAGGCGTCGGAGGTCAGCGACCAGCTCGACACGAACAGGATCGGCCGGCTGCCCTCCTTCTTTCCCCAATCGCGGTAGAACAGGCGCACGCCGTCGTCGGTGTGGATGAAGCCCATGATCGATCTCCCTGCGAAAGAATTGCGGTTCAGGCCGTGGGCATCTGGTCGAGGAAGCCGGTCACGCTGCGCAGCCGTCCGTCCGCCGCCAGCAGGGCGAAATCGGTGCCGCGGGCGAGCGGATCGCCGCCCTCCGGCCCCAGCGCCCAGGAGAAGCGCAGCCGGTCATTGTGCCCGTCCACAGCCCCGATCAGGCTGAAGCGCAGGCCCGGGAACTGCCGCTGCACGGCGTCGATCAGGGCGTCCAGCCCGTCATGGCCGCTGACCCCCGCCAGCGGGTCGAGATAGCTGGCATCCTCGCTCCAGCCCTCAGCGATCAGGGCGCGGCGCCGCTGCGGGTCGGTCTCGTTCCAGGCGGCGATGTAGAGGTCGGCGATTGCGGCGGGGGTGTGGGTTGCGTCGGTCATCGTCAGGTCCCTTTCTCGGTCCGTTGTCCTGGTCGCCGGATTGTCCCGGCGAAGCCAGAATTGCCCGATGGCGGGAGCTGAATCGATTACGTGCCAGGTAATGCCGTACACGAACGATCCCGCGGCGCGCGCATGCCTGCCATCACCGTCGCACTGCGGTACGCATGCCCGCGATCCGGCTAAGGTCCACAACCATCACCTTTGCCGTCACCGCCGCCGTTCGGATTCTCTATGCGCCTCATCTTCCTGCTCGGCCTCGCCGGGTTTGCCAGCGCCTTTTCCCTACGCACCACCGATCCGATGCTGACGCTGATCGCCGACGATCTCGGCGTGACGGTGCGGCAGGCGGCGCTTCTGGCCTCCGCCTACACGCTGCCTTATGCCCTGATGCAGATCGTGCTGGGGCCGGTCGGCGACGCCATCGGCAAGTCGCGGCTGGTCCGGCTGGCCCTGTCGGTCCTGACCGTCGGTCTGGTGCTGTCCACGATGGCGCCGAGCTACGGCACGGTGATGGCCGGGCGCATCCTTGCCGGCGCCTTCGCCGGCGGCATCATCCCGGCGTCCATGGCGCTGATCGGCGACCGAGTGCCCTATGAGGAGCGTCAGATCGCCATCAGTCGTTTCCTGCTGGCGGTGATCCTCGGGCAGATGTCCGGTTCCGCCGTGTCGGGCGCCCTGGCCGAGGCCTTCGGCTGGCGCATGGTGTTCGGCCTGTCTGCCGGGCTGACCGCGCTGATCTGCGTCGCCGCCCTGATCGGTCTGGCGCGGGAGGTGGAAACCCGCTCCCCCCTGTCGGTGGCGGATGCGCAGCGGCGCTATGCCACCGTGCTGACCAACCCGGCCTCGCTGTTCGTCTTCGCCACGGTGGCGGCGGAAGGGCTGCTGATCTTCGGCGTCTTCCCCTTCGTGGCGCCGGTGCTGATCGAACATGGCGCGGCCGGCGCCTTCCAGGCCGGGCTGACCATCGCCGCCTTCGCCATCGGCGGCGTCGCCTACAGCGCCGTGGTGCGGCGGCTGATCGCCTCGCTCGGCCAATGGGGCATGATGAAGGCCGGTGGTCTGGCGGCCGGTCTCGCCTATCTGGTCATAGCCTTCCCGGTGCCCTGGCCGGTGGTGAGCCTGTGTTTCCTGGTCGCCGGCTTCGGCTTCTACATGCTGCACAACACCATGCAGACCCAGGCGACGGAGCTGGCGCCGACCGCCCGCGGGGCGGCGCTGGCCCTGTTCGCGTCGAGCTTCTTCATCGGCCAGGGGATCGGCCCGGTTCTGTACGGAGCCATCTCCACCCACACCGGCTTCGGCCCGCTGTTCCTCGGCGTCGGCGCGCTGACCGCCGGGCTGGGCTTCGCCTCGGCCCGGCTGATCCGGCGGGGGCGGGCTTAAAGATCCACCCTATGCCATCAGCATGACCGACATCACCATGGACTTCGAGCAGTGTATGATCGCCATCAGGCCGATCCGAGGAATGCGGGAGGAAACGACCATGGCTATTCCGAAGCGTAAGCCACAGGAGAACGGCAGCGGCGTCGATGGCGAAAGCCTGATGGCTCATCTGGATGCCAACGGTGGCCGCTTGCCCGAACCGATCGCCACTGCGGTGAACAAGTCCTGCCGTGACGCATTCCTTCGCGCCCGCGCTCTCCGTGCAGAGCCGAAGCCGTAACCGCTGGCCCGTCTTCCCCGCCGAACGGCCGGTGAGCGACAGCGCTCCCGGCCGTTTTCGTATCGGATCGGCCGACAGGCTCCCTACAAACAAGCCCGGATATAGGGCCGGTTCGCCTCCCACAGCTCGTCCAGGATGGCGACGGCTGCCGTGCTGGAGTTGATGACGGGGTCGATCAGCAGGGCCTGCAGCGCCAGTTCCTTCGACCCGTGCAGCGCCGCCTCCACCGACAATTGCTGAACGTTGGCCTGGACCGACAGCAGCTTGACGATGCCGTCGGGCAGGCGGCCGAGCGAGATCGGGTGGACCCCGGCGGCGTCGGCCACCAGCGGCACCTCCACCGCCAGTTCGTCGGGCAGGCCGGGGATGACGCCGCGGTTGATGACGATGCCCGATTCGATGAAGCGCTTCTGGTTGTGCAGTTGCCCGGCGATCACCGCCACCGCCCGCTCGCCCCAGGACGGCTTGGTCCAGTCGTCGGGGAGCGGCTTGCTGCCGTCGATGACGCCGTCCATCAGGTCGCGCAGGATGACGCGGCCCTCTTCATCATGCTTGAAGTCGAAGCCATGCTCCCCAGCCTCCCAGCCATAGGGCAGGAACTCGCCGGTGTGGTCGTCGCTGGGCGTCACCCACAGGCCGAAGGCGTGGAACAGGCGGCGCGCCAGCGGGGTGAAGGACGGGTCGTGCGTCGCCTCCTTCTCCCGCAACAGCGGGTAGAGGTCGCGCCCCGTCGCCTTCTCGCGGATCGCGGTCAGCCATTGGAAATGGTTCAGCCCGGCGCCCCAGACATCCACCTCCTTCTCCGCCATGCCCAGGATCTGGCAGATGAACCAGCGCGCCAGGAAGATGCCGTGGCAAAGCCCCAGCGTCAGCACGGAGGTGCAGCGCGCCAGGCCCAGGACGATGCGGCTTTCCGGGTTCGACAGGTTGATGAACAGCGCGTCCGGGCAGATCGCCTCGACGTCGCGGACGATGTCGACGATCAGCGGCAGGGTGCGCAGGGTGAAGAACAGCCCGCCGGGACCGCCGTTCTCGCCCAGCGTGTGGCGGATGCCGTGCTTCTTCGGCACCTCGAAATCCAGCCTCCACAGCCGGTTGCGGTCGATGGCGATGGCGCACAGCACGAAGCCGGCGCCCTGCAGGGCCGCCTTGCGGTCGGTGGTCTTCTCGATGGTGATGCCGGCGTCGCCGTGGCGGTTCATCACCTCGGCCAGCGCCGCCATGCGGTCGAGCGCTTCCGCGTTGGTGTCGACCAGCGTCAGGGTGCTGCCGGCAAGCTCGGTGGTGGAAAACAAATCCTGGAACAGGCTGAGCCCGAAGGCGGCGCTGCCGGCGCCGATGAAGACGATCTTCGTGGTGTTGGGCATGTGGGGTTTCCTCCGTGAGCGGAGCGGCTGACCGCCGTCTTATCGGAACAGGCTACGCCTTTCGGAGGAGTCCGCACAGTCCCCGCGTGCAATCGTCCCAATCTGCGCCACCGCGTCGCGCCCGCGCAGGCCGCATGCTTGTCCCATGGCGAAGACGGTCCGGCTGCGGCATGCTGGGAAAAACGAACGTCCCCGTGGGAGGATAGCAATGGACAGCTTCAGCCAGCCCGTGTCCCAGGCCGCCGATGCCAGACCGCTGAGTTTCCCGCCCGATTTCCGCTGGGGCGCGTCCACCGCCTCCTACCAGATCGAAGGCGCGGTGGAGGCCGACGGGCGCGGGCCCTGCGTGTGGGACACCTTCACCACGCAAGGGCGCATCATGGACGGCAGCAGCGCCGCCGTCGCCTGCGACCATTACCACCGCTACCCGGAAGACATCGCGCTGATGAAGGCGGCGGGCTTCGACAGCTACCGCTTCTCCATCGCCTGGCCGCGCATCCTGCCGACGGGGACGGGGGCGGTGGAGACCCGCGGCCTCGATTTCTACGACCGGCTGGTCGACGGGCTGCTGGAGGCCGGGATCACGCCGATGGCCTGCCTCTATCATTGGGACCTGCCGCAGCCGCTGGAGGATGCCGGCGGCTGGCAGGGGCGGGAGATCGTCGGCCCCTTCGCCGACTACGCCCGCATCGTCACCGCCCGGCTTGCCGACCGGGTCAAGACCTGGATGATGCTGAACGAGCCGAACGTGGTCGCCATCTTCGGCTATGGCGTGGGGGAGCATGCGCCCGGCCACAAGCTGGGCGAACAGGGCATCCTGCGGGCTCTGCACCACCAGAATCTGGCGCAGGGCGCGGCGTTGCGCGCCATCGCGGCGGAGCATTCCGGCCTGACGCTGGGCACCGTCCTGAACCTGCAGCCGAGCGTTCCCGACAGCGACCGGCCGGAGGATGTGGCCGCCGCCGCCCGCTGGGACGCGGTGTGGAACCGGGTGACGCTGGACGGGCTGATGCGCGGGCAAATTCCGGCGCTGCTGGCCGACAGGATGGCGGACTTCGTGCTGCCCGGCGACGAGGAGGCGATCCGCTATCCCATCGACCTGCTGGGCATCAACTACTACTCCCGCATGACGATGAAGCATGAGGAGGGCCGGCCCTTCGATGTCGGCTGGGGCGAGGCGCAGTGCCGGCGCTGGACCGGCATGGCCTGGCCGGTTCAGCCGGAGGGGCTGTACGACCTGCTGACCGAGTTCCGCACCGACTACGGCAACCCCGCCGTCTTCATCGCGGAAAACGGCTGCGCCTATGACGACGTGGTGACGCCGGACGGCCAGATCCACGATGCCGAGCGGGTGCTGTACTACCGCGAGCATCTGGAATCGGTGGCGAAGGCGCTGGCCGACGGCTGCAACGTCAAAGGCTATCTGTGCTGGAGCCTGCTGGACAACTTCGAGTGGGCTTTCGGCCTGTCGAAGCGGTTCGGCATCGTGCGGGTCGATTATGATACGCTGGAACGCACCCCGAAGGACAGCTATCGCTTCCTTGCCGAGGTTGTGAGAACGGGGAGGCTTTAACCCTTCTTTCGCCCCTGACCCTGTACTTTTGGCGATAGGCGTCCTATTCGTTAGCCATACGGACGTTAAGGATTGAGGGCGGGAGCCCGGGATGGGCGACATGACCGACGACACAGACGGCAAGACGGGCGGCGGCAAAACCGGCGATGACCAATCCGCCGCCAGCAGGCCGGACAATGGCGCACCGGGCTTCACCCGCCGCTTCCTGATGCTGGCGGGCGGCTATTGGTTCGGACGGACCCGGGTGACCGTCTGGGCGATGACCGTGGCGCTGGTCGTGCTGACGATCGGGCAGGTGTCGATCCCGGTGCTGATCAATTTGTGGAGCGAGCGGCTGTTCGACGCGCTCGAACAGCGCTCCATGGACCGGTTGATGACCATGATCGGCCTGGTCGGGCTGATCATCGTCTACAACATCGTCATCGTCGTGCTGCATCTGCGGGTGAAGCGCCGGTTGCAGATGGGCTGGCGCGACTGGCTGACGCGCAAGCTGCTGGAGGACTGGCTGCGCCGCGGCCGCCACCACCAGATCGCCTATCTGCCGGGCGAGCACGACAACCCCGACGGCCGCATCGCCGAGGACATCCGCATCACGGCGGAGGTCGCCATCGACCTCGGCCATTCGCTGACCTACTGCGCGCTGCTGCTGGTCAGCTTCACCAACATCCTGTGGATGCTGTCCGGCACCCTGACCGTCACGGTTTTCGGGTCCGAGCTGTCGGTGCCGGGCCATCTGCTGTTTGTGGCGTTGATCTATGCCGTGGTGGGCACCAGCATCGCCATGCTGATCGGCCAGCCGCTGGTCAACGCCGTCAACCGCCGCCAGGGCTACGAGGCCGATTTCCGCTTCGCCCTGGCCCGCATCCGCGAGAACGGCCAGACCATCGCGCTGCTGCACGGGGAATCGGCCGAGCGCGGGCATCTCGCCGGCCTCTTCGCCGGGGTGACGCGGGGCTGGAACGGCCAGACCGGGGCGCTCGCCAATATGATGGTGTTCAGCGCCAGCTATTCCGTGCTATCGGCGGCCTTTCCGATCCTGGTCGCCGCCCCCCGCTACATCACCGGCGCCATCACATTGGGCGTTCTGATGCAGACGGCGCAGGCCTTCCAGCAGACGGTGGGCGCCCTGTCCTGGCCGATCGACAACCTTCCGCGCGCCGCCGAATGGCGCGCGTCGGTGGAGCGCGTGCTGAACCTGCACGACGCGCTGGTGCGGCTCGACCGCGAGGTCTGCGACGTGCCGGACGGCCATATCCAGGTCGTGCGCGCGGACGAGCACAAGTCCCTGACCTTCGCCGGCGTCGCCATCGACGAGCCGAACGGCACGGCCGTGGTCCATTCCTTCGATCTGGAGGTGCGGCCGGGCGACCGCGTGCTGATCGGCGGCGACGCGACGGCGACCATCCGCCTGTTCCGCGCCGTGGCCGGCGTCTGGCCCTGGGGCCGCGGGCTGATCACCCTGCCGGCCCACACCCGCGTCTTCTTCATGCCCGAGCGTCCCTATCTGCCGCATGCCACCCTGCGCGCGGTGCTGGCCTATCCCGGCACGGCCTCGTCGTTGGCCGACGACAAGGCGGCCGACGCGCTGGTCAGCGTCGGGCTGCCCGACCTCGTCGACCGGCTCGACAGCCTCGACCGCTGGGACGAGGTGCTGTCGGTGCCCGAACGCCAACGCCTGGGCTTCGCCCGGCTGCTGATCCGCCGCCCCGACTGGATCTTCCTGGAGGACGCCACCGACAGCCTCGATCCCCCGGCGGAGGAAGAGCTGCTGACGCTGATGGAGCGGGAACTGCCGAACGCCACCCTGCTGACCATCGGTCACCACGCCGGGCTGGACGCCCACCACGGCCGCAAGCTGGTGCTGGAGCGCACCAACGGCGCCGTCACCCTGCGCGAGGAGGTGCGGGAGGTCCTGCCGGCGACGGAAAGCGCCGCCTGAGTCTCCCCGCTCCCGAACCTTGGAACCGATCCAAAAAGCTGCCACACTGCGCGGCGGACACCGTTCGCACCCACAGCATCGCCGCCCCGCACAACCATGGACATGAGCGTGAAGAAGACCAGCATCAACGCGGCATGGCGGGGGCTGGCGAACTGCCGGGGGTGCGGCATCCGGGAGTCGGCGCTGTTCGCCGATCTGACCGAATCCGATTTCAACCTGATCCACCTGCCGATCGACGAGATGACGGTGGCGCCGGGGGCCGCGCTCTACCATGTCGGCGACGAGCCGGCGGCGCTCTTCACCGTGCGCGGTGGGCTGGTGAAGCTGGTGCAGTATCTGCCCAACGGCGGCCAGCGCATCGTCCGGCTTCTCCGCACCGGCGACACCGCCGGTCTTGAGGCGGCGCTGGGCGAGCCCTACCGCCACACCGCCATCGCCATCCACCCCGTCCTGACCTGCCGCATCCCCCGCGCGGTGATCCAGCGCCTGTCGGAGGAGACGCAGCACCTGCACCAGCAGCTGATGCGGCGCTGGCATCAGGCGGTGGAGCGGGCCGACGCCTTTCTGGTCGAACTCGGCACCGGCAGCGCCAGGGCGCGGGTCGCCCGGCTGTTCCTGACCCTGGTGGACGACCAGGGCGAATGCGACTTCTTCGGGCGGGAGGATGTCGGCGCCGTGCTGGGCATCACCACCGAGACCGCCAGCCGCGTCGTCGCCGAACTGAAGCGGCAGGGCCTGCTGGACGAGCTGCGGCCCAACCGCTTCCGCTGCGACGTGGACGCCCTGCGGGAACTGGCGGACGGGCCGTAAACCCGGCCCGTCTCCCCGCGATGGACCGGACTCAGGCCGCCCGCATTTCCCCGACCAGCCCGTCGACCTGACCGGCCAGCGTCCGCAGCTGTTCCTGCACGGTGGAGGAGGCCGACAGCACGCGGTTGGCCGACTCGCCCGACTCGCGCGCCGCGTCGGCGACGCTGTCGATGTTGCCGCGCACATGTTGGGTGCTGTCCGCCGCCTCGCCCACGTTGCGGGCGATCTCGCGGGTGGCGGCGCTCTGCTGCTCCACCGCGGCGGCGATGGTGGCGGCGATCTCATTGACCTCGCGGATGGTGCCGGCGATGGAGCGGATGGCGTCCACCGCCTCCTGCGTCACCGACTGCATGGCGGCGATCTGGGCGGAGATGTCCTCCGTCGCCTTGGCGGTCTGGGTGGCGAGCCCCTTCACCTCGCTCGCCACGACGGCGAAGCCCTTGCCGGCCTCGCCGGCGCGGGCCGCCTCGATGGTGGCGTTCAGCGCCAGCAGGTTGGTCTGGCCGGCGATCGACTGGATCAGACCGACGACCTCCCCGATGCGGCCGGCGGTCTGGGCCAGCCCCTCCACCGTGCGGTCGGTGCGCTCCGCCTCGTCCGCCGCCTTGCGGGCGATCTGGCTGGAGGCATGGACCTGGGTGCCGATCTCCTGGATCGAGGCCGACAGCTCCTCCGTCGCCGCGGCGACCGCCTTGACGTTGCCCTCCGCCTGCTGGGAGCTGCCGGCGGCGGTCGTCGCCTCTCCGGCGGTCAGGTCGGCGCTGCGGGTCATGCGTTCGGCCATGTCCTGCATCTCACCGGCCGCCTGCGCGACGCGGTCCAGCACGCCGCGCACGCTGCTCTCGAAATTCTCCGCCATCTCGACCATGGCGCGGCGGCGTTCGCCGGCGGCCCGGCCGCGTTCAGCCTCCGCCCGCGCATTGGCGGCGTTCGCCTCATTGGCGGTGTCGCGGAAGACCATCAGGGCGCGGGTCATGTCGCCGATCTCGTCCGCCCCGGCGGCGGGGATCGGCGCATCCAGCCGGCCCTCGGCAATCTCCCGCATGGCGTCGGACAACGCGCTCAGCCGGGCGACGATGTGGCGTCCGACCACCAGCCACGCCAGCGCCGCGGCGCCGATCAGGCTGCCGACGGCGAACAGGATCAGCATCTTGCGGCCGGCTGCGATGGTGCCTTCGGTGCCGGCGACGGCAGCCTTCGCCTCGTCCCGCATGGCGGCGATTTCGCGATCGACGGTGGCGGCGAAGCGCTGGGCGAGCTGCCGGTTCTCGGCCAGCATCCGCTCGGTGTCGGCCGCCGCCGCCAGTTCGGCGCGGCGCAGGGCGATCACCCCTTCCTCGCCGCGGCCGAAGCCGATCAGCGCCTTCGCCAGCGCCGTCAGCACCTCGGTGCCGGCGCCATCGTCGCCGGACTGCCCGCGCAGTGTGCCGACGCGCTCATAGAGCGACGAGGACGCGGCGGTGAAGCGCTTTTCCAGAAGATCCAGGCGGGCGGCGTCGGGGGCCTGCGCCGCCTCGTTCAGCGCGCCGGTCAGGGCGGTGCCGTAGGTCGACAGCTCCAGGTTGGTGCGGAAGCGCTCCAGCCCGCTGCCGAGCAGATCCTGCACCGCCTCCTGCACCTGGGAGCGGATGTCGAAGTTGGCGCGCTTGATGTCGCTCTGCACCTTGCGCAGCGGCGCCTTCAGCCCGTCGAGCAGTTGGGCGGCCTGCGTCCTGGCGGCGGTCAGCCGCTCGGCCAGCCGGCGGTCGACCGCGCCGCTGCTGTTTTCGGTGCCGTCCAGGGCGGCGCGGCGCAGGTCGAAGACATTGTCCTTGCCATAGCCGAACAGGAACAGCGCATCGATCTTGCCGGCGGTGTCGGGGGCCAAGCGGTCGCCCAGCGTGCCGAGCGTCCCCGTTACCTGCGACGACGCCTCCAGATAGGATTGCTGCAGCTCGCCGATGGTCTTGGCGTCCTGCGCCGTGCCGGAGCGGTTCATGGCGTCGAGCGCGCCGGCGATGCCGCTGCGCAGATCATAGAGCGCGATCATCGACCGCACGGCGTCCGACAGCGTCCCCATGTCGCGGTCGGTGCCGCCGTCGAGCGCCATGCCCTTCTGCTGCAAAGCCTCCCCGGCGCCATCGACCAGCGGCGCCAGCGTCTTGAGGAAGCCGTCATAGGTCTGGGCCAGCCGGGTGGACGCGGCCTCGCGCCGGTCATGCACGGACAGCCGCCGTGCCACCCCGTCGTTGATGCCGTCCAGCGTGGCGATCAGCGCATTGCCGGTCTCGCGCACCTCCGTCAGCAGCGGGTCCTGCGGCCGGCGCCCGGCCAGCTCGTCGACCAGCGACAGGAAGCCGCGGGCGCGTTCCTTGGCCTCCGTCCGGATGCGTTCCCGCTCCTCCTGGCTGGCGGCGCCGTCCAGCGTCGGGGCGGCCGAGGCGATGGCGCCGCTTTCGCCGGCCAGCCGGGTCGCCAGCTCCATCTCCGGCAGGCTGGTGTCGGCGATCTGCGCCATCGGCCGCTCCACCGCGGAGAAGGACATCAGGCCGACGGCGCTGGCCGCCACCGTCATCGCCGCCATGCCGGCGAAAGACAGCATCAGCTTGGCCCGCACGCCGAGACGGCGCCCGGCTTTGGCTGCGCCGGACTGTGGGACGGCGGGTGCGGCAGTGGTCATGGCGTCGGTTTCCCCACAAAGCAGGTAAGGGTGGGCAGGTAAGGGCGGATATGGCCGCTGCCGGCCGCAAGCTCGAATTGTGTGCAATCATGGAACCGCAAGCGTCAAGACGTGCTTGCGACGATCGGCCACACCGGCCCTTGCATGATTTTCGAGACGGTGAGCGGCCGTCAATCTCTTTTCCGCTACCTCGAAAAGATAGTCCTATACCTTCCGATATGTGGAAAATCTGCCCATCGTCGGTGTGAAAATTTCTCCGATTGGAAAGTCCGTTACCCGCTTCCGAACTGCCAAGCCCAGGCCTATGCGCGTGGATCATGGCCATAGCGGGCAGCACGAAAGGCATCCCGGCCATCGACCGACCTTATCCGTGTGCTTACCCCCACCGGCGAAAAACCGATCACTTGGATAGCGGGACGGCCATACCGATGCCGAGTGGAAGCACCGGGGTGGCGTGGCTAGCTTGGGATCAGCACGTTACCCAAGGGATTTCGAGAATGCCGCAGGATGCCAGCCACCCTTTCGCCAGTTCGTCCTTTGAGGGCTCCATGACCGTTGGGACCACCGGGCTTCCCCCTTCAGCAGCCGGTGGTTCCGACGACGGGATGGTCGCCGGCATCCGCTCCGTCCTCGCGGAGTGCGGCGGGCTGGCGGTGGATGCCGGCACGCTCGCCATCGACGACGACCTCTATTCCGCCGGCCTCACCTCGCACGGCTGCGTCGGCCTGATGCTGGGGCTGGAGGAGCAGTTCGACGTCGAGTTTCCGGAAAAGCTGCTGAACCGCCGCACCTTCGAGAGCATCGCCGCGATCCGCGACGCGGTGCGCGGTCTGGTCGACGGGGGCGAGGCGTGAACGCCGCCCCGGCCGCCCTGGCCGAGCTGGCGCCAGCTACCGCTCAGGTCGCCCCCGCTCCGGTCAATGTCGCGGCCCGTGCGCGCGCCGTCGGTGCCGAGATCGCCGCGCGCCATGCCGATGCCGTCGACCGCGACGGCCGCTTCCCCACCGAGGCCTTCGACGCCCTGCGCGAGCAAGGGCTGCTGGGCGTCATGGTCCCGGCGGACCTCGGCGGCGCCGCCGCCTCGCTGTTCGACGTGGCGGCCGCCTGCCATGCGCTGGCCCGCGGCTGCGCCGCCACCGGCATGATCTATGCCATGCACCAGATCCAGGTCGCCTGTCTGGTCAATCACGGCACCAACGATTGGCACCGCGACCTGATGGCGCGCATCGCCGCCGAACAGCTTCTGCTCGGCTCCGCCACGACGGAGAAGGAGACCGGCGGCGACATCCGCAACAGCGTCTGCGCCGTTCAGGCTGAAGGCGAACGCTTCACCCTGGCGAAGAACGCCTCGGTCATCTCCTACGGCGACCAGTCCGACGTGATCCTGGTCACCGCCCGGCGCAACCCGGACGCACCGTCGTCGGATCAGGCGCTGGTGGTGGTGACCAAGGACGATTACCGGCTGGAGAAGACCTCGCTGTGGGATGCCATGGGCATGCGCGGCACCTGCTCCGACGGCTACCGGCTGGAGGCGGCGGGCGTCGTCGACCAGATCCTGCCCTTGCCCTATGCCGACCTGTCGGCCCAGACCATGCTGCCGGTCACCCACATCCTGTGGAGCAGCACCTGGCTCGGCATCGCCGCCGACGCGGTCAGCCGCGCCCGCGCCTTCGTCCGCTCCGAAGCCAAGCGCAAGCCCGGCACCACCCCGGCATCGGCCGTGCGGCTGGCCGAGGCGACGGCCAAGCTGCAGCAGATGAAGGCCGTCATCCTCGCCGCGATCCGCCAGTACGAGATGGCCTGCGGCTCGCCGGAGCAGCTGACCAGCCTGTCCTTCGCCACGGCGATGAGCACGCTGAAGGTCACCACGTCCGAGCTGGTTCGCGAGGTGGTGGAGGCGGCGATCCGCACCTGCGGGCTGGCCGGCTACCGCAACGACACCCCCTACAGCCTGGGTCGCCACCTGCGCGACGCCCATTCCGCCGCGCTCATGATCGGCAACGACCGCATCATGTCGCATGTCGCCACTCAGCTTCTCGTCCAGCGGGACGGTTTGGGGCCCTTCGAATGAACATGGTCGACATCACCGCGGCCCAGGCCGCCTACCGCGACGGGTTGGTCGAAGCCGGGCTGCTGATCCCCACCGGCGTGGACGGCCTCTATGGCCGCAGCGGCGTCTTCGAGGATGTGGTGGAGCGTTTCGACGCCCTGGTCACCCGCTGGGGCGGCCAGGACGGGGCGGAGGTCATGCGCTTCCCGCCGGCCCTGAACCGCCAATATTTCGAGGAAAGCGAGTATCTGAAGAGCTTTCCCCATCTTGCCGGCACCATCCACGCCTTCGGCGGCGACGAGAAGGCGCACCGCACCCTGCTGCGCCGGCTGGAGGAGGGGCAGGACTGGACCGAGGATCAGGTCGTGACCGACGTGGTGATGACGCCGGCCGCCTGCTACCCGGTCTATCCCACCATCGCCCAACGTGGCGCGCTGCCCGGTGACGGCAAGCTGATCGACGTCTTCTCCTACTGCTTCCGGCGCGAGCCGTCGATCGACCCCGCCCGCATGCAGCTTTTCCGCATGCGCGAATACATCCGCATCGGCACCCCCGATCAGGTCGTGGAGTTCCGCGAGCTGTGGCTGGAGCGCGGGCGCGAGATGATGGGATCGCTGGAGGTGCCGCTGGATGTCGATGTCGCCAACGACCCCTTTTTCGGCCGGGCCGGCGCCATGCTGTCGAACAGCCAGCGCGAGCAGAAGCTGAAGTTCGAGCTGCTGATCCCGATCACCAGCCGGGAGAAGCCGACCGCCTGCCTCAGCTTCAACTATCACCAGGACCATTTCGGCCATCTGTGGGACATCCACACCGCCGACGGCGGCGTCGCCCACACCGCCTGCGTCGGCTTCGGCATGGAGCGCGTGGCGCTGGCGCTGTTCCGCCATCACGGCTTCGACACCGCGCAGTGGCCGGCCTCGGTCCGCAAGGTCCTGTGGGGGTGACGGGCAGCATGTGGACTCCGCACCGGCCCGACGGCTACGACCGCCATCCCCTGCACCAGGGCGATCAGGGGGAACGGATCTGGCCGGAGACCAACTGCTACGTCGATCTGTGGATCGAGGCGCTGCACGCCCGCGGCCTGGAACCGCGGGCGATGCTGGGCTTCACCGTCACCCAGGATTTCGAAGGCGACCAGTTCACCTTCTTCAAGGTGCCGCTGGAGGATCTGGAGACTCTGTACGGCCTGCGCGTGCAGGAGCTGGCGATCTACGACAGCGTCGAAGCCCATGTGGCGGAACAGTTGAAGCGCAGTCGTGATGGCGGTCTGGTGCTGGTGGAGGTCGACGGCTTCCATCTGCCGGACACCCGCGGCACCTCCTACGGCACCACCCATGTGAAGACGACGGTCGGCATCGTCCGCATTGATCCGGGCGCCCGGACGATGGATTACTTCCACAATGCCGGCTTCTACCGGCTGGAGGGCGCCGATTACGAGGGGGTCGCCGCCGCGGCGGCCGGTCCGCTCTTCCCCTATGTCGAGTTCGTAAAGCCGGGCACGCCGGCGCTGGAGGGTGGGGCGCTCGTCACCGCCTCGCTCGACCTGTTGCGCCGCCACCTCGCCCGCCGTCCGGCCGGCAATCCGGTGACGGCCTACCGTACCGCCTTTCCGGAACATCTCGACCGGCTGCTGAGCCGGCCGATGGAGTATTTCCACCTCTACGCCTTCAACCTGCTGCGCCAGCTCGGCGCCAATTTCGAGCTGCTGGGCGCCCATGTCCGCTGGCTCGACGGTCCGGCCGACGCGGTGGAGGCCTGCCGGTCCATCGCCGAGGGCGCCAAGGCGATGCAGTTCCAGCTGGCCCGCACCGTGGCCCGGCGCAAGGCGCCCGACCTGACCGACAGCTTCGACCGGCTGGAACGGGGGTACGACACCGTCATGGGCAGTCTGGCCCGCCGATACGGGTGAGCGGCGATGGCCCGTATCCGATCCGTCACCGGACAAAGGCGGACCCTTCTGGACCAGGGATGGACGCTGACCGTCTCGGCGCCCGGCGGATCGGATGACGGGTTGGAGGGCATCCCGGCCCCGGTGCCGGGCACCGCCGCCGAGGCGCTCCAGACCGCCGGCCTGTGGTCGGGCGATGATCCCGCTCCGCTCCATGACAAGGATGTCGTCTACCGCACCCGCATCAATGGCCATGGCCCCCATACCCTGCGCTTCCAAGGCCTCGCCACCATCGCCGAGGTCCGGCTGGACGGCGAGCGCATCCTGACCTCTGACAGCATGTATCTGGCCCATGAGGTGCCGGTGACGCTGAATGGCGAGGCGGAGCTGTCGATCCGCTTCCACGCCCTGCATCCTGTGCTGGCGGCCAAGAAGGGCCGCGCCCGCTGGCGCCCGAAACTCGCCGAGCCGGCGGGCTTGCGCTTCGTCCGCACCACGCTCTTGGGCCATATGCCCGGCTGGTGCCCGCCGATCCACGCCGTTGGTCCCTTCCGCCCGGTGGAGCTGGTGGAGGAGACCGGTCCTTGCCGTGTGCTCTCCGCCGACCTGCGCAGCGGCTATGACGGGCGGGACGGCCATCTGTCGCTGCGCCTGACGTTGGAGGGGGCGGCGCCCGGCGCCACCGGATCGGTGCAGGTCGCCGGCTGGACGGCGCCGCTGGTCTTCGACGGCGTCGATGGGGTCACCGCCGACCTGACCCTGCCGGGCGTCGAGCCCTGGTGGCCGCACACCCATGGCGAGCCGGTCCTGCACGGCGTCACCGCCCGCATCGGCTCCGTCAAAATCGATCTCGGCCGCGTCGGCTTCCGCTCGCTGGAGGTCGACCATGGCCCGGACGGCACCGGCTTCACCCTGCTGGTGAACGGCGTCCGCGTGTTCTGCCGCGGCGGCTGCTGGGTGCCGGTCGATCTGGTCGGGCTGTCGTCCGACCGCGCGGCCTACGAACCCGAACTGCGGCGGATGAGGGAGGCCGGCGCCAACATGGTCCGCGTCGGCGGCACCATGCTGTATGAGGGCGACGCCTTCTTCGAGCTGTGCGACGAGCTGGGCATCCTGGTCTGGCAGGACGCCATGTTTTCCAACTTCGACTACCCCACCGATCCGGTCTTCCTCGACAGCGTGCGGGAGGAGATCGCGCAGCTGCTCGACCGCACCCAGGCGTCGCCCTCGCTGGCGGTGCTGTGCGGCGGCAGCGAGATGGAGCAGCAGGCGGCCATGCTCGGCCTGCCCCGCGCCTCCTGGAGCCAGCCGGCCCTGACCGCGGTGATCGCGGAGGAAGCGGCGGCCCGGCGGCCCGACCTGATCCGGGTCGCCAACTCCCCCAGCGGTGGGGCGCTGCCCTTCATCGCCAATGCCGGGGTGACCCATTATTACGGCGTCGGCGCCTACATGAAGCCGCTGGAGGATGCCCGGCGTGCCGGCGTGCGTTTCGCCAGCGAATGCCTCGCCTTCGCCAATCTGCCGGAGGACGATCCGCTGGGCGTCCCGGCGCTCCATCATCCCCGCTGGAAGGAGAGGGTGCCGCGCGACCCCGGCGCTTCCTGGGACTTCGAGGATGTGCGGGAGCATTATCTGGAAACGCTCTACGCCGTCGATCCGCGCCGCCTGCGCTACGAGGACCCCGACCGCTACCGCCGCCTGTCGCGCGCCGTGACCGGGGAGGTGATGCAGGCGGTGTTCGACGAGTGGCGGCGCCCCGGTTCGACCTGCGCCGGCGGGTTGGTCTGGCAGTGGCGCGATCCCTGGCCCAGCGGCGGTTGGGGCGGCGGTTGGGGCGCAGGCTGGGGTGTCGTCGCCGCCGACGGCACGCCGAAACCGGCCTGGCACGCGCTGAAGCGCGCCTTCCGCCCGCTGCGGGTGATCCTGACCGACGAGGGCGTCAACGGGCTGGCGGTGCATCTGGTCAACGACACCGCCCAACCGGTGGAGGCGTTGCTGCGGCTCACCGCATGGCGGGACGGGGCGGTTCCGGTGCTGAAGGCGGAGCGGCCGGTGACGCTGCCGGCGAGGGATGCCATATCACTGCCCGCCGCCGAATTGTCCGACCGCTTTTTTGACACGACCTACAGCTACAGGTTTGGGCCTATCCCACACGATGTGGTGACGGCGCAATTGCTGTCGGCCGAAAGGGAAGCGGAACCAATTGACGAGTCTCATTATTTCCCCAAGGGGCGCTCGCTGCCACGGTCCGATCTCGGTTTGACCGCGGTGGTGGAGGGCCAGGAAGGGGACTGGGCGTTGCGGCTCGCCACGGCGCGGTTCGCCTGTTCGGTGCATGTGGAGGACGAGCGGTTCCAGGCGGAAGACGCCTGGTTCCATCTTCCGCCCGGCGTCGAGCGGGTCGTCCGCCTGCGGCCGCGGGCAGGTCCGGGGGTTACGGACGGGACGGCATCGGCCGGACGATTGGTGCCGAACGGCGAGGTCCATGCGCTGAACGCGCTGGCGCCCGTCCGCTACAGGGGGAACGCATGAAGCCGACACCGGTGGTGTTCGATGGTTGTTTCGGATGGCTGCATCCGGCGCAGGGCCTGCGCGGGGTGGTCCTGTGCGGTGCCTACGGCTATGAAGAGCTGTGCGCGCACCGCGCCTGGAGAAGCTTCGCCGAAGGGCTGGCCGCGGCCGGGTTGCCGACATTGCGTTTCGATTATCCCGGATCCGGCGATTCGGCCGGGGAAGACAGCGACCCCGACCGGGTGCGCGCCTGGGTGGACGGCGTCAAGGCGGCGGTCCGCCGCCTGCGCGAGGACACCGGCGTCACCGAACTGACCCTGGTCGGCTACCGCATGGGCTCGCTGCTCGCCACGGCGGCGGCGCAGGAACTGGCGGAAGAGGGGCAGGGCGTCGATACGCTGGCTCTGGTGTCGCCGATCACCTCGGGCCGCAAGGCGCTGCGTGAACTGCAGACCCTGGCGGCCATCGTGCTGCGTCCGGTCTGCAATCCGGAGCCCCCGGAACGCGCCTCCTGGCTGAACGTGATCGGCATGCCGGTGACGCCCGAAACGGCGCTGGCGCTGGGTGCCCTCAACCCGTTCGACCGGCCGGCGCTGCCCGCCCCGCGCATCCTGATCGCCGACCGTCCGGAGGGGAAGACGCCGGTGAAGCTCGCCACCCGTTGGCGCGCCATGGGGGCGGTGGCGGAGCCGATGGGCGTCAGCGGCGTGATGGAACTGGTCCAGCAGCCCCAGGGCGCCCAGGCCGCCGCGGTGCTGGACCCGGTCCTGCGCTGGATCGCCGCCGGCCCGATAGCCAGCGGCGCCACCCCGCCGCCGGACCGCCCGGCCGGCCTGATGATGCCGACCGCGGTCGAACGTCCGGTCTTCTTCGGGTCGGCGCCGGAGCTGTTCGGCATCTATTGCACCCCGGTCCTGGCCGATCCCGCCGGCAACCGGCCCGCCATCCTGTTCCTGAACAGCGGCGCCACCCACCATGTCGGCTCCGGCCGCGCCACCGTGGTCCAGGCGCGGCGGCTGGCGGCGCGCGGCTATGCTTCGCTCAGGATCGACGCGGCCGGCATCGGCGACAGCCCCGACCGGCCCGGCTTCCCGGACAATCTGCTCTACAACAAGGAGGTGATCACCGACGTCCGCGCCGCGCTGAACTGGCTGGAGGGGCAGGGGCACGAGCGCGTCGTCGTCATCGGCCTGTGCGCCGGCGGCACGCCGGCCCTGCATGCCGGCCTGGGTGACGACCGCGTGGTCGGGCAGATCGTGCTGAATCCCGGCCGGTTCGAGCTGGGCGGCGGCATCGCCGTCATGGATCTGATGCGGTCGGTGGCCTTCCGCTCCACCAAGGAATATCTGCTGGAGGCGCTGAAGCCGGCCCGGCTGCGCGCCAGCATCCGCAAGCCCGCCCGCACGATCGGGCTGGCCAAGCGTCTGACCGGCCGCTTCGTCCGCAAGCTGCTTCTCCGCACCGGCCTGACCCGCCACGCCCTGCGCATGTTCCGCCGCCTGTCGGCGGAAGGCCGGCGGGTGCTGGTGGTCTACAGCAGCGGCGACATGACGCTGGCCGAATTCTACCTGCATCTCGGCGAAGGCGGTCGCGCCCTGGACGGCCTGCCCGGCATCGAGGTGGTCTATCTCGACCGCTCCGACCACAGCCTGACGGTGTGGGAAGCGCGCGACCGTTTGGACCGCCTGATCGACCGCCATCTGACCTGCCTGGAAACCGCCGCCCACTCAGATCCCGCCGCCTGCGGCCTCGCCGGCTGGAGCCTTGGCCTGCCATCGGGGGGCCTGCCGTCCGGCGAGCGGGTGGGGTAGGGGCGGGGTTAAAATACCGCTAGTCCGTCCGGCGCACGGCCCCAGCACGGCGCGCCTTGACGAGTGCGATGAATTTCTGGCGGAGATCGTTGAAGAAGCGGGCGGGCAGCAAGCCATAGGCGACGCTGCCTGCATCGTCCGGACGCGCCGGGCGTAGATCCGGACCGGGCCACACGAACCGGTTCGCTTCCGTCAGCACCACCCAGGATCGTTCGGTGTCGAGGCCGAGCCGGACTTTCGTCGCAGCAGGGATTTCAACAGCTGAAGCCAAGTCCGCTGGCGGGGAATGCGTGATTGGCAGGACCGTCACGCAAAGATCGCCCTCTTCCGTCATGATCGTCAGGACGACGGCGCAGGGGCGATCCTTGACCCCTTCCTCCTGTCCGCGCAGATGCTCCGCCCGCCAGAGATAGCTGTAGCGGATGACGAGACCGGGGACAGGGTTTGGGAACGGCACGGCTTTTACGATATCGGGGGAAGCTCGTCGTCGAAGGCGCCTGCGTCGGCCGGAGGGTGGGCGGATTCAAGCGCAGCAATGTCGGCTTCGGTGAAGTCCTCCGGCCCCATGACACGTCGTTCCCGCCGCTTCAAGCGACGGTACTCTTCGGTCGAGATCAGCACCGTGCTTTGCCGCCCATCACGTGTGACGGTGACAGGCTGGCTCAAAGCAATGTCCTGGTATCGGCTGATGTCGCGTTGGAACTCGGCGTCCGACACCCTGATGACGGCCATGGCACTTACCCTCTGCAGACCTCAAAAAGTTAGAGGTGCTGCGTGAGTTTGTCCAGTTCGCCTCCGCCTACCCCAGCAGCTCCGCCAGCGACCGCGCCACCACCTGGGTCGCCCGGCGCAGGTCCTCCAGCACCAGCTTCTCGTCGGCGCGGTGGCCGTTGGCCTCCAGCAGGTCGCGCGGGCCGGCGCCGTAGAGGATGGTGGGGATGCCGGCTTCCGAATAATGGCGGGCGTCGGTGTAGAGCGGAATGCCGTTCTGGCCGACCGGCACGCCCAGCACCTCCTGCGCGTGCGCCGCGAACAGCGCGGCCAGCCGCGGCGCGTCGCCGACCGAGCGGAAGGGGCGGGCCAGCAGGATGCGGCGGATGGTGACGCGGATGCCCTCCCGGCCGGCGGCGGCGCGCTCGATCAGGCTGCGCAGCTCGGCCTCCACCTCCGCCGGATTCTCCTCTGGGATCATGCGGCGGTCGAGGCGGAAAGTGACGCGGTCGGGCACCACGTTGGTGTTGATGCCGCCCTGGATCAGCCCGACGGTCAGCGACGGGCAGGTGATGCCGGTGACGGCGGAGCGCCGCGTCGCCAGCTCCGGCCGGTGGGCGTAGAGCGCGGTCAGGATGCCGGTCGCCGCCTCCAGCGCGTCATGGCCGGTGTCGGGGCGGGCGGCATGGGCGGACTTGCCGTCGACCTGCACCTCCAGATGCAGGCAGCCATTGTGCCCGGTCACCACCGAATAGGCGAAGCTGGCCGACACCGCATAGTCCGGCTTGGAAATCCCCTGGTCGAGCAGCCATTTCGGCCCGATCTCGCCGCCTGCCTCCTCGTCATAGGTCAGATGCAGCTCGACCGTGCCCTTCAGCGGCGTGTTCGAGGCCATCAGTGCCTGCAGCGCGAAGGCGTAGGTGGCGAAGTCCGACTTCGACACCGCCACGCCGCGGCCATACATCACGCCGTCGCGGATCTCGGCGCCATACGGATCGCTCGACCAGCCCTCACCCGGCGGCACCACGTCGCCATGGGCGTTCAGCGCCACGGTCGGCCCATCGCCGAAGCGATGGCGGATCACCAGATTGGTGGCGCTGATCATGCCGTTGGCCCGCACCAGCTCGGCCGGCACCGGGTGGCGTTCCACCGTGAAGCCCATCGCCTCCAGCAGGTCTGCGGCGCGGACGGCATGGGGGGCGCAGTCGCCGGGGGGATTGTCGGACGGCACCTTCACCAGCTCCGCCAGGAAACGGACCTCGTCGTCGAAGCGGGCATTGACCGCCTCATCCAGAGTGGCGGCGAGGGAGGGGGACAGGTCGGTCATGGCAGGCGGTCCGTCACGGGATGGAGGGGGAGGTTGCGGGCTGGAAATGGTCGACGAAGCGGGCGAGCACGCGGACGCCGGCCTCGGCATCGGCGGCGGTGATGCGTTCGGCCGGGTTGTGCGATATGCCGCGTTCGCAGCGCACGAACAGCATGGCGATGTCGGTCAGCGCGGCCATCGCCATGGCATCGTGGCCGGCGCCGCTCGGCAGCTCCGGCGCGTCCACTCCTTCGGCTGCGGCCGCGTCGGCGAACTGCGCCATCAGCGCAGGGTGACAGGCCACCGCCGGGCTTTCATGCAGCGTCTCGAAGCCGATGGCGACGCCGCGCGCATCGGCGATGGCCTCCAACCGGGCGCGGACGGCGCCGACCCGCTCCAGCCGCAGTCCATCGCGGTCGGCGCGCAGGTCGATGGTGAAGCGGACCTTGCCGGGAATGACGTTGGTGGCGCCGGGCGACGCCTCGATCCGGCCGACGGTGCCGACCAGCCGCTCCTGCCCGGAGCAGAGCTGCTCCACCGCCAGGATCATCTCGGCGGAGGCGGCCAGCGCGTCGCGCCGCAGGGTCATCGGCACGGTGCCGGCATGGCCGGCCATCCCCTCCACCGTCACCGCCAGCCGGGTGGCGCCGGCGATGGCGGTGACGATTCCGACCGGCCGGCCCAGCGCCTCCAGCACCGGCCCCTGCTCGATGTGCAGTTCGACATAGGCCAGCACGGCGTGCGCCTCGTAGGCGGCGCTCGCCCAGGCGGCGGGGTCGAGCCCGAAGGCGGCCATGGCGTCGGCCAGCCGCGTGCCGGCCGCATCGCGCGCGCCCAGCACCGCCGGGTCGAAGGTGCCGGCGATGGCGCGGCTGCCGATCAGGGTCGACTGGAACCGCGTGCCCTCCTCGTCGCCGAAGCCGATCACCTCGACGGCGAAGGGCAGGCGCCGGCGGCGGGCGTTCAGGTCGGCGACCACGGCGATGCCGCTCAGCACGCCCAGCATGCCGTCATAGCGCCCGGCATCGCGCACGGTGTCGAGATGGGAGCCGATCAGCAGGGCCGGCAGTCCCGGCTGATCGCCCTCATAGCGGCCGATGACGTTGCCGACCGCATCCTCGCGCACGCTCATCCCCGCCTCGCGCATCCAACCGGCGACGAGGTCGTTGGCGCGGCGGTGTTCCGGCGTCAGGTAGAGGCGCGACAGCCGGTCATCCTCGGCGCTGACCGCCGCCAGCGCGTCGATGCGGTCGAGAAGGGCCGGTCCAGAGAGCGGGGATTCGGGCATCGGCGGGTCCGGACTGCGCTGGGGAAACGGGACGATGCCCCCGGTTATACGCCGAAGCCACCGCTCCGCCCTAGCCCCCGGCCGGTGAAGACAGTTTCAAAGAATCCCGGAAAGGGGGGCATCCGGCGCCTTCCGATCATGCCGCAGCGCAAAAAGACAGGAGAAAGATCGTTGGGGGTGCCGAATATTGCCTACCACCCTCTGGAAGGCCGGTGGCAGACTTCATAAATGAAGCGGAACAAAATCTGCCGATATCCCTGTGATTTTGCTGCGAGTGCGAAAGAAACTGCTGAGGGGAGGTGCGTCCATGACGTCGTTCGATCCCGATATGCCTTTCGAAAACACAACGCCGATTGGTCGCCCAATCGACCGATCTCTGGCTGGCCGAAAAGGTGGCGGCCTTTGGTTCAACGACCGGACCGAACTGGCCCAAGCCCGCACGCTGGCGGGATGGATCATGATTCTGGCGGAAGACCGCGGGCTGGACGACCGCCAGCTGGCCGTCGCCACCGGACTCGACCTTGAGGATGTGCGGGCGGTGCGGGAGGGGGCCGTGGCGATGCTGCCGCCCCGGCTGCTGAACGGCGCGCTGGCAAGGCTGGAGGGCCGGAACGACGAAGGGCGGCTGCAATAGCTGCAAGCCGCCCTTCCGAACGCTGAAAAAGCCGAGACGTCGCGTCAGGCGACGGCCAGCACGTCCACATACATGTTGGCCGGGGCCGACAGGTGGATGCGGTACAGCATGCCGGACTGGTCGACGATGATGTCGGCGACCGGGTTCTTGGTCGACAGGTCGGTCACCGCGGCGCGAACGTTGCGCGGCAGTTGGTCCAGCGCGACGTCGCGGTAGCCGGACTTGTCGGAAAGCTTGATGGTCTTGTTGCCCATGATGGCAGCTGCTCTGTTCCAGAAGGCTTGAGAGGGGATACTCGATTGGCCGCGGGACAATGGTCCCAGCCGGTTAACCAACGGTTAAGTATCCCCTCCGGTCTCACGGCCCTCCGCGCAGGGCAGCAGCGCTTCCGGTGCAGGAGGGGCGGGCGCCCCTCCCAAGCCGTTGAGTCAGCGCCGGTCGCGCCGCTCGCTGCCGGCCATGGCGTCACCGCGCCGCAGGGTGTCGTCCTCCGGCAGCGCCTGCTTGCCCAGCACCATGGAACTATTGTCAAGCGCGGCCACCATCGCATCCCGTGCCGGGGCGCCGGGGCCGGTCACGCTGCCCTCGCCTTGCGGGGCCGCTGGTTCCACCCGCTCGCCAATCCCGACGGCGGTGGTCCGGCCGGCGACCCGCAAATCGTTCTGCACATGGCCGACGCCCGACACGCTTTCGGCGATGTCCTCCGCCCGGCGGCGGGCGGCGCGGTCCTCCACGGTGCCGGACAGCGTCACCTCGCCGCCCTCCACCTTCACGCCGATGTCCGAGGCGTCAATGTGGTGGTCGTCGGTCAGGCGTTCGTTGATGTCCTCCAGGATGCGTTCGTCGGAGCGGCGGTAGTTGCGCGGGCCGACGCCGCGATAGCGGGCCTGCGGGCTCATCTTGACGAACTCTTCGCTCCAGGGATGGCGGTGCATGGCGGCCTCCGTTTCATGGTTTGGGGATCGTTGGCCGTTCAACAGCCGGCGCGCGCGGCCCGTTCCGAAACCTTGCCGGAAGACGGCAGCGCGCCGCGCATGACGGCTACCGCTCAAAAAAGCCGCAACCAAGTCAACGGTCGGGAGTTGGGTTCGAAAAGGGCTTTGGCTGAGGACGTGCCATGACACATTCAAAACGAAGCGTCGCCCTCTGGGCGATGGTCATCCTGCTGGCGTTGCTTGGGCTCGGCTCGCTGGGCGGCGGGCTGTGGCTGATCCTGCTGGGCGGGTCCTGGTACTACGCCATCGCCGGCGTGCTGTTTCTGGCCACCGCCGTGCTTCTGGCGAAGTGCTCGCCGGCGGCGCTGTCGATCTATGCGCTGCTGGTGATCGGCACGCTGATCTGGGCGCTGTGGGAGGTCGGGCTGGATTGGTGGCCGCTGTCGGCGCGCGGCGACGTGGTCGCGGTGATCGGCTTCCTGCTTCTGCTGCCCTGGGTCACCCGCCGTCTGGGCGAGCGTGAACCGATGGCCGGCGAACGGGCGCCGGGCGCCTATCCCGTCGGCGTCTTCCGCGGCACCGGCATCCCGCTGACCGCCTCGCTGGTGATCGTGCTGCTGGTTGGCGTCGCCTCCTGGTTCACCGATCCGCACCGCATCGACGGAACGATCCCGACGCGGCAGCAGACCGCTTCAGCCTCGGATGCAGGCGCCGGCTCCGGCCCCGCGATCCCGGACGGGGAGTGGCAGGCCTACGGCCGGACCGGCTACGGCCAGCGCTATTCGCCGCTGACCGGCATCACGCCGGAGAATGCCGACAAGCTCCAGGTCGCCTGGACCTATGAGACCGGCGACCTGCGCGGCCAGCCCGGCGATCCCAAGGAAACCACCTTCGAGGTGACGCCGCTGAAGATCGGCAACCGCCTGTTCCTGTGCTCGCCGCACCAGCATGTGATCGCGCTTGACGCCACCACCGGCAAGGAGGTCTGGCGTCGCGACCTGAAGATCGACCAAAAGCAGCTGGCATTGCAGCACCTGACCTGCCGCGGCCTTTCCTATCATCCGGCTCAGCAGGCGGCCCAGCAGACCGCCGGTTCCGGCTCTCCGCCTTCCGCTTCGCCGGCGGGCGGCGCCTGTGCCGCCAAGCTGTTCATGCCGACCGCCGACGGCCGTCTGGTCGCGCTGAACCCGGAAGACGGGTCGATCTGCACCGGCTTCGGCCAGGACGGCCAGATCAACCTGTGGGCCAACATGCCGAATGTCCGGCCCGGCGCCTATTATTCGACCTCCCCCCCGGTGGTGACGGCTAATCTCGTCATCGTCGG
The DNA here is from genome assembly GCF_047302835.1 of Azospirillum sp. CT11-132. Lineage (NCBI taxonomy): Bacteria > Pseudomonadati > Pseudomonadota > Alphaproteobacteria > Rhodospirillales > Azospirillaceae > Azospirillum > Azospirillum sp. CT11-132. The sequence continues at coordinate 99,689 of NZ_JBGLZA010000001.1, forward strand.
CGGCACGGTGCTGGACAATGTGTCGGTCCACGAGCAGTCGGGCGTGATCCGCGCCTTCGACGTGAATGATGGCCATCTGGTGTGGAACTGGGATTCGGCGAAACCGGACCAGACCGCGCCGATCCCCGACGGCCAGACCTACACCGCCAACTCGCCCAACAGCTGGTCGATCTCCAGCGTCGACGAGGCGTTGGGCATGGTCTATGTGCCGCTCGGCAACCAGCCGCCCGACCAGTTCGGCGGCAACCGCAGCCCGGCGGTGGAGCGCTTCTCCTCCTCCGTCGTGGCGCTCGATCTGGCGACGGGGCAGGTGCGCTGGGTCTTCCAGACCGTGCATCACGATCTGTGGGACTATGACGTGCCGGCGCAGCCCAGCCTGATCGACCTGACCGTCGACGGGCAGACCGTTCCGGCCCTGGTCCAGCCGACCAAGCAGGGCGAGCTGTTCGTGCTGGACCGCCGCACCGGCAAGCCGATCCTGCCGGTGACCGAGAAGCCGGCGCCGCAGGGTGCCGCCGAGGGCGATCATGCCGCCCCGACCCAGCCGGTCTCCGCCCTGTCCTACGATCCGCCGCCGCTGACCGGGGCGGACATGTGGGGGGCGACGATGTTCGACCAGCTCGCGTGCCGCATCGCGCTGAAGCGCCTGCGCTATGACGGCCGCTTCACCCCGCCGTCGCTGCAGGGCTCGCTGGTCTATCCCGGCAATTTCGGCGTGTTCAACTGGGGCAGCGTCGCCGTCGACCCCAAGCGCCAGATCGCCTTCACCACGCCGGCCTATCTCGCCTTCGTCTCGCAGCTGGTGCCGCGCAAGAATGACACCGAGCTGTATGTCCAGGGCGGCGAGCGGCCGAAATTCAGCCTGCCGGCGCTGAACGAGAATTTCGGCGCCCCCTATGCGGTGAAGCTCGCCCCCTTCGTCTCGGTCCTGGGCCTGCCCTGTCAGGCGCCGCCCTGGGGCTATGTCGCCGCGGCCGACCTGACGACCGGCAAGATCGTCTGGAAGCACAAGAACGGCACCACCCGCGACGCTTCGCCGGTGCCGCTGCCCTTCCGCATGGGCGTGCCCAACCTGGGCGGCCCGATCATGACCGCGGGCGGCGTGGCCTTCCTGTCCGGCACCATCGACTACTACGTGCGGGCCTACGACGTTTCCACCGGCAAGCAGCTGTGGGAAAGCCGCCTTCCGGCCGGCGGTCAGGCCACCCCGATGACCTACCAGGGCGAGGACGGCCGGCAATATGTGCTGGTGGTGGCCGGCGGGCACGGTTCGCTGGGGACCAAGGCGGGCGATTCGGTGATCGCCTATGCATTGCCGAAGTGAGGGGGTGTCGGCTTCGATTGCCCCCACCTAACCTCCCCCGCTGGGCGGGGGAGGGACTGCCGCCGCTCTCCCGCATCAGCACTTGCTCCCTCCCCCGCCCAGCGGGGGAGGGTTGGGGTGGGGGCAAGTGCTGTTGGGGCAATCTAAGCCAACCCCTCCCCAACAATGCCAACAAAAAAGCCCGCCCCGGTTCCCCAGGGCGGGCCTTCAAACAAACCCAGCAAATCCTCAGCGCGTCGGCACCGGCGGCGTCTGCGAGTAGTCGTAAAATCCGCGGCCGTACTTCTTGCCGATCCAGCCGGCCTCGACATACTTCACCAGCAGCGGGCAGGGGCGGTACTTGCTGTCGGCCAGCCCTTCATACAGAACCTGCATCACCGCCAGACAGGTATCCAGGCCGATGAAGTCGGCCAGTTCCAGCGGGCCCATCGGGTGGTTGGCGCCCAGCTTCAGCGCGGTGTCGATGGCCTCGACGCCGCCGACGCCCTCATAGAGGGTATAGACGGCTTCGTTGATCATCGGCAGCAGGATGCGGTTGACGATGAAGGCCGGGAAATCCTCGGCCACCGCGGCGGTCTTGCCGATGGCGAGCGTCAGTTCCTTGATGGCGTTGAAGGTCGGCTCGTCGGTTGCGATGCCGCGGATCAGCTCGACCAGCTGCATCACCGGCACCGGGTTCATGAAGTGCATGCCCATGAACTTGGCCGGACGGTCGGTCGCCGCCGCCAGACGGGTGATCGAGATCGACGAGGTGTTCGTCGCGATCAGCGCCTCCGGCTTCAGGTGCGGGACCAGCTTCTTCAGCAGGTCGCGCTTCAGCGCCTCGTTCTCGGTCGCGGCTTCGATCACCAGATCGGACTCGCCGAACACAGACAGGTCGGTGCCGGTCACGATCCGGCCGAGGGCGGCGGTCTTCGCCTGCTCCTCCATCTTGCCCTTCTGGATCTGCCGGTCGTAATTCCGGCCGATGGAGGCGAGCGCCTTTTCCAGGACCGCGTCGCTGATGTCGGACAGGACGACATCATAGCCGGCCTGGGCGCAGACCTGGGCAATACCGCTGCCCATCTGGCCGGCGCCGATGATGCCAATCTTCTTGATCGTGGTCATGGAGGCTGTCCCGCGAAGGATGTGGGTAAAATGGTCCACCGCGGCGGGCACCGGGTCATGCCGGTGACCGCCGCGGCGGTCCGGATCAGCGCGCCTTATCCAAGCTTTTCCGTCAGCTCCGGCACGGCCTTGAACAGGTCCGCGACGAGGCCGTAATCGGCGACCTGGAAGATGGGCGCTTCCTCATCCTTGTTGATCGCGACGATGACCTTGCTGTCCTTCATGCCGGCCAGATGCTGGATCGCACCCGAAATGCCGACGGCGATGTACAGCTCCGGCGCCACGATCTTGCCGGTTTGCCCGACTTGGTAGTCATTCGGCACGAAACCCGCGTCCACGGCGGCGCGCGAGGCACCCACCGCGGCACCCAGCTTGTCGGCGAGAGCCTCCAGCATCGGGAAATTGTCGCCCGACTGCATGCCGCGGCCACCCGACACCACCACGCGGGCGGCGGTCAGCTCCGGACGCTCCGACTTGGTCAGCTCGGCCGAGACGAAGCTCGACAGGCCGGCCGCACCGGCGCCCGCGACCTGCTCGACGGCGGCCGAACCGCCTTCGGCGGCGGCGGTCTCGAAGGCGGTGGTGCGGACGGTGACGACCTTCACCGCATCGGCCGACTGCACGGTGGCAATCGCGTTGCCGGCATAGATCGGCCGCTCGAACGTATCGGCCGACACCACGGCGGTGATGTCGGAGATGGCGGCGACGTCCAGCAAGGCGGCGACGCGCGGCAGAAGGTTCTTGCCGACCGAGGTGGCGCCGGCCAGGACATGGCCGTAACCTCCCTTGGCGACGGAAACCACCAGCGGGGCGACGTCTTCCGGCAGCTGGTGCTCGTAAGCGGCATCGTCGGCCAGCAGCACCTTGGCGACGCCGGCGACCTTGGCGGCCGCATCGGCGGCGGCCTGCGCGCCCTTGCCGGCGACCAGGATGTGGATGTCGCCACCGACCCCCTTGGAGATATGGGAAGCGGCGGTGACGGCGTTCAGGGTGGCGGGCTTCAGCGAGGCGCCGTCGTGTTCCGCGATGACGAGAATGTTGGCCATGGTCAGTTCATCCCCCTCAGATCACGCGCGCATCGTTCTTGAGCTTGTCGACCAGCGTGGCGACGTCCGGCACCTTGATGCCGGCCTGACGCTTCGCCGGCTCGGTGACCTTCAGCGTGGTCAGGCGCGGAGCGACATCGACGCCCAACGCATCCGGGGCGACGGTCTCCAGCGGCTTCTTCTTCGCCTTCATGATGTTCGGCAGCGAGGCGTAGCGCGGCTCGTTCAGGCGCAGGTCGGCGGTGACCACCGCCGGCAGCTTCAGCTCGACCGTCTCCAGACCGCCGTCGATCTCGCGGGTCACCGCGACCTTGCCGTCGCCGGCAACGATCTTGGAGGCGAAGGTGCCCTGACCCCAGCCCAGCAGCGCGGCCAGCATCTGGCCGGTCTGGTTGCAGTCGTCGTCGATCGCCTGCTTGCCGAGGATGACGAGGCCGGGGGCCTCCTTCTCGACCAGGGCCTTCAGCACCTTGGCGACGGCGAGCGGCTCGGTCGTCACGTCGGTCTGCACCAGGATGGCGCGGTCGGCACCCATGGCGAGAGCGGTGCGCAGGGTCTCCTGGGCCTGGGTCGGGCCGACGGAGACCACGACGATCTCGGTCGCCTTGCCGGCTTCCTTCAGGCGCACGGCTTCTTCGACGGCGATCTCGTCGAAGGGGTTCATGCTCATCTTCACGTTGGCGGTCTCGACGCCGCTGCCATCCGCCTTGACGCGGATCTTCACGTTGTAGTCGACCACTCGCTTAACGGGGACGAGGACTTTCATAACTCACCCTGGCTGCTGAGCGCGCGCCTGTTACGGCGAACACCGCGAAAATTGCTGTGGTTGCGAACGGACCATAGGATCTGGCATTACCACTGTCAATGACGCGCCGGATGCGCGGGCCGCGTCGTGTCGTGGCCTCTTTGTCGCGGTCCGGACGTGTGGGCACCGCAACAGCTCAGCGGTTGGCGCCGGGCACCCACAGCACGTCGTCCGCCCCGTTGCGGTTCACCACCCGGCTCAGCACGAACAGATGGTCCGACAGCCGGTTGACGTATTTCAGCGCCGCCGGCGTCACCGGCTCGTGCCGCGCCAGATCGGTCATCAGCCGTTCCGCCCGGCGCACGACGGTGCGCGCCAGATGCAGATGCGCCGCCGCCGGAGAGCCGCCGGGCAGGATGAAGGAGGTCAGCGGCGCCAGATCGGCGTTCATCGCGTCGATCTCCGCCTCCAGCCGGTCGACCTGGGCCTGGACGATGCGCAGCGGCGGGTATTTCGGCTCCTCCTCCTCCGGCGTGCAGAGGTCGGCGCCCAGATCGAACAGGTCGTTCTGGATGCGGCCCAGCATGGTGTCGGCTTGCGTCAGGCCGGCGGTGTGCAGGCGCGCCATGCCGATGACGGCGTTCGCCTCGTCCACCGTGCCATAGGCGGCGACGCGGCGGTCATGCTTCGGCACCCGGCTGCCATCGCCGAGCGAGGTTTCGCCGGCGTCGCCGCCGCGCGTGTAGATCTTGGTCAGCTTCACCATGGGGAACCGTCAGCCTTTGGTCAGGATGGCGAGAACGAACAGCAGCAGCGCCGCACCCTGCAGCATCACGCGCAGCCGCATCGCCTTGTTGGAGCGGCGGGGATCGCCCCGGCCGCCGCGGGCCATGAAGAAGAGGCCGACGAACAGCGAGCCGACCACCGCCAGCATCGCCATGACCATCAGGATGGGGAAAAGATTTTGCATGGCCCCACTATATCCCAGCATCCGGCCCGCGCCTATGGCGACGCGGGCCCTTGAAATCGGTGTTCCGGGTAATCCCCCGGTTGCCAACGCCGCCGGACCGCATAGAGTGCGCGGCGTCGGGATCGGCGGATAGAGTGGAGATGCAGGCGATGCGGCGGCGGACTTTCCTGAAGACGGCCCTGAAGGCGACCGCGGTCGCCGCGGCCGGCACCGGCGCCTTCACGGCGCTGAGCCGCAAGCCCGTCCAGGCGGCTCCCGGAACGGCGGCGCCGTCGATGTCCTTCCCCGACGACTTCCTGTGGGGTGTCTCCACCTCCAGCTACCAGATCGAGGGCGCCGTCGCCGAGGATGGGCGCGGCCCCAGCGTCTGGGACACCTACAGCCATTCCTACGGGCGAATCGCCAACGGCGACACCGGCGACGTGGCCTGCGACCATTACCACCGCTATGCCGAGGATGTGGACCTGATGGCGCGGGCCGGGATGAAGGCCTACCGCTTCTCCATCGCCTGGCCGCGGGTGATGCCGCAGGGCACCGGTGCGGTGAATGCCAAGGGGCTGGACTTCTACGACCGGCTGACCGACACGCTGCTGGCGAAGGGCATCCAGCCCTGGCCCTGCCTGTTCCACTGGGACCTGCCGCAGGCCCTGCAGGACCGCGGCGGCTGGACCAACCGTGACATCGCCGGCTGGTTCACCGATTACGCGCTGGCGGTGACCGCCCGTCTGGGCGACCGCGCCAAGCACTGGGTGATGCTGAACGAGCCGTCGGTGGTCGCCATCTTCGGCCACGGCACCGGCGGGCATGCGCCGGGGCTCACCGGCCGCGAGAATTGCCTGAAGGCGATCCACCACCAGAATCTCGCCCAGGGCACCGCGCTGGCGGCGCTCCGCAAGGCGGGCGGCAGGAACTGGCAGCTCGGCACCGTGCTGTCGCTGCAGCCGTCCTGGCCGGTCGGCGGACTCGACTCGAACTATCCGGCCTCGCTGATGTGGGATGCGGTGTGGAACCGCTCCTGCCTCGACCCGCTGTTCAAGGGCCGCTTCCCGGAGTTGCTGGAGGCCGATTTCGCCCGCATCGCCCGGCCCGACGATCTGGCGCGCATCAAGCAGCCGGTCGACTTCCTCGGCGTCAATTACTACAGCCGCATGCACCAGCAGCCCGATCCGCAGGGGCTGTTCGGCACCGGCTACGGCTCGGCGCCGGAGGGCACGCGCAAGACCGGCATGGACTGGCCGGTGGAGCCGGACGGGCTGAGCGAGATCCTGGCCGAACTGCAGGAAAACTACGGCAATCCGCCGGTCTATGTGACGGAGAACGGCGCCGACTATCCCGACAGCATCGGCCCGAGCGGCCGTGTCGAGGACCGCGACCGCATCGCCTATCTGCGCGACCATCTTCTGGCCGCCGGCAAGTCGATCGACGAGGGCTGCAACCTCAAGGGCTATATGACCTGGACGCTGCTGGACAATTTCGAATGGTCGGAGGGCTACCGCCGCCATTTCGGTCTGGTCCAGGTCGACCGCAAGACGCTGGCCCGCACCCCCAAGGCCAGCTACGACTGGTACGCGTCGGTCATCCGCAACAACGCCGTTCCACTGGCCTGAGGGCGGCGCTAGACTGCGGCCATGCCGTCCCCCCGCCCGCCCCAGCCGACCCGATTCGCCATCCAGAAGGCGCGTGGCAAGGGGTGGAAGACTCTGGAGGTGGGCGAGGAGCTGGCCCACGCCAAGGCGCGCTTCGACCGGATGGTCGGCGTCAACCCGCGGGCCTATTTCCGGCTGATCCAGCTCGATTACAACGCCGATTCCGCCTATGAGGGGATGGAGTTCAACTGGACGCTGATCGAGCTGTACGACCCCTCCAAGGGCGGAAGCGTCCGGCCTCCACCGAAGCCCGCTCCCTCGACGGCGGGCAAGCCGAAGGGCAAGCGCAAGTCCGCTGAACCGGTCGCCCTGCCGCTGCGCATCTATCTGACGGTGATCCTGATCGGCACGCTGGCGGGCGCCCTGGCCTACCTGCATTTCGCCGGCGGGAAATAACGGCTGGGCGGCAAGGCGTCACTCCGCCGTATAGCCCTTGCGGCGCATGCACAGCGCGAACATCTCCCTGCGATAGCCGAACTGCGGCGTTTCCGGCAGCGGGCGCAGGGGATAGCCGCGCAGGCGCATGGTGTTGTCAACCTGCTCGGTGCATTCGTCATAGGCGACGGTCGGCACCTCCGGGCTGGCGGTCCATTCGCGGTAGGATGGCGGGCTGCTGCAGCCGGACAAGAGGGCCATGGCGGACAGGGCCGCAAACAGGCAGGTCACCCCCGGCAAAACCGGCAGGAGTCGCGGGCGTGCGGTGTCGGTCCCGGTCATGGCTTGCGTCTCGCTCCTTTTTCGCCCCCGATTTGACGCTACCACGGCCGGGGCTTTCCGATCCATTTTCGCGCACCATTTCCGGGAACGCGCCTTTTCGGCAACGCTGCGCGGCGGACAACGCAGACGCACCAAAATCGCCGCCGGAAATGCGACGCAATCTGGTAACACGATCCAGTTTCCCCGATTCGGGGGGAGTGTCGTGGCTCTGAAGTCGGTCTGGCGTCACGGACGGAGGGAGAGGCAATGTCTGGGATTTCGCGGCGGGTGCATGGTGGCGCCGCGGTGGCGGCTGTCGCGGTGGTGGTGTCGGCTCTGACCATGGGAACGCCCGCTCCGGCAAGGGCGGAGGCATCGGTCGCCGACATCCAGTGGGCGCAGACCATCCTGAAGGAAAAGGGCTTCAACATCGGCGGCCGGGCCAAGGGCCAGATGACGCCGGAAACCCGCTCCGCCCTCAGCGCCTATCAGAAGTCGGTCGGCCTGCCCGCCACCGGCAACCTCGACCAGGCCACCATCGCCAAGATGATGGGCGAGCGCGAGAAGAAGGCCTCGCCGACCATGGGCAGCCTGTCCAAGAGCCAGGTCGGCCAGACCCGCCACGAGAAGGAGGTGACTCCGCGCGCCGCCCCGACCGGCCGGGTCGAGTCGGGCAACGAGAGCGTCGGCGGCATGGCCCAGTTCGGCGGCGCCCCGGTGTCGTCCTCGTCGTCCTCTTCCTCTTCGGCCAGCCACAGCGCGCCCACCACCGCCCCGGCGGCGCGCCCGTCGGCGAGCGCCCCGGCGTCCGCTGCGGCGCCTTCCGTCCCGACGCCCCAGAGCGCGTCGCGCCCGTCGGCCAGCGCATCGGCCAGCGCGTCCGAGGGGCCGGTCCCGCAAGCCGCGCCGCGCGGGGCGGTGTCGGCGACCACGCCCGACGGCAAGCCGGTCCCGGTGGAGGAGCCGGTTGCGGTCGGCGCGGCCCCCTCGGTCTGGCAGTCCAACGCGGCGCGCGCCGGTGTCGCCGGGCTGATCGCCGCGACGCTGGGCGGGATCGGCTTCGCATGGTGGCGCAGCGGCCGGGGCGTCGACCCGCTCAGCCGCACACCGGCCGGCGACGACCGCCCGCGCGACACCCGCGTCGAGCCGAGCTTCGGCAGCCCGCGCCGCCGGGAGGAACTGACACCGGGTCCGCGGCTGACGGCAGAGGCGCGGCGGCGCTGAGCTTCGGCCCCCTCCCTCCCGCTCTTGCGAGCGGGTCCCTCCCTCCCCGCTTCGCGGGAGAGGGTGTATTTGCCCCCTCTCCCGCGAAGCGGGGGAGGGTTGGGGAGGGGGCAATGTACGCTCCGCCCCCCTCACATCATCATCGGACAGCCGCCCCCGCCGCAGCCGCCCGGCGCGCAGGCGGGGGCGGGCGCCGGCTTCGACTTGCCGACGCGCGGTGCCATGATGGCTTTGGCGACCTCGGTGCCGCCGCAGGACGGGCAGGGAATGCCGGCTGCCTTCTTGGCGTCGTAATCGGCCATGTTGTCGAACCACTGGTCGAAATCGTGGCCGCAGGCGCAGTGCAGGGCGTAGACGATCATGGTGAAGCCTCGGAAAGCGGAAACCCGGCCGTCTTCTAGCCAAGCCTCCGGCGTCCCGCCAGGATCTGCATCAATCGGACCATCACCGTGACTCGGTCACCCCCACCCGCGCGCACATCGACAGCAGCGGGCAGTCGGAGCAGCGCGGCCGTTCGCCGGTGCAGATCCATTTGCCGAAGGGCACCAGCCGTTCGTTGATCTCCACCCAATAGCGCTTCGGCAGTACCGCCAGCAGCGCCGCCATCGTCTTCTCCGGCGTGCGTGCCGACACATAGCCCCAGCGGTTGGTGACGCGGTGGACATGGATGTCGACCGCCAGCGCCGGAATGTCGAAACCGACCGCCAGCGTCAGCGCCGCGATCTTCGGACCCACCCCACGGAAGCGCATCAGCCCGTCCGGCGTGTCGGGCACCTCGCCGCCATGCTCCGCGACGATGCGGCGTGACAGCTCGTGGATGTCGCGGGCCTTCGGCTCCGGGAAGGTGGCGCCGTGCAGCAACTCGACCAGCCGGTCCTCCGGCAGGGCGGCCATGGCGGCGGGGGTGGCGGCCACCGCGAACAGCCGCTCGGAAACCACCAGCGTCGTCTCGTCCCGCGTCCGGGCGGAGATCAGGCTGGCGACCAGCTGCTCGAAGGGGGAGGCATGGCCGCGGTCGCGCAGCTCGAACATCGCCGCCTTGGGATAGGGGGCGACGGCGATCCGCAGGCGGCGGAACGCCTCGTCGATGTCGAAGGTCTGGGACGCCGCGGACTGCAAACTCACGGGAGCCGTCTCCGGGAACGGGCTGAACGGACCGGGCGTCACGCAGGACCCCCATCCGACAACTCGCGACTCCCGGCGATGTTCCGGTCAGAGCGCCTTGATCTGCATCTTGATCGGCCCGTCCGCCCGGCCATGGACGAACTGGTCGACATAGGCGTTGCCCGAACTGTCGATGTCGCGGGCGTGGCCGGTCCAGATGATGCGGCCCTGATAGATCATGGCGACGCGGTCGGCGATCTTGCGGGCCGACGCCATGTCGTGGGTGATGGTGACGGCGGTGGCGCCGAGATCCTTCACGCACTGCACGATCAGCTCGTTGATGACGTCGGCCATGATCGGGTCGAGGCCGGTCGTCGGCTCGTCGAAGAAGATGATCTCCGGCTCGTCGGCGATGGCGCGGGCAAGGCCGACGCGCTTCTGCATGCCGCCCGACAGCTCCGCCGGCGACAGCTCCGCCACGTCGGGGGTGAGGCCGACCGCGCCCAGCTTGGCGATGGCGATCTCCTTGGCCTGGGCACGCGGCATATGCTCGCCCTGGATCAGGCCGAAGGCGACGTTTTCCCAGACCGGCAGGCTGTCGAACAGGGCGGCGCCCTGGAACAGCATGCCGAACTTGTGCAGCATCTTCTCCCGCTCGCGCGAGCGCAGCCGGGTCGTCTCGACGCCATCGACCTGGATCGAGCCGGAATCCGGCGTCAGCAGGCCGAGAATGCTCTTCAGCATCACCGACTTGCCGGTGCCCGACCCGCCGATGACGACCAGCGACTCTCCCTTCGCCACCTCCAGATCGATGCCGTTCAGCACCTTCTTCGGGCCGAAATGCTTGTAGACGTTCTTGAGCGCGATCTTGGGAACAGTGGTCATGAACTGGCGCTCACTTGGTCGAGAAGAAGAGGCCGGTGATGAGATAGTTCCACACCAGGATCATGATCGACGCCGACACCACCGCGTTGGTGGTCGCAGCACCCACGCCCTGGGCGCCGCCCTTGGAGTGGTAGCCGTGGTAGCAGCCCATCAGCGCGATCAGGAAGCCGAAGATCGCCGCCTTCACCAGACCGGAGATCACGTCCAGCGGTTCCAGGAATTCCCAGGTGCGGTTGATGTAGCTGGCGGCGTTGAAGTCCAGCCGGTAGACGCCGACCAGGAAGCCGCCGAACACGCCGATGATGTCGGCGACCACAACCAGCAGCGGCACCATGGTCAGGCCGGCGATCAGCCGCGGCGCCACCAGATACTTGTGCGGGTTGGTCGACAGGGTCGACAGCGCGTCGATCTGCTCGGTCACCCGCATGGTGCCGATCTCCGCCGCCATGGCGGCGCCGATGCGGCCCGCGACCATCAGGCCGGCCAGCACCGGGCCAAGCTCGCGCGTGATCGACAGCACCACCACGGTGGCGATGGCCCCCTCCGCCTGGAAGCGGGAGAAGCCGCTATAGCTCTGCAGGGCCAGCACCATGCCGGTGAACAGCGCCGTCAGCCCGACCACCGGCAGCGAGTAATAGCCGATGTCGATCATCTGCCGCAGGATCTGCCGTGGATAGAGCGGCGGACGCACGCAGTGCGACAGGGCGGATCCGGTGAACAGGGCAAGGCGTCCGGTCGCTTCCAGGAAGATCAGGAAGGCCCGGCCGGTAGCGGCGAGGAAACCCATCAGTCGGCCCGCATCCTTGGTTAGAGACTCGTTTGGGCGATGCGGTCATAGCACCGATGAGCGCCTAGGTCATCCTTGGACTTTGCAATGGCGGGACGAGTTGGTTGTCGCGGCCGGGGGAGAGTTCGGCTGTGTCGGGCAACGATGACACGGATGTCACGGATTAAAACACGGATTTCACGGATATCGCTTCGGCCAGTCATGTCCTTCCAGGCAAAGCAAACACGTTCTCAAGAAAAATAAAAATCCGTGTAATCCGTGTCTAAATCCGTGACATCCGTGTAAATCTTGCCAGACGAAGTCGCGTGCTGGCAAGGCTCCATGCCTCATCTACTCTCCGCCCACATAAACCCGGCGATAGCGCCGGCCGAGCGAGGTCAGGATCTCGTAGCCGATGGTCCCGCCCTCCGCCGCCACGGTGTCGACCGGGCGGTTCGGCCCGATCAGCTCGACCAGCCGGCCGGCATGGGCCACCGACTCCGGCAGGCCGGTGACGTCGATGGTGATGAGGTCCATCGAGATGCGGCCGACGATGGGGGCGGCGACGCCGTCGACGAAGATGTGCCCCTTGCCGCCGAGCGAGCGCATGTAGCCGTCGGCATAGCCGACGCCGATGGTGGCGATCCGCGCCGGGCCGGTGACCTTGTGGGCGGCGCCATAGCCGACCGTCATCGGGGCGTCGCAGTTGCGCACCTGCAAAAGCCTGGCATCCAGCCGCACGGTGCCGCGCATCGGATTCGGCAGATGCGGCGTCGGGTTGACGCCATAGAGCGCGCAACCCGGCCGGGCGAGGTCGAAATGATGGTCCTTGCCGTGGAAGATGCCGGACGAGTTGGCGAAGCTGGCCTTCGCCTTCGGCAGCCGGGCCAGCGCCGCGCGGAAGCGGCCGAGCTGCTCCCCGGTCATCGGGCTGTCGAATTCGTCGGCGCAGGCGAGGTGCGTCATCCAATAGCGGACGTCGATCCCCTCAAGCCGGCCCTGCTCCGCCGCCAGCGTGTCCAGCTCGTCGGGGCCGAGGCCCAGCCGGTTCATGCCGGTGTCGATGTGGATCACCGCCGGCAGAACCTCCCCGCGCGACGCGGCGAAGGCCCGCCACGCCGCGATCTCGCCGAGGTGGTTCAACACCGGCAGGATGCGGTTGGCGATGAACTCCCCCTCGCACCCCGCCGGCAGACCGCCCAGCGAGAAGACCTGAGCCTCCGGCGCCACCGGTTCCAGCGCGCGGCGGACGGCCAGTGCCTCCTCGAACTGGGCGACGACGAAGGTCCGGCAGCCGGAGGCGGCCAGCGCCGGCACGACGCGCGCCACCCCCAGCCCATAGGCGTCGGCCTTGACCACGGCGGAACACTCCGCCGGCGCCACGCGGTCGCGCAGCTGGGTCCAGTTGGCGACGACGGCGCCGAGATCCACGGTCAGGATGGCGCCGGCGCGCGGGTTCAGGTCGCTCGTCACTCTGGTCACTCGTCGGTCTGGTGGTGCTGGTCGAGATCGCCGAACTTGGTGAACTGGCCGTCGAAGTAGAGACGGACGGTGCCGATCGGACCGTGACGCTGCTTGGCGATGATCACCTCGGCGGTGTTGTGCACCTCGCCCAGGCGCTGCTGCCAGCGCTGATAGCGGTCGTTGAACTTGTCGTCGCTCTCGTCGGGCCGGCGCGAAGGCTCGGCGCGCTCAAGATAATACTGTTCGCGGAAGACGAACATCACGACGTCGGCGTCCTGCTCGATCGAGCCCGACTCGCGAAGGTCGGCCAGCTGCGGGCGCTTGTCCTCGCGAAGCTCCACCGCGCGGCTCAGCTGCGACAGCGCCACCACCGGCACGTCCAGCTCCTTGGCGATGGCCTTCAGGCCGCGGGTGATCTCCGAGATTTCCTGCACCCGGTTCTCCGACCCGCGCGACGACGACCCGCGCAGCAGCTGGAGATAGTCGACCACCACCATGCTGAGGCCGGACGTCCGCTTCAGCCGGCGGCAGCGCGTGCGCACCGCGGCGACCGACAGGGCCGGCGTGTCGTCGACATAGAAGGGGCAGCGGGCGAGGTCCTGGCTGGCCTGGACGAACTTGGGGAAATCGGTGTCGCGGATCTCGCCGCGACGGATCTTGTCGCCGGGCACCTGCACCTCGTCGGCGAGGATACGGGTGGCGAGCTGTTCCGCCGACATTTCCAGCGAGAAGAAACCGACCACGCCGCCTTCTTGGCCTGAGGAGCGCATGTGCGCCTTGGCGGCGTTGAAGGCGATGTTGGTGGCCAGCGCCGTCTTGCCCATGGACGGACGCCCGGCGAGGATGATCAGGTCCGACGGGTGCAGGCCGCCCAGCTTGCGGTCGATGTCGATCAGGCCGGTGGTGACGCCGGTGACGTGGCTGGAGCGGCGGAAGGCCGCCTCCGCCGTCGTGATGGCGTGCTTCACCGACTCGCCGAACGCCACGAAGCCGCCCTGCACGTCGCCGGTCGAGGCAAGGTCGAACAGCTGCTTTTCCGCCTCGCCGATCTGGTCCAGCGCGGTGATGTCGAGGTCGTGGCGGTACGCCTCGTTCACCATGTCGGTGCCGACCTCGATCAGCTGCCGGCGGATGAACAGGTCGTGGATGGTCTTGCCGTAATCGCCGGCATTGACCACCGTCACCACGTTGGCGGCCAGCTCCGCCAGATAGGCGCTGCCGCCTTCGACCGCCAGTTCGGGATCGTTGTCGAACAGGGCCTTCAGCGTGACCGGGTTCGCGATCTGGCCGCGGTCGACCATCTTGGTGATGGCGGCGAAGATGCGCTGGTGGGCCGGGTCGTAGAAATGCTCCGGCCGCAGGAACTCGCCGACCTTCTCATAGGCCTTGTTGTTGACCAGGATCGCGCCCAGCAGCGCCTGCTCCGCCTCCTCGTTGTTGGGGGGCGTGCGGTATTCCGCCGTCGGCTTGACCGCGGCGGAGGGGCGGGGATCGAACAGCGATGAGGTCTGGTTGCTCATGGAGGACACAATATCAGAAACAGAACGCGAACGCTCGGTGAAGGGCGGGGAACCCTCCACAAAAGCTGTGCACAGAAGTTATCCACAGGTTGGGAAGTCTGGGGATAACCGGCGGAAGGGCCAATAGGGCCTCAGAGCTTCCGAGGCTGGACCGGCTGCACGGCGTCCGGCATCCCCTCCAGCGCCTCGAACACCCCGTCGATCTGGTCGGCGACGCGGTAGAGGGCGGAGCGGTCGATGCGGGCGAAGCCCTGGGCCACCATGTGGTCGATCAGGCCGAGCAGCGGGCGCCAGTAGCCGTCGACGTCGGCGATGACGATCGGCTTGTCGTGCAATTGCAATTGCTTCCAGGTCAGGATCTCGAAGGCCTCGTCCAGCGTGCCCAGCCCGCCCGGCAGGATGACGAAGGCGTCTGACCGCTCCACCATCATGCGCTTGCGGGTGTGCATGCTGTCGACGACATGCAACTCGGTCAGGCCGGTGTGCTCCACCTCCGCCGACTGGATGTGTTCCGGGATGATGCCGACCACCTCGCCGCCGGCGGCGATCGCGGCGTCGGCGGCGATCCCCATCAGCCCGACCCGGCCGCCGCCATAGACCATGCGGATGCCGCGGCGGGCCAGCCCGTCGCCCAGCGCGTGGGCGGCTTCCTTGTGAACATCGGCGACGCGGCTCGACGCACCGCAATAGACGCAGACGGACGACAGGCTCTTCATCGCGGGTCAACCTTTCTCGCCACCGTCACCCATCGGGGTCGGGGCCGTAAAAAATCTGGCGAATGCCATGGAATATCGGGCGAGGGCGGCGCGTCAACAGCGGCACAGGCACCGTTTAGAACCACGGCATCATCGGGAGGGACCACATGAGCAACCGGGTCGTCAATGTCCTTGCGGCGGCATCCGTCGCCGGTCTGATGTTCGCGCTGTTCGGCATGTCCGCGCAGAGCGCCGGCGCCGCCGATCCGGCGGAGCAGGTGAAGGACCGGCAGCAGACCATGAAGAAGATGGGCGGCGGCATGGGCGCGGTCGCCAAGTTCGTGAAGAACGAGGGCGCCACCGCCGAGGACGCGGCCAAGGGGGCGGAAGCCGTGCTGGCGGTGTCCAAGATGGACCCGAAGAAGATCTTCCCCGAAGGCACCGCCGTCGGCGTCGCCGACAGCGCCGCCAAGCCGGAGCTGTGGAAGAGCTGGGACGAGGCGCAGAAATACTGGAGCGCCGTCCAGCCGGCGGCCGAGAAGCTGAACGTCGCCCTGAAGAGCGGCGACCGCGCCCAGATCGCCCAGGCGCTCGGCGCCACCTCCAAGACCTGCGGGAGCTGCCACGAGGACTTCCGCGTCAAGAAGAACTGACCGGTGCGGCGCCTCCTGACCGCCGCGTCCGTGCTGCTGCCGCTCGCCCTCGCGGGCGGCACTGCGCGTGCCGCCGGCGAGGCTCCCGCCAACGATTCCGGCAGCGATGCCGTCCAGCGGGGCGCCTACATCTTCAACGCCGCCGGCTGCCTCGGCTGCCACACCGATGAAAAGGGCGGTGGTCAGCCCTTGGCCGGCGGCCGGGCGCTGGCGACGCCCTTCGGCACCTTCCACACCCCCAACATCACGCCGGACCCGGTCAACGGCATCGGACGCTGGAGCGATGCCGACTTCATCCGCGCGCTGCGCGAGGGTGTGCGGCCGGACGGCGCCGCCCTGTTTCCGGCCTTTCCCTACGCCAGCTACACGCGGATGACCGACCGCGACCTGCTGGACCTGAAGGCCTATCTGTTCAGCCGCCCGGCGGTCGCGGCGCCCAACAAGCCGCACGACCTGACGCCGCCCTTCTCCTGGCGTTTCCTGCTGCCGGTCTGGCAGTGGATGTACCTGACCCCCGGACCGCCGCCCGACGATCCGGCCAAGCCGCCGGCCTGGAACCGCGGGCGTTATCTGGTCGATGCGCTGGGCCATTGCGCCGAATGCCACAGCCCGCGCACCCTGCTGGGCGGGCTCGACTCCGACCGCTACCTGGCCGGCAATCCGGACGGGCCGGACGGCGACAAGGTTCCGGGCATCACCGGCGCCAAGGGCAAGGGCGGGATCGGGGCCTGGTCGGACGGCGACCTGACGCTGCTCCTGGAGACCGGCCTGACCCCGGACGGCGACGTCGTCGGCGGCGCCATGGGCGAGGTCGTGCGCAACACCACCTCCAAGCTGACGGCCGACGACCGCGCCGCCATCGCCGCCTATCTGAAGACGGTTCCGGCGAAGGAGTGAGTCTTCGGCGCAACAGGCGCCGCTTTGCCGTGGACTCATGATCCTATGGGGCAATCGAGCCCGTTTGGCGGATGGTTCCGCTCCAACGTCGCGATTCTTTTGTGACCTATCCTTCTGCTATAGTCAGTCATCCTGCCATTGTGGCGGGCCGCCGGATGGGTGCTCAGGTGAAACGAAACGCGTTGTTCGCAGCTTTGGGCGTGGCTCTGATGGGGGGAGCGGCGGCGGTCGCCCTTTGGCCGGGGGCCAAGCCGGTCGAGGCGCCGGTGGTTCCAGCGTCCGCTCCGGCTCCCGCCGCACCGGTCCAGACTGCCGCATCGGCGAAGCCCGCCCCCCCGGCGAAGCCCGCCCAAGCCCCGGAACAGACCAAACCTGCGGCTCCCAGCTTCGATGTGGTGCGGGTGGCGCCCGATGGCGCGACGGTGATGGCCGGCCGCGCCGCGCCCGGGTCGGAGGTGACGGTCACCGACGGCGGCAGCCCGGTCGCTTCGGCCAAGGCCGACCAGCGCGGCGAATGGGTGATGCTGCCCGACAAGCCGCTGGCGCCGGGAACCCGCGAACTCAACCTGACCGAGACCCGTCCGGGCGCTGAAACCCCGGTCCCCGCCGACAAGGTTGTGGTGGTGATGGTGCCCGATCCGGCGCCGAAGCCCGCCGCCGAGTCGGCAACTGAAAGCACCCCGACCGCGCCGGTCGCGGTGGCGGTTCCGCGCGACGGGCTGGCCGGCGCGCCGCCGACCATGGGCGGCAGTTCGCTGCTGCAGGCTCCGCCGGTGCCGGACAACGGCGCGCCGGCCCCGCCGGGCGGCGTATCGGTGGAGACGATGGACTACGATCCGGCCGGCCGGGTGGCGCTGGGCGGACGGGCGGCGCCCAACAGCGCGGTCCAACTCTATCTCGACAACATCCTCGTCGGCAGCGCCCACACCGACCCGAAGGGCAATTGGCGCCTGACCCCGGAAAAGCTGATCGACCCCGGCGTCTACACCCTGCGCGCCGATCAGGTCACCCAGGGCGGCAAGGTGGTGGCGCGGGCCGAACTGCCGGTGCAGGTTTCCGCCATGCCGGCGGCCTCCACCGACGGCCGCAACGTCGTCGTCCAGCCCGGCAACAGCCTGTGGCGGCTGGCCCGCCGCACCTATGGCGACGGCATGCTCTACACCACCATCTACACCGCCAACCGCGACCAGATCCGCAACCCGGACCTGATCTATCCCGGCCAGATCTTCGCGCTGCCGCAGGTGAACTGAGGGGGCGCCACGCCACCGGCCGTGAGTTTTCGGAGCTTCTATCGGCCGTCATCCCCGCGAAGGCGGGGCTCCGGAGTTTCCCAAGCGAAACCTATGGGCAGCCCTGGATTCCCGATTCCGCGGGAATGACGGCTGAGGGACGCGCGTGACTGAGACCGGATCCGAACCGGTTCAAACCTCAAGCGTCTCTCAGCAGAACTCGTAAAAAGCTGACAACTCCTCAGTCCTCCGGCATCCGGCCGATGGCGGCCCAGCCGAGCGGGGTGAGGCGCAGCACCTCCGGCCCCTCGCCGGCCGGGTTCGGGTCCAGCGCCACCAGTTCGCGATTCTCGAACCAGGCCCAGCGCGCCACCTCGGCGGTGGTGCCGGGCCAGCCGTCGGCCAGACGCTTCAGAACCTCCAGGTCGGCCGACGCGATGGGGAAGCGCGGCTTGGGCATGATCGCCTTCTTGGCGGGCGCGGGGGCCTCCGGCGCTTTCGCCGGCAGCGGCGGGGCGTCGGACCCGGCGCGGGCGCGGATCCAGTCGGTCTGATAGCTGCGGAGCGCCTGTTCCAGCTCCGCGCGCGCCGACTCCACCGGGCAGCGCAGATAAGCGTCCAGCAGGGCGTGCAGCGTGTTCGTCGCGTCGGTCATGTCCGTCACCAAATCCCCACCCGAAAACCCCGGCCCAAAATCTCGGCCCAAAATCCCGTCCGTCACAGCCATCCCATCCGCCGGAAGCGGACATACAGCACGGCGCAGACCGCAATGATCACCGCCAGCACCGCCGGGTAGCCGTAGCGCCAGTGAAGCTCCGGCATATGCTCGAAGTTCATGCCGTACAGGCCGGCGACCGCCGTCGGCACGGCGAGGATGGCGGCCCAGGCGGCCAGCTTGCGCGTCACGTCGTTCTGCCGCGCCGACGCCAGGATCATACTGGTTTCGAAGGCGAAGGACAGCACCTCGCGCAGCGAGCCGATCTGCTCGTTGACGCGGATCACATGGTCCTGCACGTCGCGGTAATAGGGGCGGATCGCCGGGTCGATCATCGGCAAATCGAAGCGCTCCAGCCGCGAGCAGACCTCCAGCAGGGGCGAGGCGTTGCGGCGCAGCCGCTCCAGGTCGCGGCGCAGCTGGTGGATGCACTCGATCTCCGCCATGCTGGGCGGGCGGGCGATCAGCAGGGCGTCCAGCTCGTCCGCCGTGGCGGCCATCTGGTCCACCACCGGGAAGTAACAGTCCACCACATAATCCATGATGGTGTAGACGATGAAGTCCTCGCCATGCTTCAGCAGATGCGGCGCGCTTTCCGCCCGCGCCCGCACCGGCGAATAGCTGGTCGAGGCGCCGTGCCGCACGGTGACGACATAGCCGCGGCCGGCGAAGACATGGGTCTCGCCCAGCACCAGCTCGCCCTTTTCCAGCCGGGCGGTGCGCAGGACCATGAACAGGCTTTCGCCATAGATGTCCACCTTCGGCCGCTGGTGGGCGTGCAGCGCGTCCTCCACCGCCAGTTCATGCAGGCCGAACTGCTGCTTCACCTCCATCAGCAGCGCCTCGTCCGGCTCCCACAAGCCGATCCAGACGAAGTGGCCTTCTTTCGCGGCCCAGGCGCCGGCCTCGGCAATGGGCACGTCGGCGATGCGCCGGCCCTGGCAATAGGCGGCGCTCGCCACCACCGCATTGTGGGGGGCGTTGTGGGCGGGGGTGGGTTCAGGCGGCAGCGTCATGGAAATGAAAACCGGGTGGGAGGCGGCAGGTCGGCGTCACTCTAAAGAGGTTCCCCGGCAGCGTCGACGGATCCTGCGGCATCGCCGGGGCTGACCGGCCGCCTCAAGCGTTGTTGCTGCCAAGGACCAGCTTCGGAAGTGGGGAAAGGGCGATGTTCCAGTCGGCGGCGCGCGGGATGTATCTTCTGGCGGCGGTGACGCTCAGCCTGTTCTCCCTGCTGTTCATCGGCCTGTCCGCCCTGACGGTGTTCGAAGGGATGGTGGCGCTGGACAGTGCCGCCCTGACCTCCGCCATGCTCGACGGGGTGGGGATGATCGTGCTGGCCATCGCCGTGTTCGAGATCGCCAAATACCTCTACGAGGAAGAGATCGTCCGCGAACGCGAGCTGCGCCGCGCCGACGAGGCCCGCCGCACCCTGACCAAGTTCCTGACCACCATCATCATCGCCGCCAGTCTGGAAGGGCTGGTCCTGGTGTTCGAGGCGCGCACCAGCGAGATCTCCGCCATCGTCTATCCGGTGATGCTGTTGGGGGTGGTCACGCTGCTGGTGGTCGGGCTGGGCGCCTTCCAATGGCTGGCACGCCGGGCCGAGAGCATCCATGTCGACCCCCGAGCCTCCGATGCCGACGAGGCGGAGGAGGACAAGCGGCCGGAGGCGTAGGCGCGAGAAGGGGCCTTCAACAGCCCCGGGTTCCCGCCTGTCCGCCTATGGCCATGCCGCCTTTTGCCACAATTGACCCGCCCATACTGCCTGCGCCAAGCTTGCCGCCGTCCAAGGTGGTGAGGGAGAAGGGGCATGGCCCGCGATACGGGCACTTACACGGCCGTCTACGGCTTTCCGGAATCGGCCGATGCCGCGCGCCGTCTGGCCCAGGTGCTGGACATCCCCTGCCACATTGCCGAGCTGCACCGCTTCCCCGACGGCGAGAGCCTCGTCCGCCTGCCGGAGCCGGTGGAGCGCGCCATCGTCTACCGGTCGCTCGACCGGCCGAACGACAAGCTGGTGGAGCTGACGCTGGCCGCCTCGGTCCTGCGGCGCCAGGGGGCGACCGACCTCTGTCTGGTGGCGCCCTACATGGCCTACATGCGCCAGGACGCCGTCTTCAAACCGGGCGAGCCGGTCAGCCAGGCGGTGGTCGGCGAATGGCTCGGCCGCTGCTTCGACCGCTTCGTCTGCGTCGAGCCGCATCTGCACCGCACCCACACGCTGGACGAGGTGTTCGTCGGCCGCCCCTCCGTCGCGCTGAGCGGCGC
The DNA here is from genome assembly GCF_047302835.1 of Azospirillum sp. CT11-132. Classification (NCBI taxonomy): domain Bacteria; kingdom Pseudomonadati; phylum Pseudomonadota; class Alphaproteobacteria; order Rhodospirillales; family Azospirillaceae; genus Azospirillum; species Azospirillum sp. CT11-132. The sequence continues at coordinate 120,646 of NZ_JBGLZA010000001.1, forward strand.
CGCGCCCATCGCCGCGCATCTGCGGGCTGCCGGCGTGGCCCCCGGCACCGTCGTCATCGGTCCCGACGAGGAATCCGCCCCGCTGGTGGAGGCGGTCGCCGGGCCGCTCGGCCTCACCGGCATCGTCGGCCGCAAGGAACGGCGCGGCGATCGCGACGTGACGGTGGCTCTTCCCCCCGACGCGCCGATCCATGGCCGGCCGGTGGTGATCGTCGACGACGTCATCAGCTCCGGCGAGACGATCTTCTCCTGCGCCCGCGCGGCGCGGGTGCTGGGGGCGGAGCGGGTGCAGGTCTACGGCGTCCATGCCCTGTTCAGCGACATCGTCGCCGAACGCTTCGCCGCGGAAGGACTCGGCCGCCCGCTGTCCTGTGACGGCGTGCCGCATCCGTCCAACGCCCTGTCCCTCGGCAGCCTGATCGCAGACGCCATCAAGTCTTTCGCAATCCAATGAGAAAGAAGGCGGGTGCGACCATTGTGCCCGCCCTTTCACCGCCATTCGTCGGATTCTATGACCATGGTGGGTTGCGCTTTATGACAATTTTTATATAACTGTCGCAAATTCAGTGCGGCGTCATGCTGATTGTGCGCCGCGTCATCTGTATGGGTGGGCGACATGGCGGGCGATGGGCGGACGGGTGGCCGGACGGACGGGCGGATGGGGGCCGATGCGGGCTTCTTCGGGCTCGAGGCTGAGGAGCGCGGGCTTCTGGCCAGCATGGGGCGGCTGATCGACCGCAGCCTGCCGGACCTGTCGGAGCGTTTCTATGCCCACCTGTCCCGCTGGCCGGAAACCCGCGCTCTTCTGGACGCCCACGGCGATCTGTCCGGTCTGAAGCGCCGGCAGGCCGATCACTGGCGCCTGATGTTCCAGGATGCCGGCTCGCCCGAGCATGAGGCGCGCTGCCGTGCCGCCGGGGAGGCGCACAGCCGCATCGGTCTCGATTCCTCCTGGTATATCGGCGCCTATGGCGTGGTGCTCAGCGATCTGCTGGCCCTGGTCCAGGGGGCGCTGCGCTGGCGCCCGGCCATGGCGCGGCGCGCGGTGGCGGCGGTGGCCCGCGCCGTTTCCTTCGACATGGACCGGACGCTTGCCGGTTATGGCCTGCCGGCGGCGGGTGCGGGCGGGCAGGGTTGCGGCCGCGCGCTGGGTGACTTCGCGTCGTCGCTGATGGACCGGACCATCGAGGTGGCGATGGCGATCAACGACGCGGCGGTCGCCAATGCCCAGATGGTCGGGCAGCTGCGCGCGGTCGATCACGAATCCCAGGGCATCGCCGCCGCGACCGAGGAGACGGTGACCGGCATCCAGGAGATCTGGGCGCGCAGCCGCGACGTCGCCGCCCTGGCGGGGGAGGCGCAGGCGGTGACCGACGACGGTGGCCGCACCGTGCACGAGGCGGTCGCCCGCATGGAACAGATCGCCGGCGCGGTGGAAGGCGCGGCGATGCGGGTCGGCGAGTTGTCGGTCGCCTCCGAACGCATCGCGGAGATCGTCTCCACCATCGAGGCGATCGCCAAGCAGACCAACCTTCTCGCCCTCAACGCCACCATCGAGGCGGCCCGCGCCGGGGAGGCCGGAAAAGGCTTTGCAGTCGTGGCGAGCGAGGTGAAGAGCCTGTCCAACCAGACCGCCCGCGCGACCGAGGACATCCGCCTGCGCATCGACTCCCTGAAGGCGGAGATGGGCGCCATCGTCGCCTCGATGGAGGACGGCACCCGCGCCGTCGCCGCCGGGCAGGCGGCGATCCGTGCGGTCAGCGACCGCATGAGCGACATCGGCGACCATATCGGCCGCACCGAACAGCGCATGTCCGACATCGCCAGCATCCTGACCCAGCAGTCGGCCGCCGCCAACCAGGTGGCCTCCGGCACCTCCCGCATCGCCGAGAGCAGCGCGTCGAACAGCGCCGCCATCCTGCGCAGCGTCCAGGCGACGCGCGGGGTGGAGACGCTGCTGGGCAACCAGCTGAAACAGCTGATGGAACAGGACATCCCCGGCAAGATCGTCAAGATCGCCAAGGTCGACCACGTCATCTGGAAGAAGCGGCTGGCCGACATGCTGGTCGGGCTGGAGACCCTGCGCCCGGACGAGTTGGCGAGCCACGAGGCCTGCCGGCTGGGCAAGTGGTATTACGGCCCGTCGTCGATGGCCTACCGCGCCCATTCGGCCTTCGTCCGGCTGGAGGCCCCGCACCGCCGGGTCCACGACCATGGCAAGGCCGCCGCCCGCGCCTTCGCCGACGGCGACATGGACCGCGCGCTGGCCGGGGTGGCGGAGGTGGAGCGCGCCTCCCAGGAGGTGATCGCCCTGCTCGACGAGCTCGACAAGGCCGGGCTGGCGGGCGGTGCGACGCCGGCTGCGGCGGTGGGCTTCTGACCCGGCCGCCGGTAACACTAACGATCGGGGGAGGAACTGGTGTAGTCTGGCGGGGCAGCCGCCACGGGAGGCGGTCCGGTGTTGGCGAAGCGGTGATGACGATGCGCGGGGGCGGTCCGTTGAGCGGAGGCGTGTGATGTCGAAGGTGACGGACGTCGTGCTTCGGATGTCCCGCAAGCTGACCGAGGACATCGCCGCCCTGGGCCGCCAGCGCGCCGCCGGAAAGCCGAAGACTTTTCCGCGCTTCCGCGAGATCCGGGCGGCCTATCTGGACATCCAGGGGCTGATCTTCTCGATCCAGGAAAGGCTGGAGGCCGCCGGGAAGGAGCTGCCGCCGAACTTCCCGCAATGGGTCATCCGGCAGAAGCTGAGCGCCATCGCCATCTTCACCGACATCAGCCACTCCTTCGTCAGCGACCCGCCGCTGGCGCTGACCGCCTCGCTGGGCGCCTTCGACGTGCTGGTGGCGGAGCAGAAGGCCTTCAACGAAACGCTGCACACCTTCGACACCATGCTGATGGAAGCCGGCATCGACGACAGGATGGCCGACGAACTGGACGCCACCCGCACCAAGATCGAGCAGATCCTGGGCATGATCGAACAGCTCCTTCTGACCAGCCCGAAGATCCTAGAGGAGTTCTGATGCCGGAGCCGGCAGCCGAGTCCAAGGCCGATCCCAAGGCCGATCCTGGGCGGGATCCCCTTGCGGAAAGCCCGCCGGCCGCTGCTCCGGAACCCTCCTTTCGCCGCTTCCTTCGCAATCTGAACTTGCCGGTGGCCGTTCCCGTTCTGGCTTTGATTGCCGGTGCGGGCCTGTCCGTGGTGGCCATGCTCCACTCCGGCCGCCTGCTGCGCCTGGAGGAGGAGCATCGCTTCGCCGCAAGGGTCGAGGAAATCCACGGCCAGCTTGCCGACCGCCTGCGGGTGTACGAACAGGTGGCGCGCAGCGCCGCCTCGCTGGCGATGACCTTCCCCGACCTGCACTGGACGCAGTGGAACCGCTTCGTCGAGGCGCTGGACATGCCGCGGCGCTATCCCGGCATCATCTCCATCGCCTATGCCCGCGCGGTCGCGGCCGACCGGGCTGGCGATCTGGTGGCGTCGATGCGGGCGGCCGGCCTGCCGGACTTCCGCATCTGGCCGGAGACGGCGGGGGCGGAGCGTGTGGTCAACATCTTCGCCGCCCCGGTCAATGAAGGCAACGCGCGGGCCATCGGCTTCGACATGATGTCGGAGGCGATCCGGCGCTCCGCCATCGAACGGGCGCGCGACAGCGGCGAGCCCGCCGCCACCCGCGCCATCACGCTGAAGATCGATCAGGCGGCCGGGGGTGGGCCTTCCTTCATCCTCTATCAGGCGACCTACCGCGGCGACCCGCTGCCGCCGTCGCTGGAGGCGCGGCGTGCGTCCTTCACCGGCGTGGTGCTGACCCCGGTCAGGATCGGCCCGCTGGTGAACGGGCTGATCGACGCAACCCGCCAGGACGCCGGCATCGAGGTCTACGACGTGCCGCCGGCGGATGCCGAGTTTCCGCTGTATCGCAGCCGCCGCCCGCTGGACGCCACGCCCGCCATCAGCCTGACGCGGGAACTGCCGGTCGGCGGCCGGGTGTGGACCGTGCGGTACGACAGCCTGCCCGACGGCCTGTTCACCGCGCAGCACTGGGTGCCCGGCGCGCTGCTGGCCGGCGGGCTGGCGCTCAGCCTCGCGCTGGCGCTGGTCCTGCGCATGGCGCTGGTGACCCATTCCCGCGCGGTGGTGCTGGCCGGGGAGATGACGGCCTCGCTCCGCCTGCAGGAGGCGGAACGGCAGCAGCTGTTCACCCAGGCGCCGCTGGGGATCGCGCTGGTCGGCACCGACGGGCTGGTGATGGACTGCAACCCCGCCTTCGCCGCCGCCGCCGGCCTGCCCTGGCAGGAACTGCTCGGCACCGACCTGCGCCTGCGCTTCGGCGATCAGGCGTCGGTCTTCGCGCTGGAGGCGGCGCTGCAGGGCGAGAGCGGCAAGCTCGAATCCGACCAGCCCCTGCTGCTGGGCGGCCGGCGCAGCCATTTCAGCCTGCATTTCCAGCCGGTCACCGCCGACGGCGCGCTGAAATTCGTCCTGGCCTTCGCCGAGGACATCGGCGAGAAGCGCCGGGCCGAGCAGCACATCCAGTATCTGGCGCATTTCGACGCGCTGACCGGCCTGCCCAACCGCGTCCTGCTGTACGACCGCATCGCCCAGGCCCTGCGCGAGGGGCGGCGCGACGGCACCAAGGTGGCGGTTCTGTTCATCGACCTCGACCGCTTCAAGGTCATCAACGACAGCCTGGGCCACAGCTTCGGCGACGAGGTGCTGCGGTCGGTGGCGCGCCGGCTGCAGGCGGGCCTGCGCGAATCCGACACCGTCGGCCGGCTGGGCGGCGACGAGTTCCTGATCGTCGTCCGCCGGGTGACGGAGCCGAACGACGCGGCCCGCGTCGCCGAAAAGGTGGTTGCGCATCTGGCCAGCCCCTTCGCGGTCGGCGGCCAGAATTTCGTGGTGACGCCCAGCATCGGCATCAGCCTCTACCCCGACGACGCCGAGGATGCCGAAGGTCTGATCCGCTGCGCCGACATCGCCATGTACCATGCCAAGGAGCAGGGCCGGAACGGCTTCCGCTTCGTCACCAGGGAGATGGGCGCCCGATCGCGCGAGCGCATGGACCTGGAGGGCAGCCTGCGCCAGGCGATCCGCGACGGCCAGCTGTTCCTGGTCTACCAGCCGCAGGTCGACACCCTGACCGGCCGCATCGTCGGCCTGGAGGCGCTGATCCGCTGGCGCCATCCCGACGAGGGGCTGATCCTGCCCGGCCGTTTCCTGCCGGTGGCGGAGGAGACCGGTCTGGTCCTGGCGATGGGCGACTGGGTCCTGTTCGAGGCCTGCGCCCAGATCCGGCGCTGGCGCGCCCGTTACGACCTGTCGATCCCGGTTGCGGTGAACGTCTCCGGCGCCCAGTTCCGCGACGGCCAGCTTCCGGCCAAGGTCGCCCGCGCGCTGGACGCCAACGGCCTGAGCGGCCCGGAGCTGGAGATCGAGGTGACGGAAAGCACCCTGATCGACGACGTCGAATCGGCGGCGGCGACGCTGGCGGCCTTGAAGCAGCGCGGAGTTCTGATCGCGCTGGACGATTTCGGCACCGGCTATTCCAGCCTCAGCTATCTGCACCGTCTGCCGATCGACAAGCTGAAGATCGACCGGTCCTTCATCCACGACCTGTCGACCGGCGCCAGCGACTCCTCCGTCCCCCGCGCCATCGTCGGGCTGGGCCGCAGCCTGGGCCTGTCGGTGATCGCCGAGGGGGTGGAGACGCAGGAGCAGCTTCAACTGCTGCGCGACCTCGCCTGCGAAAGCTACCAGGGCTTCCTGTTCAGCCGCCCCATTCCGGTCGAGGAGGTGGAGCGGCTGCTGGAGAAGATGACCGTGGCGCAGACGGTTTCGGTGGGCTGACGGCCGTCGCCGGGAGCGACGGCGTCGGGGGCGTCCCATGCGACGGTGAGGCGCCGGTTGGCGGTGCCCCGCAAGGACCGGCGCGGCGGCGCGCCTTCCAGCCCATGGACGTGGAGACCGGGCAAGTTTTCGCGACAGCCGTTCAGTGGCGTACCAGCAGGTCCAGCGGCACCCGGAGCGCGCCGGCAATGCGGGCCATCGCGTCGAAGCTGCCGGGCTTTTTCCCGTTCTCAATCTCGGACAGGTAGGACGGAGCCACGCCTGCGGCGTCCGCCAACCCGCGGGCGGTGAAGCCGCGATGCTCGCGGAGCACTGTGACCGGATGTTCCCCATCGAGGATGCGCTCCGCGACCTCGAACGGAAACGCCTCCGTCTCCCCCGCAGCGAGCCGTGCCTTCACGGCTTCGGCGTCGGCCAAGTCCCGGGCGTCCGTCACCAGATCGGCCAGGGCCTCGAAGTCGGCCCGGCTGAGGGTGACGCTGTCGGCCGTCTCGGCGATCGGCGTGATGGGCAGAGCGTTCATCGATAGACCTCCTTGCGGTTCCCGACCTTCAGCACCGTGACCAGCAGCGCATCGCCGTCGATCTGGTAGACGGCCCGCCAGTCGCCGTGGCGGATGCGGCCTTGCCCGCCGCCAAACGCCTTTGCCCAGGGATGCGGGTCATAAGGAGCGGCGGCAAAGGTCGATCCGCACCGCTTGCGGCAGAGTCCGGATTTCGGCCGCGAACGCGGTGTGGAAGAGTACGGCGTGCATTGGAAAAATTTGGCTCTGAGCTATGTCCCGGTCAATAAAGATATAGCTCAGGAGCTATATTTAGAAAGCGATATTTGACTGTCGTGACAGTTGGGAACGCGCGACGAGCGGGAGGTGGCGATGAGCCATTACGCACGGCTCCGTTGGCCGCTTCTGACCCATTCCTGACGTTCGAAACGTCCGGTCTCTGCTGCTCTAGTTCTCAACAAGGACATGACAGCCGAAGTTAGCGCGTTCCGCAGAGCGCGCCGTTCGGCGCCGATCACATTGCACTTTTGCCGCATGGCCCGGTTGAGAATTATTGAATCAAGGTTGCTTATCCGTGTGATATCTGCTCAGTTTGAAGGAAATCGTAGGAAACGGCCCTATGACGTTAGCGGTAGAAGCTAGATGCATGCGTGATCGTATGCCTTGGAGTGTAGGACAGAAAATACTTTCATTCCTTGAGCTTCCGAGAGGCCAAGGGTGGGACAAAACTGTCGAAAAGATAGTTTCCGAAGGCGCCAGTCTGGACAAATTTCGTACTTCGTTGCGAGAATATCTCGTTCAACACTATAAATGCGGCGAGAAGATGCTGAGGCTGCATCTTGTCGATGCAGCGATAGGCGAGCAGATCGCTACAGCAATTCGGTCCGCGACGATACCGCCCTCGCCATTCCAGGAGCAATATCCAGCGCTTCTGCCGTCCGATCAGCTTGCGGGCCTGCCAATGGCCCCTACCTTGGTAAGCGTCACCATCGACGAAAGCGGTACAACGGCGATTTTCGCGTCGGTCAGAGTTCTTTCAATCAGGGAAGAATTGCAACGTGAAGACCTGCCCGAGGAGGCTGCCGACGCTTTAAGCGGCTTCGACGAGTTAGTCGGTATTCGCCACGTTAGATGGCAGGCGATGGACGTTGTGAAAGTGTCGCCGGACGGTACTCAGATTGATGTCAGGGTTGATTCCCCTGTCGGCATGCCCTCAAGCGTCGGCGACTTTGCTCATCTCCGCATTCGCCAGGAACTGGCGCTTCTGACGTCTGGGGACCTGTTACCACAACCCGCAAACCTATTCCCGCTCATCGAGCGCATCTATAAGGCGGAGGGAGAGGGCATCGTTGTCGAATTGGCTTTCGGCACCACGACGGCATCGCTCAAGCACGAAAAGATGAGGCGCCGGAAGACGTGTCTGAGGCAGGAGGCATATCATCAAGGAGGCAAGCGCGCGCTCGCATCCGAGATCGAAATCCACCGATTAAGTGTTCTTTGGCCACTCCCGTTGGGGCGCGCATTCTCCCGGCCTGAACTGACCTTGAACGCTACAGTGCGTGGTGCTGGCGCAGCCGACCCGGTCTTAACCAATGCAATAATCCGAAATTGTGCGGACGAAGGGGATTTCGAGCACGTGCGCAGTCGTATGCTACACTTTTTATCGCTTGAGGAATGAAGAACTAAATGAGAACATAGGGGATGGTTGCTGACGCCATCAAGCGGGATCTAGAGGAGCGGGGGGGTAACTCCCCCGTGCTGCAGCTGTGTCTGCGGCTTGTTGAGTACGTGGCGAACCTTCCGCCTAGCCAGCGTGAGATGTTGACCTACCGGACTTTTGTCAAAGCATCTGGGAAGAACCAGATTGACCAAGAATTGATGGCCGCAATAACAATACTCTCGACATCAAATGTTCGGGCATTTGAGTTTCGTGGCCTTTTTGTTGATGATAATGAAGATGAGTACGAAGTATCTGCGGACGACATCGCTTCTGCTCGGGCGTCCGGTGAGTTTATACATCCTCAAACAGGTAAAGCGGTTCCCGATTTCGAGAACCGCATTATACCGTTTTTCTCGCCATCTAAGCGGTTTGGCGCTTGATGAACGGCGAGACTACGCTCCGAGATCTGCGGCTAATGGCGATGAATTCCACGCCAATTCAAGTTATGCTTGATTTGCTTGAAGCTGATAGTCACTCGAAGAAATTATCCTGCGTTGAACGAGGTGTCGATTTTGCTATCCAGGAAATGATTAAAGTTCCTCATCTATATCAAGGCATGAGCGAGGATCAACTCACTAACGCTCTAATCGGTATACTATTAGGAATGGGGTTTAAGCCGACCCATGACACGCAGATCGGCGGTCATTGCGACATCGTAATTCAATTTGATGATGGCTTTTTGTGGATTGGTGAATCCAAAATTCACGGGGCATACGACTGGCTCCTACAGGGCTTTAATCAGCTCGACTCCCGATACTCTACGGGCATGCCCGGACAGGATAGTGGAGATCTGATCATCTTTATTTTCCAAGAGCGGATTGATCGCATCATGGAAAAGTGGGCCGAAACGTTGACTGCTGCACGGCAGGACGTGACCGTGAATGCCTGCGAGCGCAACCCGACCCGACGAATTAGTTCCCATCCTCACGCGCGAACTGGGCGGCCTTTTCGGACACGGCATATCCCCGTCTCTCTTCATTTTGCGCCACGTGATAAAGTTTAGCGAGAACAGGAGCAGCGACCGATTGGGCTTATCGGAGTGGAAAGGTTGCGGCGCATCGTGCTCGCAGTGACCACTTGTTCCGCGGTTGCAGATCAACTTCTTGAACCCCGCTTTTTAGCCAAGTGTTAGCGTCCGCTTCCGACGCTTTGCGGACGTTATCGCTACGGCACCGCAAGGCGCACACAAAGTATACGTCAAACCGGCATCCTTATGGCCTCGCCAAAGCCGCACCCCACTCCGCGCATTTGCAAAATCCCTCATTTTAAGGGAAATATTCCTGTATCCTGCCCCACAAGTCCCCTCGCTTGTGGAGTTCCGCTATGCCCGTCGATCCCCGCACCCTCGCCGCTGAAGCCCTTGGCGACCGCTTCCCCTGCTGGGCCGAAGAACCGCCGGTTCCCGCCGAAGGCTCCCTCGTCCCCGGATCGCAGTTCCATGACGAGCAATGGATCATGGCCGCCGGCATGCTGGCGCGCGGCAACAGCTTCCTGCAGGTCTCGCGCGCCATGGGCTGCAGCCGCACCACGCTCTGGCGCGCCTATTACGGCTCCAAGGATTTCCGTCACAGGGTGTGGTGGGAACGTCAGGCGCTGAACCGCGAGGCCGAACTGCGCCTGTCCTCGATCCGCTCCCTGGTGGCCGAGCAGATCGAGCGGCTGGTCTCCGCCGGTGACCCGGCGACGGTGCGCTGGCTGGCCGAGGGGCTGGGGCTGTTCGCCGGCCTCGACATGCCCACGGCCAAGCCGCAGGCCGCCCGGCCCGACCTTGCGTCCGCCTCTGAAACGCCCGCTCCCGGACCCTCCGCCCCCAGGCCCGAAGACCCGCCCGCCGTCACCGTCCCGGAACTCGACGACGATCTCCCCGGCGAACTGCGCGAGCGTATGCCCCCCGATCCGCACGCCGTCGCCGCCATCCTCGCCCGCCCGGAATCCGCCGGCCAGAAGGGGGTTTTCCCCTGGACCGCCAACGAGTACGAGCACTACCCCAACCTCAACCCCGGCCCGGTGAGCCGCCGCGCCGCCGGTGCCTTCTCCGGTCGCCGGTAGATGGAACATCCGCCGAAACCTGTTCCACGCCGTTCCATCCGCCGCTCCAGCGGTCAGAACCGCACCCCGTCGTCGCCCCCCATCAGATCCAGCGTCGCCAGCGCCATCACCTGGGCCGACTGCACCATGTCGTCGATGCCGACCCATTCGTCGGGCTGGTGGGCGAGGTCGAGGATGCCGGGGCCGTAGGCGATGCAGTCCTTCAACTGGCCGACGCGCACCACATGCTTCTGGTCATAGGTGCCGGGGGAAACCACATGCTGCGCTGGGCGGCCCAGCACCGTTTCGATGGCGGCGGCCACCGCACGCACCACCGGCGCGTCGGCGTCGGTCATCGTCGGCAGGAAGGCCAGCACCTCGCGCAGCTCATACGCGAAGCCGGGACGGGTGCGGCGCAGATCCTCCAGGATGGCGACGATCTCGCCGCGCACCGCCTCGGGGTCCTCCTCGATCAGGTACCGGCGGTCGATCACCATGCGGCAGCGGTCGGGCACCATCGGACTGGGCAGGCCGCCATGGTCCTCGCGCTGGCCGCCGTGGATGGCGTTGATGTTGATGGTGGATTGCCGCGCGCCCTCCGGCACCACCGGCATGTCGGTTCGCTTGGCGGCAAGGCGGGGGATCAGCTCGGTCTCGATCCGGTGCAGCACGGCGCCCATGTGGCGCACCGCGCAGTTGCCGAGGAAGGGCATGGAGCCGTGAGCGACGCGGCCCTTGGTCTCGATCTCCGCCCACCAGACTCCGCGATGGCCGATGCAGACGCGGTCGACGTTCAGCGGCTCCGGAATGATGACGTGGTCGACGCGGGGGCGGGAGAAATAGCCGAGCTTCGCCAGATGCCCGACGCCGCCATAGCCGCCGGATTCCTCGTCCACCGTGCCGGAGATCTCCAGGGCGCCCGCCGTCAGCAGCCCTTCCTCCAGCAGCGATTCCACGGCGATGATCGACGCGGCGATGCCGCCCTTCATGTCGCAGGCGCCGCGGCCATAGACCCGGCCGTCCTTCACCACCCCGCCGAAGGGATCGACGGTCCAGCCCTGGCCGGCCGGCACCACGTCGATGTGGCCGTTGAAATGGACGCATGGTCCCGGACGCGGTGCCTCGATGCGGGCGACGACGTTGGTGCGCGGGTAGCGGTCGCTGTCGCCGGCCGCCCCCTCCGCCCGCACATACTCGACATCGAATCCGCGCGCCGCCAGCCGCCGGCCGATCAGCTCGGCGCTGTCGGTATAGACGTCGCCGGGCGGGTTGACGGTGGGGATGCGGATCAGATCCTGGGTCAGCGCGACCAGATCGTCGCGCCGCGACTCGATCCGGCGGAACAGCAGCTTGGTTGCGGCGTCGGTGTCGGAACGCATGGCCTCTCCCGCGGCAAGGACGGGTCCAGTGTCTCCGCAAGCGGATGGTTCGTCCACCCCGCCTTTCGGGGGCCGTTATTGTGCGGCGCACTTTCCCGGACCGGCCGGGACCGCTACAGTCGCGGCGCCCCTCAGCGGAGAAGCTTCCCATGACCGTCACGCACCCCATCGGGCTGAGCGCCCCGACCCTGGCCGACCCGGTGATCGCCGAGGCCGCGGCCCGCTTCGTCGCCGCCCGCCGCAGCGCGGCCGGCCTTGCCGACTTCCCCGGCCCGCTGCCGGCCGACCTCGCCACCGCCTACGCCATCCAGGCGACGGCGACCGCCTCCTGGCCCGACGAGGTCGCCGGCTGGAAGGTGGCGCGGGTGCCCCCGGCGCTGGAGGAGACGCTGGGCGCCATGCGCTACATCGGCCCGATCTTCGCCCGCACGGTGTCGGCCGCCGATGGCGGGCCGCTGAGCTTCCCGGTCATTCCCGGCGGCTTCGGCGCGGTGGAGGCGGAGTTCGCGGTGCGCATTGCCGCAGACGCCCCCGCCGACAAGCTGGACTACAGCCCGGCGGAGGCCGCCGCCTTCATCGCCGCCGTCCATGCCGCCATCGAGGTGGCGGGCGGGCCGCTGGCGCCGGTCAACACGCTCGGCCCCACCGCCTCCACCTCCGTCTTCGGCAACAACAACGGCCTGATCGTCGGCGAGGAAATCGTCGGCGGCGTCGAGGGCGCGGACGCCCTGCGCGCCGAGGTGCTGATCGACGGCCAGAGCGTCGGCGTCGGCAGCGCCGCCAAGCTGCCGGGCGGCATCGCCGCCGCGGTCGCGGTGGCGCTCGGCATGGCGGCGCGGCTGGGCCGGCCTCTGAAGGCCGGGCAGTGGGTCTCCACCGGTGCCCTGACCGGTGTTCACGCCATCGCCATCGGCCAGCAGGCGCGCATCACCTTCACCGGACTGGCGCCGATGTCGGGCACCGCCGTTACGGCCGGCGCAATCGCCTGACGCAATCCAGGGTATGGCGGCGGTCATGGCCGGCCGCCGCCTTGGTTGAAGCCAAACGGCGGCGGGGATGCTTGAATGGCGGCCCCACTCCAGCCGCCGGAACCGCCGCCTTGTCCCAGTCCAGCCTGTCCCCCGAAGCCGCGGCGACGCGGTTCCTGCCGCCGGTTCAGATCCTGGTCGGGCTGGGACTTGCCGTCGCCGGGGTGATCGCCTTCTCGCTGCGGCCGGTCATCATCAAGCTGGCCTACCGCTACAACGTCGATCCGGTCACGCTGATCATGCTGCGCATGGTCTTCGCGCTGCCCTTCTTCCTGGCCATGGCGCTGTGGTCGAGCGGCCGGAAGGGAGAGCGGGCGCCCATCGCCGGACGCGACCTCGCCCTGACCGTGGTGTTGGGCGTCACCGGCTATTACGCCGCCAGCTTCTGCGATTTCCTGGGCTTGCGCTATGTCTCGGCCGGGATGGGGCGGTTGCTGCTGTTCCTCTACCCGACCATCGTGGTGATCCTGTCGGCCCTGTTCCTCGGCAAGCGGATCGGCCTGCGCGAGGTGGTGGCGCTGGTGGTCTCCTACGCCGGCGTCGCCCTGGTGGTGTGGTCGGAGGTCGGGACCGGCCATCCCGACTTCATGACCGGGGCGGGATTGGTCTTCATGGGCGCCTTCCTCTATTCGATCTATCTGGTCGGCAGCAGCCGGGTGGTGCAGCGGATCGGCTCCATGCGCTTCACCGCCTATGCGATGACGGCGGCCTGCCTGTGCTGCATCCTGCAGTTCCTGGTGCTGCGCCCCCTGTCGGCGCTCGACCTGCCGCTGCCGGTCTATTGGCTGTCGGTGGTGATGGCGGTGGTCTGCACCGTGCTGCCGGTTTTGATGACGGCGGAGGCGCTGCGGCGGGTCGGTCCCAATCTGGTGGCGTTGAGCGGCGCCATCGGCCCGGTCGCTGCCGCTGTCTTCGGCTATCTGGCGCTGGCCGAACCGATGGGCTGGCTGCAGCTGGCCGGTGCCGCCCTGACCGTCGCCGGCGTCATGATCATCAGCCTGTGGAGAACGACCTGAGCCGGCATTTTTTCGTGGAATAACCGCCGCCCCGCCGCCGTCCCATTCCAAAACCATCGGGAAAGAGACAAGCGATGACGAACCAAACCACCGCCTACGAGACCGGCGCCGGTGCCGCCACCGCCGGACAGGACGCGCTGCTGCTGGCGGCCCGCGTGCTGCTGGGCGCCATCTTCGTGCAGAGCGGCTTCGGCAAGCTGATGGCGCTCGGCGGCTTCATCGCCGGGATGGAGAGCCAGGGCGTGCCGATGGCCACCATCGTCGCTCCCATCGGCGCGCTGGTCGAGGCGTTCGGCGGGCTTGCCATCGTGCTCGGCGCCTGGACCCGGCTGGCGGCGCTGGCGGTCGCGGCCTTCACCGTCGCCGCAACCCTGATCGCCCACCGCTATTGGGACGCCGCACCCGACGCCATGAAGATGCAGCAGATCCAGTTCATGAAGAATCTCGCCATCGTCGGCGGCTTCCTGTCGCTGGTGGCGTCGGGGGCCGGGCGCTTCAGCGTCGACGGCTGGCGCGCCCGGCGCTGACCTCACTCGTCATACGCCATCAGCGAGATGCTGGGCACGTCGATGCGGTCGCGGCCGTTCAGGAAGGTCAGCTCCACCAAGAAGGCGGCGGCGCGGACGTCGGCGCCGACCTGACGCAGCAGGTTGATCGCGGCCACCATGGTGCCGCCGGTTGCCAGCAGATCGTCCAGCACCACAACGCGCTGGCCGGGCTTCACCGCGTCGGCCTGCACCTCGATGGTGTCGGTGCCGTATTCCAGGTCATAGGAATGGGCGATCTTGTCGCCCGGCAGCTTGCCGTGCTTGCGCACCATGATGAAGCCGATGCCCAGAGCCAGAGCCAGCGGGGCGGCGACCAGGAAGCCGCGCGATTCGATCCCGACCAGCAGGTCCGGCTTGTGCGGACGCACCGCCTCGGCCAGTTCGTCGATGGCGGCCTTCCAGGCGGCGCCGTTCGCCAGCAGGGGCGAGACGTCGTAGAACAGGATGCCGGCCTTCGGGAAATCCGGGACGCCGCGGATATGGTCTTTGAAGTTCATCGGAAGTCTTGTCCGTAAAGAATCGTATGCCGGCATGAACGGCCCGGTCGGCCGCCCGGCACTCTAGCGGCTGCCCACCCCGGCGCAAAGCCGGGAATGGACGCTTTGGCGGTGCCGCCATTTTACCGCATGGGGTTGACCATCCGACGATGCTCCGCCACGTTCCAGGCGCACCGGCCAGACGTACCGGTGAATGTGCGGATGCGTGCGGCGGAGCCTGTGGCTGGGACTTTAGCGAAGCATGGAACGGCGGACGAGGCCCGGATCGATGCCGGTCCGGAGGACGGCGGGTGGCGGATCGCCGCCGCCGGACGCTGGACCCTGGATGCCGCCGCCGCAGCGTCCGATGCGCTCGACCGCGCGCCGAAACCCCAGGAGGGTGCCGCGGTGCGTCTCGACATGGCGCGGGTGGAGGCGCTCGACACCGTCGGCGCCTATCTGCTGAACCGGCTGGCCGACCGGTTGGGAGTGGCGGGCCACACGGTTGCGGTGGTCGGGCTGCGGCCGGACCATGCCGCCCTGTTCGATGCCGTGCGCGATGCCGGCAAGGCGCCGCCCCATCCGATCGAGCGCGAGCATCACCCGATCCTCGACATGATCGTCCGCACCGGCGAGACGACGGTGAGCGCCGCCAAGGAAATCCTCGATCTCGTCGGTTTCCTCGGTCTCGTCACCGTCACCTTCGCGCGGCTGATCCTGCGCCCGTCGCGCCTGCGCCTGACCTCCGTCCTGTTCCACATCGAGCAGACCGGGCTGAACGCTCTGCCGATTCTTGGGCTGCTGTCCTTCCTGATCGGCGTCGTGCTGGCCTTCCAGGGGGCGGACCAGCTGAAGCGCTTTGGGGCGGAGCTGTATGTGGTCAACCTGTTGGGCATCTCCGTCCTGCGCGAGATCGGCATCCTGATGACGGCGATCATCGTCGCCGGCCGTTCCGGCTCCGCCTTCACCGCGCAGATCGGCACCATGAAGGTGAACCAGGAGGTCGACGCCATCGGCACCATGGGCCTCGACCCGGTGGAGCTGCTGGTGGTGCCGCGGGCGCTGGCGCTGATGATCACCCTGCCGCTGCTGGCCTTCTACGCCGACGTGATGGGGCTGTTCGGCGGGGCGGTGATGGCCTACGCCACGCTCGACATCACCTTCGGGCAGTTCATCCGCCAGCTTCACAGCGCGGTCGGCATCAACACGGTGATCGCCGGCCTGATCAAGGCGCCGGTCTTCGCCCTGGTGATCGCCATGGTCGGCTGCTACGAGGGGCTGAAGGTCTCCGGCAGCGCCGAGAGCGTCGGCATCATGACCACCAAAGCGGTGGTGGAGGGCATCTTCCTGGTGATCGTCATCGATGCGGTCTTCTCTGTCCTCTTCTCCATGCTGGGGGTGTGATGGCCGGCACTCCCGTCATCCGCGTGCGTGGGCTGGTCACCCGCTTCGGCCCGCAGACCGTCCATGACGGCCTCGACCTCGACGTCGAGCGGGGGGAGGTGCTGGGCGTCGTCGGCGGCTCCGGCACCGGCAAGTCGGTGCTTCTGAAGGAAATTCTCGGCCTGATCGACCCTGCTGCCGGTCGGATCGAGCTGCTGGGCCACGACACCGCCGAACTGGACCGGGCGGAGCGCACGGCGCTGCAGGCCCGCACCGGCGTGCTGTTCCAGAACGGTGCCCTGTTCAGTTCCATGACGGTGGCGGAGAATGTGATGCTGCCGCTGAAGGAGCACACCGACTTGTCCCCGTCGCTGATCGCCGAGGTCGCGCGGGTGAAGATCGCCATGGCCGGCCTGCCGCCCGATGCCGGGACCAAGCACCCGGCGCAACTGTCCGGCGGCATGATCAAGCGTGCCGGCTTGGCCCGCGCGCTTGCGCTCGATCCCGACATCCTGTTTTTGGACGAACCGACCGCCGGCCTCGACCCCATCGGCGCCGCCGCTTTCGACACGCTGATCCAGGGGTTGCAGCGCAGCCTGGGACTGACCGTCTTCATGGTCACCCACGATCTGGACAGCCTGACCTCGATCTGCGACCGCATCGCCGTGCTGGTCGACAAGAAGATCCGGGTGGGGACTTTGGCCCAGCATCTGGCCGATCCGCACCCGTGGATCCACGATTACTTTCACGGACCGCGCGGCCGCGCGGCTCTCGACGCGAAAGAGCGCAATGACGCTCGGCGACATGAAGAAGACGCCAGGCGTCTTGCGAAAGGGTAGGGGCACGTCATGGAAACCCGCGCCAGCTATATCCTGGTCGGCAGCTTCGTGCTGGCGCTGGTCGCCGGCCTGCTGGTCTTCACCGCCTGGATCGCCAAGGTCCAGCTGGATGAGACGCGCGAGACCTACCGCATCTATTTCACCGGTTCCGTCACCGGGCTGCAGCAGGGAAGCCCGGTGCGCTATCGCGGCGTGCCGGTGGGCACCGTGTCGGACATCCGGCTCGATCCCGACAACGTGACGCGGGTGCGGGTGACGATCGAGGTGCAGAACGGCACGCCGATCATGTCCGATTCCATCGCCTCGCTGGAGGTGCAGGGGATCACCGGCGGCGCCTATGTCCAAATTTCCGGCGGGGCAATGGGGGGCAAGCGGCTGACCGCCACCGATGCCGACGGCGTGCTGACCATCCCGTCGCGGCCCAGTTCGCTGACCGCGGTGGTGGACAGCGCGCCGCAGCTGGTCAACCGCTCGCTGGAGGTCATCACCAAGCTTGGCGAGATGCTGAACGGCGAGAACCAGAAGGCGATCGGCGACATCCTGGCCAACGCCCGCACCATCAGTGCCGAACTCGCCCGTGCCAGCGCCGGTCTGGAGGAAACCATGGCCCAGGCGCGGCGGACACTGAACGGGTTCGAGGCGGTGGGGCCGCAGCTTGACCGCACGCTGGCCCAGACGCACGACACGCTGGCGACGGTGGATGGCACCGCCAAGCAGCTGGGTGGCGAGGCGCGCGAGCTGCTGCGGTCGCTGAAGCGCACGTCGGACACGCTGAACGGCCTCGTCGCCGAAAACCGCGAGCCGGTGCGCGACTTTACCGCCACAGGACTGTATGAACTGACATTGCTGATCACCCAGCTGCGCGATCTGTCGGGTCAGCTGTCGCGGGTGGTCACCCGGATCGAGAACGACCCGTCGAACTTCCTCTTCGGCGGGACGCGGCAGGGCGTGGAGGTGCGTGGGAAATGAAGCGGGCGACGATGGGGCGGGGCGAGGTCACGGGGCCAATGGTGCGCAGGATGTTGGGGGCCGCCCTGCTGCTGGGGCTGGCCGCCTGTTCGACGCTGAACCCGACGGCGCCGCATCTCTACACCCTGACCCCGCAGGCCACCGTAGCCCCCGGCCCCAAGGCCGACTGGCAATTGCTGGTGGAAACGCCGGCGGCTGCGGCGGGGATCGACACGCCGCGCATCGCCCTGGCCCGCACGCCGACCTCGCTTGACTATTTTGCCGACGTGTCCTGGGCCGACCGGGCGCCGAATATGGTGCAGGGGCTGATCGTCCAGACCTTCGAGGACAGCGGCCGCATCGTCTCGGTCGGGCGCGACACGGTGGGGCTGCGCTCCGACTACGTACTGAAGTCGGAACTGCGTGATTTCCAAGCCGAATACGCCACGCCGGGTGCCGCCATGCCCGACCGGGTGCATGTGCGCCTGTCGGCCAAGCTGGTCGCCATGCCGCGCCGGACCATCGAGGCCGGCGAGACCTTCGAGGCGTCGGCACCGGTGCGCGGCCGCTCCTTCACCGACGTGATCACTGCCTTCGACGAAGCGCTGGGCAAGGTCACCGGAGAGTTGGTGACATGGTCGCTGTCGCAGCGTTTCCGCCCTTCCGGCAGCTGAACGGCCAAGCGCAGGCCCGGCTGCAACCGCAGGTGCGGCAATCGAAAAGACCTTGCCACGCCCGCATAGCCGCGTACGTAATAGGGGTGTTCGCGCAGCGCAGGATCGGGCGATGACGGATTTGTCGGACGTGTCCCGGGAAGAGTTGGAGGCGATGGCCGAGGCGGGACGCGAGGTGCGCCTGTGCCAGCGCGTCCTGGCCAAGACCGGCGACACGGTGGTGGGGGAGCTTCTGCGCGGCCACGGCACGCTGTACGAGTGGAAGCATTATCCGCCGGGTGACGTCTACGACGCCGAATTCCATGCCCAGTATTACTATCACTGCCATCCCGAAGGCGAACGGCCCAATGGGGAGCATGGGCATTTCCACACCTTCCTGCGCCCGCACGGCATGCCGCCGGGCCTGCGGCCGGCGCCGCTGGCCGATTTCTCGGCCCCGGACAACGACAATGACGCGTTGTCCCACCTGATCGGCATCGCCATGGATGTGGCCGGCCAGCCGGTTCGGCTCTTCACCACCAACCGTTGGGTGACCGGGGAGACCTGGTACAAGTCCGACGACGTGATCGCCATGCTCGACGCTTTCGAGATCGACCATGCCCGGCCATCCTGGCCGGCCAACCGCTGGATCACCGCGATGATGCGGCTGTTCCGCCCGACCATCGTCGAATTGCTGCGCGACCGCGACGCCGCCATCCGGCGCTGGGCGGAAAGCCATCCCGACGCCTATGTCTACGAAGACCGCGGGTTGGAGGTCGCCTCGCAGCGCCACATCTCGGTGGAGGAGCAGATCGCCACGGTGGCACTGCATCTGCGCGGGGCACGGCGACGCCGGCCGATCCTGCCGGAGCCGCCCAGCTTCGTCGGGATGCCGTGAGTCGCTCCTTCTCCTGCGGACTTATGGCCAAAGGCCAAGGGCTTATGACCGCAGGGCGTTAAGGAAGGTTCAACCGTTTCGGAAGATCCTTGACGGTGTGGACAAGTCTCCGCCCACATTCGCGCGGGTTTTGCGTTCCGCGACCCCTATGGAGACGGACCAGGGCAGGAAGGGTCCGGCACCCATGAGTGACGGTTTCAAGTCGGGTCATCTGACCCAACAGGACGTGGCGCGGCTTCTGGCCGACCCGTCGCCGAACAGCCGGACCGATCTGGCCGCCAAGCTGGCTCAGCAGTTCGACAGCCCGGAGCTGTCGCAGTCGGAGCGTATGCTGGCGGAGGACATCATCCGCGTGATGGTCACGGACACGGTCCTGCGCGTCCGCCAGACCCTGGCCGAGAATCTGAAATCCAGCCCGTCCCTGCCGCGCGACGTCGCCCTGACCCTGGCCCGCGATGTGGAGGCGGTGGCGATCCCGGTGTTGAGCGTCTCCACCGTGCTGACCCCGGCCGATCTGGTCGAGATCGTGCGGACCGGTGCGGAGGCGAAGAGCACCGCCATCGCTCAACGCCCGACCGTGCCGGCCGTGGTCGCCGACGCGCTGATCGAAAGCGGGTCCGAACACGCGGTCGCGGCGCTGGTCGCCAACGAGGGGGCGGAACTCGGCGAGCAGAGCCTGGGCCGCGTCATCGACCGCTTCGGCGCCAGCGAGGCGGTGCAGGACCCGCTGGTCCACCGCTCCAAGCTGCCGATCACCATCGCCGAACGTCTGGTCGCCGTCGTGTCGGAACGGCTGCGCCAGCATCTGGTCTCGCACCACGAACTGCCGTCGAAGGTCGCGTCGGAGCTGATCCTGCAAAGCCGTGAACGGGCGACCGTCGCCCTGTTCACCGGGGAGAGCGACGAAGGGGCGCTGGACCGTCTGGTGACTCAGCTTGCCCGCACCGGCCGCCTGACGCCGTCGCTGCTGGTCCGCTCGCTGTGCACCGGCGACATCGCCTTCTTCGAGATGGCGATGTCACGCATGGCGAATGTGCCGCTGACCAACGCCCGTCTGCTGATCCACGATGCCGGACGGCTGGGGCTGAAGTCGCTGTATGACAAGGCGAAGCTGCCGCCGGCCCTGCTGCCGGCCTGCCGCATTGCCATCGACGTGCTGAAGGAAACCCCCTATGACGGCGAACCCGGCGACCGCGAGCGTCACCGCCGCCGCGTCATCGAGCGCATCCTGACCCAGTACGAGGATCTGGCGCCGGAAGATTTGGAGTTCCTGCTGGCGAAGCTGGGCGACATGATGCAGCCGGAAAACGCCGCGGCGTGACCGATCCGATCTTCTTCGCCGAGCCGGCTCCACCGCCGGGAGGTGGCCCGGCCGACATTGTCCGCCGGTTGGAACGCCGCATCGCCGAGTTGGAAGCCGCACTGCGCCAGAGCGAGGCGCGGGCCGGGGAGGCGCGCTTCCGCTCCCTGCTGCGCACGGCTGCCAGCATCATCCTTGTGCTGGGAGACGATGGCCGCGTGCTGGAGGCCAACCGTGATGCCGAACGCGCCTTCGGGCTGGAGGCCGGCACCGCCATCGGCCGTCCCTGGACCGAGATGATGGGAGAGCAACCGGCCGGCGCCTTCGCCGCCCAGCTCAAGGTCGCCGCCGAGGGGATGGAGGTCCGCAATTTCGAGCAGGCCCTGCGCGAGCAGGACTGCATGAGCGAGCGGGTGCTTCTGTGGAACCTGAACCGGTTGCCGGAAGCCGACGGCGCGCCGGCGGGCATTCTCTGCGTTGGCCAGGACATCACCCGGCGCAAGCGGGCGGAACTGGCTCTGCGCCAAGCCCGTGACGAACTGGAGATGCGGGTGGCGGAGCGCACCCGCGCATTGATGCAGGAGATCCAGGAACGCCGCCGTGCCGAGCAGGCGCTGATCCAGGCCAAGGAACAGGCCGAACTTGCGAACCGCGCCAAGAGCGAGTTCCTCGCCAATATGAGTCACGAGCTGCGCACGCCGCTGAACGCCATCATCGGCTTTTCTTCGATGATGGAGAGCGAGATCGTCGGGCCGCTCGGCCATCCCAAATACCTCGACTATGCCAAGGTGATCGGCAAGTCTAGCCAGCATCTGCTGGCGGTCATCAGCGACATCCTGGACGTCGCCAAGATCGAGGCCGGCAAGCTGGAAATGCATCCGCAGCCGATCGACGTGCGTGACGCCGTGGAAAGCTCGCTTCTGCTGATCGCCGAACGGGCGGAGGAAGGTGGGCTGACCCTGACCCAGTACATCGCCCCCGAAACGCCCCGCCTGCTGGGCGATCCGGTGCGGGTGAAGCAGATCCTGCTGAACCTACTGACCAACGCGGTGAAGTTCACCCCCAGGGGCGGCAGCGTCGCCCTGCGGGTTCGCCCGGAATGCGGCCGCATCCTGATCGAGGTGGCCGACAGTGGGATCGGCATGAATGCGGACGGCATCGCCATCGCCCTGCAGCCCTTTGGTCAGGTCGACAGCCAGCTGTCCCGCCGCTCCGGCGGGACCGGACTGGGCCTGCCGCTGGTGCGATCCTTCGTCGATCTGCTGAACGGCACGCTGGACATCCGCAGCCGCGAGGGGGAAGGCACGACGGTCAGCGTACGGCTTCCAGTGGCGCCGCCCTACGACGGGGAATAATCAGGTAATGACATGGTCATGAGACAAGGACCGGTTGCGCAGAACGGCGACCGGCAGGATGAGCCGTTGTCGGTCGCGATGGTGTTCGGGATTTCCGGGGTCGATCCGCTGGAATGGGATGCCTGTGCCGCCGGCAAGGGGCCGTTCCTGCGCCATGCCTATCTGAGCGCGGCTGAAGACAGCGGACTGGCCGGACCGGACAATGGCTGGCGGCCCGCCCATATGATCGCAAGGGATGCGTCTGGCCGGACGGTTGGCGCGGCGCCCCTCTATCTGCGCGACCGGTCCACGGACGAGTTCTGGCCCGATCAGCCCTGGGTCGACGGCTTCCAGGCATCGGGCGGGCGCTATTTCCCGAAGCTGGTCGTGGAGGTTCCCTGCACCCCGGTGACCGGCCCGCGGATATTGCTGCGGGAGGGAGCGCCGTCCGGTGTAGCAGATGCACTGACAGGGGCTATGCGTTCGCTGGCCCACAATCATGGCCTGTCTTCCATCCATGTGAGTTTTCCGGACGATGAAGACCGTGCCCGTTTCGAAGCGGCGGGATGGCTGACCCGCCATGCAGTCGATTACGAGTGGCGGAACGAGGGGTATCGTGATTTCACCGATTTCACCGCCGCCCTGTCGAGCCGTCGGCGCAGCGTGATGCTGTGGGAACGCCGCAAGATCATCGAGAGCGGAGTACGCATCCGCGACGTGCCGGGCAGCCGGGTCGGGGAGGCCGATGTCGTGGTGTTCCTGGATTTGCTGGCCGACCTCCATGCCCGCAAGGGACGGCGCCAAGCGCTGACCTTTGATTTCATCATGCGGCTCTGCGCCGCTTTCGGTGACGCCATTACATTGACTTTCGCAGAAATAGGCGGTGATACGATTGGCGCCTTGCTGACCATGGAAGGAGATGGCTGCCTCCATGTCAGAAACTGGGGGGCGAGGGAGGGTGCGCAGCTGGTCCATTTCGAGATCTGCTATTACCGCACTGTCGAGCGGGCGATCGCCCGGGGTTTGAACCGGGTGGACGGCGGGCGCGGCGGCCCGCACAAGCTGGCGCGAGGGTTCCTGCCGAAACTCTCCCATGCCTGCCACTGGTTCCTGCACACCAACATGCGCCGCGCGGTGGCGGAAGGGCTGGAACTGCACAACGCCAAGGTTCTCGCCGCCTTCGCGCAGGAGCAGGCCCGCTCTCCTTTCCGCCGGCACGCCGGCCGATAGCCGCTTGCACGGTGCGGCACGGGGGGCCACTTTGCCTCTTTGAATAGGCGACAGGCGGAGTGGGACATGACGGTCAGCCGGGCAGTGGGGCGGGATGATCTGAAGACGCGCATCGGGCAGGCGCTGGGTGAGGCGAAGGCCGATCTGGTCATCAAGAACACGCGCTTTCTCAACGTCGTCACCGGCGAGATCGCGGAGGGCGACATCGCCGTTTGCGGCGAGGTCATCGTCGGCACCTACGAGTCCTATGACGGGGTGGAGGAGATCGACGGGCGCGGCCTGACCGTGGTTCCGGGCTTCATCGACACTCATGTCCATTGCGAATCCACCTGCGTCACCCCGCAGGAGTTCGACCGCTGCGTCCTGCCCCGCGGCACCACCACCGCCATCTGCGATCCGCACGAGATCTGCAATGTGCTGGGCGAGCAGGGCCTCAACTATTTCCTCGACAGTGCCGGGGGTACGGCGCTCGACCTGTTCGTGCAGCTGTCCTCCTGCGTCCCGGCGACGGAGTTGGAGACCTCCGGCGCCCGGCTGGAGGCGCCGGACCTGATCCGCCACATGGATCATCCGCGCGTGCTGGGGCTGGCGGAATTCATGAATTTTCCCGGCGTCTTCCACAAGGTGGACGGCGTGCTGGACAAGCTGGCTGCCTTCGACGGGCGCCACATCGACGGCCACGCCCCGCTGGTGACGGGGAAGGAACTGAACGCCTATCTCTCCTGCGGCATCCGCAATTGCCACGAGACGACCAGTGCGGGCGAGGCGATGGAGAAGCTGCGCAAGGGCATGCAGGTGCTGATTCGCGACGGATCGGTGTCGAAGGACGTCCATGCCCTTGCCGAAGTCATCGGACCGGAGACCTCGCCATTCCTGGGCTTCTGCACCGACGACCGCAACCCGCTGGACATCGCGGAGGAGGGGCACATGGATCATCTGATCCGCAGCGCCATCCGCCTCGGCGCGCCGGTCGCCCATGTCTATCGCGCCGCCACATGGTCGGCCGCCCGCGGCTTCCGCCTGTACGACCGCGGGCTGGTGGCACCGGGACATCGTGCCGATCTGGTCCTGCTGGACGATCTGGAGGACTGCGCGGTCAACCGCGTCATCCGCAACGGCAAGATCGTCGGGCCGCACAGCTTCGACGGTCGCCCGGCGGTGACGCCGGTGGGCCTCGATTCGGTGAAGCTGGAGCCGGTTGCCGAGGAGGATTTCGCCGTACCGGCCGGTGGTTCGGTCCAGTCGGTGATCGGGCTGGAGCCGGGCAAGATCCTGACCGAACACCGGCGGATCGAGGTGCCCGTGGTGGGCGGCCGGATGGTGGCCGATCCGTCGCGCGACCTGTTGAAAATCTGCGTCTTCGCCCGCCACGTCAGCAACCGCAACATCGGCCGCGGCTTCGTCCAGGGCTTCGGTTTCGCGGAGGGGGCGCTGGCCTCGTCGGTCGGCCATGACAGCCACAACATCTGCGTGGTCGGGGCGAGCGACGCCGACATGCGCGTCGCGGTCAATCGCCTGATCGAACTGCAGGGCGGCTTCGTCGCCGTGCGCAACGGGCAGGTGGTCGGCGAATTGGCCCTGCCTCTGGCCGGGCTGATGAGCCTGGAGCCGTTCGAGACGGTGGAGGTGAAGCTGCGCTCCCTGCGCGCCGCCGTCCGCGCCATGGGCTGTCCGCTGGCCGAGCCTTTCCTGCAATTGGCTTTCCTGCCGCTGCCGGTCATCCCGCACCTGAAGATCACCGACCGCGGCATGGTCGACGTCGACCGTTTCGAGCTGATTGCCGCCTGATTGAGCGGATTGCCCATCAAAGCGGCATCGGCCTGGGGAATGGGCGGCTGGAATTTGGCTTCGCATTGATCGGCACCAGCCACGAAACGACCGCGAACCCGGGAAAAGCCCGCTCCCCGCAGGGGGCGCGGGCTTTTCATGCCTGGATTCACGACCTTAATATTTCGGCCGATTGCCGTCCCTCCTCTGGCATGGGCTTTGCCACGACGACACATTATCTGTTGTTCGTCATCGAGCGAGCCCGATCAGCCATGACCCATCTGGCCCCGGTGATCCACCACTCCCTCAGCCTGCTGCCGGTCCGGCCGCCGGAAACCGTGTCGATGCGGACGCGGGACGGCGTGCGGCTGGATGCGGACCTCTACCGGCCCGATGCCGCCGGCACATGGCCGGTGCTTCTCCTGCGCGTCCCCTGTGGCCGGCGCACCGCACTGACCAGCCACTACGCCCATCCGCGCTGGTACGCGGCGCGCGGCTATGTGGTGGTGGTGCAGGACATGCGCGGCTGCGGCACCTCCGACGGCCGCTTCCGTCCCTTCGAGGCGGAGCGGGAGGATGGGGCCGATGCCGTTGCCTGGGCGGCCTCCCTGCCGGGATCGTCGGGATCTGTGGCGATGTACGGCTGCGGCTATGCCGGAATGGCGCAATGGCTGGCGTTGGCGGAAGCGCCCTCGGCCCTGCGTGCGGTGGCGCCGGCCTTCGCCGGTTGGGACGTCTTTTCCGATTGGGCCTATGAGGGCGGAGCCTTCCGGTTGGCCGACGCCATGCGCTGGGCCCTGCGCACCGCGGCCGACGCCGCGCGGCGGGTCGAGGACGGAACCGGGCATCGGCTGCTGTCGGACGCGGCGTGCAGCCTGCCCATCGACGACGAGATCCCGTCGCGGCCGCAGGCCCTGCGCGACTATGCCCGCTACACCCATTACGACGACTGGTTGACCAACCCGGTGCCCGGCCCGTCCTGGGCCGCGCTGTCGCCCAAGGCGATGCAGGACGCCATGCCGGCCGACGTGTCGGTCCTGCAGATCGGCGGCTGGTACGACCCGCGTCTGGCCGGCATGCTGGATGCCCATGATCGTTTCGCCGCGAGCCAGAGGGCGCCGGTGCGGCTGGTCGTCGGCCCCTGGAGCGCCGATGGACCCGCCGCCGCGCCGGGACAGGCGCCGACGCTCGACACGCTGCAACTGGCGTGGTTCGACCGGGTGCTGAAGGGCGAGGGAGGCGACCGCGGCGGTCCGGTCCGCCTGCATGATGTCGAAACCGGACGCTGGCACGACCTGTCCAACCTGTCGGCGGCCAAAACTGTCCTGCATCTGGCCAGCGACGGCCTCGCCAACCGTCAGGGTGGGCGGCTGGAGTTGGAAATGCCCGATCTGGAGGCGCTCGACGTGGTGGTGCACGACCCGCGCACGCCGGTGCCGACGGTGGGTGGCCATGCGGTGCCGGATGCCGCCGGGCGTCCCGACCGCGCCTCCGTCGACCGCCGCCCGGACGTCGCGACCTACACCAGCCTGCCGCTGGACGAGCCGCTGATGCTGGCGGGGCGGGTGGCGCTGGATGTGTGGGTGGAGGCCGATGCGCCATCCTTCGATGTCAGCGCCGTTCTCTCGGTCCTGAGGCCCGACGGGCAGGTGCTGCCGTTGACCCAGGGCCATGCGCGGGTGGAGCCGGGCGATCCGACCCGTCCGCTGACCATCGCTATGCGGGCGGCCTGCGCCACGCTCGCGCCGGGATCAGCCTTGCGCCTCAGCCTTGCCGGGTCCTGTTTCCCGGCCTATCCGGTCAATCCCGGCACCGGGGCGGAGCCGGGCGAGACCCGCCGCGTCGATGCGCTGCCGATCACCCTGCTGATCCACAGCGGTCCAGACCGGCCGTCGCGCCTGCGCCTGCCGGCCGGACCGGCGGTTTAGGGAGCCTCGTCCCCGTTCGCTTCGTCTTCGCCTTTGCCCGCCGATTCCAGGCAGAAATCCAGGCTCTGGGACAGGAATCGCATCATCAGGTCGCGGAAGGGCGTCTTGTCGCCGACCGACCAAGCCCGCTCGACGAGGTCCAGATACAGGCCACGGTCGTCGGCCTGGACCACAACCGGCGGGTAGCCGGCGCGGTTCAGGATCAGATTGCACAGCAGCAGCGCCGTCGCCCGGTTGCCGGCATGGAAGGGGCGGATGGCGCTCAGCCGGTGATGAGCCTCGAAGGCGGTGTCGGGGCCGGCGTCCGACTTGCGCATCCAGGTCGACAGCGCCGACATCGACACGCGCAGCTTGGCCGGGTCGGGTGCGGTTTCCGCCGGGTCGTCCTTCGGCGGACCGTCGCGGTACTTCCCGGCCTCATCCTCGATCCCGCGATAGAGCACGCTGTGGAAGGCGGTGACGGTGCGTTCGGTGACGGCGCCCGACGGATCGAAGGACAGCCGGGCCATCAGTTCCAGCGCCGCGCGGTGGTTCAGGACGAAGCGCTGCTCCTCCACCCCGCGGTGGCGCAGGATGCTGCCGCGCTCCAGGATCGCTTTGACGTCCGCGCGCTTGAGCGGAATCTCCTCCAGCGCCGCGGCGGCGACGGTCAGATCCAGCTCGAACCGGTCGGCGATGCCATGCACGACCTCCTGCGGCAGGGGACGCGCGGCGTCCAGCGCCCGTTTCTTCTCCGCGATCTCGTCGAGCAGGGCCATCGGTCACTCTGTCGCTGGGCAGGGGACGGTTTGGCGCGATGCGCATCTTGCCGCGCCCCCTGCGGGGATTTGCCGCTTGGACGGGCACGGTTGCCGGTTTTAGGATCCCTGTCAAGATGTCCACAACCCAGCCATGGCCGGCCGCAACCGCCTCAGTTCGCGGGATGTGCCTGCGATCGCGGGTCGCGAGGGGGGAGATCGTTGCGATGAGCTACGTCGTTTGGGACAAGTCCATGAGCGTCGGCGTGCCCGTGCTCGACGACGAGCACCGGCGCCTTCTCGACCTGTTCAACGGCCTGCTGGAAAGCGGCATCACCCCCGCCAACCGGGAGGAGCTGTCCAGTCTGCTCGCCAGCCTCCGCGACTATGTCGCCGTCCATTTCGCACGGGAGGAGGCGATGATGGAGCGCTGCGGCTATCCCGAACTGGACGGCCACCTCGCCGCCCACCGCTATTTCGCCGACGAGGTGGAAAAGCTGGCCCGCGATTTCGACGGGGACAATCCCACGATGCTGCGCATGGACCTGATCCTGCTGCTGAAGGACTGGTTCGTGGAGCACATCCAGCAGACCGACAGCCTGTACAAGCCCTATGTGGTGGAGAAGGTGTAGGGCGTAAGAGTCCCCTCTCCCCCCCGGGGAGAGGGTTAGGGTGAGGGGGGCGCGTCGCGTGCCTTCAATCTATTGAAGCGCGCTTCGGCTATCCCCGAATCCTCTCTGTGCATCCCCTCCCGCCCTGGTAACCCTCTCCCCGGGGGGGAGAGGGTTACCAGGGCGGGAGGGGGCTCTTGCACTCTTTTGCCTGAACTCACTGCTTCGCGGCGGCCTTCTGTTCCGGCAGACCCTTGTCCAGCTTGGCCTGGATGGCGGCCTTGTCGGTGTCGTCGTCGGCGCTGCGCAACGCGCGCATCCACTGGAATCGGGCTTCATTGCGGCGGCCGGCCCGCCAATAGGCATCGCCGAGATGGTCGTTGATGGTCGGATCGACCGGCTTCAACTCCACAGCACGCTCCAGCTTGGCGACGGCGGCCTCATAGTCGCCCAGCGTGTAGAGCGCCCAGCCCAGGCTGTCGACGATGTAGCCGTCGCGCGGGCGCAGTTCCACCGCGCGCTCCACCATCGCCCTGGCCTTGTCCAGATGCTCGCCGCGGTCGATCCAGCTGTAGCCGAGGAAGTTGAGAAGCGACGGTTCGTCCGGCCGCAGCTTCAGCGCCGTCTGCAGGTCGGCTTCGGCCTGCGGCCACTGCTTGGTCTTCTCGTAGCACATGGCGCGGGCGTACAGCAGCGGCCAATGCCGCTCCTGCGGCGTGCCGATCCGCTCCAGCGCCGTGGTGTAGGCGGGGATCGCCTCGGCGTAGCGCTTGGCATAGCGATAAATATCGCCCAGGCGGGTGATCGCGTCGGTGCGCTCCGGCCGTTCGGCGGCCAGATCCTTGAGGATCGCGATGGCCTCGTCGTTGCGCTCCATGCGGGCGAGGCTGTCGGCCTCGCGCATGCGGGCGGTCCAGCCCAGCAGCGGGTCCTTCTCCAGCTTCTTGTAGGCAGCCAGCGCCTCTTCATGGTGGTCGCGTGACGCGGTGATGTCGCCGATCATCAGATGGGCGAGCGCCAGATCGCCGCGCAGGTGCAGCGCGATGCGGCCGAACAGCAGCGCCGGCTCGTCGGCATTCTCATGATGCAACGCGCTGCCCAGATCGAACAGCGCTTCGGCAAGGCCGGAACGGGCATCCGGGACCGGGTGGGTGTCCGACGGGGCGTTCGCCATCGCGGCCAGCGCCGGCTCCACCAGCAGCCCGTCGGGGTTGCTGCCCTGGAAGGCCTCGTAAAGCTTGCGCGCCTCGTCCTTGCGGCCGGTGCGGGTCATGAAGCTGCCGACGATCTGCACGACGCGCAGCGGCGCGTCCGTCTCCGTCACCTTGGCGTAGCGGACCGCCGCCTCGTCGTTGCGGCCGGCAAGATCGAGGATCAGCCCGGCATGCAGGTTGTAGAGCGCTTCGAAGCCTTGCACGCCGGACAGCGGCTGCAACGCCGTCAGCGCCTCGTCCGTCTTGCCGCGGGCCGTTGCCAGCCAGGCGCGGGTCAGCGGCGTCAGGAAGCGACCGAGTCCGTCGGTCGGCAGGCGGGCGGCATAGCCGTCGGCTTCGTCCAGCTTGCCCTTGGCCAGCGCGTCGGCGGCCAGCAGGGTCAGCGCCATCTGCGGCTCGCCTTTTTCATCAAGCAGCCGGCTGGCGTAGCCGATCGCCGTGTCGATCCGGCCCTCGCCCAACCGCAGCAGGAAGGTGCGGCGCAGCAGGGCGGGGTCGTCCGGATCGGCGTCCAGAGCCTGTGCGGTGAAGCGCGCCGCCGCCGTCCAATCATCCTGGTGCTGGGCGTAGCGGCCGGCCAGATAGCTGCCGGTGGCGGAACCGGTGCCGTCATCCGCAGCCGGGCCTGCCCCCGGCCCGGCGGCAAAGGCCGGCACCAGGGTGGTCCCGGCCATCAGAACGGCCAGGGAGATCGGCTGCAACCGGCGTCGCACACTCGTCATGCTCTCGTCACCTCGTTTTCCGAGTCGCTATCCCATCATTTTCGGCAGGGCGCGGGCAAGAGACTTTCGTGCGAGTCCCCTTTTCGCAACCGCTACCGCCACTCCCGCCGCACCTGTTCGATCCGCTCCGGGCGCAGGATGTCGGTGGCGTGGGCGTCCATGTGGGCACGGAGATGTTCCGGCATGCCGGGCGAAAGGGTGGCGCCCTCCACCGACCAGCGGGCCATCCAGGACAGGGTGCGCAGCCATGTCAGCCGGCGCAGCGGCTTCAGCCAGGGCCGCACCTCGTCGGCGAGGTCGCCCGGAACCGCGATGGCCCAGGCTTCGATGAAGGCGTCGACATCGGCCGGGGCCAGTTCCGCATTCACCTCCGGATCCCATTTGGTCGAGGTGTAGAGGCTGGCATGGGCGAGATCGCTGGCCGGGTGGCCGTATTGCAGCTTTTCCAGGTCGGTGAACCACGCCTTGCCGTGGGTGTCGATCAGGAAATTGCCGGGATGCACGTCCACCCCCACAGCGGTCAGCGGCATCGGGGTTTCTCGCGGCGGGGCAAGGTCGCCGGCACGGGCGGCGGCAAGCTCCTCCGCGATCAGCGCGCGCGCCTCGGTGGACAGATCGGCGCGGTCGAACCATTCCGCCTGTCGTTCGACCTGGGCCAGCAAGGCGGCGACCGGATCGGGCGGGGCGGGAAGCGGCTCGTAGAAGTCCGGCGGCGCCATGCGGTGAAGGGCGGCAAGGGCGCGGGCGATGGCAGGCATGTCGTCGGGCAGGGTGGGGGTGCGTCCCTCCACCTCGCCCACCACCAGGGCGCCGAGCGGCAGCGCCTCTCCCGGCGGCAGCAGGCCGGCGAAGCGCGGGGTGTGGCCCGACGGCTCGGCCCGCTGGAAGGCGGTCGCCTGCCGCTCCAGCGCCGTCCAGGCGTCGAGACCGAGTTGGCTCCAGCGCGGGATGCGGGCGACCAGCCGCCGGCCGCGCAGCCGCACATGGTCGTGGGCGACGCCCTTCAGCGGCATAGGCTCCAGCGCGTCGGCGGGCAGGTCGGCAAGGCGCGGAAGCCGGGTCAGCGCGGCGTGCAGGGCCGCAATCGAGAATCCAGCCGGTCCGCTCACGCCATATGCTCGCGCAGGCGGGGCATCAGCTCCACGAGGTTGCAGGGACGGTGGCGGTTGTCGAGCTGCCAGACCAGGATGTCGTCCCAGGCATCGCGGCAGGCGCTGGGCGAGCCGGGCAGGGCGAAGATGTAGGTGCCGTTGGCGACGCCGCCGGTCGCCCGGCTCTGGATGGTGGAGGTGCCGACCTTGGCATAGCTGAGATAGCGGAACAGCTCGCCGAAGCCGGGGATCGCCTTTTCATAGAGCGCCTCGACCGCTTCCGGCGTCACATCGCGGCCGGTGACGCCGGTGCCGCCGGTGGTCAGCACCACGTCGATCTGCGGATCGGCGATATAGGCCTGGACCTGCGCGCGGATCGCCGCGATGTCGTCCTTGACGATGGTCCGGGCGGCGACCTTGTGCCCGGCGCCGGCGATCCGCTCCGCCAGCGCATCGCCGGAACGGTCGTCGGCGGCGCTGCGGGTGTCGGACACCGTCACCACGGCGATGTTCACGGGAAGGAAGGGGCGGTTCTCGTCGATCTTCGGCATGGCGGCAGGCGTGTCCTCATGTCGGGCCGGAGCCCGACAAGGGGGCGCCGGCGGTCAGGGTGTCGGGCTGGCCTCTCCCCGCTCCGCCACCGTTTCCACCGCGACGGGGGTCGCCGGCTTCACCGCGGGCAGCGAGTCCGGACGGGTCGCCACCTCGGTCGGTCGGGCCTCCACCGGGGTGTAGGTAGGCCATTTTCCGTCGGCGACGGCGGTGAGCGACGCGGTCTCCTGGCCCAGCCGCAGCCGGTAGATCCAGAAGTTCGCCATCACCTTCTCCACATAGTCGCGTGTCTCGCCGAAGGAAAGGCTTTCGATGAACAGCAGCGGGTCGGTGATGTCGCTCAAGTCGCGCCGCCAGCGCGCCAGATTGCCCGGGCCGGCGTTGTAGGCGGCGGCGGCCAGGAACAGGTTGCCGTCGATTTCCGGCATGCCCAGCAGTTCCGACAGGTAGCGCTGGCCCAGCTCCATGTTGCGGGACGGATCGAACAGCGCGTCGCGGCTGGCGTCGTCGCTGCCGATGTCGGCGTTGCGTTCACGCACATGCTGGGCGGTGCTGGGCAGGATCTGCATCAGCCCGGTCGCCCCGGCGGAGCTGACCAGACGCGGATCGAAGCGCGATTCCTGGCGCATCACCGCGAAGACCAGCGCGCGGTCCAGCGCGAAGCCGTCGCGCGGCTTCCAGTGCGGCAGCGGGTAGAGCGCCGCGGCATAGGGCGCGCCGTCCGGCCCCGCCACCGCGTTGCCCAGCCGCAGGGACAGCGAGGCGACGCCGGCGCGGTCGGTCAGCGCCACCATCGCCTGTTCGACCAGCTGGTCGCCCTGCGGATCGATGCGTTGCAGCTCCATTCCCGCCAGCTCGCGCTGACCGGCCTGGAGCAGGGCGATGGCGCGGGATCCTGCCGGCTTGGCCGCCATCGCCGCCAACTGGCGTCCGGTCAGTTCCGGCGCCTGCCAGTGCACCTTTTCCAGCCCGTCCATGGTGCGCAGCGCGATCAGGCCATAGAAGGTGTGCGGGTAGCGGGCGGCTGCGGCCAGATGCTCGGCCGCCTCCTTCTCCTTGCCCGGCTTGCGGGCCAGCGCCCGGGCCGCCCAATAGTCGGCCGCCGCGGCCTTCCAGGGGGAACGGGGGCCGGCCGCGGCCATGCCTTCGAAGTGGCGGGCGGCGCGGTCGGTCTGCTTCAGCCGCCAAGCGGCGAGCCCGGCGATCCAGTGCGCTTCCGGCAGCATGTCGCCCGACCGCGCGGCGCTGGCCGAGGCGAGAGTCAGCGCCTGCGCCGTCTCGCCGGAATAGAAGAGGGATGCCGCGATGCGGGCGCGGGCGGCGTCATACTGCACAGTGTCGAGCTTGCCGCCGAACTCGTCCTGGCCCAGCAGGCTCAGGGCGGCGGCGGTGCGGCCGGAGCGCAGCAATTCCTCCACCCGGGCCACCGCCGCGCGGTCGCTGCGGGCGCGGGAAACGGTGCGGCTGCGCGGAGCGACGGTGACGCTGTCGTCATCGTCATCTTCGTTGCTGGCGACGGTGCGCAGGCCGCCCAGCCGTTCCAGCGATCCTACGAGGCGCACGCGCTCCTCGCCCCGCGGCGGCTTCGGCGCACGCTGGCCGGCGGGCTGGCGCTTCTGGGCCAGGCTGTGGACCCGCTCCGCCCCGGCGAGGTCGCCGTAATCCTGCATCCAGCGGGCGAGTTCCTCGTAGCTGGCGCGCCGGTCGGGGTGGAGATAGCGCTGGCGCAGGACGTAACCGACCAGACGGCGGTCCTTCAGCTTCGCCATCTCGGCATCGGCGGCGTCCCAGTCCGCCCGCTCCTGCGCCGCGAAGATGCGGCGGTAACGGGCGGCATCCTCCTCGTCCAGCTGGACGGCGCGGGCATCGGCATCGGTCGCGAGCAGAAGCGGGACGCCGGCAGGGTCGGGGGCCTCATTCACCGTGGGGGCCGCCAAGGGGGTGCCGTCGGCGGGCTCGGGGGCTGCAATTTCGGGGAGCCCCGCGGCCGGATCGCCAAGCGATTCGCCGAAAACGGAGCTGTCGGGGTCAGGCACGGAATCCCCGCCGGGCGGGACGACGGCGTGACCGTCCGGCGCGTGGATGATGAGGGCGGCGCAAGCGGGCCGGAACCCGACCGCGCCGTCGGGTCCCAGGGTGAAAGCCACCGTGAGACCCAGCACCCCCAGAAGGTTCCGCCGCAGCGGGGCCGCGCTCGCGGCCCGGTATGCTGCACTGCAAAATATCCGGAGCATGGCTCCGGGATACCCCACGACCGTGCGAACCGCAAGCAACGGATTCGCACAGAATGTGTCATGGCTGGTATTCGGCAGATGTTACAACGGCTTAACAAGCCTGGAAAAAAGGCTCTAGCCCGTTGGGAAGGTGCCTTTCGGCATGGGTTGATGGCATTTGTGCTGCGCGGCGACCGCAGTCATACGAACGATTTAGCCGGCGCTGCCACATCGCTTTTAGTCTTGGGAATACTTGATGCCTTCTTCGCCGATCCTTTGCTGCAACGCAAGCATGTCCCGCCACGCTTCCCGCTTTGCGATAGGATTGCGCAAGAGGTACGCCGGATGGAGCATCGGCATAAGCGGAACCGCTGTTCCTGCGACTTCATAGGTCTTCCACTGCCCGCGCAGGCGGGTGATCCCTTCCGCCCGGTTCAGCAGGGTCTTGGCCGACACCCCGCCCAGCGCCACCAGCAGCTTCGGCCGCACCAGTTCGACATGTCGTTCCAGAAAGGGCAGGCAGGCGGCGATTTCCGCCTGGGTCGGGCTGCGGTTGCCGGGCGGGCGCCAGGGCAGGATGTTGGCGATGTAGACCTTGCCGCGGTCCAGCCCGATCTGGGCCAGCATGCGGTCCAGCAGCTTGCCGCTGACCCCGACGAAGGGCTTGCCCTGCCGGTCCTCGTCCTCGCCCGGCGCCTCGCCGATCAGCATGACCGGCGCCTGCGGGTTGCCGTCGGCGAAGACGGTGTTCATCGCGGTGGCTTTCAGCGGACAGCCGTCGAAGCTGCGCAGGGCCGCTTCCAGCGCCTCCAGCGTCTGCGCCTCTCCGGCCCTGGCACGGGCCTGGATGCCGGCCTCGCTGGCGCCCAGCGGCTGGTCGGGAGAGGCGAAGAGGGCGGCCGGACGTGCGGCGGCGGGGGGCGCAGGGGCGGGTGCCCGAGTCGGTGCAGGGGCGCGCGCCATGGCGGCGTCGGGTGCCATGCCGGCCGCGGGTGCGCCCGAAGGCAACGCCCGCGCCGCCGGCCGGGCGGTGAGGGTGGCCCAGTCGGTCGGCTCGTCACCGATGGCCTCGTCGCAGCCGATGTCGGCATGCCAGCGCAGCGCGTCTAGGATGTCGCATACGTCAATCATCGTTTGACCTTACCACAGATCGTGTGGTCTTACATGTCCAGATACCCAATTTGGGTGCGGCGCAAACCGTGCTACAAGCACGCGCCCGCAAAACACCATAGGGCGTCCCGAGGGAAACAGTACCAAAACAAGACGGTGGGGGAGTGTGGTGATGGAACGCGAACCGCGCGAGGTCATGGAATACGATGTTCTGATCGTCGGCGCCGGCCCGTCGGGCCTGAGTGCGGCGATCCGTCTGCGGCAGCGCGCGGTCGAAAGCGGCCAGGAGCTTAGCGTCTGCGTGATCGAGAAGGGGTCGGAGGTGGGCGCCCACCTGCTGTCCGGTGCCGTCTTCGAACCGCATGCGCTGGACGAACTGATCCCGGACTGGAAGGAAAAGGGCGCTCCCCTCACCACCAAGGCCCAAGAGGATCATTTCCTCTTCCTGACGGAAACGAAGGCCTACAAGTCGCCTTTCGCCCCGCCGCAGATGAACAACCACGGCAACTACATCATCAGCCTGGGCAATCTGGCCCGCTGGATGGCGACCCAGGCCGAGGAGCTGGGGGTGGAGATCTACCCCGGCTTCGCCGCCGCCGAGGTGCTGTATGACGACAAGGGTGCGGTGAAGGGCGTCGCCACCGGCGACATGGGCATCGGCAAGGACGGCGAGAAGACCGGCAATTACACGCCCGGCATGGAACTGCACGCCAAGCAGACCATCTTCGCCGAGGGCTGCCGCGGCTCGCTGACCAAGACCCTGTTCGAGAAGTTCGACCTGCGTCGCGATTGCCAGCCGCAGACCTACGGCATCGGCATCAAGGAACTGTGGGAGGTCGACCCGTCGCAGTCGAAGCCGGGCCTGATCGTCCACACCATCGGCTGGCCGATGGACCCCAAGACCTATGGCGGGTCGTGGCTGTATCACATGGAAGGGAATCTGGTGTCGGTCGGCTTCGTCGTCGGCCTCGACTACTGGAACCCGCACATGAGCCCGTTCGAGGAGTTCCAGCGCTACAAGACCCACCCGGCGATCCGCCCGACCTTCGAAGGCGGCCGGCGTCTGGCCTATGGCGCCCGCGCTTTGTCGGAGGGCGGCTTCCAGTCGATCCCGAAGCTGACCTTCCCCGGCGGTCTCCTCATCGGCGACGGCGCCGGCTTCCTGAACGTGCCGAAGATCAAGGGCAACCACACCGCAATGAAGTCGGGCATGGTCGCGGCCGAGGCGGTGTTCGACCACCTGACCGGCGGCAACGACAATGGCCCGGAGGTCATCGCCTATCCGGAGCGGCTGAAGCAGTCCTGGGTCTGGCCGGAGCTGTATGCGGTGCGCAACATTCGCCCCGGCTTCCAGAAGGGCCTGTGGGCCGGTCTGGCCAATGCCGCCTACGAGACGGCGCTGAAGGGCAAGTCGCCCTGGACGCTGAAGCACCATGCCGACCACACCACCCTGGTGAAGGCCAGCGAGGCGCCGAAGATCGCTTACCCCAAGCCGGACGGCAAGGTCAGCTTCGACCGCCTGTCCTCGGTCTACCTCTCCAACACCAACCATGAGGAAGACCAGCCGCCGCACCTGACGCTGAAGGACAAGTCCGTCCCGATCAGCGTCAATCTGGCGCTCTACGACGCGCCGGAGCAGCGCTATTGCCCGGCCGGCGTCTACGAGATCGTCCGCAACGACGACGGCAGCGATCCGCGCCTTCAGATCAACGCGCAGAACTGCGTCCACTGCAAGACCTGCGACATCAAGGACCCCACCCAGAACATCAACTGGGTCGTGCCAGAAGGCGGCGGGGGCCCGAACTATCCGGGCGGGATGTAAGGGGGGCGCTTGCCCACTCCCTCTCCCGCGTGAGCGGGGGAGGGTTGGGGAGGGGGCACAGCCGCGCCGCCGGTGCCGGTTGCGCCGGGGGCCACTCCTATCTATAAGGCAGGGGGTAACCTTTCTGCGACGGCGCGATGATCGTTTCCTGTCCGACCTGCTCGACGCGCTACACCCTGTCCGACGAGTCGCTCGGCCAGGACGGACGGAAGGTTCGTTGCGCCCGCTGCGGCCACACCTGGTGGCAGATGCCCGACCGGCCGGAACCCGATGAGGTGGTTCCCGACGCCCTGACGGAAATCCGGCTGGCCAATCCCACCAAGCCCGCCGCGAAGACTGCAGCGAAGACCAAGGTCAAGCCGCCCAAGGCCCCGCGCGCCAAGCCGGCGCGCAGCACGGTTATCGGCTTCGCCGTGCTGGGATTGCTGGTCGCCGGGGCCGCTGCCGGCGCCTATTTAGGCCGTGACGCCATCGTCCGCAGCTGGCCGCCCGCAGCATTGCTCTATGACACCCTCGGCATGCCGGCCGAGCCGCCGGGCTTCGGGCTGGAGTTGCGCAACATCCGTTCCGAACAGAAGATCGAGGGCGGAATCACCGTCCTGCTCCTCGACGGCGAGGTCGCCAACGGCACCGAGGTCGAGCGCACCCTGCCGCCGTTGCGCGTCATCACCTTCGGCCCCGAACACAAGTTGCTGCAGAGCTGGACCATCGAGCCGTCGGCCGAGACCCTGGGCCCCGGCGCATCGGCGAACTTCCACCACAGCCAGCCCGATCCCGGTCCGGTGACCGAGGTGACCATCACCTTCGGCGGCCCGCCCCCGGGAATGGAGCCTCCAGCCGCCGAAAAGCCGGCCGAGAAGGCTCCGGAGAAGGCAGCCGGTCACGCCAAGCCGGCGGCGGACAGCCATGCCGCTCCGGCCAAGGCATCCGGACATTCCAGCGGCCACTGACCCGTCCCGAATCCGGCGGCATCACCGCTCCGGAATGCCGTATTTCCGCAGCTTGTTGGCGATCATCGTGTGCGAGGTGTTCAGCCTTGCGGCCAGCTTCCGGCTGGACGGGAAGCGCGGATAGAGCCGGCGCAGCAGCGTCCGTTCGAATCCCTCCACCGCATCCTCCCAGCTGTCCGCCTCTTCCGCCGGCACCCCGGCCGACTGCATGCCGGCGCCGGCCAACTCCAGGTCTGCGGCGTCCAGCGCGCCGCCGTCGCTCATGGTCATGGCGCGGAAGATGACGTTCTCCAACTGGCGCACATTGCCGGGCCAGCGGTTGGCGAGCAGCGCCGCCGCAGCAGCCGGAGTCAAACGACCGGGCGGCCGGCGGGCCTGCGCCGCGGCACGTGCGATGAAATGGCGGGCCAGCAGCAGGATGTCATGGCCGCGCTCGCGCAACGGCGGGACGCTCAGCGACAGCACGTTCAGGCGGTAGAACAGATCCTCGCGGAAGCTGTGGTCGGCGACCATCGCCTCCAGCGAGCGGTGGGTGGCGCTGATGACGCGGACATCCACCTTCTGCTCGCGCTCGCCGCCCACCCGGCGGAAGCTGCCGTCGTTGAGGAAGCGCAGCAGCTTTGCCTGGAGATAGGCCGACATCTCGCCGATCTCGTCCAGGAAGACGGTGCCGCCATGGGCCAGTTCCAGCAGGCCGGGCTTGCCGCCGCGCTGCGCCCCGGTGA
Source organism: Azospirillum sp. CT11-132 (assembly GCF_047302835.1). Lineage (NCBI taxonomy): Bacteria > Pseudomonadati > Pseudomonadota > Alphaproteobacteria > Rhodospirillales > Azospirillaceae > Azospirillum > Azospirillum sp. CT11-132. The sequence goes on from NZ_JBGLZA010000001.1 coordinate 159,221, forward strand.
AGGAGCCGGGGGCATAGCCGAACAGCTCGCTTTCCGCCAGATTCTCCGGCACGGCGGCGCAGTTCAGCGCCAGGAAGGGCTTGTCGCGGCGCGGGCTGGCGCGGTGGCAGGCATGGGCGATCAGCTCCTTGCCGGTGCCGGTCTCGCCCAGGATCAACAGTGGCGCCTCCATCGCGGCGACCCGCGCGGCCCGCGCCTTCAGCGCCCTGACCGGCGGCGATTCGCCGAGGATGCGGTCGAAGCCGCCCTCATCGAAATTCTGGATGGCGTCGAGCCGTTCGCCCAGACGTGACGGGGTGAACAGGGTGATGACGGCGCCCGCCGCCTCGACATCGACGATGGGCGTCACCTCCAGCAGGAAGGGCTGGCCGTTCAGCGTCACCTCGCGGCCCGACATCCGGAAGCCGCCGGTGGTCAGTTCGCGCGTCAACCCCGGCTCGCCGAAGAGTTCGCCAATATCAAGCCCGGCGAGGCGCGACTCCGGCAATCCCGCGACCTGGGCCGCGGCGGTGCTCGCCACCACGACACGCCCGGTACGGTCCACCGCCAGCACCGGGTCGGGCAGGGCGGCGAGCAGCGCATCCAGATGCAGCCGCCGCCGTGTGCCCGGCAGCATGTCGATGGCTGCCACCGATCGCACCCCGGCGATGGTGCGCAGCGCGTCGGACAGGGCCGGCAGCGCCGCCGGGTCCAGGCCGGGCGCGTCGATATGGATCAGCGGCGGGTCGACCTCGACGCCGACGACGTTGAGGCGGCGCAGCGCCAGCACAGCGAGGATCTCATGGGCGATGCCGACACGGTCGGTGAAGGTGACTTCGATGCGCATGAGGGTGGTGAGAATTCTGGAGTGGAGGGTTCGAAGCCATCACTGTACACAATCCGTTACGCCGTATCAAAATCTTTACACCCCTCCAAACTCCTGATCTTCAACGATCCGTCTCCGAAATACCCTCCCCCTGTAAACATCTGAATACACCCCAATCCCCGCCATTCCCCCCGCACCACAGCAAATCCGCCATTTTTGCCTCTGGCACACAGTTTGCGATCCACTCCCCCAAGCGAAGTCATCCATCCCCTTGGGAGCCAGTCTCATGCGCGTGATCGTTCTGGGCAGCGGCGTCATCGGTGTCACCACCGCCTATTATCTGGCGCGCGCCGGGCATGAGGTGACCGTCATCGACCGTCAGGCCGGTCCGGCGCTGGAGACCAGCTACGCCAACGCGGGCGAGGTGTCGCCGGGCTATTCCGCTCCCTGGGCGGCGCCGGGGCTGATGCTGAAGGCCGCCAAGTGGATGATGATGAAGCATTCGCCGCTGGTGATCCGGCCGAAGCTGGATCCGGCGATGTGGTCCTGGTGCCTGAAGCTGCTGGCCAACGCCAACGAGGCGAGCTACCAGCTGAACAAGAGCCGCATGGTGCGCGTCGCCGAATACAGCCGCGACTGCCTGAAGGCTCTGCGCGCCGAAACCGGCATCACCTATGACGAGCGCACCCAGGGCACTCTGCAGGTCTTCCGCACCCAGAAGCAGATGGACGCCGCCGGCTACGACATGGCGGTGCTGGAGCGCTATGGCGTTCCCTACAGCCTGTTCGACCGCGACGGCCTGACTTCGGTCGAGCCGGCTCTGGCCCATGTGAAGGACAAGCTGGTCGGCGCGCTGCACCTGCCGGGCGACGAGACCGGCGACTGCTTCCAGTTCACCAACAAGCTGGCCGCCTATGCCGCCAAGCGCGGGGTGGAGTTCCGTTACGGCGTCTCCATCCGCGGCCTGGAGAGCGACGGGCGCAAGATCACCGGCGTGCTGACCGACCAGGGCACGCTGACCGCCGACAGCTACATCGTCGCCATGGGCAGCTATTCGCCCAAGCTGGTGAAGCCGCTGGGCATCGACCTGCCGGTCTATCCGGTAAAGGGTTATTCGTTGACCTTGCCGATCACCGACGCCGCCCACGCGCCGGAATCGACGGTGATGGACGAGACGCACAAGATCGCCGTCACCCGCCTGGGCGACCGCATCCGCGTCGGCGGCACGGCGGAGCTGTCCGGCTTCGACCTGACCCTGCGCGAGAGCCGCCGCGGGCCGCTGGACCATGTGGTCAGCGACCTGTTCCCCAACGGCGGCGACCTGTCGAAGGCGGAGTTCTGGACCGGTCTGCGCCCGAACACGCCGGACGGCACGCCGATCCTGGGGCCGACCCACATCCGCAACCTGTATCTCAACACCGGCCACGGCACGCTGGGCTGGACGATGTCCGCCGGCTCCGCCCGCGTGCTGGCCGACGTGGTCAGCGGCCGCCGGACCGAGATCGACATGGACGGGCTGAGCGTCGAGCGCTACGGCCGCAAGCCGTCGGTGGCGGTGTCCCGCCCGGCCACTGTTCGCCCGGCCTGACCTGAATACGACACCCGCGCCGCCCGGCGGACGCGGGTCATCGCCAGCTCAAGAAGGGCGGCGTCGGTGATCTCGGCTCCATCCAGCCGATGTCGCCCACGCCGCCCTTCGCATTTCTCCACCCGGTGACCGAGGCGCCTGAGATGCAGGATCGCCTCGTAGAGCCGGGTCGCCGGCTCGTTCGCCGGTCGGCTGGTCATGGTTGGACCACCAGAACGACCAGCCGCTTCGGACCGTGAACGCCGTAGGCCAGCGTCTGCTCGATGTCGGCGGTCTTGCTGGGGCCAGACACCAGCAGCGCGTTGGTCGGCATCTCCTGCGCCCATCCCTGTTCGCGCATGGCCTGCAGGAAGGTGTCGTAAAGGGCGTCGGTGCGCAGGATTGCGACGTGGATGTGCGGGACGAGCGAGAGCGTGCGCGGCTCGTCGGCGGTCGGCCACAGGATCAGGCTGCCGGTCTCGGCGATGGCGCCGCGGGTGGTGGTGAGGCCGGCCTCGATGGACTCGAACAGCTGCGGCTTGAGGTCTTCGAGGGGGCGGTCGTAGGGGATGAGGGTAGTGGAGGCGGCATCCCACCCCTCGACCAGCCGCTTCCCCGCCTCCGTTGCCGGAGCGTAGAGCAGCGACCCCACACCCTCCCGCGCCAGGAATTCCCGCAGCACCACCGGCCAGTCGGCCTCCGTCGCGTCGAGGAACTCCGTATGCACCGCCTCCATCAGGCGGCGGATGCGGGGCAGGCGCTCCTCAGGTGCCCAGTGCTTCGCCTCGATCGGCGCGAAATCCGACACGGGCGGGGTCAGCGGGTGGGCGTCGCGCGTCGTGCGCAGCTTCGTCAGGATCGAGTTGCGGGCGTCAGACATCGGGAATCCCCTTGGCGCGGGCGAGGTCGTGCAGGGTGCGGCCGGCGAAGCGCGGCTTGGTGCGGACGTTCGTCCACTCCTTCAGCATGGGCAGCGACGACGGCGCCGCGTTGCCGAGTTTGCTCATTGCCAGCGTGGCGATGCGGTAGGCGGTTGGGGAGGCGTTCATCGCCGCCCAGCCGCTCCACACCATCGATTCCGCACGGCTGGCCTTGGCGCCGCCGTCCTTCACCGCCCCGCCGGGCTTCACCGCCTCGACCCGCAGCCGGCCCATAATCTCGACGATGGGGATCTTCACCGGGCAGATCTCGACGCAGGCGTTGCACATGGTGCAGGCGTGGGGCATGGCGCCGCGCTTGGCCAACCCCTCGATCTGCGGCACCAGGATCTTGCCGATCGGGCCGGGATAGGGTGCCTCATAGGCATGGCCGCCGACCTGGGTGTAGACCGGGCAATGGTTCATGCAGGCGCCGCAGCGGATGCAGCGCAGCGTGTCGCGCAATTCCGGGTCGGCGTAGATGCTGGAGCGGCCATTGTCGAGGATGACCAGATGCACCTCGCGCGGGCCGTCCTTCTCGCCGTCCTTGCGCGGGCCGGAGATCATGTTGACGTAGGTGGTGATCGGCTGGCCGGTGGCGGAGCGCGGCAGCAGGCTGATGACCGGCGGCACGTCCTCCAGCCTTTCCACCACCTTCTCAAGACCCATGAAGGCGATGTGGACCGGCGGCACCGTGGTGCACATGCGGCCGTTGCCCTCATTCTCGATCAGGCAGAGGGTGCCGGTCTCCGCCACCGCCGCGTTGACGCCGGACATGCCGACGTCGGCGGCCTGGAACTTGGCGCGCAGCACCCGGCGGGCGAGGTCGGTCAGATAGGCCGCGTCCTCCCGGCTTTCGGCATCCTTGATCTTGCGCTTGAACAGGTGGGCGATCTGTTTGGTGTTCAGATGGATCGCCGGCATGATGATGTGCGACGGCATGGTGCCGTCCAACTGCACGATGTATTCGCCGAGGTCGCTTTCCAGAACCTCGATGCCGTCCTTTTCCAGCACGGCATTCAGGTGCATCTCCTCCGTCACCATCGACTTGCCCTTGACCACCAACTTGGCGTTGGCCTTGTGCAGGATGTCGAGCGCGATGGCATTGGCCTCGTCCGTCGTGGCGGCCCAATGGACGGTGATGCCGTTGCGGGTGCAGTTCTCCTCCAGCTTCTCCAGCAGTTCCGGCAGTTTCGACAGGGCGCGCAGCCGGACCGAGGCGGCCAGCGCCCGCACGCCATGCCATTCGCCCGTGTCAGAGAACTGGGCGGCGCGCTTGGTCATCAGCCCGTCCATGGCGCGGCGGAAATTGCCGCGCAGCTGCGGGTCGGCCAGCGCCGCGCGCGATGCGGCGGCGAAATCCGGTGCGTTACCGTCCATGGATGCGCTCCTTCAGGAACTGGGCGATGTGCTGGCCGCGCGCGGCCTTGGCGCCGGCCTCCAGCGCGCCGGTGATGTTCAGCAGGCACCCGCAATCGCCCGACACCACGCGGGCGGCGCCGGTGCCCTCGATGTCCGCCACCTTGTCGCCGACCATCGCGGCGGAGATCTCCGGATGGCGTACGGCGAAGGTGCCGCCGAAGCCGCAGCATTCCTTCTCCCGCTTCAGCTCCACCAGTTCGACGTTGGCGAGCTGGCGCAGGAGCGCCTTCGGCTCCTCCACCACGCCCATCTCGCGCTGGGCATGGCAGGAGGCATGCCAGGTGACGCGCACCGGCTCTCCCTGGTCGGTGAGTTGGACGTCCAGCACATGGACCAGGAACTGGGTCAGCTCCCACACGCGGGACGCCACCTGCACCGCCTTGGCCTCGTCCGGCTCGCCGCGGAACAGGTCGGGCCAGTGCTTCTTCATCATGCCGGCGCAGGAGCCCGACGGCACGACGATGGGATCATCGCCGGGGAACAGGTCCAACTGGGCGCGGGCGACCTTCAAGGCGTCGGCGCGATAGCCGGAGTTGTAGGCCGGCTGGCCGCAGCAGCTCTGGCCTTGTGGGAAGACGACGGTCAGGCCCTGCAACTGCAGCAGCTCGATCCCCGCCATCCCGGCGTCCGGGAAGAACAGGTCGACGAGGCAAGTGCCGAAGTAATAGACGCGGGTGGGTTTGGGGGGCTGATGATCCATGAACGTTTCCTCACCGTCATAATTATTGCCCCCACCCCGACCCTCCCCCGCTGGGCGGGGGAGGGGGACAGGAGCTTTGTTCGGTGTTCAGCGGCAGTCCCCGCCCCCGCCCAGCGGGGGAGGGTTAGGGTGGGGGCAAGTGCCCCTCTCAGAAAGCCACCTCCGCCACCCGCGCCCTCTCCTCCACCTTCGCCGTCGCGCAGGCGTCGACCAGATAGGCGATCGACCGGTAGGGGACGCCCGCTTTGTCGGACAGGCCGATCTCGCAAGTGCGGCTGGTGGAATAGCCCGACGCGCAGCCTTCCGGCACCGATGCCGGCAGGTGGCGCAGCGCGTGGGCGTTCAGTTCCGGCGTGGTGAAGCCCTTGTCGCCGGCGAAGCCGCAGCAGCCAACGTCGGGCGGGATCACCACCGTCTCGGCGCAGGCTTTCGCCACCGCGGTCAGGGCGCCGTCCAGCCCCATCCGGCGGGTCGAGCAAGTCAGGTGCAGCATCACCGGCTCCGCCGTCCTGGCGATGTCCAGGCGCGGCAGGGCGAACTCGCTGAGGAACTCCGCCACGTCGAGGATGCGCAGGCCGGCATCGGTCAGGCGCTTCTTCAGGCGCAGGGCGCAGGGGCTGGTGTCCATCACCACCGGATACCGGCCGCCTCGGCTCGCCTTCGACAGGGCCGCCAGCATGGCGTCGGCCTTGGCGTCGGCGGCTTCGATCAGCCCCTTGCTCTCCAGCGGCATGCCGCAGCACTGGCCATCCGCCGCCTCCGGATAGAGGATGCGGAAGCCGGCCTTGCGCATCACCGACTCCACCACCTGTGGAAGCGGACGCTGCTGCGGATCGGTCGCTGCGGGTCCCATGGTCCGGCTGACGCAGCTGGGGGCGTAGACCACGGTCGGCAGGTCTTCGCTGGTGAGAATGTCCGCCTTCGGCGAGAAGGTCGCGGATGTGGGCATGTTGCGGGGCAGAACCGGCAGGTTGCCGCCGGTCAGCACACGGGCTGCCGCCTGAGTGGCGCCATGGCCGATGGTGCGGCGGGCGAGGTCGGCCAGACGCAGGCCGGTGCGGGCGAGGCCCAGCGTGCCTTCCATGTGGTCGGCGACCAGCGTCCCCGCCTTGCGGGCCATGCTGCCGCGCCGCTCGCCGCGCATGGATTTGATCAGAAGCCCGGTCTCGATTCCCACCGGACAGGCGGTGGCGCACAGGCCGCAAGCCGCGCAGGTGTCGATGCCCTGATACTCATAGGCGGCACTGATCTCGGCCAGACGCCCGGCATCGTTGCCGGCCGCCGCCAGCCGTGCCATCTCGCGCCGGCCGACGATGCGCTGGCGCGGTGACAGGGTGAAGCGGTGGGAGGGGCAGGTCGGCTCGCAGAATCCGCACTCGATGCAGGTGTCGACCAGCGGGTCGGCGGGGGGAAGCGGCTTCAGGTTCTTCAGATGGGCCTGCGGGTCGCCGTTCAGGATGACGCCGGGGTTCAGCAGCCCATCGGGGTCGAACAGCCCCTTGATCTCCTTCATCAGCCCATAGGCCTGCGCACCCCATTCCATCTCGACGAAGGGGGCCATGTTGCGGCCGGTGCCGTGCTCCGCCTTCAGCGAACCGTCATAGCGGGTAACCACCAGCACGGCGACATCGTCCATGAAGCGGCGGTAGCGGTCGATCTCTTCCTGGGTGTCGAAGGCCTGGGTGAAGACGAAGTGCAGGTTTCCTTCCAGCGCGTGGCCGAAGATGATCGCCTCGTGATAGCCGTGGCGGACGAACAGTTCCTGCAGCTCGCGAGTCGCTTCGGCCAGCCGGGGCAGGGGGAAGGCGACGTCCTCGATGATGACGGTGGTGCCGGTCTGGCGGATGGCGCCGACCGCCGGGAACAGGCCCTTGCGGATCTTCCAGAAGCCTTCGCAGGCCTTGGCGTCGGTGGTGAAGCCGGTGTCGCCGATGGTGACGCAGTCGGCCAGAACTCTGGCGATCTCCGCCACATTGGCCTCCAGCGCCGCCGCGCTCTCGGCACGGGTCTCCACCAGCACCGCCGCGACCTCGGGGCCGAAGCCGCGGATCTGCGGCGGCATCCCCGGCTTGTCCTGGATCGAGCGGAGGGAGGCGCGGTCCATCAACTCCGCCGCATCGACCGGTGCGGCTTTCAGCAAGGACACGGCGTGGCAGGCCTCGCCGATGTCGGGGAAGAACAGCAGGGCGCTGGCCTTGTGCGCGTGCTCCGGCACGGTGCGCAGCGTGATGGCGGAGATGAAGCCCAGCGTCCCCTCCGACCCGATCATCAGGTGCTGGAGGATGTCGACCGGGTCCTCGTAGTCCACCAGCGCGTTCAGGCTGTAGCCGGTGGTGTTCTTGATGCGGAACTTGTCGCGGATGCGGCCGGCCAGCGCCTCGTCCGCGCGGGTGCGGGCGCTGAGATCGGCCAGCCGGCCGAGCAGTGCGCCATGGCTGTCGCGGAAGCGGCTGCGGCTGGCCGGATCGGCGGTGTCCAGCACCGTGCCATCAGCCAGAACCAGACGCATCGACTCCAGCGTGCGGTAGCTGTTCTGCGCGGTGCCGCAGCACATGCCGCTGGCGTTGTTGGCGGCGATGCCGCCGATCTTGGCGGTGGCGATGGAGGCCGGATCGGGACCGATCTTGCGCCCCAGCGGGGCCAGCCGCCGGTTCGCCTCCGCCCCGATCACGCCGGGCTGCAGGGTGACGGTGGCCGCCCCCGGACCGATGCTGCAGCCACGCCAGCCGTCCCCCAGCACCACCAGCACGCTGTCGCTGACCGCCTGCCCCGACAGGCTGGTGCCGGCGGCGCGGAAGGTCACCGGCACCGTGTGGCCGCGGGTGATGCGCAGCAACCGCACCACCTCCTCCTCCGTCTCCACCAGCGCGACGATCTTCGGGATCAGCCGGTAGAAGCTGGCGTCGGTGCCGTAGGCCAGCGTGCGCAGCGGGTCTGTCACCAGCCGGGCTTCGGGAATGACGGCCTGAAGCTCGGCCAGCACGCGGTCGTAGGGGGCGGCCAGGGGGAGGGACGGCATCGGCAGCGCTTCCTGCTGGTGGTGGGGGAGGTGGCGGGAGGAACCGGCCTCAGCGGCCGATCACCATCTGGGTGAAGGGCCACAGATAGGCCTGGGCCATGATCAGCAGGCCGACCAGCGCCGTCAGCGCCAGCGAGTGCCAGATGACGAAGCGCAGGATCTTGCCCTCATGCCCATGCCACTTGGTGGCGACGGCGGCGACGACGATGCTCTGGGCGTCGATCATCTTGCCCATCACGCCACCCGAGCTGTTGGCGGCGGCCATCAGCACCGGCGGCAGGCCCAACTGCTCCGACGACACCTTCTGCAGGCTGCCGAACAGCACGTTGGACGCCGTGTCCGACCCGGTCAGCGCCACGCCCAGCCAGCCCAGGAAGGTGCCGAAGAACGGGTAGAGGAAGCCGGAGTTGGCGAAGGCGAGGCCCAGCGTGGTGTCCAGACCCGAATAGCGGGTGGTGTAGCCCAGCGCCAGCATCGCCGAGATCGTCAGCAGCGAGTTGCGGATGGCGTAGAGGGTGCGGCCGTAGGTCTTCACCATCTCGACCGGCGAATAGCCCATCAGGAAGCCGGAGATGACGGCGGCGATGAAGATGCCGGTGCCGGTCGCCGACAGCCAGTTCAGGACGTAGACGGCGGCCTCCGGATGGGGCTTGGCCACCACCGGCGGAACGCGCATCACCATGTTGTGCAGGCCGTCGATCGGGAACTTGAAGATCGATACGCCGTCGAGGAAGGTCTTGACCTCCGGGATGCCCCACAGGAAGACCAGGATGCTGAGGATCGCCCAGGGCATCCAGGCGCGGCGGACCTCGGCGGCGCTGTAGCCGTGGCTGCGGCGCGCCTCGCCCTCGACCACGGCGGCGCCGACACCCTGCGTGAGCGCGGACGCTCCGCCGGCGGTGTGCCAGATGGTTTTCGGGTGCCAGACCTTCAGGAACAGGGTGAGCGAGACCAGCGAGACGATGGCGGCGGCGACGTCCACCAGCCAGGGGCCGTGATAGTTCGACACCACAAACTGCGGGACGGCGAAGGATACGCCGGCGACCAGGATGGCCGGCCAGATCTGGATCATGCCGCGCCAGCCGGCGAAGGCGACGATCAGCCAGAACGGCACCAGGACGGAGAAGAAGGGCAGCTGCCGGCCGATCATCGCCGACAGGTCCAGCAGTGGCAGGCCGGTGACGGCCGCCAGCGCCAGCACCGGCGTGCCGAGTGCGCCATAGGCGACCGGGGCGGTGTTGGCGATCAGCGACAGGCCGGACGCCGCCAGCGGGGTGAAGCCCAGCCCGATCAGCATGGCGCCGGTCACGGCGACCGGCGTGCCGAAGCCGGCCGCTCCCTCGAAGAAGGCGCCGAAGCAGAAGGCGATCAGCAGAAGCTGGAGCCGGCGGTCATTGGTGATGCCGGTGATGCTTTCCTGCAGGATCTTGAACTGCCCGCGCTGCTCGGTCAGGTGATAGAGGAAGATGATGTTGACGACGATCCAGCCGATCGGCAGCAGGCCGTAAGCCGCACCCATCAGCGCGGTCTTTCCTGCCATCGCCACCGGCATGCCGAACACGGCGACGGCCACCGCCAGCGCGGTCGCCAGGCCCAGCAGGGCCGCGCGGTGCGCCTTCATGTGGAAGATGCCGAGACCGCCCAGCATCACCAGGACCGGCAGCGACGCGAACAGCGTCGACAGCCAGATGTTGTTCATAGGGTCGTAGACTTGCGACCAGGTCATCCTCGGGGGTCTCCTTCTCGGGGAGTGATGTCGGTCCGAACGGTGTCCCGGGAGAAGGCTGGCCGCATTTGGCTGCACCCGGCCTGCCCGCACCCTGACGGGAGGAGCGGGTGGAAGGCCGGACGTTCGGCAAAGCGGAGGCGTTCACCGCCGCCGGGGTCTTGCGGCCCCGATGCTCGCGGTGCGGATGCGCCCTTGTGGGGCCTGGTCCGTCCTGTCCCGGTACGTGTGGATGCACCTTCCGCCCCGGTTAAGCTTGGGGAAGACCCCTTGCCATTCGGGAAGCGGTGGACATCTCTTATCCATACGGTGGAACTTGGATAAAATATTTTACCAGACTGTGCAACGGCTGAATCGTTTGCCAAGCGGCCCACTTTGGTAGGGGGGTGCGACGTTGCCGGCCAGCCACTGCTCTGGACGCCTGTTCCGTCCATCGGTATTGAAGAGGATCAAGACGTGCAGGGAGAGGCCGCCTACCCAATGCAGGGGACGATCAAACCGGCCAAGCTGGCCGATGCCATTGCCGAGCATCTGGAGCGGTTGATCCTGGAAGGCGCATTGCGCCCCGGCGAGAAGCTGCTGGCTGAACGCGAACTGGCGGTGAAGCTGGACGTGTCGCGCCCGTCGCTGCGCGACGCCATCGCCAAGCTGGAGGAGCGCGGCCTGCTGGTCACCGGGCGCAGCGGCACCCATGTCGCCACCTTCCTGGCGCAGATCGCCGATCCGCTGATGACGCTGATGCGCAACAAGCCGGACGCGTCCTTCGACTATCTGGAGTTCCGCCGCTCCATCGAAGTGGCGGCGGCCGGGTTGGCGGCCCAGCGGGCGACCGACCTCGACCGCGACAGCATCCGCAGCATCGTCGCCCGCATGCAGACCGCCCATGGCAAGGACGACAGCTCGGAGGAGGCGGACTCGGACGCCGACCTGCATCTGGCGATCTACGAGGCGGCGCACAACGTCGTCATGCTGCACATCATGCGGACGCTGTCCGACCTGCTGCGCAACGACGTGTTCTACAACCGCACCGACCTCTACTCCCGGCCGGGCGTGCGTGAGCTGCTGCTGCAACAGCATCTCGCCATCGCCAATGCGGTTCTGGCCGGCGACGCGGCGGCGGCCAGTGCGGCGGCCGAGGCCCATGTGGAATTCACGCTGCAGACCCTGCGCGAGATCCGCGAGCACAACGCCCGTGTCCAGGTCTCGTTGCGGCGGATCGGACGCACCGACCTGATCGACAGCGGAGCTTGAAGGGGGTGGGGCGCCTCCTGCCGGCGTTCTCCGTCAAAAGTCATATGCAGGTAGGCTCAGCCCGACTGGCGGCAGAGCCTTGGCCGGGTTACACTGCGCGGGCAATCTTGCCTGATCGACGCCCATTCACCGACCGTCAGAGTGCCGCCCCGTGTCCTCTCCCAAGAAGCGCCGCATCCTGCTGATCGAGGATACGGTCCCGCTCGCCAAGCTCTACATCGAGTTCCTGCGCGCGGACGCCCATGAGGTCGTGCATTGCACCCGCGGGGGGGAGGCGCTGGACGCGGCGGCGGCATCGCCGCCCGATGCGGTGATCCTGGACCTGAAGCTGCCGGACATGGATGGGCTGGAGGTTCTGCAGGCGCTGCATGCCCGCGATCCCAGCGTTTCTGTGGTCATCATCACCGCCCACGGCTCCATCGATCTGGCGGTGGAGGCGATGAAGCTCGGCGCCTTCGACTTCATCGTGAAGCCCTTCAACGCCGACCGGCTGAACCTGACCCTGCGCAACGCGCTGGAACGGCGGACGCTGGCGCGGATGGTGGAGGGATACCGCAAGGATCTGGACCGCGGGCGCTTCCATGGCTTCATCGGCAGCTCGCCGGAAATGCAGGCGGTCTACCGGACCATCGAAAGCGTGGCCGCCAGCCGCGCCAACGTCTTCATCACCGGGGAGAGCGGGACCGGCAAGGAGGTCGCTGCCCAGGCCATCCACCGCGCCAGTCCGCGGCGCGACGGCGCCTTCGTCGCGCTGAACTGTGCCGCCATCCCGAAGGATCTGCTGGAATCGGAGATCTTCGGCCATGTGAAGGGCGCCTTCACCGGGGCGGCGGGCGACCGGCCGGGGGCGGCGCTGCTCGCCGACGGCGGCACGCTGTTCCTGGACGAGATCTGCGAGATGCCGTTCGACCTGCAGAGCAAGCTTCTGCGTTTCGTCCAGACCGGCACGGTCAGCCCGGTCGGCAGCGGGCGGGAGGAGCGGGTGGACGTGCGCTTCGTCGCCGCCACCAACCGTGATCCGCTGGCCGAGGTGCAGGCCGGCCGTTTCCGCGAGGATCTCTATTACCGTCTGCACGTCATCCCGCTGGCCCTGCCGCCGTTGCGTGACCGCGGCGACGATGTGATCGAGATCGCCCGCTCCTTCCTGATCGACTATGCGCGGGAGGAGGGCAAGTCGCTGTCGGCCTTCGCCCCGGAGGTGGAGGCGCGGCTGCGCGCCCATGACTGGCCGGGCAACGTGCGGCAATTGCAGAATGTCGTCCGCAACGTCGTGGTGCTGAACGACGGGCCGCGGGTCACGCTGGACATGCTGCCGCCGATGGGCGGTCCGGCAATCAGCAGTCCAGACGCCGGCGCCTCCCCGTGCGCCGCCTGCGGTTCGCCGGCCGCCGATGCGCCGGAGGAGGATGGCGCCGTGCAGCCGCTGTGGCGGGTCGAGAAGGACATGATCCAGAAGGCGTTGCGGCTGACCGGCGACGATGTGCCGCGCGCCGCCCTGATGCTGGAGATCAGCCCGTCCACCATCTACCGAAAGCTTCAGCAGTGGCGCGTCGCCGACGCCCGCGGCACCGGGGAGAGTGCCGCTTGAGCGCGGGGGCGGTGCCGGCCGCTCTGCCCCCTGATGAGAGCCGGCGGCAGAGCGTTCTGGACTCCTACTGCATCCTCGACTCCGCGCCTGAATCGGGCTTCGACAACATCACCCGGCTGGCCGGGCATTTCTTCGGCACGCGCATCGCGCTGGTCTCGCTGATCGACCGCGAGCGCCAATGGTTCAAGAGCCGGGTCGGGCTGGAGGCGACGGAGACCCACCGCGATCTGGCCTTCTGCGCCCACGCCATCCTGGACGATGGCGTGCTGGTTGTGCCGGACGCGACCAAGGACCCGCGCTTCGCCGGCAATCCGCTGGTCACCGGAGCGCCGAACATCCGCTTCTATGCCGGCGCGCCGCTGGTGGCGGATGGGCAGAAGCTGGGAACGCTCTGCGTCATCGACGACGTGCCCCGCGCCGGCTTCGACGACCGGGAGGCGGAGACCCTGGCGCAGCTCGCCCGGCTGGTGGTGGACGAGATGACGCTTCGCCGCGAGGTGGCCCGGCGCGAGCGGGCGGAAGCGGAGTTGCGCGACCGTTCGCGCCTGCTGAACCTCGCCGAGGAGATCGGCCAGTTCGGCCACTGGTACATCGATTTCGTCACCGACGCCCGCCGCTGGTCGGACGAGGTCTACCGCATCATGGGCCTGCCGCCGCAGCAGGAGCAGCCGACGATCGAGCTGTCGCGCGCCTGCTACCACCCTGACGACCGGTCGCATCTCGCCGGTCTGGTCGAGCGGGCGCGGACGACCGGCGAAGGGTTCTCGGTCGAGGCGCGGGTCATCCGGCCGGACGGGTCGCTGCGCCATGTCTTCATCCGCGGCATGGCCGAATGCGGGGCCGACGGCCGGCCGGTCGGCCTGCTTGGCGTCGTCCAGGACATCACCGACTCCAAGCGGGAAGAGGCGGAACTGCGGTCGAACCGCGAGCTTCTGGACCTGACCGTCCAGGCGACGCGGGACGGCATCTGGGACTGGAACCTGGAAGGCGGCGGGATCTGGTTCTCCCCCACCTGGAAGGAGCAACTCGGCTATCGCGACGGCGAGCTGGAAAACAGCCTGGACATGTGGGCTGGCCTGATCTTCGAGGAGGACCGGATCGCCGCGCTGGAGATGGTCCGCGCCTACAATGCCGGGCTGATCCCGAAATTCGAGGCGGTTCAGCGCTTCCGCCACAAGCAGGGTCATACCGTCTACATCCTCAGCCGCGCCATCCACATCCGCGATGCCAATGGCCGGGTCGTGCGCATGGTCGGCGCCCATACCGACATCACGCGCGAAAAGCTGGCGGAGGAGGAACTGCGGCTCGCCAAGCAGACGCTGGACGACGCGATCGAGGCGGTGCCGGAGGGGCTGGCCTATTTCGACGCCGACGACCGGCTGATCCTGTGCAACGAGCGCTACCGCGAAGCCCATCCGCTGACGGCGCCGCTGCTGACCGCCGGCCGTCCGTTCGAGGACATCCTGCGCGCCGCCATCGCCAATGGCGAGTTCGCGGGCAATCCGGATGGCCCGAGCGACGAAGCCTGGATCCGGGCCGAGCTGGCCCAGCACCGCAACCCCGGCGCGCCGTTCGAGCGGGAGTTGCCCGACGGCCGCTGGATAGTGGTGGCGGAGAACCGGACCAGCAACGGTTCGCTGGTCTGCACCCGCACCGACATCACCGAGCGCAAGCGCTTCGAAGCGGAATTGCAGCGTCAGGCCGCCGACATGTGCGCGCTGGCCGAAGGGCTCGACGCCGCCCGCGAGGAGGCCGACGCCCTGCGCGCCCGCGCCGAGGCGGCGACGCAGGCGAAGTCGGAATTCCTGGCGGCGATGAGCCACGAGATCCGCACGCCGATGAACGGCATCATGGGCATGACGGAGCTGCTGTTCGACACCGCCCTGACCCCCGAGCAGCACCAGTTCGCCCAGGCCATCCGCAGCTCGTCCAACGCGTTGCTGACCATCATCAACGACATCCTCGACATCTCCAAGCTGGAGGCCGGCCGCGTCACCATCGAGACGCTGCCTTTCGACGCCGCCGATCTGGTGGAAGGGGTGGTGGAACTGCTGACCCCGCGCGCGCACGAGAAGGGGATCGAGATCGGCTTCTACATCGACCCGCTGCTGCGCCGCACGCTGCTGGGCGATCCGACGCGCATCCGGCAGATTCTGGTCAATCTGGTCGGCAACGCGGTGAAATTCACCGACGAAGGGTCCGTTGCGGTGGAGTTGGAGGCGCTGGACGCCACCGATTCCCATCTGGTGCTGCGCATCACTGTGACCGACACCGGCATCGGCATCGCGGCAGAGGCGCTGCCAACCCTGTTCAACAAGTTCCAGCAGGTCGACGGGTCGATCACCCGCAAGTTCGGCGGCACCGGCCTGGGGCTGGCGATCTGCCGCCAGCTGTCGGAACTGATGGGCGGCAGCATCGCGGTGGAGAGCAGCCCGGGTTCCGGCAGCCGTTTCCTGGTCGACCTGCCGCTGGCCCTGTCGGACGAGGCCCTGCCGCCGGCCGAACGGCCGCTGGCCGGGCGCCGCGCGCTGGTGGTGGACGATCTGGCGGTGAACCGCCGGGTGCTGGCGTCGATGCTCGACAGCCTGGGCGCCATGCCTGTCACGGTGGAAAACGGACCCGACGCGCTGGAGGCGTTGCGGCGTGCGGTGGCCGGCGGCCGGCCCTTCGACGTGGTGCTCGCCGACCAGACCATGCCCGGCATGGGCGGCGACGCGCTGCTGGCGGCGGTTGCCGGCGAGCCGGCGCTGGCGGTGACGCGGCGCGTTCTGATCGTCACGCTTGGGCCGGCCGCGCGCACCGATGGCGTGCCCCAGGGGCTGGCCCACGCCACGCTGAACCGGCCGCTGCGCCAGAGTTCGCTGGCCGGCTGCCTGACCGGACTGCTGGCTGCGGCAACCCCCGCCGCTGCCGCCACTGCCGCTCCGGCCAAGGACGCCGGGGCGGAGGAGGCGCCGCGCCGCGGCCGCATCCTGCTGGCGGAGGACAACCGCACCAACCAGCTGTTCGCCACCACCCTGCTGCGCAAGCTGGGCTATACGGTCGAGGTTGCGGAGGACGGGGAGCAGGCGGTCGCGGCGGCCTGCCGCGGTGGCCTCGATCTGGTGCTGATGGACGTCCAGATGCCGGGGATGGACGGGCTGGAGGCGGCGCAGGCGATCCGGGCGCGCGGCGGCGCCCTGGCCAGCCTGCCGATCATCGCCCTGACCGCCGACGCCATGCCGGGCACGCGCGAACTGTGCCTGCGCGCGGGCATGAGCGATTACCTGACCAAGCCGATCAGCCGCACCGGCCTGCTGGCCGCGCTGGACTGCTGGATCGGAGCGTCGGAAACCCGGGCCGGGTCCGCCGGTGTCCCGGCCGATCCGGGTGACGGGAGCGGCGGTGACGGGACCGGCGACGCGCTGGACGAGGCGGTGCTGGCCGATCTGGTGGAGACGGTGGGTGCCGACAATCTGGCGCTGATCGTCGACAGCTTCCTCGACGACGTGTCGCGCCGGCTCGAACGGCTGTCCGCGATGGCGGAGTCCGTTCTGGCCGGCACCGCCGACCTGCGGGCGCTGGCGGGGGAGGCGCACGACCTGTCCAGCCTCGCCGGCAGCTTCGGCGGGATGACGGTCATGCACCACGCCTGGCGCATGGAAGTCCTCTGCCGCAATGGCGACAGGGATCAGGCGGGCCAACTCCTGCCGGTGCTGCTGCACGAGTCCGCCCGGCTGGAGCGCTCCTTGCGCGAGCGCACCGGCGTGCAGCGGCCGGCGGCCTGAGTCTCCCGCCGGCCTTCCGGATTGCGGTCAGCCGGTGCCCGGCTGGGTCGAGCCGTCGGCATCCTCCGCCCGCTCCCGCAGCTCTTTCGACGACAGGCCGGCCGGCGTGGCGTCCTGCAACGTTCCGTCGCCCGGCGTCTTGGTCATGTCCTCCCGTGGGGAACGTTCGCCGGCCGGGGTCTGGTCGTGGGTGTTGGCGCCGGATTTCCGCGGCTGGGCCATTCCTTCGGAGGGGGTGCGTGTTTGAGGCGTGTCGGTCATGATGTCCTCTGCTATCTTCTGGAGGAGTCAACGACCAGGAAGGGTGGGGGTTCCGCTCCCGGCCGATCCTTGCGTCAGACCGGGAGAAGACGGCGCGGCGCCGCAAGGGGCGAACGAGCGCGCGATACAAGCGCGCCGCCCATGCGCGCCGAAGACGGGCCAACCACCAAGGTCCGGCAGCGGAGGCCGCGAGCCGCCGCCCGGCCGGCCAGCAAGGAGTGTGAGAAGGTCATGGAATCGAGCAAGCACACGCCGCACGGCGATGTGAACCAGGTCGGCACCGTCACGCTGACAGACGACGCCACCGGCAAGACCTTGAAGCTGCCGGTGCTCAGCGGGTCGACCGGTCCCAACGTGATCGACATCCGCAAGCTCTACGCCGAGACCGGCTATTTCACCTACGATCCGGGCTTCACCTCCACCGCCGCCTGCGATTCGGCCATCACCTACATCGACGGCGACCAGGGCGTCCTGCTGCACCGCGGCTATGCCATCGCCGATCTGGCCGAGAATTGCGACTTCCTGGAGGTCTGCCACCTGCTGCTGAACGGCGAACTGCCCAACCCGCAGCAGAAGGCCGATTTCGAGCGCACCATCACCTATCACACGATGGTGCATGAACAGCTCGCCAAGTTCTACAGCGGCTTCCGCCGTGACGCCCACCCGATGGCGATCATGTGCGGCGTCGTCGGCGCCCTGTCGGCCTTCTATCACGACTCCACCGACATCTTCGATCCGGTGCAGCGCAAGATCGCCGCGCACCGCCTGATCGCCAAGATGCCGACCATGGCCGCCATGGCCTACAAGTACACGGTCGGCGAGCCCTTCATGTATCCGCGCAACGACCTGTCCTTCGCGGAAAACTTCCTCTACATGACCTTCGGCACGCCGTGCGAGGAATGGAAGGTCGATCCGGTCCTGTCGGAGGCGATGGAGAAGATCTTCATCCTGCATGCCGATCACGAGCAGAACGCCTCGACCTCCACCGTCCGTCTCGCCGGTTCGTCGCACGCCAACCCGTTCGCCTGCATCGCGTCGGGCATCGCGGCGCTGTGGGGTCCGGCCCATGGCGGCGCCAACGAGGCCGTGCTGAAGATGCTGGAGGAGATCGGCTCGGTCGAGCGTATCCCCGAGTTCGTCCGCCGCGCCAAGGACAAGAACGACAGCTTCCGCCTGATGGGCTTCGGCCACCGGGTCTACAAGAACTACGACCCGCGCGCCAAGATCATGCGCGAGACCTGCTATCAGGTTCTCGACCGGCTTGGCATTCAGGACGAACCGCATCTGTCCATCGCGATGGAGCTGGAGAAAATCGCCCTGTCGGACGAGTATTTCGTCGAGAAGAAGCTTTATCCGAACGTCGACTTCTACTCGGGCATCATCCTGAAGGCGATGGGCTTCCCGACCAGCATGTTCACCGTGCTGTTCGCCGTGGCCCGCACCGTCGGCTGGATCAGCCAGTGGAAGGAGATGATCGAGGACCCGGCCCAGAAGATCGGCCGCCCCCGCCAGCTCTTCACCGGCCACGCCGCCCGTCCCTTCGTCCCGCTGGACAAGCGTTGATCGGTCGAATTACGGCGTCCCCTCTCCAAAAGGAGAGGGGCGCCCTGTGACCCAGCCTCTCCAACTCGGCCTGTCGGTCGCCATCGTTGCGGTGACCGGCGGGACGCCGCGCGTCGTGACGGTGCGCAGCGGCTTTTCCGTGCCGGAAGACCACCGGCGCGGAGACGAGCCGTTGCCGCATCGTGACGCGCTGCCCGGCGCGCCCTTCGAGCCCGACCGCTTCCGCACCCTGCAGGACGGCGTGCGCGCGGTGGCGGAAGGACTCTCGGGTTTGGCGCTGCGCTATGTCGAGCAGCTCTATACCTTCGGTGACCGCTACCGCGATCCGCACGAGCTGTTCGGCGGTCCGCGCTCCGTCGTGGTCGGCTATCTGGCCCTGGTCCGCGACGGTCCGCTGGGCGGCGAGGCCTCGGCCGAATGGCGCGACCTCTACGATCATTTCCCGTGGGAGGATTGGCGCGACCAGCGCCCGCCGCTGCTGGACGCCGTGATCGCACCAGCGCTCGGCGGCTGGATCGCCTCGGCGCCTGACGAGGGCACCCGACTGCGAAGGGCCGAGCGTGCCCAAATGGCCTTCGGTTTGGACGGTGCCGACTGGGACATGGAGCGCGTGCTGGAGCGCTTCGAACTGCTCTACGAGGCCGGGCTGGTGGTGGAGGCCTTCCGCGACCGTGACCTCGCCGCACGGGTCGACCCGTCGGTGCGGGCCAGTGGGCCGATGCCGCGGGCGCTCGGCCGGCCGATGGCGCGCGACGGCCGGCGCATCCTGGCAACCGCGCTGGAGCGGCTGCGCGGCAAGCTGCGCTATCGCCCCATCGTCTTCGAACTGCTGCCGCCGACCTTCACCCTGCATCAACTGCAGCTGGTGGTGGAGGCGCTGTCCGGTGAGCGGGTGCACAAGCAGAATTTCCGCCGCCTGATGATCTCCGGCGGCTTCGTCGAGCCCACCGGCCAGTACGAAAGCCAGACCGGCGGCCGGCCCGCCGAGTTGTACCGCTTCCGCCGCCAAGCCATCCACGAACGCACCAGCGCCGGTGCCATCCCATCCGCGGACGGATAAGGGTAAAATCCATCGGAAACTTCGACGCGCGGCATTGGGCGCAGTTGTCAACGGGCGGCTGCAAGCGGATACTGGTGGAACGGTTTTAAACCCGGACTGTCCATAGCCGGAAAGTTTCAAGAAGGCCGATGTCGCACCGCATCCTGATCGCCGACGACCACCCGCTGATGCGCACTGCATTGACCCAGACCATCGGTCAGGCGATTCCCGGCGCCGTGATTTTGGAAGCGTCGCGGTTCGACCATATCAAGCCGCTTCTCGATACCGGGGAGCCGCCGGACATCATCCTGCTGGACCTGCACATGCCGGGGATGAGCGGACTGATCGGGCTGATGATGCTGCGCTCCGAACATCCGGCGATTCCGGTGATCGTGGTGTCGGCGTCGGAGGATCCGGTGACGATCCAACGCTCCATCGACTATGGCGCCTCCGGATTCGTCCCGAAATCCGCCCCCAACACCCAGATCGTCGAGGCGATCCATGCCGTGCTCGACGGCGAGCTTTGGTTGCCGGAGATCAATGGCGGCCCCGAAACCGATGCCCCCGACCCCGCCCAACGCGCCGCCACCCTGACCCCCCAGCAACTCCGCGTCCTCGCCGGCATCGCCGAAGGCAAACTGAACAAGCAGATCGCCTACGAGATGAACGTCGCCGAGACGACGGTGAAGGCCCACGTCACCACGATTCTGCGCAAGCTGGGCGTGCTGACCCGAACCCAGGCCGCGGTGCTGGCGAGCCAGCTGGCGCTGTCCGCGGCACCGCCGCCGCCGGTGGAGTGAAGCAGGCATTGTCCCCTTCCCATCCCTCCCCCGCTAACGCGGGAGAGAGGACTGCCGCCGCTTTGCACAAGGCACCATCTCCCTCGAAGAGGGGGAGGGTTGCGGAGGGGGCACAGTGCGTCAATCGCTCGCCATCCGCTGCCCCTCCGCCAGCAACTGTCCCAGCAGCGCCCTTAGCGCACCCGGACGCACCGGCTTGTAGAGCAGCCGGCAGCCCGCGGCTTCGATGTCCTCCCGCACGGCGGCGTCGCGGTCGGCGGTGACGACCGCCGCGGGGATGTCGCTGCCCAGCCGGGCGCGCAATGTCCGCAGGGCCTCCACGCCGGTCAGGCTGCGGTCGAGGTGGTAGTCGGTCAGGATCACGTCGGGCGTGCGGCCCTCCAGCTTCTCCAGGGCAAGGTCGGGGGCGGCCGCGGTGACGACGCGGCAGGACCAGCTGGACAACAGATCCTCGGTGGCGCGGGCGATGGCTGGCTCGTTTTCCAGGCAGAGCACCAGCACGCCGCGCAGGTCGCGGCCGCGCGGGCGGACCACCACGGCGCGGGCGGCGACCGGCTCGTCGGTCAACGGCACCAGCACGGAGAAGGCACTGCCCCGACCAACCTTTGAGCGCACCTGAACCGTATGGCCGAGGATGCCGGCCAGACGCTCGACGATGGCGAGGCCGAGTCCCAACCCCTTGCCGCGGTCGTCGCCGTCATTGTCCAACTGCCGGAACTCCATGAAGATTTCCGGCACCTTGTGTTCGGGGATGCCCGGCCCGGTGTCCCACACCTCGATCGACAGGAAATGTCCCCGCCTGCGGCAGCCCAGCAGGATGCGGCCGGTGCGGGTGTAGCGCACAGCGTTGGCGAGGTAATTCTGCAGGATGCGTCGCAGCAGCGTCGGGTCGCTGCGCACCGTGGCCGAACAGTCGACCACGCGCAGCCCCAGCCCGTGGCGGCTGGCCAGCACGGTGAACTCCTCGCCCAGCGGCTTCAGCAGTTCCTCGATGCGCATCGGCACCGGGTTCGGCTTCACCACGCCGCTGTCGATCTTTGAAACGTCCAGCAAATCGCCCAGGATCTGCTCCACCGACCGCAGCGAAGCGTCGATCTGGCGGATGGCGCTGTCGCCGTTGCGTTCCGACAGGGCCGACAGGAACAGCCGGGCGGCGTGCAGCGGCTGAAGCAGATCGTGGCTGGCGGCGGCCAGGAAGCGGGTCTTGCCACGGTTGGCGCGCTCGGCCTCCGCCTTGGCTTCCGACAGGGCGTGTGTGCGCTCCTCGATCCGTCGTTCCAGCGACTCGTTGGCTTCGCGCAGGGCAGCGGCGGCGCGGTGGCGCTCCGTGACGTCGGTGTAGACGGCGACGAAGCCGCCGCCCCCTGGCTTTGAACTGGGCATCGGGTTGGTGGCGATCTCCAGCACCGTCCCGTCGGGCCGCACCCGTTCATAGACGTCGGGCCTGTTGCGGCGGCGCGGGTCGGAACGCCGCTCCAGCAGGGTCTCGATTTCGCCATTGCGGCCATATTCGCCGCGCCGCGCGATCAGCCCGACGATGTCCTGCAGCGAGGTGCCGACCTGCACGAAGCCGTCCGGAAGGTCCAGCAGGACCAGGAACTGGTTGTTCCAGGTGGCGACGCGCCAGTCCTCGTCGAACACCGCGATGCCTTGGGGCACGTTCTCGACCGTGGCGCGCAATAGCTCGTGCTGTTTCAGGATGGCGCGCGACGCCTCGTCGATGATCGACCGCGCGTCGGTGCGCGACAGCCGGCGGTCCGACAGCAGCCCGGCCACCACCACGCGGGCCGACGCCGAACCGACCGCACCGGCCAAGAGCCGTTCGGTCAGCTGGATCGCCTCCCCGTCGGTGCGTGTCAGCAACGCGGTGCGTAGATCGCCCTCGGCCACCCCGGTGAACCGGCGGAAGGCGGCGTCGGCGCGCGGCTGCCCGACATAGCGTACCGCCAGATCGTGCAGGTCGGCCAGCGTGGCGCCGCGCGGCCCGTGCGGTTCGCCGTCGGAGGCGCGGCGCAGGCTCATGAAACGGGCGGCCTGCTGGCGCTCCAGCGTCGACGGACGGGTCAGCAGCGACACCACGACGAACAGCAGGATGTTCGGACCCAGGCTCCACAGGGCGGCGTTGGTCAGCGGGTCGATGCCGGCGATGCCGGCCAGCGCCACCGGGCTGAGGCCGGTCAGGCCGAACGGACCCTCGCGCAGCGCGCTGGAGGCCAGCCAGCCGGCATCGGCGAAGGACGGCAACAGCATGGTGTAGGCCCAGCCCAGGAATCCGGCGCAGATGCCGGCGAAGGCGCCGCTGCGGCTGGCCCGGCTCCAGATCAGGCCGCCCAGCAGGGCGGGGGCGAACTGCGCCACCGCGGTGAAGCTCATCATGCCGATGGTCGCCAGCGGAAAAGCGGGGCCGATCAGCCGGTAGCAGCCATAGGACAGCAGAACCAGCACGATCACCGCCGACCGCCGCACCAGCAGCAGGATCCCCGCCGGATCGTCGCGCAGCCGCCGGTCGTCGGGGCGCAGCGCCATCAGCAGCGGAACGGCGATGTCGTTGCAGATCATGGTGCTGAGCGCCACCATCTCCACCAGGATCATGCTGGTGGCGGCGGAAAGCCCGCCGATGAAGGCCGCCAGCGCCAGCCACGGCCGGCCCTGGCTCAGCGGGATGGACACCATGAAGGTGTCGGCGTTGGTCGTGCCGTCGGGAAGCAGCATTAGCCCGGCCAGCGCCACCGGCAGGACGAACAGGTTGATGGCGACCAGATAGGCGGGGAACAGCTTGGCCGACGACCGCACGTCGCCGGCATGGGTGTTCTCCACCACCGCGACGTGGAACTGGCGCGGCAGGCACAGGATCGCCAGGCCGGACAGCAGGCAGGCCACCCACCAGTCGGTGCCGATGCTGTCCAGCCTGATCAGTTCGAGGAATCCGGGATGGCGGACGGCGGCGTCGATGAAGGTGGCGGGGTCGCCGAAGACGGAAAAGGCGATGGCGCCGCCCACCCCCAGCGCCGCGGCCAGTTTCACCACCGATTCGGCGGCGATGGCCATCATCAGCCCGCGGTGATGTTCGTTGGCCGACACGCTGCGTACACCGAACAGGATGGCGAAGGCCGCCATCAACAGCGCCGCCATCAGCGCGGTCCCGCCCGGCATCTGGCTGAGATCGGTGCCCAGCGATGCCCCGGCCAGGATTTCGAAGCTGACGCTGATCGCCTTCAACTGCAGGGCGATGTAGGGCAGTAGTCCGATCACGGCGGCGATGGTGACCAGCGCCGCCAGACTGCGGCTCTTGCCGTAGCGGGCGGACAGGAAGTCGGAAATGGAGACGACGTTCTCCGACTTCGCCACCCGGACGATGCGGGCCAGAATCGGCCAGCCCAGCCCGATCATCAGGATCGGCCCGACATAGATCGGCAGGAAATAAAATCCCCCCGTCGCCGCCCGCCCGACCGCGCCGTAGAAGGTCCAGGAGGTGCAATAGACGCCGAAGCTCAGCGCATAGAGCCAGGGCGTGCGCCGGTCGCTGCCATGATTGCCGGTGCGGTCGCCGTACCACGCGATGGCGAACAGCGACAACAGATAGGCCAGCGATGCGGCCAGGATGAACCAGCTTTCCATGGGGCTTTGCGCATCCCGTTCTTGATTTTCACTCCCTGCGGGAGACAGCCTATCACAAGGCGCGCATGTACGCCGCGCCCGCATTTGCCACCCACCTTCGGCCGCACGCATAAGGTGGATGCCGGCCTTGGACAGGGGCAAAGGTGGCCGCCCGACCGCACCCCCGGCGAATGCGGCACTCTTCCGACCCGTCGTTGTTCTTCCTGCTGGGCTGCAAAGCCTTTGGTCGAAAACGCAAGGCTAAGGAGAGTGCGAATGGTAGCGGTCAGCGCCGGTTCCCAGACCAGCATCAACACCGACGAACTCGGGGTGACCGGCATCCAGGGCGGTACGGTCGCCGTGGCCACGCCCAACCAGCTCGTCATCAACTATGGCGATGGCCGGTCCACCGACTTCCGCGGCAATTTCACCTATGACGCGGCCAGCCAGACTCTGACCGGGGGCACCATCGCCAGCGTCACCAACGCCACGAACGGCGTTCCCGACCTGTCGGTGTCGCAGTTGAACCTGCCGGTTGCGACCGCGCTGAACTGGGCGGCGGCCGGCACAAGCGCGGAGGCGATCCGTGATGCCCTGCTGAGCGGCAACGACAGCCTGACCGGGTCGGACTTCAACGATACGATGCGCGGCTATGCCGGCGACGACACCATCAACGGCGGCCGGGGCGACGACCTGCTGGATGGCGGCAAGGGCGTGAATATCATCGACGGCAGCGACGGCATCGACACGGTGGTCCGCCACGCCTCGCGGGCCGACAGCGGTGCGGTCAAGCATGATGGCGAGATCTACGTGATCGACGCCAACGGCTATGACCGGCTGACCAATGTCGAGTTCATCCAGTACGCCGACCAGACGGTTGCCGGCGCCACCGCCCCGGTGTTCGACGGCCTGTCCTATCTCGCCGCCAACACCGACCTTGCCGCGGCCTACGGCACGGACTCCGATGCCGCCTTCGACCATTACCGGTCCTTCGGCTGGAGCGAGGGGCGCACCCTGACCTTCAATGCCGCGGGATATCTCGCCGACAATCCGGACATCTTTGCCGCCTTCGGCACCGACACCAGCGCGGCGACCCGTCACTATATCGAAATGGGGCGGCTGGAAGGCCGCCAGACCGATTTCGATTCCATGAGCTATCTTGCCGCCAACCCGGACCTGATCGCCGCCTTCGGCACGGACACGACCGCGGCGGCGCTCCATTATGCCCAGTTCGGCCGCAACGAGGGCCGGAACCTGGAGTTCGACGCCTCGTCCTATCTGGCGCGCTATCCGGATCTGCAGGCCGCCTTCGGCACAGATCTGCAGGCCGCGACCAACCATTACGTCCAGTTCGGCTACCAGGAAGGCCGCGACGCCTCGCCGCTCGCCACCGGCACCGCCTTTGCCGCGGCCGACACGACGCAGCCGCACGCGGCGCTGTCGATTGCCTGATGGGGGTCACCTGACGGCGGCCGCCTGACGGAACCCGGACGGAAAATGGGCGGAGGGAAATCCCCTCCGCCCATTTCCTTTGCCGGACCATCGCCGGTTCAGGCGAAGGCCGGCATCGTCAATCGTGCTGGTAGATGTCCACGTCCTTGGTCTCGCGGACGAACAGCAGGCCGATCACCAGGGTCGCGGCGGCGATGACGATCGGGTACCACAGGCCGGAATAGATGTCGCCGGTGGCCGCCACGATGGCGAAGGAGGTGGTCGGCAGGAAGCCGCCGAACCAGCCGTTGCCGATGTGGTAGGGCAGCGACATCGAGGTGTAGCGGATGCGGGTCGGGAACATCTCCACCAGCATGGCGGCGATCGGGCCGTAAACCATGGTCACATAGATGACCAGCACCGTCAGCAGGGCGATGACCATCACCGTGTCGATGCGGGCCGGGTCCGCCTTCGGCGGGTAGTTGGCCGCCTTCAGCGCGTCGCCCAGCCCCTTGTCGAAGGCGGCGCCCGCCGCCTTGGCGTCGGCCGGGGTGGCGGCGGTGGCCGGACCGTGGCTCAGCGACACGGTGGTGTTGGCCTGCGGCAGGGCGGAATAGCCGGGGATGACCGTGCTGCCGACCTTGATCGAGGCGACGGTACCGGCCGGCCCCGCTTCGTTGGTGTAGGGGATGCCGCGCTTCACCAGGGCGCTCTTGGCGATGTCGCAGGAACTGGTGAACTGGCTGGTGCCGACCGGGTTGAACTGGAACGAGCATTCGTTCGGATCGGCGACGACGACGACCGGCGCCGTGGCGATGGCTTCCTCAAGCGCCGGGTTGGCGTAGTGGGTGATGCCCTTGAACAGCGGGAAATAGGTCAGGCAGGCCAGCAGCAGCCCTGCCATGATGATCGGCTTGCGGCCGATCCTGTCGGCCAGCGAACCGAAGATCACGAAGAAGGGCGTGCCGATCAGCAGCGCCGCCGCGATCATCAGGTTGGCCGCCTGGGCATCGACCTTCAGCGTCTGGGTCAGGAAGAACAGGGCATAGAACTGGCCGGTGTACCAGACCACCGCCTGACCGGCGACGAGGCCGAACAGGGCGAGCAGCACGATCTTCAGGTTCTTCCACCGGCCGAAGGATTCGGTCAGCGGCGCGGTCGAATGCTTGCCCTCCTCCTTCATCTTCTTGAAGGCGGGCGATTCGTTCAGCATCAGCCGGATCCACACCGAGATGCCGAGCAGCACGATGGAGATCAGGAACGGGATGCGCCAGCCCCAGGCGTTGAAATCCTCCGGCGACATCGAGACGCGGCAGCCCAGGATGACCAGCAGCGACAGGAACAGGCCGAGCGTCGCAGTGGTCTGGATCCAAGAGGTGTAGTTGCCTCGGCGGCCATGCGGCGCATGTTCGGCGACATAGGTGGCGGCACCGCCATATTCGCCGCCGAGAGCCAGACCCTGCAGCAGGCGCAGCCCGATCAGGATGATCGGCGCGGCGATGCCGATCGAGGCATAGTTGGGCAGGATGCCGACGATGAAGGTCGACAGGCCCATGATGAGGATGGTGACAAGGAAGGTGTATTTGCGGCCGATCATGTCGCCGAGACGGCCGAAGACCAGGGCACCGAAGGGCCGGACCGCAAAGCCGGCGGCGAACGCCATCAGGGCGAAGATGAAGGCCGCGGTCGGGTTCACGCCCGAAAAGAACTGCGCGGCGATGACCGCGCTGAGCGATCCGTAGAGATAGAAGTCGTACCACTCGAAAACCGTCCCGAGCGAGGACGCGAAGATGACTTTCTTCTCCTCGCCCGTCATCGGTCGGACGGCATCAGCCGTCGAAGCCGCATAGGCCATGGTTTTCACCCTCCCAAGTGAATAAGCCAGGACTGTGGTTGGTTTTTTGTGAGCGGCACATCGTGGTCATGCCGTTGAATGACCGAGCCTGCTTCTTGGTCGTTGTGCAGATAGTTGCGTATACAAACTATCGGCGTCACCCCCGACCATGGTCGGGGGGCAACGGGGCGCGGTATTGGGTTACACTGTCCTATTGTGCGAATTCGGCCGCTTGCCAGAACAGCCCTTACTGGAAAACCGGGGCATAGAGCAGCCCGCCCTGCGTCCAGGGCCGGTTCACGCCGCGGTCCAGCTTGAAGGGGGACCGGCTGCCGAGATTGCGGTCGAAGATCTCGCCGTAATTCCCGACCTGCACCACCGCCTGATAGGCCCAGTCCGGACGCAGGCCCGCCTTGGCCGCCACTTCCGGCATGCCGGACAGCAGGCGCCGCATCTCGCTGCTGCCGGTGATGCGCTGGAAATTGGCGTTGGCGCCGGTGACGCCGGCATCGTCGGTCAGGAACAGCGCGAACATGACCCAACGCACCGCCGCCATCCACATGCGGTCGCTGTTCGGCGTCAGCGGCGCCAGCGGCTCGCGGGCGGCAACGGAAGAGGCCACGGGGGTGTCGGCGATTTCCAGCGCGTCCTGCGGCGCGTCCAACATATGCAGCGCCGTGGTCAGCAATGCCCGGTCTGCGCTGACCGCCGCGCAGTCGCGGCTGAGGAAGGCTTCGAGCGTGTCGGGCCAGCCGGGGAAGCTGCGCAGCTTCCAGGGTCGCTTGCCGCCGGCGATCAGGGACTCCAACTCGGCCTGGGTGGTGGTCCCGGCCGGAACGCAGACCGTCAGTTCACCGTCCAGCGCCGACCGGCCGTCGGGCAGCCGCCATGCGGCGATCCCCTGCACGTCGTAGAAGATCGGCGGACCGAAATCGACGGCATAGGTGGCGTCGCGCGTCAGGGTCCAGGAGGTCTGGGCGAAGGAGACGTCGACCTCGCCGGTGGCGACCGCGGCGAACTCCTGCAGCTTGGACAGCCGGCGGACCTCGATGGCGTCGGCCTTGCCCAGTACCGCAGCCGCCAGCGCCCGGCACAGATCGACCATGAAGCCCACCGGACGGCCACCGTCGTCGTTGGCGGCGAAACCGGGATTGAAGGACACCCCGCAGCGCACAACCCCACGCCGCTCGATTTCCGCCAGCACCGGCCGGTCGCCGTTGCGTGCGGCGGCGGGTTCCGGCTGTGCCGCGGTGGCTCCGGTGCCGGCTCCGGTAAAGAACTGCAGCGCCAGCAGCAGGCCGAACGCGACGGCAACAGGCTTCGACCCCATCCTTCTCCCCTTATCCCACGGATTGGCTATGATACGCTGCGATCGTTCTCGCGCAAACGATGCGGGACCGGATAAGCAGGGACAGGAATGGCGGACGGCAGCGGGTCGGGGTCTGGCGGTTCTGAACCGGGCAAGGCCGGGATGGTCAGGATCGGGGTCGGGGCGCGGCTGTTCGGCGCGCTCGCCTTCAACGGGCTGGTCGCCTTCCTGATCGGGCTGGGCGCCTACATCGCCTTCGACGGGCTGCATGCCGGCATCACCAAGGTCACGTCGGAGCAGTTCCCGGCAGTCGTTGCCTCCGCCAAGCTGGAGCGCCAGCACCAGCGCATCATGCGGACCCTGGAACAATTGGCCCTGTCCGAAGAGAATTTCGGACGCGAAACGATCAAGCAGGGGTTGGCCGACCAGTTGGACGGCTATGATCGCCTGCTGGCCGAGTTGGATTCGGCAGACGGCCGGCAGGCCCAACGGATCGCCGGGCTGAAGCTGCAGCGCGACGAAATTCTGCGGCTGCGCGATGCCATCGACCGCGGCGTCGCCGCCCGCATCACCGCCCGCCGCGCCCTGGCCGACCGCACCCGCGACGTGCGGCGGATGGCCGACGCCCTGGCCGAACCGGCGCTGCGCGGGGTGGAGGATGCCGGCGTGCAGCGCTGGCTGGCGATGGCGGAACGCCTGCTGTTCCTGATCGCCTCGGTCCATCAGGCGGAGAACAGCTTCGCGCTTGCCCGGCTGGCCGACAGCGCCGCGGCGCAATTGGCAACGTTGGACGGGTCGGTTCCGGCGGGGGGCGTGTCGGACCGGCTTGCCCGGCTGGCCGAGGGCATGCGGTCGGTGGTGGAAGGCGACCGTTCCGTCTTCCGCCAGCGGCAGGCGGAATTGCAGGCGTCGGAGATGCTGAACGGGCTAGTCGACCGCGCCAATCAGGTGTCGCTGGTCAACACCGGGCTGAACACCGGCATCTTCGTCGAACAGACCAAGGCGGCGGAGGAAAGCCGCCAGCAGGTGATCGAGGTCTCCACCACCTACACCCGCCTGTTCTTCGCCTCGGTCGGCGTGGTCGTGCTGGGGATGGTGCTGTCGGTTCTGTATGTGCGGCGCAAGGTGCTTGCCCGGCTGTGGGCGGTCAGCGAGGCGATCCGCGATCGCACCGGCGGCGGTCGGGCCGAGGTGCCGGTGACCGGCGCCGACGAGATCGGCCAGCTTGCTCGCGCGTTGCGCTTCTACATCCAGGAGACGGAAGACAAGAGCGCGGCGCTCCGCCGCAACGAGCAGTGGCTGCGCACTGTGCTGGAGGCGGCACCCGTCCCGCTGGTGATCTCCGGCCGCGCCGACGGCCAGATCCGCTTCGTCAACCGCCGCGCCGCCGACCTGTTCGAAGTGGACGAGGCCGGCGAGTTGCTCGGCCGCCCCGCCGCCAGTGTCTGGTACGTCCCGCAGGTGCGCGACGAGTTCGTCCGCGACGTCTTCACCAGCGGCATCGCGCTCGATGTGGAGACGGAGCTGGTGACCCATTCCGGTCGCCGGTTGTGGGGCCTGCTGTCCGGCATCGCCTTCGAATTCCAGGGCGAGGAGGTGCTTCTCAGTTCAGTCGTCGACATCACCCGCCGCCGCGAGGCGGAGGAGCTGCTGCGCCGGACACAGGCCTTCCTGGATGCGGTGATCGACAATGTGCCGAGCGTCCTCTACGTGCTGGACGGCGACAGCGGCCGCGTCGTCCTGTGGAACCGGGCGGCGGAGGATTGTTTCGGCACCCGCCGCGCCGACATCGAGAACCGCACCCTGGCCGAGGTGCTGGGGCCGGAAACCGGCCGGGCGCTTGCCGGCGGCGATCCCGGTTCGATGCGCTCGCTGGGGGTGGAGGAGCTGGTGCTTCCCCGCCATGGCGAGAACGCGGTCTTCGCCCTGCAGCGCCATCCCTTCGAATGGTCGGGCGACGGGCGCTGCCGCATCATCTGCGTCGCCAACGACATCACCGCCTCGCGCCGGGCGCGCGAGGAGTTGCGGCAGGCCAAGGAGCGGGCGGAGCGCGCCGACGCTGCCAAGACCGAATTCCTCGCCACCGTCAGCCACGAGATGCGCACGCCGCTGAACGGCATCCTCGGCCTGTGCCGGCTGTTGCTGACCGGGCAACTGCACGCCGGGGAGCGGCGCTATGCCATGTCGATCATGCGCTGCGGTCACGGCCTGCTCGATCAGGTCAACGACATCCTCGATCTGCGCAAGATCGAGGACGGCAAGCTGGACCTCGACCCCGCTCCCTGCGCCCTGCTGCCGGTGCTGGAGGAAGTCGTTGCGACGGTGGAAGGACTGGCGAACGAGAAGGGGATCGACCTCGACCTCGACATCGCGCCGGAGGTGCCGGAGCTGGTGGTGGTCGACCGCCAGCGGCTGCGCCAGATCCTGGTGAACCTCGTCGGCAACGCGGTGAAGTTCACCGAACGCGGCGGGGTGGACCTGCGCGTCGACATCGAACCGGCTCCGGAACGTTCCGGCTCCGGAGAGATGCTGCGTCTGGCCGTGCGCGACACCGGCATCGGCATCCCGGCGGACCGCCGCGCCGCCATCTTCGAAAAGCTGGAGCAGGCCGATCCCACCATTGCCCGGCGATTTGGCGGCAGCGGGTTGGGGCTGGCCATCGTCCGCCACCTGCTGGACGCCATGCAGGGCAGCATCCGCGTCGACAGCGCGGAGGGGCTGGGCAGCGTCTTCACCGTCACCATCCCGTTGCAGCGGGTGATCGAACCGGCGCTTCCCGCCCGGCCCGGCCGGCTTCTGCCGATCAGCCGGGTGCGCTCGCTGGCCCTGCTGCTGGTGGAGGACGACGCGATCAACCGCGAGGTGGCGCTGGGCCTGCTGTCCGACGCTGGCCACCGCATCACCGTTGCGGAGACGGGGGAAAAGGCGCTGGAGTTGGCGACGCGGCGGCGTTTCGATGCCATCCTGCTGGACATCCGCCTGCCCGACATCGACGGGCCGGAGGTGGCGCGCCGCATCCGCGCGCTTGAGGACGCCGACCGCGCGGCGGTGCCGATCGTGGCGGTGACCGCCAACGTCTTCGCCGCCGACCGCGCCCGCTACATCGCCGCCGGCATCGATGCGGTGATCGAGAAGCCGATCTTCCCGGAACGCCTGATGCACCTGCTGTCGAACGCCGTCGCCGCGCGGTCCGACGATGACGAGGAACCGGCGATCGGGATGGATCCGGCCGAGCAGCCGCCCCGTCCGCCGGTGGTGGAGGACGACGTGAATGAGGAAATTCTGGAGCGCTACATCCGCTCCCTGGGCCCGGCGCGCTTCGCCACCATCCGCGGCCTGCTGCTGGAGTCGGCGCAGGACGGGCTGCCTCGCCTGACCGCCGCCGACAGCTCCGACGAGGAGATCGAGGACATCGCCCACCGGCTTGCCGGCGCCGCCAGCCATTTCGGCCTGACCGCCTTCGTCGGCCTGATGCGTGCCGTGGAGGACGGCATGCGCGAAGGCCGCCGCGCCGAAGCGCAGGAGTTGGCAGCCACCGCGGAGTCGGCCTTCAGCCGCGGCCTCGCGGCGATGGATGCGGTGCGGGGTGTGTTGGAGGGGGTTTGAGGCAGGAGTTTGGCGTCCCGCCTCATGCCGACTTGCTCACGCCCCCTTGGCGGCGCGGTAGGCTTCCATCAGCTGGCGCCCGGCGGCGAGGATGCCCTCGCGGTCGCCGTTCTTGACCAGGGTTTCGTCGACCAGCTTGCCGCCGGCGCCGACGCAGGCCACGCCGGCCGCGACATAGGACGCCACGGTGGTGGCATCGATGCCGCCGGTGGGGACGAAGCGGACGCCGGGGAAGACCGACTTCAGCGCCTTGATGTGCGCCGGGCCGACGGTGGAGGCCGGGAAGATCTTGATGGCGTCGGCGCCCGCGGAAATCGCGGCATGCACCTCGGTCGGGGTCAGGGCGCCCATCAGGCAGGCCACGCCATGATCACGGCAGGCGGCGGCCACCTTCGGCACGACGCAGGGCGACACCACGTACTTGGCGCCGGCCTTCACCACGTCGGCGACGGCGGCCGGGGTCAGGACGGTGCCGGCGCCGATCAGGGCGCCGCCCTCGGCCGACAGCTCCTCGATCAGGCCGACCGCGCCGGGGGTGGTCATGGTGATCTCGAAGGTGCCGTAACCGGCCTCGCGCAGCCAAGTGACGGCGGTGCGCGCCAGATCGGCGGAGCTGTTGCGGATGACCGGAACGACGCCATAGGCGACGAGCTGGTCCAGGATTTCGACAGGGCTCTGGGTGGTGGACATCAGGATTCCTCGGATTTCTTCTGGATGATTGGGGATGAGGGGTTTGAAAGGGAAGCCGGCCGCTCCGGCACGCGGTGGTGCCCGGCCAGGACCGCCTTGATGCGCGCCAGACGGCGGTCGAGGCCCGGCGGGGCCTGCAGCCCAACGGCGACGGTCAGCACGTCGATCAGCGCCAGCTGTGCCAGCCGCGAGGCCATCGGGGTGTGGACGGCGGTGTCCTCGTCGACATCGACGGTCAGGCGGATGTCGGCGCGTTCGGCCAGCGGCGTCGCCGACGCGGTGATGGCGATCACCGTGGCGCCGCCGTCGCGGGCGATGGCAGCGACGTCGAAGATCTCGTCGCTGGTGCCGGTCTTTGAAATCGCCAGCAGGGCGTCGCCGGGGCCGAGCGTCGCCGCCGCCATCGCCTGCAGGTGGGCGTCGGTGCTGGCGGTGACCTGCGGCAGCAGGCGGAACAGCTTGTGGTGGGCATCCAGCGCCACCGCGCCCGACGCGCCGACGCCGACGATCTGCACCCGCCGCGCCCGTGCCAGCACCCCGGCCGCCTTTTCCAGCGCCATGCTGTCGAGCCGGCCGCGCAGGCGGACCAGCGCGTCGATGGAGCGGTTCAGCACCTTTTCCGCCGCACTGGCGACGCTGTCACCGGGGGTGAGGTCGCGCACCAGCGGGGTCGGGCGGTCGCCGACCTCCTCCCGCACGGCGGAGGCCGCCAGATGCTGGGCCAACGAGATCTTGAATTCCTGAAAGCCGCCGAAGCCGGCGGAGCGACAGAAGCGCAGGACCGACGGCTCGCTGACCCCCGCCTTACCGGCCAGCTGCGCCAGGCTGTCGCGGACCGCGGCCTCCGGATCGGCCAGAACGGTGCGGGCCACCGCAGCTTCCGCGCGGCGCAGGCTGTCGAGGGACGAGGCGATGGTGTCCAGCATGGGGGGCCAGCGTGGCTGCCGAGAAACGAATGTAGTTTTACTACAGACGCGCCGCTTTGTCGACCCATCTGTGAAGCAACGCTACATTTCGTCCGCGCACCCCCTCTATTTTCCGGGCGCCCGTTGAAGGGTTGACCCAATGCGGGGTGGTGGTCCCAGGGAACAAATTGGGGGGACAAATGAAAAGCCCCTCTCCGTCGGGAGAGGGGCTTTTCGTGTGGGTCAGGTCAGGCCGACCGCACCTGACTGAGGAAGCGGTCGATCTGTTGCTGGAGATGACCGGTCTGGGTCGAGACCTCTTGGGCGACCGACAGGACCTCCTGCGCCGACTGGCCGGTCTGGCCGGCGGCGGTGCGGACCTGACCGATGTTCTGGGAGGCCTGGGCGGTGCCGCCCGCCGCCTGCTGGACATTGCGGGCAATCTCCGAGGTGGCGGCGCCCTGCTCCTCCACCGCTGCGGCGATGCTGGCGGCGATGTCGTTCAGGCGGCCGATGGTCAGGCCGATGCTGCGGATGGCGTTCACCGCCTCGCCGGTCGCCTGCTGCATGGCGCCGATCTGGCCGGCGATCTGGTCGGTGGCCTTCGCCGTCTGGCTGGCCAACTGCTTGACCTCCTGCGCCACCACGGCGAAGCCCTTGCCGGCCTCTCCCGCCCGCGCCGCCTCGATGGTGGCGTTCAGCGCCAGCAGGTTGGTCTGGCCGGCGATGTCGGAGATCAGGTCGAGCACGGCGCCGATGCGGCTGGCGGCCTCGTTCAGTTCGCGCATGGTGCTGTCGGTGCGATCGGCCTCGTTTGCCGCCTTGGCGGCGATGGTCGCCGATTCGGTCACCTGCCGGGCGATCTCGCTGATCGACTGCGACAGCTCATGCGCGGCCGACGCGGCACCGTCGACGTTGACCGACGCGGTCTCCGCCGCCTCGGCGGCGCTGCCGGCCTGACGGGAGGTGTCGTCGGCGGTCGCCACCATGCCGGCGGCGGTCTGATGCATCTGGGTGGCGGCGGCGGATACCGTCTCCACCACAGTCTTCACGCCATTCTCGAACTGGTCGGCCAGCGACAGCATGGTCTGGCGGCGTTCTCCGGCGGCCCGCTGGCGTTCGGCCTCGGCGGCGGCGCGGGTTGTTTCCACCTCGCGCGCGGTGTCGCGGAAGACGAGCAGCGCTGCCCCCATCTCCGCGATCTCGTCATGGCCGTGCAGCGCAATCTCGGCGTCCAGGTCGCCGGCGGCGATCCGGCCCATGCCGGCTTTGAGAGCCATCATCCGACGGATGACGATGCGGCCGATATAGAGCCAGACGACCAGAATCGACACCAGAATGCTGGCGACGGCGACGGCGATCTGCGTCAGCTGGCTGTTGTCCAGCATGCGGGTGGTGGCGCCGCTGGCCTCGGCGATGTTGTGCTTCTGGCCCTCGACCAGGGTGGCGATCCCCTTGGACAGGGTGGTGGTCAGGGCGTGGTTGCTCTCCAGCAGCTGGACGAAATAGCCCTGGATCGCCAGTTCCTTCTGCCGGAGGGTGACCAGCGAGGTCTCGCCGATCGAATAATCCTTCAGCAGGTCCGCCTGCTTCGAGGCGACGGCGGCCAGCCGCTCCGGCAGCCCCCGGGCACCGTTGGACAGGCCGGCGAGCGACACGCCGACCCGCGTCTCGATGATCGCCAGCCGCTGGTCGTCGTTGGTCGTCGCCGCTTCCATCAGCATGTTGCGGATGTTGGCCGCCTCGTTCGTGACGGCAATCAGCGGCTTCTTCTGAGTCGTGATCTTGGACAGGGTGGCCGCCGCTTCGCGCATCGCGGCAGCATCGGCATCCGGCTCCGCCAGTGTCGAGCGGGCCTGTTCCTCGTCATTGTTGAGGACGGAGGTCCACGGGGCGGCGAATTTCTGGATTTCCGCCTCGGCCGCCATCACCTTCGGCAGCATCGCCGTGCGTTCGGCGGCGAGCGCTACCCGTTCGGCCGCCGCCTGGTCGAGCTGCACGAGGTTGTTGAGCAGCCCCTGCGATGCCTGCTCGATGGCGGCGAGCTGATCCCCGGCGGAGCCGGTGGCGCGCAGCCGGGACAGGCGCGTGTTGAATTCCTCTTTCGCCTCCGCAATGCGGGCGGACACCGCTTCCCGCGCGGCGGCGTCGTCGGCGGAGGTCAGGGCCGGTGCCAGCGCCACCAGCCGTTCGGCCTGCTGCGCCACCGCCATGCCCTCGGTCATCGCCGGCACCGCTTCGCCGACGATGGCGTCGATGGTGGTGCGCACATTCGCATAGCCGGTCAGCGCCACGGCGGCGGCGACCAGCGTGCCGGACAACACCACGCCGATGGCGATCATCAGCTTGGCGCGCAGCCCGGAATACCAGGCGGCGCCTTTCGCGGGCGCGCCTTGGAGCATCATGCTCCGGCTATCGTTCGACATACCGTCCTCCCCCCTTGATGCTCTCGGGCACCAGTGCTCCACACGTCACTGCGGCCGGCCGTTCCGGCTCTCGCCGCATCACCGTTTCCTCCGTCCCCTCCCCGGTACGGCCATCGGCGAGGTCACGGGAAAGGAACAGTTGCAAATAATTTGACCGTTCCGTGACTAGGAAAGCGCCAAAATCGCTAAGAAAGAAATAAGGAGAATCCACGATTCTTCCGCATTGCGTTGCGGATCATGCCGCATCGCAATGGATGGCCGGCTGCGTCGCATGAGGATTTCACCGAGAAGGAGCACACTCTGCCGGGGGCAAGTCGGAAGGGTGGCCTATGCCGCGGCAAATCACATCTGATTTAAGTGATATAACAGATTTACTCGCAGCCGCCGGACGCAAAGGCGTCAGGCGGACGGACATCGGCCGAAAAAACGCCGGCCTTTGGGGAAAGGCCGGCTTGCGAGGTTTGGAGGCAACCTTGTTCGCGTGCCGCGTCAGGCGAGTGCTTCCCGCGGGCCGAAGAACTCGTGGATGATGGCCGACTCCGGGAGGCCCAGCGCGGTCAGCGCCTTGACCACCGCTGCCATGAAGGGCTTCGGGCCGACGACATAGGCGGCCACGCCCGGCTCCTTCGGCAGCAGGTTGGCCAAACGCTGCTGGTCGAGCAGGCCGACCATGTGCGGCTGGTCGCCCGGCTGCGGCTCGGCATAGCAATAGACCGGCTTCAGCGCCTCGTTCATGGCGGCCAGCTCGTCGATCTGCTGGCGGAAGGCGTGGACCGAGCCGTTGAGCGCGGCATGCACGTAGATGACCTTGCGGCCGGCGGCCAGCGCCTGTTCGGCCAGCGGCAGGGCGGGGGTCTGGCCGACGCCACCGGTGATCAGCAGCAGCGGGCCGGCGCCCTCGCGCAGCACGAACTCGCCGGCCGGCGGATAGACGTCGATCTCGTCACCGACCTGCACGCGGTCATGCAGGAAGCCGGACACCAGACCCTGCGGCTCGCGCTTCACCGAGATGCGGTAGTCGCGGCCGTTCGGCGAGGCCGAGAGGCTGTAGTTGCGGTGGACGGTGTCCCCGGCGACGGTCAGGCGCAGGCCGAGATACTGGCCGGGATGGAAATCCATCACCCGCCCGCCATCGACCGGCGCCAGCCGGAAGGAGGTGATGACGGCGCTTTCCGGCGTCTTCTCCACGATGCGGAAGCGCCGGGCGCCGCGCCAGCCGCCGGTCAGCGCCGCCTTGCGGGCATATTCCTTTTCCTCCGCCGCGATCAGCAGGTCGGCCAGCTGCCAGTAGGCCGCGCCCCAAGCGTCGGCGACCTCGGCCGTCACCGCATCGCCCAGCACCTTGCCGATGGCTTCCATCAGGCAGGTGCCGACGATCTTGTACTGGTCGGGGGTGATGTTGAGCGAAACGTGCTTCTGCACGATGGCCTCCACCGCCGGGCCCAGAACCTCCAGCCGTTCGATGTTGGAGGCGTAGGCGATGATGGCGTTGGCCAGCGCTTCCGGCTGGGCGCTGCTGCGCTGGTGGCTCTGGTTGAAGACGGCGCGCACCTCGGGGAAGCGCTCGAACATCAGCGGATAGAAGGTGCCGGTGATCTCGTTGGCATTGGCGGCGACGGCGGGAGCCGTGGCCTTGATGACGGCGATCTGTGCAGGCGTCAGCATGAAGAGGGCAATCCTTTTACGCGTCACGTTGTCGCAACCAGATGGCAAACCCTGTGCCAAAGCGACGCAGCCAGCGATTCCGCACTGCACAGAGGGGAGCGTTGTCAAAGCGACCGCGGACGCTATGATGTCGAATGAACAACGATGTGGTCATTTCGACAACGGTGCTGCCGCTCGCAGAGGCAGGGGCGCTTTTGCGGGCGATGGACGATCCGGCGCAACTGTGGCCGCTGCTGCTCGACCTGATGGCGCGCCATCTGCCCTGCGATGCCTGTGCGCTGCTGCGTCACGACAGCCGGCCGGGGGAGGAGGGGCTGCTGGTTCCGCTGGCCACGCGCGGGCTCAGTCCCGACACGCTCGGCCGGCGTTTCGAATTGGGCGAGCATCCCCGCCTGCAGGCGATTGCCGAGGCGGAGGACGGGCCGCTGCGCTTCCCCGCCGGCTGCGAGTTGCCCGACCCCTATGACGGGCTGATCCCCGACCTGCGCGAGCGGTTGCATGTGCATGACTGCGTCGGAGCGCCGCTGAGCGTCGAGGGGCGGCCCTGGGGCGTGCTGACGCTGGACGCGCTGAACGAAGGGCGTTTCGACGGCTGGGACGGGGCCATTGCCGCCTGGGCGCAATTGACTGCAGACCTCGCGACCGCGGTGGAGCGGCGGGCGGCACAGGACGCAGCCGGGGCAGCGGATGGCGGAACGCCCCTGCGCATCCTCGACGATCCGCCGCAGGGGCTCGATTTCGACCCCGTCGGCAGCAGCCCGGCGATGGCGGCTCTGCTGACGGAGGTCGATACCGTGGCGGCCAGCGACCTCGTCGTGCTGGTGCTGGGCGAGACCGGGGTGGGGAAGGAACTGGTGGCCCGCCGGCTGCACGCCCACTCCTCCCGCGCCGCCGGGCCGCTGGTCCACGTCAATTGCGCGGCCCTGCCGGACGCGCTGGTGGAAAGCGAGCTGTTCGGCCATGTGCGCGGCGCCTTCTCCGGTGCGGTGGCCGACCGGCGCGGCAAGTTCGAACTGGCCGACGGCGGCACCCTGTTCCTGGACGAGGTCGGCGAACTGCCGCTGGCGGTGCAGGCCAAGATGCTGCGGGCGCTGCAGAACGGCGAGATCCAGCGCGTCGGCTCCGACCGCCACATCACCGTCGACGTCCGGGTGATCGCCGCCACCAACCGCGACCTCGCGGCAGAGGTGCGGGAAGGCCGCTTCCGAGCCGACGTCTATCACCGGCTCAGCGTCTATCCGTTGCGGGTGCCGCCGCTGCGCGACCGCGGCACCGACATCCTGCGGCTGGCCGGCCTGTTCCTGGAACGCAACCGGGCGCGGCTGGGCTTGCGCAACCTTCGTCTGTCGGCGGCGGCGGAGCGGCGCATGCTGGCCTACCCCTGGCCCGGCAACGTGCGCGAGCTGGAGCACGCCATCGGCCGAGGCGCCATCCGCGCCCGCGTCGCCCGTCCGCCGGACGGCGGCGTGCTGACCCTGACCCCGGTGGATTTGGGCTTGGCCGATCCGGGGCAGGAGGAGGGGAGTGCCGTGACAGCGGCGATGCCGGCGCAGCGCTCCCGCCTGCCGGAACCGCCGGACCTGCCTGAACTGCCGTTGCGCGACGCGGTGGAGGATTTCGAACGCCGGATGATCCGCGAGCATCTGGCCCGCCACGACGGCAACTGGGCGCAGACGGCGCGGTCGCTCGGCCTTGACCGCAGCAACCTGTTCCGCCTCGCCCGGCGGCTGGGATTGCGGGAATGAGCGGGGAGGGGCTGTCCTGGCGCGCGGACATCGACGCGCTGGTCTTCCGCCCGGCCGGTCACGGCGGCTGGTGCGCCGTCCACCGTCTGGCCTTCCGCGCCCTGCTCGGCCGGCGAGCCCCGACGCCGGAGGACTGCCTCGCCTACGCCGCCGCCCACCGCACCGCGTTCGAGGCCGCGGCGGCCGGCAAGATATCAGGGCGTGGCTACGGTGCCGCGGCCAGCCTGCATCTGACCAGCCGCGACATCGAACGCTTCCTCTAGAATCCCATCTGCCGCGGCATCCACAGCGCCAGATCCGGCCAGATGATCACCGCGACCACCACCAGCAGCATGGTGACCAGCGGCCACATCACCCAGCGCAGGGTGCTTTCCATCGAACAGCCGGTCATGCGGCAGGCCACCATCAGGTTGACGGCCATCGGCGGGGTGAACTGGCCGACGGCGATCATCAGGGTCAGGATGACGCCGAACCAGGTCAGGTCCCATTTGTAGGCGGTGGCGATGGGGATCAGCAGAGGCAGCAGGATGATGAAGATCGAGATGCCGTCCAGGAAGGTGCCGATGATGGTCAGCATCACCACCAGCAGCGCCATCACGCCATATTCGCCAAGGCCGGAGTGGATGATGGCGTCGGCGATGGGGTCGATCACCGACAGGGTGCTCAGCGCCCAGCCGAACACGCTGGCCAGCGCGATCACCGTCAGGATGATGGCGGAGATCTCCGCCGCCTCCACCAGCATGGAATAGAGGTCGCGGAAGCGGATGGTGCGGTAGACCACCATGCCGAGCAGCAGGCCGTAAGCCACCGCGATCACCGCCGCCTCGGTCGGGGTGAAGATGCCGAGACGCAGGCCGCCCAGGATGATGACCTTGGCGAACAGGCCGAGCGATGCGTCCCACAGGCTGCGCCAGAAGGGCGGGCGCGGCTCGTGCGACAGCTTGGCGCCGAGATTGTGTTTCCGCGCCAGCCAGAAGACCGGGATGATGAGGGCGAGGCCGGCCAGCGTGCCGGGAATGATGCCGGCGGCGAACATCGAGGTGGTCGGGGCGGCCGGCACCAGGACGCTGTAGATGATGAGGGCGACCGACGGCGGGATCAGGATGTCGGTGGCCGCCGCCGCGGCGATGACGCTGGCGATGTAGGGGCGGGGATAGCCGGCGCGGATCATGCTGGGCGCCATAACGCCGCAGACCGCCGCGGCGATGGCGGGGCCGGAACCGGAGATGCCACCCATCATCATCGCCACCACCACCGCGATGATCGCCAGTGCACCCTTGCCCTGGCCGACGATGGCGGTGGCGAAGCGCACCAGCTTCTGCGCCACGCCCGACCGGTCGAAGATGGTGCCGGCCAGCACGAACATCGGGATGGTCAGCAGCGGATATTTGGCGATGCCGGTATAGACGCTGGTCGGGACCGAAATGACGCCGAGATGGGCAAAGGCGATGGCGGCGGTGCCGGCCAGGCCAAGGGCGGCGGCAATCGGCACGCCCGCCAGCATCATGATCAGGAAGGACCCGAAGAGCAGGCTGGTGATCACGGTTCGCCCTCCGGGATATGTCCGGTTTCCAGCGGTTCGGTGCCGCGGTGGATGCGGATCATGCGGCCGATGGTGCGGGCCAGCACCACCAGCGACAGCACCGGCAGCCAGATCGTGTAGATCCACTGCGGCAGCCCCAGCGCCGGCGAGGTCACCTCGAACCGGTAATCGTCCCAAGTCGTCCAGGTGCCGTAAACCACCAGCAGCCCATACATCAGCGCGACGCAGGCCATGGCGAACTGTTCCGCCCGGCGGCGGTTGGCCGGCGACAGCTTGTCGGTGACGAAGGTGATGCGGATGTGCCGGTCCTTCACAACCGCGGCCGAGGCGCCGAGGAAGGTCAGGATCACCATCAGCGCGATCGAATATTCCTCGGTGAAGGCGAAGGAGACGTCGGTGAGGTAGCGCACCACGACGTTGGCGAAGGTGATCAGCGCCACCACCGCCATGGTGATGGCGACCAGCACCTCTTCGATGCCCAGAGGGACGCGGGGTTTCGGCACCGGCCGGACGACGGTGGGGTCGTGATCGCTCATATTGCCAGGGTCCAGATGGAGGGAGCGGGATTATTCCCTTCACCTGTCAATCAATGCAAGAAACGATCTCTCCGACGGATTAATCCGCCGACATGCCGGCCATCCCGTCTTCGCAGAGCGCGTCTTCACCGAGCGGGATCCGCAGCGTGAAGACGCTGCCCCCGCCCAATCGGCTGTCGACCGTCACCGTTCCACCATGCAGCGCCGCGATGCGGCGGACCATGTTCAGCCCGACACCGCTGCCCGCCGCCGTTCCGGTGTTGGAGGCGCGGAAGAACCGGTCGAACACCCGCTCCCGTTCGCTGTCCGGGATGCCGATGCCCTGGTCGGCCACCGACAACGCCAGTTGCGATTGCCCGTCCGGCCCTTCCTCGCCCCCGTCCTCGCTCCAGGCGCGCAGCCGGACCGGCGTGCCGGGAGGCGAGTATTTCAGCGCGTTGTTCAGCAAGTTGTGGACGCACAGCTCCAGCATCGGGCCGTCGCCGGTCATCCGGGCCGGACAACCGTCCAGCTCCAGCTCGATCCGCCGGCCGGGGGCGGCGTCGCCCTGGGCCGAAGCGGCAGCGCGCAGCAAAGCCGGCAGTTCCAGCGGATCGCGGCGCAACGCGAAAGCCGGGTCGCTCAGTCGGTCGTCGGCAAGGCAGGTATCCAGGATGTTGACCTGCCGGCGTACCGCACGGCGGATCTTCTCCAGCCGCGGCAGCATGCCGGGGGCCTTCACCTCCGCGTCCATCAGCAGAAGCTGGGCCGCGCCGTCGATGATGGCGAGCGGCGTCTTGAACTCGTGGGCCGCCATCGACAGGAAGCCGTTCAGCGCCCGCTTGGCCTCCTGCTCCGCCACCAGCCGCTCCTCCGCCTCCAGCCGGGCGAGGTCGAGGCGCCGCACCATGTCCTCCAGCCGCATTTCGGCCCGGCGGCGATGGGTGACGTCGCGCAGCATCAGCAGGCAGCCGACCTCGCGCGCCGCGGCACGCCCGCCGGCGCTGCCGGAGGTGAGCGGGACGCGGGTCGCCTCGAAGCTGCGCGCTGTGCCGTCACTCTCCAGCGTCAGCGGCACCGGAAGGGTGATGTCCCGCGGCGACAGCGCCGACAGGCCGGGGAGGTCGGCCAGCCGGCGGCCGAGCGGCGTGCCGTCGGGCACCAGCGCCAGGGCCGCCGGGTTCGCCTCCACCACCGTGCCGTCGGCATCGAGAACCAGAACGGGGTCGGGTACGGCGTCCAGCAGGGCGTCGCGGGCGACCGGCAGCAGGACGAACAGGCGCCGCCGGGTGATCAGCCAGTAGAACACCGCGCCCATCAGCAGGAAGCTGAAGGGAGTGGGGTCGAAGTCGAACAGCGTCAGGTTGTTGGTGACGTAGCCGACATTCGCCACCCACGGCACCGCCATCGCCACCAGGAAGCCCAGGTAATGGGTGCGGTAGGCCGGCGTGGCCCGGTGGATGCCGCTGGCGGTGACGACGATGCTCATCACCATGAAGGCATAGAGATAGATGGTGACGACGAAGAACAGCAGGCCGTGGCTGTAGTCCAGCGCGGCGCCAGGCGCGTCGCTGATCGGTTGGACCGCCGTATAGATCAGCCGATGGGCGTCGTTGGTCAGCGCCGCCGCCCAGGTCAGCGCGCCCACCACGACGGGCACCAGCCGCCAGCGCGCCGCCAATTCCTCCTGCGTGTAGGACCACAGGAACAGTGCCCAGAAGCTGGGGGTGCAGACGATGCCGAACCACGCCATCTCGGCCCAGAACAGCTTGTCCGCCGGGGCCGGGACGATGGTTTCGATGGCGGCGGCCGTCGTCCACCAGCAGGCGGACAGCTGCATCGCCACGAAATTGAAGCGTCCGGGAAAGGGGGGCAGAGCCCAACTGCGCCATGCCGTCCACAAGGTCGCCAGCACCGCGGCAAGCAGGAGAAGGGCCGGCAGGGTCAGCATGGCGGAACGGACGGAACGGGCAAGATGGCTCCGGAGGAGTGGCGCGGCCGCTCCGCAATGGAGCGGGAAAGCGCTACGGCACCGCAGCATGGACCGGCCGGCCGCAACTCCGCAAGAGCCTGCGGCACTGTGATCGGCCTTGCCCCGAGGGTCGCTCTAGCATTGCGGAATCCGGGCTCGGTCCCGATAACACCTGGATGCGACGATCATGAGGAGCGGCCAGGGTGACGGAACGAGCGGACGGCGGACGGCGGGGCGGAGCGGACAGGGCGGCGGTTCCCCTGGAAGGCGATGCCTTTGCCGGCAATGCCGCGTTGCTGCGCAGCCGGGCCATCCCGTCGCTGTTCGAGGCGCTGGAAACCCAGTCCGAGGGCACGGTGGCGGTCGACCGCGACGCGCGGGTGGTGTGGATCAACGAGAAATACGCCCGCATGCTCGGCATCTCC
The DNA here is from genome assembly GCF_047302835.1 of Azospirillum sp. CT11-132. NCBI lineage: Bacteria > Pseudomonadati > Pseudomonadota > Alphaproteobacteria > Rhodospirillales > Azospirillaceae > Azospirillum > Azospirillum sp. CT11-132. The sequence continues at coordinate 203,309 of NZ_JBGLZA010000001.1, forward strand.
GACCCCGCCGAGGCCATCGGCCGCGAGGTGGAGGAGATCATCCCCCATTCGCAGATGCGTCAGGTTTTGGCGACCGGCCAGCCGATCCTGCTCGACCTGATGTTGTTCGGAACCCAGCGGCTGGTGGTGACGCGGTTTCCCCTGACCGACGACCGCGGCGGGATCATCGGCGCCGTCGGCTTCGTCCTCTATGACAGCCTGCACCGCCTGAAACCCCTGCTGGCCGAGTTGTCGCGGCTGGAGGCCGAACTGGCGGCGACCCGGCGCCGGCTCGACGAGGGGAGGCAGCCGCGCTACACGCTGCAAAGCTATGTCGGCGACAGCCCGGTCTGCCTGGAGGTCAAGCGCAAGGCCCGCCTCGCCGCCCGCAGCGATGCACCGATCCTGCTGCTGGGCGAGACCGGCACCGGCAAGGAGTTGATCGCCCAGGCCATCCATGGCCTGTCGGCGCGTAGCGGCCGGTCCTTCGTCGGCGTCAACGTCGCGGCGATCCCGGAAACGCTGCTGGAGGCGGAGTTCTTCGGGGCGATGCCCGGCGCCTATACCGGGATGGACCGCCGGGGCCGGGAAGGCCGCTTCAAGACCGCCGACGGCGGCACCCTGTTCCTGGACGAGATCGGCGACATGCCGCTTGGGCTGCAGGCCAAGCTGCTGCGGGCATTGCAGGAGCAGGAGATCGAACCGCTGGGCTCCGACCGTCCGGTGAAGGTCGATGTCCGGGTGATCGCGGCGACGAATGTCGATCTGGAGCAGCGGATCCGCGACGGCCGTTTCCGCTCCGACCTCTATTACCGGCTGAACGTGCTGCCGATCCGACTGCCGGCCCTGGCGGAGATGGGCGGCGGGCTGGAGGCCATCGCAGAATCCATCCTGCAGGAGATCGCCGCCCGCAGCGGCCTTCCCCTGCGCGGCCTGACCCCGGAAGCGGTCGAGGCGCTGAGCCGCCACCGCTGGCCCGGCAATGTGCGCGAGCTGCGCAATGTGCTGGAGCGCACCTGCCTGCTGACCGACAACCGCCGCCTGACCGCCGCCGACCTCGCCGAGGCGCTGCCGGATTTGGCAGGCGCCGAACCGGCAGAGATGGCGCGTCCGACACCGGCGTCGTCGCTGGTCCATGTGGAACCACAACCCCTGCCGGGCTATGACGAGGCCTTCGACGAGTTCGAGCGCGGGCTGCTCGGCCGCGCGCTCGCGGCCAGCGGTGGCCGGGCGACGGAGGCGGCGCGGGCGCTCGGCATTTCCCGCGCCGCTTTCTACAAAAAGCTCGCCCGGCTGGGGATGCGCGCCGGCGGGTAACGCCGGCGCCTCCCCACTCACATCGGCAGCTGCTTCACCGCCGCGACGGCGGTCATCACACCGCGAATTTCCGCCAGACCACGCAGGCGGCCGATCATCGGGTAGCCGGGGTGGGTCGGCTTGCCCACATCGTCCAGCAGTTCATGCCCGTGGTCGGGGCGGAAGGGCAGGCGCCAGTTGTCGTTGCCGGCGTCCTGGCGGCGCTTCTGCTCCTCCAGCAGGGTGGTGACGACCGAAACCATATCCACGTCGCCGCCGAGATGGTCGGCTTCCTCGAAGGACCCGTCCGGCTCCTTCGCGACATTGCGCAGGTGGACGAAGTGGATGTCCTCGGCGAAGTGCTTGGCCATCGCCGGCACGTTATTGGTCTGGCCCGCGCCCAGCGAGCCGGTGCAGAAGGTCAGGCCGTTGTTCGGCGACTTCACCGCATTGATCAGGTGGGCGAGGTCGTCCTCGGTGCTGACGATGCGGGGCAGGCCGAACAGCGGGCGGGGCGGGTCGTCGGGATGGATCGCCATGCGGATGCCGACCTCCTCCGCCGTCGGGATCACCTCGCGTAGGAAGCGGGCCAGCGTCTCGCGCAGTCCGTCGGCGGACATGCCGTTGAAGCGCGCGATCATCTTGCGCAGGCCGGGGATGTCGTAGCGGTCATAGGCGCCCGGCAGGCCGGCCATGATGTTCGACAGCAGCTTCGCCCGGTCGCTTTCCGACGAGCGGTCGAACCACTCCTTGGCCTTGGCGAGGACTTCGGGTGAATGGTCCTCCTCGGCGCCCGGACGCTCCAGCATGTAGACGTCGAAAGCGGCATGCTCATGGGCGTTGAAGCGCAGCGAGGTGCCACCGCCCGGCAGCGCCGCCGCCAGCTCCGTCCGCGTCCAATCCAGAACCGGCATGAAGTTGTAGCAGATGGTGGTCACGCCGCAGGCGGCGAGGTTGCGCATCGACTGGCGGTAGTTGTCGAACAGCTCCGTCAGGTCGCCTTCGCCGATCTTGATCGCCTCGTGCACCGGCAGGCTTTCGGTGACGGTCCAGCTGAGGCCGAGTTCCTTGTCGGACTCGATCATCGCCTTGCGCTTCTGGATTTCCTCGACCGACCAGACGACGCCATAGGGGATGTGGTGCAGGGCGGTGACCACGCCGGTGGCGCCGGCTTGGCGGATGTGGTTCAGCTTGATGGCGTCTTCGGGGCCGAACCAGCGCCAGGATTGTTCCATGGCTTCGAACTCCTTGGAAAGAGAGGGGCTTTGGATTTGGGTGTCAGCGGAAAAGCAGGCTCGGCAGCCACAGCGACAGGGCCGGGATGTAGGAGACCAGGAACAGGATCACGATGTTGCAGAGCAGGAAGGGCCAGATCGCCTTGGTGATCGCGCCCAGCGAGATCTTCGCGATGTTCGCCGCGACGAACAGGCAGACGCCGACCGGCGGGGTGGTCAGGCCGATCATCAGGTTCAGCACGGCGAAGGTGGCGAAATGGATCGGGTCGATGCCGACCTGCGTCGCCACCGCCAGCAGCGGCGGGAACAGGATGATCAGGGCCGCGATCGTTTCCATGAAGGTGCCGACGATCAGCAGCAGAATGTTGATCAGCAGGATGATCAGGTACTTGTTGGTGGTCAGCGCCAGCATCGAGGCGGCGATGGCCTGCGGAATCTGCTCGCTGGTCAGGATCCAGCCGAAGACGTTGGCAAGCCCCACCAGCAGGATCAGCCCGCCCGCCCCGATGGCGCTTTCCAGCAGGATGCCGGGCAGCTGGCGCAGCTTGAAGCCCTTGTAGACGAACAGCCCGATGACGAAGGCGTAGAGCGCCGCGACGATGGAGGCCTCGGTCGGGGTGAAATAGCCGCCGACGATGCCGAACAGGATGATCGCCGTCATCAGCAGCGCCCAGAAGGCGCCTCGGCTGGCACGCAGCAGCGCGCCGAAGCCCTGCCAAGGCTCCCGGGGATAGTTGCGCACCCGCGCCAGGATCCAGACCGTCAGCATCATGCCGACGCCCAGCAGCAGGCCCGGGACGGCGCCGGCCATGAACATCTTGCCGACCGACAGGCCGGTCAGTGTGCCGACGATGATCATCGGCACACTGGGCGGGATGATCGGCCCGACGGTGGAGGCGGCGGCGGTAACCGCGGCGGCGAAGGGCGCGTCATAGCCGGACTTGCGCATCGCCGGGATCATCACCGCGCCGATGGAGGCGGTCTCCGCCACCGCGGTGCCGGAAATGCCGGCGAATACCATCGACCCCGTCACGTTGGCAAGTCCGAGGCCGCCGCGGATATGGCCGACCAGCCGGTTGCTGAACAGCACGATCTGGTCGGTAATGCCGCCGCCGTTCATCAGGTTGCCGGCCAGCACGAAGCCGGGGATGCAGAGCAGGACGAAGCTGTCCATGCCCGCATACATGAATTGCGGAACCACGGCGAGGTCGATGTCGCTGCCGACCAGATAGACCGCCGACGCGCCGCCCAGCGCGATGCCCACCGGCGCGCCCAGGATCAGCAGGACGGCGAAGGTGACGAACAGTGCGGTGACCATCAGACGGTTTCCCCATGGCTGGGCGGCGCGGAATCGCGCCCGAGCCCGGCCAGCCGGGCGATCGAGAAGAAGGCGAGCGACACCGGGATGATCAGCGTCACGACATAGACCCAGATCATCGGCACGTTGATGGAGCGCGCCCGCTCACCAATGCTGCCGACGACGTAATCCCAGGCGCCGGGGATGATGGCGATGGCAAAGACCAGGATCGCCAGATCAACCAGCCGTGCGACCGCCGTCTGCAGGGGCTTGGGCAGCAGCAGGATGAACATGTCGACGTTCACCAGCTCGCCGCGCAGCAGCGCCAGCCCGCAGGAGAAGGCGACGAGATGGACCAGCGCGAAGCGGGCCACCTCCTCCGTCCAGGGCGGCGAGGGGAAACCGGGAATGCGGCCCAGCACCTGGATGGTCACGACGACGATGAGGACGCCGATGGCCGCCAGGGTTCCCCAGCGGCAAAGGGCGGAGACGGCCGACACCGCGGCGGCAAAGGCGTTGCGCATTGGAAGGGCTCTTGCGGTTGGGGGAGGGGGACACAACTCCGTATCCCCCTCTCCCCCCCGGGGAGAGGGTCGGGGTGAGGGGGATGCATAGGGAGGATTCTCGGAAGGCCCCGCCACGCATCCCCCTCACCCTAACCCTCTCCCCGGGGGGGAGAGGGGATCTCCCGCTCACTTCACCGCGAGGATTTCCTCGTAGATCGGCTTGATCTCGGGCGACAGCGCCGCGACGACGGCCGGACGGCCCTTCTCGGCGAAGGCCGCCTTGTCGACGGTGATGAACTCCATGCCCTTTGCCTTCAGGTCGGCCGCCAGCTTGGTCTCGTCCTCGATGAACAGCTTGCGCTCGGCGGCCTGGGCGGCCTTGGCGGCTTCCATGATCGCGGCGCGCTGCTCGGCCGGCATCTTGTTCAGCTTCTTCGACCCGCCGACCAGATAGATCCAGCTGATGACGTGCTCCGTCAGGTTCACGTATTTCTGGACCTCGTAGAAGCTCGCCGACTTGATGAGGGCCAGCGGGTTCTCCTGCGCCTCGATGGTGTCGTTCTGCAGGCCGGTGAAGACCTCCGAGAAGGCCATCGGCGTCGGCTTGGCGCCCAGCCCCTGCCAGAAGGACACGAACAGCGGCACGTTGGGGACGCGCATCTTCAGGCCGTTCAACTCGTCCGGCGACTTGATCGGGCGCTTGCTGGTCAGGTTGCGCGGGCCGCGGGCGAAGTAGGTCAGCGGGACCAGCTGGGTCTTCTGCTCGATGGCGTCGGCGATCTTCTTGCCCGGCTCGCCGGTGACGACCTTGTCGAGATGGTCGAGGTCGCGGATGGCGTAGGGAACCGCCAGCAGCGCCGCGGCCGGCGCCCAGTTCTGCAGCGACTCACCGGTGATGGTGAAATCGATGGTGCCGAGCTGGATACCCTTGATCAGGTCGGTTTCCTTGCCGAGTTGCTCGTTGGGGAACACCTTGACCTCGACCGCGCCGTTGGTGCGCTTGGCGACTTCCTCGGCGAAGACCAGCGAGGCCTTGTGCCAGACATTGTCCTCGTTGGCGAGGTGCCCGAGCTTCAGCGTCGTCTTGGCCTGGGCGCGGACGATGGCCGGCGCGGCGATGCCGCCCAGCAGCGTCGCACCGGCGGCGATGCCGGCGCCGAGGCCGATGCTTTTCGCCAGCGTGCGGCGGGAGATCGGGGTCTTGCTGTTCATCCTGGTGTTCCTCCGTTATCGGCGGCTCCGGTCCGCCATTGTTCGCTGGTGGATGCCGTTTGCCCGGCGGTCAGCTTTCGAAGTCGAGCTGGACCTTGATCGTGCTGGACGGGTCGGTCTCGATCAGGGCGAAGGCGCTCGCGGCGTCGGCAATCGGGAAGACCTGGGTGATCATCGCCGCCGGCTGCAGCTTGCCGCTCTCCAGCCAGTCGATCACCTGGGGCAGCAGGCGGCGGTTCAGGCGGGAACCGACCAGGGTCAGCTCCTTCTTCACGATCTCCTGCTGGCTGATGTTGCAGGGGGCGGGGGAGAAGCCCAGCAGGCCGATGCGCGCTGCCGGGCTGGCGAGGCGGCAGGCCTCCTCCAGAAGGGCCGGCACGCCGGCGCCGTCGATCACAACCGTCGGCCCGAGTCCGCCATTCTCGTCGCGCACCGCGTCGGGCACCGACACGCGGGAAGAGTTGAGGACCACGTCGGCGCCGAACTCCTTCGCCCGCTCCAGCCGCTTGTCGTCCAGGTCGGCGACGATACAGCGGGCGCCGTGCAGCTTGGCGACCTGCACCACCGTCAGCCCGACTGTCCCGGCGCCATAGACCAGCAGGGTGTCGTCGGCGCCGATGCCGGTGCGCGACAGCACGTTCGCTGCGATGGACAGCGGCTCCGCCAGTGCGGCAAGCGAGAAGGGCAGGTCGGAGCGCACCTTGATGGCATTGGCTGCCGGCACCACGACATGGTTGCGGAACCCGCCGTCGCGATGGACGCCGAACACCTCCAGATTGGCGCAGACATTGGTCCGCCCGGCGCGGCAGGCATAGCAGCGGCCGCAGGACACCACCGGATCGACCACCACATGGTCGCCGACCGCGACGTTGCCCACGCCGTCGCCCACCGCCTCGACCGTGCCGGCGAACTCGTGGCCGATGACGCGGGGATAGACCGCGAAGGGGTTGGAGCCGTGGTAGATGTGCAGGTCAGACCCGCAGATCCCGGCGCGCCGGACGCGGACCAGCACCTCGCCGGCCTTGACCGGCCCGGCATCCGGGGCGTTTTCGGGGCGGAGCGCCAGCACATGCGGCTTTTCGACTGTCAGGGCAACCACGGGAACACTCCCTAAAGAAGATGTCGCTGTGAAGCGGGGTCAGGCGGTGGCGGCGACCACGGCGCGGGCGCCCTCGGCGAACAGGCGCTTGAGCGCGGCAGTGACCGGTCCGGTAAAGCGCGGGTCGCGCGGCAGATCCTCGCCAAACACTGCGGTCAAACCGAACAGAGCCTCGGCCAGCCGGTTGGGGTTGCCGGCGGTGGAGGCAGCGATTTCCGCCAGACGGGTCGCCAGCGGGTCGCGCACGTCGATGGGCTTGCCGGCCTCGTCGGTGCCGGCGACGTAGCGCATCCAGGCGGCGACCGCCAAGGCCAGCCGGTCGATCGGCTGATCGGCGGCCAGCCGGTCGCGGATCGGATTCAGCAGGCGCTGCGGCAGCTTCTGCGTGCCGTCCATTGCGATCTGCCAGGTGCGGTGGCGCAGCGCCGGATTGCGGAAGCGGGCGATCAGCGCGTCCTTGTACTGCTCCATATCCGCACCGGCAGGCATGTGCAGCGTCGGCCCGGTCTCCCGGTCCATCAGGTTGCGGACCAGCGTGGCGAAGGCGGGATCCGCCATGGTGTCCGACACCGTCTCATAGCCCGCCAGATAGCCCAGATAGGCGATGGTGGAGTGGCTGCCGTTCAGCAGCCGCAGCTTCATCGTCTCATAGGGGTGGACGTCGGCGACCAGTTCGACCCCCACCGTCTCCCAGGCCGGGCGCCCGGCGGGGAAGCGGTCCTCGACCACCCACTGGGTGAAGGGCTCGGTTACCACCGGCCAGGCATCCTGCACGCCCAGCGACTGCGACACGCGGGCACGGTCGGCCTCGGTGGTGGCCGGAACGATGCGGTCGACCATGCTGTTGGGGCAGGCGACGGACTCCGCCACCCAGGCGCCGAAATCGGCACCGCGCAGCTCGGCGAAGCGGCACAGGATGCGGGCGACGGTGTCACCGTTGCTCGGCAGGTTGTCGCAGCTCAGCACGGTGAAGGGCGGCAGCCCGGCGGCGCGGCGGCGGGACAGCGCCTCGGCCAGGAAGCCGATGGCGGTGCGCGGCTTGGCCGGATTGTCCAGGTCGTGGCGGATGTCGGGATGGTCCTCGTTCAGCGCACCGGTCGCCGGGTCGTGGCAATAGCCCTTCTCCGTCACCGTCAGGGTGACGATGCGCACCGACGGGCGGCACATCCGCTCCAGCACCGCTTCCGGATTCTCATGCGCCACCAGCAGTTCCAGCAGGCAGCCGATCACCCGCAGCCGCTCCCCCTCCGCGTCGCGCACGGCGACGGTGTAGAGCCCATCCTGTGGCTCCAGGGCATCGCGGGTGTCGGGGCTGCGCAGGCTGACCCCGGCGATGCCCCAAGCCCCGAACTGCGTCTCCAGCAGCGCGTCGGTGTAGGCCGCCTGATGGGCGCGCTGGAAAGCGCCGACGCCGAGATGGACGATGCCGATCTCCAGATCCCTGCGGTCGTAACCGGGCCGCGCCACCGCCGCCGGCAGGGTGGCCAATGTGGAGGCGTCAAGGCGCCGGGACGGGGCACCGGAAGGAGAAGAGGACGATGCGGGCGTTTGCATGGAAACTGTTTCCTTCCTGGCGAGCTGCGGGCTCACATTCTTGTATGGTAGTATGTCACGAATGTTGGGGATGGGCAATCCGGATTGTTCCCTGGGCGAACTGATCTCCCCGACCGCGCCGTCGATGGAGACGGACGAACCATGCCGGACCGCCCCTCACCGTCCCCTGAAAGCTGGGCCGATCAGCGCGCTCCGGCAACCCTCGCGCGGCCCGCATTTCGGGAGGCCGCCTTCTGGGGAGGCGGGGGTGCGGCGTCATCCAGGGTGAACAGGTCGGGAAACTTGCCCTCCAATTCGGGCAGGGAGGTCAGGATTTCGCGCAGATGCAGCCCCATCGCCGCTTCCGCCTTGACGGGGTCGCGGGCGACGATGGCCTCTACCACCGCCTGATGCTGCGAGATCAGCCGGCGGATCGGCGTGGCGTAGGGAACGCTGAGATAACGGACGCGGTCCATCTGGGCCTTCGTCTCCTCGACGATGCGCCACGCATACTCGCACTCCGCCCCAATGGCGATGGTCCGGTGGAAGGCTTCGTCCAGTTCCAGGAAGCGCACCGGAACCGGTTCGTCGGCGATGTCCCACTGGGCCTTCAGGTTGTCGCGCAGTTCGGCGATACCGGCCGGCGTGATGGTTTCGCAGGCCTTGCGCACCACGGCGGTCTCCACCGCCTCGCGCACGAAGCGGGCGTCGAGCACCTGCTTGACCGAGATCTTGACGACGAATGTCCCGCGCTGCGGCCGGATGGTCAGCAGTCCCGACTCGCTCAGCTTGATGAAGGCTTCGCGCACCGGCTGGCGGCTGACGCCGAGCTGATCGGCGATCTCCTGCTCGGACAGGGCTTGACCGGGACGGAACTGCATCGTCACGATGGCTTGGCGCAGCACCCGGTACACGCGCCGCGCGATCGGTTCGCCGGATTCCACGTCGATCTTGTTCAGCATCGGCACGTCATGGTTTATGGCGCCTCGAAACCGGCCCGAAGGTCCGGAGCGAAAATCTGGCCTATCAGGATACTACCATACCAAGCCAGCGGCAAGAGTATTTCCCGCCGCCCCGACTTGGCATGGTACGGATTTGTCAACGAAAGCTCTTTCCAGCCAAACAGTCCCTACCAGAGTTCCACAAATAAACCGTCGGCCTGTGCCGGTGGAAATTGTGGGGACCGACTGCAAGACCATGATGCCGGCATCATGGTCTTGAGCGGAGCCGGGCCGTAACCCCGAGCTTACGCTGCGGGACGCTTGCCGCGGCCGACGATCTGGGTCGGGTTGACGAAGCGCAGGGCGACGATCAGCCAGACCAGCGTGGTCGCCATATAGATGACCGCCATGGCGTCGATCGACTGCACCGCCCGAACACCGGAAGCGAACACCGCATAATAGAGCGCCACCACCAGCGTCTGGCTGCCGGGCCCGGAGACCAGGAAGGTAAGCTCGAACATGCCGATGGTCCGCACCAGCACCAGCAGCAGCGCCGCCAGCACGCCCGGCATCAGCATCGGCACAAGCACATGGACGAACATCTGGAAGATGTTGGCGCCGAAGACGCGGGCTGCCGCCTCGGTGCGGGGGTCGATCTGCTCGATGAAGGGGATCATCACCAGCACCACGAAGGGCACGGTGGGCACCAGATTGGCCAGGATGACGCCGGTCAGCGTGCCGCCCAGCCCCGCCTTGTACAGCACCGTCGCCAGCGGGATGCCGTAGGTGATCGGCGGAACCAGAAGGGGCAGAAGCAGAAGCAGCATCACTGCACGCTTGGCCGGGAATTCGCGCCGAGCCAGCGCATAGGCGGCCGGGACGCCGAGCAGGCCGGACAGCAGGACCACAGCCCCGACCGCCTGGAAGGTGACCCACAGCACGTCTCCCAATTGGAACTCGTCCCAGGCGGCGAAATACCAGCGGGTCGTGAAGCCCGCCGGGATCCAGGTGCCGAGCCAGCGCGTCGCCACCGAAGAAGTCAGCACCGAGGCGATCAGCCCCATCAGATTGATGAGGAACAGCCCGATCACCGCCCAGACGGCGAAGACCCACAGACGGGACATGATGGATTTCTGCATTGCCGCCTCTCCTCAGCCTTTGGCGCCCGCGGCGGGGCCGCGGTAGAACAGCGAGCGGCAGCCGAGAACCGCCACGACCACCAGCAATTGGACCGCCCCCATGATCATCGCGATGGCCGAGGCCATGGAGTAGTCGTACTCCTCGAACGCGGCCTGATAGGCGGCGATGGAGATGACACGCGTGGCGTTGGCCGGATCGCCGACCAGCACCGCCGACGGCAGCACCGAGTAAGCCTGGACGAAGGACAGGCAGAAGGTGATGGCGAGGCCGGGGATCAGCAGCGGCAGGAAGACCTCGCGGAAGCGGGCGGCCGGCCCGGCGCCCAGCGTCGCCGCCGCATTCTCCAGCGACGGGTCGATGCCGGTGACATAGGAAAGCGTCAGCAGGAAGGTGAAGGGGAAGCCCGTCAGCACCAGCGAGATGAAGACGCCCCAATAGCCGTTCAGCACCGAAATCGGGGTGGACAGCAGCCCGACCGCCATCAGGACCCGGTTGAACCACCCCTGCGGCCCGAAATAAAACAGCATGCCTTCGGCGACCAGCACGGTGCCGAGCGTGATCGGCAGCACCAGCAGGGTGGTCAGCAGCCGCTGGCGCCGCATCAGCCGCACCCGGAAGGCGATGGGGATCGCGATCAGCAGGTTCAGCAACGTCACCGGGAAAGCCAGCCGCAGCGTCTTGAAGATGGTGCCGTAGAGGAACGGATCGCTGAAGAATCTGGCATAGTTGCCGAACAGCGACCCGTCCTTCGGCTCGAAGGACAGCATCAGCCCGTACAGGAACGGGTAGATGAACAGCCCCAGGATAAGCGCCACGCAGGGCAGCACCAGCAGGGTCGCCCCGTCGATGCCGCGGGCGGCCAGCCGCTGGCGCAGTGTCGGGCCCTCGGCGCGGCCTTCCATGACGGCGCTCATCGCGCGTCACCGAACACCAGCACGCGGCCGGCATCGGCGCCGAGCCGGATGGCGGCACCCCGTTGCAGCGGATAAGGGGAGGCGAAATGCAGCTCCGTCCCCGACGCGGTGACGCCGACGCCGTGGAAGCCGCGACCACGATACTCCACCGCCTCCACCCGCACCGGAATGCCGGCGTCGGTGCCGGTCGGCTCAAGATCGTCGGGGCGGATCGCCGCGACGGCCGCCTTGCCGGCGGATGTCCCACCCGTGGGCGCGGCCCGCATCCGGCCGCGGATCACCGTGCCTTCGATGTCGAGCAGGGCATCCTCGCCCTCCGTCCCGACCAGTTCGCCGTTGAGGCGGTTGCGGAAGCCCATGAAGTCGGCAACGTCGAGATGGGCGGGCAGGGTGTAAAGTTCCGCCGGGGTGCCGACCTGCCGGATGGCGCCGTCGCGCAGCACGACGATGCGGTCGGCCAGCGACAGCGCCTCTTCCTGGTCGTGGGTGACGTAGATGGTGGTGGAGCCGAGCGACTGGTGGATTCGGCGGATTTCCTGGCGCATCTCCAGCCGCAGCTTGGCGTCCAGATTGGAGAGCGGCTCGTCCATCAGCACCAGCGGCGGTTCGACCACGATGGCGCGGGCGATGGCGACGCGCTGCTGCTGGCCGCCCGACAGCTGGCCGGGCAGCTTCTCCGCCTGGGATTCCAGGCGGACCGCCGCCAGTGCGGCGTCGACGCGCTTTTCCAGTTCCGGCTTCGGAACGCCGCGCATGCGCAGGCCGAAACCGATGTTCTTGCGCACGGTCATGTGCGGGAACAGGGCGTAATTCTGGAAGACCATGCCGAAACCGCGCTCTTCCGGTCGCAGCACGTCGACCCGGCGGTCGTCCAGCATGATGCGCCCGCCGCTGACGGGCAGCAGGCCGGCGATGCAGTTCAGCGCGGTGGTCTTGCCGCAGCCCGACGGGCCGAGCAGGGCGATGAACTCGCCCCGCTCGATGGTGAGGTCCAGCCCTTTCAGCGCCGTGAAGGCGTCGAACTCCCGCCTCACTCCCTGAAGGTGCAGTTGCTTGAAGGTGGTGGGTCCGACGTTCATTCGGGGGTCCTGTGGCTGGATGGAGCGCTGCCGCATTTTGCGCCCTCTCCCGCCCCGGGAGAGGGCTTGTGAATGGGGCGCTGTCGTCAGCTGGAACGCTGTCACTTGCCCTTGCGCGCGCCGATCTCCTCGTCCCAGCGGCGGAAGGCCTGGACCAGCTTGTCGGCGGCGAGCGGCAGTTCGATGGGGTGGTCGGTGATCAGCTTGTCGTAGGACGGGCGGCCGAACTCGGCGATGGCGTCCTGGCTTTCCTTCGGCGCCATGGCGAGCGTCACGCCCTTCACCGCCGGGCCGGGATAGAAATAGCCCTCGTCATAGGTGTAGGCCTGCTGCGCCGGGGTCAGAAGGTGATTCATCAGGTCCAGGATGACGGCCAGCTTTTCCGCCGACACGCCCTTGGGGATGCACATGTAATGGGCGTCGGCGACCCAGCGGAAATTCTCCACCGCGAAAACCTCGGCCGACTTCGGCACCACGCCGAGCACCCGCGGGTTGATGTCCCAGCCGGTGGTCGAGACGATGATGTCGAGCGACCCTTCGCCCAGCGCCTTCATGGTCGGGGTGGTGCCGGCCGGATAGGCTTCGATGGTCTCGCCCAATTCGCGCAGGTAAGCCCAGGTCTTCTCCCAGCCATTGACGGGATCCTTGGGATCCTTGTCGCCAAGAATGTAGGGCAGCCCCATCAGGAAGGTGCGGCCGGGGCCGGAGTTGGCCGGGCGGGCATAGGCGAAGCGCTTCGGGTTGGCCTTCGCCCAGGCCAGCAGTTCCGCCGCCGTCTTCGGCACCTGCTTCACCCGTTCCGGCGCATATTCGAACAGCGGGCCGGAGGGATAGTAGGTGACGACGACGCCCTGGCCTTCGGCGAGGCCCTGCATGCGGGCGGCGGGCTCCAGATAGATGTCGGACAGCTTCGGCAGGTCACCGGCGCGATCCGGCAGCAGATTGATCCACAGCTTCTGGTCGATGCCGGCGGACAGCACGTCGGTGCCGGTCAGCACCAGATCGATGTCGACCCGGTTGGCGTCCTGCTGCGCCTTCAGCTTGCCGGGAAGTTCCGGTGCCGGCGCCTTGGAGAAGACGATGCGCGAGACCCAGTCGGGCTTGGCTTTGCGGTAATTCTCGATCGCCTTCTGGGTCAGCGCCAGATTGCCGGCGACGTCCACCACGTTCAGCGTGACCGGGCTCGCCGGCTTCTGCAATGCCGCGAAAACCGGCCGGCCGGCGGCCAGCAAACCGGCGGTGCCGGCGGAGGCCGCAAGGAAGCCGCGTCTCGAAATCCCGAGGTCGATCATTGGAAGGTCCCTCCCGTTCAAGGCATTTTTTTGGGTGTGGCCGGCAAGCTGGAAGCGGCCGGCGCACCAGGGGCCCCGGCCGGACTGCAATCGATGTAGCGGAAGATGCGGATAATTCGTAACCCGTGCAAATGCTAGTATGGTAGCCGGGTGCCCGCAAGCCGAAACTCGTATGGTAGTGCTGCGCGCGTGCGATTTTGCGCAGGAGGCGAGGAGACCGGGCGGGCCGACGCGCATGCCCTTATGCGACGTCGCATTTCTCAGCGCTGCGAATTATGGAAATCATTTCGCACCAGCACACGGACGGTTGAAACTTCTGACAGAATGGGCATGCTGTCGCCGATGGTCTGACCACTTCGCGTGCAGGGGGATTCTCCTGCCCGGACTTTGATCATCCCCATTCAAGTATCCAGCGTTCGCGCATCGACCCGTATCCGTCCATCCTCGACCAGGAAACCGTCGCCCATGTCCGCCATCCTGCTGCAGGAAAGTTCCGAGACGAAGGACCAGCCGCTCCGCGAAGATATCCGCCTGCTGGGGCGCATCCTGGGCGACACCGTCCGCAGCCAGGAGGGGGAGGCGGTGTTCGACATCGTCGAGCGGATCCGCCAGACCTCCATCCGCTTCCACCGTGAAGAGGACCAGGGCGCCCGCAAGGAGCTGGAGGCGATCCTGAACAGCCTGTCGCCGCCGCAGACTGCGCGGGTGGTGCGGGCCTACAGCTTCTTCTCGCACCTCGCCAACATCGCCGAGGACCAGCACCACATCCGCCGCACCCGCGCCCATGCGCTCGCCGGGTCGGCCCCGCGCGAAGGCACGATGGCCCATGCGCTGGACGAGGCGGCGAAGGCCGGCGTCACCACCCAGCAGTTGAAGGAGTTCTTCGACGGCGCGCTGGTCAGTCCGGTGCTGACCGCCCACCCGACCGAGGTGCAGCGCAAGAGCATCCTGACCGTGCAGATGGCGGTCGCCAACCTGCTGGCGGAGCGCGACCACGGGCCGATGACGCCGGAGGAGGAGGAGACCAACCTCGAATCGCTCCAGCGCGCCGTGCTGACGCTGTGGCAGACCGCGATCCTGCGCGCCACCAAGCTGGCGGTGACCGACGAGGTGGCGAACGGCCTGACCTTCTACGACTATACCTTCCTGCGCGAGATGCCGCGCTTCTATGCCCAGCTGGAAGACCATCTGCGCAAGACCGACCCGTCCTGGGCGACGACGGAGCTGCCGTCCTTCCTGCGCATGGGCAGCTGGATCGGCGGCGACCGTGACGGCAACCCCTTCGTCACCGCCCCCGTCCTGCGTCAGGCGATGCGGATGCAGAGCACCCGCGCCCTGCAATTCTATCTGGATGAACTGCACACTCTGGGGTCGGAGCTGTCGCTGAGCACCCGCGTCATCGACGTGTCGGAGCCGCTGCGCCAGCTGGCCGAACGCTCGCCCGATCCCTCGCCGCACCGCAAGCTGGAGCCGTACCGCCGCGCCATTTCCGGCCTCTATGCGCGGGTCGCCGCGACGCTGCGGACGCTGGACGGGCTGGAAGCGCCGCGCCACGCCGTGGGCGATGCACCGCCCTACCTGACCCCGGCGGAGTTCCGCGCCGACCTCGACATCATCGACCGCTCGCTGACCGTCAACGGTTCGGCTGCACTCGCCAAGGGCCGGCTGCGCCACCTGCGACGCGCGGTGGACCTGTTCGGTTTCCATCTGGCCAGCATCGACCTGCGCCAGAACTCCGACGTGCATGAGCGGTCCGTGGCGGAACTGCTGTCCTTCGCCGATGCTGGCGTGGATTACAAGGCGCTGTCGGAGGACGAACGGATCGAGCTGCTGGTCCGCGAACTGGAGACCAACCGTCCGCTCGCCTCGCGCTACGCCGATTATTCGGAAGAGACCGGGTCCGAACTGGACATCCTGCGCACCGCCGCCGAATCCCGCGCCCGCTTCGGGGCCGATGCGGTGGTGAACTGCGTCATCTCCAAGACCGACGGCGTGTCGGACATCCTGGAGGTCGCCGTCCTGCTGAAGGAAGCCGGGCTGCTGCGGCCGAAGGAAAAGGCGCTGGACCTGAACATCGCGCCGCTGTTCGAGACAATCGGCGACCTGCGCAACTGCGCCGCCACCATGGACCGGCTGCTGTCGATCCCGACCTACCGGCGCTTCCTGGAAAGCCGCGGCAACCTGCAGGAGGTGATGCTCGGCTATTCGGACAGCAACAAGGACGGCGGTTTCCTCACCTCCGGCTGGGAGCTGTACAAGGCCGAGATCGCGCTGGTCGAAGTGTTCGCCAAGCATGGCGTGCGGCTGCGGCTGTTCCACGGCCGCGGCGGCTCGGTCGGCCGCGGCGGCGGCCCCAGCTATCAGGCGATCCTGGCCCAGCCGGCCGGCGCCGTGCAGGGCGCCATCCGCATCACCGAACAGGGCGAGGTCATCGCCGGCAAATATTCCAACCCGGAGGTCGGCCGCCGCAACCTGGAGACGCTGGCCGCGGCGACGCTGGAAGCCACGCTGCTGCACCCGGAATCGGCCGCCCCCTGTTCCGATCAGTTCCTCCAGACCATGGAAGAGCTGTCGGAGCACGCCTTCAAGGCCTATCGCGGGCTGGTTTACGACACCGAGGGCTTCGAGAAGTATTTCTGGGAGTCGACGGTGATCGGCGAGATCGCCAATCTGAACATCGGCAGCCGTCCGGCGTCGCGCAAGAAGTCGACCAGCATCGAGGATCTGCGCGCCATCCCCTGGGTGTTCAGTTGGGCGCAATGCCGCCTGATGCTGCCGGGCTGGTACGGCTTCGGATCGGCGGTGAAGGCGTATCTGGCCCAGCATCCCGACGGGATGGAACGGCTGCGCGCCATGCACCGCGACTGGGGCTTCTTCAGCACGCTGCTGTCCAACATGGACATGGTGCTGTCCAAGTCGAACATCGCCATCGCGTCGCGCTATGCCGGGCTGGTGTCGGATCCGGCGCTGCGCGATGCCATCTTCTCCCGCATCCGGGCGGAGTGGCAGGACAGCATCGACGCGCTGCTGGCGATCACCGGCCAGACGGCCCTACTTGAGAACAACCCGCTGCTGGCGCGGTCGATCCGCAACCGCTTCCCCTATCTGGACCCGCTGAACCATGTCCAGGTCGAGCTGCTGAAGCGCCACCGCACCAGCGACAGCGGAGAG
Organism: Azospirillum sp. CT11-132; assembly: GCF_047302835.1. Classification (NCBI taxonomy): domain Bacteria; kingdom Pseudomonadati; phylum Pseudomonadota; class Alphaproteobacteria; order Rhodospirillales; family Azospirillaceae; genus Azospirillum; species Azospirillum sp. CT11-132. The sequence goes on from NZ_JBGLZA010000001.1 coordinate 220,003, forward strand.
CAGATCGCCCGCGGCATCCATCTGACCATCAACGGCATCGCCGCCGGCCTGCGCAACAGCGGCTGACCGTCTTACCGCACCGCAACACCGCGCGGCTTTCCGCCACACCGTTGCCCACGAATGCGCCTTTCCTCCACCGCGAGGAAGGGCGCATTTTGTTTGCAGACGAAGGGCTTGGTCCGACTTGCCCTTTTCTTGTGCGATGCACGATCAACTCTTCGGCAGCGCAAAACAAGCGGCGGTTTTCGGGGTCCTGGCCAAAATAAGTCACGAGATATCGGCCGAAAATCCAAGTTGATCGCTTCTGAATATTTTGATACCTCATGCCTCCCCGAGAGGAGAAATGGTATGACCACCCAGTCCCAACAGCAGCAGATGGCCCAGCAGCAACAGGCGCGGGCCGGCATCGACACCCAGGGCGGCACCCCCAGCACCCAGGGCGGCGCCACCGACACATACGAGGAATTCTGCGGCGGTGCCTGCGGCGCCGGTGCCGGCGCCGCGGTAATCTGGCGGCCGATCATGGTGGAGCCGCGTCGCCGCTGATCGACCGTCCTGGCATAAGAAAAGCCCCTCTCCGGTAAAGGACGAGGGGCTTTCTTTTTGTGGCCTATCGCTTCTGAGGACCGGTCAGCCCGCCCGCATGCGGTTGACCAAGCCGTCGACCTGGGACCCCAGCGACCGCACCTCGTCGGCGACGGTGGAGGAGGCGGTCAGCACGCGGGTGGCGGATTCGCCGGATTCCGCGGCGGCGCGGGCGACGGAGTCGATGTTGCGGCGGACATGCTGGGTGCCATCGGCGGCCTCGCCCACATTGCGGGCGATCTCGCGGGTGGCGGCACTCTGCTGCTCGACCGCCGCTGCGACGGTGGCGGCGATCTCGTTGATCTCGCGGATGGTGCCGGCGATGGAACGGATGGCATCCACCGCCTCCTGGGTCACCGACTGCATCGCCTGGATCTGGCTGGAGATCTCCTCCGTCGCCTTGCCGGTCTGGTTGGCGAGGCTCTTGACCTCCGACGCCACGACGGCAAAGCCCTTGCCGGCCTCCCCGGCGCGGGCGGCCTCGATCGTCGCGTTCAGCGCCAGCAGGTTGGTCTGGCTGGCGATGTCGTTGATGAGCTGGACCACCTCGCCGATCTTGTTGGCGGACTGCGACAGTCCCTCCACCGTGCGGTCGGTGCGTTCGGCCTCGGTCGCGGCCTTGCGGGCGATCTGGCTGGAGGCGTGGACCTGGCTGCCGATCTCCTGGATGGAGGCGGACAGCTCCTCCGTCGCGGCGGCGACCGCCTTGACGCTGCCTTCGGCCTGCTGCGAGGTGCTGGCTGCGGTGGCCGCCTCGCCGGTGGTGGCCTCGGCATTGCGGCTCATGCGCTGGGCCATGTCCTGCATTTCGCCGGCGGCGCGGGCGACGCGGTCGAGCACGCCGCGCACGCTGCTCTCGAAATTCTCGGCCATCTCGACCATGGCGCGGCGGCGTTCGCCGGCGGCACGGCTGCGCTCCGCCTCGGCACGGGCGTTGGCGGCGCTCGCCTCGTTGGCAGTGTCGCGGAAGACCATCAGGGCGCGGGTCATGTCGCCGATCTCGTCGGAACCGGCAGCGGGAATCGGCGCGTTCAGGTTTCCGGCGGCAATCGCCCGCATGGCATCCGACAGCTGGCTGATGCGCGCGACGATGTTGCGGCCGACGACGAACCAAGCCAGCGCGGCGGCACCGATCAGGCTCGCGACCGCGAACAGGATCAGCATCTTGCGGCCGGCCGACAGCGCATCGGTCGCCCCGGCGGCGGCGGTGTCAGCCTCCTGCTTCATCGCGGAGATCTGGTCGTCGATCATGCCGGCGAACTGCCGGGCGATCTGGCGATTCTCCGCCAGGACTTTCACGTTCTCTTCGGCGGCGGCGAGTTCGGAGCGGCGCAGCTTGAACAGGCTGGTGTCGCCCTTGCCGAAGCCGGCCAGGACCTCGGCGCTCTTGACCAGCTTCGGCAGCCCGTCGTCACCGGCGGACTGCAGCGCCTTCAGCCGCTCCTCCATCGCCTTGGCGGCGGTGGTGAAACGGGTTTCCAGCATCGTCAGCCGTTCGGCGCTGGGCGCCTGCGTCGCCTCGTTCAGCGCGCCGACGGTGGCGGCGGCATAGGTCGACAATTCCAGATAGCTGCGGAAACGGGCCAGCCCGTCGCCCAGCAGATCCTGCATGGAATCGCGGGTCTGCGAGCGGACATTGACGCTCGACAGCTTGATTTCCGCCTTCAGCCGCATCAGCGGCGATTCCATCTGCTCCAGCAGGGACGCCTGCCGGCGTGCGGCGTCGGCCAGGACATCGGCCGTCTTCTGGCGCAGGGCCTCCCGTTCGGCGCTGCCCATCGGCAGTTCCAGGGCCTTGCGGCGCATGTCGAAGATGCCGGTGGCGCCGTCGCCCAGCTGGAAGAAGGCGTCCAGACCGTCGGAGGCCTCCTTGCTCAGGCGGCTGCCGATCTGCGCGGTGGCGCTGACGATGCGGGCGGCCGCTTCCAGGTAGCTCTGCTGGTGCTGGGTGATGGCAAAGGCGGTCTCCGCATTCCCGGCGCGGGTCAGGGACTCCGACGCCACGCCCAGGTCGCCGCGCACTTCAAACATGGTGATCAGGGAGCGGACGGCGTCGCCCAGCGCGTTCATGTCGCGCTCGGTGCTGTTGTCCAGCGTCTCGCCCTTGCTGCGCAGGGTGGCGCCGGCCCGCTCGGTCAGCGGGGCGAGGTTGGACAGGAAGGCGTCGTAGGATTTCGCCAGATCGACGGCCATCGCCTCGCGCGTGCCGCGGACGGACAGGCGCTGGTCGGCCGCGGCGTTGCCATGCTCCAGCGTGGCGATCAGCCCTTCGGTCTTGCTGCGCAGCTCACCGATCCGCGGGTCGCCGGACCGGTGGGAGGCCAGTTCCTCCACCAGGGCGCCCAGCGCCTTGCCGTTGCCCATGATCTCGCCATAGACGCGCTCGCGCTCGCTCTGGCTTTCCGCCGCGGCCAGCACCGGGGCGGCGGCGGCGATGCCGCTGCTTTCACCGGACAGGCGCTTCGCCAGTTCCATCTCCGGCAGGCCGGTGCCGACGATCTGCGTCAGCGGCCGTTCCACCGCCGAGAAGGACGTCAGCCCGACGATGCTGGCGGCGACCGTCATGCCGGCCATACCGGCGAAGGCGAGCAGAAGCTTGCCGCGTACGCCCATCCGTCTGCTGCGTGGGGTGCCGTCCTGGCGGTTCGTCCTCATGGTGTCGTCGCGCGCGTCCATCGTCATATGCGTCCTGCTCCCCGGAAAATGCGTCAGATCGGGCTTTTTGCCCGTTTTGTTCGTTCCTGCCGGCCGCAGACCGCTCCCCCACTCCCGGAGATTGCCACCGATCCGCACTGCTTGGCAGACCAACCATACCGCAGTGTGGTTGACAGATCCTTACGGGGGAACTCTCATTTTCTGCCATTCCGGGTTCTAACCATTTTGGATTACGGCCACCCGACGGCCGATGTGGCATGCGTCATTATGACCATCCGCCACCCCCGAACGTTATAGGGCCTCTCCCCGACTCCGGCCGCGTGATAGTCTGCCCCGGAAATCATCGGCGAGGGGGAGTGGCATGCGGGTCTGGCAGGCGGCGTTCGCACCTCCGGCGGCGGAGCTGTCTCCGCAACCGGCCGATCTCGTCCTGGTCTTCGGTTCATTCGACATCTTCGATGGCCCGAATCTCGCCGCCCGGCTGGCTTCCGCATTCCCCGGCGCGGTGATCGCCGGATGCAGCACGGCGGGCGAGATCGCCGGCGACGCCGTGCTCGACGGATCCTGCACCGTCACCGCCATCCGCTTCGACCGTGGCGGCGATGCGGTCGCGGTCGCGGTCGCGGTCGAGGCCGACATCGCCTCCGCCGACGACAGCCAGCAGGCGGGAGAAATGCTGGGAGAGGCGCTTGCCGCCCGGCCCGGTCTGGCGGGAGTCCTGCTGTTCGCCCGCGGCGTCGGCGTGAACGGCAGCGCGTTGATCGACGGGCTGTCCTCGCGCCTGCCGGCGGGCCTTCCGGTGTCGGGCGGGCTGGCCGGCGACGGCGGCGCTTTCGTCCGCACGCTGGTGCTGGGGCCCTCCGGCGTGTCCGACAGCCGGGCGGTGGCGGTCGGACTTTACGGCGGAAGCCTGCATCTCGGCCTCGGCTCCGTCGGCGGATGGGAACCGTTCGGGCCGGCGCGCAAGGTGACGAAGGCCGTCGGCAACCTGCTGCTCAAGCTGGACGGCGAGCCGGCGCTGAACGTCTACAAGCGCTATCTCGGCGACTATGCCCGCGACCTGCCGGCGTCGGGCCTGCTGTTTCCGTTCGAGCTGCTGAACGGCAACCATGATTCGGTCGGGCTGATCCGCACCATCCTCGGCATCGACGAGGCGGCCGGCGGCCTGATCCTGGCCGGCACGGTGGAGGAGGGCTTCTTCCTGCGGCTGATGCACGCCAGCACCGACGGGCTGGTCGACGGGGCGGAGCAGGCCGGCGCCATCGCCGCCGCTGGTGCGGGTGAGGCGGCGGGCGACCGGCTCGCCCTTCTGGTCAGCTGCGTCGGCCGCAAGCTGGTGATGGGCGACCGGGTGGAGGAGGAGGTGCAGGCGGTGGCGGACCGGATGGGACCCGGCGCGGTGCTGGCCGGCTTCTATTCTTATGGAGAGATCGGGCCGATGCGCGATCTGGTCGATTGCCGGCTGCACAACCAGACGATGACGGTCGCCCTGCTGACGGAACGCTGACCGCATGCATCGCCTGCTGCAAAGCCAGTTCAAGCGGGTGCTGGGCCTGTCGACCGCCGAGGCGGCGGACGCCGTCCTGGCTGAGCTGAAGGCGCTCGCCGGCACCCCCGGCCTGTCGGCCGACGCGGCGCGGATGCTGGACTCGCTGCCGGCACTGTTCGCCCGCATCGGCCAAAGCTATGAGCAGGCCGACCGCGACCTGACGCTCAGGGCGCGCAGCCTGCAGCTGAGTTCGGAGGAGCTGGCCGACACCAACGAGCGGCTGCGGCGCGAGGCGGCGGCGCAGGCCCATGCCATCCGCCGGCTGCGCGGCATCGCCAACAGCCTGCTGCGGGCGGACGGCCGCCCCGAACTGCCGGATTCCGCCGACAGCAGCCCGACCGACAGCCTGGAACGGCTGAGCCAGCTGATGGCCGGACTGGTGGAGGAACGCTCGGCGGCGCAACGGGCGTTGGAGCAGCAGAAATTCGCGCTCGACCAGCATGCCATCGTCAGCATCACCGACCATCGCGGCATCATCACCTACGCCAACGACAAGTTCTGCCAGATCAGCGGCTTCAGCCGCGAGGAGTTGCTGGGCCGGTCGCATCGCATCGTCAATTCCGGGCGCCATCCCTCCGGCTTCTTCGCGGAGATGTGGCACACCGTCATGGATGGGCAGGTCTGGCACGGCGAGATCTGCAACCGCACCAAGGCGGGTGAGGAGTATTGGGTGGCGGCGACCATCGTCCCGCTGCTGACCGCCGACGGCCAGCCGCACCAGTACATCGCCATCCGCACCGACATCACCGAACGCAAACGGATGGAGGCGGAGCTTGAGGACAGCCGGCGCTTCCTGCAGAGCATCACCGACAGCATGGGCGAGGGCGTCTTCTCGCTGGACCGCAACGGCTTCTGCACCTTCCTGAATCCGGAAGCCGAACGTCTGCTGGGCTGGTCGTTGGCGGATCTGCGCGGCATCACCCTGCATGACGCCGTCCATTACAAGGACGGGCAGGGGCGGCCGGTCTCCGGCGCGGACTGCGCGGTGCTGAACACCGTCCGGCGTGGCGAGATCCATCGTTCGGAAACCGACCATTTCGTCCGGCGCGACGGCACCATCTTCCCGATCGCCATCACCGCGGTGCCGCTGCGCGAGGATGGCCGCATCGTCGGTTCCGTCACCGTCTTCCAGGACATCACCGAACGCCAGCGCATACTGACCGCCCTGCAGGAAAGCGAGGAGCGGCTGACGGTGGCGCTCGACGCCTCCAACACCGGGCTGTGGGACTGGAACCCGGTGACGGACCACGCCTATTTCTCCGACCGCTGGCTCGGCATGCTGGGCTATGCCCCCGGCGAGCTTCCCGGCAACGGCTCCACCTGGCTCGGGCTGCTGCACGAGGACGACCGGGAGCGCGTGCTGGCGACGCTGGAGGAGCATGTGGCCGGCCGCGCCGCGGTCTACGAGGTCGAGTTCCGCATGCGCCACAAGTCCGGCGCCTGGGTCTGGATCCTGTCGGCCGGCAAGGTGACGGAGCGCGATGCGGACGGCCTGCCCACCCGCATCACCGGCATCCACAAGGACGTGACCGACCGCAAGCGGACCGAGGACGAGCTGGCCCGCGCCAAGGAGGAGGCCGACCGCGCCAACCGGCAGAAGAGCGACTTCCTGGCCAACATGAGCCACGAGATCCGCACGCCGATGAACGCGGTGATCGGGCTCAGCCACCTGATGATGAAGACGGAGCTGACGCCGCGTCAGCGCGACTATCTGGACAAGATCCACGCCTCCTCGCGCAGCCTGCTCGGCATCATCAACGACATCCTCGACTTCTCGAAGGTCGAGGCCGGAAAGCTGACGATCGAGGCGATCCCCTTCCACATCGGCGACGTGCTGCAGGAGGTGGCGACGGTCGTCCTGCCCAAGGTGCGGGAAAAGGGGCTGGAGCTGATCGTCGACCTGCATGGCGGCGTGCCGGGCACGCTGGTCGGCGACCCGCTGCGGCTGGGGCAGGTGATCCTCAACCTCGTCTCCAATGCCGTGAAGTTCACGGAGCGGGGCGAGGTGGTGGTGACGGTGGACGGGCGCATCGGCACCGGCGACGATTACCGGCTGGAGGTGGAGGTCTGCGACACCGGCATCGGCATGTCGCCGGAACAGGCGGCTGCGCTGTTTCGGCCTTTCACCCAGGCCGACAGTTCCACCACGCGGCGCTTCGGCGGGACCGGGCTGGGGCTGGCGATCTGCCGGCAGCTGGTGGAACTGATGGGCGGCGGCGTGTCGGTGGAAAGCCGGCCGGGGGAAGGCAGCATCTTCCGCTTCGCCATCCGCTGCCGCGTGGCGGCCGGTGACACCGCCGACGACCGGCTGCCGCGCCACCTGATGGAGCGCCGGGTTCTGGTGGTGGACGACAGCGACGCCGTGCGCTCCATCCTGACCGACATGCTGGAACGCTTCGGCCTGACCGTGGAATCGGTCGGCGATGGCTGGTCGGCGCTGCGCCGGCTGGAGGAGGGGCAGGCCGGGGCGAAGCCGGCGGTGGAGCTGGTGGTGCTGGACTGGCGCATGCCGGACCTCGACGGGGTGGAAACGCTGCGCCGTCTGCGCGCGCTGCCCGGCGCCCAGCCGCCGGTGGTGATGACCACCGCCTATGGCGGCGATGGGGTGCAAGGGGCACTCGATGGGGCGCTGGGAGAAACGGCCGGCCCCGCAGGGCCGGTCACCGCCGTGCTGGAAAAGCCGGTGACGCCGTCCGCCATGTTCGATTCGGTGATGATGGCGCTGGGCGGGGCGGCCCGGCCCGCCGATACCGCACGCCGGGCGAACGACCCCACCCAGTCGACGGAGCTTTCGGCGCTGGTCGGGCGCAGCGTTCTGCTGGTGGAGGACAATCCGGTCAACCAGCAGGTCGCCTGCGGCCTGCTGGAACTGGTCGGCATCGAGGCGACCGTGGTCGGCAGCGGCGAGGAGGCCCTGCAATGCCTGCGCGAGGTGAAGTTCGACCTCGTGCTGATGGACGTGCAGATGCCGGGGCTCGACGGCTATGAGACGACGCGGCTGATCCGCCGCGAACTGGAGCTGTCAAGCCTGCCGATCATCGCCATGACCGCCCACGCCATGGCCGGCGACCGCGAACGCTGCCTCGATTCCGGCATGAACGACCATGTCTCCAAGCCGATCGATCCGGACACGCTGTATGCGGCGCTCGCCCGCTGGCTGAAGCCGGTGCGCGGGATCGGGGGTGCCGCAGCCGGACCGGCCGCGATGCCGGCCGCCGCCGTATCGGCCGCCCCGGCGCTGCCCGACAGCCTGCCGGCGCTCGACCTTGCCGTCGCCCGGCGCAATGTGAATGGCAACCTCGCCCTGCTGCGCCGGATCCTGACCGATTTCGCCGCCACCCACGAGGGGGAGGCCGTGCGCCTGGCCGCCGCGGTGCGGGAGGAGCGCTGGAAGGACGTGCTGCGGCTGTCCCACACGCTGAAGGGCACCGCGGCCACGATCGGCGCCATGGACCTGTCCGCCCTGGCCGGGCGGATCGAAGCCGGTGCGATGACGGTGCCGCCCGTCCTGGAAGACGGGGTGCTCGACCGGCTGGCCGACGCGCTCGCGCTGGTGGTGGAGGGGATCGGCACCCTCGGGCGGCCGGCGGCGGACAGCGTTCCGGCGGGGGAGCCGCCGGTTGCGCCGCCATCCTCGGCGGCCGGGCTTCCGCGCGACCTGCTGCGGGCCGCGCTGCCGCTGGCCGACCGGCTGGGCGGTCTGCTGATCGCCGGCGACCCGGAAGCCGGCGATCTGGCCGATGCGCTTGCCCGCCTGCTGACCGGCAGCCCGGTGGCGCAAATGGCGGAGCGGGTGAACCGCCATGCCGGCGCCTTCGATTTCGACGACGCGGCCACCGCCCTGACCGAACTGCGCGACCGCCTGCGTGACTGGAGAGAGACCGCGACATGAGCCTGCCGAACCCGGTCGGACTGCCGAACGGCGACAAGCCGCGCATCCTGGTCGTCGACGACGAGCCGATCAACCTGAAGGTCATGGCCGACCTGCTGCGCGACAGCTACGGCCTGATCGTGGCGAAGGACGGGCCGCAGGCGCTCGCCCGTCTGGCCGGCGACCCGCTGCCCGACCTGATCCTGCTGGACGTGATGATGCCGGGCATGGACGGGGTGGAGGTCTGCCAACGGCTGAAGGAGGATGCCCGCACCCGCGACGTGCCGGTGATCTTCATCACCGCCATGGGTCAGGTCCATGACGAGACCCGCGGGTTCGAGGTCGGGGCGGTCGACTACATCACCAAGCCGATCTCGCCGCCGGTGGTGCTGGCGCGGGTCCGCACCCACATCGCGCTCCGCGAGGCGAGGCGCGCGCTCGCCGACCAGAACCGGCAGTTGGAGGACCGGGTGGCGGAGCGCACGCGCGACCTGCTGCGCGCCCAGGACGCCACCATCCGCGCCATGGCCTCGCTGGCGGAAACCCGCGACAACGAGACCGGCAACCACATCCGCCGGACCCAGAACTATGTGCTGGCGCTCGCCCTGCATCTCAGCCGTGATCCGCGCTATGCCGGCCGGCTGGACGAGGAAACCATCGAGCTGCTCTACAAATCGGCGCCGCTGCACGATGTCGGCAAGGTCGGCATCCCGGATTCGATCCTGCTGAAGCCGGGCAAGCTCAGCGACGACGAATTCCATGTGATGAAGACCCACGCCGCGCTGGGCCACGACGCGATCTTCGCCGCCGAAGGGCAGGCGGAGATCGCGTTGGCCGGCGAAAGCTCCTTCCTGCGCATCGCGCGGGAGATCGCGCACGGCCACCACGAGCGCTGGGACGGCACCGGCTATCCCCAGGGACTGGCGGGGGAGGCGATCCCGCTGTCGGCCCGGCTGATGGCGGTCGCCGACGTGTACGATGCGCTGATCAGCCGCCGCTGCTACAAGCCGCCCTTCCCGCACGAGAAGGCGGCGGCGATCATCCGCGAAGGCGGCGGCAGCCATTTCGACCCCGCCGTGGTCGCTGCCTTCACCGCGCTTGAGGACGAGTTCAGGGATATTGCCAGCCGGTACAGTGACGAGGAGTGAAAAAGCAATTCTTGACCGCAAAAATAAACAAGTAGCTTAATTTTTGCTTGATGCCCTAACAGGGAATTTTATTTCTTGCCACCCTTATGCTCTTCTTGCTTTTTATAATCTTTACGCTTCCGTAAACATCTATCACTGCCACAATCAACAGAAGAAATGCATAGAAAATTTTGCCGCAAATATTTTCTGTTTGAGAATGCAGAATCCAAGTTCCGGCCAAAATCTGCAACAAAGAGAAAATAACCAGCATCGTTTGTACCGCCATATATGGCAATAAAATGAAGTTATCCCGGCCGTCCTCGCCTTTGAATCTCAGCCAGCTTTCGTACAAGGCTAGGTTTTCAAACCCATTCTCAGCTTTGATGATATTCTCTGCCTCCCAGCAAAATAACGATGATCTCGATATTTTTAGAAACTCCCCAGCCCAATACATGAACAGCAGTGACGATGTTAACCCAGAAACAACCAGAACTATCCCAGATGCCCACGACTTTTCAGTGGAATAAAGATGAGCGGACGCTGGCATTAACGCGCCAGACAGGGCTACAAAAAGCCCAATTATTATCCTCTGGGAATTAAGGGCCTCAATCGTTTCTTTATGTACTAGCTCAATAATTTTCAATTGAGCTTCTACCTTTTGATTCTTCTCTGACATTAATTTCTCCAGAGAAAAAATAAAAATGATTAGTGCGCACCCATATTAGGAAGAAATGAGTAAAACATGAGTTAACAATCCGCGGAGAATGGTGCTATTTTCACCCATTCGCGGGGCAGATATATCAATAACATTATCGAAATTGATCGCCTCAAATTCTTCTTGTCATAAGAAAATTATATGTACTGATTACAAAAAATAGTGACGCCAATTAAATTTGGCGCCACTAATAGATGAAGCCGCTTAAATTTCTTTATCATGCCAAAGACTTGTTTATCATATCCAGGAATCGTCCCCGCCACCGCTGCCGCCATCGTCGAAGGACGAGTCGTCATAGGACGCATCGTCGGCCGGCGGCGGATCGGGGTTGTAGGAGACGTCCTGCGCCGCATCCGGCGCCGTGTCGGCCTGCGGTCCCTGGTCGTCACCATAGTAATTGTTGTTGATGACGGTCTCGTTGATCGTCTCGCCGCCCAGAGGCTGGGCCATCGCCGTGCCGAATGGGCCGGGCGAATGATGCAGCAGGGAGGAGATGGCGCTCGCCGCCAGCATGCCGCCGGCCACCCCCGCGGCGGTCTGCGCCGCGCCGGCGAAGAACCCGCCGCCGCGCGGGGCCATGCCCGACTGCGGGAAGGGGGGAGGGCTGTATTGCTGCTGCGGATAGGCGGCGCCCGGCGCGGCACCCCACGGGCTGCGGCCGGCAACCGGCTGGCCCTGCGCCGGCTGTCCTTGAGGCGGCTGAGAATGGGACGGGGCAGGGGGAGGTTCGGCGCCGCGGCCCCAGGGGCTGCGCCCGATGCCGAGCGCGTTCGACAGGAAGCTGCCGCCGGATTGCGCCGGCTGGGCCGGGCGGTCGCGCAGTTGCCGCTCCAGTTCCTCGATCCGGGTCTGGGCTGCGGTCAGCGCCTGCTGCTGCACCAGCACCGTCTGCGCCATGTAATAGGACGACAGCGGCTGGTCCTGGACCGACCGGCGGATGAAGTCCTCCGCTTCGGCATCGCGCGGCTGGGATTGCTGCTGCGTTTCCACCTCGCGCAGGCGGCGGAACAGGTCGGACAGAAGCGTGCGTTCCTCGGGGGTCATCGACGTCTCCTAACATGGCGCCCGTCGCAAGGGGCGCCACCCCTTGATGTGGAGTCACCATCCCCCGCCGGACAAGTCCCCCACCGGGAGGTTCCATCCTTGGAGCCTGTCCCGTCCCCACAACGCGGCATCGGTCACTTGGTTTCGCATCACTGGAAATATTACGCAAAAGAGTCGAGGACTTGCCGAACGTTCCGAACGTGGTTCTTTGGACGGTTGATCGTTGGCCTGACCATTGTGGGAAGTGAGGCGGCTATATCGGCTATGGCGTCGCCGGCTTAACATATGACATTGACGGGGGTGCCTTTTTCCAGGCCGATAGGCCACATTCGTGATGCGACCGCCCGGCGGCGCCGGTTGTGAAGCCGAGACCAAGAATGAACAGGCGCCGAGCGATGGTGGAACTGACCGACCTGGAGCGCGATGCGCTGACCGAGTTGGTGAACATGGGGGTCGGTCGCGCCGCCACCCATCTCAGCCGCATGGTCAACGACCAGGTCCTGCTGTCCGTGCCGACCGTGGACATCGTCAGCCGGCAGGAGGCGTCGGATTTCCTGACCGCGCGCGAACGCCACGGGCTTGTGGCGGTGGAGCAGCAGTTCCAGGGCTCCTTCGACGGCCGCGCCATGCTGATCTTTCCGGAGGCCAACAGCCTGGAACTGGCCCGCGCGGTCCTGGGCGGCGAGCTGACCCTGGCGGAGATCGTGGATCTGGAACAGGACGCCCTGGCCGAAATCGGCAACATCATCCTGAACGGCTGCCTGGTGGTGGTCGCCAACGCGCTGAGGGACCGGCTGACCATCTCGCTGCCGGCGGTTCTGCGCGGCGACGGCGCCAACATCCTGACCGACAAGGCCGGAGGCGCGGACGAGCTTGTGCTGTTCCTATACATCGATTTCACCATCCGCAGCCGCAGCATCCGCGGTTACATCGCCCTGCTGATGGGGGTATCGTCCCTGCAGTCGCTGAAGCAGTTGATCCACGCCTTCATCGAAGGCATCGCCGCCGAAGAACCCTCATCCGCCGGAACGTCGCATGGCTCCCAGATTGCCTGAACAACCCACCTGGGCGCTCGATGTCCTTGGCGCGCTGGATGCGGGCATCCTGCTTCTGGACCGCCATTGCCGCGTCCTCTACTGGAACGGCTGGATGGAGCAGGCCTCCACCCTGACGGCCCGGGAGATCCTGGGGCACGACCTGTTCGATGCCCTGCCGAACCTGCGTGAATCGCGCCTGCACATCGCCGTACGCGATACGCTGGCCACCGGCGCGCCCGGCGTCCTGTCGCACACGCTGAACCCGATGCTGTTCCCGCTGCGCCTGCCCGACGGGCGGCGGATGGTCCACAATGTTGTGATCCGCCCGCTGCCGTCCAACGCGTCGTCGCCCCATTCGCAGTCGGCCGGCAGCGAGGCGCGCTGCCTGATCCAGGTGACCGACGTCACCGCATCGGTGAACCGCGAGCGGGTGCTGCGCGAGCAGCGCGACGCCCGTTACCGCGCCATCGTCGACACCGCCCCCGACGCCATCATCACCACCGACACCCGCGGCATGGTGCAGTGGATGAACGGCACCGCCACCCGCCAGTTCGACTACCGCCCGGACGAGCTGATCGGCCAGAGCGTCAGCGTGCTGCTGGGCGACGACGCGCCCGACTGGATCGCCATGGCGGAGCGCAGCGGACTGGGCGCCAGCGGCATGGACGCCGCCACCCAGCCGGTGGAACTGTCCGGCCGGCGCCGCGACGGCAGCCACATCGACCTTGAGCTGTCGATGGCGCGCTGGGAATCGGAAGGGCGCAGCTTCATCACCGGCATCCTGCGCGACATCACCGAACGCCGCCGCACCCGCGAGGAGCTGCGGACCAGCGCGCTCGCGATGCGCCAGCTTGCCGAACAGACCAAGGCGACGCTGGACGCGCTGCCGGCCTTCATCGCCGTGCTCGACCGCTCCGGCCATATCGTCTCGGTCAACCGCGCCTGGGCGGAAGCAGGGCCGGAAACCAGCTTCCTCGGCCAGGGCTGCATCGTCGGCGACGACTATCTCGACCATTGCGGCCGCGGGGAAACCGCCGACCCGCGGGCGGACGGCGTGATGGAGAGCTTGCGCACGCTGCTGAACGAGGGCGGCCCGCCGGTGTCGGCCGAGTACGTCACCAACACCCAGCACTGGTTCCGCTGCCTTGCCGCGCCGATGCCGGCCGGTCCCTTCGGCGGCACGGTCCTGATGCACATCGACGTGACGGAGATCAAGTCGATGGAGGCGGCGCTGCGCAAGCTGGTCGGCCAGAAATCGACCCTGCTGCGCGAGGTCAACCACCGCGTCAAGAACAGCCTGCAGCTGGTGTCCAGCCTGCTGACGTTGCAAACGCTCAGCCTGCCCGACGAAGGGGTGCGGGTGCATTTCCAGGATGCCCGCAGCCGCATCGAGGCGATCGCCCGCGTCCACAACCGCCTTTATCAGGCCGACCAGTTCCAAACGATCGAGTTCGGCACCTACCTGAACGAACTGTGCGAGGATCTGGCGCGTGCGTCGGGCGGCGACAGCATGTGCGACATCGTCGTGCGGTCCGACGTGATCGACCTGCCGATCGACCATGCCGCGCCGCTCGGCCTGATCGCAAACGAGCTGATCACCAACGCGGTCAAGCATCGCGGCAATGGTCCGGCGCGGGTGACGGTGACCTTCATGCGCGAGGCCGACGACCTTGCCCTGACCGTTTCCGACCGCGGGCCGGGCCTGCCGTCCAACTTCGACATCCGCAAGAGCCGCAGCCTGGGCATGCGCCTGGTCTCCAGCCTCGCCGGCCAGATCCGGGCCAGCGTCGACATCGACACCACGCCGCAGGGCACCACCTTCCGCATCGAACTGCCGGTGCCGGACGAGGTGCCGCTTCTCGAAGCGACGTCCACCGAGGAGATCGGGGGATGAAGATCCTGCTGGTGGAGGACGAGGTGCTGATCGCGCTGGAACAGCAGCTCTATCTGGAGAATGTCGGCCACAGCATCATCGGCCCGGCGATCACCGCGACGGAGGCGGTGGAGATCGCCACCGCCGACAGGCCCGATCTGGCGCTGGTCGACGTGCATCTGGGCATGGGCACCAACGGCATCGACGCCGCGCGCGGGCTGACGAAGCTGGGCGTGCCCTGCCTGTTCATCACGTCGTTCCGCGACGAACTGAAGAAGGACGGTCCGCTGACCGGCATCGGCTGTCTGCCCAAACCCTTCACAGAAAGCGGCCTGATCGCCGCGGTCGACGTCGCCCGCGCGATCCTGGCGGGGGAGACGCCGCGCAACGTGCCGCAGACGATGGAACTGTTCGTGTGAGGGGAGGGGGCGATCCCCTCCCTCAGCCCCCGATCCGGCGGATCGGCTCCGGCGCCGACTGCTGTTCGAACAGGCGGCGGTAGAGCCCGCCCGCCCGGTGGAGCAGGGCGGCGTGGCTGCCTTCCTCCACAACCCGGCCCTGGTTGAAGACCAGGATGCGGTCCAGCGTGCGGACGGTGGACAGGCGGTGGGCGATGATGATGGCGGTGCGGCCCTGCATCAGCCGCTCGATCGCCTCCTGGATCAGCGCCTCCGATTCCGAATCCAGGCTGGAGGTCGCCTCGTCCAGGATCAGGATCGGCGCGTCGGCCAGGAAGGCGCGGGCCAGCGCCACCCGCTGACGCTCGCCGCCCGACAGCTTGACGCCGCGCTCGCCGACCAGCGTCGCATAGCCCTTCGGCAAGCGGGCGATGAAGTCGTGGGCGTTGGCGAGCTTGGCCGCCCGCTCGATCTCCGCCATCGACGCGCCGGGGCGGCCATAGGCGATGTTCTCCGCCAGCGTGCGGTGGAACAGGATCGGCTCCTGCGGGACGATGGCGATCTGCGAGCGCAGCGACTGTTGGGTCGTCGCCGCGACCTCCTGCCCGTCGATCAGCACACGGCCGTCGGTCACGTCATACAGGCGCTGGATCAGCTTGACGAAGGTGGTCTTACCCGACCCCGACGGCCCGACCAGTCCGACCCGCTCCCCCGCCTTAATGGTCACCGACAGGTCGCGGTAGAGGGGGGTGGTGTGGCCGCCATATTGGAAGGTGACATGATCGAAGCGCACCTCGCCCGCGCCGATGCGGATCGGCGTCGCGTCCGGCCGGTCCTCCACCCCCAGCGGTTCCGCATGGATCGCCACCAGCTCCTCCATCTCGTTGACGGAGCGCTGGAGGTGGTTGATGTGCATGCCGATGTCGCGCAGATAGCCATGCACGACGAAATAGGTGGTCAGCACATAGGCGACGTCGCCCGGCGTCGCCTGCCCCCGCCACCAAAGCCACAGCGCCGTCGCCACCACGCTGCTGCGGATCAGCAGCAGAACCACCAGCTGCACGGTGCTGTGGCGGGTGTGGCGGGTCCAGGTGCGGTGGGTGCGGCGGCTCCACTTGTCGACCACGCCGGCCAGCCGGTCATCCTCGCGCGGCTCGGCACCGAAGGCCTTGACCACCGCGTTGCAGCCGATGGCGTCGGCCAGCGTCCCACCCAGTTTCGTATCCCAGGCATTCGACAGCCGGGCGGCCGGCGCGATGTAGAGGGTGGAGAACATCACCGTCATCGCGATGTAGACCGCGGTGCCGAGCGCGATGACCAGCCCCATCGCCGGCCAATGCAGCCCAAGCGTCACCATCGTGCCGATCAGCACGACCAGCGACGGCCACAGCGCCAGCAGCAGCGTGTCGTCCAGCGTGTCGAGCGCCCACATGCCGCGGGTGATCTTGCGCACCACCGACCCGGCGAAGCTGTTGGCGTGCCAGTCGGTGGAAAAGCGCTGGATGCGGTGGAAGCTGTCCTGGCCGACATCGGCCATGATGCGCAGGGTGAAGGGGATGACGCCACTCCAGGCGAGATGGCGCATCACCACCATGCCGACGCCCAGCGCCACCATGGCACCGAAGGCGGTCAGGGCCGCATGCAGCGCCGCGTCGCGGTCGCCCGGCAGCAGGGTCAGCGCATCGACCAGCCTGCCGGCGAACAGCGGCATGAAGACGTCGGCCAGCGTCGCCAGGGCGATGGCTCCGGCGATGCCGACGGCCAGCGGGGTCTGGCGGCGCCAGTGACGGAAGGTGAAGGCCAGAACGCTGCGGATGGCGTTCGGGCGCGGGGTGCGTTTGGACAGAGCCATGGGTTCCAACCGGGGCAGGGCCGGCCATGCAGGCGGCGGCGCCGCCAAAAGCAGCGTTGGGGGGAAATGCGGCAATGATCGCCCTCTCTCCCCCGGGGAGAGGGAGGGGACCCACCCCGGCGGCGTGGGGGGGGTGAGGGGGATGGTGGCAGGACGTTGCGGAAATCCCCGCCGTGCTTCCCCCTCACCCTGACCCTCTCCCCAGGGGGGAGAGGAGAATGGGGCGTGCGCCCTTTACCGTCACCGACCCTTCAAATTCGTCTGGCGCGGCTTCATGCCGGAAGGCTTGCCTCCAGCCCCAGCCGGCTTCGCCCCCGGCGGCTTGCCAACCGGCGGCACCACGCGGCGGCCCTGGCCAGCCTGCTGGGTCAGGAAGGACTTGCACTTCGGCCCCTTCTCGCGCGGCTTGGCGGTGGCACCCACCGGCTGCCAGGCCGGGATCAACTGCTCCTCGCCCGGTCCGATCAGGTCCTCGCGGCCCAGGCGCTTCAGCGCCTCGCGCAGGATCGGCCAGTTCTCCGGATCGTGGTAGCGCAGGAAGGCCTTGTGCAGGCGCCGTTGCTTCAGCCCCTTCGCCGACGACACCATCTCCGACCCGACGCGGCGAACCGGACGCAGGGGGTTGCGCTCGCTGTGGTACATCGCGGTCGCCAGCGACATCGGCGAGGGCAGGAAGGTCTGCACCTGATCCGCCTTGAAGCCGTTCCGCTTCAGCCACAATGCGAGGTTCATCATGTCCTCGTCCGTGGTGCCGGGATGGGCGGCGATGAAGTAGGGGATCAGGTAGAGCTTCTTGCCCGCCTCCTTCGCCGCCTTGTCGAACATCCGCTTGAACTCGTCATAGGCGCCCATGCCGGGCTTCATCATCTTCGCCAGCGGACCCGGCTCGGTGTGTTCCGGCGCGATCTTCAGGTAACCGCCGACATGGTGGGTCACCAGCTCCTTGACATATTCCGGATTGCGCACGGCGAGGTCGTAGCGCAGCCCCGACGCGATGTGGATCTTCTTCACCCCCGGCACCGCGCGGGCCTTGCGGTAGAGCTGCACCAGCGAGGAATGGTCGGTGTTCAGATTCTTGCAGATGTCCGGGAAGACGCAGGACGGGCGCCGGCAGACGGATTCCGTCTCCTTGTCCTTGCAGGCGAGGCGATACATGTTGGCGGTCGGCCCGCCCATGTCGGAGATGACGCCGGTGAAGCCCTTGGTCTTGTCGCGGATATGCTCGATCTCGCGCAGGATGGAGCCTTCCGACCGGCTCTGGATGACGCGCCCCTCATGCTCGGTGATCGAGCAGAAGGAACAACCGCCGAAGCAGCCACGCATGATGTTGACCGAGAAGCGGATCATCTCCCAGGCCGGGATGCGCGCATCGCCATAGGACGGATGCGGCGCCCGCGCATAGGGCAGGTCGTAGACGCCGTCCATCTCGTTGGTTTCCAGCGGGATCGGCGGCGGGTTCAGCCACACGTCGCGGTCGCCATGGCGCTGGACCAGCGCGCGGGCGTTGCCGGGATTGCTCTCCTGGTGCAGCACGCGGCTGGCATGGGCGTAGAGCACCTTGTCGGCCGTCACCTGTTCGAAGCTGGGCAGGCGCACCGCCATGCGGTCGGCCCCGGCGGCGCGCGGCGACACCGGCGCCGACGGATCGTCGATGGAGCTGCTGTCGACCACCGTCCAGCCTTCCGGCAGGGACGAGCGCATGATCGCGGTGCCGCGGATGTCGGTCATCGCCTTGGGCGATTCCCCCTTCAGCGACCGCTGGGCGATCTCGATGATTGCACGTTCGGCATTGCCGAAGACCAGCATGTCCGCCTTGGAATCGACCAGGACGGAGCGGCGGATCTTCTCGCTCCAATGATCGTACTGGGCGATGCGGCGCAACGACGCCTCGATGCCGCCAAGGACGATGGGCACGTCCTTGTAGGCTTCGCGGCAGCGCTGGGAATAGACGATGACGGCGCGGTCCGGCCGCTTGCCGCCCTCGTCGTTCGGCGTGTAGCTGTCGTTGTGGCGCAGGCGACGGTCGGCCGTGTAGTGGTTGACCATCGAATCCATGTTGCCGCCGGTCACGCCCCAGAACAGCCGCGGCTTGCCCAGGATCTTGAACGGCTCCGCACTGCTCCAGTCCGGCTGGGCGATGATGCCGACGCGCAGGCCCTGCGATTCCAGCAGCCGGCCGATGATGGCCATGCCGAAGCTGGGATGGTCGATATAGGCGTCGCCGGTGACGACGATCACGTCGCACTGGTCCCAGCCCAGCCGGTCCATTTCCGCACGCGACATCGGCAGGAAGGGCGCCGCCTTGGGGCGCACGCTCCGGTCCGGGCGGTGGGCGAACAGGTTGGGGGCCGCGAGCATCGCGTTCTCCGGGTCTCTATCAACAATGCGGATGGATAAGCCGACAGTCTTACCCTGTCGTCCGCCAAATTCCCACCGCTGATAACGCAGCGGAGCAATGGGACATTGTGCGGGGTGGCGCGACAGCTATGTGGGACGCCCCACAGCCGGTGCAAGGGCCGGCCATGGGGGTTGGGCACGGGGAAGGGCAGGGTGCCGTTCAGGCGGCGACACCGTCCGCCCCCACGGCCCGTCCATTGCGGCGCGCCACCACCCAGCCGATCAGCGCACCGGCCAGCAGCACCAGCGCCGCGATCAGGAAGGCTGCACCCGGAAGCGGGAACAGCGCTTCGCTGCCCACCGAAGCGGAATAGACCGCCCCGAAGAAGACCGGCGACAGGATGCCGGCGACGCTGGCCACGCTCATGTTGGCACCCTGCAGCTGACCCTGTTCCGACGGGCTGACCCGCTGCGTCATCAGCGACTGGATGGTCGGCATCGCCAGGCCCCACAGCGCGTTCGGCAGGATGGCGAGCGCGAACCAGCCGCCATCCGGCGCCAGCCCCATGCAGGCCAGCCCGACGGCCCCGCCGAACAGGCCGACGACCATCGTGCCGCGGTCGCCCAGCCATTTCACCATGCGCGACACCACCAGCCCCTGCATGACCATGTCGAGCGCGCCGACCACCGCCAGCAGAAGCCCGACATCCCACGCGCTCCAGCCATAGCGATGCGCGGCATAGAGCACGAAAACGGCGGGGAAGACCTGATGGGAGACATGAAGCATGAAATTGACCATCGACAGACCCGACAGCTCCGGGTGCGAACGCAGCAGCCGCAGCGCCCCGAACGGGTTGGCCCGGCGCCAGGAAAAGGCCATGCGGCTTTCCGGTGGCAGCGATTCCGGCAGCACCACCAGACCATAGAGGAACGCCAGCCCGCTGAGCAGGCCCGCCCCCCAGAAAGGCGCCCGCGGTGAGATTTCGCCCAGCAGACCGCCCAGAAGCGGACCGGCGATGAAGCCGGCGCTGAATGCGGCGCCGATCAGGCCATAGGCGCGCGCCCGCTGCTCCGGCGGTGTCACGTCGGCCATATAGGCGAAGACGGTGGTGAAGCTGGAGGAGGTGACGCCGGCGATCGCCCGTCCGACCACCAGCCACCACAGGTTCGGCGCCACCGCCATCAGCACATAATCCGCCGCCAGCCCCAGCGCCGACAGCAGGATCACCGGCCGCCGCCCGAACCGGTCGGACAGCGACCCGATCACCGGGGAGCAGAAGAATTGCATCAGCGCCCACAGCGCGATCAGCGCACCATTGATGGTGCCGGCCTGGGCGTCGGCTCCGGCGAACTGCTCGATCAACGCCGGCAGCACCGGAATGACGATGCCCATCGCCACGATATCGAGCGCCGCGGTGACGAGAATGAAGGCCGTCGCGGCCTTGCGCGGACGAAGAACGGGAGACATGGAAAAGACCTTCAGGAACAACGAGGTTTAAGGCGCCCGAACAGGGCGCGGGCGCGCCCCGGCCAGAGAGGGCAGGCCGGGCGGCATCGCACAATGAAGCATCATCATAGGATGCGCGCAGCCTGTTGTGAAGCGAATTATTTCCGATAGCGGATATGTTTTGCCGTCGCACGCGGTTAGGTCGGCTTGCCGATCACCGCCACCGGTAAATCCCTGTATGCGCTGATCGCTTTGTCACCCCTCCAAGGTGCGTTCGATCCGGCGGTCAGGCACCAGCCACAACAGGATCACCAGGACGTACAGCAGGATGGACAGCCATTGCAGGATGAAGGCCGCCGGAATGGCCAACACATAGATGGCCAGGCTGATCTTGCCCTTCAGATCGGACCCGACGGCACGCGCCACGGCCGACTCCCGGCCGCCGCAGGCGATGATCGCATGTTCGGTCAGGCTGTAGCCGACCGCCGCCATGCCGAGGACGACGCCATAGGCCGCCGTCGCCACCGGCGAGAACGAACTATCGTCGAGCCAGCGGATGACGAAGGGAACCAGCGACAGCCAGAACAGCAGAAAAAGATTCGCCCACAGAACCCGCCCGTCGATCCGGGTGGTCGCCTGCAACAGATGATGATGGTTGTTCCAGTACAGTCCGACATTGATGAAGGACAGCACATAGGCCAGCAGAATGGGAACACGCTCCGCCAGCGCGGCAAGACTGCCGTCAACCGGCACCTTCAACTCAAGCACCATGATGGTAATGACGATTGCCAGCACCCCATCGGTGAACGCCTCCATCCGGCCGGCCTTCATGATCGATCTCCGAAGCGTCAGGCCGCTGCCGGCGCGGCGGCCACGGGGTGAAGCGCGCAGACTGCGGTGCCGGCCAGCACCAGCGCCCCCACGACGACCAGGGGAAGCACCAATCCGCTCTGCATCACCATGACGGCGCCGATGGCGGCCCCGAGAAAGATCGCCGCCACGCTGGCCACCCGCCGGCCGAGGTTGAGGTTCGCCCCGCCGGCGAGGCTGGAATCGGCGGCCACCCCCGTCAGGGTCAGGGTCAGAACCGTCGTGGTCAGGTCGGGAACCTTCAATTGCCGGACGGTCCCGTTGCGGAAGCCCATGGCGAACCCGGTCAGCGCGATGATCGCATAGATGCCGAACGCCCTGGATTGCACCGCGGCATTCAGGTCGGCATCGAAGCCGGCAGCGACGACCGCCGCGATCCAGAACAGCGACGTTTCGAACAGCGCCGAGGCCAGCAGCCAGTGCCGCATCGGCCGTCCGGCCAGCGTCCTGCCGAGCCGGCCGGCGATCAGGGCGCCGGCAAGGAAGGAGACCAGCGCCGTCACCGCCGGCATGACCAGAAAGCCCGGCGTTCCCACCGCGGCAAAGCCGAGAAAGACGATGTTGCCGGTCATGTTGGCGGTGAAGACCTTGCCCAGCCCAAGAACGCTGATGGCGTCGACCAGCCCCGTCGTCACCGACAGGAGAAGCAGAAGCCATGGCAGGGGAGAAGTGCCACTCGCAGCCGGTGCGGACATTGCCGTCGCCTTCCCAATGTTTCAGATGGGTGGAGCGACAAAGTCTGTCATCGACGCGACACCGGTCTTGTCGGTTCGCGGCCGGTTTGGAAAATTCTGCACATCCTGCCGAAGCGGCGGAATTATTCCGCAGCAGCATCGGCACATTGGCATCGCAAAGCTGACGGAAGACTGACAGTTCCATGTTGCGAGGGACTGACAGTTTAGCTTTGCGCTTACACACACCAAAAAAACACATAAGTTCGATTATGGAAATCTTATCGCATGCGTCTATGCCGACACCCACCTTATGGTGCTACAGTCGTGAATAGGCAGCGGCGTACCGTAAGGGATGCCGGGCAGCCTTCGGGTCCGTGGGGCGTGTTTCCCTCCCCAGCCGTTGCCGACTTCTCAAGCACCCGAAAGGCAAAATGCCGCCGACCCTTTCCCACAGCGGGCAGGACCGGCGGCACAAAACCTCAGCCGAAGCGGCCGGTGATGTATTCGGACGTCTTTTCCTTGGTCGGGTTGGTGAAGATCTCTTCCGTGTTCCCGAACTCAATCAGTTCGCCCAGATACATGAAGGCGGTGAAGTTGGAGATGCGGGCCGCCTGCTGCATGTTGTGGGTGACGATGGCGATGCAGTAGTCGGAGCGCAGCTCGTCGATCAGCTCCTCGCACTTGGCGGTGGAGATGGGGTCGAGCGCCGAGGTCGGCTCGTCGAGCAGCAGGACCGACGGCTTCACCGCGATGGCGCGGGCGATGCACAGGCGCTGCTGCTGGCCGCCGGACAGGCTCATGCCGTTCTGGCGCAGCTTGTCCTTCACCTCGTCCCACAGCGCGGCGCGGCGCAGCGAGAACTCCACCCGCTCGTCCATGTCGGCGCGGGACAGCTTCTCGTACAGCTTCACGCCGAAGGCGATGTTGTCGTAGATCGACATCGGAAACGGCGTCGGCTTCTGGAACACCATGCCGACGCGGGCGCGCAGCAGGTTCAGGTCCTGCTTGGGCGACAGGATGTTGTGGCCGTCCAGCAGCACCTCGCCGGTGGCGACCTGCTTGGGATAGAGGTCGTACATCCGGTTCAGGATGCGCAGCAGGGTCGACTTGCCGCAGCCCGACGGGCCGATGAAGGCGGTGACCTGACGGTCGTACAGCGGCAACGAGATGCTCTTCAGCGCCCGGTAGCCGTCATAGAAGAAGTCCAGGTTGCGGACGCTGATCTTCTCGGGCAGGCCGGCACCGGCGATTGCACGATCGGCGGCGGTTCCGCCCATCATGCTGGGGGGCATCTGGCGGCTGCCGTGGGCGGGGCTGTTGGCGTCCATGTGGGTCATCGTCATGGTTACTTTCTCGTCGTGCCGAGACCGGCCAGCAGCCGGGCGCCGATGTTGAGGAGCAGGATGGCGACCGTGATCAGCAGCGCGCCACCCCAGGCCAGCTGGCGCCAGTCCTCATAGGGCGACATCGCGTACTGGAAGATGACCACCGGCAGGTTGGCCATCGGCGCGTTCATGTCCGCGCTCCAGAACTGGTTGTTCAGGGCGGTGAACAGCAGCGGCGCGGTTTCGCCGCTGATGCGGGCGACGGCCAGCAGCACGCCGGTGATCATCCCGTTGCGGGCGGCGCGGTAGGCCACCATGGTGATGACCTTCCACTGCGGCGCGCCCAGGGCGGCGGCGGCCTCGCGCAGGCTGTTGGGCACCAGCTTCAGCATGTCCTCGGTCGTGCGGACGACGACCGGGATGACCAGCACCGCGAGCGCCATGGCGCCGGCCCAGGCCGAGAAATGGCCCATGCGGACGACCAGCACCTCGTAGACGAACAGGCCGACCATGATCGACGGCGCGCTCAGCAGCACGTCGTTGATGAAGCGCACCACCTCGGCCAGCTTGGTGCCCCGGCCGAACTCCGCCAGATAGGTGCCGGCCATGACGCCGACCGGCGTGCCGACCAGTGTGGCGACCGTGGTCATGATGACGCTGCCGAAGATGGCGTTCAGCAGACCGCCCTCTCCGCCCGGCGGCGGCGTGTTCTCGGTGAACAGGCTGAGATTGATCGCCGACAGCCCGTTGTAGAGCAGCGTCCACAGGATGGCGACCAGCCAGAACAGGCCGAAGCCGGCGGCGCCCAGCGCCAGGGTCAGCGCCAGCTTGTTGGCAATGCGCCGGCGGTGATACAGCCCCCCGATCGGGGTCGCCAGCGTCGCGGAATTGGACATGGTCATGGGCCTCAGACTCCGGCCTTGCGCTGCAGGCGCAGCAGCATCAGCTTGGCGATCGACAGCACGGTGAAGGTGATCAGGAACAGGATCAGGCCCAGCGCCACCAGCGAGGAGGTGTAGACGTCGCCGACCGCCTCGGTGAATTCGTTGGCGATGGAGGCCGAGATCGTCGTGCCCGGCGCCATGATCGAGGAGCTGATGCGGTGCGCGTTGCCGATGACGAAGGTGACCGCCATCGTCTCGCCCAGCGCCCGGCCGAGGCCCAGCATGACGCCGCCGACCACGCCGGTGCGGGTGTAGGGCAGTACCACGTTCCACACCACCTCCCAGGTGGTGGCGCCCAGCCCATAGGCGGACTCGCGCACCATCGGCGGCACCGTCTCGAAGACGTCGCGGGTGATGGAGGTGATGAAGGGCAGCACCATGATGCCCAGGATCAGGCCGGCGGTCAGGATGCCGATGCCGTAGGGCGGGCCCATGAACAGGTTGCCGATGCCGGGGATCTGGCCCAGCGTGTTGATCAGGAAGGGCTGGATGGTCGACTGCATGAAGGGGGCGAAGACGAACAGGCCCCAGATGCCGTAGATGATGCTGGGAATGCCGGCGAGCAGCTCGATGGCGACGCCGAGCGGGCGCTTCAGCCAGGCCGGGCACATCTCGGTGATGAACAGCGCGATGCCGAAGCTGACGGGAATGCCGACGGCCATGGCGATGATGGACGTGACCAGCGTGCCGTAAATCGGGGCGAGCGCGCCGAATTGCTCGGACACCGGGTTCCAGACTTCGGTCGCGACGAAGCCGAAGCCGAACGTGCGCAGTGCCGGAAGCGCGCCGTCGATCAGGGAAACCGTGACGCCGCCCAGGATCAGCAGGACGAGCAGCGCGAATGCGAGGGTGGCGTTGCGGAAGGCCGCATCCTGCAGGCGCTGGCGGCGGGCCCGTCGGGCGGTGGAGGCGTGTGCGTCGGTCAAGGTCAGCGCGATCTCGGTCATGGCCGCTCCGTGAGGCGTGCGGTGGGAACGGCGCAATTTCCGCTCCCACCGGCGATCATGCCCTCGGGCGAGCCGTCCGCCGGCCCACCCGAGGTCGGTTGGCCGTGGTTACTTGGCCGACGCGGTCCAGACCGGCTTGCCGTCGGCCTGGATGGTCTGCGCCCAGGTCTTCTGGACCAGCGACACCACCGAGTCCGGCATCGGGACATAGTCCAGCTCGGTCGCCATCTTGTCGCCGTTCTTATAGGCCCAGTCGAAGAACTTCAGCGCTTCGCCGGAAGCCGAGGCGTCCTGCGGGTTCTTGTACATCAGGATGAAGCTGGCGCCGGTGATCGGCCAGCTCTCCGCACCCGGCTCGTCGGTCAGCAGGACGTAATAGCCCTTGCTGTTCGCCCAGTCGGCGTTGGCGGCGGCAGCCTGGAAGGCCTCGATCTTCGGAGCGACGGTCTTGCCGTCCTTGTTCTGCAGGTCGAGGTGGGTGATGTTGTTCTGCTTGGCGTAGGCGTATTCGACGTAGCCGATCGAGCCGTCCGTCTGCTTGACCATGTTGGCCACGCCTTCGTTGCCCTTGGCGCCGATACCGGCCGGCCACTGGACGGAGGTGTTGGCGCCGATCTGGGTCTTGAACTTCGGGCTGGTCTTCGACAGGTAGTCGGTGAACAGGAAGTTGGTGCCCGACCCGTCGGAGCGGTAGACCGGGGCAATGGCGGTGTTCGGCAGGTTGACGTCGGGGTTCAGCGCCTTGATCTGCGCGTCGTTCCACTTGGTGATCTCGCCCATGTAGATGTTGGCGAGAACGGTGCCCGACAGCTTGACCTCACCGGCCTTGATGCCCTTCAGGTTCACGACCGGAACCACGCCGCCCATGATCATCGGGAACTGGATCAGACCGGCCTGCTCCAGCTCTTCCGGCTTCAGCGGCATGTCCGAAGCGCCGAAGGTGACCGTCTTGGCCTTGATCTGCTTGATGCCGCCGCCCGAACCGATCGACTGGTAGTTCAGGCCCGTGCCCGTCTCCTTCTTGTAGGCGTCGGCCCACTTGGCATAGATCGGGTACGGGAAGGTGGCACCGGCGCCGGAGATGTCGGCGGCCGAGGCGACCGACAGCGGGGCGACCGACACGGACAGAGCGGCCAGGGCACCGAAGGCGGCGCAACGAACGAACGCCGAAGTCATGGTTTTCACGGCAAAACTCCCGATAGGTTTGGACGGTGTCGTTGGGTTGGAGAAATGCCCGGCCTCGGCCGGACGTCGTAACCCGCCTTCTTCGTCGCGGTGACCATAGCCGCCGCCAGTGACGGGTTTGTTTTGTTTACGTGTCAGTTTTATGAAACCGACCCGTTCTTGCCCGAAGCCGCCCGCTCATCGCGCGGCCCGGATTTCCTGGAGGAACAGATGCACGGCGGAGCCGAGGCTGGTCGCCTCGTGCGACAGGCTTTCCGCCACCTGCAGCACGTCGCCCGCCTGGGCGCGCACCTTGGCCGCGGCCTCCGACAGGCCGGCGACATGGTCCGACGCCGCCTGGGTACCGACCGCGACGCGGTGGGAGCTGTCGACGATGCTCGACGTGATCATCGCCTGTTCCTCCACCGCCGCGGCGATGGCCGAGGCATTGGATTCGATGCGCTGGACGCTGCCGGTCATGGTCGCCACCACCTCCGCCGTTTCGCGGCTGGCCGCCTGGGTCGCGGCGATCTGGCGGGCGATCTCGGCGGTGGCCTGGGCGGTCTGGCCGGCAAGGGCCTTCACCTCCCCCGCGACGACCGCGAAGCCGCGGCCCATCTCCCCTGCCCTCGCCGCCTCGATGGTGGCGTTCAGCGCCAGAAGGTTGGTCTGGCCGGCGATCTCGTCGATCAGCCCGACGACGGTGCCGATCTCACCCGCCGTGCTCGACAGGTCGGCGACGGTGGCCTTCACCTGCTCCGCCCCGGCGGCGGTGTCGCCGATGATGCGGGCCGATTCCCCGGTGCGCTTGCTGATCTCGGCAATCGACTGCGAGATTTCCGACGCGGCGGTCGCCACCTGCTGGATCCCCGCCGCCATTTCACCGGACAGCTGCATGGCGGCCTCGGCGCGGTCGTTGGCGTTGGCGGCGATGTCAGTCAGCGAGCGGGCGCGGGCGGCCATGACGCTCGCGGCCTCGGCCAGGGTCTCGACGCTGCTCAGCACGTTGCGCTCGAACTGGTCGGCGATCTCCAGCATGCTCGTGCGGCGGGCCGACGCGGCGTTGCGGCGCTCGACCTCCACCTTCTCATGCGCCTCTTCCATGGCGCGGGCATTGGCGATGAAGACGAACAGGGCGCGGGCCATGTCGGTGATCTCGTCGTTGCCGTCGGCCTTCTGCTCCACCGTCAGGTCGCCGTCGGCAACCCGGCGCATGGCGTCGGCCAGCGCCTCCATCCGGCCGACGACGCGGCGCCCGACATAGAGCGAGACGATCAGCCCGGCCAGCAGCACGCCGGCCGTCGCCAGCAGGATTTGGATCTCGTTGGTGCGTTCCAGCGCGTCATGGGCGGCGGCGGCCCCGTCGGCGGTCGCCCGCTCGGCCGATTGGACCAGCCCGTCGACCATGGCGGTCAGGGTGGCGCCGGTGCTGCGGTTGCTGTCGATCAGCGTGGCATTCTCGGCATAGGCCGCCAGTTCGCCGCTGCGCAGAGCCAGGATGCCGTCGTCGCCGAAGCCAAGCGCCAGCAGCCGCTCCGCCAGCCGGCGGGACTCCGCGCCCAGATCGTCGTTCGAGTCCTTCAAGGTGCCGCGGATCGTCGCCGCCAGCGGATCGAGCGTGCGGCGGGCTGCCGTCAGGCGGGTCGGCGTTTCCGCATTGCCGGCCTCTGCCAGCTTGCCGGCCAGCAGGTTGGCGTCGGCCATCAGGCCGCTCAGCACGGTGTAGCGGTGCTGGGCTGCCGGCACGACGTTGGTTGACAGGTCCTGCATCCGCTCGGCGATCGCGTTGCCGGCCTCGGCGATTCGGCCGCGCGAATTGAGCATCAGCGGCAGCATGCGGGCGTTGGCGTCGCGGTCCAGCCGGACGATGTCATCGACGCCAGCCGCCAGCGATTCGGCCAGCTTGTGCGCCTCCGCCTCCGGAATGCCGGGGGTGAGTTGGCGGACGCGGCGGGTATAGACGCTCTTGTCGCCGTCGCCGTACGCTGCCAACTCGTTGATCATTGCCACGACCGGAGCCGCCGCTTCGTTCTTCGCCAGCGGACGCAGCGCGCCCTGCAGGTCGGACAGCGCGGAGTCGAAGTCGGTGGACAGCGACATCACCTTCGACCGGTCGGTCTCGAAGGCACCGATCAGCAGCGATTTCGCCAGGGCGGCTTCCGCCCCGCGCAGCTGGAACAGCGGGATCACCGTCTGCCCCAGCTCGGCGCCGATCACCGCGGAGGATTGCGAGGTCGCCTCGACCATCGCGGCGATCGCCTGGGCCAGCTGCTCGCGCGACGCCTGCATGTCCGGCTTCAGCGCGGCGAGCAGCTTGGCATGAATGTCGCTCAGCTCCGCCAGCCGACCGCTGCGCTGTTCCTGCAGGGTGAGTCGCCGGCCGGTGGCCGTCCCCAGCGCGTCGATGGTGCCGAGCAGCGAGCGGGCGGTGCCGGTCAGTTCCGCGACGCGATCCGCATCGCCCCCAGTATGACCATACCCGTCCGCCAGCCGGACGAGCTGCCCGTCCAGCGCCCCGCGCTGTTCCGCCACCGCGCTGCGCAGCCGGCCCAGATCCTCCTCGGAGGTCGCGGCGTCGATCAGCGGCCCCAGCGCCAGCACCCGCGCCGTCGTGGTGGCAAGGCCATGGGCGGCGCTGAGCACTGGCACCTGCGTTCCGGTGATGTCGGCGACATGGCCGCGGACGGCGCCATAGGACATCCAGCCCACCACCGCGGCGATGCAGGGAAGTGCCGCCACGGTGCCGAAGGCGATCAGCATCTTCGACTTGATGCCGGACCGCCGGCGCTGGTCGATTGGCTTTGCCATAAGGGCCACCCGTGGCTTGGAGGTTGTCCGTGCCGCGCCCGCGGTTCTCCGCGAGCCGGCCGGCGCCATGGGTAGCCCTTCTGGTTGGATGAATCGGTGACGCTTCGATGAAGTTTTCGCGACGCACAATCGAAAGATCGCTGGAGACGGGAAATCATCCGTCGCGCAGCCGGTCATGGTGAATCGAACGTAAACGGCGCCGAATAGAAAAGCGGCGCCCGACCCTGCCGGACGCCGCTCTACTGCACGTATGCCGCGTAAAAGCTTGGCCCTGCGGCCGGCGTTACACCGGCGGCGCCGTCCGCCGCAGGCTGTCGCGGTCGGAGGCCTTGGCGAACCACGCGGTCAGCGCCGGCCGCCCCTCGCGCCAATCCTCATGCCCGAAGCGGAAATCGAGGTAACCAAGCGCCACCAGCACCGCCAGCGTGCCGATGGTGGCCTCGCCGTCCAGCGACGCGGCCTCGGCCTCCAGGAGATCGAGCGAGCGGGCGACCGCCTTGCGCTGGCGTTCCATCCAGTTGGCGGATTTCTCCCCGTCCGGACGCATGGACTCCAGCCGGCGCAGGATGGCGGCGTCACAGATGCCGTCGGCGATGGCCTGCAGCCGCAGCGCAGTCCAGCGGGCCGGGCCGGCCTGCGGAAGCAGCGGTGCCCGGTCGCCCAGCGAATCGAGATACTCGACGATCACCGGGCTGTCGAACAGGGTGGTGCCGTCTTCCAGCGTCAATGCCGGCACCTTGCCCAGCGGGTTTTCCTGGGGCAGGTCGGTGTCGGCCGACCAGGGATCGGTCGTCACCCGCTCCACCCGGTCCTCCAGCCCGCGTTCGATCAGCACCATCATCACCTTGCGCACATAGGGGGATGTGGCGCTCCAGCGCAGCTTCAACATGGACGCTCCTTACGCTTCTGATTGGCCGCTTCGGTTTGGTTGACGACAGGCTAGCGGCAGGCCGGATCGCCGGTCCACCGCCGGGCCGGCAACCCTCATCCCCGGAAATGGTCCTTGCGCCGGCGCAATTCGGCGAACACCTCCACCGACGGGGCGCCGGACATGCCGATGGCGGACTGGACGCCGGGATCGTCGGCACGCAGGAAGGGGTTGGTGCGGCGTTCCATCCCGATTGTGGTGGGAATCGTCGGCTGGTTCCGCTCGCGCAGAGCCGCCACCTCCTCCATCCGCTGGTGCAGGGCGGCGTTGGCGGGATCGACGGTCAGGGCGAAGCGGCCGTTCGACTGGGTGTATTCGTGGCCGCAATAGACGCGGGTCGAATCGGTCAGCGCCCGCAGGCTCTGCAGCGAGTCCCACATCTGGGCCGGCGTGCCTTCGAACAGCCGGCCGCAGCCGAGCGAGAACAGCGTGTCGCCGCTGAACAGGGTCTCCGCCGCCTCGAACCAGAAGGCGATATGGCCGCTGGTGTGGCCGGGAACCGCGAAGACGCGGGCGGTCTGTTCGCCGAACACCGTGCGGTCGCCGTCTCCCAGCATCACGTCCAGGCCGGGAATGCGGTGGGCATCGGCGCGGGCGCCGACCACGCTGGCGCGATAGCGGGCCTTCAGCGCCTCGGCGCCGCCGATATGGTCGTCATGGTGGTGGGTCAGGAAAATGTGGGTGAGGGACCAGCCCCGCCGCTCCAACTCGGCCTGCACCGGGGCGGCGTCGCCGGGATCGACCACACCGACCTTGCCGGATGCCGCGTCGCGCAGCACATAGATATAGTTGTCGGCGAAAGCCGGAACGAGAATGACCTCCACGGCAGCGGACTCCCTGCTGTTGCGATACGAAACCCGTGTTACGCTTGGGATACCATGTACACAGATATCGTCGATCTGAGGGAGTTCTACGAGTCCGGATTGGGGCGCACCGCCCAGCGGATGATCCGCCGGCGCATCCGCACCATCTGGCCGGACGTGCGCAACCAGATCGTGCTCGGCGTCGGCTACACCACCCCGTACCTGCGTCCCTTCATGGGCGAGGCCGACCGGGTGGTCGCGGTGATGCCGGCCAGCCAGGGCGTCAGCTTCTGGCCGGCGGAAGGGCCGGGCATGGTGGCGCTGGGCGACGAGGCCGACCTGCCCTTCGGCGACAACACCATCGACCGCGTGCTGTTGGTCCACGGCCTGGAAGGCACCGAACAGCTGCGGCCGATGATGCGCGAGATCTGGCGGGTGCTGGCCGGCGGCGGCCGGGTGCTGGCGGTGGTGCCGAACCGCCGCGGCCTGTGGGCGCGCGCCGACTGGACGCCCTTCGGCCACGGTTTCCCCTATTCCGCCTCGCAGCTGAAGCAGGTTCTGCGCGACACCATGTTCGTGCCGGAACGCACCCGCCACGCCCTGTTCATGCCGCCGCTGCGCTCGCACTTCCTGCAGAAGACCGCGCCGGCCTGGGAAGAGGTCGGCGGGCGCTGGTTCAAGGCCTTCGCCGGGGTGACGATGATCGAGGCGTCGAAGCAGATCTTCGCCGGCGTGTCGCGCCGCGCGGCGCAGCAGCCGGTGAAGCGCCGGCTGATCGTGCCGCTGCCGGGCGGTGCGGCCCCCGCCGCCCGCAGCGGCAGCGCCCGCACCACCATCGCCGGAGCCACCATACCCGGCGGCGACTCCGTCGACTGCCAGCAGCCTTATCCCCGGACCTGACGCAGCACGTCGGTGATCCGGCCGCTGATGCCGCTGCCCAGGGTGCCGGCCCGCTCCGCGATGGTTCGGCTCAGCGTCGTCAGTTCCTCCAGCGTGCGCGTCACCCCGCCCAGCGTCTGTTCGGCATCGCCGATCCGCTGCTCCGCCGCCATGGCATCCTGGCGCGACTGGTCGAGCGAACGTGCGACATCCGAAGTCAAGGCCGCCTGCTCGTCGATGGCCGCGGCGACGGTGCCGTTGATCGTCTGGATCGAACCGATGGTGGAGTGGATGCGGCCCAGCGCCTCGTCCACCGCGGCAGTCTCCTTCTGCAGGTTGGCGACCTGATCGGCGATCTGCTTGGTGGCGTCGGCGGTCTGGCGCGACAGCGCCTTCACCTCGTTGGCGACGACGGCGAATCCACGCCCGGCCTCGCCCGCACGCGCTGCCTCGATGGTCGCGTTCAGCGCCAGCAGGTTGGTCTGGCTGGCGATGGCGTTGATCAGCTTCACCACGCTGGCGATCTGTTCGGCGGCGGAGCGCAACGAGTTCATCACCGTGGTGGCGCGGTCGCTGTCGGACGCCGCGGCAAGGCTGATCTCCCGCGCCTTGCTGGTGTCGCCGGAGATCTGGTCGGAGGTGGAGGCCAGCCGGTCCAGCATGCCGGCGATGGCGCTGACCGAACCGTCGACGGCGCGGGCCGCACCGGCGGCATCGGCGGCCTGCCGCAGCCCCTCCGTCCCGGCCGAACGGACGGCGGCGACCGCCGATTCCAGCTTGCGGCCGGCCTCGGCCAGTTCGGCGGCGAACCCGCCGACCTCACGCTCCACCCGCTCGGACAGGTCGCGCATCAGGGCGAGGCGGCGCGTCTCCGCCGTTTCGGCCCGCAAGGTCGCCACCACCCAATGACGGGCGAGGCGGGCGAAGCGGCGCGCCTGCTCCGTCGGGCCGGCGACGGCGAGCGCACCGACCCGGTCGCCGTCCAGATCGATGGCGATGGCATAGCCTTCCCGCATGGCGCCGCCGGACTTGGCCGCCTCGTCCCGGCTGACGGCGCGCTCGTCCAGGCGGCGGGCCATGATGTCGGCGCCGGCCGGATGGGTGGTGCCGATCCGCTCCCGCGCGGTGGAGGCGACGACGCTGCCGCCCTGACCGACGAAGGACACGACGGAATCCAGTTCCCGCCCGATGGACTCGCAGAGTTCCTGTGCGATGGTGGCGCTGATGTCCAAGACGTTTCTCCCCTTCTTCCCGTTTATGGTTTTCCGTCATCATTCCATGACGACGCCCGATGCTCTCCCCGCGGCCCCGCTCACGGCACCCTCGCTCACGGCACCCTGGAATGCCGATCCACCTCGTGGAGAGAATTCCCCGATTCGCAGGTAACCTTCCGACACTACACGCAACATTTACGAACGAAGAGTTGAAAGAATGACGCAGCCGACCATTCTGGTGCTTCCCGGCCTCGGCAACTCCGGTCCCGACCACTGGCAGACCTGGTTGGAAGGCCGGCTGCCGGCCCTGACCCGCGTCGATCTCGGTGATTGGGACGCGCCGGCGCCCGACCAGTGGGTCGAGCGGCTCGACCATGCGGTCCGCTCGGCCCCCGGCCCGGTGGTGCTGGTCGCGCACAGCCTGTCCTGCATCCTGGTGGCGCGCTGGGCGACCGCCGGCGATGCCGCGCACAAGGTCGCCGCCGCCCTGCTGGTCGCCCCGCCCGACGTCGAGTCGCCTGGGACGGTGCCGGTCGAGGCCTGTCGCTTCGCCCCGGTGCCGGCCGATCCGCTGCCCTTCCCCACCGTGGTCGTCGGCAGCCGCAGCGATCCCTACTGCAACGCCGCCCGCGCCTGCGGCTTCGCCGCACTGTGGGGCGCCGACTTCATCGATGCCGGCGAGGCCGGCCATATCAATGCCGAAAGCGGCCACGGCCCCTGGCCGATGGGCGAGACGCTGCTGAAGGACCTGCTCGCCCAGATCTGAACCAAGCCTCTGAACGCACCCTTGCCGCTGCGGGTGAAAGGGTGCGACACAGGGGGCGTCGTCGCGCGCCTGCCAGCGGATTCGGAGCTTATGACCGGCACTTTCATCTTCGAGGCCGCCCCGGCCAAGCTGAACCTCTACCTGCATGTCACCGGCCGCCGCGCCGACGGCTATCACGAACTGGACAGCCTCGTCGCCTTCGCCGAGTTCGGCGACAGCATCGCCCTGACGCCGGCCATCACGCGCGTGGCGTTGCGCGGAGCCGACCTGCCGCCGGCCGGCCCGCGTCTGGCCATCGCCGGCCCCTTCGGCCCGGCACTGATGGGCGAGAACCCGGCCAACAATCTGGTGATTCGCGCCGCCCACGCTCTGGCCGCCCGGCTGGGCCGCGAGGCCGACGTGATGATCGCCCTGACCAAGGCGCTGCCGGTCGCCTCCGGCATCGGGGGCGGATCGGCCGACGCCGCCGCCTGCCTGCGGGCGCTCGCCCGGCTGTGGGGAGTGCCGCCCGACGACCCGGCGCTGTTCGCGGTCGCCGCCGGGCTGGGTGCCGACGTGCCGGTCTGCGTCGCCGGACGCAGTTGCTATTTCAGCGGCATCGGCGACGTTCTGGACGAGGCGCCGGACCTGCCGGAAACCCATGCGGTGCTGGTCAATCCGAACGTGCCGGTGCCGACCCCGGCAGTGTTCAAGGCGATGGCCGCTACCCGCGCCAAGAGCGGCGGCGCCTTCTCCGCCCCCGCCCGCTTCACCCGCAATCCGGCCGACGCGGCCGACCTCGCGGCGCTGCTGCTGGAGCGCACCAACGACCTGACCGCCCCGGCCCTGACGGTGGCGCCGGTGATCGCCGACGTTCTGGCGGCGCTGGAACGCAGCGCCGGTTGCCTGCTGCCCCGCCTGTCCGGCAGCGGCGCCACCTGCTTCGGTCTCTACGCCACGGCGGCGGCGGCGGAATCTGCGGCGAAAACCATCGCGGCGACGGCGCCCGGCTGGTGGGTGAAGCCGACCCGCCTGCTCCCCACCCCGCCCGGCGCCCCTGCCCTGCCGCGCGGCATCGTCGCCGATCCCGTTGCCGCCCAACCCGCCGGCGTCCCCCCGCCCGCCGCGCCGTTCCCCGACACCGGCGGCTGGGGCGTCGGCTGAGACCGGCTCACGCCCGCATGTAGCTCCAGCCGTCCGCCTGCGCCTCGGCGATGTCGAGGACGCCGGCGGTGACCACCGTCAGCCCGTCGGCGGTCCGGCCGGTCTTCGCCAGCGTGTTGCCGCAAACGCGCAAGTGCCGGTCGGTCTCCGCATCCGGGCTGTCGAGCGCCGCGGCGACGGCGCCCGCATTGACGACGATGCGCACCTCCGCATCGGGCCGGGCCTTCAGCAGGTTGCGGGCATTGTTCCGCGCCCGCTCCAGCGCGGCCGGCGTGGGCGCATGGATGACCAGCCGCAGGTTGGAGGTCATGGCGGTCACTTTCCTTTCGCCGCATCATGGAAGGAGAAGTCGAACAGCGTGTCGACATCGACCGGCTCGGTGATCTGGTTCAGCGACTGCTGGAAAGCCTGCATCTTCTTGGTGGAGTCCAGGATCACCCGCGGGTCGTCGACGAAGGTCGTCGCGTCGGAGGTCAGCGCCGCCCGCATCACGTCGCGCTCGACCAGCCCCTTGCCGATGATGTCCGTCACCAGCTCCGCCGTGCGGTCCGGGTTGGACTTGGCGAAGGCGGTCGCGCGGATGTGCAGCTTGACCAGTTCGGCCACTGCGTCGCGGTTCTTGGCGATGGCGTCCTCGGTCACCGCCAGCACGGCGCCCGGCTGCTTGGGGAACATGGTGCCGGCCTTGGCGATGATGGCGGCCTCCTGCAGGCGCGACTTCACCAGCGTCAGGATCGGTTCCAGGATCGAGGCGCCGTCGATGGCCCCGGTCAGCAGCGCCTGCTGCAAGGGCTGCTCGCCCATGCCGACGATCTCGACATCGTCGGGGGGGATGTGGGCGACCTCCGCCATCCAATAGCGCAGAACGGTGTCCGGCACCGATCCGGCCGGCAGCGAGCCGATCTTCGGCCGCCGGCCATTGGCGGCACGGAAGGCCTTGACCCCTTCGGCCGGGTTGGCGGCGCCGGCCATCGCCTTGGCCAGCGGACCGCGGCCAATCAGCGCCACCTGATCGATGACGTTGGCGGCAACGACCTTCAGCTTCACCCCTTTCGACCGGGCGATCAGCGCCGGGCCGATGCCGACATAGGCGACGTCCAGCGTGCCCGAGGCGAGCGCCTGGATCATCGCCGGCCCCGACTGGAAGCTGGTGGTCTGCAGGCTCAACCCGGCATCCTTGGTCCATCCCTCGCCCGTGATCACGTAAAGCTGGGTCATCGGGATGATCGGAATGTAGCCGACGCGCAGGGTCGTCGCCGCAAAGGCCGGCAACGGCAGCGACGCGGTGGCTGCGGCAATGCCCAGCGCTGCGGCACCCACCAGAAGATCGCGGCGGGCCACGGGGCGGGCGGAGTTGAAAAGCGGCTTCGGCGGCGGGGTCTGCGGCATGTCGGGTCTCCTTTTGCCGCGAGAGCCTAGTCCGCCCGGCCGCGGAATTCAATTCACGCCGAACCCCGACAGCTCCAATCCATATTTTACAGAACTTTCCTGTTTTTATGCTCCCGCCGGCAACCGACGGCGGAATGGACGGATCAGCCATAGGTTCAGCGCCAGACCGACCAGGGCGCCTCCCCCGATCACCGCCGCCATCGGCATGGCCGTGCCGTCGGCCATCAGCCCGACCGCCCAGCCCGAAACCGCGCCGCTGCTGAACTGCAGCATGCCGGCGAGCGCCGATGCGGTGCCCGCCATCTGCGGGAAGGATTGCAGCGCGCCCGCCATGGAATTGGCGAAGCAGAATCCGGTCAACGACATGAACAGAAACAGGCAGCCGACCAGCCCCCACAACCCGCCCCAGCCGCCCATCACGCAGGCGACCAGCAAAATGCCGCTGGCTGCCGACAGCCAGACGCCGATACGCAGCATCATGTCGGACCCGAAGCGCATCACCGCGCGGCTGTTCAGCGTGTTGACGATGATCATGCCGACGATGTTCAGCCCGAACAGGAAGCCGTAATTCTCCGGCCGGACGCCGAACAGCTCGATATAGACAAAGGGCGAGCCGGAAATGAAGGCGAACATCCCCGCATAGATGAAGGACGAGCCGATCGCATAGCCGAGATAGCGGCGGTCGGTCAGCAGCTTGCGGTAGGACTCGGCCAGCACCATCGGGCGCAGGCTGGTGCGCCGCGACTCCGGATGGGTTTCCGGCAGGCTGGCGAGGGCCAGCATCGCGACGGCGCCGAAGGCCGCTTGCGCCCAGAAGATCCAGCGCCAGTTGGCCCACACCAGGATCTGGCCGCCGATCAGCGGCGCGATGATCGGGGCGGCGCCCATCACCAGCATCATCATCGACAGGACGCTGGCCGCGCGGTCGCGCTCGAACACGTCGCGGATCATGGCCCGGACCAGCACCGGCCCGGCACAGGCCCCCACCGCCTGCACGAAGCGCCAAGCCGCCAGATGGCCGACATCGACGGTCAGCGAACAGCCGACGCAGCCGACGGCATAGAGAAGGATGCCGGTCGCCACCGGGATCCGCCGGCCGAACCGGTCGCTCAGCGCCCCCCACAGCAATTGCCCGACGCCGAAGCCCAGGAAGAAGGCCGACAGGGTCCATTGCACCTGATCCTGCGCCGCATGCAGCTCGCGGCCGATCGCCGGCATGCCGGGCAGATACATGTCGGTGCCCATCGGTCCGAACGACATCAGCACGCCCAGCGCCGCGATGAAGAACGGGCTTTCGGCAGGCGAACGGGAACGAACGGCGGCAAGGCGCGCGAACATCAGCAAATCCAAATGTGAAAAGGGGGAGAGGAAATCGACCGGACGGAGTCCGCAGCTTTTAAGCTGCGCCGTCCCCTGCCGGACGCAAAGTCCCGTCTCGGCATGGCTGCCTTGAGTAACCTGCGATGGAATGCCGCCGCGACAATCCGCGCCCTGGCCGAACCTCGGTCGCCCCTTGGCCGAGCGTCGACCGGTTGGCGCCCGCTTCGCTGCACGCCCTCGCGCCGGGATGGATCGCGGCGCAACAAAATTCTGGTTCGGACCGCAATTCCATGCCTAAAATTGAATCCGGATGAAGGGCTTCCACCCAGCCAGAGGCCGCGCCATGCCGCACCCGACCCGCCGGTCGATCCTGTTCTTCGGTGCCGCCGGAACCGCTCTGGCGCTGCTTCCGCAACGCGCCCATGCTACGGCGATCCAGCCCGGATTGGTCTATGCGGCGGGGCAGAAGTTCGACAAGAGCTTCAACGAGGGGGCCTTCGCCGGGGCGGAACGCTTCAAATCGGCCACCGGCATTCCCGTCCTGGAATATCTGCCATCCACCCCCGCCCAGTTCGACCAGGCGGCGGCATCGCTGCTGCGGCGCGGGGTGACCGATCTGATCGCCATCGGCTTCTATTACGCGACGCCGCTGGCCCGGCTGGCCCCGGCGCACCCGGCGGTGCGCTTCACGCTGATCGATGCGGTGGCGGAGGGGCCGAACATCCGCAGCGTCACCTTCAAGGAGCAGGAGGGATCCTTCCTGGTCGGCGTGCTGGCGGCGCTGGCGTCGAAAAGCGGGACCGTCGGCTTCATCGGCGCGCTCGACATTCCCTTGATCCGCAAATTCATCGCCGGCTTCGAACAGGGCGCCCGCCATGCCCGCGGCGACGTCAGGGTGCTGGTGAATTTCGTCGGCACCACGCCGGCCGCCTTCAACGACCCGGCCAGCGGGGCGGAGGTGGCGCGCAGTCAGTTCCAGCGCGGGGCCGACGTGGTGTTCGCCGGGGCCGGGGTTTCGAACTTCGGCATCTTCGCCGTGGCGGACGAAGCCAAGCGGCTGGCCATCGGCGTCGACAGCAACCAGAACTACCTCTACCCCGGCACCATCCTGACCTCGATGCTGAAGCGGGTCGATCTGGCGGTGGCCTCGAGCCTCGAAGCGGCACGCCAGGGCACTTGGAGCGCCGGCACGGTGGCGCTGGGGCTTGCCGAGGGGGCGGTCGATTACGCGGTGGACGAAAACAACCGCGACCTCGTGACCCCGGAGATGGTCAATGCGGTGGAAGCCGCCCGGCGTGGCATCGTCGCCGGCCGCATCCCCGTCGCCGACGGAAGCTGAGCCGCTTTTACGCCGATGCCCCTATGCCGGCGCCTCGAAGGGCTGCCAGCCGCGGGCGGCGGACAGGTCGGCGCCCTTCAGCGTGGCGAAGCTGGTCTTGATCGCCGTCAGGTCGGTGCCGCGCAGCACCACGCCGGCAAGGCTGGCGTCGCGCAGATCGGCGCCGTTCAGCCGGGCCTTGGCGAAGCTGGTCGGCCACAGCCGGCTGCCGTCGCCGCTGAGATCGACCTTGCGGAACTTGGCCCGCCACAGCTTGGCCCCGGCCAGATTGGCGCCCTCCAGGTTGCAGCCGGACAGGTCGGCGCTGGTGAAGTCGGCATCGCGCAGATCGCTGTAGGACAGGTCCGCCATCATCAGCTTGGCGCCGGAGAAATCCGCCCCGCGCAGACCGCAGAAGCGCATCACCGCCCCGCACAGCAGCTGGTTGGCGAAATTGTAGCCGCGCAGGTCGATCCGCTGCAACTGGATGCGGTCGCCCCCCTTGCCCAGCTTGTCGACCCAGATCTGGTGCTCGGCGATCAGTTCGCTCATCCGGGCCGCGGTGGTGGTCAGGCCGGTGCCGTCCACGTCGACGCCGTGCCGCTCCAGCGCCGTGCGCAGTTCGTCGTTCAGCCGGGCGCCGCACATCAGCACGCCGTCCAGCGTCGTCTTGCGCATGGTGGCGCCGGTCAGGTCCGCCCCGATCAGGATGGCGCCGCTGAGATCGCTGCCACTGAAATCGACGCCGGACAGGTCGCTGCCGCTGAAATCGCACTGCGCCATCCGGCAATCGGTCAGGATCGCCTTGGACAGGCTGCAGCCGACGAAGGTGGTGGTTCCGTCGCTGTTGCCGGCCGCCCGGAATTCGCCGGCATCCAGCACCATACCGCGGCGCAGGTCCGCACCCTGCAGATTGGCGTTCTGCAGCTTGGCGCCGTCCACCCTGGCCCCGCGCAGGTCGGCGCCCTGCAGCTGCGCGCCGGTCAGGTCGGCCTTCGACAGGTCGGCACCGTAGAGATCCGCCTTGGACAGCAGCGTCCCGACCAGACGCGCCCGCGCAAGGCTGGCCCCGGTCAGCTTGGCGCCCGACAGGTTGACGCGGTTCAGGCCCAGTCCGCCCAGTTCGTAGAAGCTGAGATTGGCGCGACGCCCCTTCCCTGCCGGATCGCGCAGCAGCCATTGCTGGTGCCGCACCAGCGCATCGCGAACCGCCCGGAGGTAGCGTTCATCCATCATGCGGCGCGTCGATGCCCCGGCATTGCCGTCCCGGACACGCTGTCCCGGACTGTTGGCGTCCAGGATGTTACCGAAACCGATTCAATTCCGAAAGGTACCAGCGGTCGAACCTTCGCCGGATCGGCAAGAATCTTTTGTCGCAGACGCACGTCCTGTCCGATATAGGCCGCCCCGCCGGTCACGACCGCGTGATGGCCGCGTGATGGCTGCCTTGCCCGGCTTGGGTGGGCGGGATTGCGGACCAATATAGGTGGCTCAGGATACCGACCATCAGCATGGGAGACCGGCGGCATGCCCGAATCGGACAAGACGCAATCGGCGAAAAGCGAGCAGGCCAGAAGCGAACAGGAGTGGAAGCGGGAGCTGTCGCCCAACCAGTACAAGGTGCTGCGCGAACACGCGACGGAATATCCCGGCACCAGCCCGCTGAACGACGAGAAGCGCCATGGCGTCTATCGCTGCGCCGGCTGCGGCCAGCCGCTCTACGCCAGCGACACGAAGTACGAGAGCGGGTCGGGCTGGCCCAGTTTCTGGGAGCCGCTGCCCGGCGCCGTCGAGACCTCCACCGACCACAAGCTGGCCTACCCGCGCACCGAGGTTCATTGCGCCGCCTGCAAGGGCCATCTTGGCCATGTCTTCGACGACGGGCCGCAGCCGACCGGCAAGCGATACTGCATGAACGGCGTCGCCATGAGCTTCGAGCCGGCGGAAAACACCGACTGACCGGCCGGACTATGACCGGGTGCCGGGGTTACTCCGCCTGTTCGGCATCCGGTCATAAACCCTCCCAAAAAAGGCGGGTTTACTCTTATTTCGGCTAAAAATGACAACCTCGGCTTGGAGCGCGATGGTATGATCCGCCCCGTGCGACGGGTTGTCGCGAGGGCATCGCGGCCCTTCGCCCGCCGTGGCACGATGCGTCGGTACACCGGCGCAGGCATTCGGTGCGGCTGGCGGAGGGCGAATGGTCATTTCGGCCGAATTCCTGGGGATGCTGCTTCTGATCGCCAGCGCCGCCGCGCTCGGACTGTCCATCGTCGTCGATGTCGGCCGCGTCAGCGCGGAGAAAACGCGCGAGGCGATGAACCAGCGCCAATACGACAAGAAGCGCGCCGCGCTCGCCGAATGGCGCCAGAAGACGGAGCGCAAGCGCGTCGACCTGACCACGCTGCAGGCCCGCCTGACCGAATTCAACGGCCGGCGCCAAAAGGCGCTGACCGAATTACGGGCGCTGGAATTTTCAAAGATTGAGCTTGTCCACGAACTGGGCGACCAGGACAGCGACGGCGACATCTATTGGGCGCAACTGGCCGCCGGGCCCAATTTCAACGAGCTGGACCGCAAGGACATCGTCTTCTCCCGCCAGATTTGGGAATACCGCAACGTCGCCCACATCACCGCCCCGTCCGCCGAACAGGCCCACGGGACGGTCCGGACCAGCTTTTCCCAGCGCAATGGCGTGATCTGCTCGCCGGTGGTTCCGCTGGCGCTCGCCCCCGACCCCGAGGCGGAGGCGTCCGCGGCATGAGGGGGGCGGCATGAGGGGCGGCAGCATGAAGAGGACGGCCGCATGACCGGCATGATGCTGTATTTCGCGCTGGGCCTGATGGTGCTGACCGTCCTGTCCAACCGTTACTGGCGCCGCCAGCTGGTGGTGACGCGGATCGCCATGTCCAAGCTGAAGGAGAAGGTGGACGACGTGACCAAGGAGGTCGCCGACGTCGCGTCCGACTACGCCCAGCTGGCGCATCACCATGCGGAGATGGAAAAGCGCGTGCAGAAGGCGGAGATCGACATGCAGGCCGCCATCCTCGAGCTTGACAAGAAGAAGTCGTCGGCGATGCAGCGTTATTTCGTCTTCGACCGCAACGAGCCGCGCCCCGGCCGCTTCTGGGAGGTTGCGGTCCGCTGCCACCCCACCGGCGTCAGCCTGTCCGACCAGCGGGGCTATCGCGGCTGGTCCGGGGTCCGCCGCTACCTGCTGGTCGCCGATGGCGACCGCGAGGCGCGCGAACGGGTCGCCGCCCGCTATCCCCGCAAGGCCGGCTTTGAAATCGTCGAGGTCGCCGGTTGCCGGCTGAACGGCCTGACCGTCAACCGCATCTCCGAACTCAGCACCTTCCGCAAGCCCGGAAAGCCGGAGGAAGACGGCGCGGCCGCCCGTCCGCAGCGCCGGGCCACATCGGCACAATCCTGACCGCAGCCTAATCCACCGCAGCCTGGAACATGTAGCCCATGCCGTGCACGGTGACGATGCGGCTGGGATCGGCCGGATCGGGCTCCACCACGCGGCGCAGGCGGCGGACCAGCCGGTCGATGGAGCGGTCGTAGGGCACCGAATCGCCGCGCAGGGTGAGGTCGAGCAGATCGTCCCGGCTCAGCACCCGCCCCGGATTCTCGACGAAGGCGGCGAGCAGTTCGAATTCGGCGGAGGTCAGGCGCGCATCCTCGCCATGGGGATCGCGCAGGCGGCGCTTGTCCAGATGCAGCTCCCACCCGTCGAACCGCTTCACCCGTCCACCGGCCGGCCGGGTCGGCTTGGCGATGCGGCGCAGCAGGCTGCGGGTGCGGGCCAGGATTTCGCGCGGCTCGAACGGCTTGGTGATGTAGTCGTCGGCGCCCAGTTCCAGCCCGATCAGCCGGTCCATCCGGTCGGACCGTCCGGTGATCAGGATGATGCCGATGTTGGAGGTCGCCCGCAGTTCCCGCGTCACCGCCAGACCGTCCTTGCCGGGCAGCCGGATGTCCAGCAGCAGCAGGTCGATCCTTCCGCGCGCCAGCAGCGCCGACAGCTGGTCGCCGTCCCGCGCCAGCATCACCCGATAGCCCTCCCCTTCCAGGTAGGCCTTCAGGGTCTCGCGGGTGATGGGATCGTCGTCGACCACCGCGATGGTGTGCATTGTCCCCCGTGCCGGACTGCGATGGGTGGCGGATTGTCTGCCACGCCCCATACCGAAGCTATCGGTTCCTCTAACTTGATACAAGATGCGGCGTAACGGACTTGCGCAAGGCGTTTCCGGATTGTTCGGCTTTTCCCTGCCCTGCCGACGGGGACAATCGCGTGGACCTTGCCAGCGGGTCGGGACAATGCCACATTTGTATTCATGACAAATTGGACCCCGAACCTGGAGGGCCGTCCCGGCCCGCTCTATCGCGTCATCGCCGACGCACTGGCGGACGACATCGCCGACGGTGTTCTGCCGGTCGGCACCCGGCTGCCGACCCACCGCGACCTCGCCTTCCGCCTGGGCGTGACGGTCGGCACGGTGACGCGCGCCTATACCGAGGCGGAAAAGCGCGGGCTGATCGGCGGAGAGGTCGGGCGCGGCACCTTCGTCCAGGGCCAGCGTGCGCCGGCCACCCCCCTGCCGCTCGGCTGGCCGCCGGCCGGCGAGACCTCGGCCGGCCCTGCCATCGTCAACATGACGACGGTCCATCCTGAACATGCGGTCGCCGTGCAGACCTTCGGCCAGACGCTGACGGCCATCGCCGCCTCCGGTCATGCCGCGGCGCTGATCGGCTACGGCCCCCATGCCGGCCTGCCCGACCACCGCGCCGCCGCCGCGGCCTGGCTGGAACGCCAGCACCGTGTCAAGGCCACCCCGGACTCGGTGCTGCTGACCACCGGTGCGCAGAACGCGCTGGCCGTGACACTGGCTGCCGTCGCCCGCCCCGGCGACGTCATCCTGGCGGAACGGCTGACCAACATCGGCACCAAGGCGCTGGCCGCCACCCAGGGCTATCACCTTGAAGGCGTCGCCATCGACGAACACGGGCTGGTGCCCGACGCCTTCGACAGCGCCTGCCGCCGGCTGGGGCCGAAGGCGGTCTATCTGGTGCCTACCCTGCAGAATCCGACGGCGGTCGTCATGCCCACCGCCCGCCGCCGCGAGATCGTGGAGATCGCCCGCCGCTATGGCGTGATCCTGATCGAGGACGACGTGTTCGGCTTCATGGTTCCGGATGCCGTGCCGATGCAGACCATGGCCCCGGACATCACCCTCTATGTGTCCGGCGTGTCGAAAAGCCTCGCCGCCGGGCTGCGGCTGGGCTTCGTCGTCGCCCCTCCGGAACTGCGCTCCCGCGTCGAGACCGCCATCCGCGCCCTGCAATATT
Source organism: Azospirillum sp. CT11-132 (assembly GCF_047302835.1). Classification (NCBI taxonomy): domain Bacteria; kingdom Pseudomonadati; phylum Pseudomonadota; class Alphaproteobacteria; order Rhodospirillales; family Azospirillaceae; genus Azospirillum; species Azospirillum sp. CT11-132. Next base: position 264,337 of record NZ_JBGLZA010000001.1, read on the forward strand.
CCGCCCCCGCCCTGCCGGCGGAGGTCGCGACGCGCTGGATCCAGGACGGCACCGCCGATCGCATCGTCGCCACCCAGCGGGAGGAGGATTTGGCCCGCCAGCGGCTCGCCCGCTCCATCCTGCCGGCCGAAACGGTCTACGGCCATCCGGCGGCCCAGCATCTGTGGCTGGTCCTGCCCGAACCCTGGCGGCGCGAGGATTTCATCGGCGAGGCCCGCCGCCGCGGGGTGATCGTCACCGGCGCCGATGCCTTCGCCGTCGGCCGCGCCAGTGCCCCCCATGCAGCGCGTGTCAGCCTGTGCATGCCGCGCAGCCGTGACGAGGCCGCCCGCGGCCTGCGCGCACTGGCCGACGCGATCGACGCGCCGGCGGCGGCGATGCTGTCCATCGTATGAGGGTGCAGGGCGGCGGACCCTGCCGCCCCGATGGGAAAATCCTGCCGCCCGACGGGACCTGAATTGCCGACCGTCATACCGATTGCAGCGCGACTTCCTTCCTTATCAAGAGCTTGGCTCTGGCCCGTATCCTGCAAACCTCTCGCCCATCATTCCTTTCCGGGAATGTGGGAAGAGGGGAGCGCACCATGGTCAGCCTGTCCAGTTACGCCGATATCGGCGGCATGGCCCAGAGCCTGCAGCAGTCGATCGACGCCGCGGTCAAGCGCGTGCAGCAGCAGGCGGCGGGCAATGGCGGCGCGACCGGCAAGGTCCAGGAATACGAGCAGACCGTCAACAAATCGGCGATGAACGCCGCCCCCTTCGCCACCAACATCGGAACGCTGGTCAAGGACAGCAGCCGCCTGAACGTCTTCAGCTCGCTGGCCTCCAACGATCCCGCCGATTTCTACAAGTTCAACGTCACCACCTCCGGCGCCGCGACGCTCGGCACGGTGGGCGATGCCGGCGTCCGGCTGCAGCTGATGGACCGCGGCGGCAAGATCATCGCCGACAGCAACAAGGATGCCGGCGCCAGTTATGACGCTTTCCAAAAGCTGAAATCCGGACAGCTCACCCTCGACAAGGGCGATTACACGCTGCGCATCGCCCGCGACAAGGATGTGCCGGTCAAGGACGCCAAGAGCTACGGCGTCCAACTGCGCATGGGCAACTACAGCAAGGATTACGACACCATCGCCAAGCAGCCGGCCAAGGGCGACAATCCCTTCGGCGGCAACACCAAGCTGCAGGGTCTGGCCTCGATCCTCGGTGCCGGCAGCGCCTCACCCAACCCCGCCTCGATGCTGCTGGGCGGGTCCGGCGGCAACGCCTACGCCGGCCGCGGATCGCTGCTGAACGCCATCCTGTAGCGGGTCAGACCAGCCGGTCGCGCCCCGATTCCTTGACCAACAGTACCGCCTGGGTGCGGCTGCCGACGCCCAGCGCCTTCAGGACGCCGGTGACGTGGGTCTTCACGGTGGACAGGTTCAGGCCCAGCCGTTCGCCGATCTCCTGGTTGGACAAGCCCTGGGCCAGCAGATCCAGCACCTCCAGCTGCCGACGGGTCAGCCCGTCGAAGATGGTTGGTGCCGCGCCGCGGGCGGTCGCCGCGGCAGGCGGAACCGGCGCTCCCGGCATGCCCAGCACCGGCGGCACATAGGACCCGCCGGCCATCACCAGCCGCAGGATGTTCACCACCAGCACATCGTCGGTCGATTTCGGAATGAAGGCGCGGACGCCGCGCGACAGCACCGCGCGCATTTCGTCCGGCGACTCGATCATCGAGAAGATGGCGACCGGAACCGGGGCCACGCGCTTGACCAGCGCCTCGACATCGTCCAGCCCGCCCAGTCCCGGCATGCGCAAATCCATCACGATCAGGTCGAACGGGGTCTCCCCGTCATGCATCGACGTGTCGAGGATGGCGTTCAACTGGCTGAAGCTGGTGGCGGCCACCACGGTGGCATGCTCGTCCAGTTCACCCACCAGATGGGTCAAGCCGCTGCGGACGATGGAATGATCGTCGGCGATCAGAACCTGCATGTAACGTCTCGGACCGAAGATGCCTGGGGTACCGCACCGTCATACGCTGACGCAACGGTCCGCGCTACCTCCTTCGCACGTCGGACAGCCGCAATCCCGGAAGGGTCACGGACGTTCGCCGGGGGAGAGGCGCGCGCCCCTCCCCCATTCCCCGGTCAGGAGATCTTGATCATGATCTGCGCACGGCGGTTCGACGGCTCGCGCACGTTCGGACCGGTCGGAACCATCAGCTGGTTCTCGCCGACACCTTCGATGGTGATGATGTTGGCCGGCGTGCCGTGCCGGATCAGCGCCTGACGCACCGCCTCAGCCCGGCGCAGCGAGAGCTTCTGATTGTAGGACGGCGAGCCCGAGGTGTCGGTGTGGCCGATCACCTGGATGCGGACGGCGCGGGCGCGGCTGGCTCCCTCCGCCGCATCGGCGATGATCTTGTCGGAGTTCGGCGTGATCACCGATTTGTCCCAATCGAAGAACACCTGATACTCGCTCTGCGGCTGGGCCGCCATCGGCGGCGCGGCCGGGGCCGGGGCGGCGACCGGCGTGGCCCGCTCCGGCCCGCCGAAGGTATAGCGCAGCCCGGCCAGGATGGTGTGGTTGCGGTACTCGCCCTTGGAGGTCACCGGACCAAGCTCGAACTCCGGATCGACGGTGGCGAAATACCGGTAGTCCAGCGTCAGCGCCACATTGTCGTTGATCGCATAGGACGCGCCGACGATGCCCTGATAGGCGAAGACCCAGTCGCGGTCGCTGGCGCCGTTCAGTGACTGCTTCACGCCGGCGATACCGGCACCGGCGCCGATATAGGGGGTGATCGGCAGGCCGATGTTGATGTCGTACAGCAGGTTGCCCATGAAGGCGACCGAGCTCATCTTGCCGCCCAGGCCGTTCAGGCCGGGGGTGGCGCTGCTGGTGCTGTCGACGCTGTTGCGCCACCGCCAGGCGGCCTCCAGTTCGGCGCGCAGCCCCATCGCGGTGGCGTAGCCGACCGACAGGTCGCCAATGCCGCCAATCTTGAATTCCTCCTTCAGACCCAGGCCCGGGGCCGGATAGCTGCTGAGGTCGGCATCCTCGGTCCAGTTCACGCCGGCCCCCGCGCCGACATAAAAGCCTTCCGTACCGGCAAAGGCGGCGGTCGGGACGGCCAGTGAAGGAACGGCGACGGCCAGTGCCGTGCCCAGTAAAATCCCACGCATCGTCATGTTCTTGTTCCCATCGTTGACGGCGTTGGCGGATCGGGACGTCCCGGCCTGCGGCGAAGTGCGTGACAGAACGGGCTCCGGCCCCGACAATGGAATTGGCTGGCACGGCTTCCAATCCCGGCTCCGCAAGGCCATTTTTCCTGTTGCAGATTTGCCTCACCGGAACTAGGGGCATTTTCTCTCGTGATAACAACAGCTTGGACAGACAGCGCAATGGCTTCTACCCCGGACGGATCGGTTGATTACCCCCTCTGCACCACCCCCGATCCCGGCGGATGGCAGGAGGTGGTGCCCGGCGTGCTGTGGATCCGGCTGTCCCTTCCCTTCCAACTCGACCACATCAATGTCTGGGCGCTCGACGGCGGGGCGGCCGGCTGGACGCTGGTCGACTGCGGTCTGGGCGATCCGCGCAGCCGCGCGGTGTGGGAGGGTTTGCTGCGCGATGCGCTGGGCGGGCGTCCGGTGGAGCGGGTGGTGGCGACCCATTTCCATCCCGACCACATCGGCGCCGCTGCCTGGCTGGTGGAGCGGACCGGCGCCGGCTTCGCCACCTCGCTGACTGAGTGGCTGTTCGCCCGCACCCTGTCCGCCGGCAACGATGCCGCCGCCGATGCGGTGGTCGAGGGTTTCTACCGCCGCTGCGGGCTCGATGAGGAGGCGCTGGCATCCCTGCTCGCCCGCAAGGGGGCCTACAGCCGCGGGGTGCCGGCGGTCCCGGCGACTCTGACGCGCCTGCGGGCCGGCGACCGGCTGCGGGTGGGCGACCGTGATTGGACGGTGATCGGCGGCAGCGGCCACACGGCGGAGCCGGTCAGCCTGCACCGCCCGGCCGATGCGGCCGGTCCGGACCTGTTGATTTCCGGCGACCAGATCCTGCCGCGGATCAGCCCCAACATCAGCGTCTGGCCGTCGGAGCCGGACGCCGATCCGCTCGCCGACTATCTCGCCAGCCTGGAGGGGTGGAATGCCCTGCCGGCGGACACCCTGGTCCTGCCCTCGCACGGGCGCCCTTTCCACGGCCTGCATCGGCGCGCCGGGGAGCTGGCCCGGCATCATGCGGAGCGTCTGGCCGAGATCGAAACGCTGTGTGTGGAACCGCAGACCGCCGCCGCGGTGACGCGGGCGCTGTTCCCGCGTCCGCTCGACCCTCAGCAGATGCTCTTCGCTGTGGGCGAGGGGGTGGCGCACCTCAACCACCTGATCGGCAAGGGGCGGCTGGAGCGGCTGGCCGGACGGCATGACGGAATGCCGGCCGCCGACCTTTACCGCCGGCCGGAAGTCACGGGTCCGGCCTGACGGCGATCACTCGGTAACGATCTCGAACTCGTGGGGATCGAGCAGGGTCGCCACCGACAGGGTCTTCAGCGTCTTCGGGTCGTCGGTGCGTTTCATCTGTGCATGCTGGGTGCCCATGCCGTCCTTGCGGATGGCGATCACTTCCCAATAGCCACCGCTGGGGGACAGCTTGCGATAAATCTGTCCCTCAACCACCTCGCGCTTCCTGCGCATTTTCGTTCTCCAAAACCCGTCCCATACCGGCGGCCGTCACGGTCGCCGCGAAGGGCGCCATTGAAGCACAAAACCCCCCTGCCGTGGCGAGTGTCCGTTCGGTGACCCTTTGCCGATGCTGCATATGCACCGTCGCAGTGCCGCACGACGGTGGCACCCCCGATGACCCTTTGCCGCAGTGCGGTTTCCTGGTGGAACAAAATCTGCGGCTGTGGGTTCATATGCGTCATGAACACCGATCTCGACGTGCTTGTCTTCGCGACCCGCCTGGTTGATGAACTGGGCGAGACCGCGATTCGAATGAGCCGCGTTCGTCTTGTCGAACTCACGGCCGCCAATCACACCCGTGCCGCCGCCTTCTGGCGGGAGGTGATGCGCACCTCCGAACGGCTGCTCAGCGAGCAGTCGGGACGGCGTGTGGCGACCGGGCTCTCCTCCCCGGCCATCGCCGCGGCGCAACCGGCTGTGGCCCAGCATCACGTCGCGCATGTTCCCCGACCTATTCCCTGACCCGTTTTCGGCCAAGGCCGCGGTGCCGCCGCAGCCTTGTCGGGCGGGCAGCAGAACCTCCCATCGATCCTCATAGAAAAAGGGCCGGCACGGAGTGCCGACCCTTTTCCACGGAACGCTGATGCGTTTCGCTTACTTCACTTCGGCATACTGGCCGTTGTGCCACTTGTACCAGACATAGGCCGGGCTGGTGACGTCGCCCTTGGCATCGAAGGCGATCTTGCCGATGACGGTGTCGTAGTTGCCCTTGCGCATGACTTCGGCAACCTTGGCCGCGTCGGTCGACTTCGCCTGCTTCACCGCGTCCGCCCAGATCTGAAGAGCGGCATAGGTGTACAGGGTGTAGCCTTCCGGCTCGTAACCGGCCTTGCGGAACGTCTCCACGACGGCCTTGGCGGTCGGCTTCTCGCGCGGATCCGGACCGAAGGTCATCATGGTGTCTTCGCCGGCGTCGCCGGTGATGGCCCAATACTCGTTGGTCACCAGGGCGTCACCCGACACGATGGTGGCCTTGAGGCCCTGGTCCTTCATCTGGCGGGCGATCAGGCCGGCCTCGGTGTGATAGCCACCGATGTAGACGGCGTCGATGTTCGCCTGCTTCAGCTTCGACACCAGAGCGGAATAGTCCTTCTCACCGGCCGTATAGGCTTCGTAGATGGCTTCCTTCTGGCCGCCGGCGTTCAGCGCCTTCTGCGTCTCGTCGGCCAGACCCTTACCATAGGCCGACTTGTCGTGCAGGATGGCGACGTTCTTGCCCTTGAACTTCTCCAGCAGATACTTGCCGGCGATGATGCCCTGCTGGTCGTCACGGCCGCAGACGCGGAAGACGTTCTTCAGGCCCTGCTCAGTCAGCTTCGGGTTGGTCGAAGCCGGGGAGATCTGCAGCATGCCCTCCTCGGCGTAGACCTGGCTGGCCGGGATCGACGAGCCCGAGCAGAAGTGGCCGGCCACGAACTTCACACCGGCCTTGGCCAGCTGGTTGGCGACGGCGACGGCCTGCTTCGGATCGCAGGCGTCGTCACCGACTTCCAGCTTCAGCTTCTGGCCCAGGACACCGCCGGCGGCATTGATGTCCGCGACGGCCTGCTCCATGCCCTTCTTCATCTGCTCGCCGAAGGTGGCGTACTGGCCGGTGATCGGGCCGGCGGTGGCCACCGCGATGTCGGCCTTGGCGGCCGTGGCGGAAAGCGCGGTCGCCGCGATCGCGGCGAGAAGGGACAGCTTGAATTTCATGGGTGTGCTTGCTCCCTGTTCTGTGTGGTCCCTGTTGCAACATACCCCCGGCCCTTACGGGCCTTGCCGCCGGGTCCCCTCCGGCGGGTTCCAGAATACCATACCCCAAGTGGTGCATAGTGCGACAGTTTCGCAGGCACCAATCAGCCGTACGGTCTATTCCTGTTGTCCTATTCTCCGGCACCCGTGCCTGTCCGCTCCCGCCAGCCGAAGGGACCGGCGCGCTCATAGAGCCACGGATACTGGTTGACCATGCGCCTTGCGATGGCGATGCGATGCGCCGTCAGCGTGATGAGGCCGAGCACGACCGTGTGAACGATGAAGCCCCACGGCGACAGCAGTTCCTCGCCGAACAGGCCCCAGGCCAGGAAGCGGTCGCCAACCCCCAGCAGCAGCGAGTAGGCCAGCACGCTTCCCACCGGCTTCCAGCCCTCCGCCAGCGTCTGGCCGGTCAGAACGCCGCAGCCGCCGAACACCAGAAGCGTCAGGAACACGAAGACCGGAACCGACGAACCCAGGATCGTCTCCATCTCAGTGACCCCCTTCCAGATAGGCGGACCGCACCTCCGGGTCGGCCAGAAGCTGCGCCCCGGTTCCCGTCATCGTGATCTTCCCCGTCACCATCACATAGGCCCGGTGCGCCAGCTTCAGCGCGTGGAAGGCGTTCTGCTCCACCATGAACACCGTCATCTTCTGTTCCCGGTTGATCTCCTGGATCACCTGGAAGATCTGCTTCACGATCAGCGGCGCCAGACCCAAGCTGGGCTCGTCCAGCAGAAGCAGACGCGGCTGGCTCATCAGCGCCCGCCCGATCGCCAGCATCTGCTGCTCGCCGCCCGACATCGTGCCGGCGCGCTGGTTGATGCGCTCCTTCAGGCGCGGGAACAGCGTCAGCACCCGCTCCAGCTCGCGGTCGAAGCTGCCGGGCTGCGCGACGATCGAGCCCATCTGCAGGTTCTCAAGCACCGTCATCCGCGGGAAAATGCGACGGCCTTCGGGAGACTGCGCGATGCCGCGCCGCACGATCTCGTGGGTCGGCAGGTCGGTGATGTCCTCGCCCTCGAAGAACACACGGCCCTGGCGGGCGCGCGGGCTGCCGCAGATCGTCATCAGCAGCGTCGACTTGCCCGCCCCGTTGGCGCCGATCAGCGAGACGATCTCACCGGCGCCGATCTCGATGTCGATGCCCTTCAGCGCCTCGATGGCGCCGTAAAACGTATGGACGCCCGATACCTTCAGCATGGCTCAGGCCCCCTTCTGGGCAAGATTGAGGTCCGACGCGACCTCCGGCGGCAGCGCTTCGTCCTCGTCCTCGCCGAGGTAGGCGCGGATCACCGCCGGGTCGTTCTTCACATGCTCCGGATCGCCGTCGGAAATCTTCCGGCCATAGTCCAGCACCACCACATGGTCGGAAATGCGCATCACCACGCTCATGTCATGCTCGATCAGCAGAACGCCGGTCCGGTGGCCCTGCGGCGTCTGCACATCACGGATGAAGGTCAGGATCTCGGCCAGCTCGCCCGACTCGCGCGGGTTCAGGCCGGCCGCCGGCTCGTCCAGGCAGAGCAGAACCGGCTCGGTGCACATGGCGCGTGCGATCTCCAGCCGGCGCTGGGCGCCATAGGGCAAATTGCCGGCCTCCCAGTCGGCGAACTCGGTCAGACGCACCCGGTCCAGCCAGTATTTCGCCAGCTCCACCGCCTCATGCTCGGCCTTGCGGAAGCCCGGCAGGCCGAGCAGGCCGCCGATGGCGAAGCCCGACGCCCGCATCAGCTTGTTGTGCTGGGCGACGATCAGGTTCTCCAGAACGCTCATGCCGCTGAACAGCCGGATGTTCTGGAAGGTGCGCGCCACCCCGGCCAGCTGGGCGATGCGGTAGCCCGGCATCCGCTCCAGCAGGAACTCCTTGCCCTGCGGGTGGCGCAGCGTCAGCCGGCCCACCGTGGGGGTGTAGAAGCCGGTGACGCAGTTGAACAGCGTGGTCTTGCCGGCGCCGTTCGGGCCGATCAGCGCGGTGATCTCGCCCGCCCGCGCCTCGAAGGACACGTCGTTGTTCGCCACCAGACCGCCGAAGCGCATGGTCAGGTGCTCGACGCTCAGCAAAGGCTTGTCAGTGCTCATCGGTGCGGCGCTCATTTCGCGGCTCCCGCCGGGATCGGCTTCTTGCCGCCATGCAGGAGGATGGTCGGGTCGCGGTGGGCCAGCAGGCCGCGCGGACGCCACAGCATGATCACCACCATGCCGGCGCCGAACGCCAGCATGCGGTAGTCGGCCAGCTCGCGGAACGCCTCCGGCAGGCCGATCACCAGCAGGGTGGCGACCACCACGCCGATCTGGCTGCCCATCCCGCCCAGCACCACGATGGCCAGGATGATCGCCGACTCGATGAAGGTGAAGCTCTCCGGGCTGATGAAGCCCTGGCGCGTCGCGAAGAAGGAGCCGGCGAAGCCGCCGAACATCGCCGCGATCGCAAAGGCCGCCAGCTTCATGTTGGTGCGGTTGATGCCGAGCGAGGCGCAGGCGATGTCGTCCTCGCGCAGAGCCTCCCAGGCGCGGCCCAGCGGCAGCTTGCGAACGCGCAGCGTGAACAGGTTCACCACCAGCGCCAGGGCCAGGATGAGGTAGTAGAGGAAGACGATGCGGTGCAGCGGCGAGTATTCCAGCCCGAACAGCTCGTGGAAGGCGGCCATGCCCTCGGCCGGGCTGCGGCTGAAGTCGGCGATGCCGAAGAAGCTCGGCCGCGGAATGCCGGAGATGCCGTTGGGGCCGCCGGTGAACTGGTACCAGTTGACCAGGATGATGCGGATGATCTCGCCGAAGCCCAGGGTCACGATGGCGAAATAGTCGCCGCGCAGACGCAGCACCGGGAAGCCCAGCAGCACGCCCGAACAGGCGGCCAGCAATCCGGCCAGCGGCAGGCAGACCCAGAAGCTGAGGCCGAAGTAATGGGCCAGCAGCGCGTAGGAATAGGCGCCGACCGCATAGAAGGCGACATAGCCGAGGTCGAGCAGGCCGGCGAGGCCGACGACGATGTTCAGGCCCCAGCCCAGCATGATGTAGGTCAGCAGCAGGATGCCGATGTCCAGCAGCATGCGGTCGGCCAGCGGCGTCATCGGCAGGACGGCGGCGAAGACCACGGCGACCGGGCCGATGTATTTGCTGGCGTGCTGCACCTTGGCGGCGATGCGGTCCATCCGCTTGTCGCGGTCGGCCTGGCTCAGCTTGGAGCGGCCGGTGGCCACCGTCATGGCGGCGCGCAGCGCGATGACGCCGCCGCCCAGCACCAGAACCAGCCGCAGCACCTGGGTCGGCATCGGCAGCACCAGCCCGACGCCGGCGCAGATCAGCGCCAGGATCAGCACCGGCAGCGCCATGCCCTGGCGGATCAGCCCGAGGCCGAGGCGGCCGAAGAAGACCAGGAGGAGGGAGGCGATCACCTCCTCCGGCCGGGCTTCGATGCCGAGACCGGTGGGGCGGTCGACCGTGCGCAGGCCGACCAGCGGCACGGTCAGCAGCAGGGCGACGAAGGCGGCGAGGCCGGCGTCCTTGACGGTGGCGGCCCAGTCGACGCCGGGGCGCTTGCCGTTGATGTGGAAATGGGGGTGCGACGGCGCGTGGGAAGGGGTGGTCATGGCGCTTACACCTTCTCGATCTCGGGCCGGCCGAGCAGGCCGGTGGGCCGGAAGATCAGGACGAGGACGAGGATGGAGAAGGTTGCGACGTCCTTCCATTCGGAGCCGACATAGCCCGACCAGAAGGCCTCGATCAGGCCGATGACCACGCCGCCGAGCATGGCGCCGGGCAGCGAGCCGACGCCGCCGAGCACGGCGGCGGTGAAGCTTTTCACGCCGGCGAGGAAGCCGATGTAGAAGTCGATGACGCCATAGATCAGCAGCACCATCATGCCGGCGACGGCGGCGAGCGCCGCGCCCATGACGAAGGTCAGCGAGATGACGCGGTCGACGTTGACGCCGAGCAGGCCGGCCATCTTCTTGTCCTGCTCGCAGGCGCGCTGGGCACGGCCCAGCGAGGTGCGGTTGATCAGGATGGTGAAGCCGACCATCAGGACCAGGGTGATGATGATGGTGGCCAGCCGGACGTAGCTGACGGAGACGGCGCCGTCCATCAGGGTGAGGTTGCCGGGCAGGATGGGCTGCAGCGGCTTGGAGCGGGCGCCCTGGAGGATCTGGATATAGTTCTGCAGGAAGATCGACATGCCGATGGCGGAGATCAGCGGCGCCAGGCGGGGCGAGGAGCGTAGGGGCCGGTAGGCGATGCGCTCGACCGTCCAGCCATAGACGCTGGTGAACAGCATGGAGGCGACCAGCATGATCAGCAGGGCCAGCGGCACCCAGGTGACGCCGAGCGCGCCGATGGCCAGGAAGGTGATCAGCGCGACAAAGGCGCCGATCATGTAAATCTCGCCATGGGCGAAGTTGATCATGCCGATGATGCCGTACACCATCGTGTAGCCAATCGCGATCAGGCCGTAAATCGCCCCAAGCGACAAGCCGTTGATCAATTGCTGGAGAAAATAGTCCATGTCCTCATCCCACCTTCAGCGCGGCGCAAAGGCAGGGTGCGGCGGCACGGGCACACTCGGCACACCGGTCTCGCAACAGCAGCCCCCTGTCTGGTGCAGCCCGTCCAGTCACCAAACGGAATGCCGTTTCATCGGGAGTTCCGTCTACTGGTCTGACGGACCATGATTTTTCCTGTTCGGAGGATGCTCCTGCAATCCGGCCGGGCCATCGGGCAGGCGCCCCTCCTGACCTTTTCGGTAGTACCAGCCTGACGGATTTTTGCAAGACAGATTTGTGCTGTCCGCATGCGTGATCCTCCCGGACAACCGGAGCCTGAAATGAGAAACGCCCCGCCGGCGGTTGCCGGCAGGGCGTTTCTCGCAACGAACCAGAGATCGTTGAAGCGTCAGCGCACGGCGACCGACTGCTTGGCCGGGGCGGCGGCGACCTTCTGCTTCGGCTTGGTCGCAGCGGCGGCCTTGGCCGGCTTCGCCTTCGCGGTCGTGGCCTTGGGCGCCGCCGGGGCGGGCGTGGCTGAAGCGACAGCGAAGACGGGATCCGGATTGCTGACCGTCTTCACGTCGCAGAGCGGACGGCTGGCCAGATGCATCAGGCCGGCGCCCTTCTCGTCGGTGGTCAGGGTGCGCAGGTCGTCGGGCGTCAGGTCCTTGGCGGCGACCGAACGATCGACGAAATTGGCGCAGTATTGCGGAATGCCGATGGTGGCGGCGCGGCGGCTGATCTCGTTCGCCAGCTCCGTCCGGAACATGTCGAACTGGCGCGTGGCGTTGCCGCCGCCCGACCGCTTGTAGAAGGCGATCAGCGACGCTTCCGAGTTGGACAGCATGGCGCGGTTCTTGACCGAGAAGTCCTGGTAAAGGTCGAAGGGCTTCTTGTCCGGCGTGACCGTGCGGCAGGTCAGGCCGACGATCATCATCTCCGTGTGCAGGCGCATCATCTGCTCGGCCGCATATTCGGAGCGGTTGTAGCAGGCGGGCGTGGCCGGGCCGCTCGACTTGGCCGGGCGCGCCTTCGCGGCAGCCGGCTTCGCAGCGGCCGCCTTCGCAGCCTCCTTGGCGGCGGCACTCGTGGGCGCGGGCAGGGCGAGCAGCGCGCCGAGGACGGCGGCGCCGGTCAGGGCTTTCAGGGACAGGCGGAGGGCGGCGCGCTGGCGACTCATCAGGGGCTCCGGTGGCGCGGTACGATAGGACGGGTTCGGGCGGAGATGGGCGGCGCCCGACAGTCGGCGACCTTCTACCCGAACGCCCGGGCTGGTCAATGGGATTTGCCCGCCGCTCGCGTTTTGTCCCATCACCGCGGCGGAGAGGCAACGCAGGTCCGGGCGGCTCCCGGCGACAGGGTCATGCCCCTCCGGACAGGGGTGGCGCCCGCCGCTGGACGCGGCGGGTCCGGCGACGCTATGGATGGACGTAGGACAGTCGGACAGGTGACAGGGCATGGCAGCCACCGGATCGCAATCGGTCGGAACGGGGTTCGGAACAGAGTATGCGGGCGGGCACCGCATCGGCATCGACCTGGGCGGGACCAAGACCGAGGGCATCCTGCTCGACCGACAGGGAAACCAGTTGGCGCGCCATAGAGTTCCCACGCCGAAGGGAGATTACGACGGCACGGTCGCGACCATCCGCGATCTGGTCGCCCGCCTGGAAGATAAAATCCCCGGCGGGCACAAGGCGACGGTCGGGCTTGGCATTCCGGGCGCCATCTCTCCGGCGACCGGGCTGGTCAAGAACGCCAACTCCACCTGGCTGATCGGGCGCGATTTCACCCGCGACCTGACCCAGGCGCTCGGCCGGCCGGTGCGGATCGAGAACGACGCCAATTGTCTGGCGGTTTCGGAGGCGACCGACGGCGCCGGGGCCGGCTGCGGCGTGGTGTTCGCGGCGATCCTCGGCACCGGCTGCGGTGCCGGCATCGTCGTGCATGGCCGGGTGCTGGGCGGACGCAACGCCATCGCCGGGGAATGGGGGCACAACCCGCTGCCCTGGCCGACCGATGCCGAGCGGCCGGGACCGGCCTGCTATTGCGGCAGGCACGGCTGCCTGGAGACCTTCGTGTCCGGACCCGCTGTGGCGGCGGACCATCTCGCGGCGACCGGCGAAAGGCTCGACGCCGCGACGATTCTCGCCCGCGCAGCCGATCCGTCCGCCGCCAACGACGGATGCAGGTCGACGGCGGACCGGCTGGTCGGCCGCCTCGCCCGTGGTCTGGCGGCGGTCGCCAACCTGCTGGACCCCGACGTCATCGTGCTGGGCGGCGGCCTGTCGAACGCCGAGCTGCTGTACGAGCGGCTGCCGGCGGCGATGCAGCCCTGGGCCTTCAGCGACCGTCTGGACACGCCGGTGCGCCGCGCCCGCCATGGCGATTCCAGTGGCGTGCGCGGCGCTGCATGGCTGTGGCGGCCCGGAGAGCTGCCGGACGGGACCTGACGGAAGGAGCTTAGTCGGTCCGCGCGGTGCGCGGGGCCGGCGGGACATCGGCGCTGCGCGGCGGAGCAGCGCCGCGCCGGGCGGCGGCGGGGTCCACCGGCGGCGGCGTCAGCGAGTGGGAAGCGGAATAATGCTGAGTCGTCCGCTTCACATCGGTGCCGTAGCGCGTCATGCCGGCGCGGTCCTTGCCCGCCTTGATCGCCCCCCAGTGGGACGGGGCCGGGCCGGGGATCGGCTGCGCCTGATCCATGTTGCGCAGGAGCGGGCCGGTCGGGACCATCTGGTCATACACCCAGGGTGCATACTCCTGCTTCTGGGCATGGGCCGGCAGCGACAGCGTCACCATCGCCAGCGTGGCGGCCACGGCGGAGAGGGCGAATTTGACGGCGGTTTCGGCAGAGGAGGCAACGCGGGTCATCGAACAGGCGCCTTTCGTCCGGAAAAACGGATCGGAAGGGTCAGTCGAGCGGAAAGCGCCCGCGCCGTCCAATGCGGAGGCGCGTTACCCACCCCGGTTGCGGCATCCCCAAGCGGAGCAAACCCCCGTCCTTCCGATACGGATCGGAAGGCGGGTTATTGCGCCGGCAGCCGGTAGAGCGTCAGATGCAGGCGCTTGCCGGTGTTGTAGTTGAAGCCCGACAGCTCCGCCAGCGGCAGCGGCGTCGCCGTGCCGAGGCTGTCGAGGAAGGCCGGCGCCTCCCGGTCCTCCACCAGGGCCAGCCCGCAGGCGCGGTCCGCCGTCAGATGCGCCGCCGCCGCCGGCCCATGGACCAGCTTGGTCGGCGTGCCGAGCAGGAAGACCAGGCTCGGCTCCGAATAGCCGGCGGAAGCCACCACGCTGTCCGGACAGGGCCGGACCTGCGCCACCGCGCGGGCGGCCTGCCGGCTGACCCACACGCCGTCAATGTTCGGCAGCACGGCGGCATAGGTCCCGGCATAGAGCAATGCCGCGGCGCCGACCCCGGCAGCCAGCCCGGTCCGCCGTTCGCCCCGCAGAAGCGAGCGCAGGGCAAGGGCGAAGAGGCCGCCCACCGCCGGCACCAGCGCGACCCCGACCGGATCGATCCGGCGGTCGACCAGCCAGGGGATCACGGCAACGGCCAGGGTGAGGGCGCCAAATCCGATCACGCCCAGCGCCACCGCGGCGGCGACCAGCCAGCGGCGCGGCCGTTCCCGGCTGCGGTCGAAATTGTCGATCAGGGCCGCGGCGGCGACTGCGGCAATGGCCGGGAAGACTGGCAGGGTGTAGTGCAGGAGCTTGGTCGGCACCGCTTCGAACACCAGCCAGCTCGGGACGATCCAGGCGATGCAGAAGCGCACCGCGTCCAGCCGGCGCCGCGCCCACACCCAGGGAACCGCCAGCAGCGCCAGCAGCGACCAGGGGGCGAAGGTCACCCAGAAGGTGCCGAGATAATAGCCGGGCGGCAGCCCCTTGCCCTCCTGCCCGCCCGACACCTTGCCCAGCATGTCGTGGCCGACGGATTCGGCGAAGAAGGCGCCCTTGCTCTTGATGGCGATGGCGATCAGCCAGGGGGCGGCGATGGCGACGACGATGCCGAGCCCGGCCAGCGGTTTCAGCCGCTTCAGCCACCCGGCCTCGCGGTCCCACAGGGCGAGCACCAGCGCGGTGGTGCCGGACACCAGCAGGACCATCGGCCCCTTGACCAGCACGCCGACGCCGGCGGCGATCCAGAAGACCAGCGGAACCGTCCAGGCGGCACGCCCGGCGGGGACCGGATCGCGGCGGCCGAGATAGAGATGGGCGAGCGCGGCCTGTCCGATCACCACGGTGGCGAGCAGGACGGCATCCGTCTTCCCCATCCGCGCTTCGACCCCCAGCACGACGCAGGACGCCATCATCAGCCCGGCGATGAAGCCGGCCGGGCCGCCGAACAGGCGCGCGGCCGTCCAGGCGCTGGCCAGAACCGCCAGGATCGCTCCCAGGAAGGAGGGGATGCGGTAGGTCCAGATGACCTTGTCGGCCCCGACCGGAATCCCACGCAACGCATCGGCCGCCGCGGTGGCGGCGCTCTGCAGCCAATAGATTCCGACCGGTTTCTTGTAACGCGTCTCGTCCTGGAAGCGGATGTCGACGAAGTTGCCGCTGTCCAGCATCTGGGAGGAGGCCTGGGCGAAACGGGCCTCGTCACGGTCGAAGGGCGGCAGCACCGTGAAGCCGGGCAGGAACAGCGCCGCGGCGATCGGCGCCAGCAGTGCGTAGGCCCAGATCGGCAGACGGCTGGTCGGCGGACGACTGCGTTGCGGAGAAATTGCGGTCACGATTTGCTCGGCACCGCGCCGTCGGCCGCCTGCGACTTCTTGTGGCTCCAGACGAAATAGACGTTGCGGGCGTAGATCACCAGACCCATGCCCTGCCCCAGCATGAAGACCGGGTCGAAGCGGTAGAAGGCATAGGCGAACAGCAGAACGCCGCCGCCCAGCGAGAAGTACCAGAACAGCTCCGGCACCACGCTGCGGCGCGCCTTCTCGCTGGCGATCCACTGCACGAGGAAGCGCATGGTGAACATGATCTGCGCGAATACGCCGACCCCGACCCAGATCAGGTCGGTGGTGCTTTGCCCCTGGAACCACGCTGCGGCGCGCTCGATCATCGTAAAATCCTGTCCCGAAAGGGTCGCTAGACGTCAATCAGAGGCGTTCGGAGACCGGGGACAGCTTTGTCCGCCGCTTCAGCCAGTAAACGCCCAGCAGATCGACCACGCCGATCAGCCCGCGCCGCCAGTTGTTGTATTTCGACACGCCGCGCTCGCGCGGGCGATGGTTCACCGGCACATAGGCCACCGGATGGCCGTGGGCACGGAACAGCGCCGGCAGGAACCGGTGCATCGCCCCGAAAAAGGGCAGGTCGAGGAAGGCGTCGCGACGGAACAGCTTCAGCCCGCAGCCGCTGTCGGTGCAGCCGTCCTGCAGGAAGGACTGGCGCACCGCATTGGCGATCTTGGAGGCCCAGCGCTTCGACAGCGTGTCCTGCCGCTTTTTGCGCAGGCCGCCGACCAGGACCGGCGCACCGGCCTCCCCGGTCGACACCAGGGCGTAGAGCGCCGGAATGTCGGCCGGGTCGTTCTGGCCGTCGCCGTCCAGCGTCACGACGAACTCGCCACGCGCCGCCTTGACGCCGCTGCGCACCGCCGCGCTCTGGCCGGAGCGGCGGACATGGCGCAGCACGCGCAGCCGGCCGGCATCCACCGCCGCGGCAAGGCGCGCCTGGGTGTCGTCGTCCGACTGGTCGTCGACGAAGATGATCTCGAAACCGCCGACCGGAATCAGCGCCCGCTCGATCTCTTCGAGCAGCGGCAGCACATTCTCGGCCTCGTTGAAAACGGGGACAACGACCGACAGCCGCACCGGCTGGCCGTTCTCCGGATAAATGCTCACGGTTTGCCATCCCATTCGCCGAACGGGCGGCAAATTACTCTCGCGGCGCGGCGAACGGTAGCGGAAAAGGATGAGACGGAAGCGGGGCAGATCCCCGCTTCCGTCCGATCCGGTTCCACAGCGGCCGGATTACCCCTTCCGCCCACTGCTGGAGGGGGACAGCGGAAGCGGGACATAGCGCAGGTCGCCGCCGCGGCTGACCAGCATCAGCAGGGTCTTGCGCCCGTCTTCCTTCGCCTTGGCGATGCGGGATTCAAGGTCGGCGGGGGTCGCCACCGGCTCCTGCCCCGCTTCGACGATGACGTCGCCGAGATCGAGCCCGCGCTGGGACGCGGCACTGTCGCGGTCGACCTCCGTCACCACCAGCCCGTCGACATCGTCGGCGATGGAGAAGGTCTGGCGCAGGCCGGGGGTCAGCGGGGCGAGCTTGAGGCCCAGCGCCGACTTGCTCTCCTCCGGTTGGGCGGAGCGGGGGGCGCCGCTCGATCCGGACAGCGCCACCTGCTGCGGTTCGTCGCGCAGTTCGCCGATCGTCACCTGGACCGATTCCTCCTTGCCGCCGCGCAGCAGGGTCATCGGAACGGTGCTGCCGATCCCGGTGGAGGCGACGAGGCGGGGCAGCTGGCGCATCTGTTCCAGCGGATCGCCGTTGAAGGCGGTGATGACGTCGCCCTGGCGCAGGCCGGCCGACGCGGCCGGGCTGTCGGGGGACACGCTGGTGACCAGCGCGCCGCCGGTGCCGTCCACGCCCAGGCTTTCGGCGATGTCCGGCGTCACGCGCTGGACCTGGACGCCCAGCCAGCCCCGCCGCACCTTTCCACCGTCCTTCAACTGGTCGATGATCGGCTTGGCCAGCGAGGACGGAATGGCGAAGCCGATGCCGACCGACCCGCCGGTCGGCGAATAGATGGCGGTGTTGATGCCGATCACCGCGCCGTTGGCGTCATAGAGCGGACCGCCGGAATTGCCGCGGTTGATGGCGGCGTCGGTCTGCAGATATTCGTCGTAGGGACCTTGCTGGATGTCGCGGGCGCGGGCGGACAGGATGCCGGCGGTCACCGACCCGCCGAGACCGAAGGGATTGCCGATGGCGACCACCCAGTCGCCGACCTCCACGGATTCGCTGTCGCCCCAGTGGGCGGCGATCAGCGGCTTGTTGCTTTCGACCTTCAGGAGCGCAAGATCGGTCGGGGCGTCGGACCCCACCAGCTTCGCCGGCAGCTTGGTCCCGTCATGCAGGGTGACGGCGATCTCCGCCGCGTCGGCCACCACATGGCTGTTGGTGACGATCAGGCCCGACGGATCGATGATGAAGCCGGAGCCGAGCGCCATGCTCGGCAGGCCGTTCGGGCTTCCGTTCGGCGCGCCGTCGGGCGGGGCGTCTCCCTGCCCTCCCCTCTGGCGGTTGCGGAATTCGCGGAAGAACTCCTCCAGCGGCGATCCCGGCGGAAGGTCCAGCCCCTCCGGCAGCCGGCCGCCGCCGGCCGAGGCCTGGGGCGCCTGGGTGCTGGAGATGTTGACGACCGTGTCGATTTGCGTCCGGGCGAGGTCGCGGAAAGACGGCGGCGAATAGGTCCTGCTCGCCCCCGGCTGCGCGGAGGCATCCTGTGCAGCCGCAGGCAGCACCGGCAAAAGGACCGCGCCGGACAGCAGCGCGCACAGCGCCGCAGCCGGAAGGCGTCGGAAGATCGGATACGAGCGCGGCACGGACGCATGCGGCATGGACGGTCTCCGCAAAAAACGGTTGGGGCTGTTCTGCAACTGAAAACACGCCAGCCCCCGTCCGGGGTCCATCGCACTTTTCAAAAGTCGGCAATCGAAAGATGCCGGTAGCCGGATGCTGCGACCGGGGGTTTACCGCCGCTTGCGTATTTTAAAACACCCGATCTCCACCAAGCGTCGTACGCTGTTGTGACACCGGATACAAAATCACGATTCCGTGCAAAGTTATGCTGGCATTTTTGAGAAGAGTTTCCGATAGTCGTCCATACCGAAAACATCGCCCGCCAGCGTGAAGCCTCGATGCTGCTGACGCACGCGCCCGCGTGGTCCCGCGTCTGAAGCGTGCGGTCCGGGTAGACATGCTGACGAATGACTGAAAATTCACTTTGGCAACCGAGCGATATAATGAACGCAGAAACCGGGAGCGAACCGGAGTCTCCCAAGAAGCGTGGGCGCATTCCGCAGTCGGCGTGGCCCCAAATTCTTGAACGTTACCGCAGCGGCGTGACCCTTTCGGCCATCGCGCGTGAATTCGAATGCACGCCCAGCGCCATCTCCTACATCATCAAGAAGGCGGAGGCCGCGAGCGGCCAGGGCGATGCCGCTCATGGTGATGCCGGCGCCGAAGGGATGGGCGCCGAAGGGATGCAGGACGAGGCGCAGGCCGCCGCCGACACCTCTTCCGCAGCGCCGGAAACGGTTGGCGAGGCGGCCGCTCCGGTGACTCCGGCGGTCCCGGAAACGCCGGCACCCGCCGCTCCCGCCGCCGCGGAGGCCGGAACCCCGGCCGAACCGCGCCGCGCCGCCGGCCGAACCGGCCGCACCACGCTGACCCGTGCCCCGCGGACCGAGCCGGCCACCGAGCAGGCTTCGGCCGAGACGCCGGCTGCCGCGCCGGCTCCGACGGAGACGCTGCGCCTGAACCGGCCGGAGCCCGCCGCGGCTCCCGCGCCGGCTCCGGTTGCCGCCCCTGCTCCCGCCCAGTCTCCCGCTCAGGCTCCCGCCGCGCCGGAGACCCCGCGTGCCCCCGGCCAGCCGACGCCGCCGGTGGATGCGGTGGAAGGCCGTCTGCGCGACACCGCCAAGGCCTGCATTTCCGCTTATCGCGGCTGGCGTCAGCAGCCGAGCGAGGCGACGATCCAGGCGCTGTCCGAAACCGTGCACGAACTGCGCAAGGCCCTGGCCCGCGTGGAGATCGACATGTCGGCCAGCCGTCGCGAGGAACAGGCGATCCGTCCGATCCCGATCCCCGCGCACCGGGCGTCGCGCCGCCCGAACTGAGCGGTCTTTGAAAAGGGGGTTTGAAAAAGCCCCCTTTGAAAATCCGCCGTCTGAAAAAACCTCCGTTCCCACCCGGGGCGGAGGTTTTTTCATGGCCGCGTCTCCGCTTGCACCATCCACGCAAAAGGGGCTTGACGGCCCCCCGATCGAAAGGCTAATCCTCTGCGCCCCGATGGAAGGGTGGCCGAGTGGTTAAAGGCAGCAGACTGTAAATCTGCCCGCGTTAGCGTACGCTGGTTCGAATCCAGCCCCTTCCACCATCGCATTCAAATCGAGCGCGTCCGGCGAACGGAACAGCCCTCGCGAATGTCGAATCCCCCCTCATCGTCTTTTTAAAAATCTGCCGCCTACAGCGGCAGCGGTTCGGCCGGAGTCACGCGCGGGAAGCGCAGCGTGAAGGCGGTCCCCGCCCCCGGTGCGCTGTCCAGCCGCAGCCGGCCGCGCAGGGTCCGCATGACCAGCGTGTAGACGATGTTCAGCCCCAGCCCGCTGCCACCGCGGTCGCGGCTGGTCGTGAAGAAGGGCTCGAACACCTTGCCGTGCAGCTCTGCCGGAATGCCGCGTCCGTCGTCGGCATAGACCAGCTCCACCTCTCCATCCATCGCCGTGACGGTCACCGTCAGTTGGCCGCGCACCCCCGGGTCGTAGCCATGCAGAAGCGAGTTGATGACGAAGTTGGTCAGGATCTGGCTGAACGCCCCCGGAAAACTGTCGATCGTCAGATCGTCCGGGCAATGGACGGCAACTGTATGGCCGCTGCGGCGGATGCGCATGCCCAGGCTGCGCAGAACCTCGTGGATGTAGTTGTTCAGTTCGAAGACGCGGCGCTCCTCGCTCGCCTGGTCGACGGCGATCTGCTTGAAGCTCTGGATCAGTCGGGTGGCGCGCTCGATGTTCAGCAGCATCAACTGCGTCGCCTCGTCGGCGATGTCGATGAACTCGGCGAAATCGCCCCGCCGCAGCGCACCGGCCTCGAACAGGTGGCGCAGCGCGCGGGTCTTCTCCGCCAGCAGCGAGGCGCCGGTCAGGGCGATGCCGACCGGCGTGTTGATCTCGTGCGTCACTCCGGCCACCAATGAGCCCAGCGCCGCCATCTTCTCCGCCTGGATCAGTTGGACCTGCGCCTCCTTCAGGTCCTGCAGGGCGCGTTCGGCCTCTTCCTTGGCGGCGCGCACGGCTTCGGCCGCGCGCACGCTCTCGGTGACGTCGGTGTGGGAGCCGACGATGCGGAAGGGCTTGCCGTCGCCGCCCGCCACGGCGAGCGTTCGCGTCTCCAGGAAGACCGTGGCGCCCGAACGGTGGTGAAAGCGCTGCAGCAGCCGGCCTTCCGACCGCCGGCCGGCCGCCAGATCCCGTTCCATCTCCAGTGCGGCGCCGAGATCCTCGACGTGGATCAGTTCCTCCCAGCGGCGGCGGCTGTTGTCCATCTCCGCCTCGGAATAGCCCAGCAGGCCCCACCATTGCGGGGAGAACCACACCTCGCCGGTGCGGAGATCCCATTTCGAGATGCCTTCGCGCGCCGCTTGGATCGCCAGTTCCAGCAATTCCCGGCTGGAGGCGACCTCGCGCTCGGCCTGCTTGCGCTGGGTGATGTCGGTGTAGGTGGTGACGAACCCGCCGTCGGGCAGAGGCAGGGTCACCGTTTCGATGACGACGCCGTCGGGCCGCACGCGCTCGTTGTAAAAGGGCCAGGAGGCCTTGCGGATATAGTCCAGCCGCTGCGCCACCAGATCGTCGACTTCGCCGCGGCCATAGCCGCCCTGCTCCGCGATGTGGCGGACCACCGCCTCATAGGGCTGGGCATAGCGCGGAAATCCAGGATCGATGTAGAGCAGTTCCAGCACGCGCCGGTTCCAGGCGACCAGCCGCAGGTCATGGTCGAAGGCCATCACCCCTTGGCTAAGGCAGTCCAGCACCGAACTGGTCTTCGCCCAGGGCTCCTGCTCGGCCGGCGTCGCAACCGCATCGATCGCCGTCAGCAGCCATTCGTCCGCCCCGCCGGCCCCCAGCGCAAGGGTCACGGCGCTGCCGTCGGGGAGCCCCCGCGTCAATGGACAACCGCGGCGCAGGTCGGCAACGGCGGCACAACCCAGCAGGCCGCCGAACAGCCCCTCCAGCGTCGCATCGGCCGGCACGGCGAATCGGGCCGCGAAGGCGGCATTGGCCCATACCAGGCGTTCGTCGGCGTCAAAGCGGGCGAACCCGGTCTCCCCCATGCCCGTGCCTACTCCCTCCGCTGAATGGCGGGTTGAATTCACGGCCGGCATCCAACCGACGGGAGAAACCCGGCGACAGGACACGCGGCGTGACCCGCGATCGCATTCTTGTCTCTTGACGGTTGACGGGCAAGCGTCATTCCGCACCTGCCGGCGCCGGACCCGGCCGGGAGACCGGTTGTTTTTACGAAACAGTGAAGCGTAATCCTGCGCCTGTCCAGGGGCCGTGGCGGCCAAGCCGTTGTCCAGGATAAGGATTTGCACGATGGCAGATGCGGCGGCCTGTGGAAGCACGTTCCTGGCGGAGCCGGCCGCCGCGACGATTTTTCCCGCCCGGTCCGCGCTTCGGCCGGCCGGACCGCATGCATCGGCCAACCATCACGACGTTATCCTGACACTGGTGGCCGACATCCTGCGCATCGGCCTGCGACTGTCCCTCCTGCCCGTAACCGTCGGCTAGCTCAAACGGTGCGTTTAGCTGATTGCTTTGCTGAGATACAGTGTAGTCTCAGTATTATACGTGATACCTTTATTGTCGAACAATAATCAGCTTGTGGATTGGCCACCCGCCACAGTATTAACGGACCCCGAAACGCGGATCCCTCGAACCGGTGAAAAGCCTTAGATCTGGAATGGCTTTTCGGAATATCGACGTTGTTTGACAGAGGTCAAACACGCCGCACTGGTGGTCGAATATGCTCCGCGCCAACGTGGAACCGGAAATCAGGCGCATCGACATGCCAGACGGAAGCATCGTTCAGCAGGGCTCTGCCCAACCCGCCAAGGTCCCGCTGTACGAAAGCCATAAGACGATTCATCCGAAGGCGGTCAAGGGCCTCTATCGCCGCCTGAAGACGGTCACCTTCTCCGTTCTTCTGGCGCTGTTCTTCATCGCTCCCTGGATCCGGTGGGAACGCGGTCCCGACGCGCCGGCCCAGGCGGTGCTGTTCGACCTGACCACGCCCCGATTCTTCCTGTTCTGGATCGAGATCTGGCCGCAGGAAATCTACTACCTCACCGGCATCCTGATCGTCGCGGCGCTGGGCCTGTTCCTGGCGACGGCGCTGGCCGGCCGCGTGTGGTGCGGCTTCGCCTGTCCGCACACGGTGTGGACCGACCTGTTCGTCTGGATCGAGCGCATCTTCGAAGGCGACCGGGCGGAACGCATCCGCATGGAAAAACAGCCCTGGACGACGCGCAAGGCTCTGCGCAAGGCCGGCAAGCATGCGGGCTGGCTGACGCTCAGCCTCGTCACCGGGTTCGGCTTCCTCGCCTATTTCACCGACGCCCCGGCCCTGCTGCATGATCTGCTCACCTTCCAGGCCAGCTACGAGGCGGTGTCCTTCTTCGCCATCTTCGTCGGCATGACCTATGTGATGGCCGGCTGGGCGCGCGAGCAGATGTGCATGTACATGTGCCCGTGGCCGCGCATCCAGACCGCGATGCTGGACGAACATTCGCTGATCGTCACCTATCAGGCCGACCGCGGCGACAACCGCGGCCCCAAGCGCAAGTCGCAGAATTGGGACGAGCGGCGCGCCCAGGGCTTCGGCGACTGCATCGACTGCGGCCAGTGCGTGCAGGTCTGCCCGATGGGCATCGACGTCCGCACCGGCGAGCAGGCGGACTGCATCAATTGCGGCCTGTGCGTCGACGCCTGCGACAGCATCATGATCCAGCAGGGGCTGCCCACCCGCCTGATCGCCTTCGACAGCCTGGCCGCCCAGGACACCCGGGCCTCCGGCAAGACCTATCAGTGGCGTCTGATCCGCCCGCGCATCATTGTCTATGCCCTGCTGATGCTGGTCATCGGCGGCGCCATGGCCTGGAGCTTCGCGCTGCGTCCCAGCCTGAACATCACGGTGCTGCGCGACCGCGCCCCGCTGTTCGTGACGCTGTCGGACGGCTCGATCCGCAACGCCTACACCTTCAAGGTCGCCAACAAGACCCGGCAGGACCGCTCCTACACCCTCAGCGTCGCCGGCTTGCCCAATGCCGAGATCAAGGTGATCGGCGAGGCGGAGGATGAGGCCGCCGCCCACACCGCCACCATCTCCGCCGCGCCGGACAGCGTCGCCACCTACCGCGTCTATGTGACGGCCCCGCGCACGGCGGTCTCCGCCACGTCGCTGCCGCTGACCTTCCAGCTGTCCGACACCGGAACGAACGAGAAGAACAGCCACGACAGCGTCTTCATGGGTCCGGCGAACTAGCGTCCGAACCCTCCTTGGCACGAGCGCGAAAGGCGGGGGCCGGCGGATCGGCCTACCGCCTTTCGTGTTTTTGCGCAAAGGGAGGGCACCCGCATGGGCAGTTTGCGCGAGCTGGCAAGCCACTCACCTGACTCAGGCCAACGAAGGCTGGACCGCGGCGACGCCGGGCCGGCCTGCAGCGAGGTGAGAGACCCATGCTTTTCGACTTCGAGCCATCGGGCATCAACGACACCTACCTGCGCCTGACGCGGAGCGGGCTGTCCTGCATCGTCGCTCCGGCCGGCGCGTGGAACGGGCTTTTACGGGTCAACTACATCGTCGCCGGCGCCCCCGGCGGCGGCGAACCGCACATGATCTTCCGCAGCCTGGATGTCGGCTGGGATGATGGCCGCTTCTGCTGGAAAGGCCGGGCGGCGCCGGTGATGACCAGTTCCGGCATGGTCGACATCCTGCTGGAACGCGGGCTGGTGACCGACTCGGAGGCGGAGCGGCTGCTGTTCGGCATCAACACGCCGGCGGCCGGCGCCACCTCGGACGAGGCGCTGATGATCCGGGCGCTGCTCAGCGGCTGCAGCTTCACCCCCGTCTACGACCAGCCGCCGCTCAGCAGCGAGCCGCCGGTGGTCGCCGGATTCGCCATGCGCACCCTGGCCGATCCCGGCGCCTACATGCTGGAGGCCCGCAACGGCCTGCCGGTTTTGGACGGCGAGGCCCGCGACGCGTTGCGCCGGTTGGTCGGTCTGGTGATGTGACGCCCTCCTTCTTTGGTCGAAGACCGGGGCGAAATCGACCGAATCCCACCCCTATGGCGTAGGGACTAGACCTTCGGGCGATAGAAACTGTCACGTTGCCGGGACATTCTTATTGCAACTGCTCACAGGAGCCATGCTGCCGCTGACCCCGATCCCTTGCGAGAGAGCCCGACCGCCATGAACGCCAATCTGTCCCATCGCTGCACCGCCCTGATCGACCGCGCCCGCGCCGCCTGGCTGAGCCAGCCGCTGGCCCGCAAGCTGGCGTTCCGCAACGCCGCCCGACACACGTCTGCGGGGCGCCGCCGGATGTCGATGGAACTGTTGGACCTGGAACTCTTCCGCATCGACATCGGTGGCCGATAAGGGCGGCCCAAAAGAGACGGCTGAAAGAATCCGCCCTATTTCGCCAGCAGGTGTTCGTACCGCGCGTCGGTCAGCGTCTTCATGAAGGCGACCAGCGCCTTGACGCGGCGGGTGTCCAGCGCCGGTGCCGATTCCAGTTCCTTGGTCGACAGGTTCGCCGCCACCTCCGGCGGTCCCCAGGGCTTGCCGGTCTCCGGATTGATCGCGGCCTTTTCCGTACGATTGTTGTAGTGGTCGTAGAATCGGACGACCGTCTCCAGATCCTTGAAGACGCCGTTGTGCATGTAGGGTCCGGTCACCGCGACGTTGCGCAGGGTCGGCGTCTTGAACTTCCCTTCATAGGCGGGCTTGGCCGCGGCCGGGTTGTCGTGCAGCCCGCGGTCGGCGAAACCCGGTTTGCCGGAGGCCTCGCGCAGGGCGGGATTGGCGGGCACACCGATGTTGTGATGTTCGTAATTCGTGAACATCTCCCCCTCCGCGGCCGGCATCGCCTTCAGCTTGTGGCACTGGTTGCAGTTGGTGAACTGGGTGGAGAAGAACAGGGTCATGCCCAGATCCTCCTCCGGCGTCATCTTGTAGTCGCCGCGCAGATAGCGGTCGTATTTCGAATCGAAGGGCGCGAAGCGGTCGGTCTTCTCGAAAGCGGCGAGGCTGTCGGTCATCGCGTCATAGGCGCGCCCGGCATCATCCAGCACCCCGGCGCCGTAGAGCGCCACGAAGGCGCGGGCATAGTCGGGATTCTCCGCCAGCCTGTCTCGCGCCTGCTCCTTGGAGGTCAGCCCCATCTCCGCCGGGTTCAGCGGCGGGCCGCCGGCCTGATCCTTCAGCGTCGCGGCGCGGCCGTCCCAGAACTGGCCGCCGACCGCCTTGCCGTCCGCCTTGATGTGGAAGGCCGGCGTGAAGGCCGCATAGGCCGCCGTCGGCGCGTTGCGGTCGCCCACCGACTTGCCGTTGTCGCCGACCGACGCCGCCCCGCCCGCCCCGCCGGTCCGCGGATCGGCAAAGCCGAAATCCGGGTTGTGGCAGTCGGCGCAGGATTGCGTGCGGTTGGCCGACAGCGCGGTGTCGGAAAACAGCGCCTCCCCCAGCTTCTCCTTGCTCGACAGATTCGCGGCAAGAGCGGCCCCGCCCCCGGCCAGCCCGGCCGACAGCAGAACCAGCGCAAGCGCGTGGCGGAACAGGGGAGAAAGACAGACGGACATGACGACGCTCCTGGCAACGGCCGCTGACTGGGGTCAACACTGAGCGTCAAAGGTTAATCGAGAGTGAGAATCGTTATCAATTCGTCCGTGCATAGGGAGGGTGGGGCGAAAGGTCGCTGGCCCGCAAAGGGGGATGGCCGGTCAGGCCGGCTTGCTCCCCTCCCCCTCCGTCAGCAGCCGGCGGATGGCGGTGACCAGCGGCTTCATGTGGAAGGTCGAGTCCGGGGAAACCGCGACGGTGCCGCCGGCCGCCTCCACCGCTTCCGCCACCACCGGGCCGACGGCGGCGATGCGTGTCCTGGCGAAGCCCTGGCGGAAAGCGTCGCCGAGGCCGCAGGCCTCCGCCACCTCATGCAGGCGCCGCACCTGGGGCGAGGCGGTGAAGGCGACGAAATCGATGCGCCCGTCCGCCATGTCGCGGATCGCCGTCTGGACGGCGCCGGTCTCCGAGTCGTTGGCATAACGGTAGGGGGTCACCGCCACCGGACTGCCGCCACCGGCCCGCACCGCCTCCAGCAGCGGTTCGTTCGGGTTGTCGGGGTAGAGCTGAATGCCGACGCGGCGGCCGGTGAGGTCCTCCTCGCCCAGCATGGCGATGACGCCGTCAGTGGTCGGGGCGGGGGCGGATTTGTAGGGCGCGCAGCCGATCTCGCGCAGCGCCTTCACCGGCTTCGGCCCGCGCACGAAGACGCGCGCGCGGCCGATGGCGGCGACCACCTCGGCCTCGCGCTCCATGGCGCGGGCGACGGTCATCAGCCGCCGCAGCCCCTCGCCCGTCAGCAGGACGATGTCATCAAATCCTTCGGTCAGCAGCCGCTCCAGCCATTCCCTTGCCGGCGCCGGATCGTCGAGGTCGAGGATCTTGACCAGCGGGCAGCGGATCGTCTCGGCGCCATGCTGCTCCATCATGCCCGCGAACAGGTCGAGGTCCCGGCTTTCCGGCACCAGAATCCGCTTTCCCGCCAGATCGCCGCCCTGCTCGGCCATATCCCCGCTCCCATGGTCGCGTGTGTGGTGACGGCGAGACTAGATCGGATCGCGTAAAATCGGAATCGATTTGGAGCGTGAATCCGATCGCCAACCATAAGGCTACAGCAGGCGACCGGCGCGGTCACGCGGGATGGACAGGCGCTCCTATCCCCGCCGGCAATGCAGCAGGCTGAACAACCCGAAGGGCGGCAGGGTGCGGATGCTTTCCACTGCCAGCCGCGAGCCGGCCATCATCGCGTCCAGCGTGAAGTCGGGCCGCCAGCCGAGCTTCTTCGAAAGCGGCGACAGCCAGCCCTCCACCGCGCGGCGGACACCGGGGCAGGGGGCGGCGAAATGGTTGACGATGACGATGTCGCCGCCGGGTTTGCAGACGCGCTCCAGCTCCGCCATCGTGCCCTGGGGGTCGGGAACGACGGTCATCACATACATGGCGACCACCACGTCGAAGCTGCCGTCGGCGAAGGCCAGCTTGCCGGCATCCATCTCCAGCAGCCCTTCGACATGGTCGAGCTTTTCGCGTTCCACCCGCTCCTGCGCCACCTTCAGCATGTCGGTGGACAGGTCGATGCCGACGACACGGTTGTCCTTGCGGTAGTCGGACAGCGACAGGCCGGTGCCGACGCCGACCTCCAGGATGCGCAGGCCGCCGCGGCGGTTCAGCCACTCCACCGCCGCATGCCGGCCGGAGGCCAGCAGCACGCCGAACACCCGGTCATAGAATCCGGCATAGCGACGATAAGCGGCGCGAATGGATTCGGCGTCCATGATCCTGTCTCCCCCGTTTCGATCCCGTTGCCTGCATGTGCCGCAAGGTCCAGCCCAAGCCGGCAGCGGCGCACCATACCCGCCTTTTCCATGCCATGAAAGTGACGCAAACAACAGATGCCCGCCAAAGTCACCGCTGGTGAGCCCATTCATTTGTCATATCCGTTTGGTTGATTTGTGTTCGCACGACTCCTCGATATTATTGATTGGACGTTCATTCAAGAACCCTGACCGTTTTACCAACCCTCCCGGCGGCGGCAAAAGGCGCTGGACAGTATCGCCCCGGCGGTCCCATAGACAGGCCATGGCCGACACCGTCTCATCCCGTTCGCTGCGCCACCGCCGGCTGGCGATCCTCATCACGGCGCTGGCCGCGGTGACGGCGCTGGCCTGCTGGGGCGCCTATCGCTGGGCGGAGGCGGAGGCGCGGGCGGCGCTGACCCTGAACGGCGACCAGCGGCTTGGCCTCTATGCCAGCAGCATCCGCAATGCGGTCGGCCGCTACGACTACCTCCCCTTTCTGGTCGCCCGCGACCATGAGGTGCTGGACCTGCTCGATGCCCCGTCGGAAACGCGGCGCGACGCGGTGAACCGCCGGCTGGAGACGGCGAACGAGGCGGCGGGATCGGCGGCGCTCTATGTGGTGAACCGGTCGGGCCTCGCGCTGGCGGCAAGCAACTGGGCCGATCCGGCGCAGAGCTTCGTCGGCCAGACCTATGATTTCCGTCCCTATTTCCGTCAGGCGGTGGAGTCCGGCAGCGGCCGTTACTTCGGCATCGGCGTCACCACCGGCCTGCCCGGCTATTTCCTGTCACACGCCGTGCATCGGGGGGAAGCGCTGATCGGCGTCGCCGTGGTCAAGATCGACCTGGAGCCGCTGCAACGCGATTGGGCCGCCGGTGGCGAGCGGGTGCTGGTGACCGACGAGAACGGCATCGTTTTCCTGTCCAGCCACGCCGACTGGAAATACCGCGCCTTGCGCCCGCTGCCCGACGTGGTGAAGGCCCGTCTGGCACAGACCCGCCAGTATGACCGCAGCGAACCGGCCCCGCTCGGTCTGCGCGACGGCCCGCTGGCGGAAAACGGCGCGCGGCTGGTCAGTCTGCCCGATCCGCTCTCCCACGGCGCCCGCCACGCCTACCTGATGCAGGAACTCCCCCTGCCGGAATTCGGCTGGACCATCCGCTTCCTGTCGGATCTGGAGCCGGTTAAGGCGCAGGCGGCCGGTGCCGCCGTGCTGACCGCGATGGGCATCCTGCTGCTGGCCGCCGCCCTGGCGCTGGGCTGGCAGCGGCGCCAGACCCTGCGGCTTCAGCATGAGGCGCGCGTGACGCTGGAACGCCGGGTGGAGGAGCGCACGGCCGAACTGCTGACCGCCAACCGCGTCCTGCGCGAGGCGCAGGAGGAGCTGGTGCAGGCCGGCAAGCTGGCGGCGCTGGGCCAGATGTCGGCGGCGCTGGCGCACGAGATCAACCAGCCGCTGGCCGCCATCCGCACCTTCGTCGCCTCCACCCGCCTGCTGGCCGAGCGGGGCGAGACGGCGATGGTCCGCGACAACCTCGCCATGATCGGCGATCTGGCGGAGCGGATGGCGGTGCTGTCCGGCCATCTGAAGGACTTCGCCCGCAAGGGTCCGGCGCGGGTGGAGGCGGTGCCGGTCGCCCGCGCCATGGACCGCGCGCTGGCCCTGCTGGCCTCCCGCCTGCGCGAGGAGGAGGTGCAGGTGGAGCAGAGCATCCCGCCCGACGCCCGCGTCCGTGGCGACGCGGTGCGGCTGGAACAGGTCTTCGTCAACCTTCTGCGCAACGCCGCCGACGCCATGGCCGAGTGCGAGGAGCGGCGCCTGACCCTGACGGCCGACCGGAGTAGCGAGGGCTGGGAGATCCGCATCCGCGACACCGGCACCGGCATCGCCGAGGCGCACCAGTTCCAGCTGTTCGACCCCTTCTTCACCACCAAGGAGGTCGGACAGGGGCTTGGCCTGGGGCTGTCGCTGTCCTATGGCATCGTGCGCGACTTCGGCGGCACGCTGCGGGCGGAGAACAATCCCGAAGGCGGCGCCTGTTTCGTCGTCCAGTTGCCGGAAGCACAATGAGGGGCAGATGATTACCGATCCGCATGCCACCCCCGTCCTGTTCATCGACGACGAGCTGGCGATGCGCGTGTCGGTGACGCAATGGCTGCAACTGGCCGGCTTCGCCGCGCAGGGCTTCGAGACGCCGCAGCCGGCGCTCGACCTGCTGGCGCCCGACTTTCCCGGCGTGCTGGTCACCGATGTGCGAATGCCGCGGATGGACGGCATGGCCGTGCTGGAGCGGGCGCTGGAGCGTGACGCCGACCTGCCGGTGATCCTGGTGACCGGCCATGGCGACGTGGCGCTGGCGGTGGAGGCGATGCGGCGCGGCGCCTACGACTTCATCGAAAAGCCCTTCGAACCCGACCATCTGGTCGCCGTCATCCGCCGTGCGGCGGAGAAGCGGCGGCTGGTGCTGGAAAACCGCGGCCTGCGCCGCCGGGCCGGCGGTGGCGGGATCGAATCGAAGCTGATCGGCACCTCCCCCGCCATCGCCGAGCTGCGGCGCGACCTGATCGACCTCGCCGCCACCAGCGCCAGCGTGCTGATCCATGGCGAGACCGGCACGGGCAAGGAGCTGGTCGCCCGCTGCCTGCATGATTTCGGCCCCAGGGCTGCGAAGGGTGCGTTCGTCGCCGTCAATTGCGGCGCCATCCCCGACAGCATGGCGGAAAGCGAGCTGTTCGGGCATGAACCCGGCGCCTTCACCGGCGCCACCCAGCGCCGCGCCGGCAAGCTGGAGCATTCCAGCGGCGGCACCCTGTTCCTCGACGAGATCGAGAGCATGCCGCTGGCCATCCAGGTCAAGCTGCTGCGCGCCCTGCAGGAACGCACCATCGAACGGCTGGGCTCCAACAAGCAGGTTCCGGTCGATCTGCGGCTGGTGGCGGCAACCAAGATCGACCTGCTCGACCTCAGCGAGGAGGGGCGGTTCCGTGCCGACCTCTATTACCGCCTCAACGTGGCGGAGCTGCACATCCCGCCGCTGCGGGCGCGGGCGGAGGACATTCCGCTGCTGTTCGACTATTTCACCGCCGAATTCGCCGCCCGCCATGGCCGTGAGCCGCGCCCGCTGGAGCCGGCCGACATCGACGCGCTGCTGGCACATGACTGGCCCGGCAATGTGCGGGAACTGCGCAATCTGGCCGAGCGCCATGTCCTGTCGGTCGGGCGCAGCGGCGTCGCCGGCCTGCTGCGCCGCCGTCCCGTCGGCGGTGAGGCGGCAGTAACCCCGCGCGCGCTGGCCGATCAGGTCGACGCCTTCGAGAAGCGGGTGATCGAACAGGCGCTGGACCGCTGCAAGGGTGACATCAAGTCGGTGATGGACCTTCTGAACATCCCCCGCCGCACCCTGAACGAGAAGATGGCCCGCCACGGGCTGGACCGCGCGCGCTTCCTGCCAAAGGGATAGCCGTCACCAATGCCGCCGGAGGCGGCGGTCACCAATGCCGCTGATGCCGGCCGGTGCGCAGGCGGGCCATTTCGACGGTCGTTTCCGCCGGCTCCGCCGGCTTGCGCATATCCTTCACCACCGCCAGCAGGGCGCCATCGCGTTCGACCTCCGCCACCGTGGGACCGGTCATCAGCGCGTCGCAATCCTCCTGCGTCGGCGCGATGAAGAAGTCGGCTCGATTCCAGTCGTTGACCCAGCGCATGTTGGCCGGCGCCAGCTTTTCGAAGGCCAGCGGCTCGGCGCAGACGGCGACGCTGTAGGTCCTGTGATGGTGGGTGCGCGCTTCCTCCGCCGCGATCACCTCAGACAGATCCTCCACCGCTTCCGGCAGGCTGTTGACCCAGTAATCGACATCATACTTGCGCACCGCGCCGGCGACACCGCCGACCAACTCGTTGAAATAGACATATTCGTCCGGATGCAGCGACTCCAGGACCGTAGCCTCGCGGCCCAGCACCAGCGCCAGCGCGACCCCGGCCAGGACCGCCGCCGACAGCCCGCGCCCGGTCCGCTGCGACACGCCGAACCTCCAGGCTCCGGCCCAGCCGAGCAGCCGGTCGAGCCCGATGCCGCCCAACACCGCCAGCGGCGGCAGCACGAACAGGAAATGGCGGATCGCGGTGTAGCCGGGGGCATGGGTGACGGTGAACCAGGCGATCGGGAACAGCGCCGCCAGCGCCACCAGCCCGCAGCCGACCGCGCGGACCCGTCCATCGTCCACCGCCAGCCGGTCGCGATACATCATCACCGGCAGCACCAGCACCCCCAGCGCCACCCCGCCCAGCATCACCAGCGGCAGCTTGACCCCGAGATACCAGACCAGATAGCTGCGCGGCACCTCGTACATCCAATATTCGGTGCCGCCCAGCATGGTGCGGATCGGATAATGGAAATGCGAGAAATCGGCCAGCGCCCGCAACGGGTTCAGCGGCTCCAGCACCGCCCAGGGCCAGAATACCGCCATCAGCCCATAGGCGACCGGCAGCGCCGGCAGCAGCCGCAACGCCCCCCGTCCGGCGTCGCGCAGCCGTCCGGCGGAGACTCCGCCCACCAGCACCCAGCCCGCCAGCGCCGCCGCAGCGTAGCCGGCCACCAGCAGCGCCCCGACCCGGATGCCCAGCGCCAGCCCGGCGACCACGCCGAATCCCAGCACCGTGCCCCAGCGGGGCCGCGGCATCTGCCCGACCAGCCGGATCAGCATCGCCACGGCGGCCATCATCAGCACGCCGAAGGGCACGTCCTTGGTGTGGTTGAACAGCCCGCCATACCAGGGACCGCACAGCGCCAGCAGCGCCCCGGCCAGGAACCCGGCCCGCGGCCCGGCGACCCGGCGGCCGACGCCCCAGACCACCGCGATCCCCGCCACCCCGATCAGGGCGCACAGCAGGTGCCGCGTCTCATAGGGATCGAAGGGCAGCAGCGGCGCCAGCGCCACCGCCGCCATGTCGAACAGCCCGCCATAGAGATAGAGGTTCTTGTAGGTGAAGGCCGAATCGTCAGTGAAGCCGCTGCGGTACCAGTCGATCAGCTTGGCGCCATAGACATGCTGCACCTCCTCGTCATTGGAGATGCCGTATTGCCGGAAGGTGACGGCGACCAGCACGATCAGGGCCAGCAATCCCAACGCCGCGGCAAGATCCCACGGCTCGCCGATCAGCCGGCGCAAAACGCTGCTCTTCCCCCGCACGCCCGGCTCCCTCGCTTCCCGTCCGCAAGCCCCCCAAGGCCGATCTGCAGAAAGCACCGGCCGCCGCGGCTTGTCATGTGAAATCTCTGACATGACCGTGGATGCGCGGACCGGGCGTTCGGACACCGTGAGAAGGTAGGCGCCTCGGGCGCATCGCACATCACCGAGAACGGGAAGAAAGCAATGATCCTCAATCAATTTTCAGAATACTGGCGAATTATCTAAAATACTCGCACTTGTTGCACGGCCGCTTTTCCAAGCCTCTGCATGCGACACTCTAGCGCGCGTCCTTTGTAAGGATTTGGTTCACTATTCGCGCAACAATTCGCCGCAAGACAAGGCGTGTAAAGTGCGCCGAAAGGTGGTGAGCCATGACAGGAACTTCTCTCTCGATCCGTGCGAAGCTGCTGATGCTGGTTGCAACAGCCAGTCTCGCCTGTTTGGCAATCGCCGGTGCCGGGCTTTATCTCAGCTATAATCGGATGTACCAGGACCGCGTCGATGCCCTTCGTTTCATGGTCGAGGCGGGACACAGCATGGCGGCACGGTTCGAAGGCGAAGTCGCCGCCGGCCACCTGACCCGTGAGGAGGCGCAGGCCCGCTTCAAGGAAGCCTTCCTCGCCATCCGCTACAGTGGGGAGGAGTATCTGTTCGCCCACACCTATGACAGCATCGGGTTCGCCCATGCCAACAAGGCTTTGATGGGCAAGGACGTCTCCGGCATCAAGGACGCGGCGGGTCTGCCCGTCATCCCGGCGCTGATCGACATCGTGAAGAAGAAGGGCGAGGGCACCTACGCCTATGACTGGCCGCGCACCGTCGGCGGCACCGAGACGGCGGTGAAGCTCGCCTATGTGAAGGGGTTCGAACCCTGGCGGATCTTCATCGGCACCGGCGTCTTCATCGACGACCTGTGGTCCGCTTTCCTGTCGCAGCTATGGACCCTGCTCGGCGTCATCGGCGGGCTGGCGCTGCCGGCCATCCTGCTGCTGGCGCTGGTCGGGCACAACATCAGCGCCACCATCCGCTCGCTTGCCGGGCGGATGCGGGCGATGGCCGACGGCGACCTGACGGTCGGCTTCCCGGAAACCAGCCGCGGCGACGAACTGGGCGACATGAGCCGGGCCACCCAGGTGTTCAAGGAGAATGCGCTGGCCAAACAAAGGCTGGAGGCCGAACGGGCCGAGCAGGCCCGCCGCGCCGAGGAGGACAAGCACCGTGCCGTCGCCGCGATGGCGGACCGCTTCGAACAGGCGGTCGGCGGCGTGATCCATGCCGTGGTGGTGGAGGCCGCCGGCATGGAAAGCCGCGCCAGCGCCGTGACCAGGGCCGCGGACCAAACCGGCAAGCTCGCCGGCGACGTGGCGGTGACCACCGGTCAAACCTCCGCCAACGTCCAGACCGTCGCCGCCGCGACCGAAGAACTGACCAGTTCCATTGGCGAGATCAGCCGGCAGGTCGGCCAATCCTCTGAGATCGCCCGCGAGGCGGTCGGGATCGCGGAGCGCGCCAACGTCAAGGTCGGCGGTCTGGCCGAGGCGGTCGAGCGGATCGGCGCCGTGGTCGAACTCATCAACTCCATCGCCAGCCAGACCAACCTGCTGGCGCTGAACGCCACCATCGAGGCCGCCCGCGCCGGAGAGGCGGGGCGCGGATTCGCCGTGGTGGCGAACGAAGTGAAGGCGCTCGCCACCCAAACGGCCAAAGCCACCGACGATATCGCCGTCCAGGTCGCCGACATCCAGTCGATGACCGGTGACGCGGTGGGCGAGTTGCAGCAGGTCGTCCGGGTCATCGGCCACATCAACGAAGTCGCTACCTCCATCGCCTCCGCGGTCGAAGAGCAAGGCGCCGCCACCCGCGAGATCAGCCGCAACATCCAGCAGGCCGCCCAAGGGACGCAGACCGTTTCCGACAGCATTGGCGGCGTCAATCGGGCGGCGAGCGAAAGCGGCAAGGTCGCCTACGAAGTGCTGGCCTCCGTCCGTCAACTGTCCAGCCACACCGACTCGCTGAGCCAGGAGGTGAACCGCTTCCTCACACAGGTGCGCGCGGGCTGACAGCACGGTTGCACATAAAGTCCGCTTTAGCTCATTGACGTTGACTTCCCCCTGCGCCCGTGGCGAAATTGGTGGCACAGGGGAATGTCCATGGCCGAACGGGATCGGGTGTATGGCGTGACGGAGCTGGCGGCGGAGTTCGACCTTACGCCGCAGGCGTTGCGCTTTTACGAGGAAAAGGGACTGCTGGCGCCGCAACGGGCCGGGGGACGGCGGGTGTTCACCTACCGCGACCGCGCCCGGCTGAAGCTGATCCTCAAATTCCGGCGGGTCGGCTTCTCGCTGGAACAGATCGCCGAATACCTTGCCCATTACCGCTCCGGCCGGCCCAGCGCCGGGCAGTACCGCGACGGCCTGCGGAAGATCCGCGCCCGCCTGACCGAGCTTGAACGCATGCAGTCGGAAATCGCCGAGGTGATCGGCGAGTTGAAGGCGATGGAGGGCGATGCCGAACGGCGGCTCGCCGCCTGCTTGCCTGACGCCTGCTTGCCTGACGAAGACCCAAAACAGACCGTGCCCACACAGAAGAGAAATGAACCGGGAGTGAAACGATGCTGCGCGGAATGATGATGAATGGCCCGCTGCTGGTGACGTCGATCCTGCGTCACGCGGCGCTCTACCATGCCGACACCGAGATCGTGTCGCGCACCACCGAGGGGCCGATCCACCGCTACACCTATGCCGACGCCTGGGTCCGCGCCCAGAAGCTGGCGAATGCGCTGGCGGCGCTGGGGATGCAGCCGGGCGACCGCATCGGCACGCTGGCCTGGAACGGCTACCGCCATCTGGAATGCTACTACGGCATCGGCGGCTCGGGCATGGTCTGCCACACCATCAACCCGCGCCTGTTCCCGGAACAGATCGCCTACATCGTCAACCATGCCGAAGACCGGCTGCTGTTCACCGACCTGACCTTCGTGCCGCTGCTGGAGGGCATCGCCCACGAGCTGACCGGGCTGAAGGGCATCGTCGTGATGACCGACCGGGCCAACATGCCGGCCTCCAGCCTGCCCAACCTGCTGTGCTACGAGGATCTGCTGGCCGAACAGCCGGACAGCTTCGAGTGGCCGGAGCTGGACGAGAACACCGCCTGCGGCATGTGCTACACCTCCGGCACCACCGGCAACCCGAAGGGCGTGCTGTACAGCCACCGCTCCTCCTACCTGCATGCCATGGCCGCCTGCATGCCGGACGTGTTCGGCCTGTCGGCCGCGGACGTGGTGCTGCCGGTGGTGCCGATGTTCCACGTCAACGCCTGGGGCGTGCCCTATGCCGCGCCGATGGTCGGCGCCAAACTGGTCTTCCCCGGCGGCAAGCTGGACGGCGCCAGCCTGTACGAGCTGTTCGAAAGCGAAAAGGTCACCAACACCGCCGGCGTGCCGACCGTGTGGCTGGCCCTGCTGAACTGGCTGGATGCCAACAGGAAGAAGCTCACGACGATGCGCCGCATCGCCATCGGCGGCTCCGCCTGTCCGCCGGTGATGATCCAGCGCTTCCAGGAGATGGGCGTGGAGGTTCTGCATGCCTGGGGCATGACGGAGACCAGCCCGCTCGGCCTCGCCAACATGCCGAAGGGCAAGCATCGTGGGCTGGACGCCGACGCGGCGCTGGCGCTCGCCTCCAAGCAGGGTCGGCCGATCTGCGGCGTGCAGTTCCGCGTGGTCGACGGCTCCGGCAACGACGTGGCCCGCGACGGCACCAGCTTCGGCCGGCTGCTGGTGCGCGGGCCCACAGTCTGCTCCGGCTATTTCGGCGTGACGGAAAGCCCCGCCCATCAGACGGTGCCGGGCTGGTTCGAGACCGGCGACGTGGTGACGATGGACGCCGACGGCTATGTCCAGATCGTCGACCGCACCAAGGACGTCATCAAGTCCGGCGGCGAATGGATCAGCTCCATCGACCTGGAGAACATCGCCGTCGGCCATCCCGGCGTCCAGGAAGCCGCCGCCGTCGCGGTTCCCGACGAGAAATGGGGCGAGCGCCCGGTGCTGGTCGTCGTCCGCAAGCCGGACTCCACCCTGACCCGCGAGGAACTGCTGGCGGTCTTCGACGGCAAGGTGGCGAAATGGTGCATCCCCGACGACGTCCGCTTCGTCGACAGCCTGCCCCACACCGCAACCGGCAAGCTGTTGAAGAGCGAGATCCGCCACATACTGACCAGCCCGGACGGAGTGTGATCCAAAAAGAAAACGGGCCGGACGGCATGAACCGTCCGGCCCAGTGTCCTCGCGGGATTGGCGAGGACGACGCACCCGAGGGAGGAGCGCGCAACCAAGGTCAATCTACCGGCCGACGAAGACGGCGACTTGTTCGTCTGCGCCACAAACTCAGCAATTTCACGCCATCGAAGCTGCTTCAACGCTCCGACCGCACCCGCGCCACGGCGTCGCGCCAGCCGCCATAGAGGCGGTCGCGCCTGTCCTGCTCCATGCGCGGTTCGAACCGGCGCTCGCTGCGCCAGGCGTCGGACACCGAGTCCAAACCGTCGAACACGCCGACCCGCAGCGCCGCGAGGCAGGCGGCACCCAGCGCCGTGGTCTCGATCACCTTCGGGCGTTCGACCGGCATGTTCAGCAGGTCGGCCAGGAACTGGCAGAGCCAGTCGTTGGCCGCCATGCCGCCGTCGATGCGTAGCGCGTTGATGGTGCCGCCCCAGTCGCCGGCCATCGCCTCCATCAGGTCGCGGGTCTGGTAGGCGACCGCCTCCAGGGCGGCTCGGGCGATGTGGGCCGGGCCGACGTCCAGCGTCATGCCGAAGATCGCGGCACGGGCATCCGAATCCCAATGTGGCGCGCCCAATCCGACGAAGGCCGGGACGAAATAGACGCCGTGGCTGTCGGGCACGCGGGTCGCCATGTCGTCGGTCTGGCTGGCATGGGTGATGATGCCGATGCCGTCGCGCAGCCACTTGATGGCGGCACCCGCCACGAAGATCGAGCCTTCCTGCGCATAGGCCGTCTTGCCGTTCAGCCGGTAGGCGACGGTGGTCAGCAGCCGGTTCTTCGACACCACCGGCGTCTCCCCGGTGTTGATCAGCGCGAAGCAGCCGGTGCCGTAGGTCGATTTCGCCATGCCCGGCGTCAGACAGGCCTGCCCGAAGGCCGCCGCCTGCTGGTCACCCGCCACCCCGGCGATCGGGATCGGCCGGCCGAGCAACTCCGGCTCGGTGGCGCCGAAATCGTCGGAGCTGTCCAGCACCCGCGGCAGCATGGCGCGCGGCACCCGGAACAGCGCCAGAAGCTCGTCGTCCCAATCCTGGGCATGGATGTCGAACAGCATGGTGCGCGAGGCGTTGGTCGCGTCGGTCGCATGCACCTGACACCCGGTCAGGTGATAGATCAGGAAACTGTCGATGGTGCCGAAGCACAGCTCGCCGCGTTCGGCCCGCGCGCGGGCGCCCGGCACATGGTCGAGAATCCAGGCGATCTTGGTGGCGGAAAAATAGGCGTCGATCAGCAGGCCGGTCTTGGCGCGCACCAACTCGGCATTCCCTGAAGCGACCAGATCGTGGCAGAGCGACGCGGTGCGGCGGTCCTGCCAGACGATGGCGCGGTGGATCGGCTCGCCGGTGGCGCGGTCCCACACCACGGCGGTCTCACGCTGGTTGGTGATGCCGATGGCGGCGATGGCGGCGACATCGACCCCGGCCTTCTCCACCGCCTCGCGCGCCACGGTGCGGATGTCGCGCAGGATGTCGGCGGGATCATGCTCGACCCAGCCGTCGCCGGGATAATGCTGCGGGAACTCGCGCCGCGCCTCGGCCAGCGGAGTCCCCCTGCCATCGAACAGGATCGCCCGCGACGAGGTGGTGCCCTGGTCGATGGCGAGGATATGGCTGGCCTTGGTCATGCTGCGTGTCCCCCAGTTTTCCAATTATCGCGCGTCTCCCCCTCTCCCCCACTCACGCGCAAACTTCGTTTGCGCTGACGCGACAGGCGGACCCCCGGCCCGCCGAAAGCGGGGAGAGGGTCGGGGTGAGGGGGACGCATGGCGTGATTTTTCAAGGAATGCGGAGCGGCTTCAACAAACGAAGCCCACGCCGCGCACCCCCCTCACCCTAACCCTCTCCCCGGGGGGGAGAGGGGATTGGCTAGTGGTCGTATAAAGAAAAGGGGCGACGGCATGCCGCCGCCCCAGGGTCACCTCCGGCGCAACCAGGACGCCCGCCGGAAGAGCGAACCCGTCACCGCATCCCGGATCAGCGGGCGCGGCCTTCCTTCCAGGCCTTCAGCAGGTCGTCATAGGCAACGGTCTCACCCTTCGGCTTCTCGTTGGCCAGCTTCGGCTTCGGCGCGCCCGGCTTGTCGAACCAGACCTTGGCGTCCTCCGGCTTGTTCAGCTGCGGGGCGCACTCGCCGCCGATCTTGGCGCGCTCCATGCGGGCCATGACCTGCTCCATCTGGTCGGCCAGATTGTCCATCGCCTGCTGCGGGGTGCGCTCACCCGTGACCGCCTCGGCGATGTTCTGCCACCACAGCGGGGCCAGCTTCGGATAGTCCGGCACGTTGGTGCCGGTCGGCGTCCAGGCGACGCGGGCCGGGCTGCGGTAGAACTCGACCAGACCGCCCAGCTGCGGCGCGACCTTGGTCATCGCCTCGGACTGGATGTCGCTTTCGCGGATCGGCGTCAGGCCGACCAGCGTCTTCTTCAGCGACGCGGTCTTCGACACGGTGAACTGGGCATAGAGCCAGGCGGCCTTGCGGCGTTCCAGCGGAGTGGACTTCAGCAGCGTCCAGGAGCCGACATCCTGGTAGCCGAGCTTCATGCCCTCTTCCCAGTACGGGCCGTGCGGCGAGGGGGCCATGCGCCACTTGGGCGAGCCGTCCTCGTTGACGACCGGCAGGCCCTTCTTGGTCATGTCGGCGGTGAAGGCCGTGTACCAGAAGATCTGCTGCGCGACCGCACCCTGGGCCGGCACCGGACCGGCTTCGGAGAAGGTCATGCCAGAGGCTTCCGGCGGCGCGTACTTCTTCAGCCAGTCGATGTACTTGGTCAGCGAATAGACGGCGGCCGGGCCATTGGTGTCGCCGCCGCGCTTGACCGAGGCGCCGGCCGGGCGGCAGCCCTCGACGCGGATGCCCCACTCGTCCACCGGCTTACCGTTCGGCAGGCCCTTGTCGCCGGCGCCGGCCATCGACAGCCACGCGTCGGTGAAGCGCCAGCCGAGCGACGGGTCCTTCTTGCCGTAGTCCATGTGGCCATAGACGCGGGTGCCGTCGATCTCCTTCACGTCGTTGGTGAAGAAGTCGGCGATGTCCTCATAGGCCGACCAGTTCTGCGGCACGCCCAGATCGTAGCCGTACTTGGCCTTGAACTTCTCCTTCAGGTCCGGACGGGCGAACCAGTCGGCGCGGAACCAGTAGAGGTTGGCGAACTGCTGGTCGGGCAGCTGGTAGAGCTTGCCGTCCGGGCCGGTGGTGAAGCTGGTGCCGATGAAGTCCTTCACGTCCAGCGTCGGCAGGGTGACGTCCTTGCCCTCGCCCGCCATGAAGTCGGACAGCGCGACGGCCTGACCATAGCGGACGTGGGTGCCGATCAGGTCGCTGTCGTTGACGTAGGCGTCATAGACGTTGCGGCCCGACTGCATCTGCGTCTGCAGCTTCTCGATGACGTCGCCTTCCTGGATCAGGTCGTGCTTCAGCTTGATGCCGGTAAGCTCGCTGAACAGCTTGGCGAGGGTCTTCGATTCGAACTCGTGCGTCGTCAGCGTTTCGGAGACGACGTTGATCTCCATGCCCTTGTACGGCTCGGCCGCCTTCACGAACCATTCCAGCTCCTTCATCTGCTCGTCCTTGGAGAGCGTGGAGGGCTGGAGTTCCTCGATGATGCGCTTGGCGACGGCTTCCTGGTCCGGCGTCATGGCGGCGGACGGACCCGCCGAGGCCATCGCCAGCAGAACGCCGATGCCGCCGGCCATCACGGCCCCGGTCAGGCGGCGCCGCAGAGTCTGGTGCTGAAGCATGCTTCCTCCCACTTGTCGACTTGGTGTCTGGTTGACGTTTGATTGTTGAGCTACCGGCGGAAACCACCGTTCTTCCCGTATTCCCCGCAGCCCCGCGGAGGAACGGATCCCTTGAAAACCTCTGGCTCCCCCCTCAGCCGAAGCGGATCACGAAAGCAATCCACAGCAGCGAGACCGCAAAGGCGCCCCACAGCGACACGTCGGTCGCGGCGAGCCAGCCCAGATGGATGAAGGCGCTGCCGAGCAGGCCGATGAACAGGCGGTCGCCGCGGGTGGTGCGCATCGGCAGGAAGCCCTTGGCCTCCACCGTCGGCGACAGCACCTCCCACACCGTCATGCCGGCCAGCATCAGGGCGATGCAGACGAAGAAGATCGCGGTCGGCGCAGTCCACGCCATCCAACCCATATCCATGACGCGGCCTCCCTCAGACCCGGCCCAGGGCGAAGCCCTTGGCGATGTAGTTGCGGACGAACCAGATCACGAGCGCGCCCGGCAGGATGGTCAGCACGCCGGCGGCGGCCAGCAGGCCCCAGTCCATGCCCGACGCGCTGACGGTGCGGGTCATGGTGGCGGCGATCGGCTTGGCGTCGACCGAGGTCAGCGTGCGGGCCAGCAGCAGTTCGACCCAGCTGAACATGAAGCAGAAGAAGGCGGTGACGCCGACGCCGGCCCGGATCATCGGCAGGAACACCGTGCCGAAGAAGCGCGGGAAGCTGTAGCCGTCGATGTAGGCCATCTCGTCGATCTCGCGCGGCACGCCCGACATGAAGCCTTCCAGGATCCACACCGCCAGCGGCACGTTGAACAGGCAGTGGGCGAGCGCCACGGCCAGATGCGTGTCGAACAGGCCGACCGTCTGGTAGAGCTGGAAGAAGGGCAGCAGGAACACGGCCGGCGGCGCCATCCGGTTGGTCAGCAGCCAGAAGAACACATGCTTGTCGCCGATGAAGCGGTAGCGCGAGAAGGCGTAGGCCGCCGGCAGCGCCACCGTCAGCGAGATCACCGTGTTCAGCGTGACGTAATAGATCGAGTTGATGTAGCCGCTGTACCAGCTGGGATCGGTGAAGATGGTGACGTAGTTCTGCAGCGTCGGATTGCGCGGGAACAGCGTCAGGCCGGACAGGATCTCCTCGTTCGTCTTGAAGGACATGTTGACCATCCAATAGATGGGCAACATCAGGAAGACGATGTAGCAGACGAGAACGATCGTCCTGTTCGACACCCGGGCGGAGGACCGGCGGATGTTGGCCGGGGCGGCCAGCGAGCCGGGAGCGAGAACCGCAGCCTTGCTCATTTCTTCTCTCCCGATCCGGAGTTGGTGATGACGGTGTAGAAGATGAAGCTGAACAGCAGCACGATCAGGAAGTAGACGATGGAGAAGGCCGCGGCCTTGCCGATGTCGAACTGCCCCACCGCCATCTGCGTCAGATACTGGCTGAGGAAGGTGGTGGAGTTGCCGGGGCCGCCGCCGGTCAGCACGAACGGCTCGGTGTAGATCATGAAGCTGTCCATGAAGCGCAGCAGCACCGCAATGATCAGGACGCCGCGCATCTTCGGCAGCTGGATGTAGCGGAACACCGCCCATTTCGACGCGCCGTCGATCTTGGCCGCCTGATAGAAGGCCGGCGGGATCGACTGCAGCCCGGCATAGCACAGCAGCGCCACGAGGCTGGTCCAATGCCAGACATCCATGACCAGCACGGTCATCCAGGCATGGGCCGAGTTGTTGGTGTAGTTGTAATCGATGCCGAGGGCGCGGAAGGTGGCGCCCAGCAGGCCGATGTCGCCACGGCCGAAAATCTGCCAGATGGTGCCGACCACGTTGAACGGGATCAGCAGCGGCAGGGCCAGCAGCACCAGCGTCAGCGACGTCTTAGCGCTGCGACCGCCGGGCATGCCGAGAGCGATCAGGATGCCCAGCGGGATCTCGATCGCCAGCACCGCCAGCGAATAGATGATCTGGCGGACCAGAGCGTCATGCAGCCGGTCGTCGGTCAGCACCGCCTCGAACCATTCGGTGCCGACGAAGAAGGTCTGACCGGGGCCGAAGATCTCCTGCACCGAATAATTGACCACCGTCATCAGCGGGATCACCGCGCTGAAGGCGACGATCAGAAAGACCGGGATGATCAGGAACCAAGCCCGGTTGTCCTGGACCTTATCCATGGCTTGTGCCTCCTTCAACCGACCAGATGGCTGTCGCGGTAGAGCTTGGTCCACCGGGTGGGGAAACGGATGGCGGCGTCCAGCGCCGGGA
The DNA here is from genome assembly GCF_047302835.1 of Azospirillum sp. CT11-132. Classification (NCBI taxonomy): domain Bacteria; kingdom Pseudomonadati; phylum Pseudomonadota; class Alphaproteobacteria; order Rhodospirillales; family Azospirillaceae; genus Azospirillum; species Azospirillum sp. CT11-132. The sequence goes on from NZ_JBGLZA010000001.1 coordinate 308,137, forward strand.
TCTCCTGCTCCTCGCTCAGCCGCGCCTTCAGCGTGTGGCTGCCCAGCCGCACCGTCGCCAGCTTGGAGGTGCCGAGATCGTCGACACCGGTGACCTGCACCGGGATCGATCCGGCGCTGCCGCTGCGGGTCAGCTCCAGGAATTCCGGCCGGATGCCCAGCTCGAACTTGCCCCCCACCGCGGGCACGGCGCGGTCGGGCAGCGGGATGGCGATGCCGTCGACCAGCGCATGGTCATTGCCCAGCGTGCAGGGCATCAGGTTGATGCCGGGGCTGCCGATGAAATAGCCGACGAAGGTGTGCTCAGGATTCTCGAACAGCTCCTGCGGGGTGCCGAGCTGGACCATGGCGCCCTCGTACATCACCGCGACCTTGTCGGCGAAGGTCAGCGCCTCCACCTGGTCGTGGGTCACGTAGATCATGGTCAGGCGGTATTCCTCATGGATCTGGCGCAGCTTGCGGCGCAGGATCCACTTGGTGTGCGGGTCGATGACGGTCAGCGGCTCGTCGAACAGGATGGCCGCCACGTCCGAGCGCACGAGGCCGCGGCCCATCGAGATCTTCTGCTTGGCGTCCGGCGTCAGCCGCTGGGCGCGCTTCTTCAGATCGTCGGTCAGGTCCAGCGCCTCGGCCACCTGCCGCACGCGGCGGTCGACATCGGCAGCCGGAACCTTGCGGTTGCGCAGCGGGAAGGCGAGGTTCTCGTACACCGTCATGGTGTCGTAGATCACCGGGAACTGGAACACCTGGGCGATGTTGCGCTCCTCGGGCGTGCAGCGGGTGACGTCCAGCCCGTCGAACAGAACCCGCCCCTCGCTGGGCACCAGCAGGCCGGAGATGATGTTCAGCAGCGTGGACTTGCCGCAGCCCGAGGGCCCCAGCAGCGCATAGGCCTTGCCGTCCTCCCACTCCTGCGACAGGCGGCGGAGCGCGTAATCCTCCGGCTTCGTCGGGTGCGGGTGATAGGAGTGGCCGAGATTGTCGAATTGGATGGTCGCCATCGCTTCCGCCCCCCTTAAGCGATGTTGCGCAGCGCGCCGCGCCGCCAGTTGGGTGCCGCCACCAGCTGCCCGGCGGTGGAGAAGACGAAGATGCGGTCGGGATCGGCGTAGACCTGGATGTCGCTGCCGATGGGATGGCTGTGCACCCCCTCCTCGCGCGCGATCAGCGTGGTGTCGCCGTGGCGCAGATGGACGAAGGTCTCCGACCCGCTGATCTCAGACAGGGCGACCCGGCCCTTGATCGGCACCAGCCGCTCGCTCCGCCGCAGCACCGTCAGGTGGTTGGCGCGGATGCCGACCCGGCAGGGGCCGGCCGGCAGGTTGCGGTCGTGGGCCGACAGCGGCAGGCTGGTGCCGTCGGACAGGGCGACGCGGTCGTTGGTGAGGATCGCGTCCACCACGTTCATCGGCGGATCGCTGAACACCTGTGCGCATTCCAGCGACGCCGGCGTGTGGAACACGTCGCCGGTCGCCCCTGTCTGCAGCATCCGCCCCTCGTGCAGCACCGTGACGTTGCCGCCCAGGACCAGCGCCTCCTGCGGTTCGGTGGTGGCGTAGACCACCGTGGTCTTGCCGTCCGCGAAGATGTCGCGCAGTTCGGCGCGCAGTTCCTCGCGCAGCTTGTAGTCGAGATTGACCAGCGGCTCGTCGAGCAGGAGCAGGCCGGCACCCTTCACCAGCGCCCGCGCGATGGCGCAGCGCTGCTGCTGACCGCCCGACAGTTCGGCCGGCAGGCGCTCCAGATAGGGCTCGATCCGCAGCATGGCGGCGGTCCGGCGCACCTTTGCATCGATCTCCGCCTTGTCCTTGCCCTGGCGGCGCAGCGGCGAGGCGATGTTCTCGTAGACCGTCATCGCCGGGTAATTGATGAACTGCTGGTAGACCATCGCCACGTCGCGATGGCGCACCGACGCGCCGGTGACGTCCTTGCCGTTTTCCAGCACGCGCCCGGCGGTCGGCTTGTCCAGCCCGGCCATCAGCCGCATCAGCGTCGTCTTGCCGGCCAGCGTCCGCCCCAGCAGGACGTTGAAGCTGCCGGGTTGCAGCTCCAGCGACAGGGGGTGGAGATGCTGCTCGGCGCCGACGCGCTTCGCCACGCCTTCCAGTGTGAGTGTCACCGCATTCCTCCCATCGACCGCAGGCCGGCGGTATCACCGCTCGTATCCCTGTTGGCCGTAGCTTCGCGGCGCCGGTCGAACCAGCCGCCGATGGCCTCCCGGACATTTGCGTCCAGGTGCAGCCCAAGTTTGGAGCGCCGCCACAGGAAGTCGTCGCCGGTCATGGCGAACTCCTCCCGCGCGGCATAGTCGAGTTCGGCCTCATAGACGCCGCCCCCGAAATCGATACCCAGATCGTCCAGCCCCTGGGCCGCGCCCAGCAGCCGCTCCACCCGCGTGCCGTAGGCCCGCGCCAGCCGATAGGCCACCGCATCGGGCAGCCAGGGCCGGCTGCGCTTCAGACCGGCCAGGAAGCCGGCGAAATCGGCGTCGGCGATGTCGCCGCCGGGGAGCGGCACGGCGGCCGTCCAGGTGGCGCCGCCCTTGCCGAGCGCCTTGCCCAGCTTCTCCGTCGCCTCCTCCGCCAGCCGGCGGAAGGTGGTGATCTTGCCGCCGAAGATCGACAGCATCGGCGCCTGCCCGGCCGGCTCGTCCATCTCCAGCACATAGTCGCGGGTAACGGCCGAGGCGTTGCCGCTGGCGTCGTCGAACAGCGGCCGGACGCCGCTGTAGGTCCACACCACGTCGCGCTCGCGCACCGGCTTGGCGAAGTAGCGCGACACCGCCCGGCACATGTAGGCGATTTCGTCAGGGGCGATCGCCACCGCGCCGGGGTCCCCCGAATAATCGAGGTCGGTGGTGCCGATCAGGGTGAAATCGCGCTCGTAGGGGATGGCGAAAACGATGCGGCGGTCATCGTTCTGGAAGATGTAGGCGTGTTCGCCTTCGAACATCTTCGGCACGACGATGTGGCTGCCCTTGACCAGACGCACCGACTTGTCGACGGTGACGCCAGTGCGCTTGGCAATCATTTCCCGCACCCAGGGGCCGGCGGCATTGACCAGCGCACGGGCGCGGACGGTGCGGGTGGCGCCGGTGGTCACGTCGACCAGCGTCGCTTCCCACAGCCCGTCGCGCCGCTCGGCCTTCTCGCAGCGGGTGCGGGTCAGGATTTCCGCGCCGCGGGCCTTGGCGTCCATCGCGTTCAGCACGACCAGCCGGCTGTCCTCCACCCAGCAGTCCGAATATTCGAACGCCTTGGTGAAGCCGCCCGACAGCGGCTTTCCCGCCGGCGCGCTGGTCAGATCGACGCCATGCGATCCCGGCAGTAGCTTGCGCTTTCCCAGATGATCGTAAAGGAACAGGCCGATGCGCACCATCCAGGCCGGGCGCATGCTGCTGTCATGAGGCAGAACGAAACGCAGCGGCCAGATGATGTGCGGAGCGGCGCGCAACAGAACTTCGCGCTCCTGCAGGGCCTCGCGCACCAGACGGAATTCGTAATATTCGAGATAGCGCAGGCCGCCGTGGATTAGCTTGGTGCTGGCCGACGAGGTGGCGCCCGCAAGGTCGCCCTGTTCGCACAGCACCACCGACATCCCGCGCCCGACTGCGTCACGGGCGATGCCCGCGCCGTTCACGCCGCCGCCGACGATCAGAAGGTCGGTAACTGCGGACTCGTTTGCCATGAGTTCCTCTCCGTACCGCGCCGGTTCCTTGCGAACCCGGCCGCTTTCGTTTCGGAACATATGATGTTCGTTCACGGTTGAAAAGGAAAATGTTTGTTCAGCGGACCATGTTTTGAGGCTACGCCGGTTTGCCTCCACTGGCTACGGGTAAATGGGGTGGGGGGACGGGAGCGGGACGATGAGCGCCGCAGGCCTTCGAGCTGCCACTGATTGGCGATACGCTTTCGTTTCCGAATATGCTTGTCTGGCGAACAGTCTTGCCTTTACGGTGAGGCTCGCGCTCTGCGGCGGATCGACCGATGGCAGCGCGGCCACCTGCTTTTCGCTTTGACCCATTCCGCGCATCTGATTGACTGACGCCCCACCCGACCGGAGACAGCCCCCCGATGGATGCGCGCCTGGACGCCGAACGCCGCCAGCAGGAAATCGTGGCCCTGGTCCATGCCAAGGGCATGGTGCAGATCCAATGGCTGGCCGAACATTTCGACGTCACGCCGCAGACCATCCGCCGCGACATCGAGCATCTGGCCGGGCAATCCGCCGTCCGCCGGTTCCGCGGCGGCGTCACCGTGCCGTCCAGCGTGGAGAACATCGCCTATTCCACCCGCCAGACCCTGATGGCGGAGGAAAAGCGGCGCATTGCTGAAATGGTCGCCCGCCATGTGCCGGAGGACGCCTCGCTGTTCCTCAACATCGGCACGACGACGGAGGCGGTGGCCCAGGCGCTGCTCGGCCACAAGCGGCTGCGGGTGCTGACCAACAACCTGAACGTCGCCACCATCCTGCACAAGAACACGAACTTCGCCCTGTCCATCGCCGGCGGCTTGGTCCGCGAGCGTGACGGCGGCATCATCGGCGAAGCGACGGTGGAGTTCATCCGCCGCTACAAGGTCGACATCGGCATCATCGGCATCAGCGGCATCGACGCCGAAGGCGACCTGCTGGATTACGACGAGCAGGAGGTCCGCGTCGCCCGCGCCATCATCGAAAGCTCGCGCCGCGTCTTCCTGGTCACCGACCACACCAAGTTCGGCCGCAACGCCATGATCCGCATGGCCGACGTCAGCGTGCTCGACGCGCTCTTCACCGACCGCCTGCCGCCGCCCGAACTGATGGAGGTGCTGAGCAACGCCGACTGCCAGGTCCATGTCGCCGACGGCAGCGAGCCGGCGAACGGCGACGGCGATGATGGGGAGGAATAGGAGGAAAGCAGTAGATTTCCCGGCCTTCGAACCACTTCCTGCCGATCGGTTTGGTGGCGATGGTGTGCTGAACGCGGATTTTCGAGGCAAGGCCGCGTTAGCGCACCATGGTCTGGTTCAAGATTGCGTTAATCCAACGGCTGAACGGACAGTTGCCGGATTCCCGCCCGGAAGCCGTCGGAAACCATCAGGCGAATTTCCAAATCGTTGGCTTTCTCATTGAGAGTGAATTCTCCGGAGATCAATTTCTTTGTCAAATCGTCCTGCGTAATTTGGCGAGCATAGATAACGTTTTGACCTGCACTATAGCAAATATCGACCACCATTGTGTCGGCTACCTGTGCATCAGGATCAAGCGCGTACTCGAACCGGTATTTTCCTTTTGCCAACTTCAAATAGGGCCCGTAAACCACAAAAGTTGGCTGTGAGTTGACCGGAACATCAATGTGAAGCGCATCTCCAGCGGCCGTCCCGAAATTCGAACCGATTTTCGAATCGGAGCCGGAAATAACGATCGGATCATATTTCCGGGCTGCATACCAAAAATGAGTGTCGACACAGGTACCACGCCAACCTGTCCTAAAAAGCAGCTCCTCAAAGAAATCACTGTGAAATCCAAGTTCCATCCAGCCGTTTTGCCGCACGACGAACAGCGCTTCACCATCAAGGCGCACGCCCCATGGCATCGGAAATTCCATGTTGATCGGCTCTCCGCCGAAATATATTTTCCCTCCGGGCTTTACAACTTTATGAAGAGATAGCAAGATCCTTTCGAATTCCCAGCAATGGTGGAAAGATTCGAAGAAGCAGACAGCGTCATATTTTTCTTCGGTCGTTTCAATCCATGTGAAATCAGAATGAACGACCTTTATGTCGACCTCGTGCAAGGCAGCTCGGCGTCGGACCACTTCGCAGTAGGACTCTGCGATATCAAGCGCAGTAACCTGACAGCCGAGCATTGCTAGAGCTAGTGTGGTGTTGCCAAACCCAACGCCACATTCCAGGATGGAACCTCCGGACTTGATGTCCATCATCCCCAAAAATTTACCAATTAATGAATAATGTTGCGCTGCAAGTTTAATGCTTTTTGTAAAGAACGGAAAAGGCCGGACGGTGAGTTCGTCTACATTGAACCCGGCCACTTCGTTGACAATAGAATAAGAATTTCTGGAGGATGCTTTTTTATAAATTTCCAATATTTTGTTGGAGTAAGCCGCAGAGAATGGGTCGGATGGAAGGTCCTCTGGCGGAACAACCTTGATCTCGGAAAACCTTCTATAAGCCTCATCTTGAGAAATCTTGTAACCTTCGTCGAAGTAAATCATAAGGTCATCAAGATCATCAAACGGAACGAGACGCATCATTAATCTCCAGAATTGCAATTTTATCCATAATAGGCACGCAGTCACGAAGTGCATAGTTTTTTTTCTGAGAAGGGTATGCGCTTCAGGCGAGAGGATTGGATTGCGATTGAGCGGCGAGCGCTCGGTACCAGGGCTTCCGGACGCACGGCGTCCGGTAGAGCATTTGTTTCGTCTTCCGGGCGGTTGGCAACGCAAAAAGTACTCCGGCAATGGTTGGTCGTCTCTCTTCCTGCGATGTCCGGGGAAGAGGGGAAGATGCGTCAGACATTGCGTGCGCGTGCCACGGCTTCGATGACCCTTGCCGAACGGAGGAACCACCTCCACTCTGTGATGTCGGGCGTTAGTTCAGCGGTCGGCCCGACCAACAGAGGGAACAGGTGTGCGGTGATCATCGAAAGCGACCTCAAGCTCGACTTCAAGGATGTGCTGATCCGGCCGAAACGCAGCACGCTGCAGAGCCGCAACGACGTGGACGTCAACCGGACCTTCACCTTCCTGCACACCCAGCGCGACTGGACCGGCTTCCCGCTGATCGCCGCCAACATGGACGTCACCGGCAGCATGGGCATGGCCCGCGCGCTGTCGCGCTTCGGCGCCATGACCGCCCTGCACAAGCATTACAAGGCGGACGAACTGGTCGCCTTCTTCCAGGCGGAGGCGGAATCCGCCGTCCAGTCGAACGTCTTCTATTCGATGGGCATCGCCGACGCTGACCATGACAAGTTCCAGGCGGTGAAGGCCAAGGCCCCGGTGGGCAAGATCTGCCTGGACGTCGCCAACGGCTATACCGAGCGCTTCGTCGAGGTCATCGCCCGCCTGCGCGAGGAGAACCCGGAGACCGTCATCATGGCCGGCAACGTCGTCACCGGCGACATGACGGAGGCGCTGCTGCTGGCCGGCGCCGACATCGTCAAGGTCGGCATCGGGCCGGGATCGGTCTGCACCACCCGCAAGATGACCGGCGTCGGCTATCCCCAGCTGTCGGCCATCATCGAATGCGCCGACGCCGCCCACGGGCTGAAGGGTCAGGTCTGCGGCGACGGCGGCTGCACCGTGCCGGGCGACATCTCCAAGGCCTACGGCGCCGGCGCCGACTTCGTCATGCTCGGCGGCATGCTGGCCGGCCATGACGAGTGCGAGGGTGAGATCCGCTACGAGGACCGCGACGGCGACCGCGTGCCGGTCGCCATGACCTTCTACGGCATGTCGTCGGACACCGCGATGCACAAATACTCCGGCGGCGTCGCCTCCTACCGCGCGTCGGAAGGCAAGACGGTGGAGATCCCCTATCGCGGCCCGGTGGAGAACACGATGCAGGAGATCATGGGCGGCGTGCGCAGCATGATGACCTACATCGGCGCCACCCGGCTGAAGGAGGTGCCGAAACGCACCACCTTCGTCCGCGTCGGCGCCCAGCTGAACACCGTGTTCGGGGGCTGACCCAGCCCCTTGCCGCATGGCAGATCCCTGCCGGAAGCCTCGTCCGAATCTTGTCTCTTGGACCCGTTCCGTTCTACTGCTTGGGTGAGCGGCGAATCGGAGCTTTGCGGGAACGAGAGAGCTTATGGACGGGGTGCCCGGCAGCGGAGCGGACGTCATCCGCGCCCAGTTGCCGACCCTGCCGGACACGCCCGGTGTCTATCAGATGCTGGCGGCCGACGGGTCGGTCCTTTATGTCGGCAAGGCGAAGAACCTGAAGCGCCGGGTGGCCAGCTACACCCGGACCGACGGGCTGCCCAACCGCACCCGGCGGATGGTGTCCCTGACCCGCTCCATGGAGTTCGTCACCACTCACACCGAGGCCGAGGCGCTTCTGCTGGAAGCGAACCTGATCCGCAGCCTGCTGCCGCCCTTCAACATCCTGGTGAAGGACGACCGCTCCTTCTCCTACATCGTCATTGGGAAGGGTCACGACTTCCCCCGTCTGATGCAGCATCGCGGCAGCGCCGAGCGGCGCGGCACATCAGGCAAGGGCAACCGCAGGGATTCCGACCTGTTCGGCCCCTACGCCTCGCCGCATCTCGTCGGCATGACCATCGCCGCCCTGCAACGGGCCTTCCTGCTGCGCAGCTGCGACGATGGCGTGTTCGCCTCGCGCACCCGCCCCTGCCTGCAGCACCAGATCAAGCGCTGCTCCGCCCCCTGCGTCGGCCGCGTCAGCGAGGAGGAGTATGCCGATCAGGTCCAGGGCGTGCGCGACGTGCTGTCCGGCCGCAGCGCGGAGGTGCAGGCGGAGTTCGCCCGCCACATGCTCGACAGCTCCGACCGGCTGGAATATGAGGACGCCGCCCGCTGGCGCGACCGCATCCGCGCGCTGACCGCCCTTCAGAGCCGCCAGGACATCAATCTGGAGGACACGCTGGGCGACGCCGACGTGCTGGCCCTGCACCGCGAGGGCGGTGCGGCCTGTGTCCAGGCCTTCTTCTTCCGCGGCGGCCGCAACCAGGGCACCCGCGCCTTCTTCCCGCGCATCGACGCGGAGGAGGAACCGGGCGACATCCTCGCCGCCTTCGCCGCCCAGCTCTATGCCGACACCCTGCCGCCGGCCCTGCTGCTGCTGAGCGACCCGGTCGAGTCACCGGACCTGCTGGCCGACGCGCTGAGCCTGTCCGCCGGTCACCGCGTCACCGTGGAATGCCCCAAGCGCGGCCCGAAACGCCGCGCGGTCGAACACGCGCAGACCAACGCCCGCGACGCTCTCGGCCGCCGGCTGGCCGAGCGCTCCACCCAGGCGACTCTGCTGGAGGGGGTGGCGCGCATCTTCGGCCTGCCCGCCGCCCCGCGCCGCATCGAGATCTACGACACCTCGCACATCCAGGGGGCCTTCCCGGTCGGCGCCATGGTGGTGGCCGGGCCGGAGGGGTTCCAGCGCAACGCCTACCGCCGCTTCTACATCCGCGATCCGGAAGCCGCCGGCGACGATTACGCCATGCTGCGCGAGACCTTCACCCGCCGCTTTCACCGCAGCAGCAAGTCCGACCCTGATTCTGCCCAGTGGCCCGACCTCGTCCTGATCGACGGCGGTCTGGGGCAGCTGAACACGGTGAAGGACGAATTGGCGATGCTGCAGATCACCGACATACCGCTGGTCGCCATCGCCAAGGGTCCCGACCGCAATGCCGGGCGCGAGCGCTTCTTCCGCCCCGGCCAGCCGCCGCTGACGCTGGAGCCCAACGATCCGGTTCTGCATTTCCTGCAAAGGCTGCGCGACGAGGCCCACCGCACCGCCATCGACAGTCACCGCGCCCGCCGCATGAAGGCGATGTCGCACACCCGCATCGACGGCATCCCCGGCATCGGCCCGGCCCGCAAGAAGGCCCTGCTCCACCATTTCGGCAGCGCCACCGCCGTCGCCTCCGCCGGCCTGAAGGACCTGGAGGCCGCCCCCGGCATCAGCGAAACCATTGCGCGGAAGCTCTACGAACACTTCCACGGATAGAGGGTTACGGCACCGTCTTGCCCGTGAACGGGTTCCAGCCCACCGCCGCCAGAGCCGCCCAGGCGGTGGCGCCCAGATGGGGACGGCGGTAATAGAGGAAGTCGTCGGTCTTGCTGTCCGGCCCGATGGCAAGGCCGGTGGACAGCACCTGCGGCCGGGTGGCGTAGAGATAGCCGCCGGGGCTGATCTCCTTCAGCAGTTCGCCGAACAGCCGGTCGGCATCGCCGCGGCGACCGACGGCGCGGTAGGCGAGCGCCGCCTGCGCCGTGCCCTCCACCCACATGCCGTCGCGGTCGTCGTTGAAGTCGAAGCCGCCGTCGGCGCCATGGGCGCGCTCCGCATAGGACAGGGCGGCACGCCAGGCCTCCGGCGCCTTCGGCAGCAACAGCGGCCAGAGCTGGGCATCGAGGCCGGAGGTGGAGGTGCTGACCGTCACCCCGTCCGGCGCGGTGCCGATGGGGAAATGATCGCCGCCCGCCATCCACATCTTATCGAGGAAATCGCGCGCCTCCTTCTCCGGCCCGGCGAAATCGCCGCCCATATCTCTTGCCAGCCAGCCGAACAGCGCGACCAGATCGGTGTTGTGCTCGGTCGATTTCCAGGTCAGCGGCTGCGGTGCGTCGTCGAAGCCCTGCAAACCGCCGTTGAAGCCGCCGGGGCCGCGCGGATCGCGGGTATGCTCGACCACCCAGCGCGCCAACTCCGCCGCTCCGTCGCGGAAGCGCGTTTCGCCGGTCGCATCGGCCAGCGTCAGCAGGGCCAGCCCGGCCCAGGCGACGTTGCCGGTGGCGGTGCCGACCTGATAGGGGTCCTCGCCCCAATGGTTGCCGACGGCATCCCACCAGCCATTCGGCGGGATCGGCCGTTGTTTCTGCGCACCGGCCCGATAGGTGTTGCGCAGCCGCCCCTTCCAGCCGGCGCGGTCGAGCGACACGGCGTCGAGCAAGGCCTCGCCGATGCGCAAGGCCTTGTCGCGCTGGCCGCAACCGGTCAGCGCCATGATCGCCAGCGCGTTGTCGTAGGTGAAGGCAGCGTTGGAGAGCGCCGGTTCCGAGGTCGGGCCGGGCGCGTATGAATTGTCGTAGCTGCGCAGGAACAGCGGCCCCCGCCCGGACACCGCATCGACCCGCGACGCGAGCGTGCCGCAGGTCTTCTGCGCCAGCTCCTTCGCCGGAGGAGCGGGTGCGGCGGAAGCGGGGGCGGTCATGAGGACGGAAACCCCAAGTGCGACTGCCGCCAGCGCGGCACGGCCGAACCGCGCCCCCCGCCGGGAGAGCATTCGCTTGACGCTGACACGCTTGGACATCGACACCGCCGGCCAGTTCCAGAAAGCCCCAGATATGGCCCCTTCGCCGGCCGACGGCAACCAAACGGGATGGCGTAGCCCTCGTTACAGCGGCGCCAGCCCGGCCATGATGTGCTTCTTGCGATCGTCATAGGCGCCGCCCAGTTCGGCCGCACGGTCGTCGTCGAGGACGTCCCTGGCCTCCTCGAACAACTCCTCTTCCTCTTCGTCGAGGTGGTGGCGGACCAGTTCGCCCAGCACCTGCAGCTTTTCCTTCCAGCCGCTGTCGGTGGTCTTCATCGCGTTCAGCTCGTCGAGCAGGCCGTTGATGAGGTGATGCTCGTTCAACCCCTCGACGGTTTCCGACTTCGCCTCCTTGGCCTTCTTCAGAGAGGCGTAGAAGACGCCTTCCTCCACCTTCGAATGGGCCCACAACTCGCGCTGCAGCTCCTCGAACACGGCGCGGCCGCTGCCGTTGGCCTTCTCGGTCTTGTCCAGAAGGCCGCGGATGGTGTCGTGATCGGTCTTGATGCGGGCGAAGATGTCGGTCTGGGTGCCGGTGGTCTTGCTGGCCATCGTCGGGGTCCTTGGAGGTCGTTAAAAGGCAATCGTTGAACGGTTGCCATTAGAACCCCGCCGCGGCCGGACTGTTCCCGCCCCCTTGACCTCAGCCCTGCGGATGCGTTTCCACGAATTCCCGCAGGGTGTGCATCAATTCCACCGCATGGTCGACATGCCCGTGGGCACAGGCGTCCGCGATGTCGTCGGCGATGATGTGGGCGATGCGGTCGGGTCCGCCGGGGCAGTGGGCAAGGCAATAGCCCATCTCCACCGCCACCATTTCCGGCAGATGTTCGTGTTCGGCGATCGCGTCGATCTCGGCTTCGGTGAGATCGCTCAGAGCGATGCAGTCCTTGATCGTCAACATGGCGCGTTCCTCCCGGGAACGGCCGGGCTGCAAATGCCGGCGCCGCACGGGATCCCCGCCGGAACAGGCGGCAGGGAAACCCGCGCGGCCGAAGACCGCAAAGATCAGTGGGCCATAAGAACCGGCAGCCCGGCGTGGTTCAGCACGTAGCGCGTGACACCGCCCAGGATCATTTCCCGCATCCGGCTGTGGCCATAGCCGCCCATAACCAGCAGGTCGGCGCCCAGCTCCACGGCTTTCTTGGTGACCGTCTCCCCAACGGGTTCCGATCCCGGATGCAATATAGTTAACTCAGGGTTAACACCCTGCCAAGCGAGATATTGGGCAATGCGGCGTCCTGTCGCGCCTTCCGTCACCGAAGTTTCGGCGGTCAGCACATGGGTGCGCTCGGCGCTGCGCAGGAAGGGCAGGGCCGCGGCGACGGCGCGGGTGGCCTCCGTCTTGCCGTTCCAGGCGACGGCGACGGTGTGACCGATCTCCGCCGGCAGGGTCTTCGGCACCAGCAGCACCGGCCGGGCGGATCCCAGCAGCGCCGTTTCCATGGTGGTGTAGCCCTGCGTGTCCGCCTCGATCGAGGTGTGGGCGCAGACGATCAGGTCGGCCAGACGACCCTCGGCCGGCACCACGTCCTCGATCCGGCCGACGACCTCGCGCCAGGAGGCGGACGGCGCCTCGACCCCGCCGGGGACCTCGCGCATCTCAAAGCCGGCCTCGGCGACGGCGGCGTCGAAGGAACGGCGGGCGGCGGCGCGATGGTTGTGCGATTCGGTCTCGGCCGCGCGCATGATCTCGTCCACCATGGCGCCGGACATGCCCTCGCCCAGCATCGGAACGGCATCGCGCGGGTCGAGGCTGACGAACAGGCCGACAAGGTGGGCGTCGAAATCGCGCGCCACCGAAATCGCGCCCTTCAGGGCCACCGGATCGTTCTCACTGCCGCAGAGCGGCACTAGGATGGTCTTGTAGGTCATGGACTCCTCCCGGACCGGTTCGAGCGGCCCTTCCCGGACGGCGGCGGTCCGTCCGCCGGTGCGGCGGGCGATTCTCACCGGGCCATCATTCGCCCCATCGTCGCTGCGGTCCGCGGTCCGGGGCAAGGGCCGCAAACCTTGAAGATTCAGTCCATAAGATGCTGTCACTCCTGGAATTAGGCCAAGCTTGCGCGGGCGTCGTCCAGCACATCCGCTGCAACCCTGCCAGAATCCAGGCGCGTCCAATCGATTGTACCCAAATCATAGGATTCCTGCCGTTCCACCACGTCGGCGGTGGCGTCGGACGCATCGTTGCGACGATTGGTCACACGCTCCACCCGTTCCGACAACGGCGCCTCCATCCAGATCCCGTCGAACCGCACCCCGGCGTCCGCCGCGACCCCTTCGATCCGGCGGCGCTCGTCCGGCCGGGCGCTGACCGCATCGACCACCACGGCATGCCCGGCGGCCAGAACCGCCGCCGCCCTTCGGTACAACTCATCATAGACCCGTTCCGTCACCGCCGGGGCATAGCCGTCGGCCGGCAGCCGGTCGGTGTCGGCGACTCCGCACAGCCGCTTGCGCAGCACGTCGCTGCGCAGCACCACCGCACCGGGCGACGGACCCAGATCGGGCGCGATCCCCTTGGCCAGTTTGGTCTTGCCGGTGCCGGACAGCCCGCCGACCGCCACCAGCCGCGCCGGCGTCGGGTCCAGCGCGGCGAGCGCTTGGTCCAGATAGCGCCGCGCCTCCTGCGCCAGCCCCTCCGCCTTTCCGCCAAGCCGCAGCGCCGCGGCCGACACCTTCGCCCGCACCGCCGCGCGCAGCGACAGGAACAGCGGCAGCGCCGCCAGCCCGCCGTAATCCTCCGTCTCCTCCAGATAGCGGTTCAGCACCGCGTTGCCCAACGGCCGCAGCCCGCGGTGATCCAGATCCATCAGCAGGAAGGCGAGGTCATAGAAGACGTCGGCCACCGCCAGCGCCTCGTCGAACTCGATGGCGTCGAACAGGGTCGGCTCGCCGTCCAGCAGGACGATGTTGCGCAGATGCAGGTCGCCATGACCGTGGCGGACGAATCCGTCCCCCCGCCGCGCCTCCAGCAGCGGCGCCAACCGGTCGAGCGCGTCGCCGGTGCGCTCTGCAAGCCGGGCCACCGCGTCTGCCGGGAACAGGTCCGGCGCGGCGCGCAGGTCCTCCAGATTGCCGTCCGCCACCGCGCGCAGCGCTTCCACCCCGCCGCCATCCGGCCGTGGAGCGGCGTCGCGGTGGAAGACGGCGATCCGCTCGGCCAGCCGGCGCATCAGGGCAGGGGTCAGGCCGCCCCGCTCGGCCATGCGGTCGAACAGCGCCTCGTCGGGGAAGCGCGCCATCGACACCAGCCAGTCGATTGCGTCCCCCGCCGCCTCACCGCCCTCTTCGTCCAGCCGCAAGCGCCCATCGGCCTCGCGGCGGATTGCGACCACGCCCCGATAAAGCGTCGGTGCGGTGCGACGGTTGATCGCCAGCTCCGCGACGCAGGCCGCATGGCGCTTCGCAACCGTCGAATAATCCAGATAGGGATAGCGCACCGCGCGCTTCAGCTTCAGCGCCCGGTCACCGGCCAGGAACACCAGGGCGGCATGGGTGTCGATCCGCTCCACCGGATGCCCGCCATGGGTGCGCGGATCGCCCAGGAAGGCGATCGCCTCCTCCTGCGGCCCAGGGCCGGACGCTGGCTCGGCGGGATGCACGCTCATGAGCATATGGTAACAGACAACCGTCCCGCACCGCTCATGCTTTCATGGTTGAAACGCGGATGGCGATCACGACATCCTAGGGGTAGTGCCGATACTCCATGGGTCAGTCGCCACGCCCCATCGTTATAGTGGCCGGACCGCGTGGTGCGATCCGACGCGTCACCGGGAGGGGGTGCCCGTGAACCGCCTGTTCAGCCGCCAGGGAAATTGCCGCCATAGGATTTGCCGGCCGGCCGTCTTGCCCGCCTGCCTGCTCGCGCTCGCCGTCACTCTTCTGGGCGCCGGCGCCGGATCGGCGCGGGCGGAGTCGATCGACGCGGACGGCCGGTTCGGCAACTGGGCGGTCGGCGGCCTCGCCTACAGCCTGCAGCCGCCGGCGGAAAGCAACCTCACCATCCTGAACAGCAAGATGCGGATCGGGTCTTCGCTGATCCCGCAGGTAGAACCCTATGTCAGCATCCAACCCTGGATCGGGCCGGGCAGCGGCAGCAGCCTGACCCCGCGCGGCGCCGTAACCGGCGTCGGCCCGGGACTGACTGGGGGACTGACCGGCGGCCTGAGCGGCGGCGTGCTGGTGGACGTGCCGCTCGGCTCCTTCGTCTTCACCCCCAGTTTCGGCGCCGGCACCCTGCCCACCGCCCGGCGCGAGGGCGCCCCCACCACCGAGTTCCGCTCTCAGCTGGAATTGGGATACGAGTTCGACAACAAGTCACGCTTCAGCCTGGGCTACAGCCGCATCGTCAACGACGCTGCGGCGGGCGATCCGGCGGCAGGCACCAACAACGTCTTTGGCTTTTACTATCGCTTGCCTTTCGGCGGCCCCTGACTGGTCGCCGAGCTCAGGACATCGTGTCGCGGCGTCTGGCGCCGGCAAAAGGCGCGCAAGGGTAGCGTCTTAACCACATCTTAAACATGGTTGGTTCAAGTGGACGCGGACCGAACGCTCCCCGGGGAACCCACCATGGCCACCAAGCGCAAGACCGCCTCTTCCGCCGCTCCCGCAACCGCTCCTGCCGCCACTGCCGCCGCCGCGCCGGTGTTCGAGGCTCCGGTGGAAAGCTGGGCCGACACCATCCTGCGCACCAACTTCGCGTCGGTGGAACAGGACAGCATCGTCCTGCTGCAGGCGGCCAGCACCCTGCTGGAATCGGATGTGCCGGAAAAGGTCAACCTCGCGCTGGACCAGAACCTGAAGCTGTGGATCGCCATCAAGACGGTCCTGCTGAACGACGACTGCCCGGTCGAGCCGGAAGTGAAGGCCAACCTGCGCAATCTGGCGCAGTATGTCGTCTCCACCACCATGCTGGCGACCCAGGGCGCGATCGAGACGCGCAAGCTGGTCTCGCTGGCCCGCCTGAACATGAACATCGCCGAAGGCCTGCTCAGCGGCCAGCGCAACCGCATGATCCAGGAACGCGCCTATCAGATCTGGCAGGAGGAAGGCTGCCCCGAAGGTCGCGAGCAGGAGCACTGGCTGCGCGCCGAGGCCGAAATCTCCGGCCTGTTCAAGGTCTGAGCGAAGGTCGGATGTTCCGGGCCGAGCGCCCGCGCGGGTTTACGCAACACCGCCATACCGCCCCGACATGACCGCCCGCGTCGCGACACAGTGACGCGGGCGGCAACGCTTGGTAGGCTCGGCGCACCGTGAAAGTCCCGCCGCAAACCATCCCCAAGCCGCACAAGCGCGTCGACAACACCCCGCTCGGCATCGCCTCGATGCTGATTTCCGTGCTGTTCTTCTCGCTGATGAACGTCCTGGCGAAGCTCCTGATGGACCGCTTCCCGGTGACCGAGGTCATGTTCTTCCGCAGCCTGTTCGCACTGATCCCGGTCTGTCTGGCGATCCATTTCGGCATGGGCTTCGTGACGACGCTGCGCACCCGCTATCCCTGGGGCCATCTGGGGCGGTCGCTGATCGGGCTCAGTTCCATGGCCGCCATGTTCTGGTCCTTCCACCTGCTGCCGCTGGGCGACGCCATCTCGCTGAATTTCGCCGCCCCGCTGTTCCTCACGGCGCTGTCGGTGCCGCTGTTGAGCGAGAAGGTCGGCATCCACCGCTGGAGCGCGGTTCTGGTCGGCTTCGTCGGCGTGCTCATCATCGTCCGGCCCAGCGGCGACGTGCTGAATCTGGGTGCGCTCATCGCGCTGTTCGGCGCGCTGACCAACGCGCTGGCGATGATCGCCATCCGCCAGCTGAGCCGGACGGAAGTTCCGAACACCATCGTCTTCTACTTCACCCTGCTGACCACCGTCCTGCTCGGCCTGACCCTGCCCTTCTCCTGGATCACGCCGGCCCCGATGGACTGGCTGCTGCTGCTGGCGACCGGGCTGTGCGGCGGCGGCGGCCAGTTGATGCTGACCCGCGCCTATTCGCTGGCCCCGGCCGCCCTGGTGGCGCCGCTGAACTACACTTCGCTACTGCTGGCGGTCGGCTTCGGCTGGCTCCTGTGGGGGGAGGTGCCGACCACGACCATGGCGGTCGGCGCCGCCGTGGTGATGGCGAGCGGCCTTTATATCCTGCACCGCGAAACCCGGCGCGGCACGGCCGTGACCAAGCCGCTCCCGGCCGGCGAAGGCGACTGACGGCACCCCGCGCGCCCCGAAATTTCGGCGGATCGCCGCGCGTCATAGTTTCGCCATGGCGCAATGATGGGCTGTAGCATTGCACCGGTGAACAAGTCGGTGGGCAAAAACCGCAGGCGGCACCTATATGATTGGCTCGCGCAGCATGACCGGTCGGCGGCGCCAAGCGAACCGCCGGACCGGCTGCATTTCGGCGCGGAGGGGGCGGCATGAAGCAGAACGAGCGACGCGGCGACTCCGGGCCCGGCCAGAATCAGGCTGCCCAGAACCGGGCAGCCGATGATCGTGGCGACAGCGACGGCGTGACCGAACCGCGCCTCCGCCTTGCCCAGGCGCGCGCGGCGCTGCTGTGGGAACGGCTGGGGCCGGCGCTGTGGGCTCCGCTGTCGGTGCTGGGCGCCTTCCTCGTGCTGGCGCTGCTGAATCTGCTGGTCCTGCTGCCGGGCTGGCTGCACGGGCTGGCCCTGCTGGTGCTTGCCGCCGCCTTCCTGCTGTCGCTCGTCATCGGGGTCCGGCGCTTCCGCAGCCCGGCCGAGGATGAGGCCCGCCGCCGGCTGGAACGGGACAGCGGGCTCGCCCACCGTCCGCTGCACACCCTGCGCGACCGGCCCGCCGGCAACGACCCGACCGCCCAGGCGCTGTGGCGCCTGCATCAGGAGCGCACACGCGCCGCCATGCGCGGCCTGCGCGTCGCCTGGCCGGGCACCGAGGTGCCGTCGCACGACCGCTATGCCCTGCGCGCCCTGGTGATCCTGACGCTGGTGGTCGCCGGTGCAGCATCCTGGGGTGACTGGCGCCCGCGCATCGCCGCCGCGCTGACCCCCCATTTCGCCGGCGGCACCGTCACGGCGGCGGCGACGCTCGACCTCTGGATCAACCCGCCCGACTATACCGGCCTGCCGCCGGTCTTCCTGAAATCCGGCTCCACCGCAAAGCCGGCAAGTCAGCAGACCGCCGGTTCCCCCACCGCCAACCACTCCGGCGACCACCCCGCCGACCAACCGGTGAAGGTGCCGCAGGGCAGCCTCGTGCTCGCCCGCGTCACCGGCGGCGGCGGCACCCCCAGCCTGGAGGCCGGCGACCAGACCGGCCCGTTCGAGGCGGTGGATTCGACCAATTTCCAGGTGCAGAAGCCGGTGACCGGCGGCACCCGCATCGCCGTCACCCAGGGCGGGCGCACGCTGGGCTCCTGGCCGATCGAGGTGGTGCCCGACCGCGCACCCATCATCGCCCATGCCAATCCGCCCGCCGCCGGAGAGCGCGGCGCGCTGAAGCTGGACTATGCCGCCCGCGACGACTACGGCCTGACCGAGGTGAAGGCGCAGATCCGCCGCGCACCCGATGTTCCGCCACCCCCCGGCGCCGCGAACAATGGCGCCGCGAAGACCGAGGCGCCGAAGGCCGAAGCCGACCCGGTTCTGGAATTCCCGCTGTCGCTGCCCGGCGTCCGGCCAAAGGAGGCGCACGCCACCGCCTTCCAGGACCTGACCGCCCATCCCTGGGCCGGCATGCCGGTGACGGTGCGGCTGACCGCGACCGACGGCGCCGGCCAGACCGGCCGGTCGGAGGACGCGGCCATCATCCTGCCGGAACGGACCTTCAACCATCCCGTCGCCCGCGCCATCATCAACCAGCGCAAGGTCCTGACCCGCAATCCGCAGGAGTCGCGGGTCCAGGTCGCCCGCGCGCTGGCGGAGATCTCCGCGCGCCCCGGCACCTATGGCGACGACATCGTCGCCTTCCTGTCGCTGCGCACCGCCATGGCCCGGCTGATGCTGGACCAGAGCGCCGACTCCGTCCCGGCCCTGCAGCAGCTTCTGTGGGAAACCGCGCTCCGCATCGAGGATGGCGGGCTGT
Source organism: Azospirillum sp. CT11-132 (assembly GCF_047302835.1). Lineage (NCBI taxonomy): Bacteria > Pseudomonadati > Pseudomonadota > Alphaproteobacteria > Rhodospirillales > Azospirillaceae > Azospirillum > Azospirillum sp. CT11-132. The sequence goes on from NZ_JBGLZA010000001.1 coordinate 327,188, forward strand.
CGCTGGCGGAGAAGGACCTGCGCGACGCCGAGAAGCGGCTGTCCGAGGCGCTGGACAAGAACGCCTCCGACGAGGAACTGAACCGCCTGATGGACGAGCTGCAGGCGGCGCTCGACAAGTTCATGGACGCCATGGAACAGCGGATGATGGAGGCGCTGCAGCGCGGCGAGAAGATCCCGATGGTCCCGCCGGAAATGGCCGACCAGATGACCGACCGCAACGACCTGCAGCAGATGCTCGACAAGATGCGCGAGATGGCGCAGACGGGGTCGCGCGACGCCGCCCGCCAGATGCTGTCCCAGCTTCAGCAGATGCTGGAGAACATGCGCTCCGGCGCCATGGCCCAGATGAACCAGCAGCAGGCCCAGCAGCAGAACCAGGCCTGGGAGATGATGCAGCAGTTGCAGAAGCTGGCGCAGCAGCAGCAGCAGCTCCTCGACCAGAGCTTCCGCCAGTCGCAGGAGTCGATGGATCAGCAGCAGCAGGGGCAGCAGGGCGAACAGCCCCGCGGCCGCCAGCCCAACCAGCGCCGCAACCAGAACGGCCAGCAGCAGAATCCGGGCAGCCCGACCCTGCAGAAGCAGGCCGAACAGCAGGAGGCTCTCCGTCGTCAGCTGGGCGAGCTGATGCGCCGCATGGGTGAACAGCAGGGCGGCGAGATCCCGCAGCCGCTGGGCCGCGCCGAGCGTGCCATGCGCGACGCCGCCCAGGCGCTGCAACAGGGCGCCCCCGGCGCCGCGGTGCCGTCGCAGACGGAGGCGATGGAGCAGCTGCAGCAGGGCATGCAGGGCATGGCCGAACAGATGGCCCAGCAGATGATGGGCCAGGGGGGGCAGGCGATGATGGGCCAGCAGGGCCAGATGCCCCGCCAGGGCCGGGGACGCGACCCGCTGGGCCGCCGCCCGTCCGGCTACGGCATGCAGGATTCCAACGACGTGAAAATCCCCGAACAGTCGGAACTCCAGCGCGCCCGTGAAATCCTGGACGAACTCCGCCGCCGGTCCGGCCAGTACGGCCGCCCGCAGGAGGAACGCAACTACATCGACCGGCTGCTGAAACAGTTCTGATACCTGTCGGGAGAATTCCGGCGATTCGGGCCGGAATTCCCGCCCGCCGAACCGCTTCGACTTGCAACGCTCCGCTCCCGCCGTCATTTCCTCAAATTCCGGCCAAACCGGAGCGGAGCGGTCGGCAAGTGGGGGAGAGCGGGCGTATGAAGGTCATCATCTGCGGGGCGGGACAGGTCGGGGCCAGCATCGCGCGGCATCTCGCGCTGGAAGACAACGACATCACGGTCATCGACACCTCGACCGAGCTTGCCCAGCGGATGGACGAGAGCCACGACGTGCGCGGCATGGTCGGCTACGCTTCGCACCCCGACGTGCTGGCCCAGGCGGGGGCGCGGGACGCCGACATGCTGATCGCCGTCACCCACTCCGACGAGGTCAACATGGTGGCCTGTCAGGTCGCCCATTCGGTGTTCGACATCCCGCTGCGCATCGCCCGTATCCGCAAGCAGGCCTATCTCCAGCCGGAATGGTCGAAACTGTTCGCCCCGGAGCATCTGCCGATCAGCGTTGTCATCTCGCCGGAGGTGGAGATCGCCCATAGCATCGCGCGCCGCCTGCGCTCCCCCGGCGCGTTCGAGATGGTGCCGCTCGCCGACGGCAAGGTGCATGTGATCGGCGTCCACTGCACCAACAGCTCGCCACTGCTGAACACGCCGCTGCGCCGCCTGACCGAGATGTTTCCCGACCTGCGCGCCGCCGTGCTGGCGGTCTTCCGCGACGGCACCGGCTTCGTGCCGAAGGGTAACGACCAGCTGCGGCTGGGCGACGACGTGCATCTGGTCTGCCGTACCGCCGACATCGTCCGCGTCGTCGCCCTGTTCGGCCACAGCGAGGCGCCGGCCCGCCGGCTGGTCATCGCCGGCGGCGGCAATGTCGGCTTCAATCTGGCGCAGATCGTCGAACGCCACATGCGCGGCATCTCGATCAAGATGATCGAGGGCAACGCCGACCGGGCGGAGCTGATCTCGCGCTCGCTGCGCTCCAGCACGGTGGTGCTGAACGGCGACGCGCTCGACCATGAGATCCTGGAGGAGGCGCAGGTCGGCCGGGCGGAGACCATCGTCGCCGTCACCAACGACGACGAGACCAACGTCTTCACCTCGCTGCTGGCCAAGCGCGCCGGCTGCGGCCGGGCGATCACGCTGCTGAACAAGACCTCCTACGCGCCGATCGTCGCCGGGCTGGGGATGGATGTCGTCGTCAACCCGGCGGCGGTCACCGTCTCCTCCATCCTGCGCCATGTCCGGCGCGGCCGGGTGGCGGCGGTGCAGACCATCGGCGACAATTTCGGCGAGGTGGTGGAGGCGGAGGCGCTGGAGACCTCGCGCGCCGTCAGCGGCCCCATCGGCACCATCGGCCTGCCGGCCGGCATGATGATCGGCGCGCTGGTCCGCGGCGGCGAGGTCATCATCCCCACCAGCCAGACGGTGATCGAACCGCGCGACCGCGTCATCGTGATGGCGACTGCCGATCTGGTGCGCAAGGTCGAAAAGCTGTTCGCCGTCGGGCTGGAGTTCTTCTGATCGGCCGCTCCCTCCCGTTGAGAATTCGCAGCCGCCCCATTCTGCCGTCCAGAGACATCATGCCGAATTTCAGGCCGATCCTGTTCATCATCGCCATCGTGCTGCTGGCGCTCGCCGCGACGATGCTCATCCCGGCCGCGGTCGACTATGCCTATGGGAATCCGGATGCGCGGGTCTTCCTCTATTCCGCCGCCTTCACCAGTGCCTGCGGCGCGGCGCTGGCGTGGTCCGCGCGCTGCCATCTGCACGGCGGGCTGTCGCTGCGGCAGGCCTTCCTGCTGACGCCGCTGACCTGGACCACCACCGCGGCCTTCGCTGCCTTGCCGTTTCAGTTCGGCCATTTCCCCGACCTGTCGCTGAACTACGCCAACGCCTTCTTCGAGACGATGTCGGGGCTGACCACCACCGGATCGACCGTGCTGGTCGGGCTGGACCTGACGACGGAGGGGATCCTGCTGTGGCGGGCGCTGCTGCAATGGCTGGGCGGCATCGGCATCATCGGCGTCGCCATCGCGGTGCTGCCGGCGCTCAGGGTGGGCGGCATGCAGCTGTTCCGCACCGAATCCTCCGACCGCTCGCAGAAGGTGCTGCCGCGCGCCCAGCAGATCGCCAAGGCCATCACGGCGGTCTACACCGGACTGACGGTGATCTGCGGTCTCAGCTATTGGCTGGCCGGCATGACCCCGTTCGAGGCGGTGGTGCATGCGCTGACCAGCCTGTCGAGCGGCGGCTTCTCCACCTCGGACGCTTCGGCCGGGCATTTCAGGAATCCGGTGCTGCATTGGCTGATGACGCTGTTCATGCTGGCGGGCAGCCTGCCCTTTGTCCTCTATGTCCGCACCCTGACCGGCCAGCGCGACGCGCTGTGGCGCGACAGCCAGGTGCGCACCTACCTGACCTTCCTGACGGCGGTGATCCTGCCGCTCAGCCTCTGGCTGACGCTCAAGCATGACTACGGCTTCGCCGATGCGCTGCGGCTGGTCTCCTTCAACGTGGTGTCGGTCGTCACCACCACCGGCTACGCCTACACCGACTACAGCCTGTGGGGAAATCTGGCGGTCGGCGTGTTCTTCGGCCTGACCTTCATCGGCGGCTGCACAGGATCGACCGCCGGCGGCATCAAGATCTTCCGGTTCGAGGTGATGGCGACGGTGCTGCGCACCCATTTCCTCCACCTGATCTATCCCCGCGGCGTCTTCCCGCGCCAGTACGGCAACCGGCAGCTGGACGACGACGTGCTGGGATCGGTGATCGTCTTCTTCGCGTTGTTCTTCACCGCCTACAGCGTCACCACGATCGCGCTGATGGCGCTGGGGCTGGACTTCATCACCAGCGCCAGCGCCGCGGTGACCGCGCTGGCCAATGTCGGCCCCGGGCTGGGCGACGTCATCGGTCCGGCCGGGACCTTCGCCCCGCTGCCGGATTCGGCCAAATGGCTGCTGTCGCTGGCGATGCTGCTGGGCCGGCTGGAGCTGTTCACCGTGCTGGTGCTGTTCATGCCACAATTCTGGCGGGGCTGAAACGGCGACGGGACCGGCTTTCGCACGGTCCCGTCCCGAAACACCTCAACCGGTACCCGGCATCATTCGTCAGGATTGTGGTTGGCGACGTGGTCCTGCATCTGTTCGGTCTGCACGGCCTTGCTGTCCAGGCCGCGGGCGTCGGAATGACGGGACTTGTCGCGGTTCGACAGCACTTCGTTGTCGCCGATGGAGCCGGCGGGCAGGTCGGTGGTGGCGCCGGTGCCGGTGCCCTTGCCCTGTCCACTCGGGCTCATGTGCTTCTTGCTGGCGTTCGCCATGGCGTTATCTCCGTCGGTTGGCCGTGTCGTTTGGCTGTACGGGGCCGCCGGGAAGACGGTCCCCGGCGGCCGACGGCTGGAAGCGGGATCAGGAGTGACCGTCAGGCCCAGCCAATGTTACTGCGGCTTGCTCACTGCGGGTTGCGCGGCTTGGTGCTGTCCAGGCTGTTGGCCGTGCCATGGGTCGCATCGTCGGACATGCCGCTGTGGTTGGCATTGCTGCCGGTGCTGCCGGTGTTGTGGTCGCCGTTGCGCTTGCCCAGTGAGACGGTGTTGTCGTCGTACTTGAACTCCGCCATCTGCTTGACCTGATCCTCGGTCACCTGACGGGCGACGACGCGGTCGCCGTCGGTCCGCAGCAGGTTGTAATCCAGCGCCACCTGCTTGGCGCCGATGCCCAGCACGCCGCCGCGGTTCAGGATCACCTGGGTGGCCTTGCCGCTCTGGGCGTCGAGGATGATGTCGGCGACGTCGCCCAGCTTCTTGCCGTTCTCGCCGTAGACGTCCTTGCCCATCATCTTCTCGAAGCTGGTGCCCTGCTGGGCGGCGGCACCACCGGCGGAGGCGACGGCCGGGCGCTGGTCGCGGGCCATGCGCAGATGCTGTTCCAGCGTCGGCAGGGTCTGCTCGGCGAAGCGCTTCAGGTCGGCGTCCTTGCCGTTCTGCGCCTCCTCACGGAACAGCGAGACGGCGGTCTGGTGGGCGTCGGCCTGACCCTGCATATAGGCGGAATCGAACTGCTCGCCCTTCATGCCGCGCAGCTTGTCCAGCTTCTGCTGGTGTTCGGAATCGAGCTTGGTCGGCAGCGTCATCGACTTCTTCTGCGCCATCTCCTTCATGGCGTCGGAGGTCTTGGTGTGGTCGGACACCATGTGGCTGCCGAACTGCTTGACGTCCTTGTCCTTCGCCTGGTCCTGCGCCAGCTTGCCCGCCTGGATTTCGAACATGTCGCTCATCGCCGCCTTGGTGGCGAAATTCATGTCCTGCTGCGCCAGCTGGCCCTTCTCGGTCACCTTGGCGGTCGGCGTCGGCGTCTGGGCCAGGGACAGGGCGGGGGCCGCGAACAGAACCAGGGCGGCGGTCGCGAGAAGATGATGGCGTTTCATGGAGGCGGCTCCTGCAATTACATGGTTTTCCGGTCGCCGACAGTCCGACCTCGCGGCCGGGCCGAAGCGCCCTTCTTCGCCACCTCAACCGTCGAGCGCGGCGGTCGTTCCCTTCCACCCGGCAGACTGGCCGGCCCCCCCCACCCATCCCCCACCCATCCGGACCACCCCGTCCGGTTCGTCCGGGGTGCCGCGCTTGTGTGCCGATTCGGCCAATGGGGACGCGCCGGGGGTATAGCCGAAAGAGCACTCGGCCTAGGCCGCGCGTCCGGGGCAAGAAGGGTGGTCTATGACCCCTGTTTGGAGGCCCGCTTGCTTCGTGACGCCCGCCATGTCCTGAACGGCACGCACATCGATTGCGATCTGTGCGTGATCGGTGGCGGTGCCGCCGGCCTGACCATCGCGCGCGAACTGGCGGGCGGCAGCTTGAGCGTCGTCCTGCTGGAAGGCGGCGGGCTGGAGGTCGACGGCATCTCCCAGGCGCTGTACGCCGGCCGCAACGTCGGCCTGCCCTATGAACGGCTGACCACCGCGCGCAGCCGCTATCTGGGCGGCAGCACCAATTGCTGGGGCGGCTTCTCCCGTCCGCTGGAGCCGGGCGATTTCGCCGAGCGCCCCTGGATGCCCGGCAGCGGCTGGCCGATCCCACGCGACACGCTGATGCCCTATTACGAGCGCTCCCACGACGTGCTCGGCCTCGGTCCCTTCCAGTATGACAACGATTTCTGGATGGAGCGGGTCGGCGGGCCGAAAACGGCGCTGATCCCGCTGGAAAACGACGGCAATGGCGGCGGCGATTTCGAGAACCGCGTCGCCCAGCTCAGCCCGCCGATCCGCATGGGCGAGGCCTATCGCGCCGAGATCGGGCGGGCGGCCAACATCACCGCCTTCCTCAACGCCAACGTCACCGGACTGGACACCAACCCGACCGCCACCGCGGTGGAACGGGTGCAGGTCCGCACGCTGGCCGGCCCCAGCTTCACCGTCGGCGCCCGGCTGTTCGTGCTGGGCTGCGGCGGGATCGAGAATGCGCGCATCCTGCTGCTGTCCAACAAGGTGCAGGCTGCGGGGCTGGGCAACGGCAACGATCTGGTCGGCCGCTATTTCGCCGACCACCCGCGCTTCAAGACCTCGCCGATCCGCCTGACCCGGCAGGGGCAGCACCGCACGCTCTACGACGTCAGCCTGTGCCTCGCCCGGCGGCGGCTGCGCCGGCCCCATCCGTCGATCGCGCTGGCGCTGTCGCCAACGGCGGAGCTTCAGGAACGGCATGGGTTGCCCAACTCGCGCACATATCTCGTCGCCTCCTACCATTCCGGGGCGTTGGACGCCTTCAAGGCGATGCGCGACCTGCGGCTCCTGCCCTCGCGCCACAGCTGCCGCCGCTTCGGCGTGTCGGAGGACGAGGCGGCGAGCCTGCTGCGCAATGCCGGCCCGCGCATCCTGCGCAGCCTGCCGCAGCTGACCCATGCGCTGTTCGACAGCACCATCGACCCCGGCTGGCTGTCTCGCCGCTTCACCCTGGAAACGGTGCTGGAGCCGGTGCCCAACCCCGACAGCCGGGTGACGCTGGACCACGCCACCGACCCGTTCGGCTGCAACCTGCCGCGGGTCGACTGGCGCCTGACCGATCAGGACCGCCGGGGCGCCACCGAGACCCAGCGCCTGCTGCGCGAGGACCTGCTGCACCGCGGCCTGATCACCGTGGAGGACGGGGGCGAGGCGTCGGCCGAGGCGACGATGGCCGATGTCGGCTGGTGCTGGCACCATATGGGCACCACCCGCATGCATGAATCGCCGCGCCACGGCGTGGTCGATCCGGACGGCCGGGTCCATGGCGTCGGCAATCTCTATGTCGCCGGCAGCTCCGTCTTCCCGACCATGGGGGCGGACCATCCGACCATGACCATCGTGGCGCTCGCCCTGCGGATGACCGACCGCATCCTCGCCCTGCTGCAGGACGAACGCAGCAGTCCGCCTGCTCCCGCGGTCGCCGCCTCGCTTTGAGCGGGGCGGCGGCATCCTATATTCCTCTCCTTCGCGGAGAGGATTTCACCATGGATCTGTTCGACGATGTCCCGGCCCCACGTCCGGAGGGGTTGCCGCTTCCGGACGGTCCGCTGCCGGACATCGTGGCGCCGGGGCTGGACTGCCTGTTCGTCGGCTTCAATCCCGGTTTGCGGTCGGGGGCGCTCGGCCATCATTACGCCGGGCGCGGCAACCAGTTCTGGCGCCTGCTGGCCGAGGCCGGCCTGACCCCGCGCCTCTACCGGTCGGAGGAGGACGTGACCCTGCCGGCCATCGGGCTCGGCTCCACCAACCTCGTCGCCCGCGCCACCGCCAGCGCCGCAGAGCTGTCGCGGGCGGAACTGCGCGGCGGGGTGCCCCGGCTGGCGCGGATCGTCGCCTTCGTCCGGCCGCAGGTGCTGGCCTATACCGGCAAGGGCGTCTATCTGGCGGCGACCGGCCTGCCCGACGCCCCCTGGGGCGTGCAGGACCGCGGCCTGTTCGACGGCGTTGCCGACGTGGTGGTGCCCTCCCCCAGCGGCCTCGCCCGCCTGCCCTTCGAGGAAAAGCTGCGCTGGTTCCGCGAGGTGCGGGCCGAGATCGGGCGGCGGCGTCCCGGCTCCTTTGCAATTCCTGGCTAGGCGGTAGAGATAACGATCCGGACGGGGAATGCCGGCAGGCGGTGGGGGAACGCGGGTGGCAATCCCCCTGCCCTGGCGGTTCGCCGGGAAAGGCTGGGGGCATCGGCACCGCCTTGAGCGATGCTGTGCCCCGCATGACCGCCATACACCGCCACAGCACCCGTCACGACCCACTGCCCGCGCCGGAGACCGACATGGTCGCCCGGCAGCTGCGCCGCCGTCATTGGGCAGTGCTGGCGCTGGCCGTCCTGCTGCTGGCCGGAGTGCTGCGCGCCGCCTTCTACCTCACCGCGCTGACGCCCGCCCAGACGGCGACCGGCACGGCGACCGGCACGGCGCCCGCCACAGCGACGGCCATGGCCGATCCCTGGGGACCGCATCTGCCAACGCCGTCCCTTCCGGTCGTCAAATCCTTGCGGCTCGCCAAGTTTCTGCGCATGGAGCCGCCACGCAAAAAAGAACCGGCGGAGACGTCCGTCCCCGCCGGTCCGACGCGGGTCGATCCCGCGGTGAGGCTGCTGGTGGACCAGGGCTGGCCCGGCCGCCGGCCGGCGGCGCTTCCCGCCGCCGCCCGGACTGCCAGCATTGGGACGGCCAGCATCGCCCCGTCCCCGCAACTGACCTCGGCCCAACCGGTCCCCGCCCAACTGACGGCGGAGACCAAGTCGGTCTCGCCCTAGCCGCCCCTACTCAGCTGACGATGCCGCCACGGCTGAAGGGCAGCGTCTGCAGCGGCTGTCCGGTCACCGAGAAGACGGCGTTCGCCACCGCCGGCGCCACGGTCGGGACGCCGGGTTCGCCGGCGCCGGTCGGCCGTTCGTGCGAGGGCACGATGTGGACCTCCACCGCCGGCATGTCCGACATCCGCATCGGCAGATAGCTGTCGAAGTTGGCCTGATCCACCTTGCCGTCGGTCATGGTGATCTCGTCGCGCAACGCATGGCCGATGCCCCAGCCGGCACCGCCCTCCATCTGCGCCTTGACGATGTCGGGGTTGACCACCTCGCCGCAATCGACGGCGACGACGACGCGATCCACCTTGATCTGACCCTTGGCGTCGACCGACACGTCGGCGACATGGGCGACATAGGTGTTGAAGCTTTCATGCACGGCAACGCCGCGACCCTTGCCCTGCGGCAGCGGCTGGCCCCAGCCGGCCTTCTCCGCCGCCAGCTTCAGCACGCCGGCCAGACGCGGATGGTCCTTCAGCATCTCCATGCGGAAGGCCACCGGGTCCTTGCCGGCCGCCTTGGCGAGACGGTCGATCATCACCTCCTTGGCATAAGCCGTGTGGGTGTGCCCGACCGAGCGCCACCACAGCGTCGTCACCGGCGAGGCGACGGTGTGCGCGTCAACCGCAAGGTTCGCCACCGGATAGGCCATGTCCGAGGCGCCCTCGACCATCGTCGCATCGACGCCGTTCTTGACCATCACCGCCTCGAACGGCGTGCCGGCCATGAAGCTCTGGCCGACGATGCGCTGCTTCCAGCCGACCAGATCGCCCTTGGCATCGACCGCCGCGGTGATCCGATGCAGGACCAGCGGACGGTAGCGGCCGCCCTTGATGTCGTCCTCGCGCGTCCAGACCAGATGCACCGGGGCCTTGGGATAGGCCTTGGCGATGGTCACCGCCTCGGCGATGTAGTCGGCGCTGGGGGTGGCACGCCGGCCGAAGCTGCCGCCGGCCCACTGGGTCTCGATCTTCACCTGCTCCGGCTTGCAGCCCAGGATGTGGGCGGCGGTCATCTGCTCGACCGTCTGGAACTGCGACCCGGCCCAGATGGTGCAGCCACCTTCCGGATTCAGCGCCACCACGGCGTTCAGCGGCTCCATCGGCGCATGGGCGAGGTAGGGGAAGACGAACTCGCCTTCCACCACATGGCCGCCCTTGGCCTTGGCGTCGGCAATCGCCTTCTCCGCATCGCCCTTGGCGGCGGCGACGTCACCCGGCTTCTCCGCCGCCTTGCGGTAGTCGGCCAGCATGGCGTCGGTGCCGCGCGTCTCGGCCTTGGCATCGTCCCAGGCGACCGTCAGCGCCTCGCGGCCCTTGATGGCGGCCCAGGTGTTCCTGGCGATCACCGCGACGCCGACCGGCAGGGTCAGCACCTCGATGACGCCCGGCACCTTGCGGGCGGCGGCGTCATCGACGCTCTTCACCGTGCCGCCGAAGCGCGGGCTGCGGGCCAGCACCGCCGTCACCTGGCCGGGACGGCGGATGTCCATGGCGAAGATGGCGGTGCCGTTGGTCTTGCTGACATGGTCCAGACGGTGCAGGGCCGGGTTGCCGATCAGCACATAGTCCTTCTGGTCCTTCAGCTTGACCTGCTGCGGCACCGGCAGCTTCGCCGCCTCTTCCGCCAGCTCGCCGAAGGTCAGGCTGCGGTTGCTGGCGGCATGGCGGACCACGCCCTTCGACACCGTCACCTCGCCGGCCGGCACGTTCCAGCGGGCGGCCGCGGCGGCGACCAGCATGGCGCGGGCGGCGGCGCCGGCCATGCGCAGCTCGTCCCAGCTGTTGGCGACGGCGGTGGAGCCGCCGGTGCCCTGTACGCCGAACATATGGTTGGCATACAGCTTCTGGTTGGCCGGAGCGAAGGCGCCGCGCACCTGGGACCAGTCGGCGTCAAGCTCCTCCGCCGCGATGGTGGCGAGGCCGGTGACGATGCCCTGGCCCTTGTCCAGATGCTTGGCCAGCACGGTGACCGTGTTGTCCGGCGCGACGATGATGAAGGCATGCGGGCGCGGGTCGGCGGGCCCGACGATCTTGGGTGCCGCTTCCGCGGCCAGCGCCGGCATGGGCAGATGCGCGCCGATGACCAGCGCGCCGGCCCCGACGCCGATGGCCTTCAGGAAACCGCGGCGCGACGGGGCCGGCAGCGGACCGGGAGCGAAACCGGACTCCGGAAACCCATGCTCGGCGGCGTGGCGGATCAGATGATGCAGCATGGATCAGGCCCTCATCGTCTGGGCGGCATCCTTGATCGCCGCGCGGATGCGGACATAGGTGGCGCAGCGGCAGACATTGCCGTCCATCGCCGAATCGATGTCCTGGTCGGTGGGGTTCTGGTTGTCGGTCAGCAGCGCGATGGCGCTCATGATCTGGCCCGACTGGCAATAGCCGCACTGGACGACGTCCAGCTTCTGCCATGCCGCCTGGACGGCCTGGGCGGCCTTGCCCTTCACGCCCTCGATGGTGGTGATCTTGCTGTCCGGCGTCAGCATGCTGACGGGGGTCTGGCAGGCGCGGGTCGGCGTGCCGTCGACATGGACGGTGCAGGCGCCGCACTGGGCGATGCCGCAACCGAACTTGGTGCCGGTCATGTTCAGCTCGTCCCGCAGAACCCACAGGAGCGGCATGTCCTCCGGAACGTCGACCTGACGCTCCTCGCCGTTGACGTTGATGCGAACCATGGCTCTTGCCTCTTTCTCCCTGAACGGAACCGCCGGCTTTTTGGGGGCGACGACAGGTCCGCTGCCCGGCTATGGGCGTTGGCTAGGAATTGAAAGTTTTTTGATTGTCGGCTGCTGGGTCAGCTCTGCCTCGACAGAATACACCGTCCAGTGCACAATGAAGTAGGTGGCTTTGGTTCATATCGTCATGAAGGCAATTCATAACCCCGCGCTCGACCTCAACCTCATCAAGGTGTTCGACGCGCTCTTGGAGACCCGCAACGTCTCCCGCGCCGCTGACGCGCTGGGTGTCAGCCAGTCGGCGGTCAGCCACGCGCTGGCCCGGCTGCGCACGCTGGTCGGCGACCCGCTGTTCGTGCGCACCGGCAACCGGATGGAGCCGACGCCGCGCGCCCAGCGTCTGGCCGAACCGCTGCGCGACCTGCTGGTGGGGGCCGCTCGCGCCCTGTCGGCGGAGGAGGATTTCGATCCCCAGCGGGAGGAGCGGAACTTCACCATCTCCACCTCCGATTCGATGCAGGCGGTGCTGCTGACCGGCATCCTGCGCGATGCGGTGGAGGGCAACCAGCGCGTCACGGTCTCGCTGCTCAGCCTCGATCCCGACGCCATGCTGAACGCGCTGGACGATGGCACGCTGGACCTCGCCATCGGCTATCTGCCGGAGCTGCGGCGCTGGCACGACCGGCAGGTGCTGTACCGGGAAACCCATGTCTGCCTGTTCAACCCGGCGCTTGTGCCCGTCACCCCGCCGATCGGGCTGGAGGATTACACCCGCTATCCGCACCTGATGCCGTCGTTGCGCGGCGGCCTGACCAGCTTCATCGACGACGAACTGGCGGCGCTGGGCACAAGGCGGCGCGTCGCCGCATCCACCACCCAGTTCCTGGCGATCCCGATGATCCTGACCCAGGCGCCGATGCTGACCTCGCTGCCCGCCCGGCTGGCCCAGTTGTGCGCCGATGCGCTGGGGCTCGCCACCAGCCCGCTGCCCTTCGACGTCGGCGACTACGAGGTGTCGATGATCTGGCACCGCCGCAACACCGGCTCCCCCTCCCACGGCTGGCTCCGGCAACGGATGGCCGAGGAAGCGGCGAAGCTCTGACACGAAAAGGGCGCCCACACCGGGGCGCCCCTCCTTTGCCGTCCTGTCCGCCGTCCCTCAATCCGCCGTAATCGACCGGATCTCGTCCTGGCTGAAGCGCTGCTGCTCCTCCATCACCATCTGGGACAGCTCGCGCTTCAGGCGGTTGAACTCCGAGGCGGAGCCGTCGCGGGGACGCGGCATGTCGACCAGCACGTCGCGCTTGATGGTGCCCGGCCGGTAGGTCATCACGATGATCCGGTCGGCCAGATAGATGCTCTCCTCGATGGAGTGGGTGACGAACAGGATGGTCTTGCCGACCTCCTCCCAGATGCGCAGCAGCTCGTCCTGAAGGGTGCGGCGGGTCAGGGCGTCGAGCGCGCCGAACGGCTCGTCCATCAGCAGGATCGGGCTGTCGAGCGCCAGCACGCGGGCGATGGCGACGCGCTGGCGCATGCCGCCCGACAGATCCTTGGGGAAGCGGTTGCGGAAGTCCTGCAGGTGCAGCTTCTGCAGCAGCCACTCCACCCGCTCCGCGATCTCGGCCTTGGACATCCCCTTGATCTCCAGGCCGAAGGCGACGTTCTGCGCCACCGTCATCCAGGGAAACAGGGCATATTCCTGGAACACCATGCCGCGGTCGGGACCGGGTTCGGTGATGGTGCGGCCATCGACGGTGACGGTGCCCTTCGTCGGCGGCTGGAACCCGGCCACCGCGTTCAGCAGCGTGGACTTGCCGCAGCCCGATGGCCCCAGCAGGCAGACGAACTCGCCCTTGCGGATGTCGAGGTCGATGTTCTGCAGGGCGACGATCTTCTGCGCACCGACGGAGAAGGTCTTCTCCACCCCGCGCACCTGGATCTGCACGGGCGCGGCGTCGGGAACGGGCGTGGTGTCGGCAACGGTCTTCAGCATGGACATCATCTCCAGTCCCTCCCCATCAATTCTCAAGCCCGCGGTGCCAGCGCAGCAGGTGGTTGTTCAGGCGGTTCATGCCGATGTCGATGGCGAGACCCAGCAGGCCGATGGTGAACATCCCGGCGATGATCTTGTCCGACCACATGAACTCGCGCGCTTCCAGGATGCGGAAGCCGAGGCCGGAGTTGACGGCGATCATCTCCGACACGATGACGACGATGAAGGCGGTGCCGATGCCGATCCGGGCGCCGGCCAGGATATAGGGGGTGGCGGCCGGCAGGATGACGCGGACGAACATGGTCAGCCGGCCGGCGCCCAGGTTGCGGGCGGCGCGCAGATAGATGCCGTCGACATGGCGCACCCCGGCGATGGTGTTCATCAGCACCGGGAAGAAGGCGCCGATGGCGATCAGAAAGATTGCCGGCGGGTTGCCCAGCCCGAACCACAGGATCGACAGCGGGATGTAGGCGATGGGCGGGATCGGCCGCAGCACCTGCATCAGCGGATCGAACAGCGCGTAGATGCGCGGATTGCCGCCCATGGCGAGACCCAGCGGAAGGGCCAGCCCGGCGCCGACGGCGAAGCCCAGCACCACGCGGTACAGGCTGGACCAGGCGTCGAACAGCATCTCGCCCGACAGCGCCCACAGGATCCAGCTGGATTGCGCCGGATCATAGGGCTCGGTCGGCAGCAGATAGGCCCACCAGCGCTCCACCACCGCGACGGGCGACGGCAGAACCACCTGGTTGATCAGGCCGGAACTGGACAGGGCCTGCCACAGCGCGATGGCGAGGACCGGAACCAGGGCGCCGCGCGCGACGGCGGCGGGCGAGAAACGGGGCTTGGCTTGGGACATCGGGCGTCCTCCTTCCGCTGGGTGTGGCTCAGTTCGCCTTCACGGTGCCGGCATCAGCCGCCTTGGTGGCGGCCTTCGCCTTCTCCAGCAGGTCCAGCTTCACCCAATCCTCGGCCTTCGGCGGGGTGTCCATGCGGCCGACGCCGAACTTCTGCATCATGTCGGTCGTGACCTGCACATGATGGACCGAGATGTCGTAGCTGTAGGGCGAGTTGCCGATGGCGTCCTTGAAGTCCTGGCTGCTCAGCTGGCCCTTGAACATCTTCTCGCGGACATAGGTCTCGGCCAGATCAGGGTTGGCGATGAAGGTCGCCGTCGCCTCGACGAAGCAGCGGACCAGCCGCTGGGCGACGTCCGGCTTCTTCTTGTAGAAATCCTCGGTGACCACCAGCGACCGCACCGGCTCGCCCAGCTCGGTGTCGTAGGGCTTCACCACCTCGACGCCGAAGCCCTTGTTGATGGCCTGGCTCGACTGCGGTTCGGACTGCGACATGGCGTCGATGCTGCCGGCCAGCAGGGCCTGATTCATGTCGGCGTAGGCCATGTAGACGATCTGCACGTCCTTGCCCGGACGGTCGGACCAGCTCAGCCCATGCTTCGACAGCTCGGCCAGCAGGATCAGCTCCTGGGCGCCGCCGCGCGGGGTGGCGACCTTCTTGCCCTTCAGGTCGGCGATGCTCTTGATGCCGGCGTCCGGCTTGGCGACGATGCGGGCGCCACCCTTGGCGAAGCCGGCCACCGCATAGATCGGCACGCCGGACGCGCGGCCGGCGATGGCGGCGTCGACGGCGCTGGCGGCGACGTCGATCTCGCCCGCCACGATGGCCGGCAGGATGTCGATGCCCTTGGCGAAGACCCGCTCTTCGATCTTCAGGTCGTACTTGCCGGCGATCTCCTTCATGTAGGAAACCGCGCCGTAATGGGCGAATTTCAGGTTGCCGAGTCGGACCAGATCGGCGGCCGAGGCGGCCTGGGTGGCGAGCGCGGCGGCGGCGAAGGCGGTGGCGGCAAGCAGGGTCTTCCTGAGCATCTGGTCTCTCCCATGGGGCTTGGTCCGCGACCCGTCGCCGCGGTTGACCAGGAAGAGAGCAAGCGCCGTGCCATAATCAGTTCGCTGCGCAAACAGTTGAAAAGCCTGGACCCGGCCTTTCCGGCCACAGATCCTTTCGGCGGAAATCCGCCGTCCCGGCTCCAGCGGTCGGCGGATTTCCGCCGATGGCAGGGCTGCGTCAGGTCGCCGCGCCGGGCGGAAGCCCGCCTTGCCGCATACGACAAGTCATCGCAGCGCAACGAAAAAACGTGTAGAAGATGCTGCATCTGCGAACCAACGCACGCGCTCAACGATAGGGACAAGAAACATGGCCGAGAGCATGGGAATCGAGACCATCGGCGTCATCGGCGCCGGACAGATGGGTAACGGCATCGCCCAGGTCTGCGCCGTCGCCGGCCTGACGGTGGTGATGACCGACATCTCCGAGGCAGCGGTGCAGCGCGGCCTGTCGACCGTCGCCAGCAGCCTGGACCGTCTGGTCAAGAAGGAGAAGATGACCGCCGCCGACCGCGAAGCGGCCCTGGCGCGCATCACCGCCACCACCGACAAGTCGAAGCTGGCTGCTTGCGATCTGGTGATCGAGGCCGCGACCGAGAACGAGGACCTGAAGGTCAAGATCCTGAAGGATCTCTGCGCGACCCTGAAGCCGGAGGCGCTGGTCGCCACCAACACCTCGTCGATCTCCATCACCAAGCTGGCGACGGCCACCGACCGTCCGGACCGCTTCATCGGCCTGCACTTCTTCAACCCGGTGCCGCTGATGGCGCTGTTGGAGATCATCCGCGGCATCCAGACCAGCGACGACACCCACGCCAAGGCGATGGCCTTCGCCAAGCGCGTCGGCAAGTCGCCGATCACCGCGAAGAACAGCCCCGGCTTCGCCGTCAACCGCATCCTGTGCCCGATGATCAACGAGGCGATCTTCGCGCTGCAGGAAGGCATCGCCACGGCCGAGGACATCGACGCCGGCATGAAGGCCGGCTGCAACCACCCGATCGGCCCGTTGGCGCTCGCCGATCTGATCGGTCTGGACACCATGCTGTCGGTGATGGAGGTCTTCTATGAAGGCTTCAACGATCCGAAGTACCGCCCGGCCCCGCTGCTGAAGGAGATGGTCGACGCCGGCTTCCTCGGCCGCAAGACCGGCCGCGGTTTCTACGACTACAGCAAGTGAGCTAAGGGGGTGGGGGAAGTTAGACCCCCACCCTAACCCTCCCCCGCTCTCAGCGGACCTACGGTCCGCCTGTCGCGTCAGCACAAAGCGAAGCTTTGTGCGAGAGCTTCGCAGGGGAGGGGACTGCCGCCACTGTTCCGCTCAAGCGCCTGCCCCCTCCCCCGCACAGCGGGGGAGGGTTGGGGTGGGGGCACGCCCGCGCTCCGCCGCCGCGACCAGTTCGCGCTCCAGCGTCTCGGCCCGGTGCGCCGCGGTGTGCGCGGCCAGGATGCGCCGACGCGCCTGCTCGCCGATCTCGCCCTCCGCCGCCGGGCGGCGCAGCACCTCCAGCACCTCGCCGGCGCTTTCGGCCAGGATGATCTCCCGCCCCGGCTCCAGCAGCGTGTCGATGCCGTCCCAGATGTCGGAGATGATCGGCGTGGCGCAGGCTGCCGCTTCGAACAGGCGGACGCTGGGGCTGTAGCCGGCGCGGATCATGTCCTCGCGCGTCACGTTCAGCGTGAAGCGGCTCGCCGCATAGAAGGCCGGGTGGTCGGCCGGCGGCACATGGTGCAGCCGCTCGACATTCGCCGGCCAGACGATGTCGTCCGGGTATTGCGGCCCGGCCACCACGAAGCGCAGCTCCGGCGCCCGGCGGGCCGGTTCCAGCAGCAGGCGGTCCAGCGTCGGCTGGCGGTCGATGCTGTAGGTGCCGAGATAGCTGAGGTCCCAGCGCTTGGGCACCGGCATCGGCGCATAGGCCTCCGCATCCACCGAGCAATAGAGCGCCCTTGCGGCAGGCGACCCATACTGCCCCATCAGCCGGTCGAGCGTCGGCCCGCCGGTGAAGGAGAAATACACATCAAAGCCGGGGATGATCTCCGGGGCGAGATACTCGTAATCGCCGCGCTCCAGCTTCGCCAGCGTCACCGGCGTGTCGATGTCGTAGAAGACCACCGCGCCACGCGCCGTCTCCTGCGCCCAGCGGCCGACCGCCACGCCCTCCGGCACATAGGATCCCACCAGCACCGCATCGGCCCCGGCAACGGCGGCGGTGAAACGCTTCAGATCCTCAAGGTCGCTGTAGAGGGCCAGCTCGCACCAGCCCGGATTCGGCAGGTCGCGGTTGTTCGCGTACCAGGGAACGTCCCGCTCCAGGAACAGGATCTCGTGCCCGCGCGCCGCGAAGGATTTCAGCAGCGCGCGGAAGGTGGTGGCATGCCCGTTCCCCCAGGAGGAGGACAGGCTGAGCCCCAAAACGACCAGCTTCATGCCGCGCTCCGTTCCCGGCGGGCGGCCAGCGCGCCGCGCAACAGCTGGTCCACCTCGACCGCCCGGCGGGCATAGGTGTGGCCGGCCAGGATGCGGCGCCGCGCCGCCTCGCCGATGGCACGGGAGCGTTCCGGCGTCAGGGCGCGCAGATGCTCGGTCACGTCCTGTCCGTCGCGGGCCACCAGCACCTCGTCGTCCGGGGCCAGGAACAGCTCCACCCCCTCCCAGGCGTCGGTGATCAGGCAGGCGCCGGCACCGGCCGCCTCGAACACGCGGGTGGCGGGGGAGAAGCCGACCTCCGCCATGCTGTCGCGGGCGATGTTCAGCACCGCCTTGGCCGAGGTGTTGAAGGCATTGTGGTCGGCGGTGCCGACATGGCCGATGTGGGTGACGTTGGCCGGCAGCCCCTTGGTCTCCCAGCCGCTGCCGCCGATGATGTAACGGGCATCCGGATTGCGCGCCGCCGGCTCCAGGAAGAAGCGCTCCACCCGCGCCTCGCGGTCGGGCAGCCGGTTGCCGAGGAAGTTCAGGTCGGCGCGGAAGCGGTCCTGCGGCGGCACCGGATGGTGGGTCGACGGGTCCAGCGCGTTGTAGACCGGCCGGCAGACCGGCGCCCCCATCGCCTCATAGGCCGTCACCACCGACGGCCCGCCGCCATAGGTCAGCACGAAGTCCAACTCCGGCAGGCGGCGGCGCAGCACATGGTCGGGCGCCTGCCGCAGCTCCGCCAGAGTCGCCGGGGCGTCCACGTCCCAATAGATGCGCAGCGCCTGCGGGTTGGCGGCATCCATCACGCCGTCCAGCAGTTCGTCGTCGAAGACGCCGACGCCATTCGCCTTCACCACCACGTCGGCCTTCACCGCTTCGGCGATCACCGCACGGCAGGCCTCGGGCGTGGCGTCATAGACGACAACCTTGGCGTAGTCCGGCGGCTCGATGTCACGGTGCTTCTGGCGGTCGAAGGCGTCCGGCTCGTAAAAGGTGATGTCCCAGCCATGCTTGGCCAGTTCGCTCAGCATGCCGCGGTAATAGGTGGCCGCGCCGTTCCAGTAGGAGGACAGCAGGCTGGACCCGTAAAAGGCCATCTTCATCGGGCGGACTCCTCGAGAACCGGTTCTTTTTCATTGCCGCGCAGGCTGCCGACGATGGTCAGCAGCTCGTCCACGCGATGGGCGCAGGTGTGACGGGCGCGGATCGTCTCCAGCCCGTTGCGGATCAGCTCGGCGCGCAGCCCCTCGTCCCGGTCGATGGCGCGCAGGTGGGCGGCCATTTCCTCGCCGTCGCGAGCGAACAGGAAATCGCGGCCGGGGCGGAACAGCCCTTCCGCATCGCTCCACGGCGCGCTGACCAAGGGGATGCCGCAGGCCAGCGCCTCGAACACGCGGATGGTCGGGATGCCCGGCAGCAGGTCGACATAGAAGCGGCGCGGCACATGGACGGTGACGCGGTGGCGGGCGAAGATCTCCGGCGCCCGAGCGTTCGGCAGCCAGCCCTTGTAGGCGATGCCGTAGCGCTTCAGCGTCGCCAGCGCGGCGGCCGGATAGCGCACGCCGTAGATCTCCAGTGGCAGCCCGGCGTCCCTGGCCGGTGCGAACAGGAAGCGTTCAAGCTCCTCCGTCCGCTCGCCGTCGCCCCAATTGCCGATCCACACCGCGCCTTCACGCGACCCTTCCTCGGCCGGCGGATGGAACAGGCGGATGTCGGCCGCCTCGTGCCAGACGAAGACGCGGCCTTCCCAGCCCCAGCGGCGGTAGACGGCGGCGAGCGTCTCGCCGAAGGCCAGCACGCCGTCATAGCCGGACAGGTCGAAGGCGTTGATCGCCTCAGGCTCGCTGACCGCGCGGTGGTGGGTGTCGTGGAACAGCAGGGTGAAGCGCCCGCCGCGCTTGCGCGCTTCGCCCACCGCCGCGACCAGCGCCGGGTCGTTCCATTCATGAACGATCACAAGATCGGCACCATCGCAAGCCGCCTCCACGTTGAAGCCCTTCGGCATAGCCCGCGACGACAGTTCCGGATACAGCGTGCGATAGGCCTCCAGCCCCGCCTCGCCATGGTCGGCAAGCAGGTTTTGCAGGCTCCAAGCCCCTTCCGGTTCCAGCACCTGCACATCATGGCCGCGGGCGATCAGGTCGCGCAGGACGCCGCGCAGGAAATGGGCGTTGCCGTGGTTCCAGCAGGAGGCCAGCGAATGGGTGAAATAGACGATCCTCACGCGATCACCTCCGAACGCACGGGATGCGTCACCGACCAATAGACGTAGAGCATCCCGGCGGTGAGCCGGTCCATGTCATAGCGGGCGGAGCGGCGGCGGGCGGCGGTGCCGAGCCGCCGGGCCTCCAGCGGGTCGTCGAGCAGCCGGCGCAGGGTCGCGGCCAGCGCCTTGGCATCGCCCGGATCGGCGAAGATGGCGGCGCCGTCCCATAACTCGCGGAAGCTGGCGATGTCCGACAGCACCAGCGCGCAGCCGGCCTGCGCCGCCTCCAGCACCGTCAGCCCGAAGGGCTCGTAGAGCGGCAGGGAGGCGAAGACCGGCGCCCGCGCCATCCATCCGGCGACCGACGCGCCGTCCAGCCGCCCCAGCGCCCGCGCATGCCCCAGCGCCACGCGATGCCCGGTCGGGCTTTCCAGCGACCCGGCGGCGAAGACCGGCACATCCAGCAGCTTCGCCGCCGCGTCCAGCAGCGCGACGTTCTTGCCGCAATCCCACAGCCGCCCGGCAGTGAAGACGAAGCGCTCCCGCCCCATCGCGGCCCGCCGCGGTCCGGCCTTGCGGGCATAGCGCCCGTTGCGCACCACCACCGGCGCCGCCACGCCATACAAGGCGGCGGTCGCTTCGGCAAAGGCGGCACTGGGCGCCACCAGCACGTCGCAGGCCTGATAGCCGCGGCGCAGCAGCTCCGTCCGCCAGCGGAAATCCTCCGGCATCCCGCCGCCGCGCACCGCCACCCACCAGCTCGCCATGCAGGAATGGCAGACGCCGACGACCGGCATGGTGAAGCCGGCGTCGGCGGCCAGCGCCGGACTGTTCAGATGCACCACGTCGGGACCGAGCCGCGCGGCCAGATCGCCCAGCGCCTCCGCCGTGCGGCGCACGGCCGCCTCGTCGGGGGCGGTCCAGTCCAGGGCCAAGCCGGTGTCGATCAGTTCCAGCCCGTCCACCGCCGCGGCGGCGGCGATCTGGTCGGGGTGGGGCGACGGCCCCAGCACCGCCAGCGTCACCCGCGTCCCCTGCCCTGCCAGTTCACGCGCCAGATCCAGCGCATAGGTCCACACCCCGCCGACACTGTCGGCCGTCATCAGCACGTATGGGGGTTCTGCAGGCAGCGGTTTCTTCTGGGCACCAGTCAGCGGCAGGAGCATGCCGCCTCCAGTTCCGTCAGCGGCAAGGGCTCGTCCTCCTGGATGTCGCTCAGGCGTTCGAACTGGCCAAGGTAATGCTCGTGTGCCCGCTCCCACGCCCGGTCGTCCGGCTCGCCCCACAGGCGGCGGTAGTCCGGCGATGCCGGATAGGGATAGAGCGGCACCGGGTCGTTGGCCCACACCCCGGCGGCCAGCAGCTTCTCCCGCCAGGTCTTGACCATGTCGGCGTCGTCGCCGGCCATGGCGATCAAATTGGCCTGGACGAAGGGCACGCTGCGCCGGGCATGGATCAGCCGGTCGGCCAGATCGTCGGTGCTCATCCGGCATTTCTTGTCGAGCGAGGCGCGGCCTTCCTCGGTCAGGCTTTCCACCCCGGCCTCGATCGAGACGCAGCCGGCCGCGCCCAGGAGGTCGAGCATGTCCGGCTTCCACAGATCGATGCGCGTCTGCACGCCGAACTGGATCGGCCGCTCCACCAGCGCTTCCAACAGGTCGCGCCGGGGCAGGAAGATTTCGTCGATGAAATAGACATAGCGGACGCCGGCCGCGATCAGCCCGTCGATCTCCTCCAGGATGATGGCGGTGTCGCGCCGCCGGTACTGGTCGCGGAAATCGATCTTGGCGCAGAAGCTGCAGTTGTAGGGGCAGCCGCGCGACGCCTCCACCTCCGCCCCCGGCCCGACCGGCTCGGTGCCATAGCGGTGGTGGTGGTGCGGATGGCGCTGCAGCCACTCCACCGGCCAGGATTGCGCCGGCAGATCGGTGAAGCGCGCCGCGTGCGGCCCGCCGGTCACCACCAGATCGCCGTCGCGGCGGAAGGCCAGTGCCGGAATGTCGTCCAGCGCCCCACCGTCAACCATCGTGTCAGCCAGTTTGGCGACGATCTCCTCGCACTCCCCGCGCACCACCAGATCGACGCCGAGCTTGCTCAGCGTCGGAGCCGGGGTGGTGGAGCCGTGCGGCCCGACCGCGATGGTCCGCCCGCCCCGGCCGTCGAGCGCCGCCAGGAACTCGCGCGGCACCCGCAGCTCCGGCTGGGCGCAGCGCCAGAACAGGTAGGTCGGCGCCGTGGTCAGCACGGTCATGGTGGGGGCGAACGCGGCGACCCGCTCCGCCATCTCCGCGTTCGACAGGCCGTCCAGTGCGCCGTCGAGCATCAGCACCTCGTGCCCGCCCTGCTCCAGCAGCGCTTTGCTGTATCCCAGCTCCAGCGGCAGATGCGCTTCGCGGCATCCGAAATAGATGCTGTGGTCGAAGCTCCAGGCCGGGTTGACCAGCGCGACCCTCATCAGGCCGCCTCCACCGACGGGGCGGCTTCGGGCAGGCCGCTCTTCTCCGCCCGCAGCCATTCGGCCAGCAGAGCCACGCCGCGCTTCCACTCCGTCGGCGCGGCCAGTCCCAGCGCGTCGCGCACCGCGCGGGTGTCCGACACGTAATAGCGCTGGTCGCCCGCCCGCCAGTCGCCGTAGCTGACCTCCACCTTGCGGCCCATCAGATATTCGATGTGCGCGATCAACTGGCGCAGGCTGATGGCGTTCGCCGCCCCGCCGCCCAGGTTGAAGGCGCGGCCCTTCACCTGCTCGATCCGCTCCCAGGCAGAGACATAGGCCTGCACCGTGTCGGCGGCGAACAGCACGTCGCGCACCTGCCGGCCGTCGCCGTAGATGGTGATCGGCTCGCCGTTCAGCGCGCGGATCAGGAAATGGGCGACCCAGCCCTGATCCTCCGTTCCCATCTGGCGCGGGCCATAGATGCAGCTCATCCGCAGCACGGCGGTCGGCAGGTCGAAGCTGCGGGCATAGTCCAGCACATACTGGTCCGCCGCCCCTTTCGAGCAGCCATAGGGGGTGTGGAAGTCGAGCGGCCGGGCCTCCGACACGCCATGCGCGCGGATCGCCGGATCCACCGGCGCATAGGCGTCGTTCACCAGTTCCAGGGGCACGTCGGCGAGGTCGCCATAGACCTTGTTGGTGCTGGCGAAGATCACCGGCGTGCGCCGGCCGGTTCGGCGCACCGCCTCCAGCAGGGACAGCGTGCCGCGGATGTTCACCTCGAAATCGTCGACCGGGTCGACCATGCTGGTGGTCACCGCCACCTGGGCGGCCAGATGGAACACCGCCTTGGCGTCCTTCGCCGCATCGGCCAGCGCCTGTTCGGCGCGCAGGTCGGCGATGACGGCGCTGATGCGCGACGGGTGACGGGCCTGCAGCCAGCGCAGGTTCCGCTCCACCCCCGGACGGCGCAGCGCGTCGTAGATCAGCACGTCATGCCCGTCCGACGCCAGCCGGTCGGCAAGGTTCGATCCGATGAATCCGGCGCCGCCGGTGATCAGAATCGGGTTCTTGGTGCCGCTCATGCCACCAGACCCCGCTCTTCCAGTTCGCGGCGGGCGTCGGCGACGCGGTCCTGCGCCTCCTGCCGGGCGACCCACTCGGCCAGCTCGGCGAGCCCTTCGGAGAAATCCTCCTTCCGCTCATAACCCAGCACGGTGCGCGCCTTGGTCAGGTCGGGGATGTTGTGGCGGATGTCGCCGGCGCGCGCCTTGCCGGTGATCTCCGGCGACAGGTCGGCGCGGCCCATCGAGGCGGCCTGCAACAGCGCCACCTCCTCCACCGTGCGCTCCTCGCCGGAGCCGATGTTGAACACCTCGCCGTTGGCCGCCGGGTTATCGAGCGCCAGCAGGAAGGCGCGGGCGACGTCGCGGACATGGACGAAGTCGCGGCGCTGCTGCCCATCCTCGAAGATCATCGGGCGCTGGCCATTGGCGATGCGGGAGGCGAAGATCGCCAACACACCGGTGTAGGGGTTCGACAGCGCCTGCCCCGGCCCATAGGCGTTCCACAGGCGAAGGGCCGATCCCTCCATCCCGTACTGGGCGGTCAACGTCAGGGTCAGCCGTTCCTGCACATATTTGCCGATGGCATAGACCGACTTCAGCGCCGGGCGCTTGCTTTCCGGGGTGCGCACCGGCACCAGCGGCCGGCCCTGCTGGTCCAGCGGATCCCAGGTCCCATCCGGATTGCGGGCGCCGCGGACGACGTCCTCCATCAGCGTGCCGTCGGCGGTGCGGTACAGCCCCTCGCCATAGATGCTCATCGACGAAGCGACGACCACCCGGCGCACCGGCTTGTCGATCAGGCGCTGGAACAGCACGGCGGTGCCGTAGTCGTTCACCGAGGTGTAGCGGTCGACCGCATACATGCTCTGGCCGACGCCGACTTCGGCCGCGAGGTGGATCACCGAATCAACGCCTTCCAGCGCCTGGGCCACCATCGCCTCGTCGCGCACGTCGCCGACCAGCAGCTCCACGTCGGGGTCCAGTTCATCGGGGCGCTGCTGCGTCGGGTGCACCTGTTCGATCAGGCTGTCCAGAACCCGGACACGGTCGCCGCGGGCAAGCAGGGCCTTGGCGACGTGGCGGCCGATGAAGCCGGCTCCGCCAGTGACGAGAACGGTCTCTCCCACAAGTCCCTCCGAGGAATTTCAAACATTCTTGACGTTGACGTGCGGAAACAAGGGGCAGGGCCTGCGGACATCGACACCGCGAGCCCCCCGCTCGTCCCCGCAAGTTGCCCAGGGCACCCTGTGCGGTTTTATTTCAGGACCGGCTCGCAACTCATTGTCGGAGTCACGTCGGCCGTACTGTCGACGTTAACACCGGCGTGAAAAATTGCGCACCTCGTCCAAAAGGCTTGCTACCAACGACCGATCTTCCGATGACTCCTTTTAAAGTCTACAAATATCCGCGCTCCGTGAAATGACGTGCATTTAAGGACGGGAGATCTCAGTGACTGGGAAAAAGCTCCGGGTAGCAATCGCTGGCGTCGGAAATTGTGCATCATCTTTTGTACAAGGGATATGCTATTATGCTGACGCCAAAGCCAATGAGCCGCCACCGGGGCTTATGACTGTCGATCTTGGCGGTTATCACGTTGGAGACATCGAGATTTCTGCGGCCTTCGATGTTGCAGCCTCAAAAGTGGGTTTTGATGTCGGAGAGGCTATTTTCGCACCTCCAAATAATACTTTCCGCTTCGCCAAGCCGCCGCGCTTCGGCGTGCAGGTCGACCGTGGGCCGACGCTGGACGGCATAGGAAAATACCTCGCCGGTGACATCACCGAATCGGAGCAGCGGCCGGTGAACGTGGCGGAAACGCTGCGCCGCACCGGCACCGACATCCTGGTGTCCTACCTGCCGGTCGGGTCGCAGCAGGCCACGGAATTCTATGCCGAACAGGCGCTGGAGGCTGGCTGCGCCTTCGTCAACTGCATACCCGTCTTCATCGCTTCCAACCCCGTCTGGGCACGGCGCTTCGCCGAGCGCGGGCTGCCGATCATCGGCGACGACATCAAGAGCCAGGTCGGCGCCACCATCGTCCACCGCATGCTGGCCAACCTGTTCCGCGAGCGCGGCGTGCGGCTGGACCGCACCTACCAGCTGAATTTCGGCGGCAACACCGACTTCAAGAACATGCTGGAACGCGAGCGTCTGGAATCGAAGAAGATCTCCAAGACCCAGGCCGTCACCAGCCAGCTCGACGTGCCGCTCGATCCGGATGACGTGCATGTCGGCCCCAGCGACCATGTGCCGTGGCTGACCGACCGGAAATGGGCGCATATCCGGCTGGAAGGCACCACCTTCGGCGGCGTGCCGCTGAATGTGGAGCTGAAGCTGGAGGTCTGGGACAGCCCCAATTCCGCCGGAATCGTCATCGACGCGGTGCGCTGTGCCAAGCTGGCGCTGGATCGCGGCATCGCCGGCCCGCTGGTCGGCCCGTCCAGCTACTTCATGAAGTCGCCGCCGGAACAGTTCACCGATCATGAAGCGCGGGAGCGCACGCTGCGCTTCATCGCCGGCGAGCCGCCTATGGATTTCCCGCGGGAGCCCAAGCCGACCCGCCTGATGTGAGCGGCGGCATGGAAACCATCTTCATCCTGATCCGCCACGGCTCGCACGACCGGCTGGGCTCGGTCCTGTGCGGCCGCATGGCCGGCGTGACGCTCAGCGCCCAGGGCCGGGCGGAGGCCGACACGCTGGCCGACCGCCTGTCGGGACAACGCCTGGCCGCCGTGCTGTCCAGCCCGCTGGAACGCGCGATTGAGACCGCCACCCCCATCGCCGAACGGCAGTCCCTTCCCCTGACCATCGAACCGACGCTGAACGAACTCGACCTCGGCGCCTGGAGCGGCAAGCGGTTCGAGGAACTGCACGGCGACCCCGCCTGGGACCTGTGGAACCGGGCGCGCAGCCATGGCCGCCCCACCCCCGGCGACACGCCCGGCGAGTCGATGGCGGAGGCGCAGAACCGGATCGCGGCGCTGCTCGACCGGCTGCGCCGCGCCAACCCCGGCGGCATGCTGGCCCTGGTCAGTCACGGCGACATCATCAAGGCGGCGCTGGCCCACGCCATGGGCCTGCCGCTGGATTTTTACGGACGATTCGAAATCAGCCCGGCTTCCCGCAGCGTCCTGATCGCCGGTGATTGGGGGCTGAAGGTCCACAGCATCAACGAGGGTGCGGCATGACGAGCCTGACGGCCGACCAGATCCGCGAACGGGTGGCCGAACTCGGCGACTGGTTCCACAACATCGACCTCAACGGCGTGCGCACGGCGCCCAACCATTTCCTCAACGACTACCCGAACGTGAAGTGGAAGCGCTTCGAGCATGCGGTGCCGAAGGATCTGACCGGCCGCACCGTTCTCGACATCGGCTGCAACGGCGGCTTCTACTCCATCGAAATGAAGCGCCGTGGCGCCGACCGGGTGGTCGCCATCGACTTCGACGACCGCTATCTGGCCCAGGCGAAATTCGCCGCCGAAGTGACCGGCCAGGACATCGAGTTTTACAAGATGTCGGTCTATGACGTCGCCAAACTCGGCGAAAGCTTCGACGTCGTGCTGTTCATGGGCGTGCTCTATCACCTGCGCCATCCGCTGCTGGCGCTCGACCTGATCCACGACCATGTCGCCAAGGATCTGATGATCTTCCAGTCGATGCAGCGCGGCTCGGCCGAGGTGGCGCCGGTGCGCGCCGACTACGACTTCTTCGAACAGGATCACTTCGACGATCCCGGCTATCCGAAGCTGCATTTCATCGAACACGAATACGCCCGCGACTGGACCAACTGGTGGGCGCCCAACGCCGCCTGCGCCGAGGCCATGCTGCGCAGCGCCGGCTTCGCCATCACCGAACATCCGGAACGCGAGGTCTATGTCTGCCGCCGGGTCGACCGCCCGACCGAGGCCGGTGCGGTGTATCCGGCCCAGCCCAAAGAAGACGCCGTGAAGAAAGGGACCGAGGGATGATCGAAGCCGCCAAGATCTGGAACGAGCCGAACAACAAGTCGCACTGGGATCCCAACCTCGACCCCGAATGGGACCTGTTCGCCCGCATGACCATCCTGGCCGGGCAGGCGATCCGGGCGGAGAACTCCACCATCACCCGCGTGCTGGGCGGCATGTCCCCCATCGACCCGTCCTTCGTCCGCCGGCTCGATGAGCGCGGCGTGCTGGAGGAGGTGGACGTGGTGGCGGTCCACGGCTTCCCGCTCGACTGGAATCTCTGGCAGATCCACGAGTGGCCGAACAAGATCGACGAGATCCGCACCGTCACGGACAAGCCGATCTGGGTGACCGAGGCCGGCGTCTCCTCCTTCGGCGCCGAAGAGGTGCAGGCCTGGGGCGTCAAGCGTACCGCCGAGCTATTGATCGGCAAGGTGCCGCGCATCCACTGGTACAGCCTGTACGACCTGCCCAGCCACTGGGAGGCCACCACCCGCCACAAGGAGGCGGAGGGGTCGTCCTACTACCGCCATTTCCACATGGGGCTTCTGCGCGCCGACGGCACGCCGAAACCGGCGGTGGAGGCCTTCGCCCCCTATGCCGGCCAGATGGGCATCTGCCAGTGGTTCCATTACGAGGATCACCGGCTTGACGAGGCGGTGGCGTGGCTGAAGCGGCTGGGTGTCCGCCACCTGCGCACCGGCCTGTCCTGGGCCGACAGCTTCCGCCCCAATGCGCTGGATTGGTTCGACCGCCAGATGGAGGCGCTGGCCGATTTCGAGGTGACCGTCACCTTCTGCTTCACCCCGGAACACCGCGGCGTCGAACCCCACCACACCAGCCCGCCCCAGGTGGCGGAGGAGTTCGCCGAGTTCTGCGCCGCGATGATCCGCCGCTACGGCACCACGCGGACGGCCGATTCGGCAGCGTCGATGGCGGCGGTGGGGTAAGCCGCGCGCAGAACCGGCAAAAGCGGTTCGGAAGGAGCAATCACGCCACCGGGCATCTCCCTAGGATCGGTGCAGTCCAGCGCCCTAACGGAGATGCCCCATGTCGGCCCGCCTTCGCGCGGCGGCGGTTGCCCTTTTGCTGTGGATCGGTCCGGCCTATGCGGCCCAATCGACAAATCCACCGCCGCTGACCAACACCCGCTTCGACGAGGATTACCGCTACCTGCTCTCGCCCGAGGCCCGCTCCGGCGCCTTTTGGGAGCGGTTCAAGGCCATCCCGGTCACCGGCGACGGCACCGCCTCGCTCTCAACCGGCCTGGAGCTTCGCCTGCGCGGCGAGGCGATCCGCAACAGCAGCTGGGGCCAGGACGAGCCGCGCAACGACGCCTACGGACTGTGGCGCGCCCTGCCCTATGCCGACCTGCGCGTCGGCCAGAGCCTTCGCCTGTTCGGCCAGCTCATCATGGCCGGCACGGCGGGCAAGCTGGACCCGCTGGCGCCGCCGGACGCCGACCGCATCGACCTGATGCAGGGCTTCGCCGACCTGAACGCCCCGCTCGGTGATGCCCAGGGCACGCTGCGCGTCGGCCGCCAGATGCTGGCTTATGGGTCAGAACGGCTGATCTCCATCCGCTATGGCGCCAACGTGCCGCGCTCCTTCGATGCGGTGAAGGGGATCGTCACCGCCGGACCCTGGCGGATCGACGCCTTCCTCGGCCGCCCGGTCCAGCCGACGCCGGAGCTGTTCGACGACGGCCGCGACGCCAAGCGCACGGCATGGGCGCTCTACGCCACTCGCCCGCTTGATTTCGGTTGGACCGACAGCGCCGGGCTTGATGCCTACTACATCGGCTACCGCAACCGCCGCGCCAGCTTCGACTCCGGCAGGGGTAACGAACTGCGCCACACCATCGGCCTGCGCAGCTTCGGCAAGGCCGCCGGCTGGGATTGGAACTGGGAGGCGATGGGCCAGTTCGGCCGCTTCGCCAATAATTCCTCTGGGGGCGGGTCCATCCGTGCCTGGTCGCTCGCCACCGACAGCGGCTATCGCTTCACCACGCTGCCGTTGCAGCCCCGCCTCAGCCTGAAGGCCAACATCGCCAGCGGCGACGGCAATCCCCGCGACGACCGGCTGGAGACCTTCAACCCCCTGTTCCCGCGCGCCCAATATTTCGGCGAGCTGACGCCGATCGGTCCCTATAACCTGATGAACCTGCACCCGACGCTCGACCTCGCCCTGACCGACGAGTTCAGCCTGTCCGCCTCCGCCATCGCCTATTGGCGGGAGAGCCTGGACGATGGGGTGTACGACCTGACCGGCGGCCTGCTGCGCTCCGGCGCCGCGTCACGGGCGCGCTATGTCGGCACCCAGGGCGAACTGGTGCTGTCCTACAGCTCCGGCCGCTCCTTCGAGGGGCTGGTCTCCTATTCGCTGTTCCGCCCCGGTCCCTTCCTGAAGGACAGCGGCCCGGCCAAGACCATCCATTTCGCCGGCATGGAAGCGGTCTTCAAATTTTAAAGGCGCGGCTCCCGCGACCCGAACGCGGTTTCGCGCGTTCAGACTATCGGGCGGAAAGCCCGAACGGACGAACAGCGGAAACAGGATCCGGTGGAGCGGCGAATACAGGACAGAAGACGAGGCAGGCCGTCCCTGAAGAAGGGGCGGCTTCTCCATGTCCGCTCCGGCCTGTCGGCGGAAAAGACCCTGCTGCTGCGCATCGGGATCGTCGCCGTCCTGATCGCGCTGGTCATCGCGGTGTTCTGGTTCGACCGTGACGGACTGAAGGACCAGATCGACGGCACCATCAGCTTTCCCGACATCCTCTATTTCGCCATGATCACGGTGACCACCGTCGGCTATGGCGACATCGTGCCGGTCAGCCACTCCGCCCGCCTGATCGACGCCTTCGCCGTCACCCCCATCCGCATCTTCATCTGGTTCATCTTTCTCGGCACCGCCTACGAGCTGGTGGTGCAGAGGATCGTGGAGGAATTCCGATTGAGCCGCATTCAGAAGCAGTTGCAGGGCCACATCGTGCTGTGCGGCTTCGGGCACAGCGGATTCATCGCGGCGCAGGAGACCGTCGCGAAGGGCCATCCCGCCGACCACATCGTCGTCATCGACGATTCGGAGGACCGCATCCAGTTGGCCGCCGACGCCGGCTTCATCGGCCTTCTCGGCGACGGCACCAGCGAGGAGACGCTGACCAAGGCCTGCGTCGGCAAAGCCAAGGCGGTGATCGTCAGCACCGGGCGCGACGACACCACCATCCTGGTGATCCTGACCGTGCGCCACCTGTCCGCCGACACCAAGATCGTGGCGAACATCAGGCAGGAGGAGAACATCAAGCTCGCCAACCTCAGCGGCGCCGATCTGGTGGTGTCGCCGCCGAAGATCGGCGGCTACCTGATGGCCGACGCGGTGGAGACGCGCCACGCCACTCCCTTCCTGTGCGACCTGATGTCGACCGGCGGGCAGATGGTGCTCAGCGAACGCCGTGCGGAACCGGACGAGGTCGGCCTGACGATGGCGGAGGTCACCGGCGGCATGGTGGTGCAGGTGCACAGCCACGGCCGCAACATCCCCTTCACCGAACGCAACCGCTACATCATCCAGCCCCAGGACACGCTGCTGATCATCAGCCCGCCGGGCGACAGAGGTCAGCCCTTGTAATGCCGCCCGAAGCGGTTGTTCAGGAAGGCGTCCAGCGGCACCTGCTCCTGCCGGATGAAGCCGGCCTGCGGGATAGAGCCCTCGCGCAGCAGGTCCAGCACGGCGCAGATGCCGGCGGCGGTGGTGACCTGGATGGCGCTCCAGGTGCGGCCGGCGATCTGCTTGCTGTAGATCTTGGTGGCGAAGGTCTCCTGCCGCAGTTCGCCCTCCTGCACGCCGGTGGCGGTCGCCAGCACCAGAACCACGTCCTGCAGCGTCAGCGGCACCGCCGTCTCCAGCACGTCCTTCAGCAGGTGGCGCCGCTCGCCCAGCCGCAGGTCGCGGATCAGCAGGCGGACGATGTCGCGGTGGCCGGGATAGCGCACCGTCTTGTAATCGAGGTTCCGCACCTTGCCGGCCAGCGTCTCGCACAGCGACCCCAGCCCGCCCGAGGTGTTGAAGGCCTCGTAATCGACGCCGTCCAGCGCGAAGCGCTCGTCGCCCTCCAGCGGCATCACCTCGTGCGGGCGGCCGTCGACGATGGCCTCGCACGGGTTGCAGTATTCGTTGATCAGCCCGTCGGTGCTCCAAGTCAGATTGTACTTCAGGGCGTTGGTCGGATACTGCGGCAGGGCGCCGACCCTAAGGTGCAGGTTGTGCAGCTCGTCGAAGCGGCGGGCGAGGTCATGACCGACGATGGAAATGAAGCCGGGCGCCAGACCGCATTGCGGGATCAGCGCGCTGTTGGCGGTTTCCGCCAGCGACTTCACCTTGCGGGTGGCGGCGACATCCTCGGTCAGGTCCAGGTAATGGGCGCCGGCCGCGACGGCGGCGGTGGCGATGGCCGGGGTCAGGGTGAAGGGGCAGGCGCTCAGCACCGCATGCTGGCCGGCCATGGCGGCGCGCAGGGAATCGTGATCCTCCACATCGACGCGCATCACCCGCAGCCCGGCATGTTCGGCGCGGTACAGCAGCGCCTCGTCCCGGTCGCCGATGGTGACGGCGAAATCGTCGGTCTCGGACAGCAGCGTGCCGATCATCGACCCGATCTTGCCGGCCCCCAGAACCAGAACCTTCATCGTTGCCATCTCTCGCGCTCCTCTGTTCAGCCGTATCCGTGTTGGCGAGCCAAGCTGACGATTTGGCTCGCACACAAAAGGTGCCGGCGGATGTGGCCGGGCTGAACCGGGCAATGCGCCGGTCACGCTGGAGATTTCCGGCGGAATGACGGAGACTCCGTTGAAATGACGGATGCGCTTTATCCCTCGCGCAGCGTCGGCACCGGCGCTAAGGTCGCAGCCGGTTTTCACGAAGTCCGGCCCGCACCCATGACCACGCGCCAACTGACCGCCCCGCACGCCGTCCTGCTGGAGGAGCCGCAACAGGGCATCCCTCAGACCAGCGAGATGATCCGCGGCGAACGTTTCTGCATTCTGGAGGAGCGTGACGGCTGGCTGCGGGCGGAGAACGCCTTCGACGGCCATGTCGGCTGGCTGCCGCCGGGTACCGCGCATCGGGAGCCGGTGGCCCCCACCCACCGCGTGCGGGCTCTGCGCGCCGACCTGCACCCCGGACCGACGCACCGGGCGCCGCCGGTGGCGACGCTCAGCTTCGGGTCGCTGGTGACGCTGGACGGCCGGGCCGAGAATGGCTGGGTCGGCACCGACGACGGGCTTTGGCTGTTCGCGGGCTGGCTGGAGCCGGTGGACGCCCCTCCCGCGACCGACCATCTCGCCACCGCCCTGCGCTTCCTGGAGACACCCTATGTCTGGGGCGGACGCAGCAGCTTCGGCATCGACTGTTCCGGGCTGGCGCTGACCGCCATGGCGGCGGCCGGCGTGGTCTCCCACCACAGCAGCGGCATGCAGCGCAAGGACGAGCGGCTGGGGGCGTGGGTGTCCGACGATGGCCGCGACGTGGAGTATCGGCGTGGCGACATCGTCTTCTTCCCCGGCCATGTCGGGCTGATGGTGGACGGGGCGAACCTGCTGCACGCCACCGTCTTCACCATGTCAGTCGTGATCGAGCCGCTGAGCGAAGTCGCCAAACGCGCGGAGATCAATGGAGTCCGCCGTCCCGGCCAGGGCGTCCGCCGCCCCGACCTGACGCGGGCGTAGCGCCTCGCCCACCAGCAGCAGGGTCGGCCCCTTGCCGGCGGCCACCCCCTGCTCCGCCATGGCGCCGAGCGTCGTCCAGTAACGCCGCTCATCGGGCCGGCAGCCGTTTTCCACCGCCAGAACCGGCGTGTTGGCCGGCAGCCCGGCCCCTGTCAGGCCCTGGCCGACCGCGCGCGCCTGCTCGCGTCCCATATAGATCGCCAGCGTGCCCTGCGGATCGGCCAGCCGCGCCCAGTCGGGCTCGAACCGCTCGCCGTCGCGGCCATGGGCGGTGACGAAAGTGACGGCGCGCGACACCCCGCGCCGGGTCAGCGACAGCCCCGTCGAGGCCGCACAGCCGAGCGCCGCGGTGATGCCGGGGATGACGCGAACCGGAATGCCGAGGCTGTCGAGATGCTCGATCTCCTCGCCGGCGCGACCGAACACCATCGGATCGCCGCCCTTCAGCCGCACCACCCGCTTGCCGCGCCGGGCATGGAAGGCGATCAGCGCGTTGATCTCCCCCTGCGGCAGCGAATGCCGGCCGGAGCGTTTGCCGACGCAGATGCGCTCCGCCTTCGGGTTGGCGAGATCGAGAATGCCGTCGCCGACCAGCGCGTCATAGAGCACGACCTCGGCCGCGGCGAGCGCCTTCACCGCCGCGACGGTGAGCAGGTCCGGGTCGCCGGGACCGGCGCCGACGAGGCTTACGGTGCCTCCCCTGCCCATATCCCCCTCTCCCCCCCGGGGAGAGGGTTGGGGTGAGGGGGAAAACTTCTCCGAAAGACGAGCGAACATTGGGAATGTGGCGCGCAGCCAATCCCAGAAGGCCCCGCCGCGCATCCCCCTCACCCCGCCCCTCTCCCCGCTAACGGCGGACCAAAGGTCCGCCTGTCGCGTCAGCGCAAACGAAGTTTGCGCGTGAGCGGGGGGGAGAGGGAGGGTCTGGCCATCACGCCACTTCGCGCTGATGAGCATGACGAAGCACCTCCTTGAGTTCAGGCACGCAGGAACCACAATTCGTCCCGGCCTTCAACGCCGCACCGATCTCCGCCACGCTGGTCAGCTGCCGGTCGCGGATCGCCCCCACCAGCCGGTTGATGCCGACGCTGAAGCAGGCGCAGACGATCCGCCCCTCATCCGCTTGC
The DNA here is from genome assembly GCF_047302835.1 of Azospirillum sp. CT11-132. Lineage (NCBI taxonomy): Bacteria > Pseudomonadati > Pseudomonadota > Alphaproteobacteria > Rhodospirillales > Azospirillaceae > Azospirillum > Azospirillum sp. CT11-132. Next base: position 361,569 of record NZ_JBGLZA010000001.1, read on the forward strand.
CTGCCCGGCTCCCGCCCGGCAAGCAGCCCGGCCCGCGCGCCATCATCCAGCCCGTCGACCTCCAAGAGCCCGGCGAGCCAGCCACGCGGCGGCAGGCGCCCGTCGGAGGCGACGAACAAACAGGCCTCCAGCCGGTCCCCGTCCATCCAGGCCATCCGCAGACCGCCGCGCGCGTGGTCACGGAACTCCACCACCGCCTCGGCCGGGTCGAGACCGGGCAGCCACGCCGCAACATCGGGGATCGCCCCCGTCCCGGCCATCTCCACCAGATGTCCGCCGCTCACCGCCCGCCGCGCCCAATAGCCGCCATGCCCAGGTTCAACCACCCGGCGGGTCAGCAGGAAGGCGGTCCAGTGCGGCCGCCATGGCTCCACCGTCGCCGGCATCCGCTTCAGATCCGGCTGGCCGGAGACCGGGTCCACCGCCTCGTCGTCGATCAGCCGGCCGATGACACAGGCGCCGGTGAAGCGGTCGGTCCAATGCATCGGCAGGAAGATCGTGCCTTCGCTTTGGGCATCGGTGACGCGGACCCGCGCCAGCGCCTCCCCCGCCGCCGTGGCGATGCGAGCCAGCCCGCCATCGTCCACGCCCCGCGCCGCCGCATCCGCCGGGTGAATGTCCAGCCGCGGTTCCGGCACATGGGCCGACAGCCGCGCCGACAGTCCGGTGCGCGTCATCGTGTGCCACTGGTCGCGCAGCCGCCCCGTGTTCAGCAGCAAGGCACCGTCCGGCACCGCACGCGGCATCGGCTTCGCCGTCACCGCCAGCATCCGCGCCCGCCCGTCGGCGGTGAAGAATCGGCCGTCGCCGAACAGCCGCTTCTGCGGCTCGCCCCCGGCGCGCCAGGGCCAGGGGAAGGGCGCCAGGGCGTCGTAACCGGCATCATCCAGTCCGCTCAGCGCCCCGATGTCGAAGGCCCGCGAACCGCCATTCTCGAAATCCGACAGCGCCGCATGCTCGCGGAACACCGCGGCGGCGGTCTCATACGGAAAGGCCTCGGCGAAGCCCATCCGCCGCGCGACCTGCGTCACGATCCACCAGTCCGCCCGCGCCTCTCCCTCGCCATCCTTGAAGGCCCGCTGCCGCGAAATGGTGCGGTCGGAGTTGGTGACGGTGCCGTCCTTCTCGCTCCAGCCCTTGGCCGGCAGGCGGATATGGGCGAAGCGGCCGGTGTCGGTGTCGCGGATGCAGTCGGAGACCACCACGGTTTCACACTTCGCCAGCGCCCGGCGGACCCGCCCGGCGTCGGGCATGCTGACCGCCGGGTTGGTCGCCATGATCCACACTGCCTTGACCGAGCCGGCCTCGATGGCGCGGAACAGATCCACCGCCTTCAGCCCCGGCTTGTCCGCCATGCGCCGCGCCTGCCAGAAGCGGCCGACCCGCTCGACCTCTTCCGCCGTGAAGCCCATATGGGCGGCAAGCTGGTTCGCCAGCCCGCCGACCTCGCGCCCGCCCATGGCGTTCGGCTGCCCGGTGACGGAGAAGGGACCGCAACCCGGCCGGCCGGTGCGCCCGGTCAGGAAATGCACGTTCAGGATGGCGTTGACGGTGTCGCTGCCCTGGGACGACTGGTTGACGCCTTGCGAATAGACCGTCACCACCCGTTCCGTCGCCGCGAACTCGGCATAGAAGGCGGCGACCTCTGCCTCCGCCAGCCCGCAACGGCGGGCCACCGTCTCGATATCGGCCGCATCAGCGCGGGCGGCGGCCAGCGCCTCCTCCACCCCCTCGGCATGGGCGGCGACGAAGCCGGCATCGCGATGGCCCCGGCTGTCCAGATATGCCAGCAGCCCGTTGAACAGCACCGCGTCGGTCCCGGCGTTCAGCGCCAGATGACGGTCGGCGGCATCGACGCAATCGGTCCGCCGCGGATCGACCACGATGATGCGCGTGCCGCGCTCCGCCCTCGCCGCCAGCAGCCGCTGGTTCAGCACCGGGTGGCACCAGGCGAGGTTCGACCCCACCAGCACCACCAGATCGGTGCACTCGAAATCCTCGTAGCTCCCCGGCACCGCATCGGCGCCCAGCCCGCGCTTGTGCCCGACCACCGACGAGGCCATGCACAGCCGCGAGTTGGTGTCGATGTTCGCCGAGCCGATGAAGCCCTTCATCAGCTTGTTGGCGACGTAATAATCCTCGGTCAGCAGCTGGCCGGAGACGTAGAAGGCGACCGAGTCCGGCCCATGCTTGGCGATGGTGTCGGAAAACCGCCGAGCCACCTCGTCCAGCGCCTCGTCCCACGACACCCGCCGGTCCCCGATCTCGGGATGGAGCAAGCGCCCATCCGGCACCAGCGTGTCGGCCAGCGCCGATCCCTTGGAGCAGAGCCGTCCCCGGTTCGCCGGGTGGTCGGCATCGCCGCGTACGGTGACGGCGCCATCGGCCGAAACGCGCGCGATCACCCCGCACCCGACCCCGCAATAGGGACAGGTGGTCTTCACCTCCCGTTTCGGCCCGGAGGTTGGCTCCGCTCCATCAAACATGGCCGCAGGCCTTGCGGCAGCCGCCGCGAGACAGCTTGGCCTCGCCGAGCGCGATGGCAACGCTGCGCCCCTCGACCCGCACCGGAACATGGCCGGTGCGGCCCTCGTCGGGGGCGACGGCCTCGCCGGTCGCCAGCTCGATCACCCAATTGTGCAGCGGGCAGGTGACGCGGCGGCCATGGACGATGCCCTGGGACAGCGGCCCCTGCTTGTGCGGGCAGGCATCCTCCAGCGCGAAAACCTCGTCGGCCGCCGTGCGGAACAGGGCGATGTCGCCGCCGGGAGTGCGGACGACGCGCGAGCCCAGCACCGGGATGTCGTCGATGTTGCCGACCTGGGTCCAGACGGTTTCCATGATGATGCTGTCCATGATCCTTACCCCACTTCGGCGAGCAGATTGAATTCGTGACGGTCGACGCCCTTGGCGGCGCGCTCCGCCCACGGGTCGTCCTGCGAGAAGGTCTGCGAGAACAGGAAGCGCGCGTTGAGCGCCCGCCGCCGCTCCGGATCATCGACCAGCGCCGCCTTGATGTGGTCGAGGCCGACCCGCTCCACCCACGGCGCGGTGCGCTCCAGATAGCGGGCCTCTTCGCGGTACAGCTGCATGAAGGCGCCGGTGTATTCCAGCACCTCCTCCTCCGTCGCGACGCGGACCAGCAGGTCGCAGGCCCGGACATGCAGGCCCCCGTTGCCGCCGACATGCAGTTCATAGCCGCTGTCGATGCAGACGACGCCCAGATCCTTGATGGTCGCCTCGGCGCAGTTGCGCGGGCAGCCGGACACCGCCAGCTTGACCTTGTGCGGGGTCCAGGTGCCCCAGGTCATGCGTTCCAGCTTCACGCCCAGCCCGGTCGAATCCTGCGTGCCGAAGCGGCACCATTCCGACCCGACGCAGGTCTTCACCGTGCGCAGACCCTTGGCATAGGCATGGCCGGACACCATCCCGGCGGCGTTCAGATCGGCCCAGACCGCCGGCAGATCCTCCTTCTTCACGCCGAACAGGTCGATGCGCTGGCCGCCGGTGACCTTCACGGTCGGAATGTTGAACTTGTCCACCACGTCGGCGATGGCGCGCAGCTCGGCGGCGTTGGTCAGGCCGCCCCACATGCGCGGCACGACCGAATAGGTGCCGTCCTTCTGGATGTTGGCGTGGGCGCGCTCGTTGATGTAGCGGGACTGATAGTCGTCCCGATACTCGCCGGGCCACGCGCACAGCAGGTAGTAGTTCAGCGCCGGCCGGCAGGACGCGCAGCCGTCGGGCGTCGTCCATTCCATCGCCTGGAACACCTCGGCCATGGTCTTCAGCCCGTGCTCCACGATGGCCGCCCGCACCGCGTCATGGGTGTGGTGGGTGCATTTGCACATCGGCTTGACCTTGGGCGCCGCCGTGAAGCCGTCGCCCAGCGTCACCGCCAGCAGCCGTTCCACCGTGCCGGAGCAGCCGCCGCAGGAGGCCGAGGCCTTGGTGTGCGCCTTCACCTCGTCCAGGCTGGTCAGGCCCTTTTCGGTGATCGCCTTGACGATGGTGCCCTTGCACACGCCGTTGCAGCCGCAAATCTCGGCGCTGTCGGGCAATGCTGCGATGGCGGCGTTCGGGTCGCCCGCATCGGCACCGCCGAAGCCCTGCCCGAAGATCATGGTGTCGCGCTCAGCCGACACGTCGGCGCCGTCCTTCAGCAGCGAGAAGTACCAGGCGCCGTCCTTGGTGTCGCCATACAGCACGGCGCCCAGCAGCTTGCCGTCCTTCAGCACCAGCCGCTTGTAGACGCCGCGCGCCGCGTCGCGGAACACGATGTCCTCGGTCCCCTCCCCGCCCGAGAAATCGCCGGCGGAGAACACGTCGACGCCCGTGACCTTCAGCTTGGTCGAGGTGACGGAGCCGGTGTAGGCCGCACCCTCCCCGCCCGCGAGGTCGTGGGCCAGCACCTTCGCCATTTCGAACAGCGGGGCGACGAGGCCCCAGGTGACGCCGCGATGCTCGACGCACTCGCCGACCGCGTAGATCGACGGGTCGCTGGTGCGCATCTGGTCATCGACGCGGATGCCGCGCCCGCACTCCAGCCCGGCCGCTTTGCCCAGCGCCATGTTCGGGCGGATGCCCACCGCCATGACGACGATGTCGGCAGGCAGCTCGCGCCCATCCTTCAGCCGCACCGCGCTGACCCAGTCATCCCCGACGATTTCCGCCGTGTCGGCGCCGGTCAGCACCTCGATGCCGCGGCGCTCCAGTTCGCGCTGCAGCAGCATGCCGGCCGACGGGTCGAGCTGGCGTTCCATCAGCGTCGGCATCAGGTGGACGACGGTGACGTCCATCCCCTTGACCCGCAGGCCGTTGGCTGCCTCCAGACCCAGCAGACCGCCGCCGATCACCACGGCGCGCCCGCCCTTCGCCGCCGCCGCCAGCATGGCGTCCACGTCCGCCAGATCGCGGAAGCCGATGACGCCCGGCAGGGTCGATCCCGGCACCGGGATGATGAAGGGCATCGACCCGGTGGCGATCAGCAGCTTGTCGTAGGGAACGACGCGGCCGGACTGCGAGACCACCGTCCTGGCCGCGCGGTCGATGCCCTCCACCGGTTCGCCGGTCAGCAGGGTGATGCCGTTGGCGTCGTACCACTCGCGGCTGTTCAGCACGATCTGGTCGAAGGTCTTCTCTCCCGCCAGCACCGGCGACAGCATGATGCGGTTGTAGTTCGGATGCGGCTCGGCCCCGAAGACGGTGACGTCAAAGCGGCCCGGCGCCTTGGCCAGCAGCTCTTCCACCGTCTTCATGCCGGCCATGCCGTTGCCGACCACCACCAGCCGCTCCCTGGCCGGGCCGGCACTGCGCAGTTCGGCCTCGTTCAGTTCAACGACGGGCCCGTTGTTCGATGAGAGATGCATGTCCATGGCGCGTCTGCCTCGTCAATCGTGTCCGGCCTGCCGCAAAGTCAGGCACGGGGCCAAAAAGAAAGGCGTCCGAACGGGCCGTCTCCCTGCCCCGCGAGTGGATCGCGAAGGAGGGTGCAGACCTGTTCGGACGCCGTTGTCCGGGCGGTTCGTCGTCGAACCAGAGCCAATTCCGCACGTCGTCGCACGGCTTCGGCCGATGTCGCGGGTTTCGGCGACGTTGCCGGCACCCGCTGCTGTCTCGCCACTCCCTTCGCAATCCGTGTGCCAATCGCCCCGCCAGCAGGCCGGCGCAGGAAAACTCCAGGGAATCCGCGGGGTCCTGCCCGGATCCGCACCCAAGACCTAGGTGCCTGTTTTTGGATCATCCATAGGTGCTGCACAAAGGATGACCATGCGGGCTTGTGTGCGCCGCAAAAATCGGCAGGCACACCGCGGCCCTGTCAGGTGCTTCATACCTTCCGCCGGGTCATAGTCAGCAAAATCAACCTCTGCGGCTCGATTTCCGGCAAAACCCATCCTTTGGCATGAGGCTTGCGAAGAGGGAGGCCAGAGACGCGCCAACGACGGTGCGTGCATCCCAAGCGTCCAATGATGGGCCAGCCCCCGGCAGTGTTGCCGACCCCGGTATCGACACGCTTTTCCGGTCGATCCCGCTGGACGCTTTCGACGGCCAAGGTGCGCAAGAGCCATCTGCCCGAAAAACAGCCAGTCGGGGACCTGCCCAGAAAATCGCCAAGGTTCGAGACCGGTGTCGCCCCACCCGGCCGCTGGCCCGGATTTCAGAGATGGAGCAACCGACGTGGCTCATACCTCCCGCACCACCTCCCGCCCTCTGCGCCACCTTCTCGCATCCGCCGCTGCGGTCGTCGCCCTGACCGCAGGCGTCTCTGCCTATGCCGCCCCGCTCGACGTGGAGAAGGAGCAGCTGAAGCTCGGCTTCATCAAGCTGACCGACATGGCGCCGCTCGCCATCGCCGTCGAGAAGGGCTTCTTCGAGGATGAGGGCCTTTCCGTCACGCTGGAGCCGCAGGCGAACTGGAAGGTCCTGCTCGACCGCGTGATTTCCGGCGAGCTGGACGGCGCCCACATGCTGGCCGGCCAGCCGCTGGGCGCCACCATCGGCTTCGGCACCAAGGCGCACATCGTCACCGCCTTCTCCATGGATCTGAACGGCAACGGCATCACGCTGTCGAACGATGTCTGGCAGAAGATGAAGGCCAACGTGCCGAAGGGTGCCGACGGCAAGCCGGTCCACCCGATCAAGGCCGACGCGCTGAAGCCGGTGATTGCCCAGTACAAGGCGGAGGGCAAGCCCTTCAACATGGGCATGGTCTTCCCGGTCTCGACCCACAATTACGAGCTGCGCTACTGGCTGGCCGCCGGCGGGATCAGCCCCGGCTTCTACAGCCCGACCGACGTGTCGGGCCAGATCGGCGCCGACGCGCTTCTCTCCGTCACCCCGCCGCCGCAGATGCCGGCGACGCTGGAGGCCGGGACCATCTATGGCTACAGCGTCGGCGAGCCGTGGAACCAGCAGGCGGTGGTCAAGGGCATCGGCGTCCCCGTCATCACCGACACCGAGATCTGGAAGAACAATCCGGAGAAGGTCTTCGGCGTCACCGACGATTGGGCGAAGAAGAACCCCAAGACCCATCTGGCCGTCGTCAAGGCGCTGATCCGCGCCGCCCAGTGGCTGGACGAGAACAATAACGCCAACCGCGCCGAAGCGGTGAAGATCCTGGCCAAGTCCGAATATGTCGGGGCCGACGCCAAGGTCATCGCCAACTCGATGACCGGCACCTTCGAGTATGAGAAGGGCGACAAGCGCGACGTTCCCGACTTCAACGTCTTCTTCCGCTACAACGCGACCTACCCCTTCTATTCCGACGCCGTCTGGTACCTGACCCAGATGCGCCGCTGGGGCCAGATCGCCGAGGCCAAGCCCGACAGCTGGTACGACCAGACCGCGCGCAACGTCTACAAGCCGGACATCTACCTGCAGGCCGCCAAGCTGCTGGTCGAGGAGGGCAAGGCGAAGGAGGCCGACTTCCCCTGGAAGAGCGACGGCTACAAGCCGGTCGACACCGGCTTCATCGACGGCATCCCGTACGACGGCCACAAGCCCAACGACTACCTCGCCAAGCAGCCCATCGGCCTGAAGGGCGACCAGAAGGTTGAAGGCGGTCAGGTGGTGGGGGGCTGAGCGCCCGCAGCACTTCCACCCGCCAAATCCCCCTCTCCCCCCCGGGGAGAGGGTCGGGGTGAGGGGGATCCGCTTCGAGGATCTCTTCGGCTGCGCCGAACCCCCTCATCCTAACCTTCTCCCCAGGGGGGAGAAGGGACCTTGCCGAAGGGACACCCCGCCATGACCAGCCTGACCGACAGCACCGCCTCCGACCTCGCCCGCGCCCAGCGCAAGGCGCGGCGCGCCCACGCTCTCAACCGCATCGCCGCCGTCCTGACCACCGTCGGCCTCGGCTGGCTGGCGCCGCTGCTGCGGCTCGCCGCCGGCGAGAACCCGCGCCAGCAGGGCATCGAGCTGTGGCGCCAGATGGGCGTCCCGCTGACCGCCATCCTGCTGTTCCTCGCCGCCTGGGGCTGGGCCGCGCCGCAGGTCCACACCAGCCTCGGCGCCATCCCCGGCCCGGCCCAGGTGTGGGAGCAGGCGACCAACCTCTACGCCGACCACAAGGCCGAGCGCGCCAAGGAAGCCGCCTTCTACGAACGCCAGGAAAAGCGCAACGCCGAAAAGCTGGCGAAGAACCCGGCGGCGGAGGTGAAGACCCTGCCCTATGCCGGCAAGCCGACCTACCTCGACCAGATCGTCACCAGCCTGAAGACGGTCTTCACCGGTTTCCTGCTGGGCGCCCTGGTCGCGGTTCCGCTGGGTGTCGCGAGCGGCCTGTCGCCGACCGTCAACGCCGCGATCAACCCGCTGATCCAGATCTTCAAGCCGGTGTCGCCGCTGGCCTGGCTGCCGCTGGTCACCATGGTGGTCAGCGCCACAGTGTCGGGCAACGACCCGCTGTTCGAGAAGTCCTTCCTGACCTCCGCCATCACCGTCACGCTCTGCTCGCTGTGGCCGACGCTGATCAACACGGCGGTCGGCGTGTCCTCCATCGACCGCGACCTGATGAATGTCGGCAAGGTGCTTCAGCTCTCCGGCTTCACCATGGTGCGTCGCCTCGTGCTGCCGTCGGCTCTGCCCTATATCTTCACCGGCCTGCGGCTGTCGCTGGGCGTGGGCTGGATGGTGCTGATCGCGGCGGAAATGCTGGCCCAGAACCCCGGCCTCGGCAAGTTCGTCTGGGACGAGTTCCAGAACGGCTCCTCCAACTCGCTCGCCAAGATCATGGTCGCCGTCTTCACCATCGGCCTGATCGGCTTCCTGCTCGACCGCGTGATGCTGGCGCTGCAGTCCGCCGTCAGCCACAGCCCCGCCCGCTAAGGAGACCTCGGCCATGGCGATCCTGGACCTGAAGGGCGTGTCGAAGTCCTACGGCGGCAACACCGTGCTCCACAACATCGACCTGTCGATCGAAGAGGGCGAGTTCGTCGCCATCGTCGGCTTCTCCGGCTCCGGCAAGTCGACGCTCATCAACCTGATCGCCGGTCTGGCGATGCCGGACGCCGGCGAGGTGCTCTACCGCGGCAAGCCGGTGACCGGCCCCGGCCCGGAGCGCGGTCTGGTCTTCCAGTCCTACTCTCTGATGCCCTGGCTCAGCGTGAAGGAGAATGTCGCGCTGGCGGTCGACGCCGTCCACACGGCCAAGCCGTCGGCCGAGCGCGGCGTGCTGACCCGCCGGGCGGTGGAGACGGTCGGCCTCGGCCACGCCACCGACCGCCGGCCCAAGGAGCTGTCGGGCGGCATGCGCCAGCGCGTCGGCTTCGCCCGCGCGCTGGCCATGAGCCCGGAGATGCTGCTGCTGGACGAGCCGCTGTCGGCGCTCGACGCCCTGACCCGCGCCAAGCTGCAGGACGAGATCGAGGCGATCTGGCGCAAGGACCGCAAAACCGTCATCCTCATCACCAACGATGTGGACGAGGCGATCTTGCTGGCCGACCGCATCATCCCGCTGACCCCAGGCCCGAACGCCACGCTCGGCCCCGCCTTCACCGTCGATCTGCCGCGTCCCCGCGACCGCACCGCCGTCAACCATGACGAGGATTTCAAGCGCCTGCGCGCCGAGGTCACCGCCTATCTGATGGAGGTCGGCGTCGCCCGCGGCACCGGCGGTGACGACGATCTCGTCCTGCCCGATGTGAAGCCGATCACCGCCTCGCCCCCGCCCAAGGCCTATATCGAGGCGATGGGCGGGCGCGGGATGGAGGACCGCTATCTCGAATTCACCCGCCTGACCAAGACCTTCGCCACGCCCAAGGGTCCGCTGACCGTGGTGGACGGCTTCGATCTGAAGATGCGCAAGGGTGAGTTCGTCTCGCTGATCGGCCATTCCGGCTGCGGCAAGTCCACCGTGCTGTCGATGGTGGCGGGTCTCGCCGACGTGACCAGCGGCGGCATCGTGCTGGACGGCAAGGAGGTGGACGGCGCCGGCCCCGACCGCGCCGTGGTGTTCCAGGCCCCCAGCCTGTTCCCCTGGCTGACCGCCTACGAGAACGTCATGCTGGGCGTCGACCGCGTCTTCCCCCATGCGAACAAGGGCGAGCGCGCCGACATCGCCCGCTATTACCTCGCCCGCGTCGGGCTTGGCGATAGCATGGACCGCAAGGCGTCGGAGTTGTCCAACGGCATGAAGCAGCGCGTCGGCATCGCCCGCGCCTTCGCCCTGTCGCCCAAGCTCTTGCTGCTGGATGAGCCCTTCGGCATGCTCGACAGCCTGACCCGCTGGGAATTGCAGGAGGTGCTGATGGAGGTGTGGGCGCGCACCAAGGTCACCGCGGTCTGCGTCACCCACGATGTGGACGAGGCTCTGCTGCTGGCCGACCGGGTGGTGATGATGACCAACGGCCCGAACGCCAAGATCGGCCACATCCTGACGGTGGACATCCCCCACCCGCGCACCCGTCAGGCTTTGCTGGAGCATCCTCGCTATTACGACTACCGGGAGGAGCTGCTGAACTTCCTGGAAGGCGGCCATGCCGGGGCGCCGAAAAAGGCGGCATAACCCCGTCCCATCCCCCGGAAAGCCCACCGAAGATCCATCGACAAGCTGGCCCCGCAGGACCAGCTTGTTGTCTTTCGGTACGACAGACGGGAGAGACGGAGATGAAGCGCGTGACCCTGCCCGACGGCACCGAGGTCCCCGCTCTCGGCCAGGGCACCTGGATGATGGCGGAAGGGCGCGGCGACCGCGCCGCCGAGATCGCCGCGCTGCGGGCCGGCATCGACCGCGGCATGACCCTGATCGACACCGCCGAGATGTACGGCGACGGCGCGTCGGAGGAGCTGGTGGGCGAGGCCATCGCCGGCCGCCGCGACGGCCTGTTCATCGTCACCAAGGTCCTGCCCAGCAACGCGTCCCGCATCGGCACGGTGAAGGCCTGCGAGCGCAGCCTGAAGCGGCTGGGGATCGACCGCATCGACCTCTACCTGCTGCACTGGCGCGGCGGCGTGCCGCTGGAGGAGACGGTGGAGGCGTTCCAATCGCTGATCCAGGCCGGCAAGATCGCCCGCTGGGGCGTGTCGAACTTCGACGTCGACGATCTGGAGGAACTGGCGGAGATTACCGACCTGCACGGCTGCGCCGCCAATCAGGTGCTCTACAACCCCGAACATCGGGGGATCGAATACGATCTTCTGCCCTTCCAGCACACCGCGCGCATGCCGCTGATGGCCTATTCCCCCATCGGCCAGGGCGGCCGCCTGCTGCGCTCCCCCGCCCTGTTGGCAGTGGCGAAGCGCCACGACGCCACCCCGGCGCAGGTGGCGATTGCCTGGGCCTTGCGGCAGCAGGGCGTGATCGCGATTCCCAAGGCGGGAACGACGGAGCACGCGCTCCAGAACGCCGAGGCCGTGAAGCTGACTCTGACCGCCGAGGACATCGCGGAGATCGACAAGGCCTTCCCGCCGCCGAAGCGCAAGCAGCCGCTGGCGATGATTTGAGGAGCGGGTGTTCAAAATAGAGAAGGCCGCCAACCCGCTCTGGTTGGCGGCCATTATGATGGTGGTCCCGACTGGGATTGAACCAATAACCTTTACGATTTCAACGGATGAATAACAACTAACGGGCGGAAACCTCGACCCTGGTTACTGCCGGACTGAGCTTGCCGCTGAAACCTCAATTCTTACGTTGGCACACAGCCATCCAAGCACGGCCGCTGCACCCATGTTATACTGCCAACTTTAAGCAACTGCCCGTCTCACCGCAGCGGCGATCTCCTCAAAAAATTTATACAACTGAACTTCCTGGTGCGCCCCGCCTCGTTGTATCATATTGGGATCACGAATCGATCATTTTAAACTTTCAGTATACGTTTGCATGCAAAGGGGATCAGAGATGGCGGTTCCGTTTATCTTAGCCGGCGCAGCGTTGCTTGCTGGGGGATTTGGCATCAAGAAAGGCATCGATGCCAAACGCGATTTTTCGGAAGCCAGCGACACCAATGACAACGCAAATCAGATTGTCGAGAATGCGCAAAGATCTCTGAATTTGGTTCGTCAGCAGACCCAAGACAGGATTGAGGGCCTGGGAAAGGCGAAGCTCAAGGCCTATAAGACTGCACTCATTCCGTTCGTAGAAGCTTTTAAGCAGCTGAAGAATGTCGATTTCCAAGAGCGGGCGGTGAACGGGGAAGTTAAGCTTACCAAGGCGTCCTTTGCAGAACTCGAAGCAGCCAGTGGCTACATGAGCCCCATTCTTCTCTCTGGCATCAGTTCTCTGGGTGCTGGCGGGTTGGCCGGCCTGGCGGCCTTCGGTGGCGCAGGGGCATTCGCCGCGGCCTCGACCGGCACCCCTATTGCTGTTCTGAGTGGCGCCGCCGCAACGAACGCCACGCTGGCATGGTTTGGCGGCGGGGCTCTGAGCGCCGGTGGACTGGGCATGGCCGGAGGCACCGCCATTCTCGGCGGAATTGTCGCCGGGCCGGTGCTGGCAGTGGGGGGGATGATGCTGGCATCAAAAGCCGAGGCCGCCAAGCACGCCGCCTATGAGAACCTCGCCAAAGCACGGGCAGCAGCCGAAGAGATGAAGGGCGCGGAAGTTATGGCCAAGGGAATCGGCACATCGTTCGCACAGGTGCGGGTCGTGCTCGAGGATTTGCTTGTGCGGTTCAATCCCTTACTGACCGGGTTGCAGGCCGCTGTCGCCCACAGCACCGACTACCGGACCCACACAGAGGAGACCCGAAAGGGCATAATGATGACCGCCGCATTGGCGTCCACGATACGTAACGTCATCGACAAGCGCCTCCTCACAGACGAAGGCACCATCATCCAGGAAGCATTGGGCGAGATCGAACATCTACGCTCCAGCGCCGCGGCGCAACGATCGGTTTCGTAAAACTGATGCCCGGGTGCGGCAGGAACCGTGCGCTGCCGCACCGCAGTCTGCATCCTGATTTCCTGAGGAACAGCCATGCCGCGCACCAAGGGCGACGCAGCCATCTCGTTTTTCTCCACGCTGATGGCAGAGCAAAACACCAAAGTTCTTAGCGAACGGACGCGAGAGTTCTTCAGCGACACGGACCGCCTGCGCCGCATCGCGCTGCAACGCCAGAACATGATGGCGGACAAGGCACAGGGATTCGTGTTCGAGCAGCTTGAAGTATCGAAGTTCAACTTGGACGCTTTATTCAAGAATAGCTCATACAAAGCAACCACAACGGACGCTTTGGGTGAAATCAACAATCCGATAGCCGATATCCGGATCAAAAATTCCGAGACTGGTGAAGTCGTAAAGAGTTACCAGGCAAAATCCTGCGCAAAGCCGTCGCATACACTTTTCGAGCTGAGGAATCCAAAGTACGAAGAGGTATCGCTGGTCGGCCCCTCCGAGCAGCATCAGGAGATGCAGAAACTCATCAATGACCGTACAGAAAAGGCCGAGTCGATCTATGCCCCTCAGTACGAAAGCGCAAAGAAGCGGCTGGATCAGGGAATCCAGCATGATGGGGTGCAGTCCGGCGGCACCACACATGAGGAGGCTATTGCGAACACCAATGCCGCCACAGCCGCACAAACTGCCTCAAAGATGGAATGGCAGGCGATTGGCAACGAGATGCATAAGGCCGGCATGCAGGCAGGGACGTTCGCCGGTACCGTAGGCGGCGGTGTCGCGTTGGCCGGGGGACTCTGGAAGCTGCACAAAGGAGAGGTTACACCGACGCAGGTGGCACTGGATACAATCTACGCAGGGGTCGGGAGCTTCGCGACGGGCTACGCGTCGGCGGCAACCGCGAAAGGGATACCGCACCTCCTGACCGGCATGGGTATCAGCGATGCCAGCTTGGGATCGCTCACGAGGTCCAATGCGCATGTCGCGATAGCGAGCGGAATTATTCAGTCAACGAAACACGTCGCCCAGTATCTTAAAGGCGATATCGATTTCGACGAGATGGTCAATCAGGTCGGCGGCACCGCGATCATTGGGGCAAGCAGCTTCTACTACGGAGCTCTGGGTCAGGTTCTGATTCCTATACCCGTCGTCGGAGCAATGGTCGGCTCCTCGGTCGGATACTTTGTCGGCAACATCCTTCATCAGTCCGGAGTGATCAGCCTGGGCGAAAGCGCCCAAGTCCGTGTGGCCCGTGAAAGGCGAGAGCGCATAGAGCAACTCTGTGTCGAGGCAGTCGCAAGGATGCAAGCGGCCCGCTTGGCCATGACGGAACTGATGGAGGAGCACTTCGCCGCCCAGGCCGCGGCCCTCTCGACCGCCTTCGATGATATGGATGAAGCGATGATGTCGTGGGATGCCGACGGCTTCATGAAGGGGCTAACGAACCTGAACAGCACATTCAGCCTCTCGCTGCCTTTTCATGACTTTGAGAGCTTCGAGAACTTTATGCATGACGATGATGCGGTGTTCGTGTTGTGAAGCCCTTTGAGTGTTCATCCTGTGGTGCATGCTGCCGCCACGTTCACCTGTCGCCCGAGACCAGATTCCTTGATAGAGGGGATGGTGTCTGCAGAGAATACGAGGACGTCACTCGCCTATGCAAAATCTACCAAGTTCGCCCGGAAATCTGCCGGATTGATGTCCAGTACGAAAAGCGGTTCCAGTCTCAAATAACCTGGGAGGATTTCTGCTCCCTGAATCACAAGTCGTGCTCGTTATTGCGGGAAAAGTGCTAAGCGACCAGCGCTAAACTTCGCTGCTCAGCCCGACCACGATGATACTGACCCCCAAAATAGCGAAGGCCCCCACCCGGTTCGGGTGGGCCCTTCATAGATGGTGGTCCCGACTGGGATTGAACCAGTGACCCCTACGATGTCAACGTAGTGCTCTCCCGCTGAGCTACGAGACCACGGGAACCCAAAACTGTCGCTCCAGTAATGGAGCGGGCGAAGGGATTCGAACCCTCGACCCCAACCTTGGCAAGGTTGTGCTCTACCCCTGAGCTACGCCCGCAAAGTGGCGCGAGTGACGGGACTTGAACCCGCGGCCTCCGGCGTGACAGGCCGGCGCTCTAACCAACTGAGCTACACCCGCGCTGAGGAGCGGCGCCTTATACAAGGCTTCACCCCGACAGACAAGACCTAAACCTACCAAAACCTTCAGAAGTGGTGGAGCCAAGGAGGATCGAACTCCTGACCTCTACAATGCCATTGTAGCGCTCTCCCAGCTGAGCTATGGCCCCACTATACTTCTGTTCCTCTACACCAACACTTGAAGTGTTGGTGCGCTTGGAGGGACTCGAACCCCCACGGCCTTTCAGCCACTAGGACCTGAACCTAGCGCGTCTACCAATTCCGCCACAAGCGCTTTCCCCGCACCGCGTTGTGCGCCGCGGGGAGCGCCTATGTAGCGGGATGGACCGCGGCCCGCAAGCGGAGAATTCACTCTCCGCGAAAATTTTTCCCAAGCCCGTTCCGGCGGGCCAGAAGGGCCAGTCCGACACCAACCGCTGCCCCCGCGGCGACCCCGACCCCGACGCGCCATGCCGCCCGGTTGACGTCCCCGAACGCCGTCGCGCCGCGCAGGATCGTCTCCGCCATCGGCTCCGGCCGGTCGGGGTCGAGCAGGCGCTCGTCCACCAGTCGGCGCTCCGCCTCGTTCAGCGGCTCCAGTTCCAGCGGGCGGAGCGAGCGGCCGGCCGGGCGCATCAGCCGGTCCACCATGGCGGTCAGCGACCCGGTCTCCTCCTCCGTCCGCTCCACCTCCTCCACCCCGACCCCCAGATGCTCCGCCATCAGGCGGGTGCGGACGGAGCGGATGGCGCGGCACACCTCCGGCCGCTCGCCCTGCGCGACCTCGATGGCGAGGTCGCATTCGGTGTCCAGCCCCTGGGAGCGGTTGTTGATGTTGGACGATCCCACCCGCAGCAGCCGGTCGTCGACCACCAGCACCTTGGCATGGACATAGATACCCTCTCCGCCCTCGGTCACCGGCGAGAGGATGCGGAAACGCCCGTGCGGATCCTGCTCGCGCAGGCGCTGGACCAGCAGCGAGCGGGCGCTGCCCATCGCCTCCTCCTCCACCCAGCCGGGGGTGCGTTCGGGGTTGACCACCACCACCTCCGGCCCGTCGGGTTCCGACAGCCGGGCGGTGATGGCGCCGACGATCCTCTGCGAGGCGAAGTACTGGCTTTCCAGATAGATGAAATCGCGTGCGGCGGCGACGGCGGCCAGATACAGCGCCTCGATCTCGCGGGCACCGCCCTGGGGTTGGTCCGTCATCGGATCGGTGCGGGCAATGGCGACGGGGATGTCGCGGAAGTCCGGCGTCAGGTCCTCGGGCCAGTGCGCCTTGGTCGGCGGCGGCGGGGCCAGCTCCTCGCCGGTCGCGCGCCGCCAGCGCTCCCGTGCCAGGTCGCCCAGCGCCCGCGCGGCCTCCCCGTCGACCGCCGTCGTCACATCATGGAAGGGGCCGTATGGCTCGCCGCTCGGCCGCACCCGGCGCGGGTCGCCGTCGCGGTGGTCGGGCGTGTCCCAGCGGTCGGTCGTCATGTCGATGCCGCCGCAGAAGGCGAGCGCATCGTCGATGATGGCGATCTTCTGGTGGTGGCAGGCGCCCGGCGGGTGGGCGGAATCGAGGCGGAAGCGCAGGCGCCGGCTGGTCATCCAGTCCAGCAGCACCAGCGGGGTCCCGCCGCGGAACGGCATCTTCAGGATCGACAGATCCCATTTCAGCACATTGATGGTCAGTTCCGGCCGCACCCGGACGATCCAGCTCAGGAAATCGCCCAGCTCGTTCGGCACGCCCGGCATCGGTTCGTCGGGCTCCAGCTTGATCCGGGTGTCGAAATCCCAGCCGATCAGCATCACCGTGTGGCGGGCATTGAGGATGGCGGCCTTGATCCGGGCGAAATAGGCAGCGGCGTCGATGATGACCGCCACCCGATCCGCCTTTTCGATCCGCCAGCAGGTCCGGCCGGGCACCAGAACCGGGTGGGCCGGGGTCTGGCCAGCCTGATATGCGGACTCTGGGCGGGCGGCGTCCGGCATCGCAGCCATGTCGAGCTTTCCTTCCGGCGTTGTGGAGCGGCATCGCAGGACCGGCAGCGGAACCGCTGCCATGCCCTTCGATGAACCCCGCAATCCGGCGGACGGTTCCCCGATTCCGTTCAGTCCGCCCTGAATCGCAGCCGCATCCGATGGCGGTAGGTTTCGCCGGGATCGAGCCGCGCCGACGGGAAATGGCCGATGTTCGGGCTGTTGGGAAACCGCTGACTCTCCAGCGCCAGCCCGGCGAAGCGTCGGTAGGGTTGTCCGCCCTTCCCCACGATTTTTTCGCTGAGATAGCCGCCGCTGTAGACCTGCAAGCCCGGCTGGTCGGTCGCCAGCTCCATCCGCCGGCCGGATGCCGGATGCTCCAGCACCGCCACCGGCCGCAGCTCCCCCGCCGGACCGTCCAGGCACCAGTTATGGTCGAAGCCGAAGCCGCCGACCGCCTCCAGCGCCTCGCCCAGCTCCACCCCACCACGCAGGTCGAAGGCCGTGCCGTCCACCGGCCGCACCTCCCCCGTCGGGATCAGGTCGGCACCGACCGGCGTGGTGAAGCCGCCCCGCACCGTCAGCTGATGGTCGCGCAGATCGCCGGAGGCATGGCCCCCGAGGTTCCAGTAGCTGTGATGGACGATGTTGACGATGGTCGGCCGGTCGGTCGTCGCCGTCATCCGGATGTCCAGCACTCCGTCATCGCTCAACTGGTAGCGCGTGCTCGCCGTCAGCGTCCCCGGATAGCCCTGGTCGCCATCCGGCGACTCATGCGTGAAGGTGACGGCGTTCTCCGCCTCATCGACCTCGGCCTCCCAGATGCGCCGATCGAACCCCTCCGGTCCGCCATGCAGCTGGTTTGGCGGCTCGTTGACGGCCAGCTCATGGCGCACACCGTCGAGCGCGAAGGCCGCACCGCCGATGCGGTTGCCGTAGCGGCCGCAGGTGGCGCCGAAATAGGCGTCGCTCGCCAGGTAATCGGACAGCCGGTCGAAGCCCAGCACCACATCGGCTCTGTTCCCGTCGCGGCCGGGCACCATCATCCGCACCAGCCGGGCGCCATGGGCGATGACGGTCGCCTCCAGCCCGCCGGCGGAAAGGGTGAACCCCTCCACCGGCCGCCCCTCGACGGTATCGAACAGGAAACTCTCGATGGGCATCACGCCTCCGCCGGTTCGCCGCCGCGGCCGGCCCAGACCGTCAGCAGACCCTTCTGCAACAGGATGAAGACGAACAGCAGCACACCAATGGCGATCTTGGTCCACCAGCTGCTCAAGGTGCCGTCGAAGGTGATGTAGGTCTGGATCAGCCCCTGGATCAGCACCCCGACGAAGGTGCCGACGACATAGCCATAGCCGCCGGTCAGCTGGGTGCCGCCGATCACCACCGCGGTGATGGTGTCCAATTCCACCCCCGTCGCCGCCAGCGAGTATCCCGCTCCGGTGTAGAGCGAGAAGACGATCCCCGCCAGCCCAGCCAGCAGCCCCGACAGCGCATAGACCGCCACCGTGGTCCGCCCGACCGGCACGCCCATCAGCTCCGCCGACTGCCGGTTGCCGCCCAGCGCGTAGAGGTTGGCGCCGAAGCGGGTCCAGTGCGCCAACACAACCGCCGCGACCACCACCCCCAGCATCAGCATCGCCGGCAGGCTGAGCTTGCCGCCGGCGCCGAAGCGCAGCGCGATGTCGTTCAGCTCGCCATAGAGCGGATGGTTGATCGGCACCGAATCGGTGGTCAGGACGAAGCCCAGGCCGCGGGCGATGAACATGCCGGCCAGCGTGACGATGAAGGGCGGCATCTGGAAGACATGAATCACCCCGCCCATCGCCGCGCCGAAGCCGCCGGCGGCGATCAGCGCGACGGCGAAGGCGGCCAGCGGGTGCCAGCCGCCATGCTCGATCAGCACGGCCAGCAGCACGGTGGTGAAGCCGATCACCGCCCCCACCGACAGGTCGATCCCGCCGGACAGGATGACGAAGGTCATGCCGACCGCCGTAATCCCGAGAAAGGCGTTGTCGGTCAAAAGGTTGCCCACCACCCGCCAGGAGGCGAAGTTGGGGAACTGCGCCGCGCACAGCAGGAACCCGACCACCAGCACGGCGGTGGTGACGATCAGGGGAAGGAACCGCTGGAGTGCACTGGTCATGGCTTAGCCCCTCCGCTGGTCGGCGCCACCGGCGGCTTGACCCTGGCCATCGGCCGCGCCCCCTTCGGGTGCGGCAGGAACAGGGTCAGCGTCGGCGATTGCAGCAGCAGGACGACCAGCAGGACGCCCGCCTTGACGATCAGGTTGAATTCCGGCTTGAAGCCGCTCAGCAGGATGCCGGTGTTCATCGCCTGGATGATCAGCGCCCCAACCACCGACATCACCAGCCCGAAACGCCCGCCCAGCAGCGACGTGCCGCCGACCACCACCGCCAGGATGGCGTCCAGCTCCAGCCACAGCCCGGCATTGTTGGCGTCGGCGCCGCGGATGTCGGCGGTGACGATCAGCCCGGCGACCGCGGCGCACAGCCCGCACCAGACATAGACGGCGACCAGCACCACCGGCGTATTGACGCCGGCCCCGGCGCTGGACAGCCGGTTGATGCCGACCGCCTCGATCATCAGCCCCAGCGCAGTCGCCCGCACCAGCAGCGCCGTCACCGCCAGCAGCGCCACGGTGATGACCACCGGCATCGGCACGGTCAGGAAGGATCCGCCGCCGATGAAGGCGAGCGCCGGGCTGGTGAAGGTGACGATCTGCCCCTCCGTCACCAACTGGGCGATGCCGCGCCCGGCGACCATCAGGATCAGGGTGGCGATGATCGGCTGGATG
This sequence comes from Azospirillum sp. CT11-132, assembly GCF_047302835.1. Lineage (NCBI taxonomy): Bacteria > Pseudomonadati > Pseudomonadota > Alphaproteobacteria > Rhodospirillales > Azospirillaceae > Azospirillum > Azospirillum sp. CT11-132. Next base: position 381,319 of record NZ_JBGLZA010000001.1, read on the forward strand.
CGCAGCACTGCCACCAGCAGCCCGTTCCACAGCCCGCACAGCAGCCCGGCCGCCAGCGACGCCGCCAGCACCGCCGGCAGGCCCCAGCCCGCCCCGGTCATGGTGGCGGCGATGGCGCCGGAGATCGCCATGACCGCACCCACCGACAGGTCGACGCCGCGGGTGGCGATGACCATCGTCATGCCGATGGCGAGCAGCGCCACCGGCGCGCCGCGGTTCAGCACGTCGATCAGGCTGCCGAACAGCCGGCCGTCCTGCAGACGGATCGCGAAGAAATCGGGAAACAGCAGCCAGTTGGCCAGCAGAACGGCGACCAGCGCGCCATATTGCGGCAGGTTGCGCGACGGGCCGGGAGCGGACAGCGTCATTGCCGCACCTCTGAGCCCGATCCGGCTGCATTCGGCGTCTCGGACGCGATGGCGGCGACGATGCGCTCCACGCTGACCTCCCCTCCCCTCAGTTCCGCCACATGGCGGCGGTCGCGCAGCACGACGACGCGGCGGCTGTAGGCGACGATCTCCTCAAGCTCCGACGACACCACCAGCAGCGCCATGCCGTCGGCGCACAGCCGCTCGATCAGGCGGATGATCTCGGCATGCGCGCCCACGTCGATGCCGCGCGTCGGCTCGTCGAGGATCAGCAGCCGCGGCTCGGTCGCCAGCCAGCGCGCCAGCAGCGCCTTCTGCTGGTTGCCGCCCGAGAGCAGCTGGATCGGCCGTTCGGCGTCCGGCGTGCGGATGTCGAGCAGGCGGATGAAGCGGTCGGCGATCTCCTCCTGCCGGCGGCGCGGGATCGGCTTCAGCCAGCCCTGCCGCGCCTGCAGCGCCAGGATGATGTTCTCCCGCACCGACAGCTCGCCGACGATGCCCTCCTTCTTGCGGTCCTCCGGACAGAAGCCGAAGCCGAGCCGCACGGCGTCGCGCGGCCCCTTCAGCCGCACCGGACGGCCATCGACGGTCGCCTCGCCCTGGTCGGCGCGGTCCATGCCGAAGACCAGCCGCACCGTTTCGGTCCGCCCCGATCCCAGCAGACCGGCCAGCGCCACCACCTCGCCGGGACGGATGTCGAGGTCGAAGGGCTCGACGCTGCGCGACTTGCCGAATCCCTTGAAACGCGCCAGCGGCGGACGGCTGTCCACCTCCGCCGGGCCGAGGTCGATGCGGTGCGCCGCCGCCTCCAGCTCCCGCCCCAGCATCATGGCGACCAGATCCAGGCGCGGCAGCTCGGCCGTCCGCCGCTCACCCACCAGCCGGCCGTTGCGCAGCACGGTGATGCGGTCGCAGACTTCATAGACCTGATCGAGGAAATGGGTGACGAAGACGATGCCGATCCCGCGCGACCGCAGGGTCCGCATCACCTTGAACAGCACCGCCACCTCCTGCGCGTCCAGGCTGGCGGTGGGCTCGTCGAGGATCAGCACCTTGGCCGACATGTCGACCGCGCGCGCGATGGCGATGATCTGCTGGGTCGCCACCGAAAAGCGGCCGAGCGGCGCCGTCACGTCGATCGACAGGCCGTAGGGCATCAGGATGGCACGCGCCCGCCGCCGCATGGCGCCACGGTCGACCAGCCCGAAGCGCATCGGCTGGCGCCCCAGGAACAGGTTCTCCGCCACCGACAGGTTGGGCAGCAGGTTCACCTCCTGATAGACGGTGCCGATGTGCAGGCGCTGCGCCTCCTCCACCCCGCGCGGCGCGATCTCCCGTCCCTCAAGCGCCACGGTGCCGCCATCGCGCTGGTAGACGCCGGTCAGCGTCTTGATGAGCGTCGATTTGCCGGCGCCGTTCTCGCCCAGCAGGGCATGGATTTCGCCATGGCGCAGGGTGAAATCGACGCCGTCGAGCGCCTGGACGCCGAGAAAGGCCTTGGACAGCCCGCGGATCGCCAGCAGCGGCGCGGAGGGAGGAGCGGTGGATGCCGTCATGGCGGACCTCGCCGGAAGCGCGGAGAAACAATGTGGGAAGACGCAGCCCTCTCCCGTCCCGGGAGAGGGAGGGGACCCACGAAGTGGGGAGGGTGAGGGGTGGCCCAAGAATTCTGAACCGCATGGTTCCTTGGATCACCCCTCACCCTCCCCACCGCTTCGCGGCGGGCCCCTTCCCTCTCCCGGGACGGGAGAGGGAGACTTCACCCCCCGATCAATAAGCGTCCTTGCGGCGCTCATACTCTTCCTTGGCGGTGTCGGGCGTGAACAGCTTCGATTCCGTCTGGATCCACTTCGGCGGCATCTTGCCGTCCTTCTTGTAGGCGATCAGCGCGTCGAAGGCCGGGCCGGCCATGTTCGGCGTCAGCTCCACCGTGGCATTCGCCTCGCCTTCGGACATCGCCTTGAAGATGTCGGGCACACCGTCGATGGACACGACCAGGATGTCCTGGCCCGGCTTCAGGCCGGCTTCCTTGATCGCCTGGATGGCGCCGACCGCCATGTCGTCGTTGTGGGCGTAGACGGCGCAGATGCCCTTGCCGCCATTCTCGGCCTTGATGAAGCTCTCCATCACCTCCTTGCCCTTGGCGCGGGTGAAGTCGCCGGACTGGGTGCGGATGATCTTCATCCCCGGATTCTTGGCGACGATCTCGTCGAATCCCTTCTTGCGGTTGATGGCGGGCGAGGAGCCGACGGTGCCCTGCAGTTCCACCACCGCGCATTTGCCGCCGGTCTTCTTGGCCAGCCATTCGCCCGCCACGCGGCCCTCATGCACGGTGTCGGAGGTGACGGCGGTCATGTACAGGCTCTGGTCCTTGGTCTCGATCTGGCGGTCGAGCAGCATGACCGGGATCTTCGCCTCCTTGGCCTCCTTCAGCACCGAATCCCAGCCGGTCGCCACCACCGGCGCGATGAAGATCGCGTCGACGCCCTGGGCGACGAAGGACCGCACGGCTTTGATCTGGTTCTCCTGCTTCTGCTGGGCGTCGGAGATCTTGAGGTCGATCCCGCGCTTCTCGGCTTCCGTCTTGGCGGTTTTCGTCTCGGCCGCGCGCCAGCCCGATTCCGATCCGATCTGCGAGAAGCCGACGACCAGCTTCTTGGCATCGGCGGCCTGGACGGCGCCCAACCCGATGAACAGCGCCGCGGCGGCGGTGGCGGCGGAGATCACCCATTTCCTGGACATCCGTTTCACTCCCTGAGGTTTTATGGCGAGGATTTATTGCGGTGCTTGCTGGATGGAGGCAGGCGACGGGACGGGCGCGGAATTTTCCTGATCGCAGCCCGGTCCGAAATTGTTCGTCATGCCTACTTTAAGTACACAGAACCATAACTGTCCAATACGATTCTCGACCTGAACGATGTCGAAAAGAATATGGCCGGCCCAAAATCAGGCGAAAAAGTCAGGTCGAAAAAACGGCCGGGCAGCGCAAGGCCGCCCGGCCGTAAGGTGACCCTGCTCCAGTCCGGAACAGGGCCGACGCACCCGAGGGAGAGCGCGCCGGGACGCAACCGCCGCGGCGGGATGGAGAGCAACACCGCGGGCGGCGCGAAGCCGAAAGAAAGGGCCAGGACGTCAACCGGCCGGTATCAGAGGGCGAGGCCCTTAGAAGGCGAGGCCCTTAGAAGGCAAGATTCGCCTGGACCAGGAACATGTCGCCCTTGTCGCTGTTGGCGGCGACGTCGGAGCTGAGCTTGAAGTGGTTGTATTCCGGCCCGATGGCGAAGCCGGGGGCGACGACATACTTGGCGCCGACGGTGATCAGCTCGAACTTGGTCCGGCCGCGCACGGTCAGGTCGCCGGCGTCCTTGGCGTTCAGGTAACCGACGCCCAGCGTGGTGGGGCCGAAGGTGTACTGCGCGCCGGCCGTCCAGACGTCCTGCTTCTCGCGGCTGACGATGCCGGCGGTGCTGGACTTGGCATAGCCGCTGTCGCCCGACCAGGCATAGCTGCCGCCGACCTTCAGCCCGCCATAGGCCACGGTCAGGCCGGCATGGGTGGAGGACAGATCGTCGAAGCTCGCCCCGGTGATGCTGGAGTCCTTGGCCTTGCCGCCCAGGTAGAACAGGCTGGCATTGACCGCGACGCCGCCGAAGTTGTTGGTGTAGGTGCCGCCGACCTCGTAGACGTCGCGATAGGCGCCGGTGCGGTTGGCCGAGGCCAGCGCGAACTTGGAGCGGTTGACGTCGGTGCCGCTGCTGTCCGACGACGGCTGGTAGGAGGCGCCGAGCTTGAAGCCGGCGATCTCCGGCGTCCAGTAGGTGGCGCGGGTGGCAGGGTTGCCGGAGATCAGGGCGCGGATGTTGCCGATGGTAACCGGCGAATTGGCCGCGCTGTTGCCGAGCCAGGACGGGAAGGAGCCGTCGACGCCGCCGGTGCCCCAGTCGGACGGGGCGATGATGCCGCTGTCGTCGGACGGGCCGTTCTCCACGCCCATATGCACAGTGCCGAAGCTGCCGTTGACGAACAGGAAGGCGCGGTCATAGGTGGCGGTGCGGGCGTTGCTGGTGCCGTTCTCGGCCAGCAGGCGCAGGCGGGCGCCATATTCCAGCCCGTTGTCGGCCTTGGCCTTCGGCGTCACCAGCAGGCGCAGCCGGTTGCGGAACTCGGTGGAGCGCAGGCCGGCGTCACGGTCCTGGTCGACATAGCCGGCTTCGAAATAGGCGTCGCCGCCAATGACGACGTCGAACTTCGACTGGGCGGAGGCCGGGCCGGCCGCCATGACGGAGACGAGCGAAAGGGTGGCTGCGCCAAGCAGTAGAGCGGATCTCACCATCAGGGTTTCCTCTTAATGCGGTTTGTTCTTGCTTCGGTACCGTTTGCGGGAGCGGTGCTTCGGCCGTGCGCGGACGCACGCCGTCCCCGGCCGCCGAACCCGGCACACGGCCGGCTCCGACGGTTTGCTCTGCGTCAGCGCTCCCTCTGACGCAGCCGTTGCGGGTTGCTGGTGTCGGTCAGTCCTGTCCGAGTTTTCCGTCGATGCGCCGCCACAGCCCCAGCGGGTTGCCGTCGCGCAAGGGCTCCGGCAGCAGGTCGGGCGGCAAGTCCTGGTAGCAGACCGGGCGCAGGAAGCGGCGGATCGCCAGCGTGCCGACCGAGGTGCTGCGCGGGTCCGAGGTCGCCGGGAACGGGCCGCCATGCACCATCGCGTGGCAGACCTCAACCCCCGTCGGCCAGCCGTTCGCCAGGATGCGGCCAGCCTTGCGCTCCAGCGTCGGGATCAGACCCGCCACCGCGCCCTTGTCCTCCGCATCCATCTGCAAGGTCGCCGTCAGCTGCCCTTCCAGCTTTTCCGCCACCGCTTTCATCGCCGCCACGTCCGGGCAGCGGATCAGCAGCGACGCGGCGCCGAACACCTCCTCCTGCAACTCGGTGTCGGCCAGGAAGGCGTCGGCCGTCGTGGTGAAGAAGGCCGCCTGCGCCTGGTTCGGGCCGCTGCAGGCCAGACCGCGCGCCAGCGTCGTCACATCGCCGCTGCCGGCCAGCTTGGCGACGCCGGCGTCATAGGCAGCGTGGATGCCCGGCGTCAGCATGGTCGAGGCCGCACTGCCGCCGAGAGCCGCAACCGCAGCATCGACGAAGCGGTCGAGGTCCGGCCCTTCGACGCCCAGCAGGATGCCGGGGTTGGTGCAGAACTGCCCGGCGCCCATGGTCAGCGAGGCGACGAACGCCTTGCCCAGAGCCTCGGCCCGCGAGGACAGCGCCGCCGGCATCAGGAAGACCGGGTTGATGCTGCTCATCTCGGCATAGACCGGGATCAGCTCCGGCCGCCGGGCCGCCACCTCCATCAGCGCCAGCCCGCCACGACGCGAGCCGGTGAAGCCGACCGCCTTGATCCGCGGGTCGGCGACCAGCGCCGTGCCGATCTCGTTGCCGGTGCCGAACAGCAGGGAGAAGACGCCCTCATGCAGGCCGCAGGAGGCGACCGCCGCCTGGATGGCGCGGCCGACCAGCTCCGACGTGCCGGGATGGGCGCCATGGCCCTTCACCACCACCGGGCAGCCGGCGGCGAAGGCCGAGGCCGTGTCGCCACCGGCCACCGAGAAGGCGAGCGGGAAGTTGGACGCGCCGAACACCGCGACCGGCCCCAGCGCGATGTGGCGCTGGCGGATGTCGGATCGGGGCAGCGGCGTGCGCGCCGGCAGGGCCGGGTCGATGCGGGCCTCGATCCAGCTGCCCTCGCGGACGACCTGGGCGAACAGGCGGAGCTGGCCGACGGTGCGGCCACGCTCGCCCTCCAGCCGGGGGCGCGGCAGGCCGGATTCGGCCATGGCGCGGGTGATGAGGTCGTCGCCGATGTCGAGGATGTTCTGGGCGACCGTTTCGAGGAAGGTCGCGCGCTGCTCCAGGCCGGTCTCGCGGAAGCTGTCGAAGGCGGCCCAGGCCAGGGCGCAGGCGCGCTCCACCTCTGCCGCGCCGCCGCCGCCGAAGACGGGCTCCAGCACCTCGCCGGTGGCGGGGTCGACGGCGCGGAACTCGCCCTGGGCGCCGCGGTGGGCGCTCGCGCCGATCAGCATCTCGCCGGTGATGGTCATGATGTCTCCTTCGTCGGGGCGTTTTGCCCCCTCCCTAACCCTCCCCCGCCCTCGGTCGGCCGAAGGCCGATCCGATCGCGGGAGAGGGGACTGCCGCCGTCCTTTACTGAACCCTCGCAAAGCTCCTGCCCCCTCTCCCGCCAAAGGCGGGGGAGGGATGGGGAGGGGGCACCCGTCGCGACGACCTACCGCCCCCAGCGCAGCACCAGCGGATCGAGCCGCCTTGCCGCGTCCAGCAACCCCTCGCGGCTCATCGGGTGCGGACCGGCCAGCGGGTGGCGCATCGCGTCGGACTTGATGACGCCGCCCTCCTTCATCAGGATTTTCGCGGTGGCGATGCCGCACTGGCGGTTCTCGTGATTGATCAGCGGCAGCCAGCGCCCATAGGCCGCCACCGCCGCCTCGCGGTCGCCCGCCAGATACGGATCGAGGATCTGCCGGATGCCGTCGGGATAGCCGCCGCCGGTCATCGCCCCGGTCGCCCCGGCGTCGAGGTCGGCCAGCAGCGTGATCGCCTCCTCGCCGTCCCAGGGGCCTTCGATGGCGTCGCCGCCCAGCTCGATCAGCGTCCGCAGCTTCGCCGCCGCCTGCGGCACCTCGATCTTGAAATAGGAGACGTTGGCGATCTCCCGCGCCATCCGCGCCAGCAGAGGCGCGGACAGTGCGGTGCCGCTGACCGGCGCGTCCTGGATCATGATCGGGATGTCGATGGCGTCCGAAACGCGCTGGAAGAACTCGACGATGCCGGCCTCCGGCACGCGGATGGTGGCGCCGTGGTAGGGCGGCATCACCATCACCATCGAGGCCCCGAGATCCTGGGCGCGGCGGCTGCGCTCGGCGCAGGCGCGGGTGCTGAAATGGGTGGTGGTGACGATCACCGGCACCCGGCCGGCGACATGGGCCAGCATCGTCTCCATCAGCACCGTGCGCTCGTCGTCGGTCAGCACGAACTGCTCGGAGAAGTTGGCGAGGATGCACAGGCCGCTGGAGCCGGCATCGATCATGAAGTCGACGCAGCGCTTCTGACCGTCGAGGTCCAGCTCCCCCGACTCAGTGAAGATGGTGGGGACGACGGGGAAAACGCCGCGATAGGGGCGTGCGCTGGGCGGCATGGTGAAAGTATCCTTTATCGAAATCCAGTCGGCGGTCAGCGCGAGGCGGGTCCGAACCCGCAGGCCGGCAGGCCGCGCACGCCCGGATCGCACTCGAACAGTGCGCCGGCCAGCGGTTCCTCGTCCCGGCCATGCGCCGCGGTGGTGATGAACATCCGGTCCAGATCGGGACCGGCGAAGACGCAGGAGGTGACGCGGGACACCGGCAGCGCGATCACGCGGTCCAGCGTCCCGTCGGGACGGAAGCGGCTGACGCGCGCGCCGTCCCAATGGGCGATCCACAGCCCGCCCTCGGCATCGCAGGTCATGCCGTCGGGATAGCCGTCGGCCTCGGCGAAGCGGATGTGGACGCGCTTGCCCGACAGGCCGCCGTCGGCGCCGATGTCGAAGGCGTAGACCGTCCGCGCCGCGCTGTCGGTGTGGTAGATCGTCCGCCCGTCCGGCGACAGCGCCGGTCCGTTGGCGACGGTGTAGCCCTCATCGACCCGCGTGACCGAGCCATCGCCGTCGATGCGGTAGAAGCTGCCGGCCGGCGCCTCCTCCGCATCGTCCATGCTGCCGACCCACAGCCGGCCGTCGCGGTCTGCCTTGCCGTCGTTCAGCCGGTTGCCCGGCATGTCCGGCTCGATCCGCGCAATCTCTTCGGCAACCGCCGCCTGTCCCGGCTCCAGCCGCAGCCGGACCACCCGGCGCGAGCGCAAGCCCCCGATGAAGCCGTCGCCATCGGCGCTCTCCACCAGCCAGCAGGCGGCGTCATCCAGGTCCCATCCCGCCTGCGAACCATCGGACAGGCCGTGGCGCAGGATGCGGGAACCACGGATATCGACGAAATAGACGGCATCCTGCCGCGGGGACCAGAGCGGACCTTCCCCCAGCAGCGCCCGGGCCTGCCAGACGCAACGCGCTTCCTGCGCCATGCCGCTGTACTCCCCCTCACCCCGACGGACCGCCATTCGCCGGCGGCCTTTTCAAAATTTGTTGACGGCCCAAACGATAAGGGGCCACTTGATAATCGTCCAATATGAAGATCGGCGTTTGCGATATCAAATGTCGTATCCCGGCATTTCCGATCCCGACGCCGCTGCCCCACCGGAGGCATTCCCCCGTGACCCCGCAACGCTTTTCACCCAACTGGTTCCAGAAGGCACGGCTTAAGCTGCGCCATCTCCAGCTGTTCGCGGCGCTCGACGAACACCGCAACCTGCACCGCGCCGCCGCCAGCCTGAACATGTCGCAGCCCGCCGCCTCCAAACTGCTGGGCGACCTGGAGGAAACGCTGGGCATCGAGCTGTTCGACCGCCATGGCCGCGGCATCGAACCGAACTGGTACGGCAGCCTCATGATCCGCCACGCCCGGATGATCCTCAGCGAGCTGCAGGAGACGGGGGAGGAGCTGAACGCCCTACTCGCCGGCCACAGCGGCCGGGTGTCGATCGGCACGGTGATGGCCCCGGCGGTGGAGCTGGTGGTGCCGGTCATCAGCAGCCTGACCCGCGAGCATCCCAACCTGAAGGTCGCGGTGGCGGTGGAGACCAGCGACGTTCTGGCCGACCGTGTCCATCAGGGGGTGATGGATTTCGCCATCGGCCGCCTGCCCGGCCATTTCGACCCCACCGCCTTCGAATATCAGGAAATCAGCAGCGAAGAGCTGTGCTTCATCTGCCGCGAGGGCAACCCCCTTCTGCAGCTGGGCCGTCCGCTGACCGCCGCCGACCTGTCCGACGCCACCTGGATCCTGCAGCCGGTCGGCACGCTGCTGCGCGACCGGGTGGAGGCGCTGTTCCGGGCCGAAGGCGCCCGGCTGCCGCACCGGGTGATCGAAAGCGCCTCTCCCGTCATTTCGATGGCGATGGTGGCGGAAACCGAGTCGATCACCGTCTTCGCCCGCGCGCTGGCCCAGGTGTTCTCGCCCAGCGGCTGCTGCGCCATCATGCCCTTCCACAAGCGCTTCAGCGTCGAACCCTACGGCATCTTCTGGCTGAAGGACCGGCCGCTGTCGCCCGGCGCCCGCACCGTGCTGTCGGCGGTGCGCGCGGCGTCGGAGCTCAAGATGCGCCTGATGTCGGCCACCGCCGCCGCGCTGTGACGGCCGATACCTAAATGCATATCGATTTGCCGAATAATCATATTTGACAGTTATGGGAAAACGGAGGATTGCTAGGGACACAAACCATCGCGTCCGACGCCATCCGCGCCACAGAACGCGGGGGCGGCGTATCGCGTGCCGCAGTAACGGGGAGGATTCCGGTCCATGTCGTCTCCTAAAGGGTCTTCTTTCAGCTCCAAGTTCGCCGGCCTCGCCGTCGGCCTGCTCGTCGCCACCAGCGCTCTCGTCCCGGCCATGGCCCAGGACAAGCCGACCGTCGGCATCGCCATGCCGACCAAGTCGTCGGCGCGCTGGATCGACGACGGCAACAACATGGTCAAGTATTTCCAGGAAAAGGGATACAAGACCGATCTGCAATATGCAGAGGACGACATCCCCAACCAGCTCGCCCAGATCGAGAACATGGTCACCAAGAACGACAAGGTTCTGGTGATCGCCGCAATCGACGGGACGACGCTGACCGACGTGCTGCAGAAGGCGGCGGAACAGGGCGTCAAGGTCATCGCCTACGACCGGCTGATCCGCAATTCGCCGAACGTCGATTACTACGCCACCTTCGACAACTTCCAGGTCGGCGTCCTCCAGGCCTCCTACATCGAGAAGGCTCTCGGCCTCAAGGACGGCAAGGGTCCGTTCAACATCGAGCTGTTCGGCGGCTCGCCCGACGACAACAACGCCTACTTCTTCTACAACGGCGCCATGTCGGTGCTTCAGCCCTACATCGACAGCGGCAAGCTGAAGGTGCAGAGCGGCCAGATCGGCATGGACAAGGTGTCCACCCTGCGCTGGGACGGCGCCGTCGCCCAGGCCCGCATGGACAACCTGCTCAGCGCCTATTACGGCGACAAGAAGCTGGACGCCGTGCTGTCGCCCTATGACGGGCTCAGCATCGGCATCATCTCGTCGCTGAAGGGTGTCGGCTATGGCACCCCGCAGCAGCCGATGCCGGTCGTCACCGGCCAGGACGCCGAGGTGCCGTCGGTCAAGTCGATCCTGGCGGGCGAGCAGCGCTCCACCGTCTTCAAGGACACCCGCGAACTGGCGAAGGTCACGGTGGGCATGGTCGACGACCTGTTGGCCGGCCGCAAGCCGCAGGTCAACGACACCAAGACCTACGACAACGGCAAGAAGGTGGTTCCCTCCTATCTGCTGAAGCCGGTCAGCGTCGACGCCTCCAACTGGAAGCAGGTCCTGGTCGACAGCGGCTATTACAAGGAATCGCAGATCAAGTGAGTGAACGGCGCGGGGAGCGGGGGTGCCGACCGGCGCCCCCCCCGCGCTCTGCCCAAGAGCGGATCGGGCGATCAGGGGTTTATCAATGGACAGCATTCTTGAGATGCGCGGCATCACCAAGACGTTCCCGGGCGTCAAGGCGCTCGACAACGTCAACCTCTCGGTCCGCGAGGGGGAGATCCACGCGCTGATCGGCGAGAACGGCGCCGGCAAATCGACGCTGATGAAGGTGCTCAGCGGCGTCTATCCGCACGGCACCTACGAGGGCGAGATCCGCTTCCGCGGCCAGCCCGTCGCCTTTCGCGGCATCGCCGACAGCGAGAAGCTGGGCATCATCATCATCCATCAGGAACTGGCGCTGGTTCCACTGCTGTCGATCACCGAGAACCTGTTTCTCGGCAACGAGCAGGCCCCCAGTGGATTTTTGGGTCGCGGCCGGATCGACTGGATCGCCGCCACCGCCCGCGCGCGCGAGCTTCTGCGCACGGTCGGCCTAACCGATTCCCCCGAAACCCTGATCACCGACATCGGCGTCGGCAAGCAGCAGCTGGTGGAGATCGCCAAGGCCCTGTCCAAGGAGGTCAAGCTGCTGATCCTGGACGAGCCGACGGCCAGCCTGAACGAAAGCGACAGCGACGCCCTGCTGGCCCTGCTGCTGCGCTTCAAGGAACAGGGCATCTCCTCCATCCTGATCTCGCACAAGCTGAACGAGATCGCCAAGGTCGCCGACCGCGTCACGATCCTGCGCGACGGCACCACGGTGGAGACGCTGGACTGCCACGACGCGCCGATCAGTCAGGACCGCATCATCAAGGGCATGGTCGGCCGCGACCTTGCCGACCGCTATCCGCGCCGCACCAGCAACCCCGGCAACATCCTGTTCGAGGTGAAGGGCTGGAGCGCCGACCACCCGATCCATCCCGGCCGCCGCGTCGTGCGCGACATCGACCTGCATGTCCGCCGGGGCGAGGTGGTGGGCATCGCCGGCCTGATGGGCGCCGGCCGCACCGAATTCGCCATGAGCCTGTTCGGCCGCTCTTACGGCCGCAACATCCGCGGCAAGGCCTTCCTCGCCGGGCGCGAGATCGACGTGTCGACCATCCGCAAGGCGATGGACAGCGGCCTCGCCTACGCCACCGAGGACCGCAAGCATTACGGCCTCGTTCTGGACAACGACATCCGCCACAACGTGACGCTGGCCAAGCTGGACGGCGTCGCCAAGCGCGGCGTCATCCACCACGAGCGCGAGATCGAGGTCGCCAACGACTTCCGCCGCCGTTTGCGCATCCGCTGCTCCGACGTGTTCCAGCAGACGGTCAACCTGTCCGGCGGCAACCAGCAGAAGGTCGTGCTCAGCAAATGGCTGTTCGCCGACCCGCAGGTGCTGATCCTGGACGAACCGACCCGCGGCATCGACGTCGGCGCCAAATATGAAATCTACACCATCGTCAACCAGCTGGTGGCCGAGGGCCGCGGCGTCATCCTGATCTCGTCGGAACTGCCGGAGCTTCTGGGCGTCGCCGACCGCATCTACGTGATGAACGAAGGCGCGCTGGTCGCCGAGATGCCGGCGGCGGAAGCCAGCCAGGAAAAGATCATGCACGCCATCATGTCCTCCGCCTCCAGATCACCAGCCAATTCTCCGGCAGCAGCCGTCCGGGAGTCCCTGCAATGAGCGCCGAACTGAACATGCCCGCCGCGCCGTCCCGCCAGGCTTCGATGGCCAAGTTCCTGAAGAGCCACATGCGCGATTACGGCATGCTGATCTCGCTGCTGGCGATCGTGGCGTTCTTCCAATACATGACCAACGGCACGCTGCTGCAGCCGCTGAACCTGACCAACCTCGTCCTGCAGAACAGCTACATCGTCATCATGGCGCTGGGCATGCTGCTGGTGATCGTCGCCGGGCACATCGACCTGTCGGTCGGGTCCATCGTCGGCTTCATCGGCGCGCTGGCCGCCATCCTGATGGTGCAGTTCCACTGGCACTTCGTCCCCACCGCCATCGTCAGCCTGATCGCGGGCGCCGCCATCGGCGCGGCACAAGGGTACTGGGTCGCCTATTTCCGCATCCCGTCCTTCATCGTGACGCTGGCCGGCATGCTGGTCTTCCGCGGCCTCAGCCTCGCGCTGCTGGCCGGCCAGTCCGTCGGTCCCTTCCCGGTGGAGTTCCAGCGCCTCAGCTCCGGCTTCATTCCGGACATCTTCGGCACCACCGGCTTCCACACCACCACTCTTCTGCTGAGCATCGCGACGCCGGCCATCCTGATCGCCTTCAGCGTCGCCGCCCGCATCCGCCGCCACCGCTTCGCCATCGAGCAGGAGCCGCTGGTCCTGTTCGTGCTGAAGAGCGCCGGGCTGTTCGCCGTGGTCTCCTATGTCGGCTGGCTGCTGGCGACCTACAAAGGGCTGCCGAACGTCCTCATCATCATGGCGCTGCTGATCGGCCTCTACGCCTTCGTCACCCGCGACACCACCATCGGCCGGCGCATCTACGCGCTGGGCGGCAACGAGAAGGCGGCCAAGCTGTCGGGCATCGATACCCGCCGCCTGTCCTTCTACACCTTCGTGAACATGGGCGTGCTGGCGGCGCTGGCCGGCCTGATCTTTGCCGCCCGCCTCAACACCGCCACGCCGAAGGCCGGCGTCTCGTTCGAACTGGACGTGATCGCCGCCTGCTTCATCGGCGGCGCCTCGGCTTCGGGCGGCGTCGGCCGGGTGACCGGTGCGGTGATCGGCGCCTTCATCATGGGCGTGATGAACAACGGCATGTCGATCGTCGGCATCGGCATCGACTGGCAGCAGGTCATCAAGGGTCTGGTGCTGCTCGCCGCCGTCTGCTTCGACGTCTACAACAAGGGCAAGGCCTGAGGCTTTCGGCCCCGACCGGACTAACCGCCATGACGCTCCCCACCCTCGGTCTCGTCGGCTTGGGCAAGATCGCCCGCGACCAGCACATCCCGGCCATTGCCGCCACCGGCCTGTTCCAACTCGCCGCCGTGGTCAGCCCGGACGGCGCCGGCACCGAAGGCGTGCCGACCTTCCGCTCCCAGGCGGAGATGCTCGCCGCCCTGCCCCATCTCGACGCAGTGGCGCTCTGCACCCCGCCCGCCGTCCGCCACGGCCTGACGGTGGAGGCCCTGCGCGCCGGCAAGCATGTGCTGATCGAGAAGCCTCCCGCCGCCACCCTGTCGGAGCTTCACGATCTGGTGGCGGAGGCCGATGCCGCCCACCGCACGCTGTTCACCGCCTGGCATTCGCAGTTCAACCCGGCGGTCGAGGAGACCCGCCGCCGGTTGGCGGACACCGACATCCGCAGCGTCGCCATCACCTGGAAGGAGGATGTGCGGCGCTGGCATCCGGGCCAGGACTGGATCTTCGCGGCCGGCGGCTTCGGCGTCTTCGATCCCGGCATCAACGCCCTGTCGATCCTGACCGACATCCTGCCCGCCCCGGTCTTCGTCCGTTCCGCCGACCTGCATGTGCCGGCAAACCGCGACACGCCGATCGCCGCGACGCTGGACATGAGTGCGGCCCCCGGTTCCCGCATCGGCCGCGTCACCGCCGATTTCGACTTCCTCCAGCAGGGCGAGCAGACCTGGTCCATCGTCATCGACACGGCCGACGGACGCCTCGACCTCACCCATGGCGGCACCCGCCTGCTGGTGGACGGCGTCCCGGTCCTGGCCGAGCCCGACACCGAATACCAGCGCATCTATCGCCATTTCCATCGGTTGATCGGCGAAGGGGCGAGCGACGTCGATGCCCGTCCGCTGTCGCTGGTCGCCGACGCCTGCATGGTCGGGCGCTGGCACCGCACCGACTCCTTCGACTGGTAGAAGGCCCCGGGAGAGGGTCCGGCAACAGGGAGGTTCCCCGCATGTCCATCGCCACCCGCGTGCAAATCGGCACCCGCATCGGCCACCGGATCACCGCCGGCAGCGCCGGAATCCTGCTGTTCCTCGCCGCCGTCGCCGGGGTGGGCATCAACGCCCTGTCGGAGACGGAAACGGTGGTGCGCCGCAACGGCGTGCTGGCGGAACAGGTGGTCGATCTCGGCCGCATGCAGACGCTGATGCTGGACATGCGCCTCAAGACCACCGCCTTCCTGCTGAACGGCCGCGACGAGGATGCCGATGCCGTCGCCTCGCTGGCGGCGGAGGCCGCCGCTCTGGTCGCCGCCGTCGACCAACGCCTCAATGGCAGCGGCGACACCGCGGCGGTCCAGCAGATGAAGGCCCGCGTCGCCCAATATGGCGACAGCTTCGCCTCCGTCCGCGCCGCCCATGCCCAGCGCAGCGAGGCGGTGGCCGAGGTGGCGAAGTTCGGGTCGAAGCTGCAGACCATGCTCAGCACCATCCTGACCAACGCCAAGAACAGCGGCAATGTCGACGCCCTGAACCTCGCGGCCCAGGCGGCGATGCATGTCCAGGCCGCCCGCACCGTCGCCGCCCGCTTCCAGGGGGAGGGCACGGCCGGCCTCGCCACCGCGACGAAGACCGAGCTGAAGACCGCCGCCCAGAATGGCGACACCATGGCGAAGACGCTGACCGACCCGGCCCTGCGCGGGCTGGTCGCCGCCTTCCTGAAGACGCTCGACGGCTATGCCGCCGGCTTCGACCGGCTGGTGGAGACGACGCAGCGCCGCGACGGGCTGGTCACCGGCACCCTCACCCCGCTCGGCACCGCCATCGGCGAGCAGGCCCGCGCCCTGACCGACCAGGGCATCGCCGACGAACAGCAGCTGCGCGCCGACACCACCGCCGACATCGCCGGCTACCGCAGTGCGATGGTGCTCGCCTCGGCCGCCGGCCTGATCCTCGGCCTTGCCGCCGCGGTGCTGATCGCCCGCAGCCTGTCGCGCCCGGTGGTCGCCATGACCGACGCCATGACCCGGCTGGCCGGCGGCGACCGCTCCGTCGCCATTCCCGGCCTCGACCGCCGCGACGAGATCGGCGGCATGGCCAAGGCGGTGCAGGTCTTCCAGGCCGGCCTGATCGAGGCCGACCGCATGGCCGCCGACAAGGCCGCCGAGCATGAGACCCGCGTCCGCCGCGGCGAGCGCATCGACCGCCTGACCCAGGAGTTCGAGCGCATGGTGGAAAGCACGCTGGGCCGCGTCGCCAGCGCAGCCACCCAGCTGCAATCGACCGCCCACTCCATCCAGTCGACCACCGACGAGACCAGCCGGCTGGCCGGCGACGCCGTCCGCAGCTCCGGCGAGACCACCGGCAGCGTCGAGACGGTGGCCGCCGCCGCCGAGGAACTGGCCGTCTCCATCGCCGCGATCAGCCAGCATGTCGCCCACAGCGCCCAGGTGACCGAGCAGGCGGTCGGCATCGCCCGCATCACCGACGAGACGGTGCGCAGCCTGACCGGCGTCGCCCGCCAGATCGGCGACGTGGTGCAGTTGATCGGCTCCATCGCCGCCCAGACCAACCTGCTGGCGCTGAACGCCACCATCGAGGCGGCACGGGCCGGCGAGGCGGGGCGCGGCTTCGCCGTGGTGGCGAACGAGGTCAAGAGCCTCGCCGCCCAGACGGCGAAGGCGACCGAGGAGATCGAGACCCAGATCGCCGCCGTCCAGCGCGTCAGCAGCGAGGCGGCCGGCGCCATCACCGAGATCACCAAGGTGATCGGCGAGGTCAACGAGGTCTCCACCACCATCGCCTCCGCCATCGGCGAGCAGCGGGCCGCCACCCAGGAGATCAGCGGCAGCATCCAGCTCGCCGCCCGCGGCACCCAGGATGTCCGCGACACCATCACCGGCGTGACCCACGCCTTCCAGGCCACCAGCGACGCCTCGCGTCAGGTCAAATCCGCCGCCGACGGCCTGTCCGGCGAGGCCGACGACCTGCGCGGCTGCGTGTCGCGCTTCCTGGCCGACATGCGCGCGGCCTGATCCAACCCATCGAGACACAAACCCAACTCCGGCGCCCAGCCATCCGCTCCGCGCCCCAACCTGAAACCGGTGCCGATATGTCCGAGACGAAGCCCCCCTTCCCCGCCAATGCCGACGGTTCAGAACGGCGTCTGCGTTCGCGCGCGTGGTTCGACAATCCCGCCAACCCCGACATGACCGCGCTCTATCTGGAGCGGTACCTGAATTTCGGCCTGACGCGGGAAGAGTTGCAGTCCGGCGCCCCGATCATCGGCATCGCCCAGACCGGCTCCGACCTCAGCCCCTGCAACCGCCACCATCTGGTGCTGGCCGAACGCCTGCGCGAGGGCATCCGCACCGCCGGCGGCATCGCCATCGAGTTTCCCGTCCACCCGATCCAGGAAACCGGCAAGCGGCCGACCGCCTCCATCGACCGCAACCTCGCCTATCTCGGCCTCGTCGAGGTTCTGCACGGCTATCCGCTGGACGGCGTGGTGCTGACGATCGGCTGCGACAAGACCACGCCGGCCTGCCTGATGGCCGCCGCCACCGTCAACATCCCGGCCATCGCCCTGTCGGTCGGCCCGATGCTGAACGGCTGGTTCCGCGGCGAGCGCACCGGCTCCGGCACCATCGTGTGGAAAGCGCGCCAGATGATGGCGGCCGGCGAGATCGACTATCAGGGCTTCATCGAGCTGGTGGCCTCCTCGGCCCCCTCGACCGGCTACTGCAACACCATGGGCACCGCCTCCACCATGAATTCGCTGGCGGAGGTGCTGGGCATGCAGCTCCCCGGCTCCGCCGCCATCCCCGCCCCCTACCGCGAGCGCCAGCAGGCCGCCTATGAGACCGGCAAGCGCATCGTCGAGATGGTGCGCCAGGACATCAAGCCGTCCGACATCCTGACCCGCGACGCCTTCCTGAACGCCATCGTCGTCAACTCGGCCATCGGCGGCTCGACCAACGCGCCGATCCACATCAACGCCATCGCCAAGCACATCGGCGTGCCGCTGACGGTGGACGACTGGCAGACCCACGGCCTTGACATCCCGCTGCTGGTCAACCTCCAGCCGGCCGGCGAATATCTGGGCGAGGACTTCCACCGCGCCGGCGGCGTCCCGGCCGTGGTCGGGCAGCTGATGACCAAGGGCCTGATCCGCGAGGGCGCCCCCAACGTCAACGGCCGTACCATCGGCGAGAACTGCCGCAACACCGAGATCCTCGACACCCGTGTCATCCATCCGATCGACGATCCGCTGAAGATCAACGCCGGCTTCGTCGTGCTGCGCGGCAACCTGTTCAACGCCGCCATCATGAAGACCAGCGTGATCTCCGACGAGTTCCGCGAGCGCTACCTGTCCAACCCGAAGGACCCGGAAGCCTTCGAGGCCAAGGTCGTCGTCTTCGATGGTCCGGAGGACTATCACCACCGCATCGACGACCCGTCGCTGGGCATCGACGCCTACACCATCCTGGTCATCCGCGGCGCCGGCCCGATCGGCTACCCCGGCGCGGCCGAGGTGGTGAACATGCGTCCGCCCGCCGACCTCATCAAGCAGGGCATCCATTCCCTGCCCTGCATCGGCGACGGCCGCCAGTCCGGCACCTCGGGCTCGCCGTCCATCCTCAACGCCGCCCCGGAAGCGGCGGCCGGCGGCAACCTCGGCATTCTGCGCACGGGCGACCGCGTGCGGATCGACCTGCGCCGCGGCAGCGCCGACATCCTGATCTCCGAAGCCGAACTGGCCGACCGCCGCGCCGCCCTGGAGGCCGCCGGCGGCTACCCCGCTCCACCGTCGCAGACCCCGTGGCAGGAAATCCAGCGCGGCATCGTCGACCAGCTGGACGAGGGCATGGTCCTGAAGCCGGCGGTCAAGTACCAGCGCGTGGCGCAGACCATGGGGATCCCACGCGACAACCACTAAAGCAGAGAGACTTTGGGCCGCACGCCGCCCTCCTGCATTGCGGGAGGGTGGCGGTGCCTTTGGGCATGGAAGCGGTAGATCTCCGTTGGGACTCCAACACTTTTTTATTCTCCTCCTTTGCCGGGCGACCTCACCGCTCCAATTCGTCACCCGCCTGCGGCGGTCTGTCCGGCACCGTGTCCAGGAAGGAGCGCAAGCCGGCACCGGTCGCGTTGCCGGCGCGGGCCTTCAGGAAGGAGGCTGCCGTTTCGACGGCGCCGACCTTCTCGGCCACGGCTGCGGCGATCCACTGGTTCAGCGACACGCCATCTTCGCGTGCCAGCCGGGCGGCGGCATCCTTGACCGATGCGGGCAGCTTCAGGGGATAGGTCGCCTTGCTCATGTCGCTACTCCTCGCAGGAACTCCGCCGGCCGGAGAACCGGAATGCCAAATCGCGTTGCGGCGCCGGCGAAGTCCCGGACATTGTGGGTGACCAGCACATCCGCCCGGCCGTTGACCGCCGCCTCCAGCACCATCTCGTCGGCCGGGTCCGAGAGTTGCGGGCGCCAAGTGAAACGCACGTCCACAGGCTCCAGGACTGCGGCCAGTTCGCTCAGCAATCGATCCACGTCGGCCTCGTCCAGTCCGTGAACCTCGTGTTGTTCCGGACGCTTCAACACCGCCTCGTATTCCAGGAACAGGGCAGTCGTCACCAGTGCCCGGAACTGTCCATCGGCAAGAAGGCTCAGCACCGCAAATGAGGCGCCCCGGCGGCTGCGCAGCCCTGCGGTCAGAATATTGGTGTCGAGGACGGCTCTCTTCATGCGAGTGATTATAGGCGCGTATATCAAGCCAAGCAAACGATGTGAGATCCTATGGGATGTCCAACCGACGGCATCGGGCGAGGGTTGGCCGGCTACGCATCCCAGCAATGCCCCACCATTTCGTGTGACTTTTCACGCCCGCCCTTGACGTACGCCTCGCTTTGCCCACATAAGCCCTCACGAGACATCCGAACCCCAGCCGTCCGACGGCCGCCGCCAAGGCGCCTCCGGCCGGGTCCCCCCACCCCCGAGATCCGCATCGACGAGCGATGCACGCCCGTCCGGCAGCGTCGAATGCCGGCTTATGTGAGACGTACGACAGAGGCATGACGTTTGATTCAAAGCGGCGCCGGATGGCGCCGAACAACCGCGCACGCAACCGCAACCCGCGTCCGCGTGACGATTTCGACGGCTCCCGCCCGGCGACCATTCCGGTCCATGGCGGCGGCCCCACCGGCCCGGTTCCGGGCAAGGACGAGATCCTGTTCCTTCCGCTGGGCGGCTGTTCCCGCATCGGCATGAACATGGCGCTCTACGGCCACGCCGGCAAATGGCTGATCGTCGACGCCGGCGTCGCCTTCATGGGCGACGAGGCGCCGGGCATCGACAGCCTGATGGCCGATCCGACCTTCATCGAAGAGCGGATGCAGGATGTCGTCGGCCTCGTGGTGACCCATGCGCACGAGGACCATATCGGCGCGATCCACCATCTGTGGCCGCGCCTGCGCTGCCCGATCTATGCCAGCCCCTTCGCCTCCCACATCATCCGGGACCGGCTGAAGGAAAAGGGCGCGCACCGCGCCGCCAAGGTGCAGACCTTCGAAATCGGCGACACGCTGACCATCGGTCCCTTCCGGATCGAGACCATCGCCGTCACCCATTCGATCCCGGAGCCGATGTCGCTGGCGATCCGCACGGCGGCCGGCACGGTCCTGCACACCGGCGACTGGAAGTTCGATCCCAACCCGCTGGTCGGCCGCAGCACCGATTTCGCCGCGCTGAAGCGTCTGGGCGACGAAGGGCTGCTCGCCATGATGTGCGACAGCACCAACGCCGACGTGCCCGGTTCCACCGGCTCCGAGGCCGACGCCCGCGCCGGCCTGATCGGCGCCTTCGCCGGCCGTTCCGGCGCCATCGCCGTGACCGGCTTCGCCTCCAACGTCGCCCGCATGACCGCGGTGGCGGAAGCGGCGGCGGCGGTCGGGCGCAAGGTGGTTCTGGTCGGCCGCTCCATGCTGCGCATGGAAAAGGCGGCGCAGGCCTGCGGCTATCTCGACCATGTGCCGGACTTCATGGATGTCCGCGAGGCCTCCTGGACCCCGCGCGAGAACCTCGTGTTCCTGTGCACAGGCAGCCAGGGCGAGGAGCGGGCGGCGCTGAGCCGTCTGGCCCGCAACGAACACCGCGACCTCTGGCTGGAAGAGGGTGACACCGTCATCTTCTCCGCCCGCGCCATCCCCGGCAACGAGGAGGTGCTGGCCGACATCCACGCGCATCTGCGCAGCATGGGTGTCGAGATCGTCACCCCGGCCGATGCGCCGGTCCATGTCTCCGGCCACCCGAAGCGCGACGACCTCGCCCGCATGTATGGGCTGGTCCGCCCCCGCTTCGCCGTGCCGGTCCATGGCACCATCGAGCATATGGAGGCCCACGCCCGCCTCGCCCGCACTTGCGGTGTCGAACGCGCGCTGGTTCCGGAGGATGGCGACATCCTGCGCATCGCCAAGGAAGGCACCCGCGTGATCGGCCGCATCGAGCCGAAGCGCCTCGCCAACACCGGGCGGGACCTGATCCCCTGGATCCCGCCGGTGGCGGTGGACGCAGAGGAAGAGCGCGTCGCGGCCTGACCGCCGCCTCCCCTCTCCGAACGAACAAAAGCAAACGGGTCCTGTGGAACACTCCACAGGACCCGTTTACATTTCACGACACTGAAACCGTCATTCGGCCGGGGTAGCGACCATCGGAACCTCGACGGCGCGGGCCTGCAGCAGTTCCTTCCACTTGCGGAAGGCGGCGATCAGGATGATGAAACCCAGCACCAGCATGATGATCGAGATGCCGGCGTTGAAGGGGTTGTAGCCCTTGGCGGCCTTGTTCAGATAGACGTTGGCGATCATCCAGTAGCCGGCGACGTTCACCGTCACGAACAGGTAGGCCAGCGGGACCAGGCAGGTCAGCATGTAGATCCGCTTCTGGGCCAGCCGCAGGATGATGGTGGCGCCGATGATGAGGCCGACCGAGGCCATCAGCTGGTTCGACACGCCGAACAGGGCCCAGACCGAGTTGATGTCGCCCGACGTCAGCAGATACCCCCAGGCCACGCAGGCGATGACGCTGGCGATGATCGAACCGGGAACCCAGTCCAGCCGCTTCATCGGGGCATAGATGTCGCCCAGCAGGTCCTGGATCAGGTAACGGGCGACGCGGGTGCCGCTGTCCACGGCGGTCAGGATGAACACCGCCTCGAACATCACGACGAACTGGAAGAAGTAGGAGGCGAGGCTGTTGAACCACGGCACGCGGGTGAAGATCTCGGTCATGCCGACCGCCAGGGTCACAGCACCGCCGGTCCGGCCGTAGAGGTCGAGGCCGATTTCCTGGCTCAGCCGCGGCAGGTCCACCACATTCATGCCCAGGGCCTTGAAGGCGGCCGGCGCGGAGTTGATGGCGAAGTAATCGGCCGGATGCAGCGAGGTCGCGGCGATCAGCGCCATGACGCCGACCAGGCATTCCGCCAGCATGCCGCCGAAGGCCACCGGACGGATGTCGCTCCACTTGTCGATCAGCTTGGGCGTGGTGCCCGATCCGATGAAGGCATGGAAGCCGGAGATGGCGCCGCAGGCGATGGTGATCGAGATGAAGGGCCAGACCGGGCCGTTCAGCACCGGGCCGCCGCCATGGATGAAGTCGGTCAGGGCGGGGAAGCGGATTTCCGGGTTGATGAAGACGACGCCGACGACCAGCGCGCCGAACACCCCGACCTTCATGAAGCTGGACAGGTAACCGCGCGGGGTCAGCAGCAGCCACACCGGCAGCGCCGTGGCGAAGAAGGCGTAGATGGGCAGGATGACGGCGACCGTTTCGGCATGCAGCGTCAGCCATTCGCCCAGCAGCGTGCCCTGGATGTAGGGGCCGGCGAAGACGGACGCGGCGATGGCGGCGATGCCGACCTGGGTGGCGCCCTTGGACGAGCCGGTGATCTTCTCGTAGAGGCCCAGCGCGATGGCGATCGGGATCGTCATGAACACCGCGAAGGCGCCCCAGGCGTTGCGTTCCAGCGCATGGACGACGACCATCGACAGGCCGGCCATGGTGATGGTGATGATGAACAGCATCGCCAGACCGGTGCACCAGCCGGCCACTGGGCCAAGCTCGGCCTTGGCGACCTCGGACAGCGACTGTCCCTTGTGCTTCATCGAGGCGAACAGCACGACGGTGTCGTGCACCGCGCCACCGATCACGCAGCCGATCAGCAGCCACAGGAAGCTCGGCAGATAGCCGAACTGGGCGGCCAGAACCGGGCCGACCAGCGGGCCGGCGGCGGCGATGGCGGCGAAATGCTGCCCGGCATTCACCCACTTCTTGGTGGGCACATAGTTACGGCCGTCCGCCAGCATGTGGGACGGGGTGACTTCCGAATCGTCGGCACGGAGAACCTTGCGCACGAAGAACACGCCGTAGAAGCGGTAGCAGAGCGCAAGAATGCAGAGTGTCGCGATCACAAAGGTTAGGGCGTGATCCATGACGGCTCTCCTGAAAAGGATATGCCGCCGGTGTACGCCCGCCGCGGAGCCCCGTGTGGTGGAATGCCGCGAGCGGCAGCCGGGACGTGCTAAGCGGCAGCCGGCAGGGGGCGAGCGGCGGCGCTCAAGCCCCCTACCCGCCGCTCACTTGCCGCCAGTGACATCGAGGAACGTGCCGGTGATGAAGGAAGCCTCGGCGCTCGCCAACCACAGGATCGCCCGCGCAACCTCCTCGGGCTGGCCGCCTCTTCCCATGGGGATCGACTCCTTGACACGGTCCACCCGTCCCGGCTCCCCGCCGCTCGCATGCATGTCGGTGTAGATGTGGCCGGGGCGGATGCAGTTGACGCGGATGCCGTCCCGCGCGACCTCCTTGGCGAAGCCGATGGTGAAGGTCTCCAGCGCGCCCTTGGAGGCGGCATAGTCGACATATTCGTTCGGGCTGCCGAGCCGGGCCGATGCAGACGAGATGTTGATCACGACGCCGCCCCGCCCGCTGTGGCGATGCGACATGCGCTTCGCCGCCTGCTGCGCGCAGAGGATCGGGCCGATTGCGTTGACCGCGAAGATGCGCTGCATCCGTTCGAAGCCGAGATCCTCGGTCCGGCACTGCCGCGCGAGCACCGCGGCGTTGTTGACCAGCACGTCGATCCGGCCGAACTCCCGGTCGATCGCGGCGAACAGCGCGGCGACTTGCGCCGGATCCGCGCTGTCGGCGCGCACCGCCAACACCCGGCGACCCAGGGCTTCGACATCCGCCACCACGGCACGGGCGGCGGTCTCATCGGAGACGAAGCTGATCGCGACATCATAGCCCTGGGCGGCGGCAAGCCTTGCGGTCGCGGCGCCGACGCCACGGCTCCCGCCCGTTACCAGAATCAGCGGCGTTTCAGAGACGGTGGTCATTGAGACGATCTCCATATGGCGGTGGAACGGTCACGCGGAGCGCGGCAGGCCGGGCTTCCCATGCGGCTCCGCGGCGGCGGCGCCCAGATGGGGCCTCAGCATCAGGACAAGCGGAACGATCAGGGCGGCGGTCGCCGCCGAGGCCAGCACGCCGGTCGTCTGGCTGCTGTGATCGGCGATTGCGCCATAGAGGATCGGGGCCAGACCGCCGGACCCGATGACGCTGGTGTAGAAGACCGCGAAGGCCCGGCCGGTATCGCCGTTGGAAAGCTCCGGCACGGTGCCGTAGAGCACCGAAGAGGTGCCGTTGAGCACGATGCCGAGCAGCGGCAGCAGGACGAGCGTCGGCGTCAGCGAGGTGAGCAGCGTCGCCGCGATCAGCACGGCCGTGGCGGCTTCGGTCACCATGACGCTGCCGACGACGCCCAGCCGCTCCCCGAGCAGGCCGCAGGTCGCCTTTCCCAGCGCGCCGCCGATGAACAGCAGGGCCAGCGCCAATCCGACGGTCGCCGAGTCCCCGCCCTGGCCCTGGATAAGGAAGGGCAGAAACAGCAGATAGCCCATGCGGGTCGCCGTATCGAGCGCACCGATCACCGTCAGTATGCCGAAGCCGCCGCGGCCGCGACCCGCCGTGGTCCCGGTCTTTGCGGTCCTCACGATGGGAACCGCCGGCGCCAGCGGCAGCAGGGCGAGCGACAGGGCGATGCCGATCACCGCCATCAGCCCCAGCACCGGTTGCCAGCCGAACGTCGGCAGCAGCACCGCGACGAGCGCCGGCAACGCCGCTTTCCCGAGGTCGCCTGAAAAATTGTAAATGCCGAGCGGATGCCGTGATGCCGAACCGTAACTGACGGTGACGAGCATCGACCCGCAGGGGTGCTGGATGCTCGATCCGATGCCGGCGACGACGAGGCCGACGCACAGCCCCGGCAAGCCGAACGGCAACGCCATGATCAGCAAGCCCGTCGCCGCGAGTATTGTCGACAGGATCAGCGCCGCCCGCGGCGACAGGCCGCGAAGAGCCCGGTCGGCCGGGATTTGCAGTCCCCCCATAGTTGCGGAGTAAAGGGCGCGGATGATGGCAAGCATCGCATAGGAAAGGCCGAACTGCGCCTGCCAGACCGGCAGGAAGACATAGAGCGCGTCGGTGTATCCATCATGCAGCGCATGGGCAAGGCACGCGCCCGTCAGGCTTTTCTTCTTCTCTGTCCACCAATGTCTCGGATTCATCTTCAATGGCTTTCCCAGAGGCGCCACAGGCATTGCCCGGCTGGTCTGAATGGAAAGGCAGGGTATACGTGTGAAATTTCAGCGACTAGTATGCTTTGATTCACGGATAGCGTTCGTTTTTCTCACGGATCGCCCTTACGGACTGCCCATGCGCCGCCTTCCTCCCCTGAACGCCCTGCGCATCTTCGAGGTCGCGGCCCGGACCGGCAGCTATGCCGAGGCCGGGACTGAACTCGGTCTCACCCATGGCGCGGTGAGCCGGCAGATCGCTGCGCTCGAAGGCTGGCTCGGACAGAGGCTCTTCGTGAGGGACGGGCGCCGCATGGTCGCGACGCCGATGGCGAGGATCTTCGCGGCAGAGGTCGGCCTTTCCTTCGACCGGCTGGCCGTCGCGGCGGAAGCCTGCGGCCGGCCCGACGCGCGCCGCATCCTGCGGGTCAGCGCACCGACCAGCTTCGCGATGCGCTGGCTGATCCCGCGGCTCAGCCGCTACCACGCCGACCATCCGCAGGTCGAAGTGGCGGTGACGACGGTTTCGACCGTGCTTGAGGAACTGCGCGGCGGCGTCGACGTGGCGATCCGGCGCGGCGTCGCTCGGGAGCATGTGTGGCCTCAGCATCGCGTCGTCCCCGTGCTGGATGACGTGGACACGCTGATCATGAGCCCGGCGCTGTTCGCCCGACGGCCGATCCGCAAGCCCGCCGACATCGAGGGACACACGCTGCTCGCAAGCGAGACCCGTGCCGGCGATTGGACGGGCTGGCTTGAGGCGGCAGGACTCCAGCACCTTGCCGGGCATCCCCGCCAGATATTCGATCACTTTTACGTCACCCGTCAGGCGGTGGAGGATGGGCTTGGCATCGGGATCGGCCCGTTGCCGATGCTCGACATCGACATCGCCGGCGGACGGCTGATGACGCCGTTGCCCGATATTCGCGTTCCCAGGACCGGGTACGTCGCTCTCGTTCCACGTCAGGCCGACGCCGGAAACCTCGTTGCCGGCTTCGTCGACTGGCTTGTCGGAGAGGCGCCGGGACCACGGTGACGGGCCGGGCATCGAACCGCTCAGGCTCCGGATTACGCCACTCAGACGGCCAAACCGCCGCTCGCCGGAAACCGGCTCAATGCCTGCCGCAACGGCGCTAACGTGGGACGTCCCACAACGCCGGCTCCCGCCAGAGGTCTCCGATGGACACTCCCTGCCCCCGCACACCCCTGCGTAAGGCCCTCGCCAATCTGCGTCGTCTGTTCAACGACGACTCCTATGACCGCTACCGCGAAGCCCAGGCCCGCCTCGCCCCGGAGGAGGAGCCGCTCGACGAACGGTCTTTCAAGGCGCGGCAGATCCTGATGACTCTGGGACGCGGCTGCTGCGGGCGGTAGCCCCCTCCCCTACCCCAGGGCCTACCCCAGGGCCCACCCCAGGCCCCGCCTCCGGGTTCAGCCCCGGCATCCGTGCCCGGCTGCCGCTGCGCTCCGAATAGGCGCGGGTCAGTTCCGCCCCGAACAGGAAGATCACCGCCGAATAATAGACCCACAGCAGGATCAGCACGAAGGACCCCGCCGCGCCATAGACCGTCACCACACCGCTGGTGGCGATGTAGAATCCGATCAGGAACTTGCCGACCGCGAACAGGAAGGCGTTCGCCGCCGCCCCCAGCCAGACGTCGGTCCAGCGGATGTAGGTGTCGGGCAGGATGCGGTAGATCATCGCGAACAGCCCGGTCAGCACCACCCAGGACGTGACGACGTCGAGCAGCCACAGCAGTGACGGCATCGCCGGCAGATAGCCGGCGGCCCAGCGGCCGGCCGCCGCCAGCGCGGCGCTGACCACCAGCGACACGATCAGCAGGAAGCCGATGGCGCCGATCAGCGCCAGCGCCTTCAGCCGGACCCGCACCAGCCATGTGATGGTCGATTCCTGCGGCGCCGCCACCCGCCAGATGCGGTTCAGCGCGGTCTGCAGTTCGACGAAGACGGTGGTGGCGCCGACGATGATGGTGCCGATGCCGATGACGCTGGCGACGATCCCGGTCTCCCGCGCGCCAGCCCGCGCGATCAGATCCTGCAGGGTCTGCCCGGCGTCGCGCCCGACCAGCGCGGTCAATTGCTCGATCAGCGCGCCGCGCGCCGCCTCGTCGCCGAACACCAGCCCGGCCAGCGCAATCACCAGGATCGCCAGGGGCGCCAGCGAGAAGATGGTGTAGAAGGCGATGGACGCCGCCATGCTCATCGCATCGTCGTTCATCCAGCCATAGGCCGCATCGACCACGATCCCCCACCCCCGCCGCACGCCGCCCATCGCCACCCTCCCGTCCCGAACCGTCCCATCCCTGGGGTAACAGCGACGGTGGCGATTTGGTCATACCGGTAACCTCGCGCGCCCGTTCCATGGTAGGAAGAAGGTGTCGGCGGCCGGACTCCGCCCGCCGCCGCCCATTGAACAGTGAACAACGCGCCGGAAAGCGTTTCACGGCGTTCCAAGTGTCCCATCCACCAAGGCAGGAGACCCGCCCGGTGTCGCAAAAGGTGATCGGCCTGATCGGGGGCATGAGCTGGGAAAGCTCCGCCGAATATTACCGCATCATCAACGAGGGCGTCCGCGACCGGCTGGGCGGGCTGCGCTCGGCCCGCTGCCTGATGTGGTCCTTCGACTTCGCGGAGGTCGAGGCGTTGCAGCATGCCGGCCGCTGGGCAGATGCCACCACCCTGATGATCGACGCCGCCCGCCGGCTGGAGCGCGGTGGCGCCGACTTCCTGCTGATCTGCACCAACACCATGCACCGCATGGCGGCCGAGGTGCAGGCCGCCGTCAGCATCCCGCTGCTGCACATCGCCGATCCCACGGCGGAGCGCATCCGCGCCGCCGGCCACCGCCGCGTCGGCCTGCTCGGCACCGCCTTCACCATGGAACAGGACTTCTACAAGGGCCGGCTCGCCGAGCGCCACGGTCTGGAGGTGCTGATCCCCGACGACGCCGACCGCGCCACCGTCCACCGCATCATCTACGAGGAACTGGTCCAGGGCCGGGTCGAGGCCGCCTCCCGCCAGGCCTACCGCGAGGTGATCGCCCGGCTGGTGGAGCGCGGCGCGGAGGCGATCATCCTCGGCTGCACCGAGATCATGCTGCTGGTGAAGCCGGAGGACAGTGCCGTCCCCCTGTTCGACACCACCGCCATCCACGCCGAAGCGGCGGTGGAGCGGGCAATCGCCGGCTTCACCCCATCCCCAGCCGTTCCTTGAGCGCGCCCAGGAAGCGCCGGCTGACCGGCACCACATGCCCGCCGCTGGTCTGAATCTCTGCCAGCCCGCCGTCGACGAAGCGGATCTCCCGGATGCGGTCCGGGTTGACCAGATGCTGGCGGTGGCAGCGGAACAGCGGGCTTTTTTCCTGGATGGTGTGCAGGGTCAATTCGGTGAAGCGCTCCTGCCCGTCCTCCCCCACCACATAGACGCCGGCGGGGCGGGAGACGACATACTCGACATCGGCCAGCTTCATCAGGGTGATGCGGTTGACCCCGGTGCAGGGGATGTGGCGCAGCTCCGCCGCCCCCGGCAGGACGGACACCTCCTGCGGCGCATGCTGCCGGCGCAGGCGCTGCAGCGTCTTCTCCAGCCGCGCCGGATCGGCCGGTTTCAGCAGATAATCGAAGGCATGTTCCTCGAACGCCTGGACGGCATACTCGTCATGCGCGGTCAGAAAGACGATGCGCGGCATCCGCTCAGGGTCGAGCATGCTCAGCATCTCCAGCCCGCTGACCCGCGGCATCTGGATGTCGAGGAAGACCACGTCGGGCGCCTGCCGGTTGATGGCGCCGATGGCCTCGATGGCGTTGGCGCATTCGCCGACGATGCGGAGGTCGGCGGCCTCCTCCAGCATCCGGCGCAGTTCCTCGCGCGCCAGCGGCTCGTCATCGACGATCAGGACATTCATGGCGGCCGTCATGCGGGCACGGTTTCCTCAAGAGGCAGGCGCAGGGTAACACGGGTGACGGCATCGGGCTCGCAGGCGACCGAAACGCCGTACTCCTCACCGTAGCGGTTGCGGATGCGGCGGTCGACGATGGTCATCCCCAACCCGTCGCCGCCCGGCCTGGCCTCGTACAGCCCGGCATTGTCCTCCACCGACAGCAGCAAATCGCCGCCCTCCCGCCGCGCCGCGATGCGCACCCGCCCGTCGCCCAGAAGCTGCGCCGTGCCGTGCTTGATCGCGTTCTCCACCAGCGGCTGGAGCGAGAAGGCCGGCAGCCGGGCGTGGCCCAGCTCCTCCGGCACCTCGATCTCCACCGCCAGCCGGCCGGTGAAGCGGGCCAGCTCGATCTGCAGATAGGCGCTGACATGCTCGACCTCGTCGGCCAGCGTCGCCATCTGGCTCGGGCGCTTCAGGTTCTTGCGGAAGAAGGTCGACAGGTTCTGCACCAGCTGCCGTGCCCGCTCCGGATCATTGCGGATGACGGCGGAAATGGTGTTCAGCGCGTTGAACAGGAAATGCGGGTTCACCTGCGCATGCAGCAGCTTGATCTCCGACTGCGCCAGCAGCGCCTTCTGCTGCTCGTAGCGGCCCGCCAGGATCTGGTTGGACAGCAGCCGCGCCACGCCCTCCCCCAGCGTGCGGTTGATGGTGGAGAAGATCTTGGTGCGCGGCTCGTACAGCTTGATGGTGCCGATCACCCCGCCCTCCTCGCCCACCAGCGGGATGACCAGCGCCGCCCCCAGCCGGCAGCCCGGACTGATCGAGCAGCGATAGGCAACCTCGTTGCCGTCGGCATAGATGACCTGATTGCTGGCGATGGCCTGATGCGTCTGGGGCGAGCTGATCGGCGTGCCGGGCAGATGGTGGTCGTCGCCGATGCCGATGAAGGCCAGCAGCTTTTCCCGATCGGTGATGGCGACGGCACCGACGCCGGTCTCCTCATAGATGATGCGGGCGACCCGCGTGCTGTTCTCGCTGTTGAAGCCGCCGCGCAGCACGCCGTCGCAACGCGCGGCGATCTTCAGCGCCTTGGCGGAAAAGGCGCTGGACTGCTTCTCGTCCAGCACGCGGCGCTCCAGCAGGATGCGCATGAACAGCGCCGCGCCCAGCGTGTTGGCGACGATCATCGGGGCCGCCACCACCTCCACCAGATGCATCGCCGCCTCGAACGGCCGCGCCACCGCCAGGATGATGAGCATCTGCACCACCTCCGCCACGAAGGTGACGGCGCCGACGCGCAGCGGGTTGAACAGCGGCTCGATCCGGCCGTGGCGCACCATGTGGCGGTGGACCAGCCCGCCGATCAGCCCCTCCGTCATGGTGGAGATGGCGCAGGCCAGCGCCGACATGCCGCCCAGCGAGTAGCGGTGCAGGCCCCCGGTCAGCCCGACCGCCAGCCCCACCGACGGCCCGCCGAAGATGCCGCCCAGCACCGCCCCGATGGCTCGGGTGTTGGCGATGCTGTCGTCGATGTGCAGCCCGAAATAGGTGCCCATGATGCAGAAGATCGAGAAGATCGCGTAACAGGCCAGCTTGTGCGGCCAGCGCACCGTCACATGGGTCAGCGGCAGGAACAGCGGCGTGCGGCTCAGCAGATAGGCGATCACCAGATAGACGCACATCTGCTGAAGCAGCGAGAGGATCAGGGTGAAGGGCTCGACGGGCATGGCGGTGCTTCCAACGGCGGCTCGGAACAATGATGGCCGCTCGCCACCATCCTACACCGGCCGGGCTCCCCCGCCGATGGGACATCCTTGCATCCCTACGGTCACGGCATGCCAAGGTCTCCCAAGGTCGGGATCATCCCCTCTCCCCCCCGGGGAGAGGGTTAGGGTGAGGGGGACGCGTGGCAGGATTTTCGGGATAGCCACGCGGTGCATCCCCCTCACCCCGACCCTCTCCCCGGGGGGGAGAGGGAGATTAGGGCGCTCAGCGCCGCCGCGGTACCGGGTGCAGCAGCGCCATTTCCGGCGTCACCGATTGCCGCATCGCCACGTCCCACTCGCTCATGGTGACGAAGCGCAAGCCCTGCCTCTCCCCCTCCTCCAGGATCGCCGGCAGCGCCGCGACGGTCGCCGCCTTGGTGCTGTGCATCAGCACGACAGCGCCCGGCGCCAGCCGTTCGGTCACCCGGTGGCGGATGATGTCGGGACCGCTGTCCTTCCAGTCCTGGCTGTCGGCGGTCCACAGCACCGTCGCCATGCCATGCCGGCGCGCCAGCGCCGCCAGGGCGTCGTCCACATCGCCGAAGGGCGGCCGGAACCACGTCGCGGTCACGCCGACCGACGCCAGCGCCTTCTCCGCCTGTGCCAGGTTCCACTCGCGCTCCGCCGGCTTCAGGTCGGTGGTCATCGGATGGGTTTGGGTGTGGCTGCCGACCTCGTTGCCGGAGGCCGCCACCTGCTTGGCGATGTCGTGATGTGCCGGGATCTTGGCGCCGATGTAGAAGAAGGTCGCCTTCGCCCCATGCGCCCGCAGGATGTCGAGGATGCGCGGATCATTGGCATCCGGCCCGTCGTCGATGGTCAGCGCCACCACCCGCGCCTGCGGCAGGGTCCGGTCGACCTGATCGAGGTCGAGGTCGGATCCGGGGATCAGATGCTCCGTCACGAAGGGAGCGGCGCCATGGGTGGCGGCATAGCTGCGCTGCCCGGCCATGGCCGAAACGGGCAGGGCAAGCAGGGCCGCCGCCAGCGGCAGGACGGCACGGCGGAACAGGGTCATCATCGCGGGCGCACATGGAAAAAGCCGGAGCCGCGCCACTCCCTTCGAAAGGGGTATGGCGCGGCAGAAGGCCGAGCATTGCTCCCGCCGCAGACGGCGGACAAGCGATTTCTTGGGGACCTCGGCCGGAGTTCCCCTTACGCCCCGAAACGGCCCTTGTTCGCCTCCCGCAGCAGGTTCTTCTGCACCTTGCCCATAGCGTTGCGCGGCAACTCGTCGACGAAGGCCACCGCCTTCGGCACCTTGAAGTTCGCCAGCTGCTCTTTGCAGGCGCCGACCACCGCCGCCTCATCGACCGCGGCCCCCGGCCGGCGCAGCACCACCGCCATCACCGCCTCGCCGAAATCCGGGTGGGGGATGCCGATCACCGCCGATTCCACCACGCCGTCGATGGCGTCGATCACCGTCTCCACCTCCTTGGGGTAGACGTTGAAGCCGCCGGAGATCACCAGATCCTTGGCGCGGCCGATGATGTGGACATAGCCGCGCTCGTCGATCCGGCCGACATCGCCGGTGATGAACCAGCCGCCGGGGCGGATCTCCTGCGCCGTCTTCTCCGGCATCCGCCAATAGCCGGAAAACACGTTCGGCCCCTTCACCTCCAGCACGCCGATCCCGCCCTCCGCAACCGGCTCCCCCGTCTTCTCGTCGGCGACCCGCACCGACACCTCGGGCAGCGGGAAGCCGACGGTGCCGGGGATGCGCTCGCCGTCCAGCGGGTTGGAGGTCAGCATGCCGGTCTCCGTCATGCCGTAGCGTTCCAGAATGGCGTGGCCGGTGCGCTCCCTGAACTCCCGGTGGGTGTCGGCCAGCAGCGGGGCGGAGCCGGAGATGAACAGCCGCATATGCGCCGCCGCCTCCCGCGTCAGGCGCGGATCGGCCAGCAGACGCGTGTAGAAGGTCGGCACCCCCATCATCACGGTGGCCCGCGGCAGCAGGCGGAACACGGCGTCCGGATCGAACTTGCCGAGGAACAGCATGCCGGTGCCGTTCATCAGCACGCAGTTGGTGGCGACGAACAGGCCATGGGTGTGGAAGATCGGCAGGGCGTGCAGCAGCACGTCGTCGGGCCGGAAGCCCCAGATGCGGTGCAGGGTGGCGGCGTTGGAGGACAGGTTGCGGTGGCTCATCATCGCCCCCTTCGACCGTCCGGTGGTGCCGGAGGTGTAGAGGATCGCCGCCAGATCGTCCGCCGCGCACGCCACCGTGTCGAACTCCGGATCCAGCCCGGCCGCCCGTTCCGGCAGGCTGCCGTCGCCACCGGTCCCCAGCGTCAGCAGCGTGTCCACCCCGGCGCCCGTCGCGGTGTCGGCCAGCGCCGCCTCGTTGGCGGCCGTGCAGACGAAGACCTTCGGCTCGGCATCGCCCAGGAAATAGCCGACCTCCGCCCTGGTATAGGCGGTGTTCAGCGGCAGATAGGCGGCCCCGACCCGCAGGCAGGCGAGATAGAGGAAGACCGCCTCCGGCGACTTTTCCACCTGCACCGCCACGCGGTCGCCCTTGGCGACGCCCAGCTCCGCCAGCAGCCGGGCATAGCGGCCACTGATCTCCATCAGGTCGCGGTAGCTGTAGCGGCGGCCGGACTCCAGCTCGATGAAGCTGCTGTCGGCATCGGCGGGAAAGCGGGCGGCGGCGATGTCGAAGAAGTTGTCGCTCATTCTGGTCGGACCTCTGCGGAACGGATTGTCCATCATACACATCAATGGGGCAGGGGAGCAGCGCAACGCGGGGATTGTGGGACGTCCCACATGCGAACCTCCGGATCACCGGCACGAACAGTGGTGGGCTTTCTCAACTCCGGCAGCATCCCATCACCCTCAACTCTCCCGCGCGCGAAAAATGTGCGTCCACCCGATTATTTACGGTGGAAACCCTTGAAGTGCTCGCGTAAGCACGAATCACGAAGCGGGAAAATCATCCAACGAACACAACCTCCCGCGCCAGACATGCCCACCCCACCCCGGCAGCGCCGCCGGACGGTACAGGAGACGGAGCGAATGACCGCCAAAGACCCCAACAAGAGTCCCCCCTGCTTCGACTGCGCGACCAACGCCACCCAGCGGCTGGACGAGATGTTCATCGCCATGGGCCAGATGAAGCGCATCGCGCTGGGCCAGAAGCCGGCGGAACGCGCGGTGTTCCGCAAGCTGCACGGGGCCGCCCATGGCCGTCTGGTGATGGATCCCAACCGGCCCGAGGCGCTTCGCGTCGGCGTCTTCGCCAGGGATGAACTGCCGGCCTGGATGCGTTTCTCCAGCGACACCAGCCCGACCTCGCCCGATCTGGGCTCGACGCTCGGCATCGGGTTAAAGGTCTGGGGCGTCGATGGCGTCAACGCGCTGGGCGAGACGGGCGACGTCGCCGACTTCATCATGCAGAACTTTCCCGTCTTCTTCGTCGACAACGCCGAGGAGATGTGCGAGTTCACCTATGCCGGCACGGTCCTGAAGGATTATCCCGGCTATCTAACCAAGCACCCAAAGACCAACGACATCCTCGACGCCATGTCGGCCCAAGTCGACGGCAGCGTGCTGACCACCCAATATTGGGCGATCCTGCCCTTCGCCTTCGGCCCCGACCATTACGCCAAATACTCGCTGGTGCCGGAAACGCCGCCGCCCGGCCACCCGGCGGTCAATGTCCCGACCGACGACAAGAACTATCTCGCCACCGACCTAGCCAACCGGCTGCTGGAGGACGAATACCGCTTCACCTTCATGGTACAGGTGGTGCCGAAAAGCGCCGGCTATCCGCTGGACAAGGCGACGGAGGAATGGCCGACCGACCAATACCCCTACCAGCCGGTGGCGACGCTGGTCCTGCCGAAACAGGACGTCTGCGCCCGCGGCCAGGGCGACTATGGTCAGGAACTCGCCTTCAACATCTGGCGCACGCCGGTGGAGCAGGCGCCGCAGGGCAGCATCGCCGCGGTGCGCAAGGTCGTCTACAACCACGGCGCCGACGTCCGCCATCAGGCCAACGGCCAGCCGCTGCAACAGCCGACGCAGCCCCGCGACCAAGCACCGCCGCTCCCCAAGGACGACTGCATCGTCAAGGCGGTGATCCACCCGCCCATCGGCATCGCCCGCATCGGCAACGCGCCGGAGGGCTATGTCGTCGGCCCCGAAGTGCCGAACCCGAAGCCGCTGATGGCCGGCGACGACCCGGCGCGGAACCCCTACCGTGACGCCGAAGGCCGGCTTCTGCCGCAGGCGGCGCGCTTCCGCATCTATGGCGTCAACGCCATGGGCCGGATCGTCCGCGAGCTGACCGCCACCGACAGCGGTGCCGACATCACCTGGAAGGTCCATCTCGCCAACAAGAAGTCGGCCTGGTACGGCTTCCAGCTGGCGCTCGACATTCCGGAAGCGGCGTCGGCCGACCCGACCACGCTGCGCAACCCGACCGTCGCCGACCGTCAGGCGCTGGTGCTGGATGCCGGCGAGCATGCCATCCACGCCGGCCATGGCCGCCAGAGCCACGAACTGGTCGCCGGCAAATTCATGCACCAGGGCGACCCGGTCTATCTCGGCCGCATGTGGTGCGAGAAGGGCGACCATCGCCTGCTGGTCACCGGCGGGCGCGGCAAGTCGGCCTCCTACAACGGCACCAAGGCGATCACCTTCGGCAACAACGAGGGCTGGCACGACGACACCTCCGACGGCCCGGTCGATGCGGTGGTCAAGCTGAACGGCATGGAGCTGCCGGTTACCCCCGCCTGGATCGTCGTCGCCCCGCCGAACTACGGGCCGCAACGCAAGTCCGTCCGCACCATGTGGGACCTGATGCGCGACGTGGCGATCCAGGCCGGAACCCTGCCGAAGCCCGCCCGCCCGTCCTTCACCCACGACATCTACCCGGTGTTCGAGCGGATGACCGGCCTGCAATGGGTCAATGCCGGCTTCGCCGCCGGGTTCGGCTGGAACTCCGCCAACGACTTCACCAAGCCGGAGTGGATCGCGCGGCTCAGCGACCGCAGCCTCGCCAACCAGGAAACCCGGCGGGTGCTGAAGAACTCCTTCCGGCATGACGCGGTCGACAGCTGGTCGCCGACGCCCTGGCCCTGGGTCTATGGCGACGCGATGAACATCCCGCCGGCCGAGACTCCGCGCCAATACACCTCGCTGACCCAGACCCAGCTGGAGTTCCTCGACCAGTGGGTCGCCGGCGATTTCGACGACGATTGGGGCAAGGTCCCGGTCTACACCGACTTCGATCAGGTGCCGCTGGACGAGCAGGGCGACGTGTTGACCCGCGCCGCGATGGACTTCTGCCTTGCCGACGCCTTCCATCCCGGCTGCGAGATGACGTGGCCGGTGCGCGCCGCCACAATGTATATGGAGCCGTTCCGCTTCGCCCATGCGCCGAAGGGCTGGGTCGAGCCGGGCCTGGGCGCCATCCTGTCGAGCGACACCGTGACCATTCCCAACGGCCCGCTCTATGGCCAGCTTCCCGGCGGCATCACCCGCTGGATGGCGGTGCCGTGGCAGACCGACACCGGCAGCTGCCGCTCCGGCTACGATGCCAGCTACGACCCCAATGTCCCGACCTTCTGGCCGGCCCGCGTGCCGAACGAGGTGCTGACCCGGGAGAACTACGACATCGTGATGGATGCCGCCCAGCCGGCCCAGGTGCGTCTGGCCGCCTTCGCCAACCGCGCCGCCTGGGTGGCGCCGCTGGGCACCACCAGCTACACCGACCAGATCAACAACATGATCCGTCACTTCGACCATCTCGGCGTCGTCGAGGTCAATCCCGGCCCGACCGATCCGGAAGGCGCCAAGCTGTTCCCGCCGCTGATCGAGGTGGAGGACCAGCACATCCCCATCCCCGACGTGGACGACACCGTCGACACCAAGGCGGTTCGGGCCGCCCACCGCACACTGTCCAGCAAGGCGCCGGCCCCGTCGGGCGGCGGTGGCGGGCTGCGGGCGACGCAACCGGTCGACCTCAGCCGGATCGACAAGGTCCGCCGCTTCCCGCGCGGGCTGCGGTGATTCGGGTCGGTACGCCCGTAACAGGCGGGTCGGAGACGGACAAGGCCGTGGCTCGTGCGGTTGGGGTGGATGCGGTCGTGGTCGGGGCAGGCCCCGCCGGGACCACCTTCGCCCTCAACCTCGCGCCGCTGCACCGGGTGCTGGTGCTGGACCGGCGGGCCGGCCCCGCCGTCCGCATCGGTGAATCGCTGGCCCCGGCGGCGCGCCGCCTGTTGAGCGACATGGGGCTGTGGGACGCCTTCCTCGCCGAAGACCACTCCCCCTGCCATGGCGGCCGGTCGGTCTGGGGCGGGCCGCTGCCGGTCGAGGCCGACAATCTGCGCGACCTTGACGGGCCGGGCTGGCACCTCGACCGCGGCCGGTTCGACGGCTGGCTCCGCCGGGTGGCGGCCTCACGCGGCGCCGTCCTGCAGATCCCGGCCCAGCTGCTGTCGGTGAACAGGGCAGGGGAGGGCTGGCTGCTTGAGGTGGAGACCGCCAGCCGCCGCCTTCCCGTCCACGCCCGCCTGCTGGTCGATGCCGGCGGGCGGGGCTCGCCGCTCGCCAAGCGCTTCGGTGCCCGCCGGGCGGTGTCGGACCGGCTGGTCTGCGGCTGGGTCCATGGCCGGGACGCCCCCGGCCGCCAGTCCGGCCTGACCTGGATCGAGGCGGAGCCGGACGGCTGGTGGTACAGCGCCCCATTGCCCGAAGGTCGCCGGGTCGTCGCCTTCCACACCGACGCCGACCTGCCAGCAGCGGCGGATGCCCGCGACACGGCATCGCTGCTGCGCCGGTTGTCCGGCTGCTCCGTGCTTTCGGACTCGTTGCGCGCCTGTGGTTTCGAACCGGAGGGGCAGGAAGAGGGGAGGGGCGGTTTCTGCGCCGCCCACAGCAGCACCTTGTCCCCCGCGTCCGGTGAAGGCTGGCTGGCGGTCGGCGATGCCGCGCTGGGCTTCGACCCGCTGTCGTCGCAGGGCATCTTCAACGCGCTCTACACCGGCTTGGCCGCGGCGGAGGCCGCCCACCGTCATCTGTTCGGCGATCCCGGCGCACTGTCTGGCTACGCCGCCGGCCTGACACCGATCCGCGACGCCTACCGCGCCCATCTGCGTGCGTGGTACGGCCTGGAACGCCGCTGGCAAGACCGCCCCTTCTGGCAGCGGCGTCTCTCAATCCCCCTCTCCCCCCCGGGGAGAGGGTCGGGGTGAGGGGGATGCACGGCGGGACCTTCGTGAAAGTCCTGCGGCGCTTCCCCCTCACCCTAACCCTCTCCCGGGACGGGAGAGGGACATGATTGTGGGACGTCCCACATCGCCCTCTACCGTCCGCCCCCAAACTCCCGCACCAGATCCACCAACGCCCGCAGCCCCGGCGGCAGGTGGCGCCGGCCTGAATAGTAAAGGCACAAGCCCGGAAACGGCTGCGTCCACTCCCCCAGCACGCGCAGCAGCCTCCCGGCGGCAATGTCCTCGGCGACATGCCATTCCGCCAGATAGCCCACCCCCATCCCCGCCCGCACGGCCTCAAGCATCAGATCCGGATCGTCCAATATCAGCGGCCCGCTGCCGTCGATGGCGACCGTCTCGCCATGCCGCTCGAACTCCCAGCGATAGAGCGCGCCGCTCGGCAGCCGGCTGCGGATGCAGCGGTGCCCGGCAAGGTCGGCCGGCGTGGCCGGCAGGGAACGGCCCGCGAAATAGTCGGGCGTGCCGACCACCGCGAAGCGCAGCTCGGGACCGAGCGGGATGGCGATCATGTCCTGCGGCACCTGTTCCGCCAGCCGGACCCCGGCATCGAAGCCCTCCAGCACGATGTCGACCAGCTTGCCTTCGGTGACGATGTCCACCGTCATCTCCGGATAACGGCGCAGATACTCCAGGATGACCGGCTTCATGATCATCCGCGCGGCTCCGGCCGAGCTGTTGATGCGCAGCGTACCCGCGGGGGATGCCCGATGGTCGGACAGCCGGTCGATGGCCGCCCGGAGATCGCGCAGGGCAGGGGCGGTATCGGCAACGAACTGCTCCCCCGCCTGGGTCAGCGCCACGCTACGCGTCGTCCGGTGGAACAGCCGCACCCCCAGCCGCTCCTCCAACGCCGCGATGGCGTGGCTGAGCGCCGAGCGCGACATCCCCAGCTCGGCCGCCGCGGCCCGGAAACCGCGATGCCGGGCGACCGCCTGCACGGCCTCAAGCTCGGCCAATCCAGTGAGTGACATTGTCCCGATCCGTTCACCGATTCATGCGGGATTGTCCACCTTATCACCCGCCAGGCCGTGTGCCACCTGAATGGCCGACACACACCGGCCATTCCGCGAGACCAGTCATGCACACCATCGAGACCATCTATATAGACGGCCGCTTCGTCACCCCGCACGGGACCGAACTGTTCGACCTGCACAATCCGGCGACCGGCGCCGTCACCGGCCGCGTCCGCCTTGCCGACGAGGAGGATGCCCACGCCGCCATCGCCGCCGCCAAGCGCGCCTTCCCCGCCTTCTCCCGCACCGGCAAGGCGGAACGGATCGCCATGCTGCACCGGCTGGGCGATGCCGTCGCCGCCCGGCGCGACGATCTGCTGGAAGCGGTGATCGAGGAGTATGGCGCCCCGACCTCGCGCGCCGCCTTCATGGTCGATCATCCGGTGAACGCCTTCCGCGAAACCGCCGCGCTGCTGGCCGATTACCCCTTCCTCCGCCGCATGGGCACGGCCGAGGTCAGCATGGAGCCGCTCGGCGTCGCCGGGCTGATCACGCCGTGGAACAGCAACGCCGGCTTCATCTGCGGCAAGCTCGCCACCGCCATCGCCGCCGGCTGCACCGCCGTGATCAAGCCCAGCGAAATGAGCGCCCGCCAGACCCAAATCGTCACCGAGGCGCTGCATGCCGCCGGCTTGGCCCCCGGCCTGTTCAACATCGTGACCGGCCACGGCGACCGGGTGGGGGCGGTGATCTCCAGCCATCCCGATGTCGCCAAGATCTCCTTCACCGGCTCCACCGCCACCGGCAAGGCGATCCTGCGCGCGGCTGCCGACACGCTGAAGCGGGTGACGCTGGAACTCGGCGGCAAGTCGCCGACCATCATCCTCGACGACGCCGACCTGTCCCGGGCGATCCCGCTGGCGGTCAACGCCGCCTTCATGAACAGCGGCCAGGCCTGCATCGCCGGCACCCGCCTGCTGGCTCCGCGCAGACGCCTCGCCGAGATCGAAGCGCTGGCCAAGGCGGCCGTCGAAGCGGTGCGCGCCGGCGACCCGCGCGATCCGGCGACCACCGTCGGCCCGATGGTCAGCCGGACCCAGTGGGAACGGGTGCAGCGCTACATCCGCATCGGGGTGGAAGAGGGCGCGGTCCTGCTGGCCGGCGGAGAAGGGCGGCCAGAGGGCCGGCCGGAGGAGACCGAAGGCTGGTTCGTGCAGCCGACCCTGTTCACCGGGGTCCGCAACGACATGACCATCGCCCGCGAGGAGATCTTCGGCCCGGTCCTCTCCATCATCCCCTATGACGACGAGGAGGAGGCGATCGCCATCGCCAACGACACCGTCTACGGCCTCCAGGCCTATGTGCTGTCGGGCGACACCGCCCGCGCCCGCCGGGTGGCGGAGCGAATCGTCGCCGGCCGCGTGCTGATCAACAGCCTGACCCACGACCCGAAGGCGCCCTTCGGCGGCTTCAAGCAGTCCGGCATCGGCCGCGAATACGGCAGCTTCGGCCTCGACGCCTTTCTGGAACCCAAGGCGCTGCTGGGGGAGGGCGTCTAGGCGCCCGCTTCCCCGTCCAGAATGGCGTCGATCTCCGCCCGCAGCCGCATCAGCCGGTCGCGGTTGTCGGGGTCGAGGAAGCGGCGCTGCTCGCGCACCACGGCCACGTCGCGCAGGATGCGCTTCACGCTGGCCTGCAAGGTCCGCATCGCCTCCTTGGCATCCGGCTCCTCAGCCGGCGCGTCTTCCACAGCCCCCCCCTGGGCATGGTCGCGCTTGGCCTGCCGCACCGCCTTGACGCTCGCCCCCTCCTTGGCGCGCTCCCACAGCCGTGCATGCAGCTCCGCGGGGGCGGCGGCGATCTCGATCATGACGGAGCGGGAGACATGGGCGAAGCGCGTCGCATACTCCTCCCGCATCTCGGCCGGCAGACCCATGATCGCCAGCAGCTTGGTCACGTCGGTGCGGTCGCGCCCGACCACGGCGGCCAACTCGTCATGGGTGTAGCCGTGCTTGTCGATCAGCCGGGCCAGCGCCGCCGCATATTCCACCGCATTCAGGTCGACGCGCTGGACATTGTCGATCAGCCCGATCTCGTCCGGATCGCCGGAGGTCAGAATGGCGAAGACCGTCTTGCGACCCAGCATCTCGTGCGCGCGCACCCGGCGCTCGCCGCCGATCAGCAGATACTCGCCCTGGGGCAGCGGGCGGACCAGGATCGGGTTCTGCAACCCATGCCGCTCGATGGACGATGCGAGGCTGCGCAGCTCGGCCTCGTCGAAATGGCGGCGGGGCTGGTCGGGATTGCGGTGGACGCGGGCGAGGTCAAGCTCGACCACATGCGGGAAGCCGGCGGAGGTGCCGAACAGCCGGTCGCTGCCCACCGTCAGCCCGCCGGCCATCGCGCCCGCCGGCTCGGCGGCGGTGCCCAGCAACTCGCGGGTCTTGCGTTCGAACTTACGCGACATGCGGCAACTCCCGGTTCTGGGCATAGGCACGGATCTGGCGCGCCACCTCGCGGAAGGTCTCGGCCCCCGGCGCCTTCGGATCGCCGGCCAGCGTGATCATGCCGGCCGCCGCCGCCTTGCCATAGACGGTGGCGCGCGGGATGGGGGCGAAGACCGGCACCTGATCGGCGTAGGATTCGTGCAGCTCCTGCAGCGTCGCGCGGTCCTGGGTCAGCCGGTCGTTGTACATGGTCGGGATGATGCCGGCGATGCGCAAGGACGGGTTCACCCGGCGGCGGATGCGGCCGATGGTGTCGACCAGCCGCTTGACGCCCAGCAGGGCCAGCGCCTCCGTCTGCACCGGCACCACCACCAGCTCGGCCGCCGACAGCGCGTTGGCGGTCACCAGCCCCAGGTTGGGGGCGCAGTCCATCACCACGAAATCATAGGCGTGGCGCACCTCGTCCAGCTTCTCCCGCAGGATCAGCCCGCCGGTGGAGTCCGCCGCCAGCTCCACGTCGGCATCGGCCAGCGACAGCCCGGCCGGCGCCAGATCCAGCCCGCGCTCCGCCGTCGGCATGATGACCGAGGTCAGCGGCTCTTCCGAGCGCAGCACATAATAGAGTGTCTTGCGCTGCTGCTCCAAAGCGACGATGGCAGCGTTGCCGATGCCGACATGGACGGTGGCGTTGCTCTGCGAATCGCAGTCGATCAGCAGCACCCGTGCCCCGCCCTCCGTCAGGGCATAGGCGAGGTTGACGGCGGTGGCGGTCTTGCCGACGCCGCCCTTCTGGTTGGCGACGGCAAGATAGGTGGCGGAGCGGGGCCGCTCGTCCGCCTTGTGGCGGGTCAGGAAGTCGACCAGCTGCTGCGGAATCCGCTCCGCCCCGCTTTCCCAGCGGCTGATCCGCGCCTTGGTATAGCTGCGGCCGAGCTGCGCGTTCAGCCATTCGGCGAACTGCGTCTGGTTCTCGCCGCGGCGCTCGCGCAGCTGGCGCATGTCGTCGCCCCCGATCGACAGCATTCCGATAATTCCCCTTCAGACTCCGGCGGCCCGCAGATGCGGCCGCGCGGAGTCTGAGCAAGTTGCCGGAACTTTGTCAATGGAGCCTGCGCGGAGTTGCCACAACAGACGCCCTCAGCCGCCCATCTTGGACAGGGTGAAGGCGGCGAGGAATCCGGCGACGGTGATGAAGCCGGCATAATCATGGGTCGCCTCGAAGGCTTCCGGGATCATGGTGTCGGCGATCATCGCCAGGATGGCGCCGGCCGCCACCGCCTGGGTTGCCGCGACCACCGCGTCGCCCAGCCCGGCGAACACCACATAGCCGAGCCACGCCGCCAGTCCGGAGATCAGGGCGATCCCCGCCCACAGCCCGAAAATATAGGCGGCGGATTTGCCGGCCTTGCGCATGCCGGCCGCGCTCGACAGCCCTTCCGGCACGTTGGAGAGGAAGACGGCGATGACCGCGACCATGCTGACCGCCCCGCCTTCGATCAGGCTGACGCCGATGACGATGGATTCAGGGATGCCGTCCAGCAGCGCGCCGATGGCGATGGCCAGCCCGTTGTCGCCGCCGGAGTTATCACCATCGGAGTCAGGCGCCTTCTGCTGCCCGCCCGACCGCTTGCGGTGCTTGCCGCCGGCCTTGGAGACGGCGACGTTGGCCAGCGTGTAGACCAGCGCCCCGCCGAGGAAGCCGAGCGCGGTGGCGATGAAGCCGCCGCGCTGGATCGCCTCCTCCATCAGCTCGAAGGACAGTGCGGAGATCAGGACGCCACTGCCGAAGGCCATCACCGCGGCGATCACGCGCTGCGGGATGTTGGCGACCCAGGCCGCCCCCGCCCCCAGCAGAAGCGCGGACCCGCTGAGCAGGCCCCACAGCCCGGCTTGAATCGACACTGGCATGGATCACCCGTTCCGGTTGGTTCTGTTGTCGGTCGGCAAGCCTGCCGCTCGCACTTCGGTGAAGACGCGGCGGATTTCCGGGAATCGCTCCGTCACCCGCCGTTCGATACGGGCCAGCGCCTGCTCCACCTGCCCGGCGCTGACCTCGTCCCGCACATCGAGACTGACGGTCACGATCACCACCTGCGGGCCGAGATGGATGGTCAGCACCTCGTTCACACGGTCGACGGCGGCATCCTCCATCAGCAGGGCGCGCACCCCGCGCACGAGGTCGGGGCGGGCGGACTCGCCGATCAGCAGGCTCTTCGTCTCATAGGCGAGGAAGGCGGCGGTGGCGGCCAGCACCAGCCCGATCAGGACCGATCCGATGCCGTCCCACACCGGCTGGTCCAGAACCAAGTCGGCCGACAGGCAGGCGGCGGCGATGAGCAACCCGACCAGGGCGGCCGAATCCTCGAACAGCACGATGAAGACGGTGGGGTCCTTGCTGGCATGGACGGTCTCGATCACGCCGGCCTCGCCCCGGCTGGCGTTGAAGGCGCGCAATGCGATGGTCCAGCTGATCCCCTCCATCACGAAAGCGATGCCCAGCACGACGAAGTTGATCCAGGGCGACTCCACCTGCTGCGGGTGCAGGATCTTCTCCACCCCCTCATAGATGGAGACCACCGCGCCACCGGCGAAGATCACCAGCGCCACGACGAAGGTCCAGAAATACAGTTCGCGCGCGTAGCCGAAGGGATGGCGCTCGTCGGGCGGCTTCTTCGACCGTTTCAGCCCGACCAGCATCAGCGCCTCGTTCCCGGTATCGACCAGGGAATGGACCGCCTCGCTCAGCATGGAGGCGCTGCCGGTGAAGACCGCCGCGACGAATTTGGTGACGGTGATCGCCAGATTGGACGCGATGGCGGCGAAGACGACCCTCCCCGATTCCCCGTCTTCGGCCCCGTCCGCCGGTGCCGTCATCGCATTCCGCGCCATATCGCCCCCTCCGCCCGGCCGAACCCCAGGGCAAGACAACTCCGCCGCCGCCGGCCGGTTCCCTGGCGGTGGGACGCCTGAACCTTGGTGACGCCCCGACGGCGGTACGGCCCGCCCGGATTTGAACTTTGGTGACGCCCCCAGCCGGACCGACTCGGCAAGACTCCTGAACTTTGGTGACGCGGAGCGGTTCAGCGGCGGTTCGGGGGTTTGAACTTTGGTGACGCCATGGGGTCCGAATCGACTCGACCGGCAGTTTGAACTTTGGTGACG
This sequence comes from Azospirillum sp. CT11-132, assembly GCF_047302835.1. NCBI lineage: Bacteria > Pseudomonadati > Pseudomonadota > Alphaproteobacteria > Rhodospirillales > Azospirillaceae > Azospirillum > Azospirillum sp. CT11-132. Next base: position 426,202 of record NZ_JBGLZA010000001.1, read on the forward strand.
CCCGGACAGTGCGGACCGATGATAGGAGACGGAATGAGCCTCCACCCAGGCCTCCACCCATCTCAGCGTCATTCCCGCGAAGGCGGGAATCCAGCCGTTTCAGTGACTTAGCCGGGGCGTTTCCTGATTCGCCGCCTTCGCGGGGATGACGGAAAGCCCATGCCGTCCGGCAGTCTGCGGACTGGGTCGCAGAACAGGCCCCTCGCACAGCCCGATCTTACCCGCTGGAATCCTTGAACTTTGGTGACGCACCACAGGCGCCGCGACCCGACTCCGCCCCCGAATCGACAAGTCCAGCGTCACCAAGGTTCAAATCGCCAAGCGATCGGCAGACCCGATTCGTCCACAGACCCCCGGTTTTTCCCCATGAACTCTGGTGACGCCATCCTTGAACTGTGGTGACGCGACTCGGACTTATCCCCTGAACCTTGGTGACGAATCTAATAGTTGGTTCCAAATAGCTTCCAATTAGCCTGCGTCACCAAGGTTCAAATTGCCTTCGGCGCGATCCGGGGTGTTGTATCTGGCAGGTTCGGTCACCGGCCCGTCACACGACGGTCATGGCGGCCAAAAGCGGGAGGTCGTCATGGGCAGCATTCATCGTTTGATCGAGACTCACGGACGCGACGGCGCGCTGGCCCTCGTTTCGGACGAGGAACGGCCCCTGATCGACATCGCCGCCGCGGTCCAGGCGGCGGAGAACGGCAAGCTCGGCATCACCTATGCCGGATTCTGCCAGACGGCGCTGCCCCACCGCCAGCTTCCCGACGACCAGCATTGGGAACGGCCGGGCCACAAGGTGAAGCTGGTGATCCAACCCGGCGTGATCGAGGACCGCAACGGCGTCACCCGCCGAATCGGCGTTCCCTATGGCAGCCGGGCGCGCATGATCCTGCTCTATCTGCAGACCCGCGCCATCCAGACCGGGAATCCGGAGGTGGAACTGGGCGGTTCCATGCATGATTGGCTGAAGCGCATGGACATCCCGATCTGCGGCAAGGCCTATCGTGACGTGGAGGATCAGGCAGCGCGCCTGTCCGCCTGCCATCTGACCTTCTTCACCGACGCCGACGGCGGCCGGCGGCAGAGCAAGGAATCGATCGTCGCCGACGCCATCCAACTGCGCCGCCCCGACGACCGCCAGGGAACCCTGTTCACCGAGACGGTGCGGCTCAGCGACAGCTTCTTCAAGGCGTTGCGCGAGCATCCGGTCCCGGTGGCGGAAGAGGCGCTGAAGGCGATCAGCGGCAAGTCGATGGCGCTCGATGTCTATATCTGGCTGGCCTACCGCCTGCATTCGCTGGACAAGCCGACGCCGATCACCTGGGCCGCCCTGCACGGCCAGTTCGGCGCCGGCTATGCACTGGTCCGCCAGTTCAAGACCAAGTTCATCCCGAATCTGAAATACGCCATGGCCGCCTATCCCGACGCCCGTGTCGAGGAAGCGGCCGAAGGGCTGATCCTCTACCCGTCGCGACCGCCGATCAACGAGCGGGTGATGGCGCGCATTGCCTGATCTCCTGCGGACTCCCGCCGCTGAACTTTGGTGACGCCGGTCCCGCCGATTCCTGAACTCTGGTGACGCTGCGCATCACAGGCCGGCGGTCACGAAAAGCGGTCGATCATCAGATCCAGCAGGGCGCGCAGGCGCGCCAGCCGGCGGAGATCCTGGTGATAGCCGACCCAGACATCGCGTCCGGGCGGCGGTTCGCCAAGGTCGATGACCTGCAACCTGTCCAAGGCATCGCCGATCGGGCGCGGCAGAACCGCCAATCCGACGCCGAAGGCCGCCATGGCGGCCTGGACGTCACGGTTGTTGCTGCGAAACGCGATGCGGGCGTTGGGCAGCATCCGCCGCAGCCATTCCACATCCGGCATGCCGCCGAAGGCGACGTCCATCGTGACCAGCGCGCAGCCCGTGCCGTCACCGACCTCCGGCGGCGGGCTGCCGACGATCCCGTATAGGGCGTAGTCGATCCGGGTCAGCTTGCGCTGCACCACTTCCGGCTCGTCAAACGGACGGATGCGAAACACGAGGTCGGCCTCGCGCCTGGACAGGCTCAGCAACCGTGACTCGGTCAACAGCTCCACCACCACACCGGGGTGGCGCCGCGTGAACTCGTGAATGACCGGCGTCAACATGTGCAGGCCGAACCAGTCGGAGGACGACAGCCGCAGGCTACCCTCCAGCCGTCCGCCTTGACCGGCCAGTTCGCGTTCCAGCGCAAGGCTTTCCTCTTCCATGCGCTCGGCATGGCGCAGCACCGCGGCCCCTTCGTCGGTCAGCACGAAGCCGTCGCTGGTCCGCTGGAACAGCGTGTGCCCTACCGCCTCCTCCAGCGCGCGCAGACGACGTCCCATGGTCGGCTGGGTCTGTCCGATCCGCCGTGCCGCCGCGCCGAGCGTGCCCTCGCGGGCGATCGCCAGGAAAATCCGAAGGTCGCTCCACTCCATGCCACATCATACAGAAATGAATGGAGATCAAACAGTATCGTTGTTTTTCAAACATCCACGTTGGGCACATCCTTCAGGACATCACCACGATGTTTCCCCCAACGAGGAGCAAGGCCATGTCCCGGAATCCGAACAACACGATGCGCGCGCTGGTGCTGGATGCGTATGACGCCCCGTTCCGGCTGACCGAGGTGGCGCGGCCGGTGGCCGGTCCCGGCCAGGTGCTGGTCCGCATCGCCGCCAGCGGCGTCAATCCGCTGGACACCAAGATCCGGGCCGGCGCGGCGGCCCACGCGAAGCATCCGCTGCCCGCCATCCTCGGCATCGATCTGGCGGGTGAGGTCGTTGGCGTCGGTCCCGGTGTCACCGCCTTCAAGCCCGGCGAACAGGTCTATGGCATGACCGGCGGCGTCGGTGGCCGGCAGGGCTCGCTGGCGGAATACGCCGCGGTCGAGGCCGATCTGCTCGCGCACAAGCCGGCGAACCTGACGATGCGCGAAGCCGCCGCACTGCCGCTGATCACCATCACCGCCTGGGAAGGGCTGGTCGACCGCGCCAATGTGCAGTCCGGCCAGACGGTTCTGGTCCAGGGCGGCGCCGGCGGTGTGGGCCATGTGGCGGTGCAGATCGCCCGTGCTTTCGGCGCGACCGTCTGGGCGACCGAATCGGCCGGGAAGTCGGCGCTGGTCGAACAACTGGGCGCCACCGCCATCGATTACCGGGCGGAAACGGTCGAAGCCTACGTCGCCCGTCACACCCAGGGCCGTGGTTTCGATCTGGTCTATGACACCGCCGGCGGGCCGGTGCTCGACGCCTCGTTCCAGGCGGTGCGGCGCTTCGGCCATGTGGTCAGCTGCCTGGGCTGGGGGACGCATGCGCTGGCGCCGCTGTCGTTCCGCGCCGCGACCTATTCCGGCGTCTTCACCCTGCTGCCAATGCTGACGGGGGAAGGGATGGCGAACCATGGCGAAATCCTGCGCCGGGCCGCCGCCCTGGTCGAAGCCGGCAAGCTGCTGCCCCGTCTCGATCCGCGGCGCTTCTCGCTGGAGCAGGCCGACGAAGCGCACACCGCCGTGACCGACGGCAGTGCCGGCGGCAAGATCGTTGTCGAGATCGCGCTCTGACTGCCGGGCTCTCCACCTTGGGCCGGCGGCCTGCTCGCACGCCGAACCGCCGTCACCAGAGTTCAAACGTCCGATTCCCCCTCCGCCCCAGGGTGGGCGAAGGGGGAGGGGGCAGTGGCGGACCGCTACGCCCGTCCGGCCGTCACGTCGCGCAGATAGCCGCGCGGCAGCGCTTCGGTCAGCCCATCCACTCCGGTCTGCACCGCACGGGCGAGCGCGGTGCGGGCCAGCACCACCAGCAGGTCGGTCTGGGTGACCATGCCGAGGATCCGGCGGTTCTGGTCGACGATCACCACGTCGTGGGTGCGGCCGTCGGACAGGCGGCCGAGCAGGCGGAAGACCGGCGTGTCGGGCAGCTCGGTCGCCGCCGGTGCCATCACGGCGCCGACGCGCGCTCCATGACGGGCGACATCACCGTGCGACAGCTGCTCGTGCCCGACGATGCCGACCAGTATGTTCTGCGCATCCACCACCGGCAGGGTGCGGAAGCCATGCTCCAGCAGCCGGGCGCGGGCCACCTGCGGATGGGTGTCCGGCGTGACGGTGACGAGGTCGCGCGACATGATCTCCCGGCAGCTGATGTCGACATGCAGCCGCTCCAGCGCGTGCAGCTCGGCATTGACCAGCAGGGTGCCCAGATCGTCGCGGCTGACGTCCAGCGTCTCGGCCAGCGTACGCAGCGCGTCGTCCACGTCGCCCTGGGTCAGGCCGGGGCGCAGCTGCGCCGGCGGATCGTTGGTGCGGTGGGTGTTGACCGCCCTGTGCGGATAGCGGTGGCCCGACAGCCGGTGGAACATCAGTCCGGCCGTCACCAGCAGGATGGAGTTCACCGCGACCGGGAAGAAGGCGAACTTGATGCCCATCTCCGTCACCGCCGGCCCGCCCAGCACCGCGGTCAGGGCGGCGGCGCCGCCGGGCGGATGCAGGCAGCGGGTCAGCGACATGGTGGCGATGGCCAGCGCCACCGCGGCGGCCCCGGCCAGCATCGGGTCGGGGATGACGCTGGCGACCAGCACGCCGACGACGGCCGACAGCGTGTTGCCGCCGATGATCGACCAGGGCTGTGCCAGCGGACTGGCCGGCACGGCGAACAGCAGCACCGCCGACGCCCCCATCGGCGCCACCAGAACCGGTGCGCTGGACATGAAGGTCAGCATGTTGCGGCACAGCAATCCGGTCGCGGCGATGCCCAGCAGCGCGCCGCAGCAGGCGATCATCCGGTCGCGCAGCGTGGCGCCCGGCAGGATCGGCCGGAACACAAGCTCACCCAATCGCGCCCCAAATCCCGCGAGGCGTTCCTGCAAGGCGGCAAACTTTCCCCTGCTCATTCGGTCCCCATCCCCCTCGTTGCACCATCCGGCCCGTTCGGGCAGCAAAGTTGGGCGACCCTAAAACCTCAACAGGACTTGAGGTCAAGCGGAAAAGCCGTCAGACTTGCGGGACGGAGGGTTGCAGGAAAGGGGAGGAACCGCAATGCTGTCACCTGAGGACTACGACAAGGACCTGACGGTGGGGGAGGTGGCGCGCCGTTCCGGCGTGGCTGTCTCGACCATCCATTTCTACGAGGCGCAGGGGCTGATCCGCAGCTGGCGCAATCCCGGCAACCAGCGCCGCTTTTCCCGCGACGTGCTGCGGCGGGTGGCGGTCATCAAGGTGGCGCAGCGGCTCGGCATCTCGCTCGCCTCCATCGCCGACGCGCTGAACGCCCTGCCGCAGGACCGCTCCCCCACCACCGCCGACTGGCGCCGCATGTCGGAGCGCTGGCGGGCGGAGTTGGACGACCGCATCGCCAAGCTGACGAAGCTGCGCGACAATCTGGACGGCTGCATCGGCTGCGGCTGCCTGTCGATCCGCGACTGCCCCCTGCGCAACCCGTGGGACGAGCTTGGCGACGCCGGCGCCGGCCCGCGGCTGCTCGACCCCGCCTGATCCTGCCCCCTGATCTTGGGCTCGTCCCACATTAAAATTGCGGCCCATACGAAAATAAGGGGTGAAGCCGGCGCGGCGATGGTTCATGGAAACGGCCGTCGAAAGAGCCATCCGTCACCTCAGAGGATCCGCAGGGTGATCGTCGCCAATCCGCCCCGTTCCGCAGTCCGCTCCGCCGCCCCGTTCCGCAGACCGCTCCGTCGTCTGGCCGCCTGCCTGTCGCTCGCCGCCGCCCTCCTGGGTTCGGTCCCCGCCATCGCGCTGACCCCGCCGGACACGGCGGCCAAGCAGGCCTATCTGGTCGATCTGACCAGTGGGGAGGTGCTGCTGGACAAGAACGGCGAAACCCGCATGGCGCCGTCATCGATGACCAAGATGATGACGGCCTATCTCACCTACGACGCGCTGGTCCATGGCCGGACGACGCTCGACACCGGCTTCCCGGTCAGCCAGACCGCCTGGAAGATGGGCGGCTCGCGCATGTTCCTGAAGCTGGGCAGTCAGGTGCGGGTGGAGGATCTGCTGCGCGGCCTGCTGATCGACAGCGGCAACGACGCCGCCGTGGCCCTGGCCGAGGGGCTGGCCGGCAGCCAATCCGCCTTCGCCGCGATGATGAACGCCAAGGCGCGCGACCTGGGGATGACCGACACCCACTTCATGAACGCCAGCGGCTGGCCGGACCCGGACCACTACACCACCGCCCGCGATCTGGCGACCCTCGCCACCCACCTGATCCGCGACTTCCCGCAATTCTACCATTACGAGTCGGAACGGACCTTCACCTGGAACGGCATCCGCCAGGGCAACCGCAACCCGCTGCTCTACCACCCGGTCAGCGTCGACGGCATCAAGACCGGCCACACCGAGGTCGGCGGCTACGGCCTGACCGCGTCGGGCGAGCGCAACGGCCGCCGTCTGGTTCTGGTGGTCAACGGCCTGCCCAGCCCGCAGTCCCGCAACGACGAGCCGACGCGGCTGCTCGACTGGGCCTGGAACAGCTTCAAGCTCTACCCGCTGCTGCACAAGGGCGAGCTGGTCGAACAGGCCCCGGTGTGGATGGGCGAGGAGGACAGCGTGCCGGTGACGGTCGCCGACGACGTGACGGTGACCATGGCGCCCGCCGACCGCAACAGCCTGCATGTCGTCGCCACCCTGGCCGAACCGCTGCCCAGCCCGGTCCATCGCGGCGACGTTGTCGGCAAGCTCCGCATCGACTATGCCGGCGCCGTCCGCCGGACGGTCGATCTGATCGCTGGCGCCGACGTGCCGGCCTCCAGCGGCCTGACCGCTCTCGGTCAGCGGCTGGGGCAGATCCTGCCCTGACGGGAAGAATGCCCTCTCCCGGGGCGGGAGAGGGCATTCTTCCCCCGCTCAATCCACCTTCAGCGTGATGGTGCCCATGGTGCCGTAGCGGGCGACCGACCGGCTGCCGGGCTCGACGAAGACGGTGCCGGTGCAGGATCCGGTGGTCACCACCTCTCCCGCATGCAGGCCGCCGAAGCTGCGGGTGCCGACATTGGCCATCCACACCAGCAGCCGGACCGGATCGCCGGCGCTGTTGCCGCCGACGACATCGACCTTGGTCTCGCCGTCGACCTCCAGCGTCACCGCCTCTTTCAACGGGTCGAGCGAGCGCCAGTCGGCGATGGCCGGCCCGACGATCAGGGCGCCGTGGTTGAACTGGTCGGCCATATGGCTGAGCCTGTCCTGGCTGCCGAACCCGGCGAAGCGGGTGTCGACGATCTCCCAGGCCGGATGGACGGACGCTACGGCGTCCAGCACCTCTTCGCGGCTGTAGGGCTGCTCGCGCACCGGCAGGTCGCGGGCGAAGCGGTAGGCGATCTCCGCCTCCACCCCGATGACCTGGAAGATCTTGGCTGGCAGATGGTCGGTGCCTTCGAAGACGGTGGCGGCGTTGATCGGCGCGCGGAACGGCTCGGCGTCGGGCGTGGCGGCGCCGACCTTCCAGGCGGTGACGGGGCCGAGGCGGCGGGCGACGGCATCCTGGATCGCATAGGCCTCCGCTTCGGTCGCCGGGCGGTTGTCCAGCCCGGTCAGCCACTGGCGGGTCTCGCGCGCGGCGATCAGGGCCTCGACGGTATCGGTCATGACAGGTCTCTGTGGTGAGGGGAAGGGGAGGGGGCGCCGCCCAGGGTGTCGCTGGGAGCGCCGCAGGATTGGCGGACGACCAGCCGGCTCGGCAGGATGATCCGCTCGGGCGGGCCTTGCGGGTCGGCGATCCGGCGCAACAGCAGCCGGGCGGCTTCCTGCCCGATCTGCCTTGCGGAGGTGGCGACGGTGGTCAGCGCCGGCCGGCTGAGTGCGGCCTCCGGCACGTCGTCGAAGCCGGTGACGGCCAGATCGCGCCCGGCCCTCAGACCGCGCGCCTCCAGCCCCAGCATCAAGCCGAGCGCCACCACGTCGTTGTAGCACAGCGCCGCCGTCGGCGGTTTGGCCCGGTCGAGCAGGGCACCCACCACTTCGGCGCCAGCCCGCCGGGTCAGCGGGCAGCGCAGCACCAGATCGTCGGCCAGCCCGTGCCGCCGCATCGCCGCGGTGAAGCCGGCATGGCGCGCCGCGTAGGCGGAATGGTCCAGCGTCCCGCCGACGAAGGCGATCCGCCGGTGACCCAGCGAGATGAGATGCTCGGTCACCGTCTCCATGCCCGCCTGGTAATCCACCCCGGCATAGTCTCTTCCCTGGTCGGACACGAAGCGCAGGGCCTGCACGCAGGGCAGCCGCCAGCGGTCCAACCGGTCGAGCAGCTCGGCTTGCGTTCCGGCGGCGGGGCAGAGGATCACCCCGTCGACATTGTGCTCCCGCATCCGCTGCAGGAATCGGTCCTGGCGCTCCGGCTGTTCGGCGGTGTTGGCGATGAAGGCGACGAAGCCTTCGGTGTCCAGCACGTCGTCCACCCCCGCCGTCAGCTCGGCATAGAAGGGGTTGTTCAGCTCGCAGACCAGCAGCCCGACCGTTTGGGTGCGGGCGGCGCGCAGGTTGGCGGCGCCGCGGTTGTAGATGTAGCCGAGCGCCGCCATGGCGGCCTGGACCCGCTCCCGCGTTTCCGCCGCCACCAGAGGGCTGCCGCGCAGCACCAGCGACACGGTCGAGCGCGACACCCCGGCATGGCCCGCGACCTCCGTCAGGGTGACGCTTTCCGGTTTGCTGGTGGCCGGCTTGCTGCTATCGGGCGCTCTGGCCACGGCGGCGGTGCCTCACACCACGGCGGTCGGCAGCGGCCGGCCGGCGAAGAAGGCTTCCAGATTGTCCAGCACCAGCTGGCCCATCGCCATCCGCGTTTCCACCGTGGCGCTGGCCTGATGCGGCTGCAGGACGACGTTGTCGAGGCCATAGAAGCCTTCCGGCACGTTCGGCTCGTCGGCGAAGACGTCCAGCCCGGCGCCGCCGATCCGGCCCTCGGTCAGGGCGGCCAGCAGCTCCGGCTCGTCCACCACGCTGCCGCGGGCGACGTTGATCAGCAACCCCTCCGGCCCCAGCGCGTCGAGCACGGCGCGGCCGACCATGTTGCGGGCATCCGCCCCGGCCGAGGCGGCGACGATCAGGATGTCGCTCTCGCGCGCCAGATCGACCGGCGAGGCGACGAAGCGGTAGGACACGCCGTCGCGCGGCTTGCGGTTGGTGTAGGCGATGGTCATGCCGAAGGCTTCCGCGCGCTTGGCGATGGCCTCGCCGATGCGTCCCAGACCCAGCACGCCCAGCCGCTTGCCGCTGACCTTGCGGGCGAGCGGCAGCTTGCCCTTCGGCCAGTTTCCGGCGCGGACGAAGCGGTCGCCCACCATCATCCGGCGCGAGGCGGCGATCATCAGCCCGATGGCGAGGTCGGCGACGTCGTCGGTCAGCACGTCCGGCGTGTTGGTCACCCGCACGCCGCGGCCGCGGGCATGCTCCAGATCGACCGCGTCGGTGCCGACGCCGTTGATGGTGACGATCCCGAGATTGGGCAGCGCCTCGACCACCGCCTTCTTCACGCCGGTCCCGCCGCCGGTGACGACGGCGCGCACCCGGTCGGCGACCTCAGTGATCAGCCGGTCGCGATCCGCAGCGGCGGACAGGCGGTGGACGGTGTAGGCCGCATCCAGCGCCTGCTCGATGGCGGGCATCATGGGTTCGACCAACAGGATTTCGGGCTTCATCGCAATTCGTCCTTGGTGGAAGAAAATTCCTCAGTGCGCCAGGATCTGGCCCAGGAAGCTTCGGGTCCGCTCCGATTTCGGATCGGTGAAGAACGCCTCCGGCGTGTTCTGCTCGACGATCTCGCCGCGGTCCATGAAGATCACACGGTGGGCGACCGACTTGGCGAACCCCATCTCGTGCGTCACGCACAGCATGGTCATGCCGTCTTCCGCCAGCCCGATCATGGTGTCGAGCACCTCCTTCACCATCTCCGGATCCAGCGCGGAGGTCGGCTCGTCGAACAGCATCACCTTCGGGTTCATGCACAGCGACCGCGCGATGGCGACGCGCTGCTGCTGGCCGCCCGACAGCTGGCCGGGGTATTTGTCGGCCTGTTCGGGGATGCGCACCCGCTCCAGATAGCGGATGGCGGTGGCCTTCGCCTCGGCCTTGGTCGTGCCGCGCACCTTCATCGGCGCCAGCATGCAGTTCTCCAGCACGGTCAGGTGCGGGAACAGGTTGAAGCTCTGGAACACCATGCCGACCTCGCGCCGGACGGTGTCGAGCTGGCGGTGGTGCGGGCCGAGTTCGACGCCGTTGACGGTGATCCGGCCCTTCTGGTGGCGTTCCAGCTGGTTGATGCAGCGGATCAGGGTCGATTTGCCCGATCCGGACGGGCCGCAGATGACGATGCGCTCACCCCGGTGGACCTCCAGGTCGATGTCCTTCAGCACCTGGAAATGATCGTACCATTTCTGGACGCCTTCCATGCGGATGACGACATCCGCGCTCATCGCGGGCGCGACGCCGTCGCGCGTCGGCTCAGACGCCATTGCCATGGTCGTAACCTCCACCGGGGATTGCGCTTCGTTCGACTTAGGACTTGCTGGCGGTGACCGCCGCCGGCAGGTCGGTGCCCAGCCACTTCTGATGGATGGCGTTCAGCTCGCCGTTCTTCTTCACGGTGTCGAGGAAGCCGTTGACCCAGCCCATCAGCTTGTCCTGGCCCTGGCGAAGGGCGATGCCCTGCACTTGGCTCTTCAGCACGAACTTCATCTCGTAATTGGCCTGGGGCGCCATCGTCTTGATCTGCTGCGCCACCACATTGCTGACGCCCAGCGCATCGACCTGACCGGACAGCAGGGCCTGCACGGCGCTGGCGTCGTCGTCGAAGCGCATGATGCGGGCATCCTTGGGCGCCACCGCGCTCAGCGACTGGTCCTGCGTGCTGGCGCGGGCGACGCCGACGCTCTTGCCCGACAGGTCTTCCGGCTTCTTGACCGCCGACTTCTGCGGGGCGAGCAGCCCGATCTCGATCGCCGCATAGGGCTCGGAGAAGGCGACCTGCTTGGCGCGCTCCGGCGTGACGCCGAGCGAGGCGACCAGCACGTCGACCTTGCCGGTCAGCAGGTAGGGGATGCGGTTCGGCCCGGTCACCGGCACGATGTCGACCGGCACGCCCATGTGCTTGGCCATCAGCTTGGCGACGTCGGCGTCATAGCCGTCCGGCTTGCCTTCGCTGTTGGTGATGCCGAAGGGCGGGAAGTCGACCAGCATGCCGATGGTCAGCTTGCCCTTGCCCTTGATCTCCTCGACGGTCTGGGCGTGCGCCGTGGCGGTGAGGCCAATAGCGGCGGACATCAGGGCGCCGGCGACGACGAGGCGGCGGGTGACGGTGAAGGCCATGGGTGTTTCCTCCAAGTGCTTATTGGGTGTTTAACGGGAAGGCGCGGCGTAGCGGGCTTCCAGACGCTGACTCAACAGCGACAGCGGCCAGCACAGCGCGAAATAGATCGCGGCGACGATGCTGAAGACCAGGAAGGGCTGGAAGGTGGCGTTGTTGACGATCTGCCCGGCGCGGGTCAGCTCGACGAAGCCGATGATGGCGGCCAGCGAGGTGCCCTTGATGACCTGGACCAGATAGCCCACGGTCGGCGGCACCGCGACCTTCACCGCCTGCGGCAGGATCACGTAGCGCATCAGGCCGGGATAGCGCAGGCCGAGCGCCGACGCCGCTTCCCACTGGCCGCGCGGCACCGACTGGATGCAGCCGCGCCAGATCTCGCCCAGGAAGGCGCTGGTGTTCAGCGTCAGCCCAACCGCCGCGGCGACCCACGGGCTCATGTCGATGCCGATCACGGTGGCGCCGAAGAAGACCAGGAACAGCTGCATCAGCAGCGGCGTGCCCTGGAAGACCTGGATGTAGCCGGTCGCCAGCAAGCGCAGCGGCTTCACGTCGGACGTGCGGCCCAGCGCCACGAACAGCCCGACGATGCCGCCGCCGATGAAGGCGATGACCGACAGCATCAGCGTCCATTGCACGGCGCTGAGCAGGAACAGGAATTCGTTGTATCCAAAGGCGCGGATCATCGCTCAGCCCCCTCTCAGCGCCGGTCAACGGTATAGGCGAAGGCCAGCCGGTAGATGCCGGCGAACAGCGCCGAGAACATCAGCGCAAGCACCAGATAGATGCCGGTCACCACGATGTAGATCTCGAAGCTGCGGAAGGTCTGCGACTGGATGTTGTTGGCGACCGAGGTCAGCTCGTCGGCGGAGATGGCGGACACCACGCTCGAACTCAGCATCAGTAGGATGAACTGGCTGGTCAGCGCCGGATAGACCGTGCGCAGCGCCGGCTTCAGCACGACATAGCGGAAGACCTGCAGCGGCCGCAGCCCCAGCGCCAGCCCGGCTTCGATCTGGCCCTTGTGGATGGATTCGATGCCGGCGCGGATGATCTCGGTGGCATAGGCGCCGACATTGACGACCATCGCGATCAGCGCCGCCACGTCCGGCGACAGCCTGAGCCCGATGCTCGGCAGCCCGAAGAAGATCAGGAAGATCTGCACCAGGAAGGGCGTGTTGCGGATGACCTCGATATAGGCGTTGATCAGCCAGCGCACCGGTTTCGGCCCGGAGGTCTTGCCGAGTGCGCAGATGATGGCGATCACCAGGCCGATGGCCATGGCGCCGAACGACAGTCTGACGGTCAGCCAGGCGCCGTCGAGCAGGTAATCCCACGACGCGAACACCGCGTCGAATTGAAAATCGTAGGTCACGGGCGTTCCTCCGCACCCGCGTCGCGCCGCCCTTTAAGGCCGGCGTCGCGCGGATTGCCTTTGTCCGCTTGGGCTGTCGTCCGGGGAAGCCTCACCCGGACCGCCGGGACGCCGCGACGACGGCGGTCCCGCTCTCTCAGTGTTCGTACACGGTAATTGGATCGATCCAAAAGCGCAACGGGAAATGAGGAGTGCCGTGATGATTTGCAGACCAGACATTTGATCGGGTCCAGCATGTGCGGAAACCTTCCGGCGGCGCAGGGCGTTTCACCGGACACCGGAACGCCGCCCGACCGTCAGCCTCGAGGAGCCCCCCGACATGACCGCAGGAACCAGTGCCGTCAGGAGCACCGCCGCGGTGAGCAGCCTCGTTCCCGCCCGGATGGACCGGCTGCCCTGGGCGCGCTTCCACTGGATGGTGGTGGTCGGGCTGGGCGTCAGCTGGATTCTCGACGGCATCGAAATCCAGCTGATCTCCGCCTCCGGCTATAAGGAAAGCTTGGGCATGTCGAGTGCCGAGGTCGGGTTCGCCGGCACCGTCTACCTGATGGGGCAGGTGGTGGGCGCGCTGGTCTTCGGCCGGCTGACCGACCGCTGGGGGCGCAAGAAGCTGTTCATCACCACGCTGGCGCTCTACCTGATCGCGTCGGGCATCGCCGGCTTCGCCTGGACGCCCTGGTTCCTCTATGTCTGGCGCTTCATCGCCGGGATGGGCATCGGCGGTGAATATGCCGCCGTCAACTCCGCCATCGACGAACTGATCCCCGCGCGTTTCCGCGGTCGGGTCGACATCGCCATCAACGGCACCTATTGGGGCGGCGCGATGATCGGCGCGGTCGGCAGCGTCTTCCTGCTCGACCATTCATTGGTGCCGGAAAATCTCGGCTGGCGCATCGCCTTCTTCATCGGCCCGCTGTTGGGACTGATCATCATCTATTTGCGCCGGCACATCCCGGAAAGCCCGCGCTGGATGGTCACCCACGGCATGGAGGACGAGGCCGAGCGCATCGTCGACGACATCGAGGCCAGCGTGCGCGCGCAGGGCAAGGCGCTGGCCCCGGTCGATCCCAAACGTGCCATGCACATCATTCCGGAAGATCATGTGTCCTGGGCACAGCTGGTCGACGTGTTCTTCCGGCAATACCCGTCGCGCACCTTCCTGGGCGTGACGATGATGGTGACGCAGTCCTTCCTCTACAACGCGATCTTCTTCACCTATGCCCTGGTTCTGCAGAATTTCTACCATCTCGATCCGTCGCAGACGGCGCTCTATTTCTTCCCCTTCGCCGCCGGCAACCTGATCGGGCCGCTGCTGCTGGGGCCGCTGTTCGACACGGTGGGGCGGCGGCGGATGATCTTCGGCACCTATCTGCTGGCGGGCGTGGTGCTGCTGGTCTCGGCCTTCCTGTTCCGCCAGGGGGTGCTGACGGCGAACACGCACACGATCTTCTGGTGCGTCTCCTTCTTCTTCGCCTCGGCCGGCGCCTCGTCCGCCTATCTGACGGTCAGCGAGATCTTCCCGCTGGAGGTCCGGGCGCAGGCGATCTCCTATTTCTTCGCCATCGCCCAGGTGGTGGGCTCCACCGGCCCGCTGCTGTTCGGCTGGCTGGTGGGGGAGGGGACGGAGCGCGACCCGCTGTTCTGGGGCTATGTGGTGGGATCGGTGGTGATGATGTTCGGCGGAATGGTCGCCCTGGTCTATGGCGTCGATGCCGAAGGCAAGGGGCTGGAGGACATCGCCGAACCGCTGACCAAGGCCAACCGCGACCAGGGCGTGGGAGGGGAGGCGGCGGAGACGATTTGACCGCTTGTCGCCGTCAGCCCGCCTTGGTCTCCGGCACGCGCGCCCCGTTCAGGAACAGCCGCACCGCCTGCCGGACATAGCGGTCCAGATCGGGGATGGCCGGCGCGCTCTGCGGCAGGATCAGGCGGCGGATCACCAGATTGCCGGTGACCATGCCGAGGAAGGCCTGCGCCGCGGCGGCCGGATCGTCGATCCGCAAGGCGCCGCTGTCCGACAGCCGCCGCAGATAGTCCGCCAGCCGTCGGATGGCGTTCTCCGGCCCGATGCGGAAGAAGGCCTCGGCGATGTCGGGCACGCGGTCGCCCTCCGCGATCAGGACGCGGAGGGTGGCGGTCGTCTCCTCGTTCAGCAGGGCCTTGACCAGATGCAGGGCGAAGGCGGTCAACCCGGCTTCCGGCGTCACATGCTCGTCCGCCTGGGCGGTGGCGAGACCGGAGAGGAACATAGCGTTGTCCTCTTCCATGATGGCGCGGAACAGGCCCTCCTTGTCGCCGAAATGCTCGTACAGCGTGGCGCGGGACCCGCCGGCGACGGCGATGATGTCGCTCAGCGTCGTCTTCTCGAACCCCTTCTCGATGAACAGCCGGCGGGCCGCCGTCAGGATCGCCTGCCGGCGCGCCATGCCGCGCGGTCCGCAGGTGGACGGGCCGCAGACGGCCGTGACATTGGCGGGTGTTTCCTGCCCGGTGTCGATCCGCGCCTTGTGGTTGCTGGTCATCGTGCGTTCCCTTCCGGTGCGGCGGCCGCAGCCGGGTCCATTTTTGATTCAGCGCCTTTCCACGGGGTCCTTTGTCGGACATTAGCGTCGGACATCTGCGGAACCCTCTTGCGCGGTGCAGCATTCTGACTGTATCGTCTGGTACACTGTACTGTATGAGACAGTACTAAGCAACGGGGATGTGCCGGACCAACCGAAGCCCGGCGTAGCAGGGAGACGGGTCCGCCGACGCGCGGCGCCGAGACGAGGAAAGAGATGTCCAGATCCAACTCATTCATGACGCTGGCCGCGGCGGCCTGCCTGATCGCGCTGCTCGCCGGCTGCAACCAGCAGAAGCAGGCGGGCGGACAGCCCCAGGGCGGCGGCCCGCCGGAGGTGTCGGTCCTCACCATCGAGCCTCAGCGCCTGACCGTGACCACCGAGCTTCCCGGCCGCACCGCCGCCTACCGGATCGCCGAAATCCGGCCGCAGGTCAGCGGCATCGTGCTGAAGCGCCTGTTCCGCGAGGGCAGCGACGTCAAGGCCGGCGACCAGCTCTATCAGATCGACCCCGCCACCTACGAGGCATCGCTGGCGAGTGCCCAGGCCGATGTCCAGAAGGCGGAGGCGAACCTGCAGGCCGCCCGCAACAAGGCGTCGCGCTACGGCGACCTGGTCAAGAACAGCGTGGTCAGCAAGCAGGACTTCGACGACGTCCAGGCCTCGCTGAAGCAGAACGAGGCGCAGGTCGCCGCCGCCAAGGCCGCCTACAACCTCGCCAGCATCAACCTGAACTACACCAAGGTGTTCGCCCCCATCTCCGGCCGCATCGGCAAGTCGGCGGTGACGGAAGGCGCGCTGGTCACCGCCAATCAGGCGACGGCCTTGGCCACCATCCAGCAGTTCGACCCGATCTATGTCGACGTGACGCAGACCGCCTCGCAGCTGATGAAGCTGCGCGAGGACATGGCGACCGGCCGCATCCGCCCGGCGGAACCCGGCAAGATCCCGGTGACGCTGTTCCTGAACAGCAACGGCAGCGGCGACGACACCGCCTATCCGGCCAAGGGCGAGCTGCAATTCTCCGACGTCACCGTGGATGCCGGCACCAGTTCGGTCCAGTTGCGCGCAGTCTTCCCCAACCCGAACAAGGACCTGCTGCCCGGCCTGTTCGTCCGCGCCCGCGTCGAGCAGGGGGTGGCCGAGAACGCCATCACCGTGCCGCAGGCCGCGGTCGCCCGCGGGCCGGACGGCTCCGCCCGCGTCTGGGTGGTGGGGGCCGACAACAAGGTGAACCCGCGCACCATCAAGACCGAACGCGCGGTCGGCAATGTCTGGCTGGTGTCGGACGGGCTGGCCGTCGGCGAGCGCGTGGTGGTCGAGGGCCTGCAGAAGGTCAAGCCGGGTGCCGAGGTGAAGCCGGTGCCGGCCCAGAACGCCCTTGCATCGCTGCCGGAAAAGGCCGCCTCGGCCCGCTGATCCCCGGATACCGACCCCAGGAACCGCTCCCATGTCAAAATTCTTCATCGACCGGCCGGTCTTCGCCTGGGTCATCGCCATCGTCATCATGATGGCGGGTGCGCTGGCGATCCTGCGGCTGCCCGTCGAGCAATATCCGAAGATCGCGCCGCCGACGGTGTCGATCACCGCCAGCTATCCCGGCGCCTCGGCCAAGACGCTGGAGGACACGGTCACCCAGGTCATCGAGCAGAAGATGACCGGGCTCGACCATTTCCGCTACATGTCCTCCAACAGCGACTCCTCCGGCAACGTCACCATCACCCTGACCTTCGAGCCGGAGGCCAACCCCGACATCGCCCAGGTCCAGGTGCAGAACAAGCTGCAGCTGGCGGTTCCCCTGCTGCCGCAGGAGGTCCAGCAGCGCGGCATTCAGGTGTCGAAGGCCGGCAACGACTTCCTGCTGGTGGTCGGTTTTGTGTCGAGCGACGGGCGCCTCAGCCAGGGCGACATCGCCGACTACGTCACCTCCAACCTGCAGGACACGCTGAGCCGCGTCGAAGGCGTCGGCGACATCACCGTCTTCGGGCCGCAGCATGCCATGCGCATCTGGCTCGACCCCGACGCGCTGAACAACTTCGCGCTGACCACCACCGACGTCACCAACGCGATCAAGACCCAGAACGCCCAGGTCTCCGCCGGCCAGCTCGGCGGCGCCCCCGCCGTTCCGGGCCAGCAGATCAACGCCACCATCACCGCCCAGTCCCGCCTGCAGACGCCGGAGCAGTTCGGCGCCATCCTGCTGCGCGTGAACCCCGACGGGTCGCAGGTGCGGCTGCGCGACGTGGCGCGGATCGAGATCGGGTCGGAAACCTATGAGATCAACGCCGCCTACAACGGCAAGCCGGCGGCGGGTGTCGGCATCAAGCTGGCGACCGGCGCCAACGCGCTGAACACCGCCGCCGCGGTCAAGGCGCGGGTGGCGGAACTCCAGCCCTTCTTCCCGGCCGGCATCGAGGTCATCTACCCCTACGACACCACCCCCTTCGTCCAGCTGTCGATCCACGAGGTCATCAAGACGCTGTTCGAGGCGATCGTCCTCGTCTTCGTCGTGATGTACCTGTTCCTGCAGAATTTCCGCGCGACGCTGATCCCGACCATCGCGGTGCCGGTGGTTCTGCTCGGCACCTTCGGTGTGCTGTCGGCCTTCGGCTTCTCCATCAACGTGCTGACGATGTTCGGCATGGTGCTGGCGATCGGCCTGCTGGTGGACGACGCCATCGTCGTGGTCGAGAATGTCGAGCGCGTGATGAGCGAGGAGGGGCTTCCCCCGCGCGAGGCGACGCGCAAGTCGATGGACCAGATCACCGGCGCGCTGGTCGGCATCGCGCTGGTTCTGTCGGCGGTGTTCGTGCCGATGGCCTTCTTCGGCGGGTCGGCCGGCGCCATCTACCGCCAGTTCTCGCTGACCATCGTCTCGGCGATGGCCCTGTCGGTGCTGGTCGCCCTGGTGCTGACGCCGGCGCTTTGCGCCACCATCCTCAAGCCGGTGGCTGTTGGGCATGGCCATGCCCGCGGCGGCTTCTTCGGCCTGTTCAACCGCGGCTTCGACGCCGGCAGCCGGGTCTATGTCCGCGGCGTGCGCGGGGCGGTCAACCGGCTGGGCCGTTATTTCATCGCCTATCTGCTGATCCTGGGCGGTCTCGGCTACCTGTTCCTGCAGATGCCGTCCTCCTTCCTGCCGACGGAGGACCGCGGCCAGCTGTTCGTGCTGTGGTCGGCGCCGCCGAACGCCAGCTCCCAGCGCACTGCCGAGACCGCCAAGACCGTCACCGCCTATTTCCTGGAAAAGGAGAAGGACAACGTCGAAGGCCTGTTCACCATCGTCGGCTTCAACTTCTCCGGCCGCGGCCAGAATGCCGGCATGGCCTTCGTCCGGCTGAAGGACTGGAGCGAGCGTCCCCTGCCGTCGCAGAAGCCGCAGGCCATCGCCGGCCGGGTGATGGGGGCGATGTCGAAGCTGAAGGACGCGGTCGTCTTCTCCTTCCTGCCGCCGTCGGTTCCGGGCCTCGGCAACGCCACCGGCTTCGACCTTCAGCTGGTCGACCGCGGCGGGCTGGGCCATGACCGGCTGATGCAGGCGCGCAACCAACTGCTCGGCATGGCGGCGCAGAACCCCAAGCTGGTCGGCGTCCGCCCCAACGGGCTGGAGGACACGCCGCAGTTCAAGCTCGACATCGACCGCGAGAAGGCGAGCGCGCTCGGCCTGTCGCTCAGCGACATCAACACGACGCTGTCGGCAGCCTGGGGCTCGTCCTACGTCAACGACTTCATCGACCGCGGCCGGGTGAAGAAGGTCTATCTCCAGGCCGACGCGCCCTATCGCATGCAGCCCAGCGACATCGACCGCTGGTACGTGCGCAACTCCAGCGGCCAGATGGTGCCCTTCTCCGCCTTCACGACGGCGCAGTGGATCTACGGTTCGCCCAAGCTGGAGCGCTACAACGGCGCCTCGTCGCTGAACATCCAGGGATCGGCCGCACCGGGCATCAGTTCGGGCGAGGCGATGGCCGAGATGGAGGCGATGATGCAGAAGCTGCCGCAGGGCATCGGCTACGAGTGGACCGGCCTCTCTTACGAGGAACGGCTCAGCGGCTCGCAGGCGCCGGCGCTCTACGCCCTGTCGATGATCATCGTCTTCCTGTGCCTGGCCGCGCTCTATGAGAGCTGGTCGGTGCCGGTGTCGGTGATCATGGTGGTGCCGCTGGGCGTCATCGGCGCCGTCATCGCGGCGACGCTGCGCGGCCTGCCGAGCGACGTCTATTTCCAGGTCGGCCTGCTGACCACCATCGGCCTGTCGGCGAAGAACGCCATCCTGATCGTGGAGTTCGCCAAGGCGCTGTACGACCAGGGCATGGAGCTGAAGGAAGCGGCGGCGGAAGCCTGCCGTCAGCGCCTGCGCCCGATCATCATGACCTCGCTGGCCTTCATCCTCGGCGTGCTGCCGCTGGCGATCAGCACCGGCGCCGGGTCGGAGAGCCAGAACGCCATCGGCGTCGGCGTGATGGGCGGCATGATCTCCGCGACCGTGCTGGCGATTCTGTTCGTGCCGGTCTTCTTCGTCGCCGTCTACCGCCTGTTCGTCCGCCGCCGCCCTGGCCACGGCGCCATGCCGCAGCCGGCTGCGGGGGATTGAGGCTTGCGGCCGCCGCCCACCTCTCCCCGAAGGCATCCCCCTCTCCCCCCCGGGGAGAGGGTCGGGGTGAGGGGGAAGCAGAGCATGGATTCTGTACGGATCGGGGAGTGCGCGATACTTGATGGTCCTCGCCGCGCGACCCCCTCACCCTAACCCTCTCCCCGGGGGGGAGAGGGGAGCCCAGCATCCGTCAGCAGCGTGTCCAGCACCTCGACCAAACGGTCGATGCGGTAGGGTTTCGGCAGCACCATCACCCCGGTGGCGCGGGCGACCTCCTCGCTGTAGCCGGTCGCCAGCACGACGGGCAGGTCCGGGCGGAGCCGTTGCGCGGTGCGGGCCAGATCGACGCCGCTCATGGTGCCGGGCATCACCACGTCGCTGAACAGCAAATCGAACCCGCCGGCCTCCAGCAGGGGCAGCGCCTCGTCGGCGGTGGTGGCGCGGGTGATGGTGAAGCCGGCATCCTCCAGCGCGGTCGCGACGGTCAGCGCCACGATGGGGTCGTCCTCCACCACCAGCACATGGCCGCCGACGCGGGTGGCGCCCGCCTCATCCATCGCCGGCTCGGCCGCCGTGGCCGGAGCGGTGCCGGAGCGGCGGATCAGCAGCCCGATGGTGGTGCCGCGCCCCTCCTCGCTCTCGATCCAGGCGGTTCCGCCGGAATGGCGGGCGAAGCCGTAGACCTGCGACAGGCCCAGCCCGCTGCCCTTGCCGATCTCCTTGGTGGTGAAGAAGGGATCGAAGGCGCGCGCCCGCACGTCGGCCGGCATGCCGGTGCCGGTGTCGCTCACCGTCAGCTGCACGAATTCTCCCGGCAGCCCGTCCGAAACGCCCTGGGGCGCCCGCGCGTCGCCGGGCGTCAGGATCACGTTGGCCGCCCGGATCGTCAGGGCGCCGCCGTCGGGCATCGCATCCCGCGCATTGACCACGAGGTTCAGCAGAGCCAGTTCCAGTTGGGTCGCATCGACCTCCACCGGCCACAGCCCGGTGGTGAAGTCGATCTCCAGCCGGATGTCGGCGCGCAGCGCCCGGTTCAGCAACTCCGACATGCCGAGCACGCGGTCGCGCAGATCGACCGTCTCCGGCCGCAGCGCCTGCCGGCGGGCGAAGGCCATCAGCTGCTGCACCAGCTTGGCGCCGCGGTCCACCGCCTGCCGCCCGGCATCGACCAGCGGCTGTATGTGCGTCCCCTCCGCCCGCTTCTCGATCATGTGCAGGCAGCCCGACAGCGCCTGCAGCAGATTGTTGAAGTCGTGGGCGACGCCGCCGGTCATCTGGCCCAGCGCCTCCGTCTTCTGCGTCTGCAGCAGGGCGACCTGGACGCGCTCGCGCTCCGCCACCTCCTCGGCGACGCGGGCCTCCAGCGTGGCGTTGAGCTGATGCAGCTCCTCCTCCGCCCGTTTGGCCTCGGTGACGTCGCTGCCCTCCACGAACAGGCCGCTGACGTGCCCGTCCTCATCCCGGATCGGCTGATAGACGAAGGTGAGGAAGCGTTCCTCCAGCGGTTCGCCCGGACGGCGCTGGAAGCGGATCGGCATGCCGCGCCCGACGAAGGTCTCGCCGCTGGCATAGACGCGGTCGAGCAGTTCGAAGAAGCCCTGGCCCTCCACCTCCGGCAGCGCCTCGCGCGCCGGGCGATCCACCAGATCCTGGCGGCCGACCAGTTGCATATAGGTGTCGTTCGCCATCTCGAAGACATGGTCCGGCCCGCGCAGCACGCACATGAAGCCCGGCGCCTGCCGGAACAGGGTGCGCAGCCGCTCCCCCTCCGCCGCCAGCCGGGCGTTGGCCGCCTCCACCGCGGCGCGTTCGCGCATCAGCGCCTTGTTGGCGGCGCGCAGGGCTGCCTCGGCGAGCGCACGTTCCACCGCGGCCCAGGTCCGCTCCGCCACATCCTCCGCCAGGGCGGCGTCGGTGTCGGTCCAATGGCGCGCCCTAGTTTCATGCAGATAGAGGATCGCCGTCAGCTGTCCCGCCTTCAGCAGCGGGACCACCAGCAAGGAGCGCGCACCGATGCCGGCGAAGGCCGCCGCCGGTCCGCCGCCACCGGTGTGGGGATCGGAGATGCGCGGATCGGTGGCGACGTCGTCCACGCGCAGCGTGTATCCCGCCCGCAGCTCCGCGATCAGCGCCGGGCCGAAGCTGTCGAGCAGGCGGGACTCCCCGGCGAGGCTCGCCACCCCGCTGTCGCTCCAGTCGCGCTCGACCGAGATCAGGCTGCCGGTCGGATCGGTGCGGCCATAGCCGGCCCGCGCCACCCGCAGATGGCGGCCGATCGCCTCGGCGGCGGCGGCGGTGATGCCGACCGGGTCGTTCAGCCCGCGCAGCCGCTCCGCCAGATCGAGCTGGAAGGTCAGCCGCCGTTCGGCCAGCACGCGGGCGGTGTTCTCGGTGCAGGCGCAGAACATGCCGGCGACGTGGTCGGTCTCGTCGCGGACCGGGCTGTAGGAGAAGGTGAAATAGGTCTCCTCGCGGTAGCCGTGCCGCTCCATCACCAGCCGCCGGTCCTCGTGATAGGTCGCTTCGCCGGCAAGCGCCCGCGCCACCAGGGGGGTCAGGTCGGGCCAGATGTCGGCCCACACCTCGGCGAAGGGACGGCCCAGCGCCTCCGGCTTGTCGCCCAGGATCGGGCGGTAGCTGTCATTGTAGAGGAAGGTCAGTTGCGGCCCCCAGACCGCGAACATCGGGAAGCTGGAGGTCAGCATCAGGTTGACGATGGTGCGCAGCGACTGCGGCCAGTCCTCTGCCGGGCCGAGCGGCGTGGCCGACCAGTCCATCGCCCGCATCCGCCGGCCCATCTCCCCACCGCCGGTGAAGACGTCCGGCCCGCCCGGAGCCGGATCGCCGTGAACCGGCCCGCCCGGAGCCGAACTGCCGGACACCCCGGCCTGCCGCAGCCTTGCGGCATCCTGCCAGACCGGATCGGTCGTCATGCGACGAACACCGCCGCCGCGGGTTTGCGTCGACGATGCCCGGTAGTCCGGAAAAAGATAGGGGTATTCACACAGATCATGGCGCGAGAATAGGCAATCGCAGGATGGGTGGCAATCAGCGGAATCTAGCCATTTGGGAGTAGTTTTCTTGACTCCTTATGCAGGCGCGACGTTCACGCCTCCGCTGATGTTGTCGAGATCATCATATCTGCCTACCGCTTCTTGTCCTGTCCGGGAGATCGGCCCCGGGAGATCAGACGGGCAGCCGCTCATTCTGTACCGCTTTCTTTGGAGAACGCCCGTGGGTCCGTTCCATCTGGCCGCCATCCTGCTGACTCTGGCGGCTGCCTTCGGCTTCATCAATTACAAGTGGCTGAAGCTGCCCAGCACGATCGCGCTGTTCTTCGAAGGGCTGGCGCTGGCGCTGCTGGTGAGCGGCGCGGATTCGCTCAGCGCCAGCCTTGGCGTGGGCAATTGGCTGCGCAACCTGATTCAACAGATCAGCCTGCCGGCAATCCTGCTCGACGGCATTCTCAGCCTGCTGCTCTACGCAGCCGCGGTGAACGAGGATCTGTGTGCGCTGCTGAAGCGGAAATGGACGGTGCTGGCGTTGGCAACCGTGAGCGTCCTGCTGTTCACCGGCCTGATGGGGCTGGGTCTGCACGTGATCTTCAAGCTGGTCGGGATCGAGGTGCCGCTGATCTGGTGTCTGGTTCTGGGGGCGGCCGTCGCACCGACCGATCCGGTGGCGGTGCATGGCATCCTCGGGCGGCTGCCGATTCCGGACTCGCTACGGTCGGTGATCTCCGGTGAAAGCCTGTTCAATGACGGTGCCGGTGTGGTGCTCTTCGTCACTCTGCTTCACCTCGCGACCGGCAGCGACCAGGACCTGACGGTTGGGGAAGCCGCGCTGGACTTTCTGAAGGAGGCGCTCGGCGGTGCGGCGCTGGGTTTCGTCTGTGGCTGGATCGCTTATCAGGCGAAACGGCGGGTCGACGAAAGCGTGGTGGA
>NZ_JBGLZA010000001.1:455000-457308 GCF_047302835.1 Azospirillum sp. CT11-132
ACCTGTGGCTAGGGGTGAAAGGCCAATCAAATCAGGAAATAGCTGGTTCTCCGCGAAAGCTATTTAGGTAGCGCGTCGGATATCACCTGCGGGGGTAGAGCACTGGATGGGCTAGGGGGGCGCGAGCCTTACCAAACCTAACCAAACTCCGAATACCGCAGAGTGCAGTCCGGCAGACAGACGGTGGGTGCTAAGGTCCATCGTCGAGAGGGAAACAGCCCAGACCGCCAGCTAAGGTCCCCAAATCACGGCTAAGTGGGAAAGGATGTGGGAAGGCCATGACAACCAGGAGGTTGGCTTAGAAGCAGCCATCCTTTAAAGAAAGCGTAATAGCTCACTGGTCTAGTTAAGCCGGCCTGCGCCGAAAATGTATCGGGGCTCAAGCCGTGTACCGAAGCTGCGGATGTGATCTTTGATCACGTGGTAGCGGAGCGTTCCGTAAGCCTGCGAAGGGTGTCCGTGAGGCCGCCTGGAGGTATCGGAAGTGAGAATGCTGACATGAGTAGCGACAAACAGTGTGAGAAACACTGTCGCCGAAAGTCCAAGGGTTCCTGCGCAAGGTTAATCCACGCAGGGTGAGCCGGCCCCTAAGGCGAGGCCGAAAGGCGTAGTCGATGGGAACCACGTTAATACTCGTGGGCCTGGCGGAGGTGACGGATTGGAAAGCGTGTATGTCCTTATCGGATTGGACATGCTGTGGACCGGTTCCAGGAAATAGCCCCGCCGTATAGACCGTACCCCAAACCGACACAGGTGGACTGGTAGAGTATACCCAGGCGCTTGAGAGAATGGTGTTGAAGGAACTCGGCAAATTGCCCTCGTAACTTCGGAAGAAGAGGGCCCCGTTGTGGCGCAAGCCATGGCGGGGGGCACAGACCAGGGGGTAGCGACTGTTTACTAAAAACACAGGGCTCTGCGAAGCCACACAAGGCGACGTATAGGGTCTGACGCCTGCCCGGTGCCGGAAGGTTAAGAGGAGAGGTGCAAGCCTTGAATTGAAGCCCCGGTAAACGGCGGCCGTAACTATAACGGTCCTAAGGTAGCGAAATTCCTTGTCGGGTAAGTTCCGACCTGCACGAATGGCGTAACGACTTCCCCGCTGTCTCCAACACCAACTCAGCGAAATTGAACTCTCCGTGAAGATGCGGAGTTCCCGCGGTCAGACGGAAAGACCCCGTGCACCTTTACTACAGCTTTGCAGTGGTGCTAGGGACTTCATGTGTAGGATAGGTGGGAGGCTTGGAAGCATGGGCGCCAGCTCGTGTGGAGCCATCCTTGAAATACCACCCTTGAAGTCTCTGGCATCTAACCGTGGCCCGTTACCCGGGTCCGGGACCCTGCATGGCGGGTAGTTTGACTGGGGCGGTCGCCTCCCAAAGTGTAACGGAGGCGCGCGATGGTGGGCTCAGAGCGGTCGGAAATCGCTCGTCGAGTGCAATGGCATAAGCCCGCCTGACTGCAAGACTGACAAGTCGAGCAGAGACGAAAGTCGGCCATAGTGATCCGGTGGCTCCACGTGGACGGGCCATCGCTCAACGGATAAAAGGTACGCCGGGGATAACAGGCTGATGACTCCCAAGAGTCCATATCGACGGAGTCGTTTGGCACCTCGATGTCGGCTCATCACATCCTGGGGCTGGAGCAGGTCCCAAGGGTTCGGCTGTTCGCCGATTAAAGTGGTACGTGAGCTGGGTTTAGAACGTCGTGAGACAGTTCGGTCCCTATCTGCCGTGGGTGTCGGAGTTTTGCGAGGATCTGTCCCTAGTACGAGAGGACCGGGATGGACATACCTCTGGTGCACCGGTTGTCACGCCAGTGGCATGGCCGGGTAGCTAAGTATGGACGGGATAACCGCTGAAAGCATCTAA
The DNA here is from genome assembly GCF_047302835.1 of Azospirillum sp. CT11-132. Lineage (NCBI taxonomy): Bacteria > Pseudomonadati > Pseudomonadota > Alphaproteobacteria > Rhodospirillales > Azospirillaceae > Azospirillum > Azospirillum sp. CT11-132. The sequence continues at coordinate 456,869 of NZ_JBGLZA010000001.1, forward strand.
GCGGGAAACCCACCTCTAAACCAGAGCTCCCTTGAGAGCCGTGACAGACCATCACGTCGATAGGAGGCATGTGGACGGGCAGCAATGCTCGAAGCTAAGCCTTACTAATCGCTCGATCGGCTTGATCTCACCCCCACAAACCGCGCCATGCGCAGCAGCAAGCCTGCTCAAAACAGCAGCCTTGACAGCACGCACAGCCGTTCGATACTCCTCCCTCACTTGCACTGAACAAGCTTAGCGCTTCGGAAGACGCGTCGGTCTTGAGCCTTGGTGACCTGGTGGTCATGGCGAGGTGTCAAACACCCGATCCCATCCCGAACTCGGCCGTGAAAAGCCTCCGCGCCAATGGTACTGCGTCTTAAGACGTGGGAGAGTAGGTCGCCGCCAGGTCACCAAGCCTCAAGAGACGCTCAATCACGAAGCATAAGCTTGCATCTTCA
>NZ_JBGLZA010000002.1:7500-247500 GCF_047302835.1 Azospirillum sp. CT11-132
GTGAAGTGGAGCATTGGTTCGCTGCCGCCGATGCGGCCGGGCGGGACGTTGTTGCGAACCGGCTGATCGACCGCGCCCAGACGGTGCGGACACGCATCGCCGCGGATGCCGTGACGGCCGGCGACAGGCTCGCGGCCAACCTCGTCGGCCACCTCGCCGAGATGATCTGTCTGCTTCATGACTGCGACCGGCTGGAGCGGACGATCATAAACGCCCAGTCGTCGGACACCGCATCGCACCTCCGGTCCAGACGCGCGACGGGCTATGTCTATCACCGCGACCCCTGGATGGCGGCCCGGAGCGCGCTGGGCGCGGTCGCCGGCATCGTCATCGGCTGCGCGTTCTGGATCGGGTCGGCCTGGCCGGAGGGCGGACTGGCAGTGTCGATCCTGGGTGTATGCTGCGCCCTGTTCGGCAATGTCGACGTGCCGGCGCCAAACGTCGTCAAATACATGACCGGTTCGGTCGCCGGGGTGGCGATCAGTCTGGTCTACAGCTTCGTCATTCTTCCCCGCGTGACGGATTTCGTCGGCCTCGTCGCGGTGCTCGCACCGGCCTTCCTGTTCGCCGGCTCCCTGCAAGCCCGGCCCCCGACAACCTTCATGGCGCTCGGCATCACCCTGACGATCCCGATCCTCTCGGGATTGGGTACCACCTATGCCGGCGACTTCGCCGGGTCTCTCAACAGCGTCATCGCGCTGTTCGGGGCGATAGGATTTGCGGTCGTGAGCATGAGCCTGTTCCAGACCATCCCGGTCGATGCGGCGATCGGCCGGCTGCTTCGACTGAATCGGCAGGACGTCAGGCAGCGGGCTCTGGGCGGCGGACCAGACGAAGCCTGCTGGACAAGTCTCATGATCGACCGGACGGCGCTGCTGCTCCCGCGGCTCCGGCTGTCCGGAAAATCCCACCCGGATGTGCTTGACGACACCTTGCACCATCTTCGCGTCGGTCACGCCGCCAGCCGGCTTTATCAGGCAATCCGGCAGGTCGACGCCAATGACGGCGGCAACAATGACGGCCAGATCGGCTATGACGGGTTCGAGCTTCTCACCGCGATTGCCCTACGCTTCGGTCCCGGATACCGGGCGGGACCTTCCGATGCCATCGCTTTGCAGCGGCGCATCGGAATGCTGATGGCGCGTGTCGCCGACAGCTCGATCAAAGACCGCGGTCTGCTGCTCGACCTGCTCATCGACCTCCGGTTCGCCCTGGGTCCGAGCGGCGCACCGAATTGGGAGAACGACCGATGATCCCCGATCTCGACATCGGAGGCATCTTCCTCCCCGGTCTGCTGGTGCTCGCCCTGGTCGCACTTGTCGGCACCGTCGCGGTGGTCCGTCTCTTCGCCGCCGCGGGACTCTTCCGCCTGACCGCCAGCCGGCCGCTCATCGAACTCGCCACTTTCGCCCTCCTCTACGGTCTGCTCCTGCAGACTCTGCCATCCAGCGGAACATTCCAATGAAACCTGTGCTGTCCCTACTCGGGCGCTACATCCTGACCCTTAGCTTCGGCACGGCTGCCGCTTTCGTGGCGTTGCAGGTGTGGACGCGTCACGAGCAGACGCCGTGGACGCGGGATGCCCGGGTGAGCGCGGAGGTCGTGCAGATCGCGCCGGAGGTCTCCGGGACCGTCGGTGCCGTGTCAGTTATCGACAATCAGTATGTGCATCGTGGGGACGTCCTCTATGTGATCGACAGCGAGCGGTTTTCGCTCGCGGTGGCATCCGCACAGGCCGATGCCGAAGCCAAGCGCCAGGACATGCTTGTCCGGCAGGCGGCGGCGCGGCGGCGAAGCCAACTCCGCGAGGTCATTTCCCAGGAGGATGTGCAGCAGACGGCCGGTGCCGCCGCACAGGCGGCCGCAACCTATGACGGTGCGGTGGCTGCGCTCGATCTTGCCAAACTCAATCTCGCACGGGCGACGATCCGGGCGCCGATCGACGGGTACGTCACCAATCTGCGGCTGCGGCCCGGCGATTATGCCACGGCCGGCGTGACGAAGATCGCCATCCTCGATGCGACCAGCTTCTGGATCACCAGCTATTTCGAGGAAACGAAGCTGCGGAGGATCCGTGTCGGCAGCCCGGCGCAGATCATGCTGATGGGATTCGATGACGCGCTCTCCGGCCATGTCGAAAGCATCGGCCGGGGCATCGAGGACAGCAACGGAACGCCCGGTCACAGCGGGTTGCCGAACGTCGAGCCAACCTTCAGCTGGGTCCGCCTTGCCCAGCGCATACCGGTGCGCATCCGCATCGACCGTGTCCCGCCCGGCGTCGAACTGTCGGCGGGCATGACGGCGACCGTCGCCATCGAGTCCGCAACCGCCGGCGACGCGCTGTAATCGGCCGCGGAAGAGTGCGGCATCTATCGCCGTCAATCAGGTGGGTCGCGCCAGAATATCCTTTCACGGGCGCGTTCACGGGGAGTCTTCGGAAGAAACGCTTGAGGGGCAGGCGCTAACCTCGGGCAGCAGGCGATCCTTGCATGCCGAAGGCGGATCGGCGCGTACCGACGGCGGCGACACCGGCCGGTGGCGGGTTGATCCGCGCCGCACCGGAGGCCGGGCCGGTCTGCAGAATCGACAGGATCATGATGGAGAGCAGACATGCCCTTGCGTTTCGCTGACGCAACCGACGAAGCTTATCGATACCCCTTGACCATCCGCCACCTGCTTGACCGCGCCCTCATCACGTCGGCCGATCAGGAGATCGTGTACCGCAACCAGTATCGCCTCACCTACCGGGAGTTCGCGCAACGCATCGGAAGACTGGCGTCGCTGCTGTCCTCGCTGGGCGCCGAGGAGGGGATGACGATCTCGGTGATGGACTGGGACAGTCATCGATATCTGGAAGCGTATTTCGCCATTCCCATGATGGGTGCGGTGTTGCAGACGGTGAACGTCCGCTTGCCGATCGACCAACTCCTCTACACGCTCGTCAAGACGAAGCCCGGCGTCATCATCATCCACCGCGACTTCTTCCCCTTTCTGGACGAGATCCGGCAAGCCGCTCCCGGCCTGAAGGCGATCATCGCAATCATGGACGGGACCGGTGAGCCGGCACCCGATTGGGCGGCCGGGGAGTATGAGGAGCTGATTGCAGCTGCCGATACCGATTTCGATTTCAGGGATTTCGACGAGAACGCAATCGCGACGACCTTCTTCACGACCGGGACGACGGGGAATCCGAAGGGAGTCTGCTTCAGCCACCGGCAGTTGGTTCTGCACACGCTGGCCCTGTGCGGCCATTCCGGCGACACGCGCCATCGGGGATTCGGTGTCGACGATGTGTACATGCCGCTCACGCCGATGTTTCACGTCCATGCCTGGGGCATGCCCTATATCGCGACGATGCTGGGCCTGAAGCAGGTCTATCCGGGGCGCTATGATGCCGACATGATCTGCAGATTGCGGACTGAGCATGGCGTCACCTATTCGCATGGCGTGCCAACCATTCTACAGATGGTGATTTCCGCGGCAGATCGTACCGGAACGGACCTCTCCGGCTGGATGATGGTGGTCGGCGGTTCGAGCCTCACCCCGGCCCTGTTCGAGGAAGGGCGGCGCCGCGGCATGGAGATCGTCGGCGCCTACGGGATGTCCGAAACGGCGCCGATCCTCACCGTAACGCGCCGCGCCCCCGGATCCGAGACGGGAGCCGCGGACGAGGGCCATCTGCTGACGAGGGCAGGGGTGCCGATCCCGCTGGTCGAGACGCGGATCGTCGACGAGGACATGACCCCGCTTCCCAGGGATGGACGGTCACGCGGGGAACTGGTGGTGCGGGCCCCCTGGCTCACGCCCTGCTATGTGGGCGACGGGGAGGGGTCGAAGGCCCTTTGGCGGGGCGGATGGCTCCACACGCAGGACATCGCGACCATCGATGCGAACGGCAACGTGACGATCTGCGACCGCCTCAAGGACGTCATCAAGAGCGGTGGGGAATGGATCGATTCGATCCAGTTGGAGGGCATCGTCGCGAATGCCGAGGGTGTCGCCGAAGCGGCCGTCGTCGCCGTGCCTGATGACCATTGGGGCGAGCGGCCGCTGGCCGTGATCGTCGCCGCCCCCGGTGCGACCGTGACGCTGGCAACGCTGAACCGGCCGATCGAGGCGGCGATCAAGGACGGTGCGATCACGCGATACGCGAAACTCGACCACTTCATTGCCGTAAGCGAGCTGCCGAGGACGAGCGTCGGGAAGATCGACAAGAAGACCCTGCGCGCCCGGTTCGCCTCCGTCCAAACCGACGGATCGGCAGCCACGGAGCCCTGTGCGACCTGAAAGGAGGCAACATGTTGAGGATGGATCGTTTATCCACGACGCTGGTCCGGTTGACCATGGACAGGCCGCCCGCCAACGCGCTTTCCCTCGATCTGATCCAGGCATTGGCGGACGATCTCGCCCGGTTCGGCGAAGAGGCCGACGCGCCGGCCGTGATCCTGACCGGCGCCGGCGAGCGCTTCTTCAGTGCCGGCGGCGACATTCGCGAAATCACCATCAAGGCGGAAGCCGCGATCCCGCGAATGCGGGCCTTCCACCATCTGCTGATCACGCTCGAAGGCTACCGGTGCCCTCTGCTGTGCGCAGTCAACGGCTATGCGGTGGGCGGGGCGCTGGAGCTGGCTCTGTTCGCCGACTACGTCGTGGCGAGCGACAGCGCCCGGTTCGGCTTTCCCGAAATCAATCATGGACTGCTCCCCGCCGCGAAGGGCATGCGGCAGGCGATGAACCGCCTCGGGCGCCGGGCTGCCGAGCGCCTCCTCTATTCCGGCGAGCTTGTTTCGGCGCAGGAGGCGCAGGCGATGGGCCTCGTCGACGAAATCGTCGGTTTCCACGACTTGCAGGACCGGACCCGTGCCGTTGCCGAGACGCTTCGCCTCAAGGACATGCATCTGTTCTCGGCAATCAAACGCACCTTCAACGAGGCGCCGCGGATGACCGATGAGGAGCTTGAGGCGCGCACGCTCAGTGACATGCAGGATTACCTGAACCGCGAAGAGACGGCCGCTGCGCGTGAACAGTTCCTTCAACGCAAGGCGAGGCAGCAGCATGGCTGACGGCGATCACCTCCGGCTTGAGTTCATGACCTCGTCCGAGGTCGCTCTCGCCATTGCGGGCGGCACCCGGACCATCGTCATCCCCTGCGGGGCGGTGGAGCAGCACGGACCGCACCTGACCCTCAGCGTCGATGCCGACCATGCGGACCATCTCGGGATATTGGTGGCGAAGGGTGTGGGGAGCGCGCTGGTGGCGCCGACCATCAGGGTCGGCTGTTCGTCCCACCATCTCGCCTTTCCCGGCACGATCTCCCTGCAGGACAGCACATTCGAAATGATCTGCCGGGATTACTGCACCAGCCTGGCGAGGCACGGGTTCGAACGCATTCTCATCTTCTCCGCCCATGTCGGCAATTCTCCGCCATTGGCCAGGATGCTGCCGCGATTGCGGTCGGCCGTACCCGCCTCCTGCCGCGTCTCCGCCTTCACCGATGCGAAGGCGTGGCTGGAGCGGTGGCGCGATGCCGTCAATGAGGCGGGTGGCGAGCCGATCAAGGTCGGCGGCCATGCCGACATCGCCGAAACCTCGCTGATGCTCGACCTCCATCCCGAGCGGGTGCGGGCGGAGCGCTATGAGGCCGGAAGACTGGGGCTTCTTTCGCAAGGCGACCTCGAGCTGATGTGGCGCGACGGGCTTTCGGCCGTCAGCGCCAACGGCATTCTCGGCGACCCCAATGGTTCCTCGGTGGCCATCGGCAGGCACTGCATCGAGCGCATCGGCTCACTTCTCGTCGAGAGCTTTTCCCAGGACGATCCGGTTTGACACCGCGCCGGGCGTGAAGGGGCGCCGGCGATCGAAGACGCTTTGCCCTTGCCGCCCGACAAGCCTGCCGATCCTTCCTGTACAAAATAATATTCTGACCACGCTGTTCGTGACACGGATCTTCGGCAGGTTCTGCCGCCTGCTTCATGACAAGCTTTCAGTCATTGAAAAGGCAACCCAAACAAACCCGAGAGGGAATCCAAATGGCAGTCAAGTTCGGCTTCTGGTCCGAGCAGGAAACCCTGGTTGGTCAAAGCTATTCACGCCGGCTTCATGAGCTTGTCGAAGAGGCGGTGTTTGCCGAGAAGATGGGTTTCGACATCGTCAGCCTGTCCGAGCAGCATGTCGCCTTGGGCGGGATCTCCAGCTCGGCTCCCGAGGTCGTGTATGGCTACCTCGCGGCGGTCACGTCCCGCATCCGGCTGAGGCCGGCGGTTTCGCTGATGCCCAAGAAGATCAACCACGCTCTCCGCACGGCGGAACGTGCCGCCGTCACCGACATCCTGTCCAACGGCCGCATGGAGCTTTATTGCGGCCGCGCGAACACCACCATCGCGATGCGCGCCTTCAACGTGGAGCCTGCGGAAACGCTTGAGCAGATGGAGGAGGGAATCGCGCTGATCCGCGAAGCCTTCAGCAAGGACATCTTCACCTTCGAGGGCAAGCATTATCAGGTTCCGCCGCGCATGCTGGTGCCGAAGCCGATCCAGAAGCCTTATCCGCTGATGGGCATCGCGGCGACCAGCGAGCGCAGCCATGTCTGGGCGGCCCGCCAGGGGCTCGCGGTCCTCAGCCACACGCTCTACCAGGGCTGGGACGCCCAGGCGAAGATGGTCGAAGCCTATCGGTCGAACTGGCACCGGGATCCGAACGGTCCCCTCGACCGTCCTCGTCTCGGCATGCCGGTGTTCCTCGGGATCGCTGAAACGGATCAGGCGGCGAAGGACATCTATGCCGAGCCGCTGATGCAGTACGCCCGCATTTCGACCGATGCCTATCCGAGGCTCGCGAAGATCGCGGACGACTACGCCTATATGGGCGAAGGGCTGGAAGCCCTCCAGCGCGCGGCCACCGATTGGGATTATCTCCTCAACGAGTCCGCCAGCCTGGTCTGCGGCAGCCCGGATACGGTCATTCGCCAACTGGAACGCTTCATCGAAACCGGCGCCGAAGAAATCCTGTTCCACATCGACTCGGTTTCACACGCCGAGATCATGAAGGCGATTGAGTTGGTCGGCCGCTATGTCATCCCTCACTTCAACGACCGCAACAATGTGGTGCGTCCGACCGACGAGATACTCGAACAGATCCGCATGATGCGAAAGGCGAACGCTTCGGCCTGATCCCGTGTCGACCGATCTGGCCAAGCGATCCGGCCGGATGATCTGGAGAGCCTCACATGACCGACAAGACCTACAGGGGCCTGCTCGTCGAGAAACGTGCGAGCGGGGTGGCGATCGTCACCCTGAACCGGCCTGAAATCCTCAACGCCATCGACTGGCCGATGCATTCCGCGCTGGAAGAGCTGTTCGTGGACCTCGACAACGACCGGGCGGTCAAGGCCGTCGTCCTGACCGGTGCGGGTCGCGGCTTCTGCTCCGGCGGCGATCAGAATGCGCTCGATGACGATCTGGGGCCGATTTCGCCCACCCGCTCTGGGCGCCATCTCATCCGCAACATGCTCGAACTGGAATGCCCGCTGATCGCCGCGGTCAATGGCGTCGCCGTCGGGCTGGGCGCCACGCTCGCCCTGTTCTGTGATGTCGTCTTCGCGCAGCCCGGTGTCCGCTTCGCCGACACGCATGTGACGGCCGGCGTCGTCGCCGGCGACGGCGGTGCGGTGATCTGGCCGCTCCTTCTGGGGCCGGTCCGGGCGAAGCACTATCTGATGACCGGGGACTTCATTTCGGCGGAGGACGCGGCGGCGGCCGGCATGATCAACAAGGTCGTGCCGGAAGGAACCGTCGTCGAGCATGCGGTCCGCTACGCCGAGATGCTCGCATCCGGTCCCCGCGACGCCATCGCCTGGACCAAATACGCCGTCAACAAGCTGATCAAGGAACAGGTGCACCTGAATCTCGACGCCGCCGGCGCGCTCGAGATGCTCACCTTCCACAGCCCGGAGCGCAAGGAGGCCGTCGCCGCCTTCCGCGAGAAGCGCAAACGCTTTGCAGAAGGCGGCAATTGAGATGGGCGGGCCGCATTCCTTTTTCCCGCCCGTCCTGCCCCCGATCGCCTCATCCGCGATCGACCCTCCACCGACCACGCATGAAGACGGGACGCTGCCGTCGCTGCTGCGCGACCGCCGGGACGGCAGGGGTGAGGCCGTGGCGTTCTTCCAGAAGCGTGCCGGTACGTGGCACGCCACGACCTGGGGTGAATTTGCCAGGGACGTCGCGTCGCTTTCGCGTGCCCTCCTCGATCATGGTCTGGAGAAGGGGGACCACGTCGCCATCATGGGCGACATCTCGCAGGACTGGGTGGTCGCCTACATGGCGACGGTCTGTTCCGGCGGCGTGGCGGTCGGGATCTATTTTACCTCTTCGACGGAGGAGGTGGAGTATTTCCTGGAGGACTCCGGGAGCAAATTCGCCTTCGTCGCCGGAGAGAAGGAACTCGCCATCCTTCTTCGCAGCCGGCAGGCGGAGACGCTGAAGAAGATCGTGGTCTTCGATCCGGCGGTTCCGTCATCGAAGACCATCGTCTCGCTGCCGCGGTTTTCCGTCTCGTCGTCCGACTGTGCGTCGTTGCTCGACGAGCAGGCCGATAAGGCGCGTGCGGAAGACAATGCCAGCATCGTCTATACCTCCGGGACGACCGGCAACCCCAAGGGCGCGATCCTCACCCACCGGTCGCTGATCGAGGGTCTGTCGACCATCCGAAGCTTTTGCCCGGCGCTTTTCCGCGAACCCCAGCGGGTGGTCGTCCATCTCCCCCTCTCCCATGTTGTGGGGCTCGGGCAAGGGATCGTTCTTCCTCTCATCAGCGAGGTCACGCCCTATTTCGGCGAGACCGGAGCGGACTTCGCGACGACCATCCGGGATGTGAAGCCGACCTATTGGATGGCGCCGCCGCGCTTCTATCAACGCTACGCCGCCGAACTGGTCAGCAGGATCAATGCGTCGGCTTCGATCGGCAAGAAATCCTACCGCTTCGCGATGTCCATCGCCCAGAAGGCGCTGGCGGACCGACAGGCGGACGGCCCGGACGATCCATTTCTCCAGGCGCTTTTCGCGACCTGCCGCGATCAAGTCTTCCTGCCGCTCCTGGCGGAGATCGGTCTGGACCAGCTCAAATACCCCTACACCGCCTCCGCGCCGATGCCGCCGGAGGTCGTGAAGCTGTGGCAGACATGGGGGGTGAACCTCAAGGAGGTCTATGGACAGACCGAGCTGGTCGGAGCGAACACCGGGCAGATGCGGGACTGGTCGAAGCCCGGCACGATCGGCGTTCCGATTGCCGATCCGCGCTGGAAGACCAGGATCGCCGGCGACGGTGAAATGCTGGTGACGGGACCGGGCCTGTTTACGGGGTACCTGAACAAGCCTGACGACACGCTGGAGGCTCTGCGCGACGGATGGCTCCACACCGGCGACATCGTCGAGGTCCGGCCCGATGGCCAGCTGGCGATCATCGACCGGAAAAAAGAGATCATCAACACCTCCGGCGGCAAGTCGATCAGCCCGGCTCAGATCGAGAACGAACTGCGTCAAAGCCCGTACATATCGGAAGCCGCGGTTTGCGGTGACGGACGGAAATACCTGGTGGCGTTGATCGAGGTCGACCGCATCGCGATGACGGACTGGGTGAAGGGGCGGAAGGAAACAATAAACGACTACTCGGATTTCTGTTCGTCGGAAGCCGTTATCCACCTGATCGAGGGGGAGGTCGCCAAGGCGAACCAGAGGCTGGCACCCGTCGAACAGATAAAGTCGTTCCGGATCCTTCCTGAAGAGCTGTCGGCTGAAAATGGCGTTATGACGGCGACCAGAAAAAAGCGGCGCAAGGTGCTGAACGAACGTTACGCGGCGCTGATCAATTCACTCTACGACGACTCCGAGGATTCTCTGATCCGCAAGGCGCTGTCGAACATGTGATGCGGTGATCGAAGGAGTGTCATAACGATGCCGTCTTGCAATCCACGCCATCCATTTCTGTCCTCTACGATGGAGATCATCGAAGAGGCCCGCAATGGCCGAATGTTCATCCTGGTCGACGACGAGGACCGGGAGAACGAGGGCGATCTCGTGATCCCGGCGCAGATGGCGACGCCCGAGGCAATCAACTTCATGGCGTCGCATGGCAGGGGCCTCATCTGTCTCGCGCTCGGCAAGGAGCGGGTCGATCAGCTCGGCCTCAAATTGATGAGCACGGAAAACGGCACCCGTCATGGGACGGCCTTCACCGTTTCGATCGAGGCGCGCGAGGGGGTTTCCACCGGCATCTCCGCGGCGGACCGTGCGCGGACGGTGGCAGTGGCGATCGACGCGGCCAGGGGGCCGGACCATATCGTCTCTCCGGGTCACATATTCCCCCTGGTCTCCCGGCCCGGCGGCGTGCTGGTCCGCGCGGGACATACCGAGGCGGCGGTAGACGTCGCGCGTCTTGCCGGCCTCAATCCTTCGGGCGTGATCTGCGAGATCATGAAGGAGGACGGAACGATGGCGCGTCTCGACGATCTCGTCGCCTTTGCCCGTCGTCACGCGCTCAAGATCGGCACGATCCGCGATCTGATCGCCTTCCGCCGCCGCCACGATCATGACGTCGAGCGTGTCGTCACCGCGAAGTTCGATAGCCGATGGGGCGGCGAATGGAGCGCCATCACCTTCCGCATCAAGGCGATCGAGACGGAAGCGATCGCACTGGTGAAGGGCGTGATCGACGAGAGGCCGACCCTGGTGCGCATGCACGCGCTGGACATCCTGTCGGACGTGCTCGGCCAGACTGGTGATCGCGGCGATATCGTCGCCCAATCCATGCAGGAGATTGCCGCCGAAGGGAGAGGCGTGATCGTGCTGTTCAGCCGCGATATGCCGATCTCGCAGCTTCTCCGGGTGAAGTCTGGGGAGCCGCTCGTCGACAAGGCCGAACTGCGCAACTATGGCGTCGGCGCCCAGGTTCTGGCGGATCTCGGCATTCACGACATGATCCTCCTGTCCAACTCGCAGCATGTCCCGGTCGCGCTCAGGGGCTATGGATTGAACATCGTGGAGCACCGGACGCTGCCGGTCGCCGCCGCCACCCCGTAGCGCAGCGTCCAACACAGGTGCCGAACGACCAGTCCCGCGGCGCCAACCAGGGTTGGCGGCATGCCATTCCACTGCCTTGCGTGAGGTTCACCATGTCAGCACAAGATTTTCCGGTTCCAAACCATGTGGAGACGGCAGCCTTCAAGAGTGCATTGCGCTCCGTTGTGGGGTCGGTCTCGATCGTGGCATCGGGCCAAGGTGCCGACAGGCGTGGCCTGACCGTCACCGCCGCGGTTTCCTTGTGCGTCGATCCGCCGATGGTGCTTGCCTGCATCAACCGCAGTGCCGAGGCTCACGACGTCATTCTCCGGACCGGCGCCTTTTCCTGGAATGTCCTTTCCGCCGATCAGGTCCAACTGGCGGAACGCTTTGCGGCGATGGACGGCAGCAAGGGTGCATCCCGTTTCTCCCCCGCTGAATGGGGCGAGATGGTCACCGGGGTTCCAGTCCTTCTCCAATCCGTTTGCAGCTTCGATTGCAGAGTACAGGACACCCTGGAAGTCGCTACCCATACGATCATGATCGGTGCCGTTGTCGCCCAGATCCACAATCAGCATAAAGTCCCTCTGATTTATTCCTCAGGCAAATTCGGTCGTATGGAATATTTCGAATCCGTTGGATAGTACGGACTATCTGCGTTCTTATCATCGTATTTTGATTTTGTTTGATGACGAATCCCATCTCTCCTTGCGGGGAGAAGGACATTCGAAGTGGATTGTTGTCGATTCACCCTCAGATGCGATTGCCCTGCATCTGAGGCTATGCCGAGTGCTCTCAAGGAAAAGCGGAAGACCGAACCCTGGCCCGTCCGGAAAGATCGGGGAAGGGCTTCCTTGTCTCAACTCCAATAAATCATCGAAGGGAGGAAAGATGGCGGACCTGAGTCTGTCGGCACCCCGTGCCGCATGGTGGACAAGCCTTGGCATAGGCCGGAAAGCGGCGATCCTTGCCGCCCTGTCGATCGCATGGCCGGCCCATGCCTGGGAATTCAAGGAAGGAGACTGGTCGGGTGGCATCCGGGCCGTGGTCACCGTCGGAACGGCCATTCGCGCCAGCCCCATCGACCCGTCCCTGGTTCCGGCCGGCGACGGTGCACGGTTCCGGATCAGAAGTGCGGCACCGGGGGGCGTCAATTCCGACGACGGGAACCTGAACTATCGGGAAGGCGATCCGGTTTCCACGGTCGCCAAGGGGCTGGTCGATTTCGAGGCCAACAACGCCGACGACTGGGGCGTCTTCACCCGCGTGAAGGGCTGGTATGACCACACACTTGCGGAGGGGCATGTCGCGCTGGGCAACCTGCCAAACAACTATGCCGCCGGCCCATTGTCCGACCGTGGTTTTTCGCAAGGCGCCAAATTCCGCGGCATCTCCCTCGCCGACGCTTACGTCAAGGGTCGGTTCTCCGCCGGTGGGCTCCCCATCTCGTTCAAGGCCGGCCAGCAGACCATCGAATGGGGGCCGGCATTCACAATTCCCGGCGGCCTCCGTGACATCAACCCGCGCGACTTCGCCGCCTTGTCCCGGCCGGGCCTGCAGCCGCAGGAGGGAGCGAAGCCGTTCCTGGCGCTGTCGGGCAAGGTCGACCTCTCGCCGACCGCAAGCCTCGATGTCTTCTATCAGCTGCTGTCGGCGACATCGACGCAGCCGGGTTGCGGAACATTCGCCGCCACCGCCGATTACGCCTCACCGGGTTGCGACATGGTCATGGTGTCCAATGCCTTGTCCTCGGTGGACGGGCTGGCGACCGGGCGTTTCCTGAAGCGTCGCAGCGACGGGACGGCGGGGGATGCCGGCCAGTTCGGTGTCGGCGGCTCGTATCTGGTGCCGGACATCGGCACCCGGTTTTCGCTCCACTTCACCAACATTCACGCGCGGACCGGCTATGTCGAGGCCGACCGGACCGGCCGGACCGGCGCCATCTTCCTGCCGGGAGATCCGGATGGCTTGAATCCGACCTATCGGTTCCAGTATCCCAAAAATATCAAAATGCTGTCCGGCAGCTTCGCCACCAGCGTTCCCTCTTTGAAGCTGCGGGTCGCGGGCGAACTCGATCATAAATTCAACCAGCCGCTCGGCTTCAACGCCCCCGATCTGTTGCAAGCGGCCGTGAGCGGAACCGGTGTGCTGGCGCGGGATTTCTCCTCGGTTCCCCTGGGCGGGCCGTTCGCCGGTTACGAGCGCTTTCACGTCACCCAGGGGCAGCTCGCCGCATCGGGCGACGTCGGCAGTGTGATCGGCGGCACCTTGACCCTCGGCGGCGAGGTCGGCGCCAAATATGTCCACGATCTGCCGGACCCCAATTTTCGCCGTTATGGCCGCTCCGACATTTTCGGAACCGGACCCAACAACGGCGTCTGCGCGGCCGGGGCCGATCCCAAGGCCTGCACCACCAGGGGCTTCGTGACGCCATTCTCGTGGGGGTATCGCCTTCAGGCGAGCCTGAGCTATCAGGACGTTCTGCCGGGGGTGAACCTCAAGCCGTCCGTCGCCTTCGCCCATGACGTCAACGGGACGTCCTATGACGGCGCGTTCAATCAGGGGCGCCAGATCTTCCGGCTCGCGCTCGATGGCGCGGTCAGGGACAGCTATCTCTTTAACCTCACCTACCTGACGACCTTGGCCGGCCCCTACGACCCGCGCGCCGACCGTGACGTGTTTCTCATCAGCACGGGCGTCAAACTCTGACCGTATGCCGAGCCGTAGGCCGGCCGCCAGCATTCCCCGCGCCTCCCGACACCGCGTTCCGACCGAAACCGACCCGGCCCCCCTGTGCCCGGTCTTTTTGGAGACTGCCGTATGATCGAAGACGCAACGACCACGGTGTCGGTGCCGCAGCCGAAACCGCTGGGCATGTCGATCCACTATCGACGCTACGCCTTGATCATGTTGTTCCTCGTTTACATGCTGAACTTCGTCGACCGTCAGATCGTCAATATCCTGGCGGAGCCGATCAAGCGCGAACTCGGTCTCGCCGATTGGCAGCTGGGGTCGTTGACCGGCCTTTCCTTCGCCATCTTCTACGCGACGTTGGCCCTTCCGATCGCGCGGTGGGCAGAGCGTGCGAACCGGGTCAGGATCATCGCGCTGTCGGCGATCACCTGGAGCCTGTTCACGGCGGTCTGCGGCGTAGCACAGAGCTTTGCCCAGCTGTTCCTCGCCAGGGTTGGTGTCGGTGTCGGCGAAGCCGGCTGCACGCCGGCATCCCAGTCCCTGATCAGCGATTACACGACAAGAGAGAAGCGGGCGTCGGCGCTGGCGTTCTTTTCCATAGGCATTCCGGCCGGCTCCCTGGTCGGGATGGTGGTCGGCGGCCTGATCGCGGACAGTCTCGGCTGGCGCGCATCTTTCGCGCTGGTCGGGGTGCCCGGCATCATCCTTGGGCTGCTGGCCTATTTCACTCTACCCGAGCCGCGAAAATCCTCCTTCGCGGCCAGCGAGGCGCAAAGCTCGCCGACCCTGAGGGAGGCACTGGGCGAACTCGGCAGCAAGCGAACCTATATCTGGCTCACGGTCGCGATGGCGGCCATGAGTTTCGGGATTTACAGCAATCTTGCCTTTCAAAGCTCCCACTTCCTGCGCAATCACGCGCAAGGGTTGGGCGCGCTGACGGTCAGGCTGAACGATCTCACCGGAATCCACCTGGGCGCCACCGGCTTCCTCGGTACGGTGCTGGGCCTGATCGTCGGCATCTGCGGAGCCGCCGGCACCTGGTTGGGCGGCTGGGCGACAGATCGCGCGGTGGCGCGCGGCAGCCTGAACGCCTACGCGACCATTCCGGCGGCCGCGGCCCTGTGCCTGCCGTTTGCGCTTTTCGCGACTTATCTCACCTCGAACACCGTGGCTGCGCTTTGCCTGATGGGTTTGCCGATGATGCTGCAGTCCATTTATTACGGCCCCATCTTCGCGGCGGTACAAAGCCTGGTGCGTCCGCGCACCAGGGCGACGGCCACCGCAATCTTCCTGTTCTTCGCAAATCTGATCGGGCTTGGCCTTGGACCGCTGTCGGTCGGCCTGATCAGCGATCTTCTCGCGCCGTCGATGGGCTCCGGTGACGCCATCCGCTGGGCGCTGATCAGCACGTCGGTCGTCTACGTCCTGGCGGCGGCCGCCTTCATGGTGGCGCGGAAGAGCATCAGGCAGGACATCGTCAGCTGACAAGGTAAACGGCGGCAAGCATCTGGGGGACCGCAATGCCGGTCCCCGAACATGCCAAAGGCTCTTGATCCCGGCAGGCAGGATCGAGGGCCTTTGGCATGACAAGGGCGATGCGGCGTCAATTCGTCGTCCCTTCGGCCCGATCCTGCAGATACCGGCGCGGAGGCTGTCCCATGTGTTTCCTGAACATGGCGGTGAAGGCGCTCGGAGAGTCGTATCCCAGTTCCTGGGAGATCGCCTGAACGGTGGCGCCCATCGACAGCCGTTGAACGGCGATCACGATATGGAGTTGCTGCCGCCACCGGCCGAACGACATCCCCGTCTGTTTCTGGATGAGCCGGGCCAAAGTCCGCTCGCTCATGGCGACTGCCGCCGCCCAGTCCCGAATGGTCCTGCGGTCGTCCGGCGCCTCCAGCAATTGGGCGGCGATGCGCTGTATCCTGGGATGGTTGGAAACCGGGAAGTGGAGCGGCTCCGCCTTCATCTGTGCAAGCTCGTCCAGAATGACCTGAACCAGACGGCTGGTCGGACCCTGCGGAGGGTAGAGCGGCGGCAGGTTGGCCAAGTGAAAGATCATCTCGCGCAGCATCGGGCTGATCGAAAATGTCGCGCAGGAATTCGGCAGGGGTGAAATTTCCGGGTTGATGAACACGCAGTATGACCGGCCCCTGTCCGACATGGAAACGCTGTGGGGAACCTCCCCCGGAATCCAAACCGCTCCATTGGATGGGACGATCCGAAGCCCGTCGAGCGTCCGGCACATGACCGAGCCTTCCGCCGCCACCACCAGCTGGCCTTTGCGGTGCCGGTGGATCGGCAGTTCGTCGTCATCCACATTGCGCCGGACAAGGAAACAGACCAGCGGGCGGGCAAGCTCGTCGGGATCCACCGCGGCGAAGCTGACGCGCAGGCCGGTGGGATCCCACGGCATCGGGAGGGCCTCGTCGGTCACCGGGGCTTCCGGCCACTTCATACCAATCCGCGCACTTTTCGGCAATGTTGCGGCCTCCGTGCATCTCGATACGGACCTAGGTCCGAATTTGACAGTTTCGCGACATAAAATGGCAATCCCATAGATTCTGCCATTGGTTGGCTTCGGATACACTCTGCCGTGTGTACATTCGAATGGCAGAAGGGATTGCGCGCTGCACGCAAATGGGTTTGTCCCGCGGAATTTCCTGCCGTTCTTCGCTTCGGTTCCAAGCCAAGCCGTCGAGAATACAACAGGGAGTCATCATGATGAACACGCTGACGCTCGACCGAACGGACATCAAGATCCTCAACGAGTTGCAGAAAGACGCAAATCTGACGAACGTCGAGCTTGCCGGCAGAATCAACCTGTCTCCCTCGCCCTGCCTTACGCGGGTGAAGAAGCTGGAGCAGACCGGCATCATCGATCGACGGGTCACCCTTCTGAATCCCAAGGCGATGGGATTGGAAATCAATGCCTATATCCAAGTCAAGCTCGACAAACAGCCGCAATCGGCGCTGGAGAATTTCCGGGATGCCGTCGAGAGGATTCCCGAGGTGATGGAATGCAATTGGATGACAGGCGACTGCGATTTCCTGCTGCGCGTGGTTGTCAGAGACGTCGAGGAACTCGAACGTCTGATAGCAAGCAAACTGTCGAAAATCGAATTTGTTTCCACCATCAGATCCAACTTAGTCCTAAAACAGATAACCTACAAAACAGAATTGCCGATCAGCACATCCCAGGCAATAGTCATCCGGTACTGACATGTTGGCGGGCATTTGAAGCGGCACTGCAGGCGCGTGGCAGTCTGATTGTTATGGTATCAGCGACGAAGCTGTGGAGCGCTGGCGTGCCGTAATCCGAGCATGCCCGACGGGCAAAGGACCTGTTCCGGCTTGGTGCTTCTCACGGCGTTGACGCTGTGCGCCGTGAACCGCACCGGATTTGCCGGAGGCTGACTTGGTTGAAGAGGCAGGGCGATCTCTCAGTGCAAGCTGTGAGTTCGGTAAAGGCCAGATCCTGCGCCCGCAACCACCGACACTTGACGCCCCGGTTCGAATGAGCCGGGGCGTTCGTGCGTCTGGGCCTTGCCCATGCGGGCGGCACCCTCGCAGACCGCAAGGAGGCCGGCCAGTTCGCCGTGCAGGTCGGCGTCCAACCCCGCGCCGGCAGGGGAGGGCGTCAGGATGACGCGCTCGATCATGATCCGCACCATCTCCATCGCCTCGGCGCTGTCCTCGCCGCCAGCAAGAGCAGCCTCCAGCGCTTCCACCTTGTGGCGGTAGAGGTCCGACAACCGGGGGTGCAGCAGGACCGACGGCAGGTCCGCATCGGGCTCCTCGGCCGCGGCGAGCAGCCGGCCCTTGTCCGCTTCCAGGCTGGTCAGGCGCTCCTTCATCCACTCGTGGAGAAGGTGCTTAGGAAAAAGTAATGTTGATAGCGGCGTGTCCGGCCGGGGTTTTCCTCTGATTATTGGTCGGAGAAATCTTCGGCACAGTCGCCCTACGTAAAAAGCCCCGCTCAGGCTGAGCGAACTCTCTGCTCGCTACCGTATCAATCCCACGTCTTACGCACAAAGATACTGCTTCATACTTCGGGAGCGGACGGAAAAAACAGGACATTAGGAACTCATGACCGGCATCTGATTGAATTTCCTGCGGAGGAACCACGGTGGCCTCAGCAAGCCTTCCCAACATTTTGGCGGGCGTACTGTGATGTGCCGGCCGCGACCGGCGCAATGACGACGCCCCCCCAGAGCCTACGGCCATGAGAGGACCATGGGAGGGCACATCGTTGGCGCCCAGGATGGATTGAAGAGGTGGCCGATGCAGGTTGCGGTTGGGACGCGGGTTGCCGTTGGTTTGCTGGTCGCGGCACTCAATGGGCCGGCAGTCGCTCAAGAGAATGGGTGGAGCTTCGCGCTCTCGCCCTATCTCTGGACCCCGGGCATATCAAGTTCGGTGGGAACGCGGTTCGGAACGCTTGATGCCAACGCGAGCGTCGGAGATGTGCTGTCGGCAACCAAATTCGCTGCCATGGGCTCGTTCGAAGCGCGCAAGGGCAACTGGGGCCTGATCGCCGACTTCCTCTACTCCGATCTGGAGGAGCGGGGCGAAACGCCCTTCGGAGTGCTGTTCTCGCGGGCGCGCATCGACACCGAACTCACCATGCTGGGCGGCTATGCGGCCTACCGGCTCTACGAGGACGGGCGAGTTGCGCTCGACGCGATGGGCGGCATCCGGGCGACTTGGCTCAATGTCGGCGTGTCGCTCTCTCCAGGAGCATTGCCGGGCCAGGCCTTCAGCACCGACGAAAGCTGGGTCGATCCGCTGATCGGGGTCCGGGCTCGCATCGCGTTAAGTCAGCGCTGGATCGCAATGGCGCTCGCCGACGTTGGCGGGTTTGGCGCCGGGTCAGACCTGACTTGGCAGGTCTTGGCAAGCCTCGGATACCGGTTCAACGAACGCTGGTCGGTGCAGGGAGGTTGGCGCCAGCTCTCGACCAAGAAGGACTTGGGCGGGCGAGACATCAAGCTTGAGCTCGGCGGTCCGTTTCTGGGGCTCACTGTCCGCTTTTGAATTTGGACTTGTCGGAAAGGGAGGACATGATGCCAACACGACGTCAGGTCATTGGGGCGCTTCCGGCTGCGGGCATCTCGTTTGCGGTCGCGGGCAGCTTCACGTTTGAGGGGACAGCGGTCCGTGCACAGCCGGCTCCGCCGGCAGGACACTTCCACCCAAAGGGGAAGCCTCCCACGGCCCACACTCTTGAGGTGCTGAAGCGGGCGCGGGAGTCGTTGCCATTCGGCGACACCCGCGATTTTGAAGAGCAGGCGCGGGGCCTGATCGCGCCGATGCCCCGAATGCAGATCAAGGCCGACGCGGGCCACGTCGCCTGGGACATGGAGCAGTTCCACTTCCTTGAGAGCGACCAGGAATTCGACAGCGTCCACCCGTCGCTCACCCGGATCGCCCGTCTCAACAACAACTACGGCCTTTACGAGGTCGCCCCCGGCATCTACCAGGTGCGCGGCTTCGACCTCTCCGATCTCACCTTCGTGCGGGGGAAGACCGGATGGATCGTCTTCGACCCCCTCACGGTCGCCGAAACCGCGCGGGCTGGATGGGAGTTGTTCCAAGAGCATATCGGCAAAGGGCTGCCGATCACGGCGGTGATCTACTCCCACACGCACGGAGACCATTGGGGCGGCGTGCGGGGCCTGATCAGCGAGGAGGACGTGCGGGCCGGCCGGGTCGAGATCATCGCGCCGGGCGACTTCATGCAGTTCACAATCTCCGAGAACGTCTATGCCGGCAACGCGATGAACCGGCGGCTGTTCTACCAGTACGGCCTGCTCCTACCGGTGGGGCCGTACGGCTATGTTAGCCAAGGGCTCGGCCAGCGCGTGCCCGCGGGGACCAGCGGTCTGCTCGCCCCGACCCGCTTCGTCTCCGACCCCATCGAGGAACTGGAGGTCGACGGCGTACGGATGGTCTTCCAGAACACGCCGAACACCGAGGCGCCGCGGGAGATGAACACCTACATTCCCGAGATGAAGGCGCTGTGGATGGCGGAGAACGTCACCGCCACGCTCCACAACATCTACACGCTCCGTGGCGCGCCGGTGCGCGACCCGCTGAACTGGTCCAAGTACATCGCCGAGGCCTTGTACCGGTTCGGGCACGAAGCCGAGGTGATGTTCGCGTCACACCACTGGCCGCGCTGGGGCAACGACCGCATCCAGGAGGTGCTGCGTGCGCAGCGCGACCTTTACGCCCATATGAACAACCAAGTGCTTCACCTCGCGAACCAGGGCGTGACGATCAACCAGATCCACAACGTTTACACTGTGCCGCAGTCCCTGCAGGAGACATGGCACTGTCGGGGCTACCACGGCTCGCCGCAGCACAACGCCCGTGGAGTGGTGCAGCGCTATCTCGGCTTCTGGGACGGCAACCCGACGACGCTGATCCCGCTGTCACCGGAAGACTCCGCGCCGCTGTACGTCGAGATGATGGGCGGTGCGGGGCCGATCCTCGCGAAGGCCGGCCTGCTCCATGACGCGGGCGATTACCTGCGCGCCACCGAGCTGCTAAACAAGCTCGTGCTCGCGGAGCCCGACAACACCGTGGCGAAGGAGGCGCTTGCCGACGCCTTCGAGCAGCTTGGCTATCAGCAGGAGAATCCGGGGCTGCGCAACAGCTTCCTTGCCGCCGCCTTTGAGCTGCGCTCCGGCATTCCGCAGGGCGAGACGGTGAACTCGTCGAGCCCGGACGTCATTCGAGCGATGTCGACGGAGCTGTTCCTCAATTTCCTCGGCATCCGCATGGACAGCCGCAAGGCCGAAGGGATGCGGTTCACAATCAATCTGGTGACTCCCGACACCGGTGAGACGTTCCTCATCGAGCTGGCGAACGCAACGCTCACCAACATCAAAGGCTTCCAGGCGAACGCGCCCGACCTGACGCTGACCATCAACCGGTCCGATCTGGAGCAGACGATGACAGGGGCAAAGACCCTGGAGGCGCAGATCGCCGACGGGACGGCGAAGGTAAACGGCGATGCCAGCGTGCTGACGAAACTCGCCGGAACGATGGTCGACTTCGATCCGCGGTTCGAGATCATGCCCGGCACGCAGAGCTTGACCCAAGTCGCGCATGCCGATCCCTATGAGGCGGTTCCGCGCCGGACGATCGCCGAATAGCGTTCAGGCCGGTGCGCCGCGCTCCGGACAGAGCCCGTCGCTGTCCGGAGCGATGTGCGTACGAGCGTGATCAATCCGGGGCGATTGCCCACCTTCCACCAGCGTCACGGCAGAAGGTCAGGCGGCGGATATTCTCTTCCGTGCGGACAATGCGTGCGCGCAGGCGCGCACAGGGGGCTCCTTCGATCTGCAGGGTGTTTTCGACGAACACATCGCCGTGCATGTTCGTCTTGGGATTTTGCCATTCCGTCCGGTTGCCGGCATTCGGTTCTTCCAATGTCTTGATGACGGCGTCCCGGAACAACTGCCAGTCCTCGTCGGTAAATTGAAGGTCGCCGCGGTTTCTCAAAAACAATCCGAACTGGGCCTGAGCCGGATTGGTGGCAAACAATTGCGCCGCGCAGATTGTGGCAAGAGCCAGAGAAAGTAGAGTGCGCATGGAGCTTCTCCGTCGGTGATGGTCTTCATTGCAGATTTGCGCAGGTTAGGCATGGTCACGTCCGCAAGATGACGTCGGCGGTGGCAAGGCGCCGGAGCAGCCGTCGGCGCCGGCGTTTGGCCGGAGGGAGCAATTCGTAAAGAGCAGTCTCGATCGGTTTCCAGACCGAGACCCACCCGAGGATCACGAAGCTCTCCTGCAGAATTCGTGTCAGCGGACGTGCCGGAAGATTGTGCGCGATCTGCCAGGCAAGAAAGAGGCAGGTGGAGAGCACCGCAAAACCGATCAACGCGGATTGGCGCCAGGCCCGGAGCGCTTCCTTGAATTGTTTCGATTCGATTTTTTCACAAAAGGCGAAATGGCCGGTGAATGACGCGGCGATGTCAGGCTGCAGACGCCGCACTGCGTCATCCGCCGGAAGGTGGATGACGACACGGATTGGCTTTTCGTCCGGCAGATCCTGGACCTTCTTCATCAGATATACCTCGGCCTCCTTGGTCAGGACTCCCTCACGGAATGGCGATGGGTCGAGGCTGTCGAAGAGCTGCGAGAGATGGCGCAGCCTGATGTCGATATCGCTGCCCGCATTTTCCGTCCGTACCCGTGTCTCTGCGTCCATGGCCGTTCCTTCCGTGTCGGTCAGACCGCCGATGGCGGGAGTGGAGCCGCTTTCCGTTCCCGCACCTCCTCACGGCTGCCGAACCACGCGACATAGAGCGTCGGGAGAAAGACGAGGGTCAGCAGCGACGCCACGAGCAGGCCCCCCATGATCGCGAACGCCATCGCCCCCCAGAACACCGTAAAGGCTATGGGAATGAGACCGAGCACGGTGGACGCGGCGGTCAGCATGATTGGTCGGAACCGCGATCCGCTCGCCTCGATCACGGCCTCCATGACGCCGAGACCGGCCCTTCGCTCCGCCTCGATCTGCTGGATCAGGATCACCGCATTTTTCGCGATCATGCCGACAAGCGCGAGGACTCCCAGAATGGCAACGAAGCCGAGCGGCTGACCGGAGGCCAGCAGCGCCAGGACGACGCCGATCAGGCCGAGCGGCACGACGCTCAGCACCATGAGAAGGCGTTGGAAACTGCCAAGCTCGACCATCAGCACGGTCAGGACGAGGAGCGTCATGATCGGAACAACCGCAAACACCGACGCCCGGCTTTTGGCGCTCTCTTCGGCGATGCCGCCCAGTTCGATGCGGTAACCCGACGGCAGGCTGGCGGACAGGTTCGCAACCCTGGGGGACAGCGCCGCGATGACCGTTTCCGGCAGGACGCCGGGGGCGACGTCCGCCTGGACTGTCAGCGTCGGCACGCGGCTGCGCCGCCAGACCAGTGGCTGGTCCTGGGTATAGTCGAACGTCGCCAGTTGGTTCAGCGGGACGCTCCGTCCGTTCGGCAGGGGCATTGGCAGGCTGCGCAATGTTTCCACGGACAGGGTCTGCCCACGAGCATCCCTGGCCAGGACGTCGATCAGATAGATCCCGTCGCGGACGGAAGTGACCACGGTCCCGGATACGGTGGCGTTCAGAAGCGATGCAACGGCGGCCGAACTCAGGCCGAGGCGCCTCGCCTCGTCCTGATCGATCTGTACCCGCAACTTGCGGGCGGTTTCCATCCAGTCGAAGTTGATCCGCCGCGCTTCCGGTGACGTTCCGACGGTCTGTGCGAGCTTGAGGGCGATCTCGCGCACTTCGGCCGGGTCCGGACCCATGACGCGGTATTGGAGCGGCCATCCCACGGGCGGTCCGAGTTCCAACGGATAGACGCGCGCCACGGCATTCGGGAATTCCTCGGCCAACAGGGTTTCCAGGTGGGCTTGCAGCCGCTCGCGCGCCGCGATGTCATTGGTCACGATCACCGCCTGGCTGACGAAGGGGTTGGCGAGTTGAACATTCAGCGGCAGATAGAAGCGGATCGCGCCGCGCCCGACATAGCTGCTCCAGCGCGCAACGCCAGGCTCTTTGGCCAGCAGCGCGTCGAGCCGCGCCACCGCTTCGTGCGTGGCGTGGATCGACGCGTTCTGCGGCAGGCGGAGATCGACCAGAAGCTCAACGCGGTCCGACGGTGGAAAGAACTGCCGCGGGACGAGGCCGAGCGCCGTGATCGACAGGACGAACAATGCGAGCGTCGTCGCAATCGTCAACCCGCGGGCACGGATGGCCAGCCCCAGCGCGCGCCTGTACAGCCGCAGCACGGGCCCCGGCTCCTCGCGCTGGCCCGACTTGGGTGGACGCAGCAGCATCGTGCCGAGAAGCGGAGCGAAGACCATCGCGACGAGCCATGACGCGATCAACGCGATGCCGACGACGGCGAAGATGGAGAAGGTGTACTCACCGGCCGAGCTCTGGGCAAAGCCGATGGGCACGAAACCTGCGATTGTCACCAGCGTGCCGGACAGCATCGCCATGGCAAGGGCCTTATAGGCGTACACCGCGGCAACCTCCATCCGGTCGCCGGCGGCGAGCCGCCGCGTCATCGCGTCGACCGTCGTCAACGCATCGTCCACCAGCAGGGCAAGTGCGATGATCAGCGCGCCCAACGACACGCGCTGGAGGTCGATGCTCATCAAGCCCATCACTGGAAAGACGATGGCCAGCGTCAGCGGAATGGTGATCGCCACCACCGTTCCGGCCCGCACGCCCAACGCGAGGAAACTCACCACGAGTACAATGACGATGGCCTGCCACAGCGAGGTGATGAAGTCGGAGACCGCATCGTCCACCGTGCGCGCCTGGTCGGCCACCAGATGCGCCTGAATGCCGACCGGAAGATCTGCTGAAATGCGCGCCATCTCTGCGGAGATGTTCTTGCCGAGGGATAGAATATCGCCGCCCGGGCGCATCGCGATGGCGAGCCCGATCGCCGGTTGGCCATTCACCCGAAACAGGGGCTGGGGTGGATCGGCGAAATCGCGCCGCACCTCGGCCAGTTCGCGCAGGCGCAGCATGCGACCGCCGACCGCGAAGTTGACGTCGAGGATATCCCGCTCGGACTCGAAAGACCCCGAGACCTGCAGAGACAGCGCTTCCCTGCCGGTTCGCAGCACACCGGCCGGACGCACGGCGTTCTGTGCCTGCATGGCGGCGACCAGCATGCCCGGGTCGACCCCCAAACCGGCCAGCGTGTCCAGCGAGAGATCGATGTGAATGCGTTCGTCCTGCTCGCCCAGCAGCTCGATCCTCGAAACGTCTCGAACGGTCAGAAGACGCGAACGGACGTCTTCGACATAGTTCCGCAATTCGCGGTGCGTAAAGCCGTCGGCGGTGAAGCCATAGATGATGCCGAAGGTGTCGCCGAAATCGTCATTGAAGCCGGGGCCGAGGACACCCTGAGGCAGGGTATGGCGCATGTCGGCCACCTTCTTGCGCACCTCGTACCAGCTGTCGGTCACCGTGCGGCCCTGGGCGCTTCCCACAAGGTCGACGAAGATTACGGTCGTGCCCGGAACGGTGTAGCTGCGCAGCGTGTCGAGGTTCGGCACCTCCTGCAGTGTCCTTTCGATGCGTTCAGTCACCTGCTGGAGCGTCTCGTCGAGGGTGGCGCCCGGCCACTGTGCCTGCACCACCATCGTCCGGATGGTGAAGACCGGATCCTCCGCGCGACCAAGCTTCAGGAAGGAAGTGGTTCCCGCCACGACAACCCCGATCATCAGGAAGATGACGAGCGAACGGTTCCGGATGGCCCATTCGGAAAGGTTGAAGCGGCTCATGGCGCCGCTCCGAGAATGCGGACCTTCTGTCCCGGCCGGAGCGCCTGCACGCCCGCGGTGACCACGATTTCATCGGTTTCCAGGCCGCGCGCGACGATGGCCCGGGCGAGGTCGTAGCGATCCAATTCGATGTTGCGCAAGGCGACGGTGCTTGTCGCCTGGTCGACGATCCAGACAGCCGGCTGGCGGTTGGCCTGCGTCAGGGCGGTGGCGGGAATCGCGATTCCGCCCACGCCATTGGCCTGGATCGACCCGTTGACCGTCGATCCGAGCCGCATCGCCTCGGGCGGGTCCTGAAGCCCGACCCGGATCCTGAATGTGCGGGTCACCGGATCGGCCTGCGGGGCGATCTCGCGCACACGGCCGGTGGTGCGCACGGCGGGATCGGAAACCAGCGCAACCGTGACGACTGGGTTGGCAGGCGCGTTCCGGATGACCGGCGCCGGTACGTCGAACACGGCATCGCGCCCGTCCCGGCGCGCCAGATGCACGATCATACGGCCGGTTGTCACGACCTCGCCCGGTTCGGCGCCGCGGGCGGTGACCGTGCCGTTACCATCGGCGACCAGTTCCGTGTAGCCGAGCTGGTCCTGCGCCGTGTCGACCTGCGCCTGCGCCGCATCGACTTGAGCTTCGGCAGCCTTCAATGCCTGTGCCGCCGCATCGTAACGCGCCCGGGTGGTCCAGCCCTGACGCAGAAGGGTTTCCTGACGCTGGTAATCGTTGCGGGCCATAGTCTGCTGCCCCATGGCGGCGCTCAGGTTCGCCTGCGCCGTCCGCAGGGTGTTACGGGCCGGATCGGGATCGAGGCGTGCGATGACCTGGCCTGCTTCAACCTGATCGCCGACATTCACCAGACGCTCGATCATCCGCCCGCTGGCACGGAATGAGAGACTGACCTCCTCCTGCGCCTCGACTTGGCCGGGTAGCGAGACGGTTTCGATCACCTCGCGCTTTTCGACCGTCACCACGCGCACGGGGCGGACCGGCTCCGCGACAGGCTCCTCCGCCGAGCCACACGCCGCAAGCAGCATCAGCGACGGGACCGCGATCAGTGCCCATCCTGCGAAGACGCGTTCTATACGATTGTGGTTCAAGGATGCCGCCCATTCGTGCCGCGTCATGGCATTCCCTCCTAAAGCCCGAAGGTGCCGAGCAGGCTGGCCAGAACAATCAGGATGACCAGCGCGATCATCGGAATGGCGACGGCGACGACGAAGATGTCGCCATAGGCGTCGCGATGGCTGAGCCCGCAGACGGTGAGGAGTGTGATGACGGCGCCATTGTGTGGCAGCGCGTCCAGGGCGCCGGAGGCGACCGCTGTCACCCGGTGCATCACGTCGAGCGAGACGCCGGTTGCATGCGCCATGTCGACGAAGGTTGGTCCCAACGTCTCAAGCGCGATGCTCATGCCGCCCGAGGCCGAGCCTGTCATTGCGGACAGCACCGACACCGCCGCTGCGACCGACACCAGCGGGTTTCCGCCGCCGATATCCAACACGGCCTCGCTGATCGCGTTGAAGACCGGAAGTGCAGCGATCACTGCGCCGAATCCGACGAGACTTGCGGTGTTGAAGATCGGCAGCACCGAAGCGTCGGCCCCCTTGTCGAGGCTCGTCCGCAGGTCGTCCAAACGGTTCCAGTTGCCGGCGATGAGCAGGAGGACGGCGAAAAACAGCGCCACGATGACTGCCCAAACGCCGCGTACTGTTTCGATGGTGGTGGCTCCGAACCGCGGTTCCGCGAGGAAGGCGGTATCCATCCTTTCGACAACGGCCTGGATGAACAGGAAGTTGGTGACGATGACCACAATGATCGGAAGGACCGCCAGTACGGCGGGGGGCAGATTTTCCCTGCCGGCTGCCCTCTCCTGGTCGGGCCTGGGCGAGAGTTCGGCGATGTCGAATCCCTCGGCCTGTGCGTGCTCGCGGATAACCCGGTCCTGGACCGGTGTGCCATCGACGTGATCGCCATAACCCTCGCCGGCCATCCGCGCACGGGCGGCGCGGCCGTTCAGCCACATGATGCCCAGCAGATACATCACCAGACCGGTGACGATACCAAGGCCTGGAGCCGCAAAGGCCGTGGTGCCCAGGAAAGGCATGGGGATCGCGTTCTGGATTGCCGGCGATCCCGGCAGCGCCGACATCGTGAAGGTGAACGCGCCGAGCGCGAGCGCTCCGGGAACCAGTCGCTTCGGGATGGCGGCATCGCGGAACAAGGCCGCGGCTACCGGGTAGATGGCGAAGGCGACGACGAAAGCCGAAACGCCTCCATAAGTCAGCACGGCACAACACAGAACCACCGAGACGATCGCGCGCTGCGGCCCAAGCCGGTCGCTGACCAGCCGGGCAAGCGCTCGCGCCGATCCGGTGTCGTCCATCAGCTTGCCGAAAATCGCTCCCAGCATGAACAAGGGAAAGAAGGAGATGATGAAGGAGCCGGTGTTGCTCATGAAGATCTGGGTATAGGCGCCGAGGATCGGCAGGCCGCCGGTCAGCAGCGCGGCCAGCAATGCCGCAGCCGGGGCTGCGATCAGCAAAGTCACGCCGCGGTAGGCAAGGAGCATGAGCAGCCCGAGCGCGACAAGGACGGCGGCGAGATCGATCATATCGATGGCTCCTGCCATCCCACCGGTTCAGGGTAACGTGCATCGTTGGGGTAGCGCGGGAAGTCCTTGCCGAGCCTGCGCCAGTCCGCCAGCCATTGCTCCGCAACCATCCGCCCTTCTTCGCGGAGCGCGGCGAAATACTCCGGGCTCCGGTTGAATTTCGATGTGTGCTTAAGGCCCCAGGCAGTGTCGCGGGTCATCTTGATGGTCCGCACAGCGATGATCTTATGGTTGTTCAGCGGCGGATGGCTGTCCCCGTATCGTTGGAGCCACTGGTTGACCGTCATGATGGAGTCGAGTTCCTGGTTCAGCGACAGATTGCCGGCCAGATCGTTTTCACGATCCCGGATGTCCTCCAGTCCGATGTTTGTCGAGGCCGGGTGGAATTCCTGCGGGTTGATGCGCACGATCCAGATCTCGTCCGGCTTTTCATCCTTCGCCTCGGCGTCGAGAAGATCGCGCACCGGCGGATTGCGTGAATACAGCCCGTCCCAATAGTATCCGTTGCGGGTGACTGTCCGGCCCGGTACGCAGGTCGGAAACACCATGTTGGGGATGACCTGCGCGCGCAGCACTTCCGGAAGGGTACCCGATGCCGCCACGCCTTCCAGCGAGATCGCCCGGCGCATCCGCCAGCGGGTGATCTCATACTGGTTGATCTCCCGCCCGTCCGGCAGCAAGCCCATCTGTTCGAGGGACTTGTTGGAATCGAACACTTCGAAGTTGCCGCTGAGGACTTCGATGGCGCCGGCCAGAAGCCGAATGTTGGCCTTGGCCAGCCGCGGCCAGTCGATCGTATCGAACTTCGGGCACAACGCCGCCAGGAGGCCCGAAAATCCGAGATACTCAGACCGGGCTCCCAGCATGGAAAGGCCGGCGAGGCCGAGGTCGCCGTACTGCCCATAGGGATTGGATTGCGCCAGCGGCAGGCCTTGCGACTTCCAATGCAGGAGCGAACCGACCAGTTGATTGTGAGCGGACTCGACGGGCGTGGTTGCGGCGAAGGTCGTCCAGAGGAAGTCCAGGCGCTCTATCGCTTTATCGATCGTTCCACACGTCCCGTCGGCGGTGTTGGGGGTGAGGCCGTACCACGTTGCGAGCGCACACAGGGCGCCCGCCGAGGTGCCGCTGACCGCGGTGATGTCGAAGGTGTCGCTCTCCGTCGGGCTCGCATCCCAGCGCTTCTTCGTCGCCAGGATGGTTCTCAGCACCCCCCAGGTGAATGCGGCGTGCGTACCTCCGCCCTGGCAAGC
Organism: Azospirillum sp. CT11-132; assembly: GCF_047302835.1. Lineage (NCBI taxonomy): Bacteria > Pseudomonadati > Pseudomonadota > Alphaproteobacteria > Rhodospirillales > Azospirillaceae > Azospirillum > Azospirillum sp. CT11-132. Next base: position 36,432 of record NZ_JBGLZA010000002.1, read on the forward strand.
GATCGCGACCTTCTTGGTGGCCATTTCTTCACCGCTTCTCTGTTGGTTCAAGGATCGGAGCCGTCGTTACGAAGCACGTGGCGGGGCGCAGCCGGCTTCAATCCTTCCTCAATCCGTTGCATCAGGTAGGGAAAGAAGGGGTTGGAGGACATGCGGAGCAGGGAGTCCATGCTGACAATCAAGGCCCCGCGCTCTCCGCGGGCGGCCACGGAACCCAGCTGGATGCCAAAATCCTCTGTGGGCTCCGGTTGCAGACCATAGAGGGAATCAGTGACCGGGAATGGCAGAGCGACATGAGACAGCGAATAGACGTCGAACGGGTACGCCAGTCCCAACTCACGTACCTGTTCGGCCTCCGTCCCGGCTTCCACGGTGCGCTCGACCACATCGGGGCGATCCGGGTCCTTGTTGGTGATGATCGTGGTTCTGAACCGTCGGGGCGGATCGGGCAGGATCCGGTTCAGCATGGTGTCCGACGCAGAACTCAGAAGCAGACCGAACTTGGTGTTGCGGTTCACGTCGAACAGCACAAGTTCGCTGCCGTTCTCGGGCAGGTGGACGTACAGGCTGGTTACGATTGCGCGCGTGCTGACCGTGAAGTCCATCACCGACTGGAAGGTGAGAATCGGCGGAAGACCAGCCAGACGGCCATCAGCCGCACCTGCGGCGATTCTTCTCTGCAACGCAGTGGTCAGCAGGTGGGATTGGCGCGCGCCGTTGACCGGAAAGGAGTTGTATTTGAAGGGATTGAATTCCGGCAGCACGCTGAGCCAAGCGGCTTTCGCGAAGGGTGGGAACAGGGCAGGCAACCCCGCCAAGCCTGCGAAACGGGCAAAGGCGGTGATCCCGATCATCGGCGAGATCAGCGTGATCTGATCCGGTCGTCGCAGTCGTGTGTCTTCGAGGGCGTCGAGCGCGTACATCATCGCAAGCGCGCCGCCGTTCGAAAATCCTACGAGATGCAACGGCTGGGATGGACCGATGCGTCGCTGAGCCTCTCTCACCGCCAGCCGGGTGGCCGCCAACCAGTCTTCCCAGTCTATGTCGGTCAAGCCCGCCGGAACGGTCCCGTGGCCGGGCAACCGTGGGGCTACCGCGACGAAGCCGTAATCGCGAAAACGGCGCGCGATGTGGCGGAGGCTGTAGGGTGAATCGGTCAGGCCATGGAGGAAGACGACCGCTCCGCGGGGAGCGACATCGGGTTCCAGCACGTACGAACGGTTCCAGTCCTGGGCAAAACGGCCCGGGTAAATCGGACTGCCATCGAAGTAGCGGTTGACGGGAACACGTTCGTCGGCCGGCAGCTTTTGTGTAACCTCGGTTCGTACCCGGTCGAAGATGGTCTCTTCAGCATTCAGGTACGCGGTCCAATCGCTGCGATCGAGCTCCTTGCCGTGCAGTTCCTCTGGAACATAGGTATGCCAGGGCTCAAGAGGTTGCCCACGTTGCGAATCGTAGGCACGAATGAGAAATAGCACTAGAATGCTTATAAATATGAAAGCGGTTAATCTCTTCGTGAATTTCCATACCAAATACCTCATAACAATATCTCTTCTTTCTGTTTCTGGATTTGACGCACGATTTTATCGTTTACGCAATTTTCCATATAAAAACGGATTGCTATTCGTCATTCTCTTGCATCTATGAGAAATATAAATATCCGTCTGGATAGACTATTTTCGCAACCTTAGAAATTACTGGTTTCAACTTCCAATTGCCGGTGGCAATCGCTTCGGACCCCATGTGCAAAGTCTCAAAGCAATCCGGGCTTACCATGGACCAGAGCGGCGGGCAGCGGGGAGTGCCGTGGGACCTTGATCGCGGGGTGAACTGGCTCCTCATAACTGGCTCCTCATATGACGCAAAGACCAGCGCACAGAGAACCCTGCTAACGGTAAGTTACGGTACTCGTCGCCATCCTGACCGCATCATGGCAATGTTGGTTACCGTAACTCACCTTGGTCAAAGGGATCAGTAGCTTAGGTTGAGAGAAAACCTGCACCAATCTCAGGATCACGCTCCATCAATGTCTGGTCAGCGCTTCCCAACTTTTGGAGTGTTATCACTGGATAAGGTTATTGGAGGAGGTAAGACTCTTGGCGGAAGTCGGGGCTCACGCACAGATCTGAAGACATGTCAGCGGCGGACATGCGACGGCTACAGACTGTCCACATTCCAAATCCGCCATACCGTCACGACGGTTTCCCAGCTTTACCGCCACCTGGGGCAGCTCATTGCTGACGTTCCGTGGTCTTCGTCATCTCACAGCCGGGCGCCAATGTGCCTGTGTGTCGGTGACATCCCGGCGTTGCCCTCACGGACGTGCCCACAAGGAATGCTCTCATAGAGTATTTCATAGGGGCTACACAAATACCCACCGACCCTGTGCTGCGATCGATCAAAAAAGGGGAGTATATATCATGTCTGATCTTATCTGCGTCGCGTTCAATGATAAGGACACGGCGGATCGTGCTTTGACCGAATTGCGGGAGATGCAACGTGAGTATCTCATAGATCTTATGGATGCCTGCGTAGCAGTTCGAGAACAGGACGGAAAGGTGCGACTGAAACAAGCGGTCGATATGGTGTCGATGGGAGCCGCCCGCTCCGGGATTTCCGGCATGCTCTGGGGATCGCTGGTCGGCTTGTTGTTTCTCAATCCCCTTGCCGGATTGGTCGTGGGCGGAGCCGTCGGTGCCGGTGCCGGCGCTCTGGCTGGCAGCATGACGGATTACGGCATTTCGGACGATTACATCCGCAAGATTGCCGAAACCATCAAGCCTGGAATGTCAGCTCTGTTCGTCCTCGTACGCAAGGTCAATCCCGACAAAGTTTTGCCTGAACTTGCAAAGTACCAAGGGACGCTTTTGCGAACCTCCCTGACAACCGATCAGGAAAACCGCCTGCGAGAGGCATTGAATGGCGTAGGAACACAGGAGGCGGGTTAAGTGGCGGTTTCCAGAACTTACATTCAATCATCTCCCCTCCCGGAGTGAGGGGTCCCCGTTCCCCGGACAGTCGGCTAAGCTTGGTTCGCCCAGGATGAAGGACGAACCTGATGACGGGGAAACGGAAACGGTATTGGGCGGAGTTCTGGGCGAAGCTGGCGCTGGAGGCAAGCCGGGGAGAGCCGACGGTGTCGCAAATCGTGGCTATGAGTGCGCCAGGGCCCGAGCGGGGGCAGTTCCAAGTCACGGCCTACCGGTCGTCATTGCCGCCCACCTCACGGAACCAGCCGGCATAAGGTGTTGTCCGGATCATGTGCCGGTTCAAATCCGGCGCACCATCGGACCACCAGACGGGGCCCCGCTCGCCGAGAGCCTGTTTGGCCTGATCGACGGCGGCGTGTGCCGCCGTTTCCGCGCTGCGGTCGCCGGCTCGCCTTGCGGTTGCCACAGCCCGGCGGGCCCGCATCAGATCGGCGATCAGGCCGGCGCGGGCCTCATCGGACAAAGCCGGGTTGGCCGCACGCCACAGACGTCCGCGCACCACGATGTAGCGGCCATCGGGGGTGGTGATCGGGCTGGGTTTGGCGGACAAGAGAACCTCCGGCGCATCTGCTGCGTGAACAGCGCAGGCATCGAAACGGCGCGCGACTGCCCGGCGGATCAATCCGCGGCTTGATCATCCTCGTTTCTGCCCGGCGACGGGCTTGTCGCGCCGGCATCATGGTCCGATGCCGGCAAATCGCCGGCGTACCCAAGCAGATTGGCTCCCATCCTGCCCATGAAAGCGAGCCGGCGGTCGAATTTCGTCTCCATGACGATGCAGGAGGTGGTGCGGACGACGCCCTTGATCATGTTGATCCGCGTCAGTTCGGCGTTCAGCTTCTCCAGCGTTTCCGTCGCGACGTGGATGACGAAATCCCAGTCGCCGGAAATGGCGTATACCGCCTGAACCGCCTCCATCGTCCGCATCTGGGCGATGACGTCGGAATAGGTCTTGTTGTTGCAAACCGCCATGGTGAAGCAGTTGACGGTGTAGATCAGCTTGCTGTGGTTGATGCGGACCGAATAGCCCTCGATCACGCCCGCACTTTCCAGCCGCTGGATGCGCTCCTGCAGGGCCGTCCGCGAAACGCCGATTTTGCGGGCCAGCGATGACGTCGGCTCCCGCGCGTTCTTCTGCAACAGGGCGAGAAGTTGCTTGTCCTTGTCCGTCAGGCGGAAGCCCTGCTCGTTGCCCGACCCAGACATTCCTTCATCCCCTTGCATCGGTGGCCAATCCCTCAAGCGCCCTGGCGCCGGGATCGTGATTCCTGCCAGAAGTCCATCAGGCGCAGTCCCGTATAGACCAGTTCCGCGGCAGGGGGGCCGAAGATACCGCCATTCCAGGTCAAACCGTAAGGGGCGAAAAACCGAATACGGTCGCTTTCGCCGGTGATCGCCTCGGCAACGACGCGCCCACCGATGGGGGCTGTGTTCATGCCATGTCCGCCGAAGGACGAACAGCTCCACAAGCCTTCCTCAACTTTGGCAATATGAGGCATCTTGTGGCGCGCGTATCCCATCAGTCCCGACCATGCTTTTTCGATCCGCACATCGGCAAGGCCGGGGAAGACCCCGGTGATATCCTGGCGCAGCAGGGCGGCCAGACGCTTTTCGTCCTGTTCGTAGCGGGTGGTGATGCGTCCGCCCCACAGCAGCCGGTCGCCGTCGACGATGCGGTAATAGTCGGAGGAGCGACGGTCGTCGCCGACCGCGTCGGTGGTGGCGACGAAGTCCGACAGCCGGTCGCCCAGCCGCTCGGTCAGCACCACATAGGTGGCGATCGGCAGGAAGGCCCGGCGCAGGGGACCAAACTCCGGCCCGCCGTAACCGCCGCCGCACATCACCACATCGTGGCATATGATCGAGCCGTCCACCGTATCCACCCGCCAGCGGCCGCCGGAGCCGGGCGTGTGGTTGCGGCTCATGCCGATCATGGCGGTGCCCTCGAACAGGCGCCCGCCGGCGCCGGCGACCAGGTCGGCAAGGCCGAGGCAATAGTTCAGCGGGTGGAAATGGAAGCCGACCGGGTCGCGCAGGGCCTGGAAATAGATGTCGCTCTTCAGCAAACCGCGCAGCGTCGGGCGGTCGATGTAGGTGAAGTCGTAGCCGTAGGTCCGCGCCATGTGGTCGCGGTGGCGCTGCAACTGGTCGGCCGCCTCATACCGGGTGACGCTGAGCTTCCCCGTCGTCGGGTTGCAGCCGGGCAGGGAATGGCCGGCAATGATGTCGCGGACGATCTCCACACCTTCCACCGAAAGGCCGAACAGCGCGCGGGCATGATCCCGGCCGCAGCGGGCCTCGATGTTCCGCAGCCCCTCCGACCAGCCCTGGAGAACGAAGCCGCCGTTGCGCCCGGATGCTCCCCAACCGATCCGCTGCGCCTCAAGCAGCGCGACGGAACGGCCGCGCCGGATCAGTTCCCAGGCGGTGGACAGGCCGGCCAGTCCGCCACCGATCACGCAGACGTCGGCCGTCACCGTACCGCGCAGGGGGGCGTGGTCGCTCGCCGGTCGTCGGGTGGCGCTGTAATAGGTGTTCGGATAGTCACGCATGCCGGTTGGGTTCCGTTTGCCGGATTGGTGTCGGGTCTTAGGGAGACCGGCCGCCTGGGAAGCTGGGGCGGCCGACCTCGCGCTACGTTACTTGGCGACGGTGTAGTCGATGCCGTACCACTTCTCCGACAGCGACTTCAGCGTGCCGTCCGCCTTCAGGGCGGCCACGATTTCCGTCAGCTTGGCGTTCAGCTCCGCATCGCCCTTGTCGATGGCGATGGCCAGCGGCTCGTGATACGCCGGCTTGTCGCTGATGGCGCGGATCGGATAGCCGCGCTTCACCGCGGCCTCGACAGTCGGCAGGGCGGAGACGATGGCATCCACCCGCACGCCGTCGCCCAGCCGCAGATCGTCCAGCGGGCCGACGCTGTCGCCGTAGGTCTTGACGGTGCCCGGCTTCACGTCGGCCGTGAAGTCGGGGACGCCCACGGCATCGATCTTCAGCTTGCCGTTGATGTAATCCTCGGAGGTCGTGCCGCCTTCGACCCCGATGGTCTTGCCGGTCAGCGCCGCGCGGCTGTCCAGCTTGGAGGTCTTGTGAACGGCGAAGACATAGGGCGTGTAGTAATAGATTGCCGGGAAGTCGAGGACACGGGTCCGCCCGGTCGTCGGCGTCATCGAACCGACGGAGATGTCCCAGCGACCGTTCCAGTTGCCGGCGGTGATGATTCCCCATTCCGGCGTGATGAAGCGGGCCGTGGCGCCCAGCCGCTTGGCGATCTCCTTGGCCACCTCGACATCGAAGCCGTCCAACTGGTTGTCCTTGTTCATGAAGGACTGCGGCGGCCAGTTGGCGGCGGTCGCCACGACCATTTCCTTCTTCTGCGTGATGCGGTCGAGTGTGGCGCCCGCATCGGCGGCACCGCTGGAAAAAGCGAGCGCGCCGATGGCGGCGGCACCCAGGCACAGGGATTTGAGCAGGCTCATGGACGGTCTCCTGACGTGAGGGGAAGTCTTGGCGTTCGGACGGTTTGATTGTTCGGGGCGGGGGCGGACCGGGTCAGTGGTGGTGGCCGCGCGCCAGACGGCGCTCCAGCCGGGCCTGCAACTGCTCCAGGACGATGGAGATCAGCCAGTAGAGGCCGGCGGCGGTGATCAGCATCTCCAGGTGACGGAACTCGTCGCGGCCCTGGGTGCGGGCGAGGAACATCAGCTCCCACACGCCGATCACAGAGACGAGCGAGCTGTCTTTCAGCATGGCGATGAACTGGTTGCCGGTCGGCGGGATGATCAGGCGCAGCGACTGCGGCAGGATGATCAGCACCAGCGTGTGCATCGGCCCGAAGCCCAGCGCGCGCGCGGCCTCCCACTGCCCTTTGGGGATGCTCATGATGCCGGCGCGGAAGATCTCCGTCATGTAGGCGCCATAGCACAGCGACAGCGCCGCCACGCCCGCCGGGATCGCCCCGATGACGTAGCCGAGCTGCGGGATGCCGAGATAGATCAGGTAGATTTGGATCAGCAGCGGCACGCCACGGAAGAAGGACGTGTAGAAGGACGAGATGGCGATGGCGAAGCCGTTGTCCGACAGCCTCGCGATGGCACCGACCATCGCCAGAACGAACGCGATTGCGATGGAGATCGCCGAGATGTACAGCGTCGTGGCGACGCCCTGGGTGATCAGGAACGACAGCTTGCCCAGGATGAAGCTGTAGGACAGGTCGAAGCTGTAGAAGAAGACCAGGAACAGGCTGAACACCTCCAGCCAGACGGCGGCGATCTGCAGCCGAAGGCCGAGCCGGCCGAGAAGATGGACGTTCAGCGTGAGGATCAGCGCGAGGCCGAGGGCGGCCCAGACGGTCACAAGGGAGTCGCCGCCCGGCAGGGCCGCAGTGACCGGCGCGAAGACGGCGGCGAGGCCGGTGTGCCCAATGCCACCGACGATGCCGACCGCTGTGAGAGCGAGCGCCAGCACGCCCAGGAACCACGCCTTGTTCGTCAATCTGTCCCGGCGCACATGGTCATGGTACATGCCTGCCTCTTTCCCTTCCGTGCGTTTCACCCACAGTCCGTTCCTCAGCCTGTACCGGTCGTGTGACGGGTGGTATCCGGCAATCCGCCGGGTTGAGCAGGAAACTGCGGAAATCTGCCGGGTGGGAGCCTGCGCTACGACGGCTGGACCCGCCGAATTGCGGTGCGCCTCTGGTGAGGGCCGCCTTGGCAAAATAGGGTCCGACGACTGGGTTTTGCGTGGCGCCCCATCGCGCGGACGCAAACGGGTTGCAAACGTCATGCCTTATCAGCGGGTCGAGGTTCTGTCGGCCGTCCCGACCGTGACCACGACCCGCTTCCTGGCCGAGTTCGCCAAGACGCTGAGGGCTGACGAGCACGCCGTCATGGTGCTCGACTGCGCGGCTTGTTGACACCGTTCAACGCCAACCAAGCAACACTCTTATCGGGCAGCCCACCGCAAACGTTGCAATCAACCCTGGCCGCCATATTGAGCGCTCGGTCTTTACACAGGTTAATGCCGCGATGCCGCTCCCGGCGATGATTGATCATCAGTTTGCCGAGTGAACTGCCGTGTTGAAGTGGGCGGCGTTCCTGCACCGGAAGTCCAGCGCTCCCGTCGCTCTCGCTGCCCTTCGGCTTTATGAGAAGGAGAATATCATGGCTATAACTTTGCGTAATCTCTCCATCATCCTTGTGGGTGCCCTGCTTGCGACGGGGTGCTCTCAATTAAGTTCGGAAGACCGGGCCCTTCTGATTCAGACGCAGTCCACGGCCAACGATGCGAAGGCTGAGGCGACGCGCGCCGCCAACGCCGCTCAGCAGTCGGCCGAACAGGCACGCGCCGCAGCAGCGGACGCCAGGGCGGCAAATGAAAAGGCGGATCGTATGTTCAGCCGCAGCCAGCGGAAGACCCGTTCGTAAGGTGGCCGTGGGCGTTGCCGTGCTGTTCAGTGTTGGGGGCCTCGTTGCTACACTGGCCACCTTGGCCATTGCGGCGACGCCGATGGCGGCTGTCGACATCATTGGGACGATGCCCTTCGGCATCGTCTTCACCTCGGTCGATGACACGCTGGCCGACCTCGCCATCGATAATGATCTCGGTTACACCGAAATCATCATGGCGAATCCAGCCATCGACCCGTGGCTGCCGGGCAACGGGGCGCTCGTGGTATTGCCGACGGCACACATCCTGCCCTCGAGGCCACACAATGGCATCGTGATCAATCTGGCGGACCAGCGTCTCTACTACTTTGCGGAAGGGAGGTCTCCGACCAGCTTTCCGGTGGGTATCGGGGCCGAGGCTGCCAATCTGCGGACCGGGTCTACTCATGTCCGTGCCAAGCGTGTCAACCCGTCATGGATGCCGACTGCACGCATGCGAGAGGAGGATCCCGAACTGCCCCCCTTTGTCCCGCCGGGGCCGGACAACCCGCTGGGTTCCAAAGCGTTGTACCTGGATTGGCCGGGGATCATCATTCACGGGACCAACAAACCCTACGGGGTCGGGCGGCGGGTGAGCCACGGCTGCTTCCGCCTGCACAACTCGGACATCGAGCGCCTGTACCGGGAGGTACCCGTTGGGACTCCGGTTCGCGTCGTGGACGAGCCAGTCAAACTTGGCTGGCTCGGTGACACCTTGTACATCGAGGTGCACCTTACGACTCAACAGGCTGATTCCCTGGAGGAGTCCGGCCGCTTCGGCCCGCCCGAGTATCCGAAACTTGGGGCAGCCGTCTCCCGCGCTGCGGGACGTGCCGCAGCGCGGGTGGACTGGGACGCTGTCCGCAAGGCAGTTGAGGAGCAGCGTGGCATTCCGATACCCATCCTGCGCGGGCCGTCGGAGGCCGGATGATCGGCATCCACCGTCGGCGTCCCATGTTGCGATCATTTCGCAACCCTTTAAAAGAGTGTTCCAGGCCTACATGAGGAAATCTGAGCTAAGCTATGAAATGGTCTAGCCAGATATGGACCCGCGGCATACTCCGCGTGTCCCAGATAAGAAACGGCTCAAGCTGAGATCCGAGAGAGCTGAACAACAGAAAATGCCACGATCCATTGACGGCCTGCCTCTGGCTCTCGGCCGTAACATTGAAGATTCTGCCCCCAAATCTTTTCACCGAAAAAATTAGCAATGAAACCGATGGGTACGCTCCACATGACCGAAAGCGTACCGATTTTATAGCTGACTTCACACCTTTCGATCAGGTCGAGAGTTACCCGATCGAGTGCGATGATTCCACAGGAAAGGGGAATGTCGTGCTCTAACGGCGCAGGATTGATATCCCAAAGTCATAGAATTCACTATGTGATCGTCCGCAAGCACATACTTCAACGGCCAGGGTTTGCGCGTCAAAAAAATTTAAATATAAAAGAAAGTGATGGATCAGTTCTTGCAGTGCTTAATGTTAACTCACTAAACCAAATGAAAGCTCGTCTTATTGATAATGGTTATTAATTAATGTCCGAGATGGTTATGAGTTAGCCGAAAACAATATTTCGCTGCGTTTGCTTTTTTGTCGCAATTAAAACAAATTTTATTGGAAAGGAGCTGTGCGGCTAATGAGCGTCAGTTGCAGGATTGGAGAGATAAGATGCGTCAAGAGAATGATAACGAAATTCCTCCCAAACTCATCAAAGATGCGCTTGATCGAGTCCTTAACAGTCGAGGCTTCCGGGCATCAGTGCGGAAGCAACGATTTTTGCAATTTATTGTGCAAGAAACCTTGACCGGTCGCGCTGATCGGATAAAGGGCTACACTATTGCGGTTGATGTATTTGATAGAGATGAAACTTTCGACCCGCTTCTGGATCCAGTCGTGCGCATACAGGCTGGACGAATACGTCGTTGTCTTGAGCAATATTATCTTACCGACGGGGCTAACGACCCGGTTCAAATTACAATTCCGAAGGGAAGCTATGTCCCACACTTTATAATGGCGCCTCACGCCTACGGAAATTTTTCACAATTTGACGATAATAATATCACCGGGAAAAATGGTGAAGATGGAGATTTCAAAGTTTCCGAAAAGCTTGTTCCTGAAATGAATTGTGTAAGCGCTTCGCCTACGCCCAGGGACCATACCACTCCGCTGAGAAGCCAACGGTTTTTCGGTATACCGAGCCGTATGGCCTCAGCTAAACCGGCGCTCCTGTTTCTCATATTTGCCTCAATATCCTTAACCATTCTGACCATTTTCTGGAATGCTTCCTCCATACAAAGGGAGGCTGTGCCTCTGGTTGCAACGACCGTTGTGCGCGGCCCGTCACTCCTCGTCTTCCCAATCTCCAACAGCACCGGAGATCCAGCACAAGGTATCTTTGCCGATAGTCTCACTGAAGATCTGATTGGTGGGCTGATCAGGTTTCGGAACTTGCGGGTCTTTGGAGCGGACAACACTATCCATACCCTTGCCGCTTCGACGTCGCGCGACAATGAACGAGCCACGACTGCTGAGTACGTGCTGAAGGGCACGGCGGGGCAGTTCGACGGTCAGCTTCGGGTTACCGTTACGTTGATGGATGGGAAAAGTCGTCGGTACATCTGGTCAAACACCTTCCAGCGTGATTTCACGCCGGCCACGCTTGCAGATGTGCGGCAGAAGATATCAGCAGAGGTGGCTCGCAAAATTGCACAGCCATTTGGCGTAGTTTATGAAGAAGAGGCGCGCGCCAGTGCCGATCAGAAGGCAAATATGTTGTCCTCTTATGAATGTATGCTGCGCACATATCAATATTGGCGACAGCTAACGGCCAATCTACATGCTCAAGCGCGCACGTGCCTCGAACGTGCGGTCCAGGTTGATCCACTCTATGCGGAAGCTTGGGCCGCGCTGGCCCTGGTGACTGCCGACGAAGGCCGGCTGGGATTCAATCGGAGTTCCGGTCGACCCGATCCTATCGCAAAGAGCATGCAACTCGCGCAATACGCGGTAGCCTTGAGTCCGGATGCGCCATTGCCCCTGAGGGCTTTGGGGATGTCTTATTGGTTGCAGGGTGAACCGCATTTGGGCATCGCCACCTATGAACGAGCGTTCTCGCTCAATCCCAACGACAGCGATCTCCTGGCAGAGCTTGGACGCTGCTACAGCCTAATCGGTGCGTGGGACAAGGGCGTGCCCCTGATCCTGGAGGCCTATGCGCGCAACCCTGCGCTATCGGGCTGGTACCATTCCATCTTGGCCCTTTACCACTACGTGCACGGCCGCTTCGGCGCAGCCCTGGACGAGGCCAAACAAATCAATGTGCCGGAATCGGTCCTTCCGCATGTCAGCTTGGCGATGATACATGCCGAAGCCGGCCATCCAGCCGAAGCGGCCGCGGAGGTGGAGAAAATACAGAGCATCGACCCCCAATTCGCGGACAATGCGCAAGCCAGTCTCGAAAGGCTGAACCTCGCGCCCGACACACTGTCGCGTATCGCTGACGGTTTGCGCAAGGCCGGTCTGTTCGGCAGAGCACAGCGAGAAGCCAGCGAACAGTGGTGAAATGCGCGGGGGAAAGCGTCCTGAAGTCCGGGGCACTCGATTTACGAGATCAAGGCCCTGCGCGGTTCTGATGACCGCTTTCATAACCGGTAGCTGACCAGAACAGCGATCTGGACACCGACGTGGAGACCGACTGAGAGCCGGCCCCCATTACAATCGGCAATGCCCGGCTTGCCGCCAACTGGTGACGAGGTGGGCGGAGCCTCGCTTGTCTCGGCGGTAGCAGGTCACGAATTCAGCAACTTAACCACCTGCCCATCAAGCTTTTACGGACAACGTTATATTGAGGCTATTCTCCCCAATCCATTTGACTGTCAGCCCCGCTTCTCGTCGTGTCTCTTCTAACCCCATAGCCGGTTCTATAAGAAGTCTGGCCATAGCTTCCAGAGACGGCGCCAGCAGAGGAATCTCCCTGTGTGTAGTTTGAAGGGATACCATCACATGCGCTCAAGAGAGACGCTGCGGCCACTAGAAAAATAATGCCCGTTTTCATTTTGATCTCCTCTTCGTCTGGAGGGACGGCGGATGCGATTGCCTGGTTTCTGCTACTCGTTCGCCCACTGATGCTCTGCAACCAATTTATAATAATAGTCGGGTTTGCGATAGCCGCCCGCGTCCTGGCGTTTTGGCAGCTTTATCGAAGCGCGGGGGAGATTTTCATAGGGAACGTGCTCCAGCAGGTGCTTGATGATGTTCAAGCGTGCACGACGCTTGTCATCTGAATGCGCGACGTACCAAGGAGCCCATGGGGTGTCGGTAGCCGTGAACATGTCGTCACGCGCGCGGGAGTAGTCATACCAGCGGCTGTAGGACTTCAAATCCATTGGTGACAGTTTCCAGGTTTTCCTTCCGTCCTGGATTCGTGCCTCCAATCGGCGAGTCTGCTCATCGGCGCTAACTTCCAACCAGTATTTCAATAGGATAATGCCGGATTCGACCATCGCCCGTTCTACCGCAGGGGCCATTTCAAGGAAGCGCTTAGCCTGTTCTTCCGTACAAAAACCCATAACCCGTTCAATCCCCGCGCGGTTGTACCAGCTTCGGTCGAAAATCACGACCTCGCCGGCGGCCGGCAGGTGGGGAATATAGCGTTGTATGTACATCTGCGACTTTTCACGTTCCGTCGGCGTCGGTAGGGCCACCACGCGGAAAATGCGCGGGCTGACACGCTCGGTGATCGCCTTGATCGTCCCGCCCTTGCCGGCTGTATCGCGTCCCTCAAAGACGATGCAGATCTTGAGGCCCTTACGCACCACCCATTCCTGGAGCGTGACAAGCTCAACATGAAGCTTTGCCAGTTCCTTCTCGTAAACTCGCCGTTTCAGCTTTTCTACGGGTGCATTGTCACCAGAGCGATTGGTGAGAATGTCGTCATTGGCGTGGTGCTGTTTTCGCGCTTTGGCATGCTTTGCCATGATTGTTGCCCTACCGTGCTATGGAGTTGTCCTAATCAGGCGGCAAACGATGACAGTGCGGAAGTACCCTGCTGCAGGTTCCTATTTGCTACTGTAACTGTGGTGAGCTTGATCGGCCGGATTCTTCCCGAGACCGGAATGCTCCTCCAGGCAGGGGGCCAGTCCTTCATTCAGAGAAGAGGGACGGATGAGACGAAGCCGGTTCACCAAGGCGACGTTCCACACCCCGAATTCTATTTGATCGGTGGTCATAACGTTGCGCTACCGCTCCCGGCATCCGGATGATGAATGCAGTCCTTCGGGAAAGGCTGGGCGAGTTCTCACCCCAGCAGCGACGGTTCGGCTATTGACAACTGCGGCGGCTGCTCTCCAAAGATGCACGAATCCTCTTCCAGACGTGAATCATACGTCGACGTATAATAAATTCGCAGGTAGCGCATAGGATCTTCGGAGTTGGTTACAGTAACTATGTTCATCGTGCAGGGAAAATCATATAACATTCTCGTCAATCAACTTCGTAATCCTTAGCAAAAATCCTTGCGTGATCCTTGCGTGAACGAAGTGTGGAGAGCGAAGTTATTCCAGAGTTGGAAGTATAGTTTCGTTCTCTTCTCCGTTCTCTGCAGTCTTGGAAATTTGGGAGGACTATATGTTCAAGGTCGCCAGCCACCGGATAAGCTATGTAGCGATGGCTTTCATCAGCATCAACGCATGCTTTTTTGGCGAATTGTCTGCTCAAGAAGAAAAGCCGATGCCCGTAGGGAGAATCGAATTTACCGGCGGGTCTGCCGCACTTGGCATTGGGTACTCGTGGGGAAATGGTACGCTGTACTATCAAGGCCAGCAGTTCCCCTTCTCTGCATCCGGACTGACGCTCGCTGATGTGGGAGGTACAAAAAACGAAGCTGCCGCAGATGTTTATAACCTCAAAAATATCGAAGACTTCCCGGGCACCTATTCGGTGGCACAGACCGGTGCGGCTCTGGTTGGAGGAGGTGGCATCGGATATCTGGAGAATGAAAAAGGTGTTGTGCTGAAGGTTACGTCAAACACGCAAGGAGCCAGATTGACGCTCGGGCTCGGGGGTGTAACGGTATCAATGAAGTAGCAAATTTTTCCTCGGATTTTCGAAATGCGAAAACATAGCTCGGGACACTGCTGTTATCAGGTTTTCACCATTGGGTGAGAGAAGCATGAGAAAAGTGATCTGATATCTTATCAGCGCCATTCTATCCTACTGTACCGTTACGGTATCAGTGTTAACTGTTACAAGCTACCCCCTCTTCGCTTGGGAATCCTACACTACATCGCAACATTCCTGAGCGGGCACTCCTCAGCGGGATGTCTCCGCAGAGGTTCATCCTGTAGCTCATATGCAAGCCGCAGCTTCTCTCTGAAAGGATTTAGTTTCATTTGGCCTTGCTACTTGCTGCGTCAACCGCAGCAAACGCGACAATGCGGCCAAATGGAGCGTCAGAAAATACCTTAAGATCCTCACGGAATTGGTGTGATTACTGAATAATGGTACTCAAAGTCTCCATGCAATAAAGGTGGTTCTGCATTTTAAAATTACGAATATTTCTGGAACTCTCCATAAATCGCCCGAAAAAGTAGGCCAGCAAATCGCGTGCAGCGCGTGCAGCAGAACGCATGCCGCAATGAGAGAGGATACAAAGCTGATGACCGACCTATGGCAACAATCCATGAGCAGCGCAATTTCGGCCTTCACTGCGGCCCTCTCGACCCCGTTCGCAGCGTTCCAACCGGGTGCGGGCATGAAAGGTGGCCAATCTCACCACGCCGATGTGGCTGCGCAGTCCACTGGAGATCTTGCCTCTAAGATCGCCATTACCTCTCCCATCGCCCCTATGAATATGCTGCCTGACGCAGCGACTTACAGCATCGACGCGTGGCAGCGCTGGATCCTTCTGCTTGATGTACTGCGCCGACGTGGCGACCAGTTCATCGAACATGCCGAACAGGGCAAGCCCCCGGTCCTGACCTTTGCTCACGAGATGGTCTTGGATGGCCGTCACCTGAAACGTCCCTGCAACTATATGCTGCTGCGCATCAAGCCAGCCCCGGGGATTGAGATCGATCCTGCCAAGCGGCCTTTCGTGATCGTCGACCCTCGAGCCGGTCACGGCCCCGGAATTGGCGGCTTCAAGCCTGACAGCCAAATCGGCGCGGCGCTGCAGGCCGGTCATCCCTGCTATTTCGTCGGATTTCACCCGGAACCCGTGCCAGGTCAGACTTTGTCCGACGTTGCCGCTGCGGAGGCCACCTTCCTCGAGCATGTCAGCGCACTGCACGAGGCGTGTGCCAGCAAGCCCTGTGTCATCGGCAACTGCCAGGCCGGTTGGGCGGTAATGGCGCTGAGCGCCGCGCGCCCCGATCTTATGGGGCCGATCATCATTGCCGGCTCTCCGCTTTCCTATTGGGCAGGTGTCAAAGGGCAAAACCCAATGCGCTATCTTGGCGGCCTCTATGGCGGCGCCTGGCTGGCGGCGCTGGCCGGCGACCTGGGGAACGGTCGGTTCGACGGCGCCCATCTGATCGGCAACTTTGAAAAGCTCGATCCAGCCAACACTTTGTGGAAGAAGATGTACAACCTCTACGCCTCGATCGATACGGAGGCGGAGCGTTACCTTGCCTTCGAGCGGTGGTGGGGCGGTTACTTCCTCCTGAACAGCGAGGAGATCGAGGCGATCACCGACGAGCTGTTCGTCGGGAACAAGCTGACTGCCGGCAGCATCGTCGGCAAGGATGGCCGACGCCTGGATTTGCGCAACATCCGCTCCCCGATCCTGGTGTTCGCGTCCTGGGGCGACAACATCACCCCGCCGCAACAAGCGCTCGGCTGGATCCTTGACCTGTACGACAGCGTGGACGAGATCCGGGCGCACGAGCAGACCATCGTCTACAACCTGCACCAGGACATCGGTCACCTCGGCATCTTCGTTTCCGGCCGCGTTGCCCGGAAGGAAACTGCGGAGTTCATCGAGAACATCGACCTGATCGACCTGCTGCCGCCCGGCCTGTACGAGATGACGATCCATCCCAAGGATCCGGACATTCCCGGCGCCGATTTGATCGGGGGCAACTATCTCTCCCGCTTCGAGCCGCGCACGCTGGACGATATCCGTCACCTGGGAGGCAACACGACGGAGGACGATCAGCGCTTCGCCACGGTGGCCCGCGTCTCCGACATCAACAAGGGGCTCTATGTTACCTTCGGCCGGCCCCAGATCCGTGCCGCCGTCTCCGAGCCCTTCGCCCAATGGCTGCGGCTGACCAACCCTGTGCGGATGCAGCACTACCTGTTCTCGCACCTGAACCCCTTCATGGCGCCGATCGAATCGCTCGCCGACTGGGTACGGGAGAACCGGCGGCCGGTCGGTCCCGACAATGCCTTTCTGACCGCGGAAGAGACGGTGTCGGAATTCATCGTCCGGTCGCTGAACGCCTACCGTGACCAACGCGATCACTTCGTGGAACGGTTGTTCCTGGATCTTTACGGTTCTCCTCTGCTCCAGGCACTGGTCGGCCTCTCTGCACCGGGTGGCAGCGCCCGTCCACCCCGCACCCGGGACGAGGCATTCGAGGCCCTGGTAGAAAAGAAGAAGGCTGAGATTATGGGGCGTGCCTCCTCCGGAGGCTTCACCGAGGCGCTGTTCCGGGTGCTGGCCTATGCCGGTCGCAGTCGGGAAGCGATCGACGAGCGCAGCTTCCAGATGCTGCGCAGGATCCGGGACGAACATCCGGGGTCGGCCAAGCGGCCACTGGGCGAGGTTCGCGAAATCTTCCGCGAACAGGCGTTCCTGATGCAGATGGACGAGGCGGGCGCGCTTGCCTCCCTGCCGGCTTTGATCCCCGAGGCGGAGCAACGCAAGGAGCTTCTTGCCATTGCCGAGCGGGTCCTCACCGCAGCGGGCCCCCTCACCACCGAGCAGCGCAGCCGGCTGAGAAAGCTTGAACTGCTCTTGGCTGGGGAAACCAAGCCGAGCGACTCTGCGCGACGCCTGATGGCCGCAGCCCGTGACAATCCGCTGCACCAGGCCGCCGACGAGCTTGCACATGACGGTGGCAAGAGAGGCGGGAAGAACGATGGCAGCACCGCCGTCCGCCGGGCGGAACCGCCGACAAAGGTGACGTAACCAACAGTTCCGGCCGTGCAAATCGGGGCCGTTTGACATTGACCGCGAGGAGAATCGCCATGAGCAAGGCCGTACCCCCAACGCCCGATGCTGTCGATCCCGCAAGCAAATTCGATGACATCATCCGTCCGGAGGAGCTTCACCACATCACGGAGGAGGAGGAACTCGCCCGGATGCGGGAGGCGCTGGAACACGAGAAAAAGCGCGAGCAGGAACAGGCAGCGCTGCGTGACGCCTTTATGAATCAGCATATCCGTCACGATGCGAATGAGCGCTTTACCAACGCCGTTCGCCTGGCGGCGGAACGCGGCGTGACCGAACTCCAGATCACGCGTTTTCCCAGCACCTACTGCACCGACAGAGGGCGCGCGATCAACAATTTCGAGCCCGATTGGCCGTCTACGCTGACCGGCTTTGCCCGCGAGGCCTTCGACATCTATGCGAAGCACCTGAAGGAAAAGGGCTATCGAATGGAGGCTCGAATCCTGGATTACCCTGGCGGCATGCCGGGGGATGTCGGCCTGTTCCTGCGTTGGTGAGGGCGGCGACATGAGCGACAACCATCCTGTCGACGCCATGAATGGAGTATCCGGGCGTCGCCACGAAAAGTATGAACGGCTGGTCGAGGTCTGCAGACAGATCGCACCAGTGGCGACCGCCGTCGCCCATCCCTGCGACGTCTCGTCATTGGCCGGAGCGGTTGAAGCCGCGCGCCAGGGCTTCATCCGCCCGATCCTTGTCGGTCCGGCGGATCGCATTCAAGCCGTCGCCGCTGAGGCCGGCATCGACATTTCCTCCTATGAAATCGTCGACGTGCCGCATAGCCACGCCGCCGCAGCGGCAGCCGTCGATCTGGTGCGGCAGGGTCGCGCGCACCTGTTGATGAAGGGCAGCCTTCACACCGACGAGTTGCTGCACGCGGTGACAAAGCGGGAATCCGGCCTGCGTACAGAGCGGCGCATCAGTCACGTGTTCATCATGGACGTCCCAACATACCACAAGGCGTTGTTCATTACCGACGCCGCGGTGAACATTGCGCCGACCCTGGAGGAGAAGCGCGACATCATCCAGAACGCGATCGACCTCGCTCGCGCGCTTGGCAACGATCGACCCAAGGTGGCGATCCTGTCTGCAGTTGAGACAATCAACCCGCAGATTCCCTCTACTGTGGAAGCGGGCGCGCTGTGCAAGATGGCCGACCGCGGCCAGATCACCGGCGCCGTACTGGATGGTCCACTGGCGCTCGACAACGCCATCAGCCCCGAGGCCGCCCGTATCAAGGGGATCGTCTCCCCCGTTGCTGGAAACGCCGACATCCTGGTCGTTCCGGATCTGGAGGCGGGCAACATGCTCGCCAAAAATCTGACCTTCCTGGCGAATGCCGACGCGGCGGGCATCGTACTGGGCGCGCGGGTACCGATCGTGCTGACCAGCCGGGCCGACAGCGTGATGACGCGGATGGCGTCCTGCGCGGTGGCCGCCCTGTTCGCTGACCGGCAGCGCCTCAAGGAACCGGTGAAAGGATAATCGTGATGCCCGACACCATGCTCGTTATCAACGCCGGCTCCTCCAGCATCAAGTTCCAACTGTTCGATCTCATGCCGACAGTGGGGCAGGCCGACCCGATGCCAGCGCGCCTGCGTGGCCAGATCGAGGGGATTGGCACCCAGCCGCGCCTGCTGTTGAGGTCATCGGAGGGCTGTGGCGCCGGGTATGAGGAGGCGCTGCCCGCCGCGGTGGAGGGAATGCCGAATGCAATGACCTTTCTCGGCAATTGGCTTCGGGAATGGTTGGGCGGAGTGCTTCCGGTCGCGGTCGGCCACCGTGTCGTTCATGGGGGACCAGCCTATGACGAGCCCATCGTCGTTGACGATGCCGCCATTGAGACGCTGGAACGCTACGCGCCCCTCGCCCCCCTGCACCAGCCGCACAATTTGGCGCCGATCCGCGCGATCCGGTCGATGATGCCTGGCATGGTGCAGGTGGCCTGCTTCGATACCGCCTTTCACCGGCGACATCCCGAGGTCGCCGACCGCTACGCCATTCCCGAGCAACTTTACCGGGAGGGCGTGCGCCGCTACGGATTCCACGGCCTCAGTTATGAATGGATCGCCCGACGGCTGCACGACGTCGCGCCATTGATCGCGCACGGGCGCGTGATCATCGCCCACCTGGGCAGCGGTGCAAGCATGTGTGCCATCCAGGACGGGGTCAGCATCGACAGCACGATGGGCTTCACCGCGCTCGACGGCCTGCCGATGGGAACACGGCCCGGCCAGCTCGACCCCGGCATCGTGCTGTATCTGCTGAGCCGCGGCATGGATGCCCATGCAATCGAACAAATGCTCTACCGCGACTGCGGGTTGAAAGGCCTGTCCGGCTTCAGCAACGACGTCCGCGACCTGCTGGGAAGCCCCGACCCACGCGCATCTCTGGCGCTGGAGGTCTTCATCTATCGCGCGAGCCTTGCCATCGGTTCGCTGACCGCCGCGCTCGGCGGGCTGGATGCGCTGGTCTTCACCGCCGGCATCGGCGAGCACTCCGCGGTCATCCGCTCGGCCATCGCCGAACGATCGCGTTGGATCGGCCTCGTGCTCGACGAGACCGCCAACCTGATGGGGCGCTCCTGCATCAGTTCCGCCGACAGTCAGGTCCAGGCCTACGTGATTCCGACCGATGAGGAACGGATGATCGCGACCCATACCAGCGCGCTACTCGCCCGCCGGCGCTAACCAGTGAGAGCGCATCATGCCCTGGCTTCAGCCATCCCAACCCGCCTGTGTCGCGATCTTCTTGCTGATCGGTCTCGCCCTTGCCGGGTGCGAACAACCGACGCCACCGCCGGCCGAGGCGACGACGGTGCGAGCCATTCCGGCGCAGACAACCCGGCTCGACAACACGGCCACTCTGACCGGCCAGATCCAGTCCCGCCACGAAAGCAACTTGAGCTTCCGCATCGGCGGTAAGCTGGTCGAGCGGGCGGTTGAGATCGGGCAGTCGGTCAAGGTCAATGACCTGCTTGCGCGTTTGGACGATCAAGACCAGCGGAACAGCTTGCGGTCGGCGGAATCGGAGGTCTCTTCCGCGAAGGCCGCCGTTGAGCAGAGCCGCGCTCAGGAGGAGCGCCAGCGCGCGCTGCTCGCCAACGGCTTCACCACCCGCGTGCAGTTTGACAACGCGCAGCGCCGTTATGCCCAAGCGCAGGCTGACCTGGATTCTGCCGAGGCAAAGCTGCGAAATGCGCAAGACAACCTGTCCTACACCGAACTGCGCGCCGACCGCGACGGCGTCATCACAGGCAAGGCTGCGGAAGCGGGGCAGGTCGTCATGGCCGGCCAGATGGTGGTCCAACTGGCTGATCCCGACGCGGCGGAGGCGGTGTTCCAGGTGCCGGGTGCCAGCATCCGGTTGGAGGGCAACGGCGCATTGCCTCCCGTCGAGGTTCGCTTGGTGAGCGATCATAGCCAGGTCGCCGAGGGAACCATCCGCGAGGTGTCGCCAGGCGTCGACCCGGTCACGCGCACCTACACCATCAAGGTATCCTTGCCCAATGCTCCGCGGACCTTCCTGCTGGGCGCCGCGGTGACCGGGCGAGCGAAATTGCCGGCGCGCCCGGTCGTCAGCCTTCCGGCCTCCGCCCTGTTCGAGACGATCCAAGGCGCCCCCGCCGTTTGGGTGGTGGCGCAGCCGGCGGCCACGGTCAGTTTGCGTCCAGTGTCAATTCTACAGTTCGACACCGGAACGGTAACAATCTCCAAGGGGCTTGACGACGGCGAGTTGGTGGTGATCGGCGGGGTGCAGAAGCTGCGCCCGGGCCAGAAGGTGGCGATCGCGCAAGGAGAAGGCGCATGACCATCTCCTCGCCCCCTCGTTTCCATCCGGCCGCCTTTGTGGCTCTGGCGATGTTGCCCGCAATGCTGGCCGGCTGCCAGCAGGACAGCCGCACCGGATCTCATGAAGCGGGTTCCGCCCCCATGGTCCGTCCGGTGCGGACTGTTCGGGTCGAGCCGGTGAGCTTTCAGCTTTCCAGGTCCGTGACCGGCATCATCGAGGCGCGGGCCGATGCCGACCTCGGCTTCCGTATCGCCGGCAAGCTGGTGGAGCGGACGGTCGATGTCGGTGCCCGGGTAAAGGCTGGCGATATATTGGCCCGATTGGACGGCCAGGATCAGCGCAACGCCTTGCAATCCGCCCGGGCGATGCTGGCATCGGCGAAGGCCGAACAGCTCCAGGCCAGCAACGAGGAGGAACGCAAGCGTTCGTTGCTGGCCAACGGCAACACCACCCGGGTGGAATATGACGCGGCGCTGCTGGCCAAGCGGACGGCGGATGCCAGGGTGGTGGCGGCCGAGGCTTCCCGGCAGGCGGCCAGCGACCAGCTCGGCTACACGGAACTGAAAGCCGACCGCGATGGTGTCGTCACGGAAACCGGAGCTGAACCCGGGCAGGTGCTGGAAGCCGGCGCAATGGTGGTGCGGGTCGCGCGACCGGAGGAGCGGGAGGCTGTCTTCAACATTGCCGAAGCGGGGTTGCAGGCCGCCCCCCGAGATCCGGTGGTCGAGGTCGCGCTGGTCGGCGACGACAGCGTTACCGCGCGGGGACGTGTGCGCGAAGTGTCGCCCCAAGCCGATCCGGTTACCCGCACCCACACCGTTCGGATCACGCTGGAGAATCCACCCGACGCGCTGCGTCTTGGAGCCACCGTGACTGGCCGGTTGGTGCGCCAACCGGAGCCGGTGATCGAACTGCCGCAAAGCGCCATCTACGAGACCTCTGGGCAGAGCGTCGTCTGGGTCGTCGATCCGAAGGAGCAGATTGTCCGACCTCGTGCCGTCACGGTGCGCCCGAAGGAAGAGCCCGCGGGCGCTGGGAAAAATGACGGCGAGGATGACGGCAGTCCAGTGATCGTCAGCAGCGGCCTGTCACCCGGCGACATCGTCCTTACCGCCGGAGTGCGCAGCGTCTCGGAAGGGCAGCGCGTCCGCCTCGACCAACCGACAGAAACGGCAGCACCATGACCGGATTCAATCTCTCGGAGTGGGCTCTCCGGCACCGCTCCTTCACATGGTACCTGATCCTCTCCCTGACGCTGGCCGGCGGCCTCGCTTATTTCCGCCTCGGACGGGAGGAGGATCCGGCCTTTACCATCAAGACGATGGTCGTCCAGACCAATTGGCCGGGTGCCACGATCGAGGACACCATGAAGCTGGTGACCGATCCGATCGAGAAGAAGTTGGAGGAAATTCCTTATCTGGATTACGTGAAAAGCTACACAAAGCCTGGAATTTCCGTTGTCTACGTCAACTTGAAGGATTACACGCCGGCATCCGCCGTTTCCGATCTCTGGTATCAGGTGCGCAAGAAGATCGCCGACATGAAGGCGACCCTGCCGCAGGGCATCCAGGGCCCGGCCTTCAACGACGAGTTCGGCGACACCTTCGGCACGGTCTATGCGTTCACCGCTGATGGCTTCAGCTATCGCGCGCTGAAGGATTATGCAGAGACGGCGCGGGCGGAATTGATGCGCGTGCCGGATGTCGGCAAAATCCAGTTCGTCGGCATCCAGAATGAAAAAATCTACCTCGACTTCTCAACGCGCCAGCTCGCCGCCATGGGAATCGACCGGGGGCAGGTGATCGCGGATCTGCAGGCTCAGAACGCCGTCGCCCCGGCAGGCATCGTGCAGGCGGGCGACGAGAAGGTCACGGTGCGGGTCAGCGGCGCCTTCACCTCGGAAGATAGCCTGCGGGCGATCAGCCTGCGTGCCAATGATAAATTCTACCGGCTGACCGACATCGCGGAGGTGCGGCGCGGCTACGCCGATCCGCCGACGCCGATCTTCCGATACAACGGCAAGCCGGCCATCGGTCTGATCATCTCGATGGCGGCCGGTGGCAATGTGCTCGCCTTCGGCGAGGGTATCCACGAGCGGATGCGCCAAGTGGAAGCCAACCTTCCGATCGGTATCGGAGTCCACTTGGTTGCCAACCAGTCGGTGGTCGTCGAGGAGTCGGTCGCCGGCTTCACCAAAGCACTGGAAGAAGCGGTCATCATTGTGCTGGCGGTCAGCTTCGTCAGCCTCGGGCTACGTGCCGGGCTGGTGGTGGCGACCTCCATACCGCTGGTGCTGGCCATGACCTTCATCGGCATGGAGTTCTACGGCATCGCGCTTCAGCGCATCTCGCTCGGCGCCCTGATCATCGCGCTCGGCCTGCTGGTCGACGACGCCATGATCACCGTCGAGATGATGATCACAAAACTGGAGGAAGGCTTCAGCCTCGATAAGGCGGCCACCTTCGCCTACACCTCCACCGCATTTCCGATGCTGACCGGAACGCTGGTGACGGTGGCTGGCTTCATCCCGATCGGCTTCGCCCAGGGCGGAGCGGCGGAATATTGCTTCACCCTCTTCGCCGTCGTGGCGATGGCCCTGCTGTTCTCCTGGATCGTCGCCGTGCTGTTCGCACCCCTGATCGGGGTCTACGTGCTTCGCCCGCCGCGGGGGGGCGGACATGGGCACGGCGTCGCACATGAACCGGGTCGGTTGATGCGGATGTTCCGCAGCAGCCTGCGCATGGCCATGCGAGCCCGCTACCTGGTGATCGGACTGACGTTCATACTCTTCGGTCTCTCAGTCTTCGGCTTGCGCTTCGTTCAGCAGCAGTTTTTTCCCGCGTCCGATCGGCCGGAGCTGCTGGTCAATCTGACCCTGCCGCAGACCGCATCGATCAAGGCGACCCGGGACACCGCCGACCGGCTGGAAAAGGTATTGGCCGCCGACCCGGACATCGACCATTGGAGCTTCTACATCGGTCAGGGCGCCATCCGCTTCTATCTGCCGCTCGACGTTCAACTGACCAATGATTATTTCGCCCAGGCGGTGGTGGTCACCAAGGGCTATGCAGTTCGCGAGGCCGTGCGCGCTCGCTTGGAGAAGGTGCTGAATGAAGGTTTCTCCGATCTCAACACGCGGGTCAGTCCGCTGGAGATGGGGCCTCCCGTCGGCTGGCCGCTCCAATACCGGGTGTCCGGTCCCGACGTGCGCGAGGTGCGCGCGCTTGCCAATCGCGTCGCCGACACGATCGGCGGCAACCCCTATACACGACTGATCAACTACGACTGGAATGAGCCGTCCAAGGTCGTGCGGGTCGAGGTCGACCAGGACAAGGCGCGCCTGCTCGGCATCAGTTCGAAAGCGCTCGAGCAGGCGCTGAATGCCACGGTGTCGGGCCTCGCCTTCACGCAACTGCGCGACGACATCTACCTGATCGACGTGGTGGCCCAGGCCAGCCATGCCGAGCGAAGCTCGACCGAGACGCTGCGCAACCTGCAGATCGCCATACCCGGCGGCCGCACCGTGCCCCTGCGGGACTTTGCCACCCTGCGCTACGAGTTGGAGCAGCCCGTCGTCTGGCGGCGCGCGCGGCAGCCGACCATCACCGTACAGGCCGACCTCGTTCCGCCTTTGCAGGCTGCGACGGTGGTGCAACAGCTGGCCCCGGCGATGGACGAACTGCGGCGCAGCCTGCCTCCTGGTTACAGCATCGAGGTCGGCGGTACCGTCGAGAACAGCGCCAAAGGCATGGCATCGATCACCGCTGTTTTCCCGATCATGGTCTTCGTGATGCTGACCGTGCTGATGATCCAGCTGCAGGGATTCAGCAAACTGTTCCTGGTCATCAGTGTCGCACCGCTGGGCGTGATAGGCGTGGTCGCAGCGCTGCTGCCAACCGGCACTCCGCTCGGCTTCGTCGCCATTCTGGGCGTGGTGGCGCTGATCGGCATGATCGTGCGCAACTCCGTCATCATGATCGCGCAGATCGACGAGCATCTCGCCATGGGCGAGCACCCTTGGGACGCCGTCATCAACGCGACGATGCACCGGGTACGTCCGATCCTGCTCACCGCAGCAGCCGCCAGCCTGGGCATGATTCCGATTGCGCCGGAGGTTTTCTGGGGACCGATGGCCTATGCCATCATCGGCGGCCTGATCGTCGCAACGCTGCTGACGCTCCTGTTCTTGCCGGCGCTCTACGTCGCTTGGTTCCGCATCCAGGAGCCGGTGCCTGAGGCTGTGGAGAGCGCACGGCCCCGTTCGGAAGCAGCGGTGCGCCCCGACGATCGGGCGCCGACCGGCGGAGCGACGGGCGGAGGAGTGCCGAGCGGTGTATAGGCACGGACGTTTTCCCACAGTTCCCATCGGCTCACGGGCGGTGTCCTTGATAACGGCGCTCCTGCTGCCGGTGGTGCCGCTGTGGGCGCCGCCGGCGATCGCGGAAGGAAACCCGATCCTCTCTGCCGATGCCGGGCTGCCGGATTATGCCCGGCGGTTGGAGGCCATCGTAGACGTCTACCCAAGGCTGCCGGCGATCGTCGCTGATGTTTTCGCCCATCCCAATGGTGTGCAGCCAGCCATGTCCCCTCTGCGGCTCGGGTATGGCCTGACCCTGCTCTTTGCCGCCGGAGTGCTCGCCCTGATCGTCGCCCGGCGGCTGCTCCGCCGACAGGAAATCGTGGCACCCGTGCTGCGCCTGACGGCCGGGCTGGCAGAGTTGGCGGCTTTCTCCCTGGGCACGCTGCTGGCTTATGCTTTGATGCGCCCGCCGCACCCGGCAGCACCTGCGATCCTGCTGGCAGTCCTCAAATTGGTCGCCACGATTCTGCTGACCGACCGTATCCTCCGACTCTTGACCGCTCCGGAGGATCAGGCTCACCGCCTGCTGCCGCTTGACACCCCGGCGGCCCATGGCCTGCAAAACACGGCGATGGTCGTGGTTGCTCTGATTGCCGGGCCATTGGGCCTGCTGGATCTGCTGCGCGCCCTGGGCTTGCCGCAGGATGCGGTGTTGGCGCTGGGACTGCCGCTGGGGACGTTGCCGTTCCTCTATTTGCTGTGGGTGGTTTGGCGCCACCGTGTCGCGGTCATACGGACGCTGGTCGAACCGCTTAACCTCGATGCACGCTCGCTGCCATTGCTGGGCGTTTGGCCTGCGCTGGCGACACTGCATCTGTTGGGGCTGTGGCTTATCGCCGCCGGGGCGGCGCTGCGGCAGGAACCGCAGGCCGGGGAGAGGCTCCTGGCAAGCCTGCTGCTGGCGTTCTGCGTGCCTCTCGTGGCACTGGTCCTGACCCGACCGCTCAGCCGCCTCTACCATGGGAACACCAACGACGCTGGGGCGCCGGACGATTCCAGCCCGCAGGTGGCGCGGTTGATGCGCGCCATCCTGCTGGCAATGATCGTGCTGGGCGTGGTCGGCACGGCGATGATCTGGGGTTATGGGCTCGATAGCGTCGGCGGGCCGAGCGCCTTCCTGATGCGGCTGCTGTTCAATCTTTCGGTCGTGTTGCTGCTCGGCTATGTCGCGTGGGTGTTGATGGTCCGTGTCATCGACCGTGCGCTCAGCGCGTCGCAGCGTGGAAACCAGTCGACGCGCGCCCAGCGCATGGCGACGCTGCTGCCGCTGCTGCGCAAGGTTCTCCAGGTGATGCTGGTCGTGTCCGTGATGATGATCGTGTTGTCATCGCTTGGCATCGAAATCGGCCCGCTGCTCGCAGGTGCCGGTGTGGTGGGCATCGCCATCGGGCTCGGCGCTCAATCGACCATTGCCGACATTTTGGCCGGTGTCTTCTTTCTGCTCGAAGATGCCTTCCGCATGGGTGATTACGTTGAGGTCGGGCAGCTGCGTGGGACGGTAGAAGGCATTTCTCTGCGTTCTCTCAAACTGCGGCACCACAGAGGTGCGGTTCACACGCTTCCCTTCGGCCAGATCAAGGCGCTGACCAATTACAGCCGCGACTGGGCACTGATCCGGCTGGAATTCCGGGTTCCGCCGGAAACCGATCTCGATCTCGTCAAGAAGCTGGTCAAGGACATCGGCAAACAGTTGGCGAGCGACCCGGAGACCGGCCCCAACCTCATCGAACCTTTGAAATCCCAGGGCGTGCGTCGGGTCGAGGATGACGCGCTCATCATCGGCGTGAAATTCACCGCCAAGCCGGATGAACAGTTCGTGATCCGGCGCGAGGCCTACCAGCGGCTGATCCGTGCCTTCAATCTGAATGGAATCCACCTGGTCGGCCGGGGTGTGGTGGTGCGGGTGGATGACCCAAAGGCAGCAACCACGGCCCTGGGCTTCGCGGCGCAGGAAGCAATTCGGGAAAAGATCAACATGTCCGCCGATTGATCGACGGCGGGACGGCCACAACACGATGCACGGGGAGGCGACAATGCCAAAGGCGCAACAGCGGAACAGCATCAGCCAAACTGAAGAACAGCACCGCCTGGACCAGGACCGCGAACAGGAAGTCCGATGGAAGGCCTGGGGGCCCTATCTGAGTGAACGGCAATGGGGCACGGTTCGGGAAGATTACAGCGAGTCCGGCGATAGCTGGAGCTTTCTTCCGCATGATCAGGCACGGTCCTGCGCCTACCGATGGGGCGAAGACGGGTTGGCCGGAATATCGGACGACCAGCAACGTCTGTGCTTTGCATTGGCGCTGTGGAACGGGCGCGATCCGATCCTGAAGGAACGGCTGTTCGGTCTCACCAATGGCGAAGGCAATCATGGCGAGGATGTGAAGGAATATTATTTTTATCTCGACAGCACACCGACCCACTCCTACATGCGCTATCTCTACAAATACCCGCAGGCTGCCTTTCCTTACCAAGATCTGGTGGAAACCAACCGCAGGCGCAGTCGGCAGGAATGGGAGTATGAATTGCTGGACACGGGAGTCTTCGACGACGACCGCTATTTCGACGTGTTCGTTGACTACGCCAAAGAGGCTCCGGACCACATCCTTATCCGCATTACCGCCCACAATCGCGGCCCGGACACCGCTGAATTGCATCTCCTGCCAACGCTGTGGTGGCGCAATCGGTGGGCCTGGAATCGCCGCGCCGAGGGCAATCGCGAGAGTACGGCACTACGGCCGACCTTGCGGGAGGTCCGATGTGGCGGCTGGCCCGCCATCGAGGCCACCGACCCGGAGGGCGGGCAGGCGCTGCTCATCTGTGAAGACGATCCAGCATTGCTGTTCACCGACAACGAGACGAACCTCGCCCGCCTCTATGGACGGGAGAACACCAGTCCCTTTGTCAAGGACGGGATCGGGGAGGCTGTTGTCAGGGGACGGCCGGATGCGGTGAACCCCGAAAAGGCCGGCACCAAGGCTGCGGCCCATTACACCCTAACGCTTGCCGCTGGAGAAAACAGGACCGTTCGCTTGCGTCTCGCCATCGACGCCGCTGCCACTCGGCAGGCGGCAGTGGACGGCGATATTTTCGGAGAGTCCTTCACCGAACTCTTCGACCGCAGAAAACGGGAGGCCGACGCCTTTTACGCGACCTTGACGCCGTCGCGCTTGAGCGCCGACGAGGCCGGCGTGCTGCGGCAGGCGCTGGCCAGTATGCTGTGGAGCAAGCAGGTTTACCGGTATGACGTGGGAACATGGCTGAACGAGCGTGGAGCCGGACCGTTCCGGTCGCGGCGTGGCATCGACACGCGCAACGCTCATTGGCACCATATGGAAAATGCCGACATCATCTCGATGCCGGACAAATGGGAGTATCCCTGGTACGCCGCATGGGATTTGGCTTTCCATGTGATCGCCTTGTCGCTGGTGGACCCCGACTTTGGCAAGCAGCAGCTGGAATTGATGCTGTGCGACCGTTACTTGCACCCAAACGGGCAGATTCCCGCCTATGAATGGAATTTCGGTGACGTCAACCCGCCGGTCCATGCCTGGGCGACCATCTTCGTTCACCGTCTGATCCGCGGGCGCAACCGCCAGGAAGATGCGCTGTGGCTCGAACGCATGTTCCAGAAGCTGCTGTTGAACTTTACCTGGTGGCTCAATCGCAAGGACCGCGAAGGCCGGAACGTCTTTGAGGGCGGATTCCTTGGCCTCGACAACATCGGGGTGTTCGACCGCAGTGCCCCGTTGCCGACCGGTGGACATCTGGAGCAGGCCGACGGGACCGCCTGGATGGCACTGTTCAGCCTGAACATGCTGGAAATCGCCATCGAGCTGACCCGAACCGACCCAGCCTATACGAACATGACGATGAAGTTCGCGGAGCATTTCCTCTGGATTGCATCGGCCATGACCCGTCTTGGCGACGACGTCGGTATGTGGGATGAGGAGGATGGCTTC
The DNA here is from genome assembly GCF_047302835.1 of Azospirillum sp. CT11-132. NCBI lineage: Bacteria > Pseudomonadati > Pseudomonadota > Alphaproteobacteria > Rhodospirillales > Azospirillaceae > Azospirillum > Azospirillum sp. CT11-132. The sequence goes on from NZ_JBGLZA010000002.1 coordinate 66,139, forward strand.
TTCTATGACGTTCTACGCCGGCCCGACGGACGAGCAGAACGCCTGAAGGTCCGCTCCATGGTTGGGCTGCTGCCGCTGTGTGCGGTCTGTGTTTTCGACGGGAGCCTGATGAGCGCGGTTCCCGAAATTGGCAAGCGCTTTCATGATTTCCTGGCCGCCCGGCCGGAGATGATTTCCGGTATGCATGACCCCAGAATCCCCGGATTTAAGGGGCGTCGGCTTGCGTCGATACTGACCGAGGAGCGACTGCGCCGCGTGCTGGCGCGCATGCTGGACGAGGGGGAATTTCTCAGCCCCTATGGCATCCGTTCCCTCTCGCGTCACCACGCCGACCATCCCTTCCGTCTATCGGTCGATGGGCAGGAATTCCAGGTTTCCTATCTGCCGGCCGAATCGGACAGCGGCATGTTCGGCGGCAATTCCAACTGGCGGGGCCCGATCTGGATGCCGGTCAATGCCCTGATTATTCGGTCCCTGCTTCAATATTATTCGTATTTCGGAAATGAATTCACCGTCGAATTTCCAACGGGATCGGGAAATTCAATGAATCTATACGAAGTCGCCGAGCAGTTGTCCAAGCGTTTGTCCGCAATATTCTTGCGGAACGAAGAAGGATTCCGACCCGTCTATGGCGGTGCTGAGAAATTCCAGAGGGATCCCTTTTGGCGCGACCACATCCTGTTCTACGAGTATTTCCATGGTGACAATGGCGCCGGAATTGGAGCAAGTCATCAGACTGGATGGACCGGTTTGGTCGCCCGTTTTCTCCACCTCTTCGCCACGACGACCGCCGATGCATTCCTCAACGAGGGCGTGGAGTCACTGGTGCCCATGCCGCAGCAGAACACATCACCGCAAAAGCAGCATGCCTGACGGAAACTGCCGGTCTGACCGTTGCCGCATCACATGAATTTTTGCAAAACCGGACAAGGCGAGTGGGTAATCGCACCATAAACCCCAGATGAAGGAAATAGGCCATGGCGAACGTCACGCCGGATCGGCCGCTCCCGCAGATCGACCCGTTCGACACGTCCAAACGTTTCGAGATGGGCTATGTCCGTAAGGCATTTGTCCTTGGGCTCATCGCGATGTTGCTTGTCGGTTGCTTCATCGTCCTGCGACCTTTTATTGCGGCAATTCTGTGGGCTGTTATCCTGACCTTCAGCACTTGGCCGCTTTATAGTCGGCTTGAACGGACACTCGGCGGGCGGACAACACTGGCCGCTGTGTTGATGACGCTGTTGGTGATGCTGCTGCTCGTCGGCCCATTGGTCATCCTGGGGCTGAAGCTCTCGGAAAATGTCTTCCGAATGTTCGAGGTGCTGCACGGGATCGTAGGCCGTGATCTGCCGGCGCTCCCCCCCTGGTTGGCTGGAGTGCCAATGGTTGGCGAGCAACTGAACTCGGCGTGGATCAGGCTTGCCAGTGGCGAGGCCAATCTGCGATCAATTCTCCAACCTTATCTGGGCGATATCCGAGATTGGGTGCTGGCTGCCGGCGGTAACCTTCTGTCCGGTACCTCTCTGATCGCTGTCAGCGTCTTCATTGCCTTCTTCCTTTATCGCGACGGCCGCGCTGCGGTGCGACGACTCCATAATGTGATGGGACAGATCGCCGGCGCGCGGGCGCGGCAATCACTGGATGTCGCGGCGGAGACCATGACGGGTGTCGTCCATGGCGTGCTGGGCACGGCGCTGGTGCAGGCAATCGCAGCGGCGGCCGGTTACTGGTTCACCGGCGTGCCCGGCGCCTTTCTTCTGGGGTTCGTGACGTTCTTCTTGACGCTGATTCCGATGGGACCTGTGATCCTCTGGTTGCCGGCGACCGCTTGGTTGATGTCGCACGGCGATTCCATCAATGCGATCGTCCTGGTCTTCTGGGTCGGGTTGGTCGTCGGCGGCCTTGATAACTTCCTTCGTCCGATCCTGATCGGCCGAAGCAGTGCGCTTCCTTTCATCGTCATCTTTCTTGGCATCGTCGGCGGTCTGGTGGCCTTCGGCTTGATCGGCGTATTTCTTGGCCCGACGCTTCTGTCCGTCGCCTACGGTCTCATCCGTGAATGGAGTGGCGGAAGCGAACGGACGGAGCGTATTGAAAGTGGTCTGGTGGGGACGTCTTTTGCAACTGGCGCAAAGGAATAGGAAGAACGCGGAAAGATTTTTGCTTCACTTGGGTATAAATGAAGAACTATGTTAATATAAAGTGAATGATTGCCGATCAAAGGTCTAGGGTTTATTGAGTAGAAAAAGCAATGGCAAGATATATCTATTTGAAATTCGGATAAAAAATAATTTCATGTTATTGTATTTGCGCACACATCGCGCGAGGACAAACCGGTCATCCATGCTCAGTGGGATCATCCATGTCAGCAAGGATCAAATACGCATTGGCACGGTTTCCCGAATTTTCGGAAGCAATAAAGCAGTACTGTGCGGACAGTAGATTTTTCCTAAATTTGTGCGAAGATTATGGGGATGCAATTGAGATGCTTCGTCGCTTGGAACAATATGACGAATCATCAGCATCAAAAAGTATCCGTATGTGTCGTGATCTCGTCGATGACCTTGAACAGGAAATCCTATTGGAATTGGAGCACTCACATGGTGGTTGAAGTTAAAAACTAAAGCCGGTCAATAGGTGACAAACAAGGTTTTCGGTTTGTGCCTGTTCGGCGGATTTAACCTCTTCACAGCGCCCGCTGAACTGACCTGCGCCGTCATGTTGGTGATGGAAACGGACACGCATAGCAGAGACCAACCAGCGGAGAGTAACCTGTCATGGCAAATTCTATGAATTTCAATGCTGGCGAGGTGCTGTTTCGGCAAGGGGAGGTGAGCAGCTATGTTCTTTGGGTGAGACATGGTGAAATTGAAATCCTGCGCGAACATGGGGACGCGTCCGTTCTAATTGGTCACGTTCGAGGTGGTGAGTGGCTCGGCGAAATGGGTGTGATCGAGCATCGCCGCCGGAGCGCCACTGCCCGCGCGTCCATGGATGGCACAGCCGAGGTTCTGAGTGCGGAAGAATTCCTGGATCGGGTGAGCCGCGACGCCACGCTTGCGCGCGACCTGATCCAACGCCTGAGCATTCGCCTGCGGACGATCGAGGATAGGATCACCAATGATTTGTTGCCTGAAGCCCCGAACGTTGCAAGCAGCCCTGCAGGCGTTGAGGGTGATGAGGCCCTACCTGATGAGATAATCCCCTCCAATGCGCCGGTCGCACTGATTGCACGGTCCGATGCTCTGCGTGCCTGGATGGGTGAAGCTCGCCTCTCAGTTGAGCGTCTGCCGTTTGTCGTCGGCCGGGCTCCGACCAGCGGCGAAGCTCCACCGCCGCGACAACCCAATTTGTGTATAGACGATTGCAAGCCCTTTCGTTTGTCGCGCAATCATTTCATGATCAGCCGCGATGAAAATCACCTGTTTATAAACGATCTAGGCAGTACACTGGGGACAATCGTCAATGGTCAAGCAATCGGGCAGCATTTTATGCGTGACTCGGCTTTGTTGCGCTTTGGCGACAATCATCTAATCGCCGGTGGTTGGGGGTCTCCCTTTGACTTCACCATATCCGTCGGTTAACTGAGAACGGCTGTCTGAGGACACTACTTTGGCCGTTTTGGGGTTTGTATGCAGGAAAATCAATGGGTTAGCGAGCGGAGTATGAATTCGCTAACCCATTGAAATTGACTGCGAATCCAGAATTCTGCCAAAGTAGTGCTAGACCAGCACGCCGGCCAGGACTTTCAGGGCTTCGGTGAACGGGAGCAATTGGAACAGGATTGGAAGACCGGGCATGCACGCGATGGATGCAACCCGGAGGATATTGGCGGTGCTGAATGGCACGATCCTCATCTGCCGAACCACCGTGTAGCTTGAGCCCAAATCGACAAGGGAGGACATATCCTGGTTCCCCAGCGCGTCTTCGCCGGCCGGCCGGTCGCCGTTGATCCATTTATCGTGGAAGAGTTGATTGTGGTGCTGGACCAAGATGCCATAGTCACGCAACGCTTCGAGGCGGGTATGGGCCAGCAGAGGAGCGAAGATCAGCAGAGGTCCGAAGGTGACGACCTCGACGAATACGAGATAGGCGAGCAGGAGGGGAGCCATACCCTGCAGCCGCCCCAAGTCGAGCCCCTCGAAATGAGTGCGGAAGGCGATTTCGGCGGCGATCACGCAGCCTACGCCGAAGGGGAAGATCGCCATTGAGACATGGGCGACGCCGAGAAACCCCAGCCCTGCCGACAAGTCGGTGTGGGTCGCAAGGAGATTGAGGCGCAGCCGTGACACCTCCCAAAGGAACAAGGTCCAGATCACGAGCCGCCATACCCAGCGCAACACGAAGAACTGCAGCAGCGGTATAGCGACAAACCGGTACCAGAGGCCAGAGGCCGACAGCCGCAACTCCCCATTCTGCCAGGTCGTGTGCCAGTTGTCGGTCGTGAGCCCGGTCAACTGCTCGAGGTTGATAAAACGCGCCCCAGCGAGAGCCATGATCAGGAACGCCACCTCAGGTAGGTAGGCTTCCCGCCTCCGCTGGACACGGCCAACCGCCGCTGCGAATTCCCTGTAGCTCTCGGGCCGGATGATCTTGGCGTCGATGAAGCGCAGCCCGGCGGCTCGCATGCGCGGGCCGACCACAAGTTCCGCGGTAAAAAGCAGCGGAACGGCCAGGAAAATTCGCGCGTGTGTGGCGAAATCAAGCAGGAAGGCTGCGCGTGGCGTGGGACCCAGGAGATGCCCTTCCATGGCCGCAAAGATAAATAGGGGAATCCAGGTGATTCCGATAAAAACGATAATTCGACGCATCACTGAAGGGCCGGCACCTTTGATGATGCCAAGCCGTTTCATAATCCGATAGGCTGGACCGCCGAGTTCGAATTCAAGATCGGAATCACGGGGTACTGCGGCGTCCATCCATGCCTCCGATGATTTTATGACGTTACGGTAACGAAATTATTTGAAGAATAATTTCCAATGCACCATCGAAATAAAATGTTAGGAGCGAAAGTTTATTAATGTCTACGACACATCAAAGATGTCTGCCGGCGGATAATCCACCAGGAATCTGCACTCCGGTTTAAGACGCTATAGTTGTTTAGGAAATCTCTTGATGCTCACGCAAAGCTAACTACTAAAGACGTCCTCGATCGAGTAGCATTTTCGACGCTACTGTAACCTGGCTCGTATCCTGGTTCGGGATATACGGTGCCATCCAGGTCGCTGTTCCACAGCTGGCCTATGATGTGGTCGCAGCAATGGCCGATGGAGGCGCCGCTTGGAATGGTGCCTCCTTGGCGCCAACCGGCGCGCTGCAGCCTTCATGTGCGCCTGCACACTCGTACCGTCGAGCAAAGCCATGCCGAGTGTCTGGCGATGGAACCGCTACCGCCGAGAGTTCGCCGACTGTGGGGCATCGGTGGCTAACCCCTTCGCCGGCGCGAGGTTGCTGGCGGCCGCTCGGCGTTGGACCATCGTTCCAGCGCAGGATCGGCTCGGTCTGCGGAGGATCGGGATGGCTCGTCGGGATGCACGACCAGTGCGATGGATCAGGGTGCTCTTGCTGCTGTTGATGCCCTGCTTGGCAGCCTGCGCGTCCGATGCCAGCGGTAGCGCCGACACGCGCGCCGCGCTGGAGCGTTACCGCTCGGAACTTTCCAGGATGCATCCCGGCAAAACCCCGCCGGACCTGGGGCCCGATGATGCTCTCTTTACCAGCACGGTCCACCTGGTGCTGAACTCGTATGTGGACGCGTCGGATGCGCAGGTTCTGGTGGACAAGGCCTTGGAGGGAATGCGCCGGATTAGGGCCAGATCAACGGCTTCTCGATATCTGCGTCCGAGATGGTTCAACTCGCTTGCGCGTTGGCGCTCCTCCGCGCAGGTCGGGTGGCGACTGTTGCGCAACGGCGCTGACCGGTCGGCACAGCTGTTGCGGGCGAGGCCGGGCACACGTCCCAACGAACCCACCCATCAGCGAAAGCCATCATTCCTGATGTCGTCACTGTCCTTGTTGGCCCCGCGCTCACCCGGCTCCAACCGGTTCGGAAAGTGGCTGGGTCAGCTCGAACACGTGATAACTCCAGCCCGGCATGTCGAGGAACAGTCCGCGCGACGCCAGGTCTCCGCCCTCACGTTCATAGCTCGCGGCTGCCATCTGGTCCGTCAGGATCACCGGCCCGCAGGCCATACCAGGGCAGCGTAGGTAGCATTGCCCCTGGCAGGGCTGATAATTCACCGCGACGATCCAGACCGTGCCGCATCTACCGGTCCACTGGAAGCCGATGAAGCCGTTCCAGCTGCCATTGCCTGGCCAGGCCTCATCCGGGTCAAGGCACTGCCAGTCTCCGTCCTGAAACACTGGCTTGCGCAGCAGGCTCATCAACTGATCATAGAAAGCGGACACGGCGGCGTTGACCGGCTCGGCGTCGGCCCGCGACAGGTGTACGGGAAGCTGTTTGCGACGCCCTTCGAACTGACCCTGGTGAAACAGGCGCAGACCCGGCGCTAGATAAGTAAGCGGAGCGTGATCGCACCGGATCAGGCGTTGACGGCGGGCTTCCAGTTCCAGGGGAGCAGATCGGCGAGGCGTGCGGCGGGGTAGCCGTTCACCATGCGCTCCAGGACGTCGCGCAGGTAGGCGAACGGCTCGACAGCGTTGAGCTTGCAGGTCTCAACCAGCGAGGCGATCACCGCCCAGCGATGGCCGCCGCCCTCCGAGCCGGCGAAGAGGCTATTCTTCCGGCCGAGGGCTACCGGTCTGATGCAGCGCTCCACTGTGTTGGTATCCATCTCCACCCGGCCGTCGCCCAGGTAGACGCACAGCGCCTTCCAGCGGCCGAGCGCATAGCGGATCGCCTCGGCCAGCTTGGAGCGGCCCGGCAGGCGGGGAAGTTCGTGCTCCAGCCACGCCTTCAGCTCCGCCACTTGGGAAGCGGCCTCGGCTTGCCGAAGCTGCCGGCGTTCATCGGCCGTGCGGCCGCGGATGCGCTCTTCGATCGCGTAGAGCCGGGCGATGCGGCGCAGCGCCTCGGCGGCGATCGGCGAGCCGTTTTCGGCCAGGTCGTAGAAGCGTCGGCGCGCATGGCTCCAGCAGGCCGCCAGCACGACCCTATTGCCGGCAGCCAGCCGTTCGAACCCGGCGTAACCGTCCACCTGCAGCACCCCGCAGAACTCCCGCAGGTGGGCGGCTGGGCGTTCGCCTTTGCGATCGCTGGTGTAAGCGTAAATCACCGCCGGCGGGTCCAGCCCCTGCCAGGGCCGATCATCGCGAGCATAGGCCCACAGCCGTCCTGTCTTCACCCGGCCAGTTCCCGGCGCCAGCGTCGGCATCGGCGTGTCGTCGGCGAACAGCTTGGCCGAGGCGAACAGGGCCTTGGCCAGCTCCTCATGCAGCGCCTCCAGCCACCAACACGCCTGTCCCGCCCAGCCCGCCAGAACCGAGCGGTCGACGGGGAAGCCGTTGCGGGCCAGGATCTGCGCCTGGCGGTAGAAGGGCAGATGATCGCAGTAGCGGCTGGTGATGACGTGCGCCAGCATCGCCGGCGTCGCCATGCCCTTGGCGATCGGCTTCTCCGGGGCCGGCGCCTGATGCAGCGTGCCGCAGCCGCGGCAGGCGTACTTGGGCCGGCGGATGCGCAGCACCCGCACCTGGGCCGGCACGTAGTCGATCATCCGGGCCACCGTCTCGCCGGCCTCATGCAACGCCCCGCCGCAGCAGGGGCAAACCCCGGCGCCGGACTCCAGCCCAGGCGGCTCGAGCGTGAGATCGTGATGCGGCAGATCATCGGGCAAGTCGCGGCCACGGCTGGGTGGTTCCGCAGGGGCCGACGGTTCCAGTTCAGGGGATGCGAGTTTGGCCTCGACCCGGGCGATGTCCGCCTCCAGCTCCTCCAACCCGAGATCGAGCTGATCGGGATCGAGCCGTTCGGAGCGCCGCCCGAAGACGGTGCGCTGCATCTGCCGGAGTTGCTGACGCAGAGCCTCCAGCTCCGCCAGATCGGCTTTCTGGCGCTCCACGACCTCGGCCAAATCGCGCACCATCTGCTGCAGCAGGGCCGGATCAGCGGGCAGGTTGTCGAGGTCGAAGCGCATGGCCGATTGTACCTCGGATCACGGCCCCAAGCCAGCCAAGCCCGCGGTTTTCCTCATCTTTTCTCCCATTCATCCCGCTACGGCCGGCCTGGATGCCGACACGGTGTGACGCCATTCCAGTCCCTCCAGAAGCAGGGACAGTTCCGCCGGCGTCAGTACCACCGTGCCGCCCGGAGTGCGGGTGGTTGGCCAAACGAAACGGCCGCGCTCCAGCCTCTTGGCGAACAGGCACAGGCCGTTCTGATCGGCGTAGAGAATTTTCACGCGTCCAGCCCCTTTCCCTCGGAAGATGTAGAGGTGGCCGCAGAACGGGTCCTTGCCGAGGGCCTGCTGCACCAGCAGGGCGAGTCCGTCGAAGCCCCGGCGCATGTCGCAGGGCTCCAGCGCCAGGTAAATGCGCACACCGGCCGGGATCGACAGCATCATGGCCGCTCCAGCACGCTGATCACCCGGCGCAGTGCTTCGGCATCGACATCCCGCCCAACCCGCAGCCGCCGTCCGCCGGCCAACTCGATCTCGATCATGCTGGCACCGCATGGAGTTGGCGGCGTGAGGGGAAGAGCCGACGTGGTGTCCGCCACCTCCACCGGCGCGAAGATGGGCGTCGGCTCGGCCGGAGTGAGCATCTGGCGGCGCCAGCGGAACAGCAGGCTGGGATCGACCCCGCGCCGCCGGGCGACCAGCGACACGCTCACGCCCGGCTCGCAGGTTTCCGCCACCAGCTGCTCCTTCTCTGCCTGTGACCAATACCGCCGGCGGGGTGCCGCCTCGACGATCTCCATCACCAAGGGAGCGCTCGCCGTCATAGGGACAGCACCAGGACTATCCCTATGACAGCGAGCGCTCACCTCCTCCACAGCGGCAAAGCGGTGCGACCACCGGCCCAGAGCCCAGCGTCCAATTCCATGGGCTTCAGCGTAGGCTTTCTGCGTCAGCCCGCTGCCCTTCCAGGCATCAACATGATTGCGCCAATAGCTCTCCAGATCCTGACCCGACATCCTCTTACCCCGCTGAGCTGCGACCAGCGGAATATTTCATGAACCACGATCACGTCGGATGTGTCGTCACACAACGCTTACCTAGATAACACAGCACAGCGGCCGCCTGATGGACGTCCCAGGGAAACGCCTCTGCCGCCCGTTTCTCGTCATGGTTTTCGAGAAATCGTACGAGCCGGCGCTGGTCGACAGATGCCGCCCGCAAATGTTCGCGCACCGGTCGTGCCGTCTGTGAACGAAGCCGGTCGTAGAGCCCTTTGTCGTAGACGTAGTCGAACCCTTCCCGCAGCAACTCGCGTTCCAGCTGCCAGTACACTTCCGCCAAAAACAGAAAATCCGGGTACGACGCACGGACCCGCCGAATGGCCTTGGACCAAAATGGTTCAGTCGCGATCCCCCAACTGGCACGGAAGATGTCAGGCAGGACCAGCATCGCCATGTCGCATCGCACGCCGTCGCACAGCTTGGCGATGGCGAGCAGCTCGTCTGTCATGGCCAGCCCTGTCGCCGGTTCGCCGTAGTTCAGTTGTGCCACGTCTGGCCAGACTGGAAAGCCGGGGTCGCGCCCGTGGGCAAGGATCAACGGGCCGCGTTCTGTCAAAACGCGGACAAAATCCGCCGGCGCTCGCGTCAGATCGCCTGCGGTGCCTTGCACATAGAGTTCAGGTCGCTGCGACACCCAGGGATGATCGATCGCCGTGTGGTTGGAAACAAAATCGAGTATAAGCCGCAGGCCCCGCCGGTGCATCCGCTCGCGCAGGCGGATCAGCGCCGCGTCGCCGCCGAGCGTGCGATGCACCGCGTAGCCGGTGATGGCGAAGCAGGACCCACAGATATCCTCATCCTTCAGATCGTGGAGTGCTTCGGCGAAGCTGTTGCGCCAGCCCGCATAGGTGGCGGAAACCATCCGCCCCGTCTCTCCCGTCTGCCACACACCGAGCAGCCAAATCCAGCCGAATCCCTGGCTGGCCAAGTGGTCGAGTTCGGCATCCGAGACGTCGTCCAGCGTCGCAGGGCGGCCGAGCGCGCTCCCGATCTCGCGCAGCCACACGCGGGTATTTATCTCATAGAGCTTCGGGCAGCTTGCTTCCGGCATGCGCTCCCGTTCCTCGGTGACGTAAGCACAGCGTTGCCTGCATCCTGCGTTTACCAGCTCTGACCGCAGGCGAAGAACGAGCAGCCGGCATCTCCGCTTTAAGTCAGAATGCCCACGATGACCGATCCCCATACCGTCAACAATATCTGACCGATCGCGTAGGGCACCGTGTAACCGAGCACGGCCACCGGGCTGCCGCAGCGATCCTGCAGGGCAGCGAGAGCAGGAGTTGAAGTCTGAGCCCCAGCCACCGCACCCAGGGTAAGCAGCGGACTCAGCCCGAGGACGTACCGGCCGACGAGTGTTCCGACCAAAAGCGGCACGAGTGTGCATACGGCACCACCCAGGACCACCGCGACCCCGTATTCCAGCAATGCCGAGATGAAATGTGGACCCGCCTGCATGCCCACCATGCCAACGAAGGCCGCCAGCCCGGCGACCCGCATGAGGTCCAAAGCCGCTGGTGGCACCTGGCCGAAGCCGGGATGGCGGGAATGCAGCCAGCCAACGATCACGCCGGCCAGCAATGCGCCGACGCTGGTGCCCAGGCCAATGTGCAAGGGGCCGACGATCAGCTGCGGCAGACCCACAATGGCCCCCAGTGCGATCGCAAGCCCAACCGCTTTCATATCGGTGGTCAGGGTCTCGCTCTCGACGCGGCCGAGCTTTTGCCCAGCGCGCTTCACTTCGGGCTCGCCACCGACGATTTCAAATTGGTCGCCGCGGTTGACCCGTGTCTCCGGCAGGATCGGGATCGACTGTCCGAGACGCATGATGCGACGGACGAAGACGCCCCGCGTCTCAGGGACTTCACTAAGCTCCTGCAGAGTCTTGCCTTCGGCCCAGGCACTGGTGATGATCAGCCGGGCCTGGATTACGGGAAAGTCCAGCACCTCCGGATCATCGGTCTCCAGGCCCAAGGAGGGGCCGACCTCCATGACCGAGGCCCGCCGACCGGTCAGCGTCAGCACGTCGCCTTGGGCCAGTGCGGTGTCGGGGGCGGCGTTGATGATGTTGTCGCCACGCCGGATACGGTTGATCATGACCCGCTTGGGCGCCTGCGTTTCCAGGTCGGAGACGGTATGCCCGGCAAACTCGGGACGATCGAGCCGGAAGGCGCGCGCAATGAAGGTGGTGTAGGCATTCATCATTCCCGGCGGTTTGTTCTTGACGCCGAGTTCCGCATCAAGCCGCTGCGCCTCCTGCTGCGGATCGATCCCCAGCAGGCGCGGGCCGATTTGGCTGACGAACAGGATGGCTCCCAGTGTGCCGAACATGTAGGTCAGCGCGTCGCCGATCGCCACCCGCGCCGACATCAACTGTCGCTCGGCCTCCGTCAGCGGGAGATCCTTGATGGCTTCCACCGCAGCGCCGAGTGCGGAGGATTGGGTCAGGCTGCCGGTCAGCAGACCGGCCGCCATGCCGGGATCGAGCCCCAGCAGCTTGGACAGGAGGATGGTGACGGCGAGTGCGACGCTGCACTGAATCACCGTCAGCACCAGAGCCTTGGGGCCGTCGCCCCGCAGCGACTGGAAGAATTGCGGCCCAACGGCGTAACCGTTGCCAAAAAGGAACAAAAGGAACAGGAGCGAACGCGCCGTGTCCGACACCGGGATCCTGAACTGTCCAATGAGCAGGCCGGCGAACAATGCACCGGAAACCGGCCCCAGGGTGATCAGTCCGAGCCGGAAGTTCCCGATCCAGTAGCCCAATCCTAGAACCAGAAAGACCGCTAGGTCTGGATGATGGCGCAGCAGGTTGCCGACCCAGTCCATGATTTCCTCCTGGTCAATGCGTTGTACTATGCAAGGATCATCGCAAAGTAGCCGAGTACGGTTAGAAGGATGCCGGAGATGGCATAGCCGACCGGGAAGCCGATCCAGGGCACGGAACTGTCGATCTCCTTGGCGGCCTCACGGGCCGGGCCGGAATGGCTGCGGGCACCGGCCACGCCGCCCATCAGCACTGCCGGGTTGATCTTGAAGAGGTGATAGCCCAATGCCCAGACCACGAAGGGGGGCACCGAACAGGCAACAAAGCCCACCAGAAAGATCTTCAGCGCGATGCCGCCTGTGAGCTGCGACAGCAACGATGCTCCGGCGTTGACGCCAACGATGGCAACGAATACCACAAGTCCCATATCTTCCAGCACGTTGCGGGCGGCATTGGGCGTGTTGCCGAAGAACCGCAACCGAGATGCGACGGAGGAGACGATAACGCCGGACACCAGCAGCCCTCCGGCATTGCCGAGCCCCACCGAGGCGCCGAAGGCTGGAAACTGGATCAGCCCGATCAGGAACCCCAGAATCATGCCGCCCGACAGCGTCAGCAGGTCGGTGGCCGTGCTGGGGCGGGCGATCCGGCCCATGATGTTGGCGGCGCGCTCTACAGCGGTCTTCAGCCCCACCACCTTCAACACGTCGAAGCGCTGCAGTTTCGTGTCCGTGCCGATTGGAATGGGGACGCCGCCGCGTTCAATACCGCCCAATTGAATTTGGCCGGCCAATTCGGTGTGACGGAAGTCGATCAGAGGCTTGCCCTCCACCTCTTTGCGGGTCACGAGAATCTCGGCCTGGTCGAGGGGGATGTTCAGCGCATCACTGTCGGCGACCTCCGGACCGATCACGCCCATGTTGACGGTCAAATCCTCCAATCGACCACCCAGCGCCACCACATCGCCGCTTTCCAGCGCCACGTCAGCGGCGGCGCCCAGCGAACGGCCATCGCGCTGGACATTGCCGACGCGGTACATCGGGTATTTGCTGCGGAACTCGGCAATGGTATGGCCCACCACATCGGCGTCTTCGACGCGGTAGGCACGCAGGCCGAACGGCCGATAGCCGGTAAGTCCGGTATCATCCACATTCTGCACGCCGTGGGTCCGCTCATACTCCATGGCGGCGCCCCTGGCGTCGACGCCCCACCAGCGTGGCAGGTACTTGCAGATCAGAATGATGCCAACCGTGCCCCAGATGTAGGTGATGCCATAGGACAGCGCGATCATGCCGCTGGCTTGTTCGGGTGTGGTGCCGGGGGGTAGGGTCATGGCGCCGGCGGTAACCGCCTGTTCGGCTGAACCAATGGCTGCCGACATGGTCTGCGAGCCGGCAAGGATACCGCCCGCGGTACCTGCCGGAAGGTCGAAGATCCTCACCCCCAAGACAATGATGGCCAGCCCGACGAAACAGGAAACGAAGGAGAGGACGACGAATTTCAGTCCGTCACCCTTCAGGCTGTTGACGAAGCTGGGACCAACGCGCAGGCCTACCCCGTACATGAACAGGTAGTAGAAGAGCGACTTGACCCACTCATTGAGCTGCAGCTTCACCCCGTAGGTCGACGCCCAGATGGAAAGGCCCGCGCCAACCACGATCGCGGCCGCAACCATGCCGAGCCCATACCCTTTGATGCTGAGTCGACCGATGCCGACCGCCGCGCCGACGGTGAAGAACAGCAGAATGAATGGATTGGCCTGAAGGAATTGGAAGAACGTGTCCATCACGCACCTCTTTTCGAACCGGGGAAGGAAAGCGTGAAGTCCGCCTACGCCACCTCGATCCGCATCACCGGCTGCACAGCCAATGCTTTCGGGGTTAGAAGCTTCAGCCCGCGTGAAGCTTGGTATCCGTGAATTTCCTTGACGTCGAGCTTGCGCATGAACTCGATCGTTTCAGTGGTGATGACCTGACCGGGCACCATGATCGGGAAACCTGGCGGGTAGGGAATCACGAAGCTGGCGGAAACCAACTCCGGCCCGCTCTTCAGCCGGCGGTCGATCTCCCGGCTGTTGAGCTTCACGTGCTCGCAAGACCCCTCGTCATAGGCGAGGTAGAAGGCGGAGCGAATGTCTCCCTCGCTGGTCGCGCTACCGGTATCCTCGCGGAAATGGTCGTGGAATCGGCTGAAGTTCGGCATGTCCGGGACGTCTTTCATCAGGCCCGCGACGCGCCCCCGGAAGGCGGCCACCGCCGGTTCGCCACCTGCGGCGAGGCGTTCCTCGATCCCGGTGGCGATGTCCACAAGCACTTTCATGAGGTGAGCGACATCGCTGCGGGTGTTGTTGATATTGGTCTGCAGCAGAATGCTGTTGCGCGATGTCTTGTTGATCTGGATATCGTACTTTTCGGCCAACATGCCCTTGAACTCGGTTCCGTCAAATCCGGCGGAGCCGCACACCAGTGTAAGGCGCGTGGGATCCAGCACGAACTCGTCGTTCCAGACGGATTCCATGGCTTTGGTCCAGTCCGTGCCGGTCAGGCTTTCCATTCCGGTTCGGCGGAATTCCGCCGGGACCATGTCCCCCAGGTCCAGCACGCGGAAGTATTTTGAAACCAACGGATGCCGGTTGACCTCGCGCCTGATGGTCAAGGCCAGTTGGGTCGCCTTCATCACCATCTCGTAGCCTTCCAGCTCCATCTGGCGCCGGGCGATGTCCAGCGATGCGATGATCTGCAGGTTCGGCGAGGTCGAGGTGTGGGTGAAGATCGCCTCGTGGAATGCCTCCTCGACATGATGGAAATCCTGGTCGCAGACCAGGATCATCGATCCCTGGCGCAGTGCGGACATGGATTTGTGGGTTGAGTTGGTCTGGTAGACGCGCACCCGCATTCTGTCCGGATCCGGCACGAGACGGCGGTCCAGCAAACGGGCATCAGCGGGATCAAGATCGACCCCGACCTCGCGGCGCTGAGCCTCCAGCGCACTGCGATAGTCGGAACCGGCCATTGCCCGTTTGATCAGCGTAGCCGCCCCCATGGCGGTGCGCTGGCGGAAGAAAGGCGAGAACCGTGCGAAGCCGAACCACGCCTCGTCCCATAGGAAGATCAGATCCGGCTTGATCGCCAGACATTCCTCCATGACCTGACGTGTGTTGTAGACATGCCCGTCGAAGGTGCAGTTGGTGAGCAGCAGCATGCGGACCCGGTCCAGCTTGCCTTCCGCCTTCAGGTCAAGCATTGCCTTCTTGATGGTGCGCAGTGGCACCCCACCGTACATCGAGTACTCCATCATCGGATATGCCTCGAGGTAGACGGGTCGGGCACCGGCCAGAACCATGCCGTAATGGTGCGACTTATGGCAGTTGCGGTCCACCAACACGATATCGCCGGGGTGCAGAAGCGCCTGCTCGACGATCTTGTTGGAGGTCGAGGTGCCGTTGGTGACGAAGAACGCGTGGTCGGCGCCGAAGGCGCGCGCCGCCTTATCCTGTGCGGTCTTGATGTTGCCGGTCGGCTCCAGCAGGCTGTCCAACCCGCCGGTGGTGGCCGAGGACTCCGCCAAGAACAGGTTCAGTCCATAGAATTCGCCCATATCGCGGATCCAGTTCGACTTGAAGATCGATTTGCCGCGGGCGACCGGCAGCGCGTGGAATGTGCCCATCGGGCGCTGCGAGTATTTTTTCAGATTGTCGAAATATGGCGTCTCGTATCGGTCATTGATTCCATCCAGGATGCTGAGGTGGATTTCCAGAGGCTCCTCCACCTCATAGAACACGCGGCGCACACACGCGAGTTCGGGATTGGCGGCCATCTCCTCGACCTTGCGGTCGCTGAGCAGATAGATGTCCAGTTCCGGTCGCAAATTCTTCAACATCCGCACCAGAGCCGGTGTCATCGCCTCGCTGGTCAGATCGGCCACACCGGGCGGGACATGCGCCTCCAGGAAGCGGTGGAGCAAGGGCACGTCGTGTTGCGAGGCGAAGTGAAAGCCGTCAAAGACGACCACGGCCTCGATGGCAGGGTTCAGAATGGCACCCAGCGCCGCATCTTCGAAACTTCCGACGATCACAAGTTCGTAGACGAACGGGTCCTGCGGGCGCCGCAGCCGGCGCATCTCGCGGCTTACTTCCGTCCATTTGGTCTGTGGCGTCGGCGTGACGACCAGCACCTCGAAATAGGGCCGATGCTTGTCTCCGCCGTTCCCGTTCAGAGCGGGGGGCAGACGGTCGGCATTGTCCAAGGAAGACTCGTCGCTGTCCCATTCACCGGGATTGTTGTGGTAAGATTTCGACAGCAGCGCGGCGCTCAGTCGCGCGCTTAGGCGCGCAGCGGCAGCCGCATCTCCTTCCGCCACGAGTTCGGCCAGACTGCCCATGAACTGCCGGCCGGGAAAGGCGTAGAACTCTTCCAACGAGGACAGGCAGCGCAGTTGATGCTCCACAGCCTGCTTTGCCGTCTCGTCCCCGGTCGCGGCCCCGGTCGCGGCCCAGGCACGGTTTGCGGCATTCAAGACGCGCCAGGCATCCAGTCGAGCTTCCATCGTCGAGACCAGATGATCCAACGGCAAGGTGGTGTCTTGATCCAAGCTCATGGTCGAGCTCCTTGTGGCAGATGCTCAGAACACGCTTTCGGAGGGCGGAGGGCTGGACAAGGCGAGCGCCTTGCCGATCACGGCGGCGATGATGTCGCCAATCTTCAACTTCAGGAAAACTTCAGGAACGGCAGCCCGCGCCGCCGAATGGTGCGCCCGCTCGCATCCGCCGCCGAAGAATGCAACAGTTTACGTTGATACGGTAACAGTCGCCCTAGACCCTGGGCTCTATTGTTATGTGTGCGGCAGAATCGCAGTAGAGTGGCGGCAGAACTTTGAGCAAAAATACTGCCTGCGTGCTCGTGCATATATTTGGTTGTTCGTTCTCAAAAGAAGCATTGATGCCGGGAGCATTGTGCTGATTGACACAAGGCGACGGAGACGGCGGGGGCGGCAATTTCAGGAATGATGACCTCTCGGTCCTCAAATGCGATGCGAGTGACAGCGTCCTTGATCGGCAGTCGTCAAGTTGACGTTCAGCGCGAGGTTAGAGAGAGCTTGGTCATGTTTGATGAAGGCGATCATTTCTTCGGGCGCAGGCGGTCGAGATCTGACGGGATGAAATGTGCCGATTGCTTGAGCGGAATTTCGTTGGCCTGGCACAGCTCCTGCTTTCTTCTTTCGGAACGGGAAGCCGCTGATCTGCAGGCTAAGCTCAAAGTTCATTTGTTTCCCTAAAGCGGACGGAAACACAAAGCAATCCACCAATAACTTAGTGCCGCCGTCTGCGGAGCCGCAGGTTGTTACCGTACCACCGCCCGCGGCACCTGTTTGCTACTTTTGCAACAATCCCCAGCGACGGCTCAATTGCTCCCGGGAAAGCGAATGCCGGCAATGGCCGGCACGCATTTCCCGGTCAGGCTAAGACCTGATCGCGACGTGTGGCTATAACGACACATGCCGGGAGCAACCCATGCAGAACCGTCCAATTCTCAGCGCCTTCACGATTAGCGCCTACACGATCTTGGCAGTTGTTGCCGCCGCAGCTGTTGCGACCGCACAAACCTCGCCATTGTCTGACTCGCCACCGTCTGAAAGGAATTTTCAGGTCAAGAGCACCGGTGACCTGCTGAAGCTATGCGAGGCCAAGCCGGTCGACAGCACCGGCATCGCCGCCTTGCATTTCTGTCAGGGATTTGCGGTTGGCGCCTATCAATATCATCAGATCGCATCGGCTGCCGAGGGTAAGCGGCCGCTGTTCTGCCCACCGAACCCGCCACCCTCCCGTAACGATGCGATCGCCGCATTCGTCACCTGGGGTCAACAGAATCCCAGCGCCTTGTCGTTGCCGCCGGTGGAAGGCCTCTTCCGATATCTGGCGCAGCACTTTCCCTGTAGGGCGTGATCCGCCGCCATTCTCCATGAGCCATTGGCAAGCTGTCGAGGGGGACCTGAGCATGCGTGTGAGATATCTTCTTTGCATCGTCACGCTGGCGGTGCCGCTCTCCGCCTGTAGCGATATGAGCGCGACCCAGCAGCGTGCGTTGACCGGCACGGCTGGCGGAGCGGCAGCCGGCACCCTGGTCGGCGCCATCGCCGGCAATGCCGGTATGGGAGCTGCGATCGGCGCCGGCGTCGGGCTCGCCGGCGGCATGCTGTACGACTACCACAAGAAGACCGAGGACAGAGCCTATCAGCGCGGTGTCCAGCAGGGTCGGACTCAGAGCGGCACCTGATCGGTCGACTTCGGGCAGGAGGAGCAAGCCATGGCGCTGATCTCGCTGGAGGGCAAGCGCGGCCTCGTCACCGGCATCGCCAATGACCAAAGCATCGCCTACGGCTGTGCCAAGGCATTTCGAGCGCTGGGCGCTGAATTGGCCGTCACCTATCTCAATGATAAGGCTGAGCCGCACGTCCGGCCGCTCGCCGAGGCGCTTGACGCCGCCTTGATCCTACCATGCGACGTACGGTGTGACGGCGAACTGGAGCGCGTGTTCGCCAGCATCCGGCAGCAGTGGGGCCGTCTTGATTTCGTGTTGCATTCCATCGCCTTCGCCCCGCGGGAGGACCTGCACGCCCGCGTGGTGGACTGCAGTGGGGCGGGCTTTGCGCTCGCCATGGAAGTGTCCTGCCACTCCTTTATCCGAATGGCGAAGCTGGCCGAACCGCTGATGAGCGAGGGGGGATGCCTGCTGACGGTCAGCTTCTACGGGTCCGAGCAGGTCGTCGAGCATTACAATATGATGGGACCGGTCAAGGCAGCCCTGGAAAGCTCGGTGCGGTATCTGGCGGCGGAGCTCGGAAGCCAGGGGATTCGCGTCAACGCCCTTTCGCCGGGAGCGCTGGCAACGCGAGCAGCGTCAGGCATCAATCGTTTTGACGAACTGTTGCAGCGAACGGCAGAAAAGGCTCCGCTCCGGCAACTCGTCACCATCGACGACATCGGGGCGGCAGCCGCCTTTCTTGCCAGCGACGCCGCGCAGAAAATCACCGGGATCGTGATCTTCATCGACGGCGGTTACCACGTCATCGACTGACGCCGCCGCGACCTTCCGGGGGCGTGCGTCGAGGGAACCATCATGGCGGACGTGCTTGCAGCTGCTTTGCAGGTCGAGAGTGTCGACGGTCAAAGCCTGGCAGTTCATTGCAGCGGCGACTGGGTGGTGCGACGCGGCATGCCGTCAGTGCGGGAGCTCATGGCATGGAAGATCGACGGGCGGTCGGCGATGCAGCCGGCGCCCGAGCGGGTGACCGTCCATGGGGCGGGGCTCGGTCGCTGGGACTCGTCGCTGGTGTCCTTCGTTGCCGGATTGGAGGGGTATTGTCGGTCCAATGATGTCGCTTTCGACAAGGGCGACCTGCCGCCGGGTGTCCGCCGGCTTGTGGATCTGGCGTTGGCGGTGCCCGAGAAGACCGGAACCCGCCGGGTCGCAGCGCCTCGATCCCTCCTGGTCATGGTCGGGGAAGCTACCCTGCTGTCTCGCAAGCGATTTCTGGACGGATTGGGCTTTCTGGGCGAGGCGACGTTGTCACTGCTGAGCCTGGTCGCCGGACGGGCACGATTCCGAAGGTCCGACCTGCTGCAGACCGTCCAGGAATGCGGGGTGCAGGCACTCGGTATCGCTTTCATCATATCGCTGCTGGTCGGGCTGATCCTTGCCTTCGTCGGTGCGGTGCAACTGCGCAGTTTCGGTGCCGAGATTTACGTCGCCAACCTTGTCGTGGTCGCCATGACGAGAGAGATGGCGGCAATCATGACGGCGATCGTGTTGGCCGGCCGGACCGGAGCGGCCTTCGCCGCACAGATCGGCTCCATGCAGGCGAACGAGGAGATCGATGCGTTGACCACGCTCGGCATTCCAGCAATGGACTTCCTGGTGTTGCCACGGATGCTGGCACTCATGCTGATGATGCCGCTGCTCTACCTTTACTCGGCCTTCGCCGGAATCTTTGGGGGCTTCCTGGTTGGCGTCGGCATGCTCGATCTGACGCCGACGATCTATCTGGCGCAAACGCAAGCTGGCTTCAGCTTCAATGATTTCTTCGTCGGCTGGGGCAAGAGCGTCCTGTTCGGTGCGCTGGTTGCCGTCGCCGGTTGCATGCATGGGATTCAGTCCGGCCGCAGCGCCGCGGCCGTCGGAAATGCGGCAACCGCCGCCGTGGTAACGGCGCTCGTCTGGATCATCATCAGTGACGCGGTGCTGGCCGTCCTGCTCAACATCGTCGGGCTGTGAGAGGGAGCGATGGGAGGGCGCATGACACCGACCGGTCTCGACCGCTGGGGGCCACAAGCGATTGCAGGCCCTACCGTTGATGAAGAGCCGCGAATTGACGTCCGCAACCTCAGCATGGCCTTCGACGGCTTCGTGGTGCAGCGGGATGTCAGCTTCACGGTGGCACCCGGCGAGATCTTTGTGATCATGGGCGACAGCGGCTGTGGCAAGAGTACGATGCTGAAGCACATGATCGGCCTGATACGGCCGGCCCGCGGCGAAGTGATCTACGACGGCTGCAGCTTCTGGAGTGGCGGAGAGGAAGCGCGCACGGCGATCCGTCGGCGCTTCGGTGTGCTGTTCCAGAGTGGCGCGTTGTGGAGTTCGATGACGCTGGCCGAGAATGTCGCGCTGCCGCTGTCGATCTATACCCAACTCGACTCCAACGAGGTGGCCGATCTGGTTTCGCTGAAGCTGGCGCTGGTCGGACTTCGCGGCTTCGAGGACTATTACCCGTCGCAGATCAGCGGCGGAATGCGCAAGCGCGCAGGACTGGCTCGTGCGATGGCGCTCGATCCTGACATTCTGTTCCTGGACGAACCCTCGGCCGGTCTCGATCCGCTCAGCTCACGACGGCTCGACGACCTGATCCTGGAACTGCGGGACAGTCTCGGCAGCACCGTGGTGATCGTTACCCACGAATTGGCCAGCATCTTTGCGATCGCCGACAATGCAGTGTTCCTGGATGCAGAGAGCCGGACGGCGATCGCACACGGCAATCCGCGAACGTTGATCGACCAGGCCGACAGCCCGAAGGTGCGGGAATTTCTGCGCCGCGGTGAGCCGGGTGCTGTGGCGGCCTGATCAACCGCAAAGGAGGCGACAGATGGCATCCCATGCCAATCCCAAACTGGTCGGCGGCTTCGTCCTTGGCGCCGTGGGCTTGCTGGTGCTGACCGTCGCGCTGTTCGGCAGCGGCAACATACTGCAGAAGCGTCCCCGCGCAGGAACCTATTTCGAAGGCTCCGTCTCCGGGCTGGAGGTCGGCGCGCCGGTGACCTACCAGGGCGTGCGCGTCGGCGAGGTGAAGGCCATCCACCTGGAGGTGGACAGCGTCAATCTAAACACCCGGATGCCGGTTGAGTTTGAATTCACCCCTGGCGCCGTCGCCTGGACGGACGGTCCGCTGAAACCGACGGAGTATGGCCGGCTGTTGGAGAAGGGGCTGCGTGCCAAGCTGGTGTCACAAAGCCTGGTCACCGGGCAGCTTGCCATTGAACTCGGCACTTATCCCGGGACACCTGCCCGTACATTTGGGGGGCTGCCCTCCGGCGTGACGGAAATCCCGTCCGTGCCGTCGGATCTGGAGACGCTGAAACGAGCGCTGACCGACCTTCCGCTCGACGAGATCGCCGGCAGCATGGTGCTGGCGTTGTCGCAGCTCAACAAGCTGCTGGCGGAGCCGGGCTGGCGTGACTCCGCTGTCGCGCTGGCCGGCGGTCTCGAGCAGTTCCAGGTGCTGATGACGACGCTGAACCAGCGCTCCGGACCACTGCTCGGTGACGTCTCCAGCATGGCCAAAGACACTGGCACTGCCGTGTCGATGCTCCGGCTCGACCTGCACAATGCCATTACCGACCTGCGCAGCACATTGGGCAAGATCGACGGCGAGGTGCGCCCGGTCAGCGTCCGCGTCCAGGCGGCGACGGCAGCGGCGGAGAAGGCGTTCCAGCAGGCGGACAGCACGCTGCGCACGATGAACGCCGCGCTTGATCCTCGTTCGCCTCTCCGCGGCAATCTTGACCAGACGCTCGCCAATCTGTCGCTGGCAACAAAGTCGTTGCGCTCCTTTGCCGACCAGCTGGAACGCAGCCCGAACATCCTGATAACCGGACGGTGATGCAATGAGGATGGCCGGATTGGGGCGCCGATCGCTTCTCTGGGGAATGGCGGCGACGGCTGCGCTGCCGGGCTGCAGCAGCCCGCCGCCGCAGCTGTACGTGTTGACGCCATTGTCCGACGCGGCCCTGAACACCGGACAGTCGGACCATCAGGCCGATCCGGGAGGCGCAACGGCCCGGCCCGGTGGCGGCAATAGATCCGCCGGCCGCGCCTTGGGCGTGCGACCGGTGGTACTCCCGGAATATCTCGATCGTTCGGAAATCGTAAGTTACACCGGTCCCAACCAACTGGATGCCGACGGCGACAACCGTTGGGCCGAGCGTCTGCCGGCCAACATCACGCGGGTGTTGGCAAAGAACCTGTCGGTGCTGCTGAACAGTGATCGTGTGCGGATTCTCCCGGCGCGCGATGTCGAGCGCTTCGACTGCGAGATCGCTGTCGACATTGACCAGTTCGAGCGGACCATCACAGGTGACAGCGTTCTCGATGCGCGTTGGGCGATCCTCGACGGAATATCGGAACATGTGCTGGTCCGTCAGCGAACTCGCCGGACCGTCCATGTCGATGACGACCGGTATCCTGCACTGGTCGCCGCAATGAACAGCAATCTGGCGGCATTGAGCCGTGACATCGCTTCCGCGGTCTCTGCGCTGCCCCGCACGGGTCGCCGGACGGTTGGTTAGCGGTGCCCGGCATGGCTCTGTCCGCTGCAATATGGAGGATGCAACGATGAAATGCCGGTTGTGGCTGTTTGGGGCAATGCTGTGTCTTCCCCTGCTGTTCGGTCCGGCGTTGGCGGCCGAAGGTCCTCCGTCCGCTGCCGGTCCGCCGGTTGCAGAGGAAGACCCGATTGATCCGCAGGCGTTGACCTTGCTGACCCATATGGCGGAGACACTCGCGGGTGCGAGCGGCTTCCGCGTCACCATCCACTCCGACTACGATGTCGTTCAGGATACCGGCGAGAAGATCACGTTTGGGGAGCGACGGACGGTCGTTCTCAAACGTCCGAGCGGACTGCGGATCGACTCCGAAGAAAGCAACGGGAAGCGCACACAAGTGAGTTTCGATGGCAAGGCGATCACGGTGCTCAGCCCGAAGGAAGGTGTTTATGGCCAAGTTGAGCGACCTGGAACGGTGGACGAGGCCGTACGTTATGTCATCCAGGACCTGCAGGTCCGGCTGCCGCTGGCGCTGTTGCTGGTCACCTCCCTGCCGGACGAGCTGACGCAGCGTCTGAATGCGCTGTCCTATGTGGAACGCGACATGCTGTCCTCGGTGCCGACCGACCATCTGGCTGGCCAAACGGAGGGTGTCGACTTCCAGGTCTGGATTCCCGTGCAAGGGGAGCCTTTGCCGCAGCGCGTGACGATCACGTACAAGGACGATGAGGGAGAACCCCAGTTCCGTGCGAATTTGACCGACTGGACACTGAATCCCGACGTTTCTTTGGAACAGCTTGCCTTCGTCCCGCCGCCCGGTGCCGAGCGCATCCCTTTCGTCGTACGGGTTCGCCAAAGTGCCGGTCGACAGCCGGCCGGCACTTCCAATTCCTCCGGCCATGCGGAAGGAGCTTCGAAATGACAACGGCATCGACATCACGGGCGGCTTCTTCGATGATCCTGTCGCTTCTGCTGGTCGCTGCGACAGTGGCGGATTCCCATGCGCGCGGTGGTGGTGATGGTCGGGGTGGTGGTCGGGGCGGCGGCGGGGGGTATTCCCGTTCCGGTCCAGCCGCCGGCGGAGGCTTTTCGGCCCAACGGCCGCCCCCGTCTGGTGGCCGCGTCTCGGCCCAGAGGCCCACAGGAGGTGCGGGAGGTCACGTGGGTGGTGGTACCGCTGCCCGCCAAGCCGGCGCGACCGAGCGGTCGGGTCAGCGGACGGCCGCCTCCCAGACCGAGGCGCGACAGGCTGGCGCCACCGAACGCTCCGGCCAACGCGCGCAGACCCAACAGACCCGTGCCGAGGAACGTACCGAACGGGAAGGACAGCGTCAGGGCGGAATGACGGAACGGACCGACGCCCGCCAGCAGGGACAGACCGAGCGGACCCAGGCTCGGGCCAACGCCGCGCAGAACATCTCTGGCAATTGGGACGGTTACCACCACTACGACGACCATGATGATGATTGGGGCTACGCCCTTGCAGGTGCGGCCATCGGTGCCACGGCGGGTTACATCGCAGGAGCGGCAACGGCCGCGCCGACCTATGTGACCGTGCTGCCCTGTTCGCCGAGCATGGTGACGGCGGGTGGGGTCAGCTACTACGGTTGCGGCGGCACTTGGTACAATCGAACCTACGTGAATGGCGGCGTCTCATACATCGTTGTCCCGGCCCCTCCTGGCTACTGAAGGTTCGGTTACCGTAGCAGGGGTTACAGTTGAGACGATGACCCCTGTGGTTGCGTGGATTAAGAGAGGGCAGGGCGCTGGCACCGGCAAGACGGCAACGCTTGTGTCGCCGTTCGTCTGAAATCCAGCAAAGCACTTGGATGCTGACTTTGGTGGACGCTCAGTCTGGTCCTTTCGGACGTTGAGCGTCGTCCAGGAGCGGAAGAGGAGAGCGCCTGCAAGGAAGCATCGCCTATCGGACCACCGCTCCAAATCCCCGCTCCAGACCCCCGCCCGAGATCCCATCAGTCGATCCTTTCGGATCGCGATCAGGAGGAAGTCATGGCAGTCCGCAAAGCCATTCCCATTTTTGTCCCTGCTCTCGCCCTGTGCGGCGCATTGCTGGTGCCGGCCATGCTGCCGCAACCCGCCGCATCGCAGACCAGGACGGAGTTGAACAACCTCATTCCCCAGGACGCTGCGGTGACGATCCAGGCCAAGATCAAGGCGATCGACCCCGCAACACGACGTGTGACGTTGGACGGACGCTCTGGGGGATCGATTACCCTCGTCGCCGGCCCCAACGTTCGGCTGGAGATGCTGAAGGAGGGCGACGCCGTTGAGGCGCAATACTACCGCTCCGTTGCGTTCTTCGTGTCCCAACCCGGGTCGAAGGTGCCGGAGGATGAGATCAGCCAAGTGATCGCCCGTCCGACCGAGGCGCCTGGCGGCATCGGCACGCAGGTGACGCGTGTCAGCGGATTGGTGGTCGGGATCGATCTGACCGCGCACAGCGTCGATCTGGTCAATCCGCAAGGTGGCGCCGTCTTCACCGTCAATGTGGTCGACCCGTCCCGGCAAGCGAGGCTACCGGAGTTGAAGGTCGGCGACACCATCACGGCCGTGATCAGCGAGGCGCTCGCCGTATCGATTCAGCCGTCCAAGCGTTGGTTCTGACGTCCGGTGTCCGGCATCGGCGATCGGCAACACCGCGTTCCAGGTTGTTGCCGCACTGAGCTTACAAGCTGCACGGTTAACGTTGCTGTGGTGCGGCGGTCGGCCTTCGGCCTTTCAAATGAGGTGCGATCAACTGCTGGAATGCGTAGGCAACCTGTTGGTACTCCGCGACGCATTGCTCGGCCCGGTCCGACGGCAGATAGCCCTTTTCCACCAGGTCGCCGAAGGTTTTCCGATCGGCGCCGTAACTGATGCACAGGAGATTGTAGAACCGCTGGGCCGGCAGGCTGTGCTCGTTCGCAAAATCGCTGGCGGTCGGCGCCTCTGCCTTCGCCTCGCTGGCGTACATGATGGCGATGGCGGCGATCGCCCGTCGTGCTTGCTCACTGCCCAGGCGCAGAAGCGTGAAGGCGGCGACCTGATCGGCGGCGTCCTCTTCACGTCCGAGGATGGGGATCTTCTTGAGGTCGAACAGAGCGTGGGCCAACTCATGCAGGACAACCTCAAGAAACGGGCCTGTCAGGTAACTCTCGGGTGTAAGCCCCTCCCGCAAAGCGGCAGGTGGCAGATCTCGTGCCAATTCCTGAAGGTAATCCAAGTATTCGTAGCAGATCGTCACCGTAGCGTCAGCCGACTCATAAGAAGCATCGACCTCGCCGTGACAATCAGCGATCTTGATTGTCAAGACACGTGGAAGCCGAATGTCGCCCAATCGGTCGCGAATGTCTTCCAAAGCCTTTCGATCCTGCAAGCGTCGTTGCATCGCCTGCTGTGCAGCATCGCTTGGTGGACCGTAGACGATGCGGATGTCGGATTCACGTGCTGCGGCGAACCCGGCCGACGTGACAATGCCAGCAACGGTCAACACGATAGCGCGGCGGCCAACCGTCACCCATGCCCATTCCATCGGGATCTCCATCGAAGAAAAGAGGAGGACAAGATGAAGAATGCAGTGAATAAATATTGTTGTCAACAGAGCAACTTTCCAATATTTGATAATAAAACCGGAAATAACCGAGATCACTCCACTAAGTACGTCGGATTAGTTCTTTGGAACATCATTGTGTTTTTTATGATTTCCGTGTTGCCTGGAAATGTGCTGGCACAGGGGCGGACAAGCGATACGCGACAGACCAAAACGATATTTGATCTCCTCGACACGAACCACGACGGAAAAATCACATTGTCGGAGTTCAAGAACAATCAAATGCTGATATTTTATATATGGGACAAGAATAAGGACATGATTCTCACGCCGAATGAAACGCCTCTTCCAAAAGATGTGTTTAATCGTATTGCCGGAGAGAACAGCAGAATTGATACAATGGAATTTATGAATGTCGTTGATTCAGCTTTTGAGCAGGCTGACGAAAATCGTGATGGTATTCTAGATCTCGCGGAATTCACCAAAATGCGGCTGTTGGTTCGTCGTAAATAGCCAAGGCTGGCGCTGAACTTTGCCTGGAAAATGATCTGTTCAACGATATGGATCGACGCCGGGTCCGACAAACCGTTGCCCGGATCGGATAGCGTGAAATCGGACGCGATTTGAAGCGTGAATCTCTCGTGCGTTTCAAATTAAACGTACGAGGCTTTAATCGTTATGTCTCCTCTTTGGCCGCCACTTCCGATACCCATGGCCGGCCCCAAACCAATCAAGGGGGATCCAGGGATCCTAGATGGTTGAGAGCAGTGCGCAACGCTGCCAGCGCTCTGTGACCATCGCGCGCGAGGCGCAGCAGTGCCGACAGGTGTCTGGGCTGGCGTACCAGTTCGACAGCCGCCGCGAAGACGCTGAGGGAGCCATTGGTCGCCAGAGCCGTCAGGATGGGCGACGGGACCACGGCATCCCATGGATCGGCTACAGCGCGCAACACCAGGAACGGCACTCCAGCCCGCCGTGCCGCAACCGCAACCGCTTCGCTCTCCATATCGGCAGCAACGGCGCTGCTCCGTTCTGCCAACGCTTTCTTTTCGGCGAGGGTCTCAAGCACGAGTGGAACGCATGCCATGCGCCCGTTGGAGGGATGAAGACCCTTCATACGCTCCTGAACCGCTTCGCGCCACGTTGGGTCCACTGCGCGAAGTGAACCGTCATGCAGCCGGATCTCGGACGGGAGCACCAGAGTGCCGGCGTTCAACCCTTCCGCCAAGCCACCGGCAAGTCCGAAACTGATCAGCGCCTCTGCTCCCCGTTCCACCAAGTCCCACGCCACTGCCCGCGCATGTGCCGCGTCAGCACCGCTGCAGGCGACCAGAGGTGCTTGACGGGGCAGCGCGCGCAGCAGGTCGGCTTCGACCTGGAGGCCGGTGAGGATGCCCAACCGGATCAAGGATTGGAAGCCATAAGGGTTTCATCGATCATCATGCGATTGCGGCGATGCTGAGCGCGATAACGTGCCAGCGCCCACAATGGGAAATAGGCCGAATAACCATGGTATCGCAGGTAAAAGACCCGTGGGAATCCCACCCCGGTGTGGTGCTTTTCCAGCCAGTGAGCGCCGTTGCGTGGCGCCTGCCCTAGGAAGGCGATACCACGCTGGACGACCAGCCCCTTCTCCTCGCCGGCGGCCATAAGGCCGAGCAGTGCCCATGCGGTCTGCGACGGCGTGCTCGCCTTGACCTCGTTCTTGCGGGCGTGCCAATAGGTCGCGCAATCCTCACCCCAGCCACCATCCGGGCGTTGACGAGATGCGAGGAAGGCGACTGCCCTGCGAATGGCTGGTGATCCGGGGTCCTCTCCCACGGCAGCCAAGGCAGACAGCACCGACCAGGTGCCATAGATGTAGTTGGCACCCCAGCGACCGAACCACGACCCATCCGGCTCTTGATGACGCAACAGGAAGTTGATGGCACGGGCAAGCGCCGGTTGGTCACGGCCAAGCCCGGTCTGCGCCAGGAAAGTCAAGCAACGGGCGGTGACGTCGGCGGTCGGCGGATCGAGCAGAGCCCCGTGGTCGGCAAAAGGGATGTGATTCAGGTAATGGTTCGTGTTGTCGGCGTCATACGCGCCCCATCCCCCGTCGCGGCTCTGCATGCCGATTATCCATTCCTTGGCCCGCGCGATCGCGTCTGCATAGCGCTCGGGATCGGACCGGTGAAGCGCCATGGCAACCATCGCCGTGTCGTCGAGGTCGGGATACAAAGGGTTCTCATATTGAAACGCCCATCCCCCTGGTCGGGGTGTATGCTCTCCACGTCCGTTCACCCAATCGCCCGCACGGTCCAGAATTTGCCTGTCGCGCAGCCAGTCGAGTGCAGGGCGCAAAACGGGACCGTCTGCCGCCGCTCCAGCCTCCACCAGCGCATGAACCGATAACGCGGTGTCCCAGACGGGTGATACGCAAGGTTGGCAATACGTCCCTTGGTCCCGCACCGTCAGCAGGCGGTCGAGTGCTCGGCGAACGGTCAGAACCTGTGGGTGATCCCGTGGACGGCCCAGCACATCGAGAGCCAGCACGGCATTGACCATGGCTGGAAAGATCGCGCCCAGCCCGTCCTCGCCATTCAGTCGAGCCAGGATGAAGGCTTCGGCATTCCGGATCGCGTGTCGGCGCAACCGGCGTGGAACCCAGGGGTCGACCGCACGCAGCACATGGTCGAGCATCAGAAATGCTTTGCCGGATAGCGAACCGGTCGGGTTGATGTTGTAGCGCCGCTCCTGCTCCGGCGGAGTGGTGAAGAGTTCCCTTATGTGGACGTCCCGTGGATTGCGTGCGCGGGGCTTCAGCGCAAGGAGGATCAGAAGGGGCGCGATCACCACACGGGACCAGTAGGCCATCTTCGTCAGATGTATCGGGAACCAGCGTGGGGCCAGCATCAGTTCCACCGGCATCGCCGGAACGGCGTGCCACGGCACTTCCCCATACAACGCCAGGAGGATGCGGGTGAAGACGTTGGCTCGGGCGGCGCCCCCGGCGGCCAGAATGGTGGCACGAGCGCGGCGCATGTGCGGCTCCTGCGGATCGTCGCCGATCATCTTCAAGGCAAAGTAAGCCTTCACCGAGGCACTGATGTCAGCATCGCCGTCATGGAACAACGGCCAACCCCCGTCTCGGCCCTGGACATCGCGAATGTAGCTGCCGAGGCGGGCCTCAAGCTTGGAGTCTGCCGGGTCGCCCAGAAAGTGGCGCATCAGTATGTATTCGGCTGGAATGGTGACGTCGGCCTCCAGTTCAAACAACCAGTGGCCGTCTTCCCTTTGCAGGGCCTCCAACGCAATTGCGGAATGATCGATCAGTCTGTCGAGGTCATGGTCAGTATCTGAAAACGAAGTCGGTCCATCCATTGCTGTCCCCTATATGAACGGGATCACGCAGGCGGCCGCCACTTGGGCCGGAAAAGCCCACGTCTCAGGGCGGCCCACAATTTGCGGGGCTTGCTCAAACTCAATGGCGGCTCGTGACCGTGCCAGCCGCGCCGTTCCAACATGTCGAGAAGCTCTTCATAAATGCCCATCATCAGCAGCGCTGGGCGCAGCCGCGACCGTCGACAACGAAGCAGGGCGCGGTCCGCATCGGCGAATCGACTGTGCGCAATCGCAGCAAGGTCACGGCAGGCGGCATCAAGCGCAGTGCTTGAGAGCACCGATGAAATGCCCGCCGCCGGGTCGATTCCGTGTCGGCGCAGCAGGTCGCCCGGCAGGTAGAGTCGTCCCTGTTCGGCATCTTCGGTCACGTCGCGCAGGATGTTGGTCAGCTGCAATGCCTCGCCGAGCGCCAGGGCGAAGGTCTGGGCATCGGGTTCGTCGGCGCCGAAGGCATGCAGCGACAGCAGACCTACCGCCCCGGCCACCCGCCGGCAGTAAAGACGCAGCCTCGTTCCATCGGGGGCGAACATCGCGTCATCGAGGTCCATCTCCATCCCATCGATGATCGCCAGGAATTCTTCGCGTGGGAGGCCGAAGCGGCGAACTGCGTCAGCCAAGGCGCGCGTGGCGGGTCGCGTTGGGTTGCCGGCATAGAGCCGCTCCACCTCGGCGCGCCACTCGCGAAGCTCTGACCGCTTTACCGCGTTTGAATCTGGTCCATCGGCAATGTCGTCGACCTCGCGGCAGAAGGCATAGATGGCATACATGGCGTGGCGCCTTTCCAACGGCAGGCTCCGCATGCCGAGGTAAAATGATGTGCCCGACCGTGTCACCACGTCGACCGTGTAAGTCAATGAATCCGGATTGCCGCCGTTGTGTGCGATTTCGGCCATCTTGCCAGTACCTTATCCTTGCCTGACCGGGGGCTGTAGTCCGTCGGCCGCTGGCGATGAAGCCGCAGATCGGTGACGGGTCGGAAGTATCATGCAATGGAGCTACCGTAACCTTTGGCGCGCACATCGCCAGGCGATGACGCGGCGGCCGAAGCCGGGGACCGATGGCAGCGTCAGGATGACGGCTGAGACGCCGGCATGGTCTCCGTGCCCATCAGCCACGCCACCGCATCCGCCAAAGCGTTGTCCAACGAACGAGGCTTATAGCCAAGTTCGCGCATCGCTTTCGTGCTTTCCACGAATTCGGCGGTGATCGCCAGACGAACCCCGGTTGCCGGTGCACGCGGGGGGCGGTGAGTGATGTGGTCGCTCATCCATTCCTCCAGCACCGCGGCGGCCAGAGCCAAGCGGCCGGGGATCGGCCAACGGCGTCGGCACCTGCGCCCGGCCAGCCGGTCAATGCGGTCCGCAAGGTCGGGAAGCGTCAGATTTTGTCCGCCAAGGATATAGCGCTCGCCCACCACGCCGCGTTCGGCCGCCAGAATCATGCCGTCGGCGACATCGCGGACATCCACCAGGTTGAGGTTACAGTTCAGGATCAAGTGCGGTCCGCCATCCAGGAACAGACGCAACATGGCGGTCGGCGGTGTCGGTGTGTGGTCGCCGGGACCGATTGGTGCGGTCGGATTGACGATCACGACAGGCATTCGCTCGGCCGCCGCCAAGGCTTCTCTTTCGGCCAGATATTTCGAGCGGCAATAGGGACCGGCCATCGCCTCATGCCCAAGGTGGGAGCCATCGTTATCCGGCCTCCCGTGGTTCAGCACGCTCTCTGTCGAGCAATGGATGAACCGGCGCACGCCAGCCTCCATCGCGGCCGCGAGCACGATCCGTGTGCCGCCATGGTTGACCGCGTCGAACACGGACGGATCGCGATGCCAGAGCTGTGCCATTGCAGCAAGATGGAAGACTTGCCTGACCCCGTCGCAGGCTTCCGCCACCGCTTCGTGATCCAGCACCGAGCCGCGCAGAAAGGTGACATTGGGCCGGGTCGTGCGGGGAGGGGCCGTGTCCAGGATCCGCACGTGCTCGCCACGGTCCACCAGAGCCGCGACGAGATGGCTGCCGATGAAGCCGCTGCCACCGGTAACGAGCGATGGCTCCATGCCGGTCAGCTCCGGTTGAGCAGCTGTTCGGCTTTGGCGTTCAGATCGCGCGTCAAACCCTGGAGCCCACCGTTGCGCAGGGATGACTGGAAATCCGCACGTTGTGACGCGATCTGGCTGATAGTGCCCTTGGCAAGCACGTCGAGGATCTTCCAACCGCTTCCCTCCTGCCGCAGCACATAGGTGAGGCGCACAGGAGATTTGCCGGGCTTTCTCAGATCGGTATCCACCAGCATCGTGCCGCGCGTTCCCGGCCGCTCTCCGACAATGTCGATGGTCTGTCCCTCGTAGCTGTTGAAGCGATCGACATACTGGGCGGCGCTTCGCCGGGTGAACGCATCAAGCGCTTGATGCTGTTCCGCCTCGGTGGCCTTGTCGAAATAAGGTGCCGCTACGACGCGCAATGCAGTGTCCAGATCGAAGATCTCCTGCATGAGGGGAAGGAAGCGTTGCAGCCGGCTGCGTGCCGGCTCGTGCCCACCGCTCTTCATCAGATCAAGAAGCGCTTGGTTCAGCCGGGCTATCGGCGCGGCGACCGGAGACGCGACCTCGGCCGGTGCCGGGCAAGGAACAAACAACAGCACCGACAACGCTAGAAGCGCCAGTACGGCAAAGCAGCGCGCCGGCATCGACGCTCCAACCAGGGGCATTCCCATTTGATCTGGTTCCCTCCTCCTGGGTCAGGACGCTTCTGCAAGCCGGCAACATGCCGGGATCTGCATGCCGCTCTTTTCAAGGCGCGAAGAGGATTATGCGCCTCTCCGCCCAACCTGGCGTGGAGACACGAAGAGCTACCCGTAAACACCGAAAAGCAGTTTGGCAACATTAGCACAGATTCATGGGGATTTGCGATCTAATAGGAATAAAGCGCTGGCTTCCAATATATCTTTTGCGTGAAGGCAGCAACGGATTGGAAGTCGGTGGATCGCAGAGTTACCTCTCCATCGATCTGCTCTAGAACCAAGCTCACCAGATTTTCATCAAGTCGATGGCGAGAAAGCAATCTGCCATTCTGTTGCTGTGGATTCAGGAGAGAGACTGGGCGTGGAGGAACAGGTTCTTGCCATCGAAGGTCTGTCGGAATCGAGGGGTATCCGACCTTCTGGATGATGTGCGGACAGCAGCAAACACGCCTAGCATTCGTCAGCGTGCAGCAAAGGGAGACTTCCCCATGAGCCGCGAACCGACCTGCTGGCGGGATTGGCTTCCAAGTGCCAACCATCCGCTCTACGGCTGCGATGCATTGACGCTTTTTAAGGTGATCGTGGACAATGGCGGCGTGGATGCGCGCCATGTTCCGACGCTTGCCGCGGTGTTTGCGTCTGCCCTGCTGCGGGCACCGTTCTCGTTGGCGGAGCGGGCTTGGGTGGCGTGGAGGCTCCGACGTCTCGGTCCAATGCCGGCGCCGGTTTTCATCCTGGGCCATTGGCGCAGCGGTACCACGCACCTCTACAATCTGCTGAGCCGCGATCCGCAATTCGGGTTCATCTCGCCGGTGGCCGTGGGGCTGCCGTGGGACATGATGGGGCTCGGTTCCGTGCTGCGGCCCGTTTTGGAACGGGCCCTGCCGGAGCGCCGCTACATCGACAATGTCGCTGTTCGGCCCGACTCGCCGCAGGAGGACGAGATCGCGTTGGCGAACATGTCGCCGCTGTCCTTCTATCATGGGCTCTACTTTCCACGGTATTTCGGCAGGAACCTGCAACGCGGCCTTTACCACGAAGGCTGTACGGCGGCGGAGACGGAGGGCTGGCGCCGCCGCTTCGTTCATCTGCTGGAGAAAGTGTCACTTGCCCAGGGCGGGCGGCGCCTTCTGATCAAGAATCCCGTCTACAGTGCCCGCGTCGCCATGCTGCGGGAAATCTGGCCCGACGCACACTTCATCCACATCCATCGCGACCCGCGGGCGGTGTTCGTGTCCACCGTGCATTTCTACCGCACGCTGCTGGACAAGCTGGCGCTCCAGCCCTACGGCCACATCGATGTGGAGCAGGTGGTTCTCGACCACTATCCCCGGATCATGCAGGCGTTGCTGGATGATACTGCCGACCTGCCGCCCGACCGTTTCGTCGAGGTGGCGTTCGAGAGGTTCGAGCGCGAACCGTTGGCGGAAGCGGAGCGCATCTACCGCAGGCTCAATCTTCCAGGCTATTCGGCAGCCGAGCCGCGCTTCAAAGCCTATCTGGGCGAGGTGCGCGGCTACGCCAAGAACGAACACCGGCTGTCCGAGGCCGGGCGGGAGCGGGTGGAGCGCCGGTGGAGTCCCTTCATCGACCGCTGGGGTGCGCCGGCGGTCACACCATGATCCGTCCGCTAGTGATCGGGCTGATGGTGCTTGTGGGGTTGAAGGAACTGGCTTTCGCGGATTGTCGGGCGGTGGCGGTCACGGCGGGTGGCCGGCCGGTGTTCGGCATCGAGGACTTGGTGGTGGATCAGGCTCTCGGGCGGGCGGTCCTTTCCGCTCACGACCGTTGGGCGGTTTCGGAGAAGGCCGGCGGAGGGCTGTTCCTGCTCTCTTTGGCGGCACTCGCCGGGGAGCGGGCCGAGGCCGTTGAGTTGAGCGCCGGCTTTCATCCGGACGGTGGATTCCGGCCGCATGGCATGGACCTGCGGGTGGAGACGGACGGAAGCCGTTCCGTGCTGGCGATCAACCGGCGCTGGACCGGCGACACGGTGGTCGAGCGCTTCTCCCTCTCCGGTGACGACCTGCGCCATCTGGGTACGGTGGAAAGTCCGTTTCTGTGCCGTGCCAACGACGTGGCGTTCCTGGAGACCGGCCGCTTCCTCTTCACCAGCGACCATGGCGGCTGCGGCGGGATGGCGGCCGGCCTGGAGAATATCCTGAACCTTCACCACGGTTTCGTCGGCCTCGTGGACGAGGGGCGGGTGCGGATGCTGGCGACGGGGATCGGCTTTGCCAACGGCCTGCTGCCGGATGTCGCCGCCGACCGCCTGTTCGTCGCGGCAACGCGGGAGGATGCTGTGCTCGTCTACCGGCTGTCGGCACTGCTGGCGGGTGACGGTGCGGCCGTGCCGGAACGGATCGCCGTTCCCGGCGGACCCGACAATCTGAGCCGCGCGGTTGGCGGAGCGTTGGAGGGCCGAGTGCTGGCCGCGGTGCATCCGTCGTTGCTCGCGCTGGCCCTGCACCGCTTCGGGCATCGCATCGGCCTGACGGACATGACGGCCACCCCGACACGCATCGTGGCGCTCGGGGCGGACGGGGCAGGGCAAGTCGGGGTGGGCCGAACCAGGGCCGAGGTGGTCGTCGAGGATGACGGGCGGCGCCTGCCGGGCGCCACCGTGGCGGCCGCTTGGCGCGGCGGGCTCATCGCCGGGTCGGCGACGTCGGATCGGCTGCTGGTGTGTGGCGATGAACCCAGCGGTGCCATCCGATCATCAGGCTGGGCAGCACCAGCAGTGCCGAGATAATTGTGAACAGGATGGCGATGGCCAGCAGCATGCCCATGCTGGACAGGCCCCGATGGCTGGAAATCGCAAGGGTGGCAAATGCCGTGCTGGTGGTCAGCGTGCTGACCAGCACGGCAAGGGGCGTGCTGGTGACCAGCAGCTCAATCCCATAATTGGTCCCGTGTGTTCCGCTCCGCTCCAACTCCTGCCCGCGTGCCACCATGTGGATGCTGCTCGACACGCCCAACGCGAACAGCAGCGGCAGGACGATGACGTTGGCGAAGTTGAAGGGGATGTCCAGCAGGCCCGCCACCGCCATGGTCCACAGCGCCGCGATGACGAGCGGGACCAGGATCAGCACCATGCCCGACAGGCTCCGCTGCACCGCCAGCAGCACCAGCGCCATCAGCACGAGCGTCAGTGCCGTCGCCTCCGCGAAGGCGCGCAGAACGATCCGCCCGGCCTGGGTTACCGTCACCGGTGCTCCCGTGGCGTGTGGCGCCACCGCCAGCACGGCGTTGGCGAAGCGCGCCATATCGCGGCTATCGGAAATATCGTGGGTGGGCAGCGCCTCGACTCGCGCCTGCCCATCCGGTGCGATCCAACGGCGGCGGATGGAGTCCGGCACATCCTGAGCGGTCACCGGTCGCTCCACATCCAGCCCCTCCCGCAGCCGGCCCAGCAGCGGCGGGATGCCGCCGGTCAGCGCGCGGTCGAGTTCCGTTAACCCCTCTTCCCCGCCGGATGAGACGCGTTCGAGCGCTTCGGCGAAGCGCTGCGCCGCCGCTCGGGCTTCCGGATTGCCGGTGTCGCCCTGCGCGAACCGGGTGAGATCGTTGCGCAGCGTCGCCACGGCTTCGGCACGGTCGGCGGGGGAGAGTGCAGCGACTTCCGCAGGCGCGCTGAGGCTCGGCCCCAGAAGCAGGGCCATGTCCGCGATGATGGGCAGCTTGGCATCCTGTTCCTTGGGAATGAAGCTGGCGAATGTGCGCGCCCCGCTGACCTGCTCGTTGTCGCGCAGCTGGTCGGCCATAGCCTGGGCCGAGGCCAAGTCCGACTGCAGGATGTTGACCGAGTAGGGGGAGGTTCTTGGCACTTCAGCCAGCTCGCGGTAGGTGCGCACCGCTTCGGTGCGCCGGTCTTGCAGGTTCAGCGGATTCACGTCGAGCCGGACCAGCGGCAGGGCGGCGAGCGAAGCCAGCGCGGTGAACGCGGTGACCCCCAGCAGCGCGCTGTTGTGCCGGGTCATCCAGGTGGCGTAGGCGCGGTCCTCGCGCTCCACCCGCACCACGCCGGGGCCGGGGGGCATGAGGATGAACAGAGCCGGCAGCAGCGTCAGGCTGATGAACAGCGCCACCACCATGCCGAGCGCCGAGATCACCCCGAACTCGGCCAGCCCCATATACTCGGTCGGCACAAAGGACAGGAAGCCGATGATGGCGCACAGCGTGCTGAGCGACAGCGGCCCGCCGACGCTCCGCGCGGCCTCCAGAACAGCGGCGGGCGGGGGATGGCCGCGGCGCCGCTCCTCCTGGTAGCGCAAGCCGAGATGGCTGCCGAAATCGTCGCCCAGCCCGAAGAAGATCACCGCGCAGGTCACCGAGATTAGGTTGAGCCGCCCCACCACCGCCGCCGCCAGCCCGGCGCTCAGTGTCAGACCGATCATCAGCGTGATCATCATGGCCGCGATCATCCGCCATGAGCGCATCCCAACGGTCAAAACCGCCGTGACCAGGATGAAGGACAGGATGGTGGCGATGCCCGCCGTATCGGCCACCGTGTCCAACTCCGTCTGGCGGAGCACGATGGCACCGGTCATGCGGGCGTCCACCCCGCTCCCCTCCGGTTCTCCCTTCAAGGCATCGATGGCACGGCGCACCGCGTCCACCGCCGGCCGGCCACGCCCGAACGCCGTATCGGCCAATACCGCCTGCGCAGTGACGAAGCGCCGGTCGCCGAACCGCTCGTCGTCGTTCAGTTTGACCAGCCCGGTCCATGAAACCGGCTCCGGCCGGCCGGAGGCCACGCTGTCCGTCGCGTCGGCAAGCCGGCCGAGAAGGTCCGACAGGGTGGCCGGCGCATCCTCGCCCGCGTGCTCTAGGACAAGGCCGAACATGCTCGCCAGTCCGTGCAGGTTGGGGGCTTCGTTCAATGTGCCCAGCGCCGCCTGTGCCCCGGCGAGGCGGGTCGCCAGATCCTGGAGGATCAGCGGGTCCAGAAACAGCAGTCCGTAGCGCCGGAAATAGGGATCGGCCGAGGGCACCTCCACATCGGCCAGGGACTCCGGGTGTTCGCGCATCAGTTCGGCCAAGCGCGTCGCCGCCGCATCGGATTGGTCCGATGAAGGGGAATCGACCACCACGACGATCTGATCGTCGGCGAAGGGAAACGCCCGCCGGTAGGCTTCCGCGTCGCGCCGGAAGGGAGCCTCGGGCGAGATCATGTCGGTGGTGCTGGTGTTGATGCGCAGCCCTTCCACCGAATACCAGCCGGCCAAGCCGGCCAGCAGCAGGTTCATGACAACGGTGGTGATGGGCCAGCGGCACGCCGCCACGCTCCAGGACTCTAAAAAGGCTCTAGCAAGCTCTGTCAGCCGTCGCAGAGTAGAATGGGACACGTGGGCGCCACCTGTCGTTGGACAACGCGGAGCGGGGTTGAATCGGTCGGCAAATTGATCCCGATTATTCCTTGGCGAACTATTGGAAGCCGATGGGGAAGTGTAGCATTCGGTATCCATGTGCGGTGTGGCCGACTGTGGCCGAGGGGTGGTACCCAATGCGCGCGGCGATAATTTTGGTCATTATTCTGTCTGCCGCATTTGCGGATGCCGCTGATGTCCTGGTGAGCGTGCGCAGCGTGGCGGATGACCGTGGCGAGATCGTCGTCGGCATCTGCTCCGCGGACATGTTCATCGGCGGCACCTGCGCCTTCGCGGCACGGCGCCGGCCCGACCGGGAGCTGTATCGGTGAGGGTGCCCGGCGTCATGCCGGGAACCTATGCGGTGCGTGCCTGCCACGACGAGAGCGGAAACCGCCGCATCGACCGCAATCTGTTGGGCAATCCCCCCTGGATGGCTATGGCTTTGGAAACGACGCGCGCGTCATGCTTGCCCCGCCAAGCTTCGCCGATGCCTCGATCATGGTGGGCGAGGGCGGGGCGGAGACGGGATCGACGCTGCGCTATTGACGGTCATGGGGAGGCGCCGGGGCCGCTGAGTGCGATGCGGGCCAGCTTCAGCGGATGTGCCAACGCGTCGGCGACCGCCGTCGGTTCATAGCCGCAATGGGCCATGCAGTTGGCGCATTTTTCATGATTGCCGGTGCCGTAGCGGTCCCAATCGGTCTCCTCCATCAACTCCCGGAACGAGGCGGCGTAGCCCTCGCCCAACAGATAGCAGGGGCGCTGCCAGCCGAAGATGTTCCGCGTCGGCGTGCCCCAGGGCGAGCAGCGGTAGGGCTGGTTGCCGGCCAGAAAGTCCAGGTACAGTATCGAATGGTTGAGCGGCCAGCGCTTTCCGCGACCCAGGAGGAACACGGCGCGGAACAGCTCGTGCGTCCGGCTGCGGTTCAGAAAATGCTCCTGGTCGGGTGCATGCTCATAGGCATAGCCGGGTGCGATGGTCACGCCCTCGACCCCCAGCGTCTTCAGCCAGTCGAGGAAGGCGGCGGTCTGTTCCGGCTTGCTGTCGTCGAACAATGTGGTGTTGACCCCGACGCGGAAGCCACGCGCCTTGGCCGCGACGATGGCGGTCAGGGCGCGATCGAACACGCCGGGCTGGCAGACCGCCTTGTCATGCTGCGGGCGGAAGCCGTCCAGGTGAACGGAGAAGGTCAGATAACGGCTGGGCTCGAAAAGGTCGAGTTTCTTCTCCAGCAACAGCGCGTTGGTGCACAGATACACATATTTGCGCCGCGCCACGATTCCGGCGACGATGGCGCCGATGTTCTTGTGCAGCAACGGCTCCCCGCCGGGGATGGACACGACTGGTGCGCCGCATTCGTCGACGGCGTCCAAACACTGCTGGACGCTCAGCCGGCGTTTCAGGACGGTGTCCGGGTAATCGATCTTGCCGCAGCCGGCGCAGGCGAGGTTGCATTGGAACAGGGGCTCCAGCATCAACACCAGCGGATAGCGCGTCCGGCCGGCCAGGCGTTGCCTGAGGACATAGCTGGCGACGGAAAGCTGTTGGTGAAGGGGAACCGGCATCACTTACTCCCGCTGATGGGCAGTGGCTCAGGCGACGCGGTCGGGATCCAACTCCGACGGAAGGCGGAAGCGGACATTTTCGACGACACCGCTCAGCGTCTCCAGGCGGATCGGCCGCAGGCTCGCAAGGTAATCGACCACCCCCGACACCAGCACTTCGGGAGCCGAGGCCCCGGCGGTGATGCCGATGGACGAAGCCCCGTCGAACCAGGCGCTGTCGATCGCGCCGGCGTCGGCGATCAGGTGGCAGGGCTTGCCCATCTCTGCTCCGATCTCCCGCAATCGGTTGGAGTTGGAGCTGTTGGCGGCGCCGACGACCAGCACAACGTCGACACGCTGCGCCAACTCGCGCACCGCCACCTGTCGGTTCTGCGTCGCGTAGCAGATGTCGTTGACCTGTGGGCCGACGATGCGCGGGAAGCGTGCGACAAGCGCCTTGATGATCTCGCGGGTGTCGTCGACACTGAGGGTGGTCTGCGTCACATAGGCGATACGGTCGGGATCGCGTGGTTGGAAGCCCATAACGTCGGCGACCGAGGAGACGAGGTGAACGGTTCCGTCGATCTGTCCGATCGTCCCATCCACCTCCGCGTGCCCCTTGTGACCGATAAGGACGACATCGAATCCGTTCGTGGCATAACGCCGGCCCTCACGGTGTACCTTGGTCACCAGCGGGCAGGTGGCGTCGATCACGTGCAGATCCCGCTCTCGCGCCAAGCTCTCCACCGCCATGGAAACGCCATGTGCGCTGAAGATGGTCACGGCACCGCTGGGGATTTCATCCACCTCATCGACGAACCGGGCGCCGCGCGTGCTCAGGCTCTCCACCACATGCCTGTTGTGCACGATCTCGTGCCGCACATAGACCGGTGGGCCATAGAGCGCGAGTGCGCGTTCGACGATGTCGATCGCCCGCTCCACTCCGGCGCAAAAGCCCCTCGGCTGGGCAAGAACGACGCGTATCGGCCATTCGCTCATGACGCCCCTCACAGCAATGACACCTTTCGGAACGGCCTGCCGGTCTGCCTCCGGTCAGCCCCCGACGACAAGGCAGGGAGCCGAGGCATCCGTCGTGATACCCAACGCGGCAACCGCCGTGGCAACGATGGATCCGGTCGTCAAGCCGGCTTCCGTGTACTGCATCGCCGGCGAGTCCTGCGGAAGGAAACGGTCCGGCAGCACCATCGGACGAACCTTCAGGCCCTTGTCGAGCAGCCCGGCCGTCGCCAGGAATTGCAGCACGAAGCTGCCGAACCCGCCGACCGATCCCTCCTCGATGGTGATCAGCACCTCGTGCTCCAGCGCGAGCCGGCGGACCAGATCCTCGTCCAGCGGCTTGGCGAAGCGGGCGTCGGCCAGGGTGGTCGACAGGCCGCGCGCCGCCAGCTCTGCCGCGGCACGCCGGGCCTCGCCCAGGCGGGTGCCGTAGCTGAGGATGGCGATCTTGGTGCCTTCCTGCAGGATGCGGCCCTTGCCGATCGGCAGCAGGCTTCCGCGCTCCGGCAGTTCCAGCCCCACGCCCTCGCCGCGCGGGTAGCGCAGGGCCGAGGCGCGGTCGTCGATGGCGGCCTGGGTCGCCACCATGTGCATCAGCTCCAGCTCGTCCGCCGCCGCCATCAGGACGATGTCGGGCAGGCAGCCGAGATAGGCGGTGTCGAAGGACCCGGCATGGGTCGCCCCGTCCGCGCCCACCAGCCCGGCGCGGTCCAGCGCGAAGCGCACCGGCAGATGCTGCAGCACCACGTCATGGATGACCTGATCGTAGGCGCGCTGCAGGAAGGTCGAATAGATGGCGCAGAAGGGCTTGAACCCCTCGGTCGCCATGCCGGCGGCGAAGGTCACCGCATGCTGTTCGGCGATGCCGACGTCGAAGCAGCGGTCGGGGAAGCGCTCCCCGAACAGGTCGAGCCCGGTACCCGACGGCATGGCGGCGGTGATGCCGACGATGGTCGGGTCGGCCGCCGCCTCGGCGATCAGGCTCTGGGCGAAGACGCGGGTGTAGGTCGGGGCGTTGGACTTCGGCTTGGACTGGGTGCCGGTCACCACGTCGAACTTGGCGACGGCGTGCAGCTTGTCGGCCGACTCCTCCGCCGGGCCATAGCCCTTGCCCTTCTTGGTGACGACGTGGATCAGCACCGGCTTGTCGTCATCGGCGTCGCGGACGTTCTGCAGCACCGGCAGCAGGTGGTCCAGGTTGTGACCGTCGATCGGGCCGATGTAGTAGAAGCCCAGCTCCTCGAACAGGGTGCCGCCGGTGACCATGCCGCGCGCATATTCCTCCGCCCGGCGGGCGGCGTTGCGCAGCGGACGCGGCAGCTGGTCGGCGATCTCCTTCGCCAGATGGCGCAGCGACAGGTACGGCTTGGACGAGATCAGCCGCGACAGGTACGCGCTCATCGCGCCGACCGGCGGGGCGATGGACATGTCGTTGTCGTTGAGGATGACGATCAGCCGCGACTTGGTGGAGGCCGCGTTGTTCATCGCCTCGTAGGCCATGCCGGCGCTCATGGCGCCGTCGCCGATCACGGCGATGACGTTGCGCCGCTCCCCCTTCATCTTGCTGGCGACTGCCATGCCGAGACCGGCGGAGATGGAGGTGGAGCTGTGGCCGGCTCCGAAGGGATCGTATTCGCTCTCCGACCGCTTGGTGAAGCCGCTGAGGCCGCCGCCCATGCGCAGCGTGCGGATGCGGTCGCGCCGCCCGGTCAGGATCTTGTGCGGATAGCACTGGTGCCCGACGTCCCAGATCAGCCGGTCATAGGGCGTGTCGAAGACGTAATGCAGCGCCACCGTCAGCTCGACCACCCCCAGCCCGGCGCCGAGATGGCCGCCGGTCACCGAGACGGCGTCCACCGTCTCGGTGCGCAACTCGTCTGCGAACTGGCGGAGCTGTTCGGGCTTGAGGGCCCGTAGATCACGGAGGCTGCGAACTCGATCCAGAATTGGGGTCTTTGAAATTTTTGCCATTCTCATTGGCTCACAGTGGCGTCTTTTAGGATCTGCTGATCCCAATAGAATGCAATCTGCGTACAAGAGCGGTGCGTAATGGTCGATCCTGTTACGGTAACGAAAGGGTTTCCGCTGGTGGTGCGTACATCATTGGCTGACCTATGAAACTGAACGGGACCTATTGTTTCGAATAGCTCAGGTGATTGTGGCGTAATCATTGGCCTGCAGTGCGCCCTTCCAGCTGGCAAGTTGGCGCTGCAAATGCTCGCCGTTGCGGTCGGGCGTGTAGCGGTAGAACACGGCCAGAGGTGCGGTGTGGGGACAGGTTCAGTCGTCGTGCACATAGACCTACAACCGTCCGGCGCTGGTCTTGCTGGCGCCTGAGGGGAGGACCGATACCGGGGTGTCGTCGACGTGCAGCTTGCCCGCCACCAGTACACGGGCGATGATGCGCTCGGCCAGCGGCTTCAGCAACGTTGCAGTGCGGCCGAGCCACCCGGCCAAACGTCCAGCGCGGCAGGTCCACCCCTTCGCGCGTGAAGCATCGATGTCGATGATCCGTTGACGGGTGCAGCCAGGCAGTTCGGCATCAAAAGGTCGAATTCAGCAGGTGACCGGCTCAAGGCGGCAGAATAATTGTGAATTTTATCAGGGTATTTACTGGCGTTATGACGGGTGTACGTCAGCGTTGGAATTGTGGGGCAATTCGGCTTGACGCGGTTCTGGTTGCGTATTGAGAAAACCCACGTACACCGCAGGACCTTAAGGCCTCCCGTCCTCCATGCTCGCTTCATAATCGGCAAAGTCGAGCTTATGGCGTATTCGGTAAAGGCCACATCCTGCCCCCGCAACCAGAATTCACACAACGCCCCGTTCCGCAAGGAGCGGGGCGTTCGTGCATTTGAAAATTGAGTTCGTCTGGTTCGGCCTTGATCGATACTGTTCGGCGGGATCGCGCCGCGAGGGCATCCCGAGACACGCGCCGCAGGGCTTCGGCTGCTCAGGCCGACGGATCTGCACCCGTTGCCTGCGTCGCGGCGGAGACAAGAGATGCTCTCATTTGCTCCAGAACTTCGCCAAACCCGTCCTCTCTGACAGCAATGGCATGCCGGTCGACCATCCATGCCGGATCGTTGCAAGCGAGCCAAGTGCGGCCAGCGTCGGAGCGCCAAACCAATGCTTTCATTGGAAGATCGATGGCGAGCGTCGGGACCGCTTCCATCAGGGGCGTACCCGCAGCCGGGTTGCCGAAGATCAGCACCAGGGTTGGGCGCAGGTGGAGGCCCATTCGGGACGCGGCGGCGGCATGATCGATGCGGGCGACCACGGTCATACCGAGACCAGCGACCGCCGATGCCATGCGTTCCGCCGTCTCGCTGGGGCTGTGGGGGCTTGGGAAAACCATCAATCCTTCGGCCACCGCATCGACGATGGCGGCATTGTGCGATGCGCTCATTTCGGTTGCTCCTGGGTCGCTCATTTCAACAGGACCGGACCGGCGTCGAACCTGACGCGCAGTGGCTGGTGGGAAGGATGTCGCTCGGCCTTGTTCCAATGTGGATGGGTGTGTGTGCCGGGATGCCTCCCGACTGGGTTGCCCGACTATCCCCATCAAGTGCTTGTCGATCTTGTGAAAATCCCCCGTCGATTTGAACGAAAGCTGGATGCCGCGACCTGATCCGTATCGAAACTGTGCAGTGTTCAAATCAGCGACGCCCTGTCCAAGACGATCCTGACCTGGATTGGCAGCATCGCCGCCACGGTTCCTGAAGAGGGACCATGACGCTCGGTTCGCCTTCGGGAACGGAGCCGGCGGAGTTTCCCCGCGCCGCCGGCTGATCGC
The DNA here is from genome assembly GCF_047302835.1 of Azospirillum sp. CT11-132. Classification (NCBI taxonomy): domain Bacteria; kingdom Pseudomonadati; phylum Pseudomonadota; class Alphaproteobacteria; order Rhodospirillales; family Azospirillaceae; genus Azospirillum; species Azospirillum sp. CT11-132. Next base: position 110,255 of record NZ_JBGLZA010000002.1, read on the forward strand.
GCCGGACAGGGCTCCCTCCCCCGGAGCCCTGTCCGGCCCGCGATCCCTTGCAAACTCTCAAGTCGGCCAGCCCGTGGCCCTGTCGCAAAAGGAAGCTCGCGTGAAACGACAAGCTGAACCGGCCGGAACGGCGCCGCTGCCCGGCATCGTGACGGCGCTTGGCGAGGAGCCGGCTTTCCGGCCCGGCGACGCCGTCCGCATCCTCACCCGAAGCCCCATCGGCCATTACCGGGTGCCCGCCTACCTGCGCGGCAAGACCGGCACGATCGAAGCCGTCATCGAACCCGCCGCCATCGACAACGAGCAGGAAGCCTACGGCCGCAATGCCGGCGCCAGGCGACATTATTACCGGGTCGCGATCCCGCTGATCGACGTTTGGCCCGACTATGCCGGTCCGGAAAAGGACGGCCTGCGCATCGAGATTTACGAGACTTGGCTGGAAAGGGCCTGACCCGATGACCGACCCAGATCACGGCCACCAACACGGCCATCAGCATGAGCATGCCCATCCGCATGCCCCCGTCGGACAGGAAGGCCCGCCCGGCTACTACGAGATCATGGAAACCGCGGTGCGCGAACTGCTGGTCGAACGCGGGATGATCGGTCCCGACGAGATCCGCCGGCAGATCGAGGTTCTGGATTCCCGCAACCCGGCGCTGGGGGCCAAGGTCGTCGCCCGCGCCTGGGTGGATGCGGAATTCCGCCGCCGCCTTCTTACCGATGGGCGGGCGGCGTGCGAGGAGCTGGGCATCAGCTTCTATGACGACACCCGGCTGATCGTGCTGGAGAACACCGCCACGGTGCACAACCTGATCGTCTGCACCCTGTGTTCCTGCTACCCGCGCCCGGTGCTGGGGCTGCCGCCGGATTGGTACAAGCTGAAGGCCTACCGTGCCCGTGCGGTGGTGGAGCCGCGGGCGGTGCTGGCCGAATTCGGGACCGTCATTCCTGAAGACGTCGAAATCCGCGTCAGCGATTCCACCGCCATGGTCCGCTACCTCGTCCTGCCGCGCCGGCCGGACGGGACGGACGGCATGGATGAAGAAAGTCTGGCGGCGCTGGTGACCAGGGACGCCATGATCGGCGTGGTCCCGGTGGCCGCTCCCACGGGGAGGACGGTGCAATGAGCGGTGGCGAACAGCTGGTCAGGCGTCTGCCCAACGACATCGGCGGCCTGTCCGCCGGACCGATCGAGCAGGTCGAGCATGAGTTGGAGCCGTGGGAGAAGCGCTGCCACGCGCTGGCCGACGTGCTCGACTTCCGCAAGATCATCAACACCGAAGAGAAGCGCCGCGGCGTCGAGGCGCTGGGGTCGGAGATGGTCGGCGCGCTCGGCTATTACGAGCGCTGGATCGTCGCCTTCTCCAACATCCTTTTTCAAAAAGGGCTGCTGACGCCGGAGGATCTGGCCCGCAAGATGGACGAGGTCGCGGCGCGTCACCCCATTCCTCAGCCCATCCTGCAGCCATGAGCGCGGTCCAGTCGGCCGATCTCGCGACCTGCTTCGTCGAGCGCGATCCGCAGGTTGCGCTGGCCGCCTTCCTGGTGACTTCCATCGTATATCCGAAAAGGTCGCTTTCGCTTGGCGGCGCGGTCCCCAACACCGTCAAAGGAGAAGCGTCATGATCCTGCTTCCCGCACCGCCCGCCGTCTTCAGGCAACCCGGTCTGAAAGCCCGGCTCGTCCTGGTGTCCGCGGCCGTTCTGCTGCTGAATGGCGGCGGCTGGCTTGGCGCCTGCCTGTCCTTCGGCGGCGATCCGGCGTTGTTCGCTATGGCGCTGCTGGTCTATGGGCTTGGCATGCGCCATGGGCTGGATGCCGACCACATCGCCGCCATCGACAATGTCACGCGCAAGCTGATGCAGGAGGGAGAGCGCCCGGTCGCAGTCGGCTTCTTCTTCGCGCTCGGTCATTCGGCGCTGGTGGTCCTGGTGGCCGCGGCGGTCGGCGCCACCGCCGGCTCGTTGGAGCTGTTCCGCGGCGTGCAGGAGGTCGGCGGCTTTCTGGGCACCGGCATCTCGGCGCTGTTCCTGCTGACCGTGGCGCTGCTCAACATCCTGGTGTTCCGTTCGGTCTATCGTGCCTATCGAACATTGCGTGCCGGCGGTTCTCCGGATCAGGCGGAACCGGACCGCATGATGGGCGGGCAAGGGCTGCCGGCAAGGCTTCTCCGTCCGCTGTTCGGGCTGATCGGCCAGAGCTGGCACATGGCTCCGCTCGGCGTGCTGTTCGGCCTGGGCTTCGACACGGCGACGGAGATCGCGGTGTTCGGGCTGTCCGCCGCGCAGGCGGTCAACGGGCTGCCCTTCGCGACGATCCTGGTCTTTCCCCTGCTGTTCGCCGCCGGCATGCTGCTGGTCGATACCGCCGACGGGCTGCTGATGCTGGGGGCCTATCGCTGGGCGACCGCCCGTCCCACCCGCAGGCTGCGCTACAACATGGGCGTCACGCTGCTGTCCGCCCTTCTCGCCGGCTTCATCGGCGGAACCGAGATGCTGGGCCTGATCGGCGAGCATTTTGGCTTCGACGGCGGGCTTTGGAGCCTCCTGGGCCTGCTGAAGGACGCGTCCGACCGGCTGGGTTTCCTCATCGTCGTCCTGTTCGCCGTCGCCTGGGCGGTCGCCTTTGGCCTGCACAGGTCGCGTGCGGCGTCGGCGGTCCTGAAAGGCGACGCCTGAGCACGCCCGTCCGTCATCCTCTCCTCAAGATTTCATCCCCTGCAAAGAAGGAGTTCACCATGGCCACCCGGATTCCGGCCGCCTACGCCGACCCCGCGTCCCCTGCGCTGCCGAAGGGCGGGATGGTCCTCGACCTCGCCCGGACCGCTCTCGTCATCACCGACCCGCAGATCGATTTCCTCAGCCCGCAGGGCGCGGCCTGGGGGGCCTTCGGCGAGAGCATCACCGAGCACGGAACCGTGGGCAACATCGGCCGGCTGCTGGTCGCCGCCAAGGCAGCCGGTATCCCGGTGGTGATTTCGCCGCACTACTATTATCCGCACGACCATGACTGGGACCATGCCGCGCCCGGCGAGGTGTTGATGCACAGGCTGCGCATGTTCGATCGCCGCGACCCGCTGTCGCTCGAGGGCTTCGCCGGGTCGGGCGCCGACTGGATGCCCGAATACCACGACCTGATCCAGGACGGGCGGACCATCGTCTGTTCGCCCCACAAGATCGCCGGCCCGCAGACCAACGACGTGCTGTTCCAATTGCGCAAGAAGCGGGTGGATCAGGTCATCCTGGCGGGCATGGCCGCCAATTTCTGCGTGGAATCGCATCTGCGCGATTTCGTCGAGCATGGCTTCGAGGTCGCCGTCGTGCGCGACGCCACCGCCGCCAGCAAGCTGCCCGAAGGCGACGGCTATCTCGCGGCCCTGATCAACTTCCGCTGGCTGGCCAATGCCCTGTGGAGCACCGACGAGACCGTCGAGCGGCTGGGCGTGTCCGGCGCCGTCAATGCCGGCGGCCGGCGGGGCTAAGGTTCAATCGGTCCTGCCGCTATGGCTTCGCCGAGCGGATGGACCACCTTGCGGCTGCTGGTGGCGCCATCGCAGCGGTCGGAGGCGCTACGGGCTCAGGTCGCAACCCCATTCAAGGGCGGGATGGGGTGAGGCGCGGCACCAGCAGCCGGCGGAGCCCCGCCACTCCGGCATAGAGCACGAGCCCCAGCAAACAGAGCTGCAGGACGATGGCGAACATCTGTTCCGTCTCAAAGGAATTGATCCGGCTGACCAGCAGGTATCCCAGCCCGGAGCTTCCCGATATGAACTCCGCCACGACGGTGCCGACGAGGGCCAGGACGATGCCCACCTCCAGGCCGGTGACGATGAAGGGGAGGGCATAGGGAAGCTCCAGGCGACGGAGCAGCTGGAAGCGGCTGGCGTCGAAGGAGGTCATCACGTCGCGCAACCCTTCCGGCACCGACCGGATGCCGAGCAGCGTGTTCATCATGATCGGGTAGAAGGGCAGGATGGCGGAGGTGAGGATCTTCGGGCCCAGGCCGAATCCCATCCACACCACGAACAGCGGAATCAGCGCCACCTTCGGAAGAACCTGGAAGGCAACGATGAAGGGCTTCGCCAAGCGCTCCAGCGTCGGCGACAGCGAGAGCAGGATGCCCGCGGCCACACCCAGGACGGTCGCCAGGAGGAATCCGGCCACGGAGCCGGCGAAGGTCATGGCCGTGTGGCTCCAGGCCCGCCCGCTGAGCATCAGCGCCACCCACTCCTCCAGCACCGGCCGGGGGGCGGGCAGGATGAAGGGGGAGACGCCCCGGGCGGTGACGAATCCGTGCCAAGCCAGCAGCCCAGCCGCCAGCAGGCATGGCGTGACCAGCCACGGCAGCCAGACCGCATCGCGCAACCGCACCTTCTTCATGGTTGCCCCATCAGTCCGGCCAATCGTTCGTGCAGATCGCGCACCATCCGCTGGAACTCCGGCGAATAGGTGAGATCGCGGGTGCGCGGCCTTGGAAAAGGCACGCCGATCACACTGTCGACGCGCCCCGGTCCCGGCGAGAACAGGACGATCCGGTCGGCCAGAAAAGCCGCCTCCGCCATTGAATGCGTCACCAGGACGATGGTCTTGCGGGTCGCGAGCCAGAGCGACTGAAGCTCCATGTTCAAGGCCTCGCGGGAGATCGCGTCGAGTGCCGCGAAGGGCTCGTCCATCAGCAGCACATCGGGATCGTAGGACAGTGCCCGCGCAATGGCCACCCGCTGGCGCATGCCGCCGGAAATCTCGTGAGGCATCCGTGCGCCGATGTCGGCGGCACCGACCAGCGCCAGCATCGCCCGCGCGGCGGACAGCCGCTCCGTGCGCGGCAGCCGCCCACGCAAATCCAGCGGCAGCAGCACATTCTCCTCCACCGTCAGCCAGGGGAGCAGGGACGATTCCTGGAAAACAAGCCCCAGTCGGGACCGGAGTTCCTTCCGGCAGCGACCCTTGTGCCACAGGGGGCTTCCGGCAATGGCGATGGTCCCGAAGCTCGGTTCCAGCAGTCCGCTGATCATGCGCAGCAGGGTGGTCTTGCCGCAGCCCGACGGCCCGAGAAACACGACGAACTCGCCGTCGGCGATCGACAGGCTGCTGGGCAGGAGCGCCGGCGCCGTTCCGGCGCCGACATCGAAGGTCTTGCCGATCCCTGTCAAGGCGATCAGGGCCGGCCGCCCGCTGCTGCTGCCGATCCCGGTCACAGCGCGTCGATGAACCGGTTTGTGTAAAGTTCCTCCTGCTTCAGGTTGGGCGGCGCGAACCCGCAGGAAACCATGAGGTCGTAGGCGCTTTGCCAGCGCTCCGGCACGTTGCGCAGAAGGTTTTGCCGGCCGTCCGCCAGCAGGAAGGCGATGTTCTCCTTGTAAATGGCGGCGGCAAGCTCCTGATTCCGGGCTTCGGCCATGTCGTAGCGCTCCATGGCCTTCAGTGCATCGGCGATGGCGACCTTGCCGTCGACCAGGTCGAGCAGCGCGGTGCGGACGGCCCGAAGATAGCGCTGGATCAACGGCTGATGCCGCTCGATCACGTCGCGTTTGCCGGAGTAGCAGAAGCCCGGCGTCGGGGCGACCGTGTCCGTGTTCCATAGGTGAACGGGCTGGCCGCTCTTCCGCAATGCGACCGCGATGCTGGCAGTCACGAGATAGGCGTCGATCCGGCCTTGGCGGATCAGATCGACCCCAGCCGGCGAGTTGCCCACGACCACCCGCTGGACGCCGGCGCGATCCACGCCGCGGGCAGCCAGCATGATGTCGAGCAGCGTTTCCGTGGTGCCGCCGACCGATTGGATGCCGACGGTCCGGTTCGCCATGTCCTGCGGCCCGGTCACCGGCTTGTCCTGCAAGCTCACCACGAACCAGGGAGACGTCTGCTGTACCGTGCCGATGGCGACGAGATCACGGCCCGCCGGCTGCCCGCTTGCCCGGATGTGATCGACGGCCCCGATGCGGGCGATCGTTGCGTTTCCGCCCATGACCTGCTGCAACGCCATGGAGGAGCCGCGACCTTCCTCGATGCTGACCCGCAGCCCTTCCCGCTCGAAATATCCGGCGGCCTGCGTGAACAGGACATCGATGAAGGCCAGGATGAACTGATTGGGCAGCACGATGGACAGGGCATCCTGGGCCTGTGCCCCCAGTGGCCTTACCGTGGCCAGGAACATGCCCGCCGCAGAGGCCGCCAGCACAGTCCGTCGCTTCACCGTCATGGTCGATTCCATCATTCAAATCAAAGGCAACGGGCCTGCCACATATCCGTCGGGAGCCCGATGGAATTTGCATACAACGGAATATTGCGGAGCTTCGGCCTGATTGCCAAGCTCCTTCGGAAGCATGGGAACCATGGCGCTGATGCGCGCAAAAGGGGCAGTGGGCTTTACAACGCTTTACTCGCTTACAGACCACCGCCCGGCCACACTCTCCTCAGAACAACTCATACAGGAGCAAGGGCCATGGCTCACCTTTCCGCCCATGACGATGGTGCGTCGTCGATGTCGTCGCACCAGCGGTGGCCCGAAGCCGAAGCCTTCGCGATGCAACCGCACGCATTCGGCGAGTTGGAGATCAACACCTACGTCTCCTACGTCAGGACTCTCGTCAACGCCGTCACTTCCATCCGGTTGGCTTCGGACGCCCGGCGGCGCTGGACTGAACGCAATGGTGCCGCCTGCCCAGACGCGGAGAAGATGTCCCAGCTGATCGAGGCCGAGATGGACCGCGCCGACGACATGGCGCACCGCATCGTCGAACTGGTGGCGTCCGTGCGCGCGGCGTCCGCCCCGCCGTCGCCTTCCAAGCGTGCCAATGCGGCTCCGATCTCCGCCCTCCGCTCGGCCCCGGGGCTGAGGACGGTGCAAAGTGACAGGCAGGTCCGGGTCCGGCATGGCTGAGATTGGCAGGGCTGAGCTTGGCAAGGTGGAGTTCAATTGGCCTGTGTTCGGCGTGATTGAAGCTCCGGCGTCCGGCCGCGCTGCGATGCGGATTTGATCCGGTGGAAGGTACCGGAATGGAAAAGCTTTTTCTCCCAGTCAACATCGGTGCGCTCGATCTCGCCCATCGCGTCGTCATATCGGCGGCGACCGATCGCAGGCGGATCGGAGAGAGCCACTCGGCGGCCTATTGCGGCGCCTGCGTCCGGCATGTCTCGCCCGGTGGGCTGGTCATAACGCCTCCTGTCGCGGTTTCCGCAACGGCGGCGTCGGCCTCCGTGCCGGATGGGTTCGACACGCCTGGGACGGCTGCGACCTGGGCTGCGGCGATCAACCTGGCCCATGCCAGGAAAGCCAAGGTGGTGGCGCGGCTGTGCCACCCGGGATATGCCCCTTTTCGGGCCGCCACCCTGCCCGGCACCGGCATCGACGAGGTCATCGCGGGTTTCCGCCGCGCGGCGGAGCGGGCCAGGCACCTTGGGTTCGATGGCGTGGAACTCGACGCGGCCGACGGCTCGCTTCCCGACCAGTTTCTTCAGGACGGGGTGAACCGGCGGACGGACCGGTATGGCGGCTCCATCCAGAACCGGTTGAACTTCCTCTGCGAGCTTGTCGATGCGGTAACCGGCGTCTGGACGGCGGAGCGGGTCGGTGTCCGCCTGTCGCCGTTCGGCCAATTCCGTGGCATGTCGGATTCGGATCCCGTCACGCTGTTCACCATGCTTCTGACGACGTTGGCCGGGCAGGAGCTTCCCTTCGTACACCTTGTCCGCACCGCTGCGGATGGGGCTCCGCTCGGCCATCTGCCCTATGAGGATCGCAGCGCCGCCGCCCGGATTCGTGCGGCCTTTCCCTCCGCGATCATCGTCTCCGGTGACTTCACCCGGCGGCGCGCGATGGAACTGGTGAGAAGCCGCTGGGCCGACGCCATCGGGGTCGAAGCCGGCATGGTGGAGGATGGCGCCGATGGTCGTTGATGGCCGGTGCGCACGCGTCCTGCTGCGCCGTCCCATGCCAAGTTATGATGCGTTGACCTATGGTATAGCATACGTATGATGATGAGGTCTTATAGATGCTTAGCGCTGGGAAATGACGCTTTCTTTTGCCTTCGATGACCTGATGAAGACGGAGCCGCGCCGGAGGTTGTGTCACCGCTTTGCTGTTGGCGGGGCGGTGGGCGCGACCTTTGGCTGACACGTCTGTTTCCCGCCGTTCCGTCGTTTCCCGGTCGCCGTCCGTGACAGGTCCCGCCATGGAGCAGAACGAGGTCGGCTTCGGACCCTTCCGCTTTTCCCCGATGCGCGGGCTGCTCAAGGACGGTGTCGCCGTCAAGGTGGGGAGCCGGCCCCTGGCCATCCTCGCCCTGCTCCTGGAACAGGCCGGAGCGGTCGTCAGCAACCGCGACATCATGGCCCGCGTCTGGCCGGGCTTGTTCGTCGAGGAGGCCAACATCCGCGTTCACATCGGCTCCTTGCGGAAGCTGCTGGGCAAGAACGACTTTGGCACGGACTACATCGAGAACATCCCGGCACAGGGCTACCGGTTCGTCGGGACCATCCGGACGCCCTTCCCGCAGGAGGCCGCGGAGGGGGCCGTCTTGCAGCCGTCAGCACCGCCTGCCGACCTTTCGACCCTCTTGCCCCGCAACATCGACCGGCTGATCGGGCGCGACGAGACGATTGACGACATCGTGCGAAAGTTGGCGGAGAAGAGCTTCGTTACCATCACCGGCGTCGGTGGAATCGGGAAGACGAGCGTTGCCATCGAAGTGGCGCAGGGTTCGGCGAGCAGCCACCGGGACGGCATCCATTTCGTGGATCTGAGCACCCTGTCGGACCCGACGCTGGTGTGCGCCACCATCGCCCAGGTGATGAAGCTGCCCGGTGGCGGCAAGGGTGCCCTGGAGGGGTTCCTCGCGACGGTCAAGGGGTTGGATGCCCTGCTGATCCTCGACAATTGCGAGCATCTGATCGAAGAGGTCGCCATCGTCGTCGAGGGCATCCTGGCCACGGCTCTGGACATCGACATCCTGGTGACCAGCCGCGAGATCCTGCGCGCTCAGGGCGAGTGGGTTTACCGCCTGCCGCCCTTGTCCGTTCCGCCGGGGCAGGAAAGCGCGTTGACCGCCGAGCGGGCGCTGACCTACCCGGCGGTGGAGCTGTTCGTCGAACGGGTGTCGTCCGGCGATAGCATGTTCCGCCTGTCGGACGCGGACGCGCCGGTCGCCGCGGAGCTGTGCCGCCACCTGGACGGTGTTCCGCTCGCGCTGGAATTGGCGGCGGCCCGGGTGCCCCTGCTGGGCATCCATGGTCTGGCGGCGAGCCTGGACCGGGCCTTCGACGTTCTGCGCGGCGGCCGTCGCACAGCACTGCCCCGTCACCAGACCCTTCGGGCGACGCTGGAGTGGAGCCACCGCCTGCTGGACGAGCGCGAACGCATCGTCCTGCGCCGGCTTTCGGTCATTCGCGGGGCATTCCCCGGCGACCTCGCCATCGGCGTGGCGGCCTTCGGCGCGATTTCGGAGGAGGACGTCGTCGAGGGTATATCGGAGCTGTCGAAGAAGTCGCTCCTGTCCGTCGAGCACCGGCAGCAGAGCGTACAATTCCGCTTGCTCGAAACCACGCGCCAATATGCGGCGGAACGGTTTCAGGAAAGCGGAGAGGCTGACGTGGTCTGCCGCAATCTGGCGCGGCATCTCTGCCGGATGCTGGCCGGGTCGCAGTCGACGAACACGGTGGCCTGGAACGTCGTGTACGGGACCCGGGTGGACGATGTTCGCAGCTCGCTGGAATGGTCCCTGTCGTCTTCCGGCGATTTGGCGACCGCCGTCGACCTGACCGTCGCGTCGGCGCCGATGTGGTTCCAGCTGTCGCTGACCGATGAATTCCGTCGGCGCGCCGAGACGGTGCTGCAGTCTGTCCGGCGACAACCGGAACCGGACTTGCGGTCCGAGATGTCGATCACGGCGCATCTGGGGCCGGCGCTCTGGAACTCGCTCGGCCCGGCGCCGGAGGTCAAGGCCGTGCTCCTGCGTGGACTTCAGCTTTCGCAGCAGTTCGGCAATGTCGGATACCAGCGCCGCGCCCTTTGGGGGCTGTGGCTCTACTATCTGGCCCTTGAGAAGGACCATGAAGCGCTGGAGGCGGCGGAGCGCTTCGGCCAACTCCTGGGTACGCCCGCCGATCCCGGCGCGGAGTCCATGCATCAGCGCATGATGGCGCTCGGCCTCCTCACCGTGGGCGAGTTCGACCGTGCACGCGACTTCGCCGAGCGGTGCCTGAGTGCGCCGGCCCCGACCACCGGATCGAGCCTGCGAGGCTACCAGTTCGAACAGCGGATCGTCTCCCACACCCATATGGCGCGCATCTCCTGGATCCAGGGCCATCCGGACCGGGCGCGGGAGGCCATGCACGAGGCGGTGGAGCAAGCGCTGGCCTCCGGCCATACGCTATCCCTGTGCTTCGCCTTGTCGCTGGGCGCCTGCCCGGTGGCCTTCTGGTGCGGCGACTACGATCTTACGGCGCGCTATGCCAACCTGCTGGTCGAAAAGACCGACGAAGGCTCCTTGTTCGTCTGGCGCACCTATGGGCTGTGTTATCAGCTGGCGCTGGAGGCGCGGCAGGGGGCCGATGACCAGCTCGCGGCACTCCGCCGGTCTTCGCGGTTCGCCGAGGTGTACCGGAACAAACGCATTCGGATGCTCGCGACCGTCGCGCCGCGTCTGATCCCGCCGGCGATCCTGGATGAAGCGAGCGACGGCGCGACCAATTGGGCGACGGCCGAACTGCTCCGCCTGAAATCGGAAAACGCCGGCGGAGCGGAGACGGCGGAGAGCCTGCTGCGGCAATCGATGGAGATCGCCGGCGCACAAGGGGCCCGGTCCTGGAGTCTGCGGACGGCGATGAGCATGGCCAGGCGATCCATGGGGACAGAACGTCAACAGGATGCCGCGTCGACCCTTTCGTCCATCTACGGCACCTTCGGCGAGGGGCACGATACCCCCGACCTCCGGGACGCCGCGGCACTTCTGGACCGGGTGTAGACGCTCTTCCGTTCCGGGGAGCCATCCGGCCGGTCATCGATACCTGAGTATGGGTTTCCGCACACCCGGGCCTCCGGCACTGTCGTCGTCAAGATGACCTGAGCAGGAGATCGACATGGATATGGCTGCTTCCGAGACCTTGCGCCGTGTTCCGGCGTTGGCGGCTCCGGCGTCAGTCGGCCGGGCGCGGGATGACGGCGACAGGCTGACGGCTGCGGCCGATTGGCTGTTGCGGGTGGCGAACGACATGCTGGCGCCGGATCGGCAATCGGTGGAGCATTGCCTGTCGCTGGCCCTCGCCCGGCTGCAACGCACCGGCGATGAGCATCGTCATGACCGTGACGTGCCGGACGATGCCGGCCATAAGACCAGACTGGCGAAAACCGAACTGGCGAAGGCCGGGCTTGCGGCTTGGCAGGTGCGGCGGGTTACCACCTACATCGACGACCATCTCGCCAGTTCCATCCGCAACCGGGATCTGGCGGCGGCGGCGAAGCTCAGTTGCGGATATTTCTGTCAGGCCTTCAAGGACAGCTTCGGCTGCCCGCCGCATGCCTACATCGTGCGCCGGCGGGTGGAACGGGCAAAGGACCTGTTGGAAACCACGACCACGCCGTTGTCGCAGATCGCGCTCGACTGCGGCTTCTCGGACCAGTCGCATTTCTCGCGCATCTTCCGCCGCGTTGCCGGTGAAGCCCCCCGGCTGTGGCGCCACAAGCATTGGATCGACGGGGTCGCTGAAGAACAGTGACGGAGTTTTTCGGCGCGGGAAGCCTTGCGGATGGAGGGCGGCGGGCGGCCCGACGGCCCGTCTCCGCCGCCATTGGTTCAGCCGTGCGCGGCGTAGGCGTCCATCACGCGGGTGGAATAAACCAGCGCCGCCCCGGCGTTCAGCGCGACGGCGACGCCCAGCGCCTCGGCGATCTCCTCCTGGGTGGCGCCGTGTTTGATCGCCGCTTCGGTATGGACGGCGATACAGCCGTCGCAGCGGATGCTGACGGCGACCGCCAGCGCGATCAGTTCCCGCACCTTGGCACCCAGGAGGTCCTTCTTCTGGCCGGCGGCGCTAAGCCCGGCATAGCCCTTCACCGTGTCGGGGCTGAGCTTGGCGATCTCGCCGACGCCGGTGAGGACCTGCTGACGGTATTCGTTCCAGTTGAGCATCATGGTCGTATCTCCTCGTGGGTTCCGGTCCCGCTGCCGCAGGTGCCGGTTGGTGGGGCCACGCTACGTCCCGGTGCAGGCGCGATATAGAAGGATGCGCCCGTCTTTGGGACGCCGTTCCGGGCGCCTTACCCGGCCCTGCCGATCGCCGCGGCCTCTTCGCCAACGAATGCAGCTAGGATGTCCGGAATCGTGGCATCTTTGACATTTCAGCCAACAGGGAGCCCGCATAGTCTGAGCATCGGCACCGCATCCACAGGCTTGCGGTTTGAGGGCGAGACAAGGTTGAAGAGTTGAGGCTGGAGAGGCAGGGCGGAACATGCTCACCATCGGTTTCGTGGTGTTCGACGATTTCCAGGTGATGGGAATGGCTGCGCTTTCGGCGTTCGAGATGGCGAATCTCGTGCTTGGCCGGCCGGCCTATCAGGTCCATGTCCTGTCGGAACAGGGCGGACCGGTGCGCAACTCGCTGGGATTTGCCGTTGAAACCCGGCCCTTCGGAGAGGGCTTTTTCGACACGACCGTCACCATCGGCTCGCTGCGGGTCAAGCCGTCCACCCCCGGCCTGCTGGCCTACCTGCGCGAGGCGGCATGCACGTCGCGTCGGGTCGCCGGCATCTGCACCGGGGCTTATGTGCTGGCGGAGGCCGGGCTTCTCGACGGACGCCGCGCAACCACCCATTGGAGCCATGCCCGCACGCTCCAGCGCCTCTACCCCAATGTGAAGGTGGAGGAGGACCGCATCTTCAGCGTCGACGGCAATGTCTGGACTTCTGCCGGGATGACCGCCGGCCTCGACCTTGCCATGGCGCTGGTCGAGGACGACTTCGGCGCCGAGGTCGCCAAGGTGGTGGCGCGCAAGCTGGTGGTTTATCTGCGGCGGCCCGGCGGGCAGTCGCAATTCTCCGCCCTGCTGGAGCTGGAGCCGCGCTCCGACCGCGTGCGGCGGGCATTGGTCCATGCCAAGGAAAACCTGAGGAACGAGTTGTCGGTGGAGGAGCTGGCGGAGGAGGCGAACCTCAGCCCGCGCCAGTTCAGCCGCCTGTTCCGCCAGGAAACCGGCCAGACGCCGGCCAAGGCGGTGGAGCATCTGCGGCTGGAGGCGGCGCGCGTCATGATGGAGGAGGGCCGCCATTCGATGGACGTCATCGCCCGCGAAACCGGTTTCGCCGACCGCGAGCGCATGCGCCGCGCCTTCCTGCGCGCTTACGGCCAGCCGCCGCAGGTGATCCGCCGGTCGGTGGAGAGCGGGCGCCTGTCGGCGGTGGAGTAGCCGGCGTTCGGGCGGCAATCCCCAGGCTTGCCCGTTAATACCTAGATATGGCTCCCGCAATACTGCGGGTGCGGTAGATTTTCACATCACCAGAGACCGCGTTTTCGCGGGGAATATTTCAGTTCCCCCAACGCTTTCGCTCGTTCAACCTTCTCGCAAGGACGGATATTCAGCCATGCAGCTCACCGGTAACACGATCTTCATCACCGGCTCCACCTCCGGCATCGGCCGCGGGCTGGCCGAGGCGTTCCACAAGCTGGGCAATCAGGTCATCATCGCCGGACGGCGCAAGGCCCTGCTGGATCAGGTGACCGCTGCGAACCCCGGGATGAAGGGCATTGAACTGGACATCACCGACCCGATCAGCATCCAGGCCGCGGCTGAGCGTCTGATCGCCGAGAACCCGACGCTGAACGTCCTGATCAACAACGCGGGCATCATGCCGTTCGACGACGCCTCCGGCCCGATCGACGATGCGCGGGCCCAGTCGATCGTCACCACCAACCTGCTCGGTCCCATCCGCATGACGTCGGCCCTGATCGAGCATCTGAAGGCGCAGCCGCGGTCGGTGATCGTCAACAACACCTCCGTGCTCGCCTACACCCCGCTGGCCAACACGGCGGTCTATTCGGCCAGCAAGGCCGCGCTGCACAGCTACACGCTGTCCCAGCGCTTCATGCTGCGCAACACCAGCGTCACCGTGCAGGAAATCGCGCCGCCCTGGGTCAACACCGACCTGATCAAGAAGGGCGACGATCCGCGCGCCATGCCGCTGGACGCCTTCATCGAACAGACGATGGCGGCGCTTGCGACGGACGCGGAGGAGGCAATCGTCGAGAGCGCCCGCCCGATGCGCGACAACGCCGGCCCGAACGAGCATGCGCTGGTCATGGGCTTCAACAGCTACATCGCCGAAAACCCCATTCCGGTCTGATCGGGTACCAAGCAAAGAAGGGCCGCCGAGCTTTCGTTCGGCGGCCCTTTCCTATTGCGATGATTTCATTCAGCGGGAGCGTCGGCCAACCGGGGAGCCTTGGACGGGGCGAATTCCAGCAGGCAGGCCAGCGCGACGCATAGCGCGCCGACCCAGCCGAGTTCCCGAACGCTGGCGACGCTCAGCACCAGCGAGCCCAGCGCCGCTCCCACCGAAAAGCCGAAATAGTGGAAGGAGGCGTTGATCGAGAGAATGATCGGCGCGTGCTTCGGCCCGGTGATGCCGATCAGCCGGGCCTGCTGGCCGGGATAAAAGGCCCAGGCGGAAAAGCCCCAGAGCATGATGGCGACGAAGGCGGGGATCAGTGCCAGGGCCGGCGGCAGCAACTCCGCCGTCAGCGACAGGCTCGCCAACGCCAGCACGACCAGCGGCAGGGTCAGGGCGACGATGCGCGCACCGCCCAGCCGGTCGGTCAATCTCCCGCCCACCGCCAGCCCGATGAAGGCCGACAGCCCCCAGGCGAACAGGGCAAAGCCGACCGCCGCCCCTTCCAGCCCGGTCACCCGATGCAGGTAAGAGGCGATGTAGGGATAGACGGTGAAGGGCCCCATCGCCCACAGGGTGGTGACCGCCAGCGGCCGGCGCACCGCCGGGTTCGCCAGTGCCCCCAGCCGTTCGCGCAGCCCGACCACCGGGGCGGCGGAGCCGATGGCCCGCGGCAGCCCGACCGACAGCCCGGCAGCTGCCACGACCGAAAGAACGGCGACGCCGCCGAAGGTCATGCGCCAGCCCAGCGTGTGGCCGACGACCGCGCCCAGCGGCACGCCAAACACGATGGCGAGGCTGAGGCCGCTCGTCACGATGGACAGGGCGCGGCCGCGCTCCGACGGCGGCACCAGCATGCCGGCCAGTGCGTTGGCGTTGGGCACGAACAGCCCCGCCGCCATGGCGAGCAGGACACGCGCCGCCATCAGCCCGCCATAGCTGCCGGCGACCGCCGCGACGATGTTGGCGACGACGAAGGCCAGCATGGTGGCGATCAGCAGAAGGCGGCGGCTGACCGCTCCGGTCAGGACGGTCAGCAGCGGCGAACTGGCGGCATAGGTCAGCGCGAAGACGGACACCAGCTGACCCGCCGCCTGTTCGCTGACCGACAGGTCGGCGGCGATGTCCGGCAGGATCGCCGCGATCATGAAGCTCTCGGTCCCGACGGCGAAGGACCCGAGCGCCAGCCAATAGAGCGGCGCCCTGGACTGAAGGGGTGTGATGGCCATGGGGAATTCCTGTGCGGAGCCAGCCCGGGCGATGCCAGCCATGGGGCCTCTGCGCCCCGTCGGCAGACCGGCGGCGAAAAATGACGGATACATGGAGTTTAAGACGGGGCAGCGGTGGCGTGAATGTCGCGGAAACCTCGTTTCCGGACATTCACGCCACACGGGGAGGCTCTTGGCCTCAGACCCCGATCTTGTTCTTCGCCAGCGGCAGGCTGCGGATGCGCTGGCCGGTCAGCGCCGCCACCGCATTGACCACCGCCGGCGGAACGCCGGGCAGGCCCGGTTCGCCGACGCCGCCCATCGGAGCGCCGCTCTCCACGATCTCCACATGCACGGCGGGCATGGAGCGGCGGGACAGGATCGGGTAATCGTCGAAATTGTGCGACTGGCGGACGCCGTCCTTATAGACGAGCTCCTCGAACAGCGTGGCCGACAGGCCGAGCGCCACTGCGGATTCGATCTGCGACTTCACGATGGCCGGATTGACGATGCTGCCGGGATCGAAGGCGACCCAGACATTGTGGACCTGCGTCTCGCCGCCCTGGACCGACACCTCGGCGATGGTTGCCGTCTCCGACCCGAAGGGGGAGGCCATCGAGACGCCGCGGGCACGGCGCACGCCGTCCACCTCGTAGGGGCCGCGCTTCCAGCCGCCGGACATCGCCGCGACGGTTCCCAGCAGCTTGGCATGGCGCGGCTTGTTCTTCAGCAGCTCCATCCGCAGGGCGAAGGGGTCCTGGCCGCCGGCGTCGGCGATCTCGTCCAGGAAGCCTTCATAGAAGAAATCGTTCATCGAATGGCCGACGGAGCGCCAGAAGGCGATGGTCACGGGATGGGGGAATTTGACGTACTCCATCCGCCGGTTGGGGATGGCGTAGGGCTTCTCCGTGATGCCTTCAACCGCCGAGCTGTCGACCGGGTCCTTGAACACCGCGCCGAACCAGCGGCCGAGCGGCCCCTCGCCGACCGTGCGCGCCTGGATCGCGGTGGGACGCCCATCCTTCCCGATGGCTGCGCGGAAGCGGCTGAAGCTGAGCGGGCGGAGGGCGTCCATGCGGAACTCCTCCTCGCGCGACCACAATACCTTGACCGGGCGGCCGGTGGCCTTCGCCAGCTGGATCGCCTGGAGGAAGGGGTTGGCACTGCCATAGAGGAAATGCCGGCCGAAGAAGCCGCCCAGCATCGGCGAATGCAGGATGACCTTGTCCGGCGCCAGCCCGGCGGCCTGGGCCGCCACCGACTGGAACAGCTCCGGCATCTGGTTGGGCGCCCACAGCTCCAGCGTGCCGTCCGGGTTGAAGCGCGCAATGGAGGAGGGCGGCTCCAGCTGGCCGTGGGCCAGATAGGGAGCGTCATACTCTGCCTCAATCACCTTGGCGGCGGCGGCGAAGGCCGCGGCCACGTCGCCTTCGGCTTCTGCCGGAAGCCCTGCTTCGGTGGAGGATTTCAGCGCGGCCAGCAGCCCGTCCGATGCATAGTCGGCAGCCACCGTTTCGAGCCCGGACGCGGCCGGAGCCGACCAGCTCACCGACAGCGCCTCCACCGCCTTGCGGGCGCGCCACCAGCTGTCGGCAGCGACCGCCACCGCACTGGGCAACGTGTGGACGGAATGGACGCCGGGCATCGCCGCCACCGCCGTCTCGTTGGCGACCGACCGGACGGTCGTGCCCTGGTTCGGCGCATGCTGGACCGCGGCATAGAGCATGCCCTCCAGCTTCTGATCGATGGCGTAGACGGCCTTGCCGGTCGATTTCGCCCGCACGTCGAGCCGCGCCACCGGCTGGCGGATGTAGCGGAAGCTGGCCGGGTCGCGCAGGGCCACATCGTCGCGCGGCGGCAGGGCAAGCGCCACGGCAGTCAGTTCGCCATAGGACAGCCGCTTGCCGCTCACCGCATGGATGACGAAGCCGTCGTCCGTCTTCAGGCTCTCCGGCTTGACCTTCAGCTTGGCCGCGGCGGCGCGGATCATCATGTCGCGGGCGGTGGCGCCCAGCCGGCGCATCAGCGGGTAGCTGGACCGGGTGGAGAAGCTGCCGCCGGTCATCCGCAGGCCGTTGATGACAGCGTAGTCCGGACCCGGCGGGGCGCATTCGACGGTGAAGCGGCTGGGGTTGACGTCCAGCTCCTCGCCGACGATCTGCGCCAGCCCGGTGTTGATGCCCTGGCCACCCTCCACGAAGGGGCTGAGCAGGGTGACGGCATTGTCCTTGCCGATGACCAGAAAGGCCGGGATGCGGGTGCCCGGCTTGACCGCGGCGGCGGCGGTTTGTGCCCGCACCGGCACCGACGGCAGCAGGGCGCCCAACACCAGCGCGCTGGCGCCGAAGCCGAGGAAGGCGCGGCGCGACAGGTTGGAGACGCCCTCCGCCTTCATCAGCGGAACGGCGGACTGCGCCTCGATCTGGAGTTCGAGGGGGTCTTTGAGTTTGATCGGGGCTGCGGTGAGCAGGCGGTCCATGATGCGTGCTCCTCTCAGCCGGCGGCTTGGCGGATGGCGGCGGCGATGCGGTTGTAGGTTCCGCAGCGGCACAGGTTGGTCATCGCGTCGGCGATGTCGCCGTCGCTCGGGTTGGGTGTCTGCTTCAGCAGGGCGGTCGCCGCCATCACCTGTCCCGACTGGCAATAGCCGCATTGCGGCACCTGTCCGGCGACCCAAGCCTCCACCACCTTGCGGCCGACCGGGTCCTCCTCGATGGCGTCGATGGTGCGGATATCGGCGTTGCCGACGCTGTCCACCGGCACCTGGCAGGACCGGGTGGCGGTGCCGTCGATCATCACGGTGCAGGCGCCGCATTGCGCGATGCCGCAGCCATATTTCGTCCCGGTCAGCCCCAGCGTGTCGCGAAGGACCCAAAGCAGCGGCGTGTCGTCCTCGACCGCCACCTGATAGGCGCGGCCATTGACATGGAGGGTGGTCATGGCGGTCTCCGTGGAGGAGTTGGTTCGGGGGATTCTGCTGCGGCCTATTCTTGCCCGCCGGCTGCCGGTCTCGTATCCATCCCTAGGTATTAAGGGCGACGAACTGTTCGAACGCTAAATGACCGGAAACTGCCCGAGGCCGCCAATCGGGACAAATTTGCGGTCTTCCCAAGAGTTCCCTATAGATGGCCGAGGATGGGCGACCGCGGCAGGCCATTGACGTGTACGGTAACGGGGAAAGGTTGCGAGCGATGGACCTTCGGCATACCGACCTTTTCGAGATCTCGCCCATCTCGATCCTGTGCGAAGACTGGTCGGGGGTGAAGCGTGCCGTCGACGAGGTGATCGCCGGCGGGGTGACGGATTTTGACCGTTTCCTGGAGGACAACCCGCAGTTCTTCTTCGACGTGCGGCGGTTCCACCGTATCCTCGACGTAAACCGCTCCGCGCTTGATTTGCTGGGTTTCCGGGACAAGCAGACTTTCCTGCGGGAATCGCGGGTGAGATTGCCGGCCAGTCCGGCTAGCAACGCCCAGGTGTTCAAGGCGATGGTGCGCGGCGAGACGGTTTGCCAGGGCGAACGCGTCCTGCACACCAAGGACGGGCGCGTCGTTCCCATCTTGTGGCGGGCGAGCCTGCCGCCGGGACCGGCCGATCCGCAGGCTTACAGCCGCCTCTATTTCTTCGCCGTCGACGTGAGTGAACTGAAGCGTGTGCAGGAGGCGCTGATGGCGGCCCAGGCCGACCTCAGCCATGCCGGGCGCCTGTCGCTGGTGGGGGAACTGGCGGCGTCGCTGACGCACGAGGTATCGCAGCCGCTGGTTTCCATCGCCAGCCATGCCGCGGCGGCGACGCGCTGGCTGTCGCGCGAGACGCCGAATCTGGGCGAGGTGGCCACCAGCCTGAACCGCATCACCGCCAGCACCCAGCATGCCGTGCGGATCATCGGCAAGATGCGCTCCTTTGCGCGGCGCGGCGAACTCGTCACCGAAGCGATGAAGCCGTACGACTGTATCGCCGATGCGGTCACGCTGGTGGAGCATGAAGCCTATCGCCAGAGGACGAGGATCTCCGTCGATGTCCCGCCTGATCTGCCGGCCATCGTCGGCGACCGCACGCAAATCCAGCAGGTGATCGTCAACATCGCCTACAACGCGATCCAGGCCATGCAGGCGGCGAAGTCACCGGAGCGCCGCATCGCCATCGCCGCCGCGGCGGACGGGCCGCAATCCGTGACCTTCACCATCGCCGACAGCGGCCCCGGCATTCCGGACGATGTGCTGCCGCGGATCTTCGAACCCTTCTTCTCCACCAAGCAGGAGGGGATGGGGCTGGGCCTGTCGATCTGCAAGACGATCGTGGAGGAGCATGGCGGCCGGCTGTGGGCGGCCACCAACAGCCGGCAAGGTGCCGCCCTGTCCTTCTCGCTGCCGGTGGTGTCGACCGCGGGGGAGGCGGTGGCTCAGCCGGCCGCGCTGTAGCCCGCGCTGTAGCGGGTGACCGTCCGTTCACGCACGCCCAGGATTTCGGCCATGCGGACGAGATCGGCCAGCGACTGTGCCTGCATCTTGCGCATCATGTTGCCGCGGTGGATCTTCACCGTGACCTCGCTCAGTTCCAGCTTCGCTGCGACCTGCTTGTTCATCAGCCCGGCGGTGACCAGGGCCATGACGTCGCGCTCGCGCGGGGTGAGCTTGGCGTAGAGTCCGCGCACCGTGTCGTCCTGGCCGCGTTCGGTGCGGCGCCGGCTATCCAGGTCCACCGCCTCCGCGACGGCCTGCAGCAGGTCCGGTTCGGTGAAAGGTTTGGTCAGGAAGTTCACGGCGCCGGCCTTCATCCCGCGCACCGTCATCGGGATGTCGCCCTGGCCGGTCATCAGCACCACCGGCACGGCGATGGACCGGTCGTGCAGCGCCTGCTGGACCTCCAGCCCATCGGCACCGTCCAGATAGACGTCCAGCATCAGGCAGGCAGCGCTTGCGGCCTCGTCACACGCCAGAAACTCCTCCGCCGAGGCGAAGGCCATCACCTTGTAATCGACGGAGCGGAGCAGGCTTTCCACCGCACATCGCACGTCGGCATCGTCATCGATGATGCAGACCAGGGCGGGGGTGCCGCAGTCCACCATGGAACTCTCCACCATGGAACTCTCCGCCATGGAACTCTCCGTCATGCCCATCTGCCGCTCCCTCTGGCCGGCCCGTCCATCGTAGCCGGGGCGCTCTCCCGCGGCAAAGCCGGCGAAGTCGTATCCCCCGACGGTGGTGTCGCTGCGGTGTGGCTGGGCGGTCATGGGGCGCGGTCCCGTTCGGTCTTGAGGGCGTCTTCGATGAGGACGAGCAGCTTTTCCGGATCGAGCGGCTTGGTCAGAAAGGCGGTGGCCCTCTGCGCAAGCGAGCGGCTGCGGGCCGCAGGCGTGGCGAAGGCGGTCATCACGATGACGGGGTGGCTGCGGCCCTGCTGCAGCAACACCATCTGCAGGCTGAGCCCGTCCATACCGGTCAGGTTGAGATCGGTGATCAGGCAGTCTGCCTCGCCATCGTAGGCGATGAACTCCTCCGCCGAGGAGAAGGTGCGAACCTGCATTCCGACGGACCGCAGGAAGTTGTCCAAGCTCTCCCGGATGCTATCATCATCGTCGACGACACAGATGGTGGGAACACTCAGCACAACATCGCACTCCAGCCGCGGCCCGGCCCGTCAACAACCTCCGTTGCGGCCGACTCATTTCAACAGGTGGAGCAGGATGCGGCATTCATACCTGCGTATAGGTTGACCCCCGCAGCGCCGGGCGCGGCCCTGCGGGGGCGAAGCACCATCAGGCCTTGAAGAACGCCAGCAGGTCGGCATTGATGGTTTCCGCATGCGTGGTCGCCATGCCATGCGGGAAGCCCTTGTAGACCTTCAACGTGCCCTTCGGCAGCAGTTTGGACGACAGAAGGGCGGAATCGGTGATCGGCACGATCTGGTCGTCGTCGCCGTGCATCACCAGGACCGGGATGTCGATCTTTTTCAGATCCTCGGTGAAGTCGGTCTCCGAGAAGGCCTTGATGCAGTCGTAATGGGCCTTGGTGCCGCCCATCATCCCCTGCCGCCACCAGTTGTCGATGACTCCCTGGGAGACCTGGGCGCCGTCGCGGTTGAAGCCATAGAATGGGCCGGACGGGATTTCACGGAAGAACTGGGCGCGGTTGGCGGCCAGTGCCGTGCGGAACCCGTCGAACACCTCCAGGGGCAGGCCGCCGGGATTGGCCTCGGTCTTGACCATGATCGGCGGAACGGCGCCCAGCAGAGCCGCCTTTCCCGCCCGCGAGGTGCCGTGGCGGCCCAGATAGCGCGCGACCTCGCCGCCGCCGGTCGAATGGCCGACATGGAAGACGTTCTTCAACCCCAACCCGGCGACCACCGCCAGCACGTCGTCGGCGTAGGTGTCCATCTCGTTCCCGGTCGCCGTCTGGGTGGAGCGGCCATGGCCCCGCCGGTCATGGGCGACGACACGGTAGCCATGGTTCAGGACGAACAGCATCTGCGCGTCCCAGTCGTCGGCCGTCAGCGGCCAGCCATGGTGGAACATGACCGTCTGGGCGTCGCGCGGACCCCAATCCTTATAATAGATCGATGCGCCGTCCTTGGCGGTGACGAACCCGTCTTCGGTTTTGCCGTTGGTCATCGTCCGTTTTCCTTCCCTGTGATGGACAGAGCCGTTGCCGGCGGTCTGGCGTTCGGCCGCGACGGCGGTGGCTGGGGAGGCAGCCGTCGCAACGGCGGCCCCGGCGATCGCGGTGCCGACGGTGCCGACGGTGCCGACGATGAAGCTGCGGCGCGTGGCATCCGCCGCCGACGTGGAGTCTTCGGGTCGCATCGTTCAAGTCCTTTTGTCAGTGCGTCAACGGTTCGGCTGATCGGCGCCGCGGAACGCCGGCGCTTTCAATGGCTACCGGATTGAGGCACTTTTCAAAGCTATCCGTAGGTATTATCAATACTCACAGGGAAACAATCGGCGTGTTTATGGGAGTGGTGTTGAGCATTTTGTGTCTTGATTTGCGGTTCTGCTGAGAAAAGAGACGCAGTCCTCTCCATTCGATATCCCAAAATTGCCGGTCCTTCGTTTTGCAAATACTAATTGACCTGAATCTTATGAACGCCGTCGAGCGCTCCGGGCAGTGGAAGAGGGGGAAGGGTCATGGCATTGTCGAGTTTCCCCGGCGGCGGTCGGTCCGCGCCGTCGCCTCCCGCTACCATCCTGGCGCTGTCGATCGGCAATGCGGTGGAGCTTTATGACTTCACCATCTACAGCTTCTTCGCTCTTACCATCGGCAAGCTGTTCTTCCCGGTGCAATCGGCATTCGGCCCGCTCCTGCTGGCGCTGCTGACCTTCGGGGTCGGGTTCGTCGTTCGGCCGCTGGGCGGGATCATCATCGGCGCCTACGCCGACCGGGTCGGGCGCAAGCCGGCGCTGGTGCTGACCATCGCCCTGATGGCGCTGGGCACTCTGCTGATCGGGCTCTGCCCGACCTATGCGCAGATCGGTGCGGCAGCACCGGCCATCATCGCCATCGGCCGCATCCTGCAGGGCTTTTCAGCCGGCGGCGAGATCGGCGTGGCGACGACCATGCTGATGGAGTTGGGGCATCCCGGCGGCCGCGGATTGCGGGTCAGCTGGCAGATGGCCAGCCAGGGGGCGGCCGCCCTGCTGGGCGCGCTCAGCGGCTACCTGCTGTCGACCCACCTGTCGACCGACGCGCTGGAATCGTGGGGATGGCGCCTTCCCTTCCTGGCCGGACTGCTGATCGTTCCAGTCGGCCTTCATCTGCGCCGCCTGCTGCCGGAAACGGCGCGACACGATCCCGGCGGCAAGGCCGTCCTGGCGGAGTTGCTGTCCCATCATCGGGCGAAGCTGCTGATCGGCGTTCTGATGATCATGGGCGGCACCGCCTCCACCTACGTGAACATCTTCTATATGCCGACCTACCTGATTCGGGTGGTCGGGCTGCCGCCTCAGACCGCATTCCTGACGGGCTGCGCCGCCGGGGCGACCATGCTGGTGGTGGCTCCCCTGGCCGGGCTTCTGTCGGACCGCCTGGGCCGGCGCCGTCCTTTCGTCATCTTGACCGCGCTGACGAGCGCGATGCTGACCTATCCCGCCTTCTGGGTGCTGTCGCATGTCGCCAGCGTTCCCGCGGCGTTGGCGGTTGTCGCGCTGCTGATCGCCGTCAATGCGGTCGGAGCGGGGGCCTGCCTGCTTCTGCTGTTGGAGAGTTTCCCGTCCCGCGTGCGCGCCTCCGGCCTGTCGATCGTCTACAGTGTTGGCGTATCCGTTTTCGGCGGCTTCGCCCAATTCATCGTCACTTGGCTGATCAGCATCACGGGCGACCCCACTTCACCCGCCTGGTACGTCACGGCCTGTGCCTTGGCCACCGTCTGCGGCGCATCGAGACTGCGCGAAGAGCAACGGCCGCGGCAGTCCAGCATATCAGGTAAGCCGGAACTCTCCGCCGGGTGAGTCTCATTCGCAAGCGTTGTGATGGCGCTTGCGTTCGGTTCCTCAACGCAGAGACCGAGTACGGTAAAGCCCAAATCCTGCCCCCGCAACCAACGACACTTGACGCCCCGGTTCGAAAGAGCCGGGGCGTTCGTGCGTCTGGGCCTTGCAGCTGAGCGGCGCCCTTGCAGACCGCCAGCACGCCGGCCACTTCGCCGTGGAGGTTGGCGTCCAACCCCGCTTCGGCAGGGGAGGGCGTCAGGACGACGCGGTCGATCAGTTCGCCTACATCCAAACCTACTACAATCGCCAACGCGCCCACTCAGCCGTCGGATACATCACCCCCGGAAAAGGGCGAGCTAAAATCTGCGTGAACCCCTGTCCACCGAACCGGGGCAAGATCAGCCTTCATCTAATCGCCAGTGATAGACCTGCGCCTACAGGCTCGTCATGCGCAATCGCAGTGCATTGCCGATGACCGACACCGAACTCAGCGCCATGGCGGCAGCCGCGATGATCGGGCTCAGCGTCCAGCCGAACAGGGGATAGAAGACGCCGGCCGCCACCGGCACTCCGAGTGCGTTGTAGACAAAGGCCAGGAAGAGGTTCTGGCGGATGTTGCCCATGGTGGCACGACTCAGCACCCGGGCCCGGGCGATGCCGGCGAGGTCGCCCTTCACCAGCGTCACGCCGGCGCTCTGGATCGCCACCTCGGTCCCGGTGCCCATGGCGACCCCGACGTCCGCTTCGGCGAGTGCGGGAGCATCGTTGACGCCGTCGCCGGCCATGGCGACCACGCGCCCCTCCGCCTTCAGCTTCCGCACGATCTGATGCTTCTGGTCGGGCAGGACCTCGGCCTCGACCTCGTCGATGCCAAGGCGCCGTGCCACCGCCTCTGCAGTGGTCCGGTTGTCGCCGGTCAGCATGACGATGTGCACGCCATCGGCGCGCAGCGTCTCCAAAGCATGTGGCGTGCTCGCCTTGATTGGGTCGGCCACCGCGATCACGCCGCCGGGTCGACCGTCAACCACGGCGAACAGCGCCGTCGCCCCCTCCCGCCGCAGCTCGTCGGCGCGCGCCTCCAGCTCGCCCAAAACCACGCCCCGATCCCGCATCATCGCCGCATTTCCGAGCAGGACCTCGCGGCCGGCAACCCTCCCGACCACGCCCTTGCCGGTCACCGAGCCGAAGTCGGTGACCTCCTGCAAAGGCAGCCCCCGCTCCCTGGCGGACGCGACGATGGCAGCCGCCAGGGGATGTTCGCTTGACCGCTCCAGACTGGCTGCCAGGGACAGAAGCTCCGACTCGTCGATACCGGCCGCCGGGACGACCGCGGTCACCCGCGGCTTTCCCTCGGTCAGCGTACCGGTCTTGTCCACCACCAACGTGTCGACCTTCTCGAACCGCTCCAGGCTCGCGGCGTCCTTGATCAGCACGCCCGCCGTCGCTCCCTTTCCCACCCCGACCATGATCGACATCGGCGTCGCCAGTCCCAGGGCACAGGGGCACGCGATGATGAGTACCGAGACCGCCGCGATCAGCGCGTAGGCGAAGGCGGGGTCCGGTCCCCAGACCATCCAGCCGGCGAAGGCGAGGAGGGCAGCCAGGATGACCGCCGGGACGAAGTAGCCGGACACCACATCCGCCATCCGCTGGATGGGGGCACGAGAGCGCTGCGCCTCGGCCACCATGGTCACGATGCGCGACAGCATGGTGTCGGAGCCGACCTTCTCGGCCCGCATCACCAAGGCGCCCGTCTGGTTCACGGTGCCGCCGATCACCTTGGCGCCGGGCTCCTTCTCGACCGGCATGCTCTCGCCGGTGACCATCGACTCGTCCACGGCGCTGCGGCCCTCGAGCACCTCCCCATCCACCGGCACCCCGTCGCCGGGGCGGACGCGCAGCCGGTCGCCGACCCGGATCTGGTCGAGGGAGACCTCCTCATCCTCGCCGTTCTCCTCGATGCGGCGGGCCGTCTTGGGCGCCAGGTTCAGCAGCGCCCGGATGGCGCCGCCGGTCTGTTCGCGGGCGCGCAGTTCCAGCACCTGACCGAGCAACACCAGCACGGTGATGACGGCGGCCGCCTCGTAGTACACAGCCACCACCCCGTCCATGCCCCGGAAGCTCGCCGGGAACAGGCCGGGCAGGAAGGTCGCGGCCAAGCTGAAGAGGTACGCAACGCCGACCCCCAGCGCGATCAGGCTGAACATGTTCAGGCTGCGCCGCCGGAACGATTGCCAGCCGCGCTCCAGCAGCGGCCAACCCGCCCACAGCACGACCGGCGTCGCCAGGAGAAACTGAATCCAAATCGAGATGCGCGGCGGCACCAGGCCATGAAGGCCAAGGGCCGGAATGTGGCTGCCCATCTCCAGGACCAGCAGCGGCACGCTGAGCACCAGGCCGATCCAGAAACGCCGGGTCATGTCGACGAGTTCCGGGTTCGGCCCCTCTTCGAGGCTGGCACCCACCGGTTCCAGGGCCATGCCGCAGATCGGGCAGTTGCCCGGTCCCTCCTGCCGGATTTCCGGGTGCATCGGGCAGGTGTAGATGACCCCCTTCTGGGGCGAGGCCCGCTCCGGCGCCGTGGGCTTGGCCTCCGGCTTCAGGTATTGCTCCGGGGCGGCGACGAACTTGTCGTGGCAGCGTGCCGAGCAGAAGTGGAAGCTGTGCCCATCATGCTCCGCGTGGTGCGCGGTCCGCTTCGGGTCGACCATCATGCCGCAGACAGGGTCTTTGACAGTCCTATGGTCGTCGGGTCCTGCGTGATGATGGTGACCATGATGGTCATGTCCGTGCTGATGCCCATGGCCATGGTGCAGGTCGTTCATGTTCGCATCTCCCTTCGCAGGCCCGGCGTCGGTACCCCCGGTGTTGCGCGGCGCCACATGGGTCAGGGGTGTGGCGGTGACCTTGGAACCCATGCTCCGCCTTCCAGTGACTGGAGGGTCAATCCCGGTGTGCGGGCTGAGGTCTTCCTCTCCTCACGTCTTCGACCGCTCGCTCCTGGCGACCAGCGAGGCCGCCGCCAGCGTGGCGAGTTTCTTCTTGGCGCTCGTCGCGCGCCTCCTCGTTCGGGGTGGCATGAGGCGGTGATCCTCATGCCACCCCTGGGGTCTCAGTGGCCGGCGTGGCCCACTTCAAAGCGGGCCTGAACCGGCTTCTGACCGGGCATGGTCAGGGCGGTGACCACCTTCACGCTGTCGTGGGGCTCGCCCAGGTTGGCCTTTCCCTTGAGCGCATTGGCGCCTGCCGGCTCCAGCGCGACCTTCTGGGTCTGCTTGTTGGCCAGGATGGTGGCCTCGGCCTTGGCGCCGGTCACGTCGACCGGCTTGTCCGCGCCGTCGGTCACGTACAGGACGACGTCGTTGCCCTGGAGCACGAGTTCGGCATGGTAGGGGCCGGCATCGGTGCGGGGACCGCCATGGGTGCCGGTCTTGGCACCATCGGCAAAGGCTGTGGCCGGGGCGGCGACCAGGGTGGCGGCGACGAGGAGGGTCGAGAACTTCACGATAGGCTTTCCTTCTGAGTAGGACAGGGTGAACGGGTGGATCAGTATGCCTCGGCCGGACGCAGCGAACCGGCTTGGGCGTCGACCAGATGCCTGAGCGGCTTCTCGCCGAGCCTGAGGAAGAGGACGGGTGTCAGAACCGTGTCGAGCAGGGTGGCGCTGACCAGGCCGCCGAAGATGGTGACGGCGACCGGGTGGAGGATCTCCTTGCCCGGCGCGTCGGCGCCGATCATCAGCGGCACCAGGGCGACGCCAGCCGACAGGGCGGTCATCAGCACCGGGGTCAGCCGCTCCTGGCTGCCGCGGATCACCATGGCCTTGCCGAAGCTCTCGCCCTCGTGCAGGACGAGGTTGATGTAATGGCTGACCTTCAGGATGCCGTTGCGTGTGCTGATGCCGGTCAGGGTGATGAAGCCGATCATCGAGGCGACCGACAGCGGCTGTCCGGCGATCCACAGGGCGGCAACGCTGCCGATCAGGGCCAGCGGCACGTTGCCCATGATGATCAGAGTCAGCACCGCGGAACGGTAGCGGCTGTAGAGCACCAGGAAGATCATCGCCAGCGACACCATCGACAGCGCGGCGATGGTCTTGGACGCTTCCTCCTGCGCCTGGAAAGTGCCCTCCAGGCTGGTGAAGTAGCCCGGCGGCAGCGACGAGCGGCCGACCACGTCACGGATGCCCGCGACGATCGCCGCCATGTCCGTCTTGCCGTCGCTGTTGCCGAGGATGACGATGCGGCGCTTGCCGTTCTCCCGCAGGATCTGGTTCGGACCGTCGGTCTCCTCGACACTGGCGAACAGGCTGAGCGGTACCCGCCCCACCGGGGTTTCGACCAGCAGGTTGGCCAAGCCGCTGGTGGTGCGGTCCTCGTCCGACAGGCGCAGCACGACGTCGAAGCGCCGGGTGCCGTCGACGATCTCCGACACCACCCGCCCGTTGGACAGGCTCTCCAGCGCGTCCGTCGCCATGGCCGGGGTGACGCCGTAGAGGGAAGCCCGCTCATAGTCGATCACGACCTGCACCTGGGGGATGCGGACCTGCTTCTCGATCTGCAGGTCGACCAGCCCGGGGATCGACGTCAGCGTCTGTTGCAACTGCCCGGCGAGGCTGCGCAGGGTGTCCAGATCCTCCCCATAGACCTTCAGGGCGATCTGGGCGCGGACGCCGGACAGCATGTGGTCGAGCCGATGGGAGATCGGCTGTCCGATGTTCACCGACACCGGCAGCGCCGCCAGCCGCGCCCGCACGTCGGCCAGTACAGCGGAACGGCTGCGCGCTGACGGCACCAGATCGACGTCGATCTCGCTGGAATGGACGCCTTCCGCGTGCTCGTCGAGTTCGGCACGGCCGGTGCGGCGGCCGACCGACGCCACCTCCGGCACCTGCATGATCAGCCTCTCTGCCGCGAGACCGACACGGTTGGACTCGGCCAGGGAGATGCCGGGGTTGAGCACCATGGAGATCGTCAGCGTGCCCTCGTTGAAGGGCGGCAGGAAGGCGCGTGGCAGGCTCGGCACCGTGGCCGCGGCGATCACCACGGCGGCTCCCACCACGGTGAAGAGGGTACCGGGATTGCCGAAGGCCCAGTTCAGCAGGCGGGCATTGCCTGCTTTCAGCCGTCGCACCAGCCAGCTGTCATGCTCATCGAGCCGCTTCAGCTTGGGCAGCAGGTAGTAGGACAGCACCGGGGTGACGGTGATGGCGGTGAGCAGGCTGGCGAGGATGGAGACGATGTAGGCCACGCCCAACGGCGCGAACAGCCGTCCCTCGATGCCGGACAGGGCGAACAGCGGCACGAACACCAGGATGATGATGATCGTGGCGTAGACAATGCCGGAGCGCACTTCCTGCGAGGCCGCCGCCACGACCTCCAGGATCGGCCGCGGGTCGCCGGCCCGGCGGTTCTCGCCGAGGCGGCGGTAGATGTTCTCCACATCCACGACGGCATCGTCGACCAGTTCGCCGATGGCGATGGCGAGGCCGCCCAGTGTCATGGTGTTGATCGACATGCCGAACGCCTTGAACACCAGCACGGTGATCAGGATGGAGATCGGAATGGCGGTCAGCGAGATCAGCGTCGTGCGGGCGTTGAGCAGGAACAGGAACAGGATGACGGCGACCACCACCACCGCCTCCTGCAGCACCGTCATGACGTTGTGGATCGAGGTCTCAATGAAGTTGGCCTGCTTGAACAGGATCTCGTTCGCCTTCACCCCCTTCGGCAGGAACTGCGCCAGATCGGCCAGGGCCTTCTCGACGTCGGCCGTCAGCGTCGTCGTATCGCTGCCCGGCTGCTTCTGCACCGACAGGATGACGGCGGGCTTGCCGTCGACGCCGGCGTCACCGCGCTTCACACGGGCCGCGAAATCCACATCGGCCACCTGGCGCAGATGGATGGGCTGTCCGGCCTTGTAGGCGACCACCAGGGTGCGCAGGTCCTCCAGCCGGGTGGTCCGGCCGATGTTGCGGATCAGGTACTCCTCGCTGTGCTGGTCGATGAAGCCGCCGCCGGTGTTCGCTGAGAATTGCTGGAGCGCTTTCACCAGCTCGTCGGTGGTGATCTCCAGGTCGTGCAGGCGTGCTGGGTCGGGAGCGATGCGGTACTGACGGATCTCCCCGCCGATCGGGATGACCTGGCTGACGCCGGGGATGGCGAGCAAACGGGGACGGACCACCCAATCGGCGAGTTCACGGACATCCATAGGCCCGACGCCGGTTCCCGGCTCGGCAGACATGGCGAGCAGCATGATTTCGCCCATGATGGACGAGATCGGCCCCATCTGCGGGCGGACGTTCGGCGGCAGCTGCCCCTGGACGATGGCCAGACGCTCGGCGACCTGCTGGCGGTTGCGGTAGATGTCGGTGCCCCAGTCGAACTCGACGAAGACGATGGACAGGCCGACACCGGAGACCGAGCGCACGCGGGTGATGCCCGGCATGCCGTTCATCGACGTCTCGAGCGGGAAGGTGACCAGCTGCTCGACCTCCTCGGGCGCCAGACCCTCGGCCTCGGTCATCAGCGTGACCGTGGGCTTGTTGAGATCGGGGAAGACGTCGACCGGCAGCCCCTTAAGGACGAAGGAGCCGTAGACGACCAGCAGCACGGCGGCGGCCAGCACGAACAGGCGGTTGCGCAGGCTGGTGTTGACGAGGATGTTGAACATGGCTGCCTCACCGGACCTGGTTCAGCAGGCCAGCGCCATCGGTCACGATGCGGGCCTCGGGCTCGATGCCGGCCAGGACCAGCACCGTGCCGCCGTCGACCGGCTGCGTGCGCACGGGCCGGGCGACGAAGCGCTGGGGGGACTCGTGCTGCCAGACGATCGGCTGGCCGCCGGCGCTGCGCACCACGCTGTGACGGGGCAGCACGATGCCCGACGCGGTGCCCTGCACCTGGGCGACGAGCCGGACCGGCTGGCCGACGCCGAGCCCCGCCGGCGGATTGGTGATCCGGAAGAGCAGCGGGATCGCCTGCTGGCGCAGCGCCAGGCTGGAGCCGAGGAGTTCCAGGGACAGACTGGTGCCGTCGGCGGTCGTCGCCGTGGCCGCCTTGATGGCATTCGCCACCCGGGGATCGAAGGCGACCGCTTCGACCATCAGCCGCGACGGGTCGACGATCTCGAACAGCACCTGGTCGCGGCCCTCGATGACCTGACCGGCCTTGACGTTGTTGGCGGTGACGACCCCAGCGATGGGAGCGCGCAAGGCTTCCTTGGTGGTCAGGGTCGGCGACAGGGCGGCGCGGCGCTTGCGCAGGCCGTTCAGGTTGGCCTCCGCCTCGTCGATGTCGCGTTGCGGAACGCTACCCTGAAGCTGCCGCAGGCGCTGCACCCGCGACTCTGCAATGACGAGCTCCTGCTCGACCGTGGCGATCTGCTGCTGGATGCCGCTGCGGTCGACCACGTTCACGGCCGGCGTGATGGTGGCCAGGATTTGCCCGGCCTCGACCCGTTGGCCGACATAGGGCAGCCCCTTCTCGCCGGGCTCGATGCGGCCGCTCTGCGTCGCCTGGACGTGACCGCCGCCGTTCGGATCGGCGATGATCTGGCCGATCAGTTGCACCGTCTGCGCCGCCTGCTGCGTCTTGGCGACCGTGGTGCGCACCGACAACAGGCGCTGCGATGGCTTCGGTACATACAGGCTACCGTCCGGCAGCCGGCGAGGGCTGTCCGGCACCCCGGCTATGGCTGCCGGAACAGCCGCTCCGGGAGTCTTGTCCTTCGCCTCATCGCCATGGCTGTGATCCTCGCCGCCATGGGCGAAGGCAGCACCGCTGGCGATCAGCAGGCCAAACCCGATCAGGGCAGCCCCAGCGACCGTACGCGCCCGGCCCCGCTGGGTGAGGGCAAGCGTGGTCAGGACGCCGAGCAGGAAGACCATGGCGGCTCCCAGCATCAGGCCCGAATCGCCCCGGACCCGGCCGAGGATGGCGGACATGCCCTGTCCACCGACGGGGCCAGCGAGCTGGGCCTCAGCCGGAACCTCCAGCGTGCCGATCAGCAGGTCCGCGCCTTCGGCGGCGGTGATCGAGACGGTCAGCTCATGAGGACCCGGTTTCGCAAGCCACCCCGCGTCGAGGCGATAGACGCCTTCTTCGCCAGGAACCGGCGACGCGGTGATCGCCTCACCATCGGCGCTGACCTCAATGGTGGCGCCGGTCACCGGCTCGTTGGTGGCGAACCGGTCAAGATGGACGAGCAGGGTCCGCCCTTGGGCAACCACCACCAGTTCGAAGTCCGACGAGGACGTCTCCATGGTCGGCGTCGCGGTGGCGACGACCGGCTTGGGAGCGTCGCCGTGCTCATGCCCTTCATGAGCCAGCGTCGGAAGGGCGACCGGCGCGGCAAGGCTCGCGGCGATCGAGGCCGCGGCGAGAAGGCGTCGGTGGATCATGGAAGAACTCCAAGAGACTGATTCAAACGGGCGCGCGCGGCGCCGACCTGGATTTCGGCAGTGGCACGGGCGAGGTCGGCTTCGAAAGCCGCCTCCTGGGCCCGCACGAACTCGACGAGGCTGATCTCGCCACCTTTTCTCGCCCGCTCGACGATGGACAGGCGCCCCTTGAGCGCGGCAGCGCGGTCGCGGGCGATGGCAAGGCGTTCGGTGGCGGCCTGATGGGCCAGGCGGGCCTGCCGGATTTCGGTCTCGATGGTGCGCTCCGCGTTCGCCTGCTCGGCTTCGGTGCGGACCACCTCGGTGGCTGCCTCGGCGCGCTTGGGGGCATTGACCGCCTCCACCGAGAACGGGATGCGCACCGACAGGCCGACGATGGTGTCGAAGCGCTCGCCACGAACATCCCGCTCCTTGCGGGCCAGAACGCCGACCTCCGGGCTATCGCGGGTGGTGAGGTCGACCAGCTGCCTCTGCGCGTGGGCCGACCGGACGCCCAGGCGAGCCGCCTGAAGCACCGGGTGCTGGTCGAGCGGCTGCTCGCCGATCAGCGGCTCGGGCGTGGCCTTTGGGACCGTGGCTCCGGTCAGGGTGCGGAACGCCTGCCGGGCCTCCTCCAGGGTCAACTCCTCGTCCCGGACCTCCGCAGTCACGGCAAGGGCCTCCCCACGTGCCAGCTGGTGGTCGGCCTCGGAGGTTTCCCCGGCATTGGAACTGCGCTTCGTGTCGGCCTCGAGACGGCGCGCCACCGCGAGGCGCTGACGGGCGAGTTCGACACGCCGCTCAAGGAGCGCGATCTGCCACAGTGCCGTCCGGACCTCTCCGGCGACGGCCAACTGGCGTGACGCGATCTCCGCGTCGGTGCGCGCCAGCAGCGCGTCGGCGGCGCGGACGGTCGCCGTGCCCTGGCCGGGCAGCCAGAGCGGAACGCCGACTTCGGCCTCATACTCGCGCCGCCCGACATTGCGGCCCACCACGTCGGTGATGTGCCGCAGGGTGACGGCAGGAGCAGCCGGAACCAGCGACGCTCCGGCGCCGCGTTGGGCCACGGCTTGCCCCCGCTTGGCCTCCAGCGACCGGATCTCCGGATTGAGCCGCCACGCCCCCTCCACGGCATCGCGCAGGGACTGTGCCCCGGCGGGAAGTGCCAGCAGGCAGACGGCAACTGCGGCTGCCGCCGCCTGCTTCATACGTTTGGACCCGAACTCACGCACCAAACGACCCTCCTGCCCTGGGGCGGTTCTGCCCATGTCCGGCAAGGTGCGGGTCCCATCCCGGCGTGACGGCGGCATACCGTTCGTAGGCGGTGCCGAAGATGCGGAGGGCTGCACACTCCTGGTGGTTGAAAATGACCGGCATCCACAGTTCGTAGCCCGGAGCCTCGTGCGTCATGGCCACCTCCTCACATCATGCCCATCGGGCCGGCGAACAGCTGGTCGGCAACCTTCTTCTGCTCGTCGCTCAGCGCGGCGTAGAGCGGCTTGGCGGCGGCCTCGAGCGCCTTCATGGCGTCGAGCCGGGTGGCAAGGACCTTCTGCTGGACAGCCAGCCGGTCCGGCCACGCGGACGGCAGGCCGCCCTTGGTCATCTGCTCGTGCATGGCCTGATGGGCCTTGGCGTTCGACCGCAGGGTGTCGGCGAAGGCATTCCACTGCGGCGCCTGGGCGTCGGTGATCCCAAGTTCCGCCTTCAGGAAGGCGATGCGGCCCTCGACATGCTCGAACGGCAGGCCCATGCCACCCTGCTGGCCCATCATCATCTGGCGCATCATGGGCATCATCTGCTCCATCATGCCCGGCCCCATCATGCCGCCCATCATCGGGCGCATCCGGTCCATGTTCATCATCATGCCGGGCATCGCGGGCTGGCCGCCCTGGGACGGCTGGGCAGGCGTCGGGGCAGGAGCGGGCTGGGCCTGGGTGGTCGTGGGGCCGCCGGGGTGGTGGGCTTGGTGGTCCTGACCTTGGACCGGAGTGGTGACGGTCTGGGCCTGGGCAGCCGACATCATGGCGACGAGGGCAAAGACCGGGAGCATTGTGCGGGTGAAAGACGACATGGCGTCCTCCGTCTGATCATCTGGTTCGAGCCATCCCGGTCGGACTCCATGCAGGAGCGCCGGGGACACAAAGGCCGAGCGCACGAAATCCGGCGACGTCCTTCGCTGAGCCGAAGCTCACGCTGGACGCGGACAGATTCGTGGTATCAGAGGATCAGAGAGGGGGACGCAGTGCGGGGTCGCTATCGATGCCTTCGGGCGTGGCCAGGGCAAGCAGATAGTCTGCCCGGTCGATGGCCGGAATGAAGGCTGCGATGGCACCGACGGGAAGGCCGCCATGCATGGTCGCGCACTGGGCGACGCTGCAGCAGGCATCGTCACCGAGCACACGAAGATCCTTGCAGGGGTCCTGCTTGTGCTCATGGTCTGCCACGCCAGCGACACCATCGTCGTGCGTGTCGACCAAGGCGTGCTCATGAGGCGCCGGCGAATGCTGGTGAGGCAGCAGACTGGCGTGGCTCGGCACGGCATAGACGAGCAGCGTGGCCAGCATCAGCAGGCTCACCACCACCCTCCTCACCGCCGACCACGTCCCACGCCACATGGCGATTGCCTTCCTTGTCCGAGGTCGGACGGCACCTTGCGTGCCCACCGGCCCCTCAGCCAAAGGTAATACCATCCCCTGGTCCCTGCAACAGGACGATCGTCTCGACGACCGCCCCTGTCAGGGTCCCGGAAAAGTGCGGCGGACTGTCACTCCGCTTCCATCACCAATCCAGGCCAGTAAAGCAAGCATCAACCCTCCAGCGGTGGGAGGGTCAATACGAAAAGCGCTCGATGGCAATGCCGGTCGATCGGCGGCGTCGGTTGACGGACTTCAATGCCCGCAATCGTTTCACCTCCATCGGCTTCGCCCTGTTCGCCTGGGCGGGGTTCCTGGTGGTCAGCGCGATCGCCGCGACCAACGCCTTTCTTCCCGGTTCGTCTCGGTGCCGACCCTGGCGGCCTTCGCCATCATCGTCTCCTCGCTGGAAGCCAGCGCCCGGGCGCGCGGTGCCACCGGCTTCTTCGGCTGGATGCGGGGGCTGCCCTGGCGCAACCCGGCGATGGCGAGCATGGGCTGGGCGATGGTGAACATGATGCTGGGCATCGCCTTCGCCTTCGTCCTGATCCAGGAGAGGCTGGCGTCGATGCTGAGCGATACCGTCTTCGTGCCCGGCTATTTCCACTTCTTCGCCGTCGGCGTGCTGACCCAGACCTTCCTGGCCGCGCTGATGGTGATCCTGCCGGCACTTGGCGGAGGCAGCCTGTGGCGCCCGGACCTGCTGCGGCGCATGCCGGCCGTCGTGACACTCGGCCTGCTGATCTTCGGCGCGGCCGGCATCACCGCCGGGTTCATGGGGGTGCCGCGCCGCGTCTTCGACCTCAGCTACGGCGGTATGGCCCCGGCGGCATGGCCGGTGCTGATGGCCCTGGTCGCCGCCGTGTACGTCTTCACCAACGTCGCGTTCCAGCTGATCCAGTCGCTGCCGATCATCGTCATCGGCAGCGGACATGGCCATTGAGCGCAGGAGAACCGCCATGAAACTGAACGAAGAGTTCTGGCTCGTCGTTGTCGTTGCCGCCGTCTACGCCCTGGTCCCCAGTCTTGGCATGCCCGGTTACGTCCCGTTCCGCGACGGGAGGCTCAGCGCCTCAGGTATTTGATGAGGGCGGCAATCCCGAGGATGATGAGGGCAAGCAACAGAACCCAGAGGATCGCCATGCCGCCCATGGCCCAACCCGAGCCCTCCATGCCGCCCATCATCACGGAAAACTCCTGCCGTTACTTGTTGCTGGATTGCTTGGTCGGGTGCTGCTTCAGCCAGTCCTGAAGCTGCTGAACCTCTTTCGTCTGATCATCGACCATCTTCTGAGCCATCGCCTTGAGGTCGGGATCCTTGCCGTATTGGAGTTCGACGCGGGCCATGTCGATGGCGCCTTGATGATGGGCCGCCATCATCCGCGCGAAGTCCTGGTCGGCGTTGCCGGTCATCGGCTTGCGCATGTCCCGGTTCATCTTCTGCATGCTCTGCATGTACGCACGCGAAGCCGGATCCTTGGGCATATTCTGCGCCCGCTGACCTTGGTGCATGCCTTGACCTTGCATCATGCCCTGGTTCCCACCCATGGAGCCACCCATCGGCGCCGTGGTCTGGCCTTGCGGCGCCGGTTGGGTCTGCTGGGCCGCCGCGCTTCCGGCGATCAGGGCTGTTGCCATGGCCAGCGGGACGATGATGCTGCGAGCATGATGAGCCATCTCGGTGGTTCTCCTCTGGGGTTGGGCCGGTCGGGGGCCCTTGTTGGCTTGCGGGGCTATGCCCGATTGCCCAAATCGTCGATCACCTGACGAAGCATGCCCTGGACCTGACGGGCGACGTCGGCGAGGCTAGGGTTGTCGATCGCCTGCATGGAGGCGACCGGGTCAACTGCGGACACCTCCACTTTGCCGTCCTCGCGCTGTTGCACGATGACGTTGCACGGTAGCATGGTGCCGATCTTGTCCTCGGCCTGAAGCGCTTGGAAGGCCATCTTCGGGTTGCAGGCGCCGAGGATGCGATAGGGTCGATACTCGACGTCCAGCTTTTTTTTCAGCGTCGCTTTCACGTCAATCTCGGTCAACACACCGAACCCGTGCTTCTTAAGGGCATCGGTGGTAGCCGAGACGGCGTCCTCGAACGGCATTTCGACGACTTTGGAAAAATGGTACGTCACGACGCTCCTCCCTTCGACTGGGGCGGTAGCCGGGAGACACCCATGGCCGCCCATGAGATGGTTTCGGCGCGCTTTCTAGCTCACGCAGAATATCAAAATCCCCTAATGAACGAGCGGCATGGCCAGAGGTTCCGCCGCTGCCAACGAGGAGCTTGCTCATGGTGGCGGCCACGATGAAGCCGACCGACCGCGCACCAGGCCCCAGGACGAGAACACCGCTTTTTCCTGCCTAATGCGTGTGGCGGTGGTGGATGTCCGGAAAATGCGGGTGGGCGTGAACCAGCGGCTTGTGGGTGTGCGGATGACTGTGCGGCTCCGGCCCTTCCCAGCCCTCATGTTCGTGCTGGTGATGCTCGTCATGGACGTGGCGGTGCTCATGATCCATCGACTCGTGCCGGTGTTCATGCTCGTGCCGTTCGATGAGATGGAGGTACAGCCCTACGCCCATCATTGCGGCGGCGACGACAAAGCGCATGGTGACCGGCTCGCCAAACGCCAGGATCGCAACGGCGGCGCCGGCGAAGGGTGCCAGCGAGAAGTACGCTCCGGTCCGCGCCGATCCCAGATGGCGCAGCGCCAGAACGAACAAGGTGAGCGAGACGCCGTAGCCAAGGAAACCGACCACTGCCGCCGCGAGGAACGGACCCGCCGAAGGCAATGTTCCGCCGACCAACCAGGCAAGGATCACGTTGACCGTCCCGGCGACGGCGCCCTTGAGCATGGCGATCTGGAGCGGGTCGGCGCTCGACAGCTTGCGGGTCAGATTGTTGTCGATGCCCCAGGCCAGACACGCCCCTGCGATGGCCAGTGCCCCCCAACCGATCCCCTCCGGGCCACCGCTCCACGACAGCAACAGTGCCCCGGCGAGGATCGCCGCCGCCCCGAGGGCGATATGCCGGTCGACGTTCTCGCGGAACACGACCCAGGCGATGCCCAGGGTGAACAGGCCTTCCAGGTTCAGCAGGAGCGAGGCCGTCGAAGCGGGCGTCGTGCTCAAGCCCACCATGAGCAGAACGGGCCCAGCGATTCCTCCAGCCGCAATAACAGCGGTCAGCCATGGCAGGTCCTGACGTGCCAGCGGCGCCTCCGACAACGGCCCGGCCCGCAGACGGCGCACGGCGTGGAGCACGGCCAGCCCGACGCCCGAGGCGAGGTAGAGCAGTCCAGCGAGCATCCACGGGCTGATGTCGCCGAGCAGCGCCTTCGCCAACGGCGTGCTGGCGCCAAAGAGCGCAGCGGAGAGCAGCGCGTAGGCGATTCCTCGCCAGCGGTAGGTCATCGCAGTTCCCCTCAAACGACATCAACCGGAACAAGGTGGAGGGGGCCGCCACCGTTTTCGACCCGAATGGCCGTGTGGCCAATGCTGAAACGCCCCGGCTCGGCAGTCGCGAGTGACACCAGCAGACCAAGGCCCACCACCTCGCCATGGCAAAGAGCGAGTTCAGCCACTGACGCCGGAACTGTAATCTGCTCAGACCAGAGGCCGGGCAATGGCGTTGATGGCCTTCACGCCGGAGCCGAAGCGGGCAATGAACTCCCGGTGGCTTTCGAGTTCACCGTACGGCAGGTAACGCACTTGGAGGTCGGCCGCGCGGCTGAACGCCGGTCGGGCTGGCTGCGCCCGGACCTCCTCCTCGCGGCCGTTCGGCGCCACCAGGAACATTCCTTCGAGGGCATGTGTCTCGGTGCCGAGCGCCAGATCGAGCATGCGGACGATGCCGGA
Organism: Azospirillum sp. CT11-132; assembly: GCF_047302835.1. Taxonomy (NCBI): domain Bacteria; kingdom Pseudomonadati; phylum Pseudomonadota; class Alphaproteobacteria; order Rhodospirillales; family Azospirillaceae; genus Azospirillum; species Azospirillum sp. CT11-132. The sequence goes on from NZ_JBGLZA010000002.1 coordinate 149,138, forward strand.
GTAGATGGAGGTCGAGTGCTCGACCTCGAAGGCGGCGGCGACATGCGCCTTGCCCCGGTCGAGCCACAGCACGTCGATGAGCCGGACGGCGTCGGCGCCGGGCGCCTTCTCGATGGTCTCGGGCAGCCGCTCGAGGCAACCCTCCCCGAGCTTGCCGCCGTTGTAGGCCCGGCTGCGATCTTTGGCGGGGATCCACACGTCGTAGCATGGTGCAGGGGGGCTCGATGTCCAACTCCCCGGGCTCTCAAGCGATGATGGGGTCGATGCGGAAGATGCAGCAGTCCATGATGACGCAGCCGATGACCGGTGATACCGATCACGACTTCACCTCCATGATGCGGGAGCATCACCGGGAGGCAGTCGACATGGCGCGGGCCGAACTCCAGAACGGGCGCGATCCTGAACTCCAGAAGATGGCCAGGAAGATCATCACCGGCCAGGAGAAGGAAATCGGGCAACTCGGCCGCTGGCTTGCCTGCCATCTGGCCAAGCCGCTCCAGAGTTGATGGCGGCGACCTATTTGATGTCTCCGCGTTGGTCCAGGCCGAGGGCTCGGACGAACTCCAGGGCGCGCTCGGCTCCAGCGATCCACGGATCGGGTCGAACGTCACGCGCGCCTTCTTGGGAGCGCGGCGACGCGAGGCCTGCTCACGCTTGCTGATGGCCGTAAGCCGCACCTCGACCTGGGAGGAGAATTTCAGCCGCTCCCCATGCGGGCGCTGGACCGAAACCTCCACACCGTCAGGACATTCTCCGCTCGGTCCTGGCGTCAAACGTCGATCGGTGGCAGCTTCAATTCCCGGTGGTTGCGCGCCCCCGCAACCAAATCACCAAGAAGCCCGCCTCCACAACGAGAGCGGGCTTTTTGCTGTTCCTCGTACGACAACGCCTTCGCCGAGACCAGCAACGACCTCTTCAAGACGGGGGTGATCCGGCGTCGTGGGCCGTGGCGGAACCTGCGGTTCAAGGCTGGCCGTTCCGGAGCATTCGGCGGGTTGACGGGGCTCCACCCATAAAAAGCCCCGGCGGGACGGGTCCGGCCGGGGCGAAAAGGCAGTTGAGACGACGACGACTGCGGAAAGAAATGCGGTTATGGCACGGCGGTCACGACGCGTGGCGCAGGGGGGCGGAACCGGGGGAGTTCGGCCGTTTCTGCGCTGTGGTCGTGGGGAAGGGCAGCACCGACGGGCGACCGTCGGACACCCGCAGGGCATCCGCAGGTTCCCGCCCGTTCAACAGCCACTGATAGGCGGCGGCGATGGCGACCCGGTCGCGGCCGTCGGCGGACAGCACGCGAAGGTCAGCTGCGGTTTCCCCAGTCGTGCCGCTGCGGCGAACCGCATCGCACAGCGCATGGCCGAGCCGGAGATCCGACACCAGAACCGCGCTGGTCCCGGCCTGGACGACGACCGAGGCCAAGGCTCCCAGATGGGAGGACGGCAGGGGGGAGAAGCCGACCTCCCGCAAATCCAGGAACAGGCCACGCCCGTTGCTGCCGCCGGACAGCGCAGTGCGCAACGTCCCGAGCCAGGCTGAAGGAGGAGCGTCACGAAGGCCGCTGCAGGCGACGGCGTGGAGACCCCAGTCGGTGGCTGCGACGGTGATGTCCTTCATGCTGTTCCCCTTCGGTGAAGCCCGGGTTCCTCATGCAGGTCGGCTCCCTTGAGTCCGCCGGCTGGGGGGCCGGATGACCGCGACGGAGCGTCCCTGCCGAAAGAGTATAGGGGAAACTCATAACAATCAGTAACAGAAACCAGTTTCAGGATTGAAATCCGCATTCCGGCTTCAGCATCCGATGGGCCGTCCCTCCGCCGCGCATTGCAGAAGCAAAGCGGACGGGCGCCATTGCGGGCCGCCGATGTCGCGGTGGTAACGCTGAACCGCCTCGGCGATCCTGCCCACCCCCTCCTGATTGGCCCAGAACAGCAGGCCGCCGCGCCAGGACGGGAAGCCGTAGCCGTGCAGCCAGATGGCGTCGATGTCCACCGGCCGGGCGGCGATGCCTTCCTCCAGGATCTTGGCCGCCTCGTTCACCATCGCATAGAGGCAGCGTTCGCGGACCTCCTCGTCGCTGACGGTGCGCGGGGTGATGCCGCGGCGCCGGCGGTCCTCCTCGATCACCGCCGCCACCTCGGGATCGGGGATCGGGGTGCGGCTGCCGGGTTCGTAGCGGTAGACGCCGGCCGAGGTCTTCTGGCCGTAACGGCCGCGTTCCGCCAGCGTGTCGAGCCAGTTGAGCGCCTGCGCCTCCGGATCGCCGGACTTGCGCCGCTCCTCGCGGATGCGCCAGCCGACATCGATCCCGGCAAGGTCGGTCATTGAGAAATGGCCGAGCGGGAAACCGAACTCGGTCAGCACGCGGTCGACCTGCTCCGGGCTGGCCCCTTCCTCGACCAGAGCCATCGATTCCCGGCCGCGCTGGTGCAGGATGCGGTTGCCGACGAAGCCATAGCAGACGCCGACCGCCACGCCGACCTTGCCGATCTTGCGCGCCAGCCCCATCACCGTTGCCAGCACGCTGTCGGAGGTCTTGGCGCCGCGCACCACCTCCAGCAGGCGCATGACGTTGGCCGGGCTGAAGAAATGCATGCCCAGCACATCCTGCGGCCGGCCGGTGGCTGCGGCGATGACATCGACATCGAGCGTCGAGGTGTTGGTGGCGAGGATCGCGCCCGGCTTGCAGGTCTCGTCCAGCGTCCGGAAGATCGTCTGCTTGACCTCCATGCTCTCGAACGCCGCTTCCACCACCAGATCGGCGTCGGCGAGGTCGGCGTAGGACAGGGTCGGGTGGATCAGCGCCATGCGCTCCTCCACCTGCACCGCGGTCAGCCGGCCCTTGCGGGCGGTGGCCTCGTAGTTGCGGCGGATGGCGGCGACGCCGCGGTCGAGCCCCTCCTGCGCGCTGTCGACCAGCACCGCCGGAATGCCGGCATTGGCGAAGCACATGGCGATGCCGCCGCCCATGGTGCCGGCGCCGATCACCCCGACCTTGCGGATGTCGCGCGTCGGCGTGTAGGTCGGCAGGCCGGGGACCTTCGCCACCTCGCGCTCCGCGAAGAAGGCGTGGATCAGGCCGGCGCGCTGCGGCGACTCCATGCAGGCCAGGAACAGCTCCCGCTCGCGCGCCGTGCCTTCGGTGAAGGGCAGGGTGACGGCGGCCTCCACCGCATCGACGATGCGGTGCGGGGAGAACAGGTGCGGCTGGCGCTCGGCGAGTTCGGCCCGCTTCGCCGCGAACAGGGCCGGGTCGGTGCCGGTGATGCGGTCGGTACGGGCGCTGACCGGCTGTGGGACGCTTCCGTCGGCGAGCAGCCGTTCGGCGACGCGCAGGCCCGCTTCCAGCGGAGAAGTGCCGTCTTCCACCGCATCGACGAGGCCGAGCGCCAGCGCCTCTTCCGCGCCGACCGGATCGCCGGACAGGATCATGTCCAGCGCCTTGGCGGCCCCGACCAGCCGCGGCAGCCGTTGCGTGCCGCCGGCGCCCGGCAGCAGGCCCAGCTTCACCTCCGGCAGGCCGAGCTTGGCCGATTTCAGTGCGACGCGGACATGGCAGGCGAGCGCCACCTCCAGCCCGCCGCCCAGCGCGGTGCCATGGATGGCGGCGATCACCGGCTTGGTCGCGGCGTCGAGGCGCGCCACCACCTCCGGCAGGGTGGGCGGGGCCGACGGCTTGCCGAACTCCCGGATGTCTGCGCCGGCCATGAAGGTGCGGCCGGCGCAGACGATCACCAGCGCGTCCGCCCCGTCGTCGGCCAGCCCGGCATCGAGTGCGGTGATCAATCCGCTGCGCACGCCATGGCCGACGGCGTTGACCGGCGGATAATCGACGGTGATGACGCCGACTTGGCCCCAAACTCCTCCATTTGGGCGCGCATACTGGACAGGATTGGACGGAACCGCTTCAGTCTGGGCCGGCGATGGCATCGGCACTCTCCGGAAAGCCATGGATGCGGGCCGATCCGATCGCAAACGGCGTCATGGGGGGCGGCCCGTGGATCGTCAGTCTAGCAGACGATCCAGCCGAATCAAGATTTCGGAATATAGTTCCATTATACGAAATTTGTTGCCAGCCACACGGTATCGGGAACCGAAGAGCCTGGGCGAAGGTTGGCACTCGGGTCGAAGGTTACCGCTGGAGTTGGGGTTATGGATTTGACGGGGAAGGTCGCGCTGGTCACCGGTGCAGGCTCGGGCATCGGCAAGGCGTCGGCGGTGCGTTTCGCCCAGGCCGGCGCCAGCGTCGGCGTGCTCAGCCACACCGCGGACGAGATCACGAAAGCCGCCGAGGAGATCAAGGCGGCCGGCGGCAAGGCGCTGGCGCTGACCGCGGATGTCGGCGACGATGCGGCGATGCGCCAGGCCATCGACCGGCTGGTGGGGGAGTTCGGGCGGCTCGACATCGTCTTCGCCAATGCCGGCATCAACGGCGTCTGGGCGCCGATCGACGAGCTGACGCCGGAGGAATGGGACCGCACCATCAACACCAACCTGCGCGGCGCCTATCTGACGCTGCACCATTCGGTTCCGCACCTGAAGAAGGCCGGTGGCGGATCGGTGATCGTCACTGCGTCGATCAACGGCACGCGGGTGTTCAGCAACACCGGCGCCACCGCCTATTCCTGCACCAAGGCGGCGCAGCTCGCCATGGTGAAGATGCTGGCGCTGGAACTGGCGCCGAGCCGCATCCGGGTCAACGCCATCTGCCCCGGCATCATTGACACCGAGATTCCCGACAACACCCAAAAGCGGAACCTTGAATCGGTGCAGACCCCGATCGAATATCCGCGGGGCAAGGTGCCCCTGACCGGTGGCAAGTCCGGCGACAGCTTCGACGTGGCGGAGCTTGCGCTTTTCCTGGCGTCGGACCGGGCCAGGCACATCACCGGCACGCCGGTCTGGATCGACGGGGCGGAATCCCTGATGGTCGGCTGACGATCCGCAATCACCAAAGGCGAAGAAGACCATGAGCTTGCAGGACAAGGTGCGGAACAACGAGGAACTCAGCCGCTATGAGCTGACGGTGGCCGACTCCACCGCGCTGGTGACCTACGACATGCGCGAGGGCAAGATCGCCCTGACCCACACCGAAGTGCCGGGCGAAATGTCGGGCCAGGGGGTGGGGTCGGCGCTGGCCAAGGGCGCGCTGGACGACATCCGGGCCAAGGGACTGAAGGTGCTGCCGATCTGCACCTTCATCGAGGCCTACATCAAGCGGCACCAGGAGTATCAGGACCTCGTCGGCTAAGCAGGGTTTCCGGCCTCGTCGAGGAAGATCAGCTCGCCGTCCAGCAGGAAGAGGCAGATGCAGTCTTCCTCGCTGGCGCCGCTGGCGTGATGGTCGGTGTCGGCGACGTATTGGGCGACGTCGCCGACGGCGTAGCTGCCATATTCGTCGCTGAACGCGCCCTGAAGGACCAGCAGCAGTTCGTCTGCGGTGTGGCGGTGGGCCGGCACCGGAGCGCCCGAGGCCATGCGCAGCAGGCAGATGGTCGTTCCGGACAGGGTGCGTTCCCAGCCCGACAGCCAAACCCCCTTGGCGATCTCCCGCCAGGTTCCGTCGTCGGTCGGCGTGTCGATCGCCTCCGGCAGCCAGCTGCGCAGCGGCTCCGGCACCGGGCGCCCGCCCAAGGAGCCGGCGGCAAGCGGCTTCGGCGGTTTCGCCTCAGCCGGCGCGCCACCGGCAGCGAGCAGGCCGTCCATCCGGTCGAGCAGGGCGTCCAGCCCGCCCAGGCTGTCGTGATCGTCGCAGGGCAGCTCCTCGAACCAGCTGCCGCACAAGGCCTCATAAGAGGCGACGCGCTGGCGGCAGTCGGGACAATAGGCGAGGTGGGTCGCCACCAGCAGCGACTTGCCGGCCCGCTCCTGCCCGCTGGCATAGCCGATCAGAAGCTGGTCATCGGGATGGTGGAGCGGCAACGTCACGCCTTGTCCCCCAAGCTGCGTTTCAAATGGCCGAGCGCGAGGCGCAGCCGGGTCTTCACCGTGCCCAAGGGCACTTCGGTGTCCTCGGCGATCTCCTCGTGGGTCTGCTCAAGGAAATACGAACGGCGTAACACTTCGGATTGGTTTGCCGCCAACGAACCGATCGCCTCCTGCAGGTGCCGGCTGCTCTGGACCAGCTGGGCGGACTCCTCCGGCGTGGCGTGGGACTGCGGAGTCATCGCCGGATCCGCCGGGTCGGGGGCCGGGCGCATCTCCTTGCGCAGGCGGTCGATGCGCCGGTTGCGGGCGATGGTGAAGACCCAGGTGCCGACGGTGGCCTGGGCGGGATCGAAGCTGCCGGCCTTCAGCCAGACCGTCAGCATCACGTCCTGGACCAGTTCCTCCGCCGTGCTGCGGTCGGCGCCGAGCCTAAGGCAATAGTGCAGGATCTTCGGGGCGAAATGGCGGAACAGGGCGGCGAAGGCCGTGCGGTCGCGATCCCGCGCCACCGCACCGACCAGCGTGTCCAGCCGGTCGGCATCCAGGCTCTGCGACGGCCGATCCGGATCCTGGTCCGGCGGCTCTGGCAAGAGGGGTTCCCGCGAAAACGGCATGCAACCACCAGTCAGCATTCCACCGCCGGGCAGCTTACCCTGAACTCCTTAACGGAGCCCTTTGAAAATCATCAGTCCTCCGACGATGACTTCAGCGGGCCCATGGGGTCGAGCGGAGAGACGGTGGGCGTCGTCTGCGGCAGCGGACGGAAGGCGGCCTGCTCCTCGGCCGGCAGCGGCGGACGGACGCGGGACCGCCATAAGCCAAAAACGGTGGCGCACAGCGCGCCGCCGCCAATGAAGGCGAACAGGCCGATCGGCCCCGTCGTGGTCATCAGGGCCGATGCCACCGGCGGCCCGATGATGGCGCCGACCGAGTTGGACAGGATCAGGCCGCCGCTGGCCGACACCATGTCCTCCCGCCGCACATAGTCGTTGGTGTGGGCGGCGCAGATCGGATAGATCGTAAAGGACAGGCCGCCGAACAGCGGTGCCACCACCATCAGCGCCAGCTGCTGGTTCATTCCGGCGGCGGCGATCATGCAGACGCTGATCAGCGACAGCGCGGCCGTCAGGCCGATGATGACGCTGCGCCGGTCGAAGCGGTCGGACAGCCGGCCGAGCGGCCATTGCAGCGCCATGCCGCCGAGGATCAGCACCGACATGAACAGCGCCGTCCCCGACACCCCGAAACCGGAGGCGGCGCCGAACACCGGGGCAAGTCCGTAGATCGATCCGGTGATCGCCCCGCTGATGAAGACCCCGGCCACCCCCAGCGGCGAGCTTTGATAGAGCCGCCGGATGCCGAAGGATGAGACGTCCGGCAGTTGCGGCGGCGTGGTCCGCGTCAGCGCCACCGGCACCAGCGCCAGCGTCAGCAGGATCGATACGATCATGAACAGGCGGATGCCGGTCTCGTCATCCAGCCGCAGCAACTGCTGGCCGACGCCCGACGCGCCGTACAGCGTCACCATGTAGGCCGACAGCAGCTGTCCGCGGCTTTGGTTGGTGGCGGTGCCGTTCAGCCAGCTTTCGATGCACATGTAGAGTCCCGCCATGCAGAACCCTTGTGTCAGGCGAAGCACCGCCCACAGCGACGCATCGACGAACAGCGCATGCGACAGCGCCGCGACCGAAACGACCGAGGCGAAAGCGGCGAAGGACCGGATGTGTCCGACGCGGGTGATGATCCGGTGCGCGAAGAGCGACCCCAGGGTCAGCCCGGCATAATAGGCGGCGGTGATCATCCCGACCGCGGTGGTGCCGGAATCGGTCGCCGCGAGGCGAAGGCCGATCAGCGTCGACAGTGCACCGTTCCCCAACATCAGAAAGGCCACGCCCAGCAGAAGCGAGGCAACCGAACGCATAACCATAGGCATGCCTGATCTCCGCTGCCGTCAGCGAGTCATGGCCGGTATACCGGTCAGGTTCCGATGATGCATGGCGGGGACTCCGATCACTTGTTGACGGGCGGCAGCTTGCACTGTCGGGGGTCCAACAGCCAAGCCATGGATTCGCTCCGCCGCTGCGGACCGGCACTTCGGCGGCCCTGCCTTACCATTGGGTCACCCAAACCGTTGACAGATCATACCGTTCGGTAACATACCTTCCATCAGGTAATTCCCATCAGCCGATGATCCTCCAGTTGACGTCAGGGGAGACGCTACCATGTCCGACACCGCCCCACCGGTCCTGGCCCCACCGGTCCTGCTCGTCCGCGAGGGGGCCGTGTCCTGGATCCGGCTGAACCGGCCGGATGTGCTGAACGCGCTGGACGAGGCGACCGCCGCCGCCTTCCTCGACGCCTGCCGCAGCGTGGCGGATGAGGGCGAGACAGGGCCGACGCGGGTTCTGGTGATCGCCGGCAATGGGCGCGGCTTCATGGCCGGCGGCGATGTTGGCCGTTTCAACGACGATCCAGCCGCGGCTCCCGCCGTGGCCGGCGCCATCATCGCCCATCTGCACGAGGCTCTGCGCGTTCTCGACCGGCTGGACGTGCCGGTGCTGGCCTCCGTCCATGGGCCGGTGGCGGGGGCGGGGATGAGCCTCGCCAGCGCCGCCGACCTTTGCATCGCCGCCGACGACGCCAGGTTCAACATGGCCTACGCCCGCATCGGCGCCACGCCGGACGGGTCGGGCAGCTTCCACCTGCCGCGCCTGGTCGGGCTGCGCCGCGCCATGGAGCTGGCGATGCTGTCCGACGTGATCGACGCCGCGGAGGCCCTGCGGATCGGGCTGGTCAACCGGGTGGTGCCTGCGGCATCGCTGGCCGAGGAAGCCGCCAAGCTGGCGGAGCGGCTCGCCGCCGGGCCGACCGTCGCCTATGCCGGCATCCGTCACCTGATGCGCCAGTCCTTCGACCGGACGCTGGACCAGCAGTTGGACGCCGAGCGCGACCGCTTCCTCGCCACCGCCGCCACCGCCGATTTCGTCGAAGGCGTCGGCGCCTTCATCGCCAAACGCAGGCCGGATTTCACCGGCCGCTGAACCAACGCCCGCCAACCGTTATCTCCGTCCGAGAAGTGGACCCTACCATGCAGAACGACATCGTCATCGTCGGCGCCGCCCGCACCGCCATCGGCGGCTTCGGCGGCAGCCTGAAGGATGTGCCGCTGACCAAACTCGCCACCGTGGCGGTCAAGGCGGCGCTGGAGCGCTCCGGCGCCGCGGCCGACGCCATCGGCCATGTGGTGATGGGCAACGTCATCCCGACCGAGACCAACGACGCCTATCTCAGCCGCGTCGCCGCCATCGACGCCGGCATTCCGATCGGCACCCCGGCCTTCAACGTCAACCGGCTGTGCGGCTCCGGCCTGCAGGCCATCGTGTCGGCGGCGCAGTCCATCGCGCTCGGCGATTGCGAGGTCGCCATCGGCGGCGGCGCGGAATCGATGAGCCGCGGACCCTATTTCGTGCCGAGCGCCCGCTGGGGCACCCGTCTGGGCGACGGGGCGCTGGTCGATTACATGAACGGCATCCTGCACGACCCCTGGCAGAAGATTCACATGGGCGTGACGGCGGAGAACGTCGCCGCCCGCTACGGCATCGACCGCGAGGCGCAGGACGCCCTGGCGTTGGAAAGCCAGCGCCGCGCCGCCCACGCCATCGCCGAGGGGCGCTTCAAGGACCAGATCGTCCCGGTGGAGATCGCGTCCCGCAAGGGCACGATCGTGTTCGACACCGACGAGCATGTGCGCGGCGACGTCACCCCGGAAGGGCTGGCGAAGATGAAGCCGGTCTTCAAGAAGGACGGGTCGGTGACCGCCGGCAACGCCTCCGGCCTGAATGACGGCGCCGCCGCGGTGGTGCTGGCCGACGCCCGCCGTGCCGCGGCGCTGGGGCTGAAGCCGTTGGCCCGCCTCGTCGGCTATGCCCATGCCGGCGTAGAGCCCGATTACATGGGCATCGGCCCGATCCCGGCGACCCGCAAGGTGCTGGAGCGGACCGGCCTGTCGGTCGCCGACCTCGACGTGATCGAATCCAACGAGGCCTTCGCGGCGCAGGCTTGCGCCGTGATCCGCGAACTGGATTTCGATCCGGCCAAGGTGAACCCCAACGGCTCCGGCATCTCGCTCGGCCATCCGGTGGGAGCGACCGGCGCCATCATCACGGTGAAGGCGATCCACGAACTGCACCGCACCGGCGGCCGCTATGCCCTGGTGACCATGTGCATCGGCGGCGGCCAGGGCATCGCCGCGATTTTCGAACGGGTTTGACGTCGAGAGGTTCCCCCTCTCCCCCCGGGGAGAGGGAATCCTCCTGCGCCGGAAGATGTGCGTCCAGGTTTTTCATTGAACGATCAATTAAAATAAAATCCGCCTCCGTCTGCGGCCAATCGCGCAACAGCGCCGTCAAAATGCAGCTTTCGTGAACGCAGCTATCGACCGCGCCCCTTGTCTCGGGGCAATCTACGGCCCGATTGTCTTCACCCTGGTCTGTTGCGTTCCGGAAGCCTTGCCCATGACGATGATCCTGCCCACGCCCATCGGCTCGTCTTCGACGGGCGCTGCACCGGTGCGTCTGGCGGTCCGCGGCCTGCGCAAGGTCTTCGCCGACGATCCGCTTCCGGCGCTGGACATGCTGCGCAACGGCGCGACCAAGGCGGAGGTGCTGCATCGGCTGAACGTCAATGTCGGCGTGGCCGAGGCCAGCTTCGACATCCGGGCCGGCGAAATCTTTGTCATCATGGGCCTGTCGGGGTCGGGCAAATCGACCATCATCCGGCTGCTGAACCGCCTGATCGAACCGTCGGAGGGGGAAATCCGGCTGGACGGCCGCGACCTCACCGGCCTGTCCTATTCCGATCTGGTCGAGGTGCTGCGGCGGGACATGAGCATGGTGTTCCAGTCCTTCGCCCTGCTGCCCAACCGCACCGCTCTGGAGAACGCCGCCTTCGGGCTGGAAGTCGCCGGGGTGAAGCGGGGGGAGCGGCGCAGGGCGGCGCTGGCGGCGCTGGAGCGGGTGGGGCTGGCGGACTATGCCGACCGCTATCCGAACGAGCTGTCGGGCGGGATGCAGCAGCGGGTCGGGCTGGCCCGCGCGCTGGCCAAGAACCCGACGATCATGCTGATGGACGAGGCCTTCTCGGCGCTCGACCCGCTGATCCGCAGCGACATGCAGGACGAGCTTCTGCGGCTGCAGCGCGAGGATGCCCGCACCATCGTCTTCATCTCCCACGATGCGGAGGAGGCGATGCGCATCGCCGACCGCATCGCGGTGATGGAGGACGGGCGGATCGCCCAGATCGGCACCCCGGCGGAGATCCTGCGCGCGCCGGCCGACGAGTATGTCCGCGCCTTTTTCCGCGGCGTCGATGCGTCGCGCGTTCTGCGCGCCCGCGACATCGCCCGGCCGCCTGACGACGGTGATCCCGACGAGCCGGTACGATTCCGCTACCGCACCGATGCGGCGGGGATTTTCCGCGGCGTGCTGGCCGGCGACGGCGCATCGGCGCTGTTCGGGCTGGAGCCGGTGGCGGCCGACACCCCCATCCATGCGCTGCTCGGCCGGATCGCCGCGGCGCCCTGTCCGCTGCCGGTCATCGAGGCGGATGGCCGGCTCATCGGCGTGATCTCCCGCGCCGTGCTGCTGGCCGCTCTCGACCGTGGCGAGGATGCCGGGCGCGAGGTGCGCCATGGCTGACGCCGGTCCGATCGACGTCGAGTGGCTGAGCGAGACCATCGGCGGCGGCATCGCCCGCGGCTCCGAATGGCTGGTGAACACGATCCTCGACCATGGGCAGCCGGTGCTGACCGTCATCGCCGCGGCGGTCGACGGGCTGGGCGAGACGCTGGACGGGCTGCTGCTGGGGGTGCCGCCCTGGCTGCTGGCGCTGGTGCTGGCAGCCATCGCCCTATGGCGGGTCGGGCGTGGCTTCGCGCTGTTCACCCTGCTGGCGATGGGCGGCATCTTCGTGATGGGGCTGTGGGAGCCGACGGTCTCCACCCTCGGGCTGGTGCTGGCGTCCACCGCGCTCAGCCTGATCGGCGGGGTGCCGCTCGGCATCTGGATGGCACGCAGCAAGCTCGCCGATGGGCTGGGCAAGACCCTGCTCGACCTGATGCAGACGATGCCGGCCTTCGTCTATCTGATCCCGGCGGTGCTGTTCTTCGGGCTTGGCCGGGTGCCGGGCATCATTGCCACCGTGGTCTTCGCCATGCCGCCGGCGGTGCGCCTGACCGCGCTCGGCATCCGGCAGGTTCCGGTGGAGCTGGTAGAGGCCGGCCGCGCCTTCGGCTGCCGCCAACACCAGCTTTTGTTCAAAATACAGCTTCCCAACGCCCTGCCGTCGATCATGGCCGGCGTGAACCAGACCATGATGATGGCGCTGTCGATGATCGTCGTCGCTTCGATGATCGGCGCCGGGGGCCTGGGCAACGTGGTGCTGCAGGGCATCCAGCGCCTGGACATCGGGCTTGGCGTGCAGAGCGGGCTGAGCGTGGTGTTCCTGGCCGTCGTGCTCGACCGCATCACCCAGAGCTTCGGCCGGGGCTTTGGTCGACCGGCTTCCGCCAGAACGGCCAAGCGGCGCTGGTGGCGGCGGTGAGGTCAGGCGTTCAGTTCGGAATCGAGGTAGCCCAGCGCCACGGCGCGCGCGGCGCTGCCGTCGATGGCGCCGGTCAGGGCGAAGCGCAGCCACAGCCCGTCGATCATCGCGGCCAGCCCGACCGCCACCCGTTCCGCCCGTTCCGGCGGCAGCAGCGGGCGCAGGGCGTGCAGCAGGTTGGAATGCAGCCGGCGGGCGTTGATCCGCTGCAGCCTCGACAGCGCCGGATTGTGCGGCGCCTGCGCCCAGAAGCCCAGCCATGCCGCGACCACCCGCGGTTCGAACTGGTCGGGTGCGAAGTTGCAGTCGACGATCGCCTCCAGCCGGGCGCGCGGCGAATCGGCCGCCGCCAGCCGCTTGGTCGCGTCGTCGCGCAGCTGTTGCAGCATGCTGCGCATGGTGGCGGCCAGCAGTTCGTCCTTGCCGCCGAAATAATGATGGATGATACCGGGCGAAACGCCGGCCCCGCGGCTGATCGTCTGCACCGTGGTGTCGGCCAGCCCGTGCTTGCCCATCGAGGAGATGGTCGCGTCGATCAACTGGCGGCGGCGGATCGGTTCCATTCCGACTTTGGGCATGGGGCTGGCGGTCTCCTGTCCTTGTCCGCCAAGGCCGTCCGCGACCGGGACCTTGGCTTGCGCCGCAACAAATGCGCCATTTTCACCGCTCCGTCGATGACGAAAACGGCAGATGCCGCGGACTGGAACAACAAGAACGAGGAGTTGAGCACATGAACGGATGGAAGGCTCCGGCCAAATGGATCGTGGGCGCGGGCATCGCGGCGGTGATGGCGCTGGGCGCCGGCGGGGCGCTGGCCGCCGACCCGGCCGCCTGCAAGGCGGTGCGCTTCGGTGACGTCGGCTGGACCGACATCGCGGCGACGACGGCGCTCGCATCGGTCACGCTGGACGCGCTCGGCTACAAGCCGACCACCACGATGTCGTCGGTCCCGCTGGTCTACACCGGGCTGAAGACCAAGTCGCTGGACGTCTTCCTCGGCAACTGGATGCCGACGATGGAGCCCTTCATCAAGCCGGTGCTGGAGGACGGCTCGGTCGAGGTGACGCGCGTCAACCTGGAAGGCGCCAAATACACGCTGGCGGTGCCGAAATACGCCGCCGAGGCCGGACTGAAGACCTTCGCCGACATCGCGAAGTTCAAGGACAAGCTGGGCGGCAAGATCTATGGCATCGAGGCCGGCAACGACGGCAACCTCATCATCGACAAGATGCTGAAGGCCGACGCCTTCGGCCTGAAGGACTTCAAGCTGGTGGAGTCCAGCGAGGCCGGCATGCTGGCCGAGGTGAAGCGGGCGACCCGCAACAAGGGCTGGGTGGTCTTCCTGGGCTGGGAGCCGCACCCGATGAACAAGAGCTTCGAGCTGACCTATCTGGAAGGCGGCGACGACTGGTTCGGCCCCAACCTGGGCGGCGCCACCGTCAGCACCAACGTCCGCAAGGGCTATGCCGCCGAATGCCCGAACGTGGGCAAGCTGCTGTCCAACCTGTCCTTCACGCTGGACATGGAAAATGCGGTGATGGGCGACATCATGAACGCCAACAAGAAGCCGGAGGCCGCCGCCAAGGCCTGGCTGAAGAAGAACCCCGACGTGCTGAAGGGCTGGCTCGACGGCGTCACCACCTTCGACGGCAAGGACGGACTGGCGGCGGTGCAGGCCAAGCTGGGCGTGGCCGGCAAGTCCTGAGCCGACAGCGCGGCAGGGCGGGGCGGTGTGGGGCAGGGCGGGGCGACTCTTCGCCCCATCCGCTCTACTCCGTTCCCATTTGAAGCATTACCCCTTTGCCCCCGAACATTGCTCTGCTAAGGCCCATTAGGTCCTGAATGCGGAGCGTTCGTGGCGGCTCGCCGATCACCCTTTGCCCGATCCCTGCCCCTGTCCCGGCGGCCCGTCCGGGCAGCCTGCGCGCGTGACGGCGCGGCGGGGCGCGGATGAGGATTAGGTCGCGCATCGCCATGGTCGGCGGCGTGCCGGTGGCGGTCGCCGCGGTGATCGCGGTCGCCGGCGGGCTGCTGCTGGCCCGCAGCGAGCGGGTCTATGAATCGGCGGTGCTCGCCGGCTCCGTCTATCGCGACGTTCTGGCGGCGACGGCGGCCCGCATCGACTATCTCCAGGTGGCGCCGGCCGACCGCGCCGGCCGTGCCGACCGTTTCGAAAAAATGTCGCAGTCGGCGGCGTCCGAACTGCGGCAGCTGGACGAGGCCGGATCGGCCAGGACCCACCGGCCGGAGGTGGAGCGCGCGACCGGTGTGCTGGCGCGCTATGTCGACCAGATGCGCAGCTTCATCCAGGTGACCGCGGCGAACGACGCCGCCGTGGCCGACATGGGGCTCCACGCCGCCACCCTGATGGCGTTGACCGACCGCGCCCGCGAACGGCAGCATGCCGCCAACGTCGACTCCCTGGGATCGCTGACGGAGGCCGACAAGCGCCTGCGCGACAGCCGCGAGGTCGTCGACGGCGCCCACGAACTGCGCGAGGCGATGCTGGACCTCCAGCGCGCCGAGGCCCAGCATGTCGCGGCGCTCGGCTTCGGCCGCGGCCTGCATGGCGGCGGGCAGCCCCTGACCGCCGGCGATTTCCGCATCGCCACCGACCGGCTGACGGCGACCGCCGACCGGCTGCAGGCGGTGCTGGGGCGGACGGATCCGCTGGTCGACCGCTATCCGGCCAAGCAGGCCGCCGCCCGCTACGCGGCCACCGTCGCCGGGCTGCAGGGCGCCGTCGCGGATCTGCGCGCGGCCGATGCGGAGCGCGACGCGGCGCTGAACCGGTTCGAGGCGGCGGCACAGGCGGCGGCTGGGATCGCGGAGGCCAATGGCGATGATGGGGGCGATGCCGGACCTGCCGGCAGTCTGGGCGAGCGGATGCTGGGGGAACAGGTCCTCCGCATGCTGCCGGTGGTGCGGGCGCTGGTCCTGACCGGGACGCTCGGCCGTCAGCCCGACGTGACCTACCTGTCCTCTCTGCTGCCGACGCTGCGCCCGGCGCTCGACGGGTTGTATCAGGCCCAGGCCCGCACCGCCGCGGCCCAGCGGGCGCTGGACTCGGCACAGCGCGCCGGCGCGGAGGCGGCTGCGGCCATCGAGGCGCTGACCGCCCGGATCCTGATGGTGAAGTCCACCGGCTACACCGCGATCCAGGACGAGGTGGTCCAGCTGATCGCCTATGCCATCCAGGCCAATGACACCGAGCAGGAGACGCAGAACGTCGCCGTCGTCGCCCTGCGCCTTGGCCGGCGGGCGGCCGACGCCGTGGCCGTGCGCGACGCGGAGGAGGCCGACCGGATCGTCGCCGATGCCGGCGCCCTGCTGGCGACCGTGCGCGAGCTTCCCATGTCGCCGCTGCTGCAGGACGAGGTGCTGGCGGCCATCCGCAATTGGCGCGACAGCCTGCGCCGCACGGCGGACGGGCTGCGCCACCTGAACCAGCTTCTGATCGCCATGGACCGCGACGCCGGCGCCCTGGTCGAAACCGCCAGGCAACTGGACGAGACCTTCCGCGAGGAGGCCGCGCGCATCGGCGAACTGTTGACCCGCATCCTGGTCATCGGCGCGACCATCGGCCTGCTGCTGGCCGCCGGCGCCGCGTCGGTGGTGGCGCGGTCGATCAGCCGCCCGGTTCTGCGCCTGCAGCGGCAGATGACCCGGCTGGCCGAGGATCCGCTGGCCGGTCCGATCGACGGCACCCGCCGCCAGGACGAATTCGGCGCCATGGCGCGCGCCGCCGCCTTCTTCATCCGCGAGATCGGCCTGCGCGAACAGGCGGCCCGCCACGCGAAGGACCGCGCCGACCGCGCCCTGGAGGACCTGCGCCGGACCCAGGCCGACCTGATCCAGGCGGAGAAGATGGCGTCGCTGGGCGGGCTGGTCGCCGGCGTGGCGCACGAGATCAACACCCCGCTCGGCAATGCCCTGATGGGCGCGACCCATTTTCAGGACCGGCTGGCGGCCATCGGGCGGCTGGCGGGCGAGGGCAATCTGCGCCGCGGCGACTTCGCCGAATTCCACGAGACGGCGGACGAGCTGGCCCGGTTGATGGTGCTGAACCTGCGGCAGGCCGGCGATCTGGTGCAGAGCTTCAAGCAGGTGGCGGCTGACCAGACCAGCGGCGAAGGGCGGCAGTTCCTGCTGAAGCCCTATCTGGAGGATCTGGCGACCAGCCTCAGCCCGTCATGGCGCAGGGCGGGTCACAGCCTGCGGGTGGAATGCCCCGAAGACATCGAGATCGACGGCTATCCCGGCGTTCTGGCCCAGATCCTGACGAACCTCGTGATGAACTCCATCACCCACGCCTATCACGAGGGGCAGCAGGGCCATCTGCTGATCCAGGTCGCCGCGCCGGAACCGGACATGGTGGATCTGGTCTACGCCGACGATGGCCGGGGGATCGCCCAGACCGATCTCGCGCGGGTGTTCGATCCGTTCTTCACCACCAGACGCGGAAGCGGCAGCACCGGCCTCGGGCTTCACATTGTGTACAATCTCGTGGCGAATCGCCTGGGTGGCAGGGTCGCGGTCGATAGCCCTTCCGGCGGCGGCGTGCGCTTCACCATTCGCTTTCCACGGCGATTTGCTACTGATAACGTATCGTTGGCGCCCGCAATACCGTCCCCGCAGGAGCAGTGAATGCCTTTGCCGCTGAAGACATCGATGCGGAGTCTTGCGAAGGGGGCTGCTGTTCTGATCGGGCTTGCCGTGCTGTCGGGCCCGGCGCTCGCCGACAAGTCGCTGGTCTACTGCACGGAAGGGAATCCGCAGGGTTTCAATGCGCAGGTGTCGACCTCGGGCACGACGGTGAATGCTACGACGCCGCTGTTCAACAATCTGGTGGAATTCGGTCCGGCAGGGCAGGTCATGAATTCCGGTCTGGCCGAATCCTACAAGGTTTCGGACGACGGTCTGGTCTATGAATTCCGTCTTCGTCGGAATGTCGCTTTCCATTCCAACGATCTGTTCACTCCGAGCCGGCCGCTCAATGCCGATGACGTGCTGTTCACCATCGACCGTCAATGGCGGGCCGAGCATCCCTATCACGCTGTCGGATCGGCGAATTACGAATATTTCAGGGGCATGGGGCTTCCGACTCTGCTGAAGTCGGTGGAGAAGCTGGACGATCACACGGTCCGCATCACCCTGACCCATCCGGAGGCTCCCTTCCTGGCCGATCTGGCCATGCCGTTCCTGTCGATCCAATCCGCCGAATACGCCGATGTCCTGATGAAGGCCGGCAAGCAGGATTTGTTCGACGAGAAGCCCATCGGGACGGGGCCGTTCCGGCTGGTGTCCTACCACAAGGATGTGGCGATCCGTTACAAGGCCTTCGACGGCTATTGGCGGGGACGCCAGCCGCTGGACAACCTGATCTATTCGATCACGCCGAACATCGCGGTGCGCCTGAACAAGCTGCGGTCCGGCGAATGCCATGTGATGATCTTCCCCAACCCGGCCGAAATGGGGGCGATCGAAAAAGATCCGAATCTGGTGATCGAGCAGCAGGACGGCCGGAACGTCGCCTATATGGCGTTCAACACGAGCAAGCCGCCGCTGAACGATGTGCGGGTGAGGCGGGCCATCACCATGGCGATCGACAAGCGCACCCTGGTCGATGCGGTCTATCAGAACGGGGGATCGCCGGCGAAGAACCCGATCCCGCCCGGCATGTGGTCCTACGATGACGGCGTCGAGGATTATCCCTTCGACCCGGCGGCGGCCCGCCGCCTGCTGGCCGAGGCGGGGTATCCCGAGGGCTTCTCGCTCGATCTGTGGTACACGCCGGTTACGCGCCCCTACCTGCCGAACGGCAAGCGCGCCGCCGAAATGATCCGCGAGAATCTGGAGCGCGTCGGGATCCGCGTCACCCTGAAGACGGACAGCTGGAGCAATTATCGCCAGCAGGTGACGCAGGGCGATCCGGACATGGTGATCTACGGCTGGACCGGCGACAACGGCGATCCCGACAATTTCCTCTATTTCCTGCTGAGCTGTGGTGCCGTGCGTCCGGGCGGCGCCAACCTTGCGAGATGGTGCAATCCGGATTTCGAAGACCGGATCACGAAGGCCAAGGTCACCAGCGACATCGAAAGCCGCACCGCCGATTACAAGGAAGCACAGCGCATCTTCCATCGGGAAGCCCCGTGGTTTCCCATCGCGAATTCCATCATTGCCGTCGCCCATCGCAAAGAGGTGAAGAACTACACCAACAACATCTTCATTCAGGACTTCTCCGGCGTCGACATCGAGCCCCAGTGAGCGACAGGCCTATGCAAACCTTATCTGGGCAGGCCCCGACCGGGGACGTGTCTCCCGATGACCTGATGTTCGAGGACGAAGACCCCGGCGCGGTGCCGGAACGGCGGTCGGCGGCGGCTGCCCCCTGGCCGATCCTGGTGGTGGACGACGACGAGCAGGTGCACGCGATGACCCGCGTGCTGCTGAAGGATTTCGAGTTCGAAGGCCGGCGCTTCGCCATCGTCAGCGCCTTTTCGGCGGCGGAGGCGCGGGAGATCCTCGCCGAACGGTCGGACCTGCCCGTGGCTCTGCTCGACGTGGTGATGGAGACGCAGGATGCCGGGCTGCATCTGGTCCATCACATCCGGCGCGACCTGGGCAACCGCCACATCCGCATCATCCTGCGCACCGGCCAGCCCGGACAGGCGCCGGAGCGCGAGGCCATCGTCGCCTATGACATCAACGACTATAAGAGCAAGGCGGAACTGACCGCCCAGAAGCTGTTCACCAGTCTGGTCGGCGCGGTGCGCAGCTGGCGCGATCTCGTCACCATCGAGACGCTGAACCAGTCGCTGGAACGCCGTGTCGCCGAACGCACGGCGGAACTTGAACGGCAGACCGCGCTGGCCGACGGGCAGCGCCGTTTCATCGAAAACCTCGTCGAGATGATGCCGAGCCCGGTCTGGTACAAGGACGCCGCCGGCCGGTATGCCCTGTGCAACCGTGCCTTCCGCGAGCTGTTTCCCAATGCCTCCGACGGGATCGAATGGTCCGCCGGCCGCCAGACCGCGTCCGATCCGATGTCGGCCGGCATGGGGGCCTTCTCCTTCGAATCGAGCGTGGAGGGACCGGACGGGCGGACGCGGGAACTGCTGGTGGTGAAGCGTCCGCTGACCGCCCCCGACGGAACGGAGACCGGGGTGATCGGCATCGCCACCGACATCACCGAGCGCCGGCGGATGGAGCATGAGCTGCACCGCCTCGCCACCACCGATCCGTTGAGCGGCGCCCACAACCGCCGCCAAATCCTGGAGCTGCTGGATCGGATCGTGGACGGGCGGGGTGCCGGGTCCACCTGCCTCGTCATGCTCGACATCGACCATTTCAAGCGCATCAACGACGAACTGGGCCATGCCGCCGGCGATGTCGCCATCCGCAGGGTGGTCGAGGAGATTCGCAGCCAATTGCGCGGCAGCGACCAGATCGGCCGCATCGGCGGAGAGGAGTTCGCCATTCTGCTGCCCGAGACCTCGCGCACCGGCGGTGCGGCGATTGCGGAGCGGCTGCGCGGCGGACTGGCGGCACTGGCGATCGAGCTTCCCGACGGCCGGTGTTTCCAGCTGACCGGAAGCTTCGGCCTGACCGAGCTGCGTCCGCTGGAGGATACGGTCGAAAGCGTGCTGGGGCGGGCCGATCAGGCGCTCTACCGGGCCAAGGCGCTCGGGCGGAACCGGGTCGAGGTGGCCTGAGGGCCGGCATGCCCCTGCGACATTTTGCACGATGACGGCTTGACCGCCGCCGCGGCAACGGGTATGCAGATCCTATGAACACCACCGACACCATGCGAATGCGAATTACCGGCCCGGCGCTCTGAAGCGTCGGAGAGTTGCCGCGTTCGTGTTCACTGGTCGTGTGGAGTGTGTGGCGTGTCGCTGCACCCTGTGGTCCCCGGAGCCCTCAATCCGGTTCATGACAAGTCCTATAGCATGACCGCTGCTGCGGCGTCGAACAACGGCGTCCGTCTCGGCGAGCGAATGTGTGGCTCGGCGCGAATTATTCACCCGGTCCGCTGAGGCGGTCCGGGGCACGCCCGTCCTATCCAGAAAATTCGTTCGTCGAGGAACTTCGCGATGTTCACCGCGCATGCCGATGCCGCGCGCACCCTCTCCGTCTGCGCTCCTGTCCAGCACCACGACCCCGAAGACCGTCTGCCGGCCTGGTTGCCGCTGTCAGCGGTGACCGACGCCGCCCGGCGGCTGTCCGGCCAGATCGTTCGCACGCCGCTGCTGCATGCCCCGACGCTCGACCGCGATCTGTGGCTGAAGGCGGAGGTGTTCCAGGCCACCGGCGCCTTCAAGGAGCGTGGCGCGTTGAACCGCCTGCTGCGGCTGACGGCGCCCGAACGCGCCGGCGGGGTGGTGGCGATGTCGGCCGGCAACCATGCGCAGGGGGTGGCGCTGCACGCCGCCCGGCTGGGGGTGAAGGCCACCATCGTGATGCCGGAGACGGCCCCCCGCTGCAAGGTGGAGCGGACCGCGGAACTGGGGGCCGAGGTGGTGCTGCACGGGGCCACGGTGGGCGAGGCGAAGGGCAAGGCGCTGGAACTGGCGGCGGAGCGGCGGCTGACCTTTCTCCACCCCTATGACGATCCCGATGTGATCGCCGGGCAGGGAACGGTCGGTCTGGAGATTCTGGCCGACCGGCCGGATGTCGACACAGTCGTGGTGCCGGTCGGCGGCGGCGGGCTGCTGGCCGGCGTGGCCGCCGCGGTGAAGGCCCAGCGCCCGTGGGTGCGGGTGATCGGCGTGCGGCTTGCCCGGCGCGGCGGCCCGACGCTGGCCGACGGCATCAACGTCCATGCGCTGGGCAAACTGCCCCAGGCCATCGTCGACACCCTTGTCGACCGGGTGGTCGAGGTGGAGGAGGCGGAAATCGCCGCCGCGATGCGCGCCCTGCACCGGTCCTTCGGCGTGGTGGCGGAAGGGGCCGGCGCCGCCGGAGTCGCCGCGGTGCTGGGCGGTCGGCTTGGGCGAACCGGGCGGACGGTGGCGGTGCTGTCCGGGCGGAATGTGGACGGCGACACGCTGGCGCGGACGTTGGCGGCGTGATTTCTGACTTGCGATTGCTGCGGCCTCTTGCCCTCTCCCCAACCCTTCCCCGCTTTGCGGGAGAGGGTTGGGGAGAGGGCAAAGCGGCTGGCACCAAAGGACCACCCCACCGGCCGCTCCCCAGCAAATCGCATAGCTCACCCCTTCGCCGAAGCGAAGTATGGATAGGTCAGCAGAAATGACCTATATTGGCGCTCGCGTGTAAACACACAGGCGACGCCAAGGGGTAGCTGGCATGACGAACAATTCCGTCTCGACCATTTCGTCATCCCCTGCATCAGTCACTTACGAGCGCCCGCGTGCGGCGCACAGTGTCTTTGACAATTTGCAAGGTCAACTGTTCGGCGTTGTCATGACGTCGTTCGGGATTGCCATTCTCCATGCCGCCGGACTGGTCACCGGGCAGGCGGCGGGGTTGGCCTTCGTGATTTCCTACGCGACGGGCGTGGATTTCGGACCTCTGTTCTTCCTGGTCAATCTGCCCTTCTATTTTCTCGCGCTGGCCCGCATCGGCGTCGGCTTCACCATCAGGTCGCTGGTCGCGGTGACTGGCATCGCCCTGCTGTCCGGCCTGCTGCCGACGATGATGAGTTTCAGCGCCATCAACCCCTATGTAGCGGCGGTGCTGGCCGGCTTCTGCGTCGGGATCGGCGTCATCGCGCTGTTCCGCCACGGCGCCAGCGGCGGCGGTGTCGGCATCCTCGCCTATTACCTGCAGGAGAAGACCGGGTTCCGCGCCGGCTGGCTGCAGGCGCTGTTCGATCTGGCGGTGTTCTCGGCCGCCGCCTTCGTTCTGGAGTGGCCGGCGCTGCTGGCGTCGATCCTGGGGGCTGCGGTGCTGAACGCCTTCGTCGCCTTCAATCACCGCGCCGACTGGTACGTTGCACGCTAAACAGAATAGGGCCCGGTGAAACGGGTGGGCCGCGCTATTCGCGGCCCAGCACCCGGTCGACCACCGCATCGGCCCATTCGCGCGACCGGAAGCTGGCCTTGGCCTCCACCGGGTCATAGACGCGCTCGACCCAATCCCAGAAGGCGATCGGGCGCTTCTGGTTGTAGGCGGCGTAGAGTTCGAAGAAGTAATCGAGAATGCCGGTCTTCGCCTGCTTGAAATGGCCGTATTTCCAAGACAGCTGCTTCATCGCCTGGTCGAGCGGCTGGCCTTCATGGGCGAACAGGTACAGCGTCGCCATGAAGCCGGCGCGGTCGGCGCCCGATTTGCAGTGCATCAGCGCCGGATAGGTCATGGTCTTGAACAACTCGCGCGCCTTCAGAAGGGTCTCCTTCTTCGGCATGTCGCGGGAGTTCACCGGAAAATCGACCAGTTCCAGCCCATGGGCGCGGCAGGCCTCCGCCTCCAGGATGTAGGAGGCGCAGTCGCGCGACCCGCGCAGGTTCAGGATCGTCTTCACCCCATTGCGCTTCGCCATCGCGATGTGCGACGGCGAGGGCTGGCTCGCCCGGTACATGTTGGGCGAGATGCGGTAGGTGTTGGAATAGATCAGCCGGAAACAGGCGTGATCGATGAACACGCTTTCCAGATGGCCGAGCGCCCGCTGCCACGGCGTCGCCATGCGGCTGCGGCCGCGCTTGATCGCGTCGGCCAGCGCGGTGGTGGTGACCGCCCGCAGGGTGCTTTTCTTCGCCAACTCCAAACCTTCCGACTCTGACGGAACGCCAACATAGGCATGGCCGGCGTTCCGTCAAGAACCCCATCACGCCAAAGCGTCAGGCGACCCTGTCCTGCAGCCGGACATACATGCCGTACTGCGCCGCCAGCGTCAGCACGATTTCCATGTAAAGATTGATCAGGCCGTTGGCGTAGAAGGCCGGGCAGCCGGTGTAATGGCGCTCCCCCGCCATCGCGATCGGTTCGATCAGGTCGGTGTTGAGGACGATCAGGTCCTTGTCCGGATCGTAGAGGAAGGCCGACTGGTCGGAACGCAGCGGGTGGATGGCCTGATGGTCGTCGGCCTCGATCTTTCCCGCCGCCATGAACTGGCACAGCATGCCAAGGCTGCCCATGGCGAGCGGCAGGACCTGTTTCAGGCTGCGGCGGGCGAGATCATCATAGGCCGCGGCGTCCAGCCCCGGACGCAGCAGCGGCGCCGCCTCCACCAGATTCCAGCAGACATGCAGCGCCGTGTGGCTGCCGGTCTTGGTGATCGACAGCATATCGTAGCCGGACGGCCCGTGCAGGACCGACTTCTGCAACTCGCGCCCCAGCACAAAGCCGGCGGCGGCCATGTCGGTGATGGTGCCTTCCGTCCGGCAGCGGTCCTCCTCCACCATCACCTTGATCGCCCAATCCTTGATGATGGCGTCCAGCAGATGGCAGACGGAATCGCGGAGGAAGCCGACCATGCGGTCGGGATCGGCGGCGGCCATGCCGTCGGGATCGGCGAAGTCCAGCCCATGCGGCGAGTCCGGCGGGGTCGACAGCAGCAGATGTCCGGACTCGTCCAGCGGCATGCGGGCGATGATGTGCTCCCGCAGATCGACATAGAGGAACCCCAGCAGCGTGTTGATCGCGACCTTCTCGAAATCCTCCTTGCGGGTGTCGGCATGGGCCGGGCAGTGGCCGGCCAGCGTCAGCAACTCTTCGCTCAGCAGGTACGCCGGCTCCTCGGCGATCCGGTGCAGGATCGGCGCGAGGCTGATCCGGGTCATCCCGGCTTCCTCATGTGCGCCGGCATAGGTCAGGGCGAAATCGTTGGTCCGGGCCATCGGGCTCAGCCCTCCTGCAGGCGGTCGTAGACGCCGTAGTCGAGCGCCAGCCCGGCGACGATGTCGAGATACAGCTTGATCAGGTTGGTGGTGTAGAAGGCCGGGCAGCCGGTGTAATAGCGCTCGCCCGGCTTGGCGAAGGTGACGATTGGATCGGCGTTCAGCCGGATCAGCCCGTTGGCGTCCAGCACGAAGGCCGTCTGGTCCTTGGGCAGCCGGTGGACGGCCAGCCCGTCGGCCGGCTCGATCCCGCTTTCCTCCATGTAATGGACCAGCATGCCCAGGCTGGCCATCGACAGCGGCACGATCTGCTTCAGGCTGCGGTGGACGAGATCGTCGTAGAAGGCGGCATCGCGCCCCGGCACCAGCAACGGCGCGGCCTCCACCATCGCCCAGCAGATGTGGATCGCGGTGTGGCTGCCGGTCTTGGTGATCGACAGCATGTCGTAGCCGGCACGCTGGTACAGCGGCGAATGCTCCAGCAGCGTGCGCAGGACGAAGGTCGCCGCCGCCTCCAGCGAGATCTCGCCGGAGCCCTGGGAGCGGAAATACTCTTCCTCGCGCACCAGATCGACGGCCCAGCCGGTGATGAGGCCATCCAGCAGGTGGCAGGTGGCGTCGCGCAGGACGGAGCAGAAGACGTCCGGCGCCGCCGCCGCCATGGCGGCGCGGTCGGCCGGGTCCAGCCCGTGCGGCGAGCGCGGCGGGATCGGCAGCATCGGCCGGCCATCCGCATCGAAAGGCAGCTTTTCGGCGATGTGGTCGCGCAGGCGGTTGAACAGCAGCGCGAGCAGGCTGTTGACCGCCACCTTGTCGGCGTCGTCCTGGGGAATGGGGGCCTGGGCGATCGGGGCTGCACCGTCCGCCGTTCCCTCGGCCTTGCCGGCATGGAACGGGCATTGCCCGGCGCCCTTGCGGAAGTCGTCGCTGAACAGGAAGTTCGGGTCGGACTGGATGCGCTGCAGGATATGGGCGATCGACACCCGGCCCAGCCCCGCCTCGCCATGGGCGGTGTTGAAGGTCTGGGCGAAGTCGTTGGAGCGGGCGGTCAGGGTGTCGGACATGCGGCGGCCTTCGGCGCGGATGTAGGGCGGACGGATTACCCTAGATGGAAATGCCGGCCGCGCGCAACGGAGTGTCGCCTTCGGGCTCTATAATGTCCCGGCCACTGCGTTATTTTGCCACGATCCGTCCCTCTACCGCGGGCGCGACCGTTTTCTTCGCCTCGACGTAATTCATCACGATGGTCGCCAGCAACACCGCGCCCGAGGCATCGACGATCACTTTGGCCCGCGGGAAGGCGGCATAGCCGTCGCCGCCCTTCAGCATGTAATCGTTGGTGGCGACGCGGTAGGTCGCCTGCGGGTCCAGCGGCTTGCCACCCACCATGATCGAGGTCACCCGCCGTCCGGCCGGAGCCTTGGGGTCATAGGTCATGGTCAGGCCGGAGACCTGCGGGAAGCGGCCGGCCTTCTCCTCCACCTTGCTGACGCCGTGTTCGAGGGTGGAGATCAGATCCTGCCCCGACATCTCCACCAGCACGCCGACATTGCCGAAGGGCAGTTCGGCGAAGATGTCCTTGCGGGTCAGTTTGGAGCCGGCGGGATGCAGCGCGTCGGCGCGGATGCCGCCGCCGTTGGTGATGGCGACATCGGCCTTCAGCGCGTCGCGCAGGGCGTCGGTGATCAGGTTGCCCATGCTGGCTTCGCGGCTGCGCACCACGTCCTTGCGGCTGTCGAGGTCCGTCGCCGTGGTGCCGATCACCGTGGCCAGATCGGTATCCAGGCGCTTGGTGTAGCCTTCCACCACCCCTTCCACCTGTGGGTCGGCGGCGACGCCGGCGGTGGTGACGAAGCGCCATTCGGTCGGCATGGTGGTCGTTGACGACCCCTTGCCCGACTCTTTGGTCTCGACCGCCAGCTTCACGACGCCGAGATACTGTGCGTCATGCCCGGCCTTGAGGATCAGGGTGGAGCCTTCATAGAAGCTGATCGGGTCATGGTCGTGGCCGCCCAGGATCAGGTCGATGCCCTTGACCTTGGCGGCCAGTTCCCGGTCCTCCGCGATGGTCAGGTGGGTCAGCGCCACCACGACCGAGGCCCCTTTGGAACGCAACTCCTTCACCGCCGCCGCGGCCGTTTCCAGCACCGGAGAGAAGCTCACGCTCGGCCCGGCGCTCGACAGGCGGGCGCTGTCGGGGGTGATCAGGCCGATGAAGCCGACGGCGATGCCGTCGATGGTCCTGGTCCAGTTCGGCACCGTGCCGGCGAAGGCGGAGCCGTCGGCCGACCGGACGTTGCTGCCGATCCAGGGGAACTTCGATTCGGCCATGCGCTGCTTCAGCGCATCGGGGCCGAAGTCGAATTCATGGTTGCCGAAGGTCACCGCATCGACGCCGATGGCGTTGAACAGCGCGATCATCTGCTCGCCCCGCGTCGTGCCCGACAGCAGCGACGGCGACAGGAAATCGCCGCCGACCGTGGTGATCGCATCGGGCGCCGCCGCGCGCTCGCGCTTCAGCAGGGTCATCAGCGGCCCGAAGCCGCCCTGTCCCTTCACCGGCGCGATCTCGTACACGTCGTTGACGTGCAGGAAGGTCAGCGTGCCGTTTTGCGCCCAACTGGGCAGGGCGGCACCGAAGATGACGGCGAACAGTGGAATGGCGATCAGGCGGAAACGGAACGGCATGGAGAACGGACCTCCGAGGACATGCCTGTGTATTCTAGATCAGCTTTGCCCCGCCGCGCATAGCGGCTTTGCGGCGCGGAGCAT
The DNA here is from genome assembly GCF_047302835.1 of Azospirillum sp. CT11-132. NCBI lineage: Bacteria > Pseudomonadati > Pseudomonadota > Alphaproteobacteria > Rhodospirillales > Azospirillaceae > Azospirillum > Azospirillum sp. CT11-132. The sequence continues at coordinate 176,236 of NZ_JBGLZA010000002.1, forward strand.
GAGATCGGGAGCGGCTGCGGCTTGAACTCCGCCTGCGACGGTCTCACAACTTGATGACAGCCTTACCAACGACGCGAGCCGAGCAGACCCATGCGCATCCTGGTCGTTCAGAACAGCCGAACCGCTCCCATCGGTCTGGTGGGCGATGCGCTGACCGACAACGGCGCGACCCTCCACACCGTCGCCGCCAACGAAGGCGAGGCGATCCCCGATAAGGACGGCTATGCCGGCCTCGTCGTGCTGGGCGGCCCGCAGGATGCCTGGAACGACGAGAAGGGGCCGCATTTCGGTCGGGTGATGGAGACGATCCGCGACTTCACCGACGCCGACCGGCCGGTGATGGGCATCTGCCTCGGCGCGCAGCTGGCGGCCCGCGCCTATGGCGCCAAGGTCTACCGCCACACCACGCCGGAACTGGGAATCCATCGCGTCAGCCTGACCGACGGCGCGCAGGACGACCCGCTGCTGGCAGGGTTCGGTCCGGAGCTGAACCTCGCCCAGTGGCACTACGACACCTTCGAGTTTCCCGACGGCGCCGTTCCGCTGGCCACCAGCGAGGCCTGCGACCGGCAGGCCTTCCGCCTCGGCCGCGCCACCTACGGCTTCCAGTTCCACCCCGAGGCCACCGGCGACATCCTGCGCGGCTGGGCCTCGCGCATCCGGGAGGAGGCGCGGGAAAGCAACGCCGAGATGCTGCACAGTCTGGAGGACTCCATCGCCACCCACCTGCCGGTGGCGGAGCGCTTCACCCGCGCGATGACCCGGCGCTGGCTGGATCTGGCGCGCTGACGGTTTCGCTGAAACGGGCCAGCAGGTCGGGGGTATCGACGTCGTAGAGGATTCCGGCATCGTCCACCGGCACCTCGCATAGCCGGTCGGCATGCTGGCCGATCAGCCGCTTCGCCCCGGCGTCCCCCGTCAGCGCCGCCATCTCCGTGAAGAAGGCGCGGTCCCACAGCACCGGGTTCCCCTGCTTGCCGTGGGTGGTGGGAATGCAGATGGCGCGGCCTTCCACCGGGCTGTAGGCGGCGATCAGCCGGTCGATCACGGCGGACGCCACCCGCGGCATGTCGCCCAGGCACACCACCACCGCATCGGATTCGCTGGGCACCGCCCCCAGACCGGCGCGCAGCGAGCTGCTCAGCCCCTCGGCGAACGCGGGATTGTGGACGAAGGTGACGGGCCGGTCGGCCAGCGCCCGCGCCACGCTTTCCCCCTGGTGGCCGGTGACGACGATGACGTTGGCGGCTTGCGAAGCCAGCGCCGCATCCACGGCGCGGGCGACCAGCGGCGCGCCGTTGACCTCGGCCAGCAGCTTGTTGGTCGGACCCATGCGGCTGGAGCGGCCGGCGGCCAGCACCAGGGCGGTGACGCGCGGCGCGCGGGGCGTCTCGGTCGAGACACCCGCCCGTGGCAGGGGGCGTGTCGGAATCTCGGCGAGCAGCCCGCCGACGCCCATCCGCATCACCTCGGTGCGGCTCGGCGGAATGCCGGCGGCGATGCGCTGCAGCACCCAATCGAAGCCGTTCAGCTTGGGCGAGCGCGCGCAGCCCGGCAGTCCCAGCACCGGCTTGCCCTCGCGCCGGGCCAGAAGCAGCAGGTTGCCGGGATCGACCGGCATGCCGAAATGCTCCACCACGCCGCCGGCCCGCTCGATGGCCGCCGGCAGCACGTCGCGCCGGTCGGTGATGGCCGACGCGCCGGCGATCAGCAGCAGGTCGGCCGGCGGCGCCTCTGCGATCTCAGCCGCCAGCGCCGCCTCGTCATGGTCGCAGCGCGACTCATGGATCAGCGTGCCGCCGAGCGCCTCGACCCGCTCCCGTGTGACGTTGACGGTCTTGTCGAGCACGCTGTCCTTCACCCCCGGCAGCCGCGTCTGGATCAGCGCCACCGACAGCGGGCGATAGGGCAGGACGGCCAGTGGCGGCGGCCCGTCGGCGGCGATGTGTTCCGCCTGCTCCACCGCGTCGGCGGGGGCGGCGAAGGGGATGATCTTGACGGTGGCCAGCATCTGGCCGGGCTCGACGGCAGCGAAGTCGGGCAGGGTGGCGATGGTGACGCTCTCGTCGATTTCGTTGATGGCGTCGATGCGGGCGGTGTCGAGGCGCAGAAGCCCATGCGCTTCGGCGAACAGGTTGACCCGGCCGGTGAAGGCGGCGGCGACCTGGACGGAGCCGCCGGCCATGACGGCGGCGATGCGGGTGGCGGCGGCATCCTCGGCGATGTCGCTGTCGGACAGCTTGGCGGCGATCACCTCCGAAACGCCGGCCGCGCGCAGGGCAGTGACGTCATCGGCCGACAGCCGGCGGCCCTTCTTGAAGGCGAGCCCGCTCAGGCGCAGGGAATGGGCGAGGATCGCACCCTCGGCATCGGACAGGGGAAGCGGGCCGAAGAACATGGGGGCTCCGGATGGGCACGGTCGGTGTATGTCCACGGATATGGCGACCGGTCCGGAGCGGGGCAATGGGCGGAAGGTATGGGGTGGGTGAGGCGCTGGGACGGGGAGGTGTCAGCTTCGAATGCCCCCACCTAACCTCCCCCGCTGGGCGGGGAGGGACTGCCGCCGAACGCCGACAAAAGTCCAATCCCCTCCCCCGCCCAGCGGGGGAGGGTCAGGGTGGGGGCAACCGAGCGACCACTCAGCAGGGATGGTTCTCCCCCCGCCGTACGCAGGTGATCTGCCCCATGATCGCGATCGCGATCTCCGCCGGGGTGACGGCGCCGATCGAGAGCCCGACCGGGCCGCGGATGCACTTCACCTCGGCCTCGCTCAGCCCCTCGTCGCGCAGGCGGTCCAGGCGCAGGGCGTGGGTGCGCTTGCTGCCCAGCGCGCCGACATAGAAGGCGGGAGAGCGCAGCGCCGCCACCAGCGCCGGGTCGTCCAGCTTGGGGTCGTGCGTCAGGGTGACCACGGCGGTGCGGGCGTCGGGCTTCAGCTCCGCCAGCGCCTCGTCCGGCCACAGGTGGTTCAGCTTGACGCCGGGGAAGCGCGCCTCGGTCGCGAAGGCGCCCCGCGGGTCGATCACCGTCACGTCATAGCCGGTCAGCGCCGCCACCGGGGCCAGCGCCTGGGCGATGTGCACGGCGCCGACGATCAGCAACCGCATCGCCGGATTGTGGACATGCACGAACAGGCGGAAGCCGTCCTCGTCCTGCGGATCGACCAGCAGGCCGGAGCGGTCCTGGCGGATGCGCCGGCGCACCTCGTCCAGCAGGTCGGACTCAAGCCCGAAGCCGCCATGGACGGTGTCCTCGTAAACCAGGGTCTGGAGGCCGGTGTTGAGATCGGTCACCAGGGCGGCTGGGATCGCTGCGGCCTTCGCCGCGAGCAGCCGGTCCAGAATATCGCGTTTCATTCCACGGCCTCGACATAGACCTGCACCTGCCCGCCGCAGGCCAGCCCGACTTCCCAGGCCATTTCGTTGGTGATGCCGAAGGACAGCAGGCGCGGTTCGCCGTCCTCCATCGATTTGGCGGCCTCGTGCGCCACGGCGCTCTCGATGCAGCCGCCGGACACGGACCCGGCCATCGACCCGCGGTCATCGACCGCCATCTGGCTGCCGACCGGCCGCGGCGAGGAGCCCCAGGTCGACACGACGGTCGCCAGGGCCACCCTGCGGCCGGCGGCGCGCCATGCGGCCGCTTGCTCCACGATGTTGTCCGCCATCAGGGTGTCGTTCATCCCGCCGCCTCCTTCAACCAGCGGCGCAAGCCCGGGCTCCGACGCGGACCATCGGCCGACAGGACACCGGCCAGATCCGCGAGGCTGTTCAGGCTGTGGGCCGCAAGAAAATCGTCCACATGCGGCAGCAGCGCCCGGATGCCCGAGGATTTCGGCGCGAAGCCTTCCCAGCGCAACAAAGGATTCAGCCAGACGAGCCGCCGACAGCTTTTGTGCAACCGATCGGCCTCTGCCGCAAGCCCTTCCCCTGCATCCCTGTCCAGCCCGTCGGTAATGAGAAGCACCACGGCACCCTGGCCCAGCACTCGCCGCGCCCACGTCCGGTTGAAGGCGTGCAGTGCGGTGCCGATCCGCGTGCCGCCGGACCAGTCCGCGACCGCCCCCGACACGGCGTCCAGAGCCACATCGACGTCCTTGTGCCGCAAGTGGCGGGTGATGTTGGTCAGCCGCGTGCCGAAGACGAAGCTGTAGACCCGGTCGCGGTCGTTGGTCACCGCATGCATGAAATGCAGCAGCATCCGCGAATAGCGGGTCATCGAGCCGGAGATGTCGCACAGCACCACCAGCGGCGGCGGCCGGGTGCGGCGGCGCTTGCGGGCAAGGTCCGACAGGTCGCCGCCGGTGCGCAGCATCCGCCGCAGCGTGGCGCGCGGATCGACGCGCGGCCCCGTCGGGTCGGACCGGTAGCGCCGCGTCGTGACCTCGGCCAGCGGCAGGGCGAGGCGGGACAGCAGGCGCTTGGCCTGCGCCATCTCCTCCCCCGTCATCTTCTCGAAATCCTTGTCCTGCAGCCGTTCGGCGGCGGAAACGGTAAAGGAGGCGTCGACCTCGATCTCGGTCTTGTCCGGCTCCTCCTGTTCGGCGCCGCTGCCGTGCAGGGCCTCGGCAAGGCGCTGCGCCATCTCCGGCTGGTCGGGCGGCGCCTCCGTCCGCACCCTCGGCAGCATCAGCGACATCATCTTCTTCAGGATGTCGGGATTGCGCCAGAAGACGTGGAAGGCCTGGTCGAACAGCTCGCTCTGGTCGTGACGGTTCACGAAGATGGCGTGCAGCGCCCAATAGAAATCGGTGCGGTTGGTCAGGCCGACCGCCTCCACCGCCTCCACTGCCTGCAACACCTTGCCGGGCCCAACCGGCAGGCCGGCGGCGCGCAGCGCGCGGGCGAAATGCATCAGGTTGAGGGTGAGTCGGCCGGCCGGCGCGTCGTCCGTCATGGCGGCCTCAGCGCGCGGTGGTGGCGGCCAGCTCGGTCTTGACCTGGGTCAGGATGCGCGCCGCCTCGCTGCCCTGGATGCGGGCGATGTCGTCCTGGTATTTCAGCAGCGTGCCCAGCGTGTCGTTGATGACGGAGGGCTCCAGTTCCAACTGGTTCAACTCCACCAGCGCTTGCGCCCAATCGAGCGTCTCCGCCACGCCCGGTGCCTTGTAGAGGTCCATGCCGCGCAAATTCTGGACGAAGCCGACCACCTGGGCGGCCAGCCGCGCGTCGGCCTGCGGCGCCTTGACCGCCAGGATCTCCCGCTCGCGCGCAGCGCTGGGGTAATCAACCCAATGGTAGAAGCAGCGCCGCTTCAGCGCGTCGTGAATCTCGCGCGTGCGGTTGGAGGTGAGGATGACGATGGGCGGCTCTGGCGCATGGACGGTGCCGAATTCCGGGATCGAGACCTGATAATCCGACAGAATCTCCAGCAGGTAGGCCTCGAACGGTTCGTCGGTGCGGTCCAGTTCGTCGATCAGCAGCACCGGCGGCCCGGCAAGGTCCGGTTCCAATGCCTGCAGCAGCGGGCGCTTGACCAGGAAGCGCTCGGAAAACAGGTCGGATGCCAGGGATTCGCGGTCCTGCCCTCCGGAAGCCTCGGCCAGCCGAATTTCCATCATCTGGCGGGCATAGTTCCATTCATAGACGGCGGACGACGCGTCCAGCCCCTCATAGCATTGCAGCCGCAGCAACTTGCGCCCGAGCGTCGCCGACAGGACCTTGGCGATCTCGGTCTTGCCGACACCGGCCTCTCCTTCGAGGAACAGCGGACGCTTCAGCTTCAGTGCCAGGAACAACGCGGTCGCCAGCGAACGGTCCGCGACGTAAGAGCCGCGGGTGAGAAGCGCCAGCGTGTCATCGACGGTGGCGGGGAGGGGGGTGGTCATAGAGGGCCTTGAAGATGGACAAGAAACGCCCTCTCCCGCCCCGGGAGAGGGAGGGGACCCACCGAAGGTGGGGAGGGTGAGGGGTAAGGCAAGAATCCAAGAGCGCATGGTTTCTTGCACTACCCCTCACCCTTCCCACCGCTTCGCGGCGGGCCCCTTCCCTCTCCCGGGGCGGGAGAGGGAGCCAAATCACCCCGCCGCTTCGACCGCCCGCTTCGCCATCACGGTGACGAGGTGGGCGCGGTAGTCGGCGCTGGCGTGGATGTCGGCGTTCAGGCCGTCGGCCTCCACAGACAGGCCGTTCAGCGCCTCCGCCCGGAAGTCGGCGGCGAGCGCGCTTTCGAACGCCTCGGCGCGGAAGACCGAGCCGGCGGCACCGGTCACCGCCACCCGCACCTCGGCACCGAACCTCGCGACGAAGACACCGACGATGGCGTAGCGGCTGGCCGGGTTGCGGAACTTGGCGTAGGCCGCCTTGTCGGGACGGGAGAAGCGCACCGACTTGACGATCTCGCCCGGCTCCAGCGCGGTTTCGAACATGCCGGTGAAGAAATCGTCGCCGGCGATGGTGCGGCGGTCGGTGGTGACCGTCGCCTTCAGCGCCACCACCGCCGACGGATAGTCGGCCGACGGGTCGGCGTTGGCGATAGAGCCGCCCATCGTGCCCATGTTGCGGACCTGCCGGTCGCCGATGCCCTCGGCAAGGCTGGCCAGCGACGGGATCACCCGCTTGACGAGGTCGGAGTGGGCGACCTCCGCATGGCGGGTGAAGGCGCCGATCTCCAGCCCGCCGTCCGCCTCGCGGATGCCCTTCAGTTCCGGAATGGCGCCGAGGTCGATCAGGTCGGTCGGCCGGGCGAGGCGCTGCTTCAGCGTCGGCAGCAGGGTCTGGCCGCCACCGAGCAGCTTGGCGTCTTCCGCCTGGATGGCGGCCGCCGCGTCGGCAAGCGATGTCGGCCGTTGGTACGTGAACGCGTACATTCTCTAGCCTCCTTCTTCTTCGGCCGTCTTATTCCGCCGCCATGGCGGGAGCAGCGTCGCGGATGGTCCGCCAGACCTTCTCCGGCGTCGCCGGCATGTCCATGTGGGTGACGCCATAGTCCGACAGCGCGTCCACCACCGCGTTCATTACGGCGGCGGCGGCACCGATGGTCCCGGCCTCGCCACAGCCCTTCACGCCCAGCGGGTTGTGGGTGCAGGGCTGGTCCTCATGATAGCGCACGGTGAAGGATGGGACATCGTCCGCCCGCGGCATGCAATAGTCCATGTAGGAGCCGGTAACGAGCTGGCCCGATTCCTCGTCATAGACGCAGTTCTCGTACAGCGCCTGCCCGATGCCCTGGACAAGGCCGCCATGCACCTGCCCCTCGACGATCAGCGGGTTGATGACGTTGCCGAAGTCATCCACCGCGGCGAAGCTGACGATGGTGGTGACGCCGGTGTCGGGGTCGATCTCCACCTCGCAGACATGGCAGCCGTTGGGATAGGTGAAGTTCTTCGGATCGTAGAAGGCCTGTTCGTCCAGCCCCGGCTCCAGCTCGTCCAGCGGGAAATTGTGGGGGACATAAGCCTGCAGGGCGATGTCGCCGATGCCCAGGCTCTTGTCGGTGCCGGCGACGGTGAAGCGGCCCTCCTTGACCTCGATGTCGGTCTCGGCGGCCTCCAGCATGTGGGCGGCGATCTTCTTCGCCTTGCGTTCCACCTTGTCCATCGCCTTCACCAAGGCCGAGCCGCCGACCGCGAGGGACCGCGAGCCGTAGGTGCCCATGCCGAAGGGGATCTTGTTGGTGTCGCCGTGGACGATTTCGACATTCTCGATCGGGATGCCGAAGCGCTCCGCCACGATCTGGGCGAAGGTGGTCTCATGGCCCTGGCCGTGGCTGTGAGATCCGGTGAAGACCGTCACCGAACCCGTTGGATGGAAACGGACTTCCGCGCATTCATAAAGTCCTGCGCGAGCACCGAGCGCACCGGCGACATTGCTGGGGGCGATGCCGCAGGCCTCGATGTAGGTGGCGAATCCGATGCCGCGCAGCTTGCCCCGCGCCTTCGATTCGGCCCGGCGCTGCTGGAAGCCGGGGTAGTCGACCAGCGGCAGGGCGATGTCCAGGTTCTTGGCGAAATCGCCGGTGTCGTATTGCAATGCCACCGGTGTCTGGTAGGGCATCGCCTCCTTCGGAACGAAGTTGCGGCGGCGGATTTCGGTCTTGTCCATGCCCATCACGCCGGCGGCGACATCGACAATCCGTTCGATCAGATAGCAGGCCTCCGGCCGGCCGGCGCCGCGATAGGCGTCCACTGGCGCGGTGTTGGTGAAGACCGCCTTGACCTCGGCATAGATCGCCGGGGTCTTGTACTGGCCGGCCAGCAGGGTGGCGTAGAGATAGGTCGGGATCGACGGCGCGAAGGTCGACAGATAGGCGCCGAGATTGGCCAGCGTCGAGACGCGCAGCGCCAGGAAATTGCCGTCGGCGTCCATCGCCAGCTCGGCATGGCTGACATGGTCGCGGCCATGCGCGTCGGTCAGGAAGCTTTCGGAGCGGTCGGCGGTCCATTTCACCGGCCGGCCAACCTTGCGCGCCGCCCAGGTGACGACGGCCTCCTCGCCGTAATGGAAGATCTTCGACCCGAAACCGCCGCCGACGTCCGGCGCCACCACCCGCAGCTTGTGCTCTGGAATGCCCAGCACGAAGGCGCCCATCAGCAGGCGCGTGACGTGCGGGTTCTGGCTGGTGGTGGTCAGGGTGTATTCACCGGTCGACTGGTCGTATTCGCCCATTGCCGCCCGCGGTTCCATCGCGTTCGGGACCAGACGCTGGTTGACCAGATCGATCTTGGCGACATGGGCGGCGTTGGCGAAGGCGGCGTCCACTGCGGCCTGATCGCCCAGATGCCAGTCGTAGCAGACATTGCCCGGCGCATCGTCATGGACCAGCGGCGCGCCGCCGTCGATGGCGCGGGTGGAGGAACCCACCGCCGGCAGTTCCTCGTAATCGACCACCACCATCTCGGCGGCGTCGCGCGCCTGCTCGCGGGTTTCGGCGATCACCACCGCCACCGCGTCGCCGACATAGCGCACGCGGTCGCGCGCCAGCGGATAATGCGGCGGCTCCTTCATCGGCGAGCCGTCCTTGGAGTGGATCTGCCAGCCGCAGGGCAGGCTGCCGACCTTGTCGGCCTCCATGTCGGCCCCGGTCAGCACGGCGACCACGCCCGGCATCGCTGCCGCGTCGGCGAAGTCGATGCCCAGGATGCGGGCATGGGCATAGGGGGAGCGCACATGCACCGCATGGGTCATGTTCGGGCGCTTGAAATCGTCTGTGTAGTTGCCGCGGCCGGTCAGAAAGCGCTGGTCTTCGCGCCGGCGCACCGAGGCGCCGATGCCATTGGGGTTCGCCATCTCGTGTTTCCTCCCACAGGAACGCTGAAGATGCGGAAATGCCTGCTTCTTGCTGGGCTTATCGCCCTTATTCGGCCGCGACCGGCGCCGCTTGCGCTCCCGCCATCGCCTCGGCACCCGCCTTCACCGCCTTGACGATGTTGTGATAGCCGGTGCAGCGGCAGATGTTGCCCTCCAGCCCCTCGCGGATCTCGGCCTCGGTCGGATTCGGGTTCTCGCGGACCAGATCGACCGCGCTCATCACCATGCCCGGCGTGCAGAAGCCGCACTGCAGGCCGTGATGCTCGCGGAAGGCGGCCTGCATCGGGTGCAGCGTGCCGTCGGCCGCCGCCAGCCCCTCGATCGTCGTCACCTCCGCCCCGTTGGCCTGGACGGCCAGCGCGGTGCAGGACTTCACCGATCGGCCGTCGACATGGACGACGCAGGCGCCGCACTGGCTGGTGTCGCAGCCGACATGGGTGCCCGTCAGGCCGAGATGCTCGCGCAGGAAGGCGACGAGCAGGGTTCGCTCCTCCACCTCGCGCGAGACCGTCTTGCCATTGACGGTCATCGATACGGTACAGGACATCGGTTTTCCTCCCGCTGGCTGAAGTCTGGCTTGCAGTCGTATGGCGTGCAGTTGGGACTGTTCACTGTCGTTCGACGCGCCGCCGGCCGGGGGCAGGCCCAGGGCTATACCGGTGTCCGCTTCGGCCGGCGGTCTTCCGCCACAAGGATAGGGGGTGTCTGCCCGTCGAGGTCAAGGAGCCTGTGCATGCCTTGGCCGAAAGAATGGCATGTGAACGGTCATTATGTCGGATTGTACGTACTGGCGCGCAATTTTGTGGCGCGTTACAGTGGGTTGGGGCTGCCCATGGCTATGGGTGTGCAAACAAATCCGCCCGGCAACGATCCGGGCGCAGCAACGATAATGGGGAGAGCCGCTATGAATCGCCCATCCGTGAAGCGTCACCTTCTGGCCCTGTGCACGGCCGCCGGCCTTGGCGTCAGCCTTGGACTCGCCGCCCTGCCGGCCAAGGCGGAGACCTTCATCACCGTTCTGACCGGCGGCACCAGCGGGGTCTATTATCCGCTCGGCGTGGCGCTGTCGAACGTGTACGGCAAGGCGCTGCCGGGGGCCAAGGTGACGGCGCAGGCGACCAAGGCGTCTGTGGAAAACCTGAACCTGCTGCAGGCCGGCCGTGGCGAGATCGGCTTCACGCTCGGTGATTCGCTGAGCGATGCCTGGAAGGGCAACGAGGAGGTCGGCTTCAAGCAGAAGCTGGACAAGCTGCGGACCATCGCCGCCATCTATCCCAACTACATCCAGGTCGTCGCCAGTAAGGATTCGGGCATTAAGACGCTGGCCGACCTGAAGGGCAAGCGGGTGTCGGTCGGCGCGCCGAAGTCGGGGACGGAGCTGAACGCGCGCGCCATCTTCAACGCCGCCGGCCTGGCCTACAAGGATTTCGCCAAGACCGAATATCTGCCCTTCGGCGAATCGGTCGATCTCATCAAGAACCGCCAATTGGATGCGACGCTGATTTCCGCCGGCCTCGGCGTGGCGGCGATCAAGGATCTGTCGTCGTCGCAGGAGATCACCGTCGTCAGCATCCCGGCCGACGTGGTGCAGAAGGTCGGCGACGCCGCCTACATCACCGAGACGATCCCGGCCGGCACCTATCCCGGCCAGGATGCCGATGTGCCGACCGCCGCGGTCCGCAACCTGCTGGTCAGCCATTCCGGGGTGTCGGACGACGCCGCCTATGCGATGACCAAGACGCTGTTCGAGAATCTGGACGCGCTGGCCGCCGCCCATGTCGCCGCCAAGCAGATCAAGCTCGACAAGACCGCCACCCAGTCTCCGGTGCCGTTCCACCCCGGCGCCGTCAAGTACTACAAGGAAAAGGGGCTGATGTAAGAAACGGGCCTTATTTAAGAAAGGAATTGGCGGAGAAGCCGTAGTGAGCGCACAGAAGAAACAGGCGGAGTCCGAGATCCGCCAGGCCATCGACCGGGAAAATCCGTCCACGGTCGCCGCTTTCGAAGGATTCGACGGGCGGGCGGTCTTCGCCATCGCGGTCGCCTTCTCCGCCTTCCAGATCTGGACCGCCGCCTTCAACCCGGTGTCCACCATGGTGGTGCGGGCGGTCCATGTCGGATTCCTCCTGCTGATGACCTTCACCCTGTTCGGCTTCCGCCAGACGGCGGAACGCAGGCGGGTTCCCTGGTACGACTGGCTGCTGGGCCTGACCGCCTTCGGCGTCGGTCTCTACCATTATGTGTTCGAGGTCGACCTGATCCAGCGGGCGGGCGACCCCAACACCACCGACCTGATCGTCGGCACCATCGCGATCGCGCTGGTGTTCGAGGGCGCCCGGCGGATCATGGGACTGGCGTTGCCGATCATGTGCGGCATCTTCATTCCTTATGCCCTGTTCGGCCGCCATCTTCCCTTCGGTCTTGCCCACCGCGGCTATGACATCGACCAGGTGATCGACAACCTGTATCTGTCGACCGAGGGGATTTACGGCACTCCGACCTTCGTGTCGGCCAGCTACATCTTCCTGTTCATCCTGTTCGGCGCCTTCCTGGAGCGCGCCGGCATGATCAAGCTGTTCAACGACGTGTCGCTCGGTCTCGTCGGTCATGCCAAGGGCGGGCCGGCGAAGGTGGCGGTGATCTCCTCCGGCCTGATGGGCACCATCAACGGGTCGGGCGTCGCCAACGTCCTGACCACCGGCCAGTTCACCATTCCACTGATGATGCGGTTCGGCTATCGCCCGGCCTTCGCCGGCGCGGTGGAGGCCACCGCCAGCATGGGCGGGCAGCTGATGCCGCCGGTGATGGGAGCCGCGGCCTTCATCATGGCTGAAACCATCGGCGTGCCCTACAGCGAGGTGGCGATCGCCGCCGCAATCCCAGCGATCCTCTATTTCGGCAGCGCCTTCTGGATGGTCCATCTGGAGGCGGGCATGCGCAACCTCGTCGGCCTGCCGAAGGACCAGTGCCCCAGCGCGCTTCGCGCCGTGGTGGAGGGCTGGTACCTGATCATGCCGTTGGCGGCACTGGTCTATCTGCTGTTTTCGGGTTTCACGCCCCTGTTTGCCGGCGTGATCGGCATCGCGGCGACGGCGGCGCTGATCCTGGGCACGTCTATCGTCGGCAAAATCGGTCCCATGGCCCTGCGGGTCGCCTTTTGGGTGGCGGTCGGGCTGGTGGCGGCCGGCCTGTGGAAGCTGGGTTTCCGGACCGAGCATCTGGCCTTCACCATGGTCGTTCTGCTCATCATCCCGTGCCTGATGTTCAAGGGCGGCCGGGAGACGCTCAAGCTGGTGGTGAACAGCATTGCCGACGGCGCCAAGAACGCCGTTGGGGTCGGCGTCGCCTGCGCGCTCGTCGGTGTGCTGATCGGCATGATGACGCTGACCGGCCTCGCCTCCAGCTTCGCCTCCACCATCGTCGACTGGTCGGGCGGCAACCTGCTGGCGGCGCTGGTGCTGACCATGATCGCCTGCATCGTGCTGGGAACCGGCTTGCCGACCACCGCCAACTACATCATCACCGCGTCGATCGCCGCGCCGGCCCTGCTGACCATGGGCGTGCCGCTGATGGTCAGCCACATGTTCGTCTTCTATTTCGGCATCATGGCCGACCTGACCCCGCCGGTGGCCCTGGCGGCCCTGGCGGCCTCGTCGATCTGCAAGGCCGATCACATGGATATCGGCTGGATTGCGACGAGGGTGGCGATGGCGGGCTATGTCGTGCCCTTCATGGCTGTCTACGACCCGGCTCTGGTCATGCAGACCGGGAGTTGGTTGGCGGTGGCCTATGTGTTCGTCAAGGCCTGCGTCGCCATCGCCCTGTGGGGAGCCGCAACCATCGGCTTTTTCTGGACACCGCTGCCGCTGGTCGCCCGGGTCTATGCCGCTTTGACAGCCTTCCTGTTCGTGGTCGCCTTGCCGCTGACCGACGAGGCCGCCTTCGTCATGACCGGCTTGTTCCTGCTGTGGCAACACCGGCGCCGCAGCATACCGGCTGCGGCCGCCGTCTCGTAGTCCGTGGCCGGTCTCTGCCTGTTCGCCCTCGGCGGCGCGCTGCTGGCGTCGCTGCCGGGGACGCAGTTCATCCTGTCCTGGACCCACTCCATCGAGAAGACGGAGTGGCGGGAGAGCTGGGCGGTCGAGGCCGGCCGGCTGCGCCCGAGCGAGGCCCGCATCCGCGGCACCGGCGCCGGGATGGAACCCGGCCCCGACGCCCGGTTGACCGGCGACGGCTGGATGGTCTGGACGCCCGACCTGCCGCTGCAGGACAGCGTAACGCTGGCGGCCTCAAACTTCACCGGCGAGCATCGGCTGTGCGCGGGTACGGACTGCCGGCCGCTGTCGGGCTGGATCGGCGTGAAGGATCAACCCATGGCGATGCGGGCCTGTCCGTAGGCCGGGACCGCCCCCGCCTACGAAAGTTCGTGTGGTCAACGCCCCTTCCGGCTTGGCTTACGCTGCGTCAATCCGCATACTCCCGTTCCTTTCGTCAGCCTACCATCCGGACCGATGATCAATTCCCCCACGCACCAACGCCGCCCATCCCTCCTTCCGGCCGCCCTCGGCGCGGCGCTCGCCGTCGGCGGCGTGCTGCTGAGCACGCACGGAGTCCAGGCGGCGGAGGTGGCGGCGGAGGTTGCCCATGGCGGCGTGCCGCATCTGGACGGGCGGCTGCTGAGTGCCGCGTGGGTGGTCCCCTTCGCCGGAATCCTGCTGTCGATCGCGCTGTTCCCGCTGCTGGCGCCGATGGTCTGGCACCATCACTTCGGCAAGATTTCGGCGGCCTGGGCGCTGGCCTTCCTGGTGCCCTTCGCCGCGACCTTCGGTTTGGACCTCGCGACCTACGAGCTGCTGCACACGGTCCTGCTGGAATACATCCCCTTCATCGTGCTGCTGACCGCGCTGTTCACGGTGGCGGGCGGCGTGCGGCTGACCGGGGCGCTGGTGGGGACCCCGGCGGCCAACACGGTCGGGCTGGCGCTCGGCACGGTGCTGGCAAGCCTGATGGGCACCACCGGCGCCTCGATGCTGCTGATCCGGCCGCTGCTGCGGGCGAACGAACACCGGCGCTACCGGGTCCACACCATCGTCTTCTTCATCTTCCTGGTGTCGAATGTCGGCGGATCGCTGACGCCGCTGGGTGACCCGCCGCTGTTCCTCGGTTTCCTGAAGGGCGTCGATTTCTTCTGGCCGACTGTCCATCTGTTGGCGCCGATGTCGTTCCTGGCTGGCCTGCTGCTGGTGATCTATTTCGTGCTGGACCTCGTCCTGCACACCCGCGACCCCGGCAAGCATCCGCTGATCGAGGGCGTTCACGAGCGCGAACCGATCCGCATCGAGGGCAGCGTCAATCTGCTGCTGCTGGTCGCCATCATCGGTGCGGTTCTGCTGAGCGGCGTCTGGCATCCCGGCGTGGGAGTCACGCTGTACCATGTGACGGTGCAGTTGGAGACCATCGTGTCGAACCTGCTGCTGCTGGGCATCACCGGCCTGTCGCTGGCGCTGACCAGCAAGCAGAGCCGCCGCCTGAACGGCTTCAGCTGGGGCCCGATCCTGGAGGTGGCGAAGCTGTTCGCCGCCATCTTCCTGACGATCATCCCGGCCATCGCCATCCTGAAGGCCGGCACCGACGGCGCGCTGGGCGCCATCATCTCCGCGGTGAACGAGGGCGGGAAACCCAACCCGGCCGCCTATTTCTGGGCGACCGGCATCCTGTCCAGCTTCCTCGACAACGCCCCCACCTACCTGATCTTCTTCAACACCGCCGGCGGCGAGGCGCAGCCGCTGATGACCGACCTGTCGCTGACGCTGACCGCGATCTCCGCCGGTGCGGTCTTCATGGGCGCCAACAGCTATATCGGCAATGCCCCCAACTTCATGGTCAAGGCGATCGCCGAGGAACGCGGCGTCGCCATGCCCAGCTTCTTCGGCTACATGGCATGGTCCTGCGGCATTCTCGTACCGTTGCTGGGCCTGACCACGCTGGTCTTCTTCCTGTGATGGTCCCTATTCTGTAACAGCCAGCGACGAAACCAATCCTCACCTCCGCCGTTAATCCGCGATAGGGCCGCTTTTTCGCCTGCGAACAGGCAGGCGTGCGCGGTGCAACGGCTGGAGGGCGACGTGATTTCGAAGGATCTCGGCGGGAACCTGGGTGCGGTATTGACGGTTGAGCGGCCGATGGCCGCGTCCGGCGGCATGCCAACGGGACGGGTCCCATCGGCCTGACCGGCCGGAGCCTGCGCCATGAGCACGCAGACCCAACCCCGTCACCTGCACTCCCTGACCCCGTTGCGCGGTATCGCGGCCCTGTGGGTGGTGCTGTACCATTACAGCTTCCAGTATTTCCCCAACCTGCACCCGGACAGCTACACGCATCTGGTGCAGAAGGGCTATCTGGCCGTCGACCTGTTCTTCATGCTCAGCGGCTTCGTGCTGACCCATGTCTATCACGACACCTTCAGCCGGTCGGTCGGCGACAAATACTGGAGCTTCCTGAGGGCACGCATCGCCCGTCTCTACCCGCTGCATCTGGCGGTCCTGCTGCTTTTCGTGGCGACGGCGCTGGCCGTCCGCACGGTGGAGTACGCCGCCACCGGCAGTTTCCCGGCGATCCCGCTGAAAGGCGCGGAATCGATCTGGGCCCTGGTCGCCAACCTGTTCATGCTCCAGGGCCTCTATGCCAGCGTGCTGAGCTGGAATTATCCGGCATGGTCGATCAGCCTGGAATGCATGGCCTATCTGGTCTTCCCCTTCGCGCTGCCCTGGGTTTGGCGGTCCAACGGCCGGACGCAGGCCCTGATGGCGGCCGGTGCGTTGGCGACGCTCTGCCTGCTGGCCTGGGCGACGCAGGACAATCTGAACCAGTGGGACGGGCCGCAGACGCTGCTGCGCTGCCTGCCGGAATTCCTGCTGGGCACGCTGCTCTACAGCGCCTTCCGCAGCGGGCTTGCCGCGTCGCTGCTGTCGAGTGACCTGACGATGGCCGGAATCGTTCTCGCGATCCTGCTGCTTCTGCACAGCGGCGGACCGGACCTGATGGCGGTGCCGCTGTTCGCCCTGCTGATCCTGGCGGCGGTCGCCAACCGGGGCCGTGCCGCGGGCGCCTTGAATGTCCGGCCGCTGGTGTGGTTGGGCGACGTGTCCTATTCGCTCTACCTGATCCATGGCTTCGTCGAATATGCCACCACAAGGGTGCTCGGGCTGGGTCTCGGCATCTACGACCGCAAGGCGTTGCCCGGCGGCTGGTCGATGGCGCTGCTGGTGGCGATGGTCACCGCCTGCCTTCTGATGGCCGGCCCGGCCTATCGCCGGATCGAAGTGGGCGGCCGGCGCCTTCTGCGGGAGGGGCCGAACGTCGGCCGGCTGACACTGGCGGTGGCGGGACGGCGGGCGGACTGAGGCGGCTTTTGGCCAAAAAAAATGCGCCCGGAGGCGGGGGCCTCCGGGCGCAGAGTTACAGTACGAAAGAGGATCATCAGCAATTGATGATGCAATCGGGAGATCGATTGTGGCGCCACCTTGTCATGGGTTGCGCGCGCACCCCTTGACCGTGGTCAAGCTGAAGCGTCGCGGTGAAATATTCCTGTCGTCCGTGCGATTGGACAGAGTTGTTCCCTAAATGGGAACGCTGTAAGCTTGAGGGCATGAACGTCATCAAGCGCGCCACTCTGACCGGCTTCTGGGAACGGCATCCGGAAACGGAGCAGCCTCTCAAGGAGTGGTTCCGGACGGTGAAGGCATGCCGGTGGACCTGCATGGATGACGTGATGAAGAGCTATCCGAAAGCGAAGGTTCTGAACGGCGAGCGAGTGCGGTTCGAGATTTGCGGCGGCAGCTATCGCCTGATCGTCGCGTTCAAGTTCACCGCCAACATCGCGTTCGTGAAGTTCATCGGAACGCACGCCGAATATGACCGCGTCGATGCCCTTACGGTCGACCGCTATTGAGGAGACCTGGAATGACCGACCTGAAGCCCATCCATTCGGAGGCCGATCACGCGGCGGCGGTTGAGGAGATCGAACGGCTTTGGGATGCTGAGCCGGGAACCCCGGAACATGACCGACTTGAGGTTCTCGGCACGCTGGTCGATGCCTATGAGTCCTCCCGCTGGCCCATCGATACCCCCGACCCTGTCGAGGCGATCAAGGCCCGGATGGATGCGGCCGGCTATACGCAGTCGGATCTCGGTCGCCTTCTCGGGTCGCGGCCACGGGCGAGCGAGGTGCTGAACCGACAGCGCCGCCTGACCGTCGAGATGGCATGGAAGCTCCACACCGCTTGGTCGATTCCGGCTGAAAGCCTCATCAAGCCCTACGCTCTCCGTACCGGAGAGATGCCGAAGTAGCCCGGCGCCTCTCCGGATCTGTCAATCCCCCAGCGCCGGCTTGGGCAGCGCGCCGCCCATGCCGTCGTCCTCCACCTCCTCCGTCTCCGGCCGGGGCACGCGGAACCAGGCCGCATAGAGCGCGGGCAGGAAGAAGATCGTCAGTACGGTGGCGCCCGCCAGACCGCCCATGATGGCGACCGCCATCGGACCCCAGAACACACTCTGCGTCAGCGGGATCATGGCGAGGATCGCGGCGGCGGCGGTGAGCGCGATCGGGCGGGCGCGGCGGACCGTCGCCTCGACGATGCTGTCCCAGCGCGAGCGGCCGCTGCGGATGTCCTGTTCGATCTGGTCGACCAGGATGACCGAGTTGCGCATGATGATGCCGGCCAGCGCGATGACGCCCAGCATGGCGACGAAGCCGAAGGGCAGGTTGAACAGCAGAAGCGAGGCGGTGACGCCGATCAGACCCAGCGGCGCCGTCAGCAGGACCATGAACACGCGCGAGAAGCTCTGCAGCTGCAGCATCAGCGTGGTGACCATGATCAGCAGCATCACCGGCATCATGGCATTGATCGAGTCCTGGCCCTTGGCGCTTTCCTCGATGGCGCCACCCATGGTGATGGCATAGCCGTCGGGCAGGGTGGCGCGCAGTGCGTTCAACTGCGTGTTCAGCTGGGTGCTGACCACCGGGGCCTGCAGGCCGCCGGTCACGTCGCCCTTGACCGTCATCGTCGTCTCGCGCGCCCGGCGCCACAGCACCGGTTCCTCCAATTCATAACGCACGCTGGCGACTTGGCTGAGGGGCACGGTGGTGCCGCGGCTGGTGCGGATGTTCAACTCACCCAGCCGCGACAGGTCCATCCGCTCCTCCGGCGTGGTGCGCAGCAGGACGCCGATCAGCTCCGTACCCTCGCGGTACTGGGTGACCGACATGCCGTTCAGCAGCAGTTGCAGGGCGTTGGACAAATCCTGCTTCGACACGCCCAGCGCGCGGGCCTTGGCGGTGTCCACCTCCAGCCGGACGCGCTTGGACAGCTCGTCCCAATCCAGATGAACGTTGGCGGTGTTGGGATGGGCGCGCATGGTGTCGCGCACCTGATAGGCGATTTTGCGGATGGTCGCCGGATCCTCGCCGGTGACGCGGAACTGCACCGGATAGCCGACCGGCGGGCCGTTCTCCAGCCGGCTGATGCGGACGCGGGCGGCGGGGAAGTCGGATTCCAGCCTCGGCTCCAGCCGCTGCATGAAATGCTCGCGCTCCTCCAGCCCCTTGGTCATCACCATGAACTGGGCGAAGTTGGCGGTCTCCAGCTGCTGGTCGAGCGGAAGGTAGAAGCGCGGCGAGCCGCCGCCGGTATAGGCGACCCAGTAATCGACGTCCGGGTCCTTGGCCAGCACCGCCTCCATCCGCTTCACCTCGGCGGCCGTCGCCTCGAAGGAGGAGCCTTCGGCGAGACGGATGTCGATCAGCAGCTCCGGCCGGCTGGCCGAGGGGAAGAACTGCTGCTGGACATGGCCGAAGCCGACCAGCGCGGTGACGAAGGCGGCCACGGTCACGCCGATGGTGACCCAGCGCGCCCGCACGCAGGCTTCGATCATGCCGCGCAGGACGCGGTAGGCGCGGGTGTCGTAGATGTCCAGCTCGTGCCCGTCCGGCACCACATGCTTGGGCTTGGGCAGCAGCAGCCAGCCGAGATAGGGGGTGAAGATCACCGCCACCACCCACGACAGCAGCAGCGACAGCGCCACCACCCAGAAGATCGAATTGGTGTATTCGCCGGCCGCCGACGCCGCGAAGCCGACCGGCACGAAGCCCGCCGCCGTGACGACGGTGCCGCTCAGCATCGGGAAGGCGGTGGAGGTGTAGGCGAAGGCACCGGCCTTCAACCGGTCCCATCCCTGTTCCATCTTCACCACCATCATCTCCACCGCGATGATGGCGTCGTCGACCAGCAGGCCGAGCGCGATGATGAGGGCGCCCAGCGAGATTCGCTGCAGGTCGATGTGCAGGAGCTGCATCGCCACCAGCGTCATCGCCAGCACCAGCGGAACCGCCAGCGCCACGACGATGCCGGTGCGCCAGCCCAGGCTGACGAGACTGACCAGGATGACGATGCCCAGCGCCTCGGCCAGCGATTCCATGAACTCGCCGACCGAATGCTCGACCACCTTCGGCTGGTCGGCGACCTGCGCCACCTCCAGCCCGACCGGCAGTTCGGCCCGGACCTTCTCCATCGCGGCGTCGAGCTGCTCGCCCAGCTTCAGGACATTGCCGCCCTTCGCCATCACCACGCTGATGCCGATGGCGTCGCGGCCGTTGTAGCGCAGGGTGTAGCGTCGCGGCTCGACATAGCCGCGCTTGACCTCCGCCACGTCGCCGATGGTCAGCAGCCGGCCGCCGCTCTCCACCGGAATGGCGCGCACCGCCGCCGCGGTGTCGAGGCCGAGGTCGAGGCGGACATAGACCCGCTGCGATCCGGTATCGACGTCGCCCGACGCGGCGATGGCGTTCTCGCGCTGGAGCGCCTGGATCACCGATTCCACCGGCAGGCCGAAGCTGGCGAGCCGCTGGCTGGAGATCTCGACATAGACGCGCTCCTCCTGCGGGGCGATCAGGTCGATCTTCTCGACGCCCGGCAGCTTCAGCAGGCGGGCACGCGCCTGTTCGGCCACCTTCTTGAGTTGGGCCGGGGTGAAGTCATCGCCCATGAAGGCATAGATGGCCGAATAGACGTCGCCGAACTCGTCGTTGAAGAAGGGACCGACCACGCCGTCGGGCAGGGTGTAGCGGATGTCGCCGATCTTCTTGCGCACCTGATACCACAGGTCCGGCACCATCTTCGGCGGGGTGTAGTCCTTCAGCTGGACGAAGACCACCGACTCGCCGGGCTTGGAATAGCTGCGGGCGACGTCGTAATAGGGCACCTCCTCCAGCTTCTTCTCGATGCGGTCGGTGACGAACTGCTCGACCTCGCGCGCGGTGGCGCCCGGCCATTGGGTGCGCACCACCATCACCTTGAAGGTGAAGGACGGATCCTCCGCCCGGCCCAGTGTCTTGTAGGCAAGAGCGCCGGCCAGCACGCTGGCGAGCATCATGAACAGCACCAGCGTGCGGTGGGCCAGCGCCCAGGCCGACAGGTTGAGGCGGGCGTGGTTCATCGTGCCGGCTCCGTCCAGACGCGGACCTTCTGGCCGGCGTCGAGCTTGTGCACACCGGCGGTGACGACGCGCTCGCCGTCCTTCAGCCCGCCGCCGATCAGGGCGAGGTCGCCGGCGTAAGCCGCGACGGTGACCGGGCGCAGCTCCAGCCGGTCGTCCGGCGCCGAAAGCACCCAAACCGCCGGCGTCTGCTCGCGCTGGGTCAGCGCGCTGAGCGGCAGGCGGGCGACCGGGGCGCCATGGTCGGCGGCTGCGGTGACCGTGGCGGTCATGCCGAGCTGGACCGTCGGCGGCGGATCGGTCAGCGCGATCTTCGCCTGGAAGGTGCGGGTCGCGGCATCGGCGCTGGGCGAGACTTCGCGCAAGGTGCCGGCGATGCTCTGGTCGGGGTGCGACCACAGCTCGACCGACAGCGTCTGGCGGGGCAGGGCGCCGACGCTCTGCTCGGGGATGTTCGCCACAGCTTCGAGCGCGCCCAGCCGGGCGACGCGCAGCGCGGTCTGGCCGGCGGCCACCACCTGTCCCGGTTCGATCAGCGTCCCGGTGACGACGCCGGGCTCATCCGCCACCAGCGTGGCATATTGGGCGGAGTTGGTGAGGACGCGCAGCTGCGCCTCCTGCTCCCGCACCTTGGAGTCGGCCTTGTCCAGCGTGGTCTTGCGGCGGTCGTATTCCTGGCGGGTCGTCCATTCGCCCTGGCGCAGGCTGGCATAACGCTGGAAATCGCTGCGGGCGTTGGCCGCGTCGGCCTGGGCCGAGGCGAGCTGCGCCTGGGCAGCGCGGATCTGCAGCTGCAGGTCGGTCGGGTCCAGCCGGGCCAGCGGCATGCCGGGTTCGATGCGGGTCCCGATCTCCACCAGCCGGGCGGTCACCTTGCCGCCGACGCGGAAGCCGACATCGGCCTCCACCCGCGGGCGGATCACCGCCGGGTAGCGCACGCTGTCGACCAGCGGTTCCAGTGCCACGGTGGCGATGCGGACCGGCCGCACCTCTCCTTCCGCCGGGGTGGAGGCGGACTGCGTTTCATTGCAGCCGGCGAGCAGGCCCGCCACCGTCAGCAGCGCCGTTGTCGCCATGACGGCGGACGCAAGCCGCCTTTCGCGGAATCGGGCCATACCACGTCTCCCCACTGGACTGGACTGTATCGTACTGTTACCGTCCTACTCCGGCACCAATCCCACGTCAAGAGTGAACGGTACAGTTCAGTGCAGTCATCGGAGCAAAGAGCGTCTCACCCGCCCGTGTCCCATGATGCGAAGGCGGAACAGATCGTCGCCGCGGCGCGGGAGGTCTTTCTGGAGCTTGGCTATGCCGCCACGTCGATGGATCAGGTGGCGCAGCAGGCGCGGGTGTCCAAGACCACCCTCTACACCCGCTTTCCGTCGAAGGAGGAGCTTTACACCGCGGTGATCTCCGCCGAATGCGAGCGGCGCGGCCTGCGTTTTTCGGCGGAGATGTTCGATGGGCTGCCGTTGCGCGACGTCCTGATCCAGGTCGGCCGCCGCTTCACCGACCTGCTCTGGTCGGATGCGGCGATCCGTGTCCATCAGGCGGTGGTGGGGGAGGCGACGCGGATGCCGGTCGCCGCCCGGCTCTATTTCCAGGCGGGGCCGGAGCAGGGGATCGCCAATTTCGTCGCCCTGTTCACCCGGTTGGCCGAGCGCGGGGTGATCGCCACCGACGATCCGGCCTTCGTCGCCCGGCAGTTCCTGGCCGCCATGCAGGGCGGCGCCTATTGCCAGCTGGTGCTCGGCCTCTGTCCCGCACCGACGGAGGAGGAGCGCCACGCCTTCGTCGACAAGGCGGTGGACCTGTTCCTGCGCGGCCTCACCGCTTGAGCCGGCTCAGGCCAGCTTGAAATAGCGCATCACCAGTCTGCTCAGCTCCTCCCGCACCCCGTCGTCGCCCATCTCGGTCAGCCGTTCGTGCAGGCCGGCGGCGATGGCGGTGAAGCGGGCGAGCACGTCCGGGTCGAAATGCTTGCCGGCCCCGTCGGCGAGGATGCCCATGGTGGTGGCGTAGGACATCGGCTCCTTGTAGGGGCGGCGGGAGGTCAGGGCGTCGAACACGTCGGCGACGGCGAAGATGCGGGCGGCGATCGGAATCGCCTCTCCCTTCAGCCCGTGCGGATAGCCCGATCCGTCGAACTTCTCGTGGTGGCCGCCGACCACGTCGGCCGCGTCGGCCAGCCAGTCGGACGAGCCGACGATGTCCAGCCCATGGACGACATGGGTCTTCATCACCGCGAACTCCTCGGCATCCAGCTTGCCGGGTTTCAGCAGGATGCTGTCGGGAATGGCGATCTTGCCGACATCGTGCAGGAAGGCGCCCTTCACCAGCTGCCGGATCGCCGCCTCCTCCAGCCCCAGCGCCTCGGCCAGCCGGATGGCCAGGACCGTCACCCGGTAATTGTGGGCGTTGGTGTCGCTGTCGCGCTTGGCGATGGCGCTGCCCAGCGCCGTCAGCATGCCGATGTTGGCGTCGAGCAGGCCGCGCGACAGCCGCAGGATGCCCCGGTTGTAGGCCCCGAAGATCGGCAGCAGGATGAGCGCGGTCCCCAGCACCGACAGCGACGACACGGCGACCACCGTGGCGGTGTCGCGCAGGATTTCGTGCGAGCGGCGGGCCGAAAGCTGGAAGACGCTTTCGAAATAGCCGAGCAGGCGGCCATCGGAATCGAGCAGCGGTTCCATCGTCTGGATGAAGATATGGCCGTCCAGCGTAAAGCGGTCGTAGATCGCGTCACCGTCAGTGGGGAAGCCGTGCCGGGTGGAAGACAGGCGCTGTTCCGCCCATTCCGCGCCCGGTGCGACATATTCGGCCGTCTTCCGCTGATCCGGTGCATAAAGCTCCGCAACGATAAAGCGGCCGTCGCCATGGTTCAGGTACAGCCCGTTGCGGCTGGCCATGAAGCGCTGGAGCGACGCTTCCAATTCCGAATCGGCGGTGCCGGCCGCGAGCGAGGAGCGGGCTTCGGTCAGGAAAGCCGCCGATTCCTCCCGCGCCAGTTCAACGACGCGGCCGTCGGCGATCTCGACCTCGACCAGAAAGGCGATGCCGCCGACCGCCAGCGCCAGGAACAGGGCGGCGCCGGCCAGACGCAGCAGGACGGCGCGGGCGGTGGGCAGTCGCATCGTCGCCACTTCGGAATGGCGGCCGGACAGGGACCTGAAAAGCAGGTTGAGCCGCCGCCGCCGCTCGCCCGTCGCCGTCATCGTGCTGCCGATCACCTTGCTGCCGATCCGCGCGCTCATTACCACACCCCGTTTGCGCCAAACCCTTTTTGCAGGGCCGGCCGATCTGGACGATGCCCACGCCAAGCGTCAATATCGCTGGCCCGGGTCGCAGGATCCGGCGGGAAATGTTGAGACGGCGTTAAGTTTCGGCAGGCACCGTGCTGCCGGCCGCGGCTTGATGCTCTTGGCTCCATGCTTATGGAAGGAACCGTATCGTGATGTCCGCCTGCCCCTGCGGTTCGGGTCTTGAATTCGACCGCTGCTGTGGCCCGATCCTGGCCGGGCAGCCCGCGCCCTCGGCCGAAGCGCTGATGCGGTCGCGCTACACCGCCTTTGTCCGCCACGACATCGACCATATCGAGCGCAGCTGTGCCCCGGAAACCCACGCCGCTTTCAGCCGGGCCGATGCCGAACGGGTGGCGCAGGAGTGCGAGTGGGGTCCTTTGACCGTCATGAAGGCGGAGGAGACCGGCGACGACGGCATGGTCGAGTTCTTCCTGACCTTTCGCCGCGACGGAGAGGACTGGCCGCTGCATGAACGGTCGCGCTTCCGCCGGGTCGATGGCCGTTGGCTCTACGTCGACAGCGTCCTGAACCCGAAGGACCCGCCGCGCCGCGTGGTGAAGGTCGGCCGCAACGACCCCTGCCCCTGCGGCTCGGGGCGCAAGCACAAGGCCTGCTGCGGGCGGTGAACGTCCAGCGTCCGCAGCCTTCACGCCTCAACTGATGCCGAGATAACGCCCCGGCTTATGGTTGATCGCCAGCGTGATGTTGACGATGACGGCCCCCAGGATCGACAGCAGCAGCCGGTCCGGCGCCAGAACGAAGAAGGCGCCGCCCAGGATGGCGAGGTCGACCCCCAACTGGAAATAGCCGGCGCGGATGCCGTAGGTCTCCTGCAGGTAGATCGCCAGGATGTTGACGCCGCCCAGGCCGGTGCGGTGGCGGAACAGCATCAGCAGGCCGGTGCCGCACAGCCCGCTGCCCACAACCGTTGCATAGACCGGGTCCAGATGGGTGAAGCCCACCCACTGGTCGGTCAGGCGGGAAAACAGGGTCACCAGCGCCACGGCGATGAAGGTGCGCGCCGTGAACTGCCAGCCCAGCCGCTTCCAGGCCAGCCAGTAGAAGGGCAGGTTGATCGCGAAGAAGATGATGCCGAACTGAACCTTGGTGACGTAGCTCAGCAGAAGCGCCAGCCCGGCGGTGCTGCCGGTCAGCAGCATCGTCTTGGAATAGATCAGCATGCCCAGCGCGATGAACAGCGTGCCCATCAGCATGGCGAGCGCGTCTTCATACAGCTGGTGACGCTCCACCGCGGCGGGCGGAGCCTGGAGGGTCGCGGCCATCGTCGTCTTCTCCCGACTTAACGAAGAGCCACGAACTTCGCCACCACGTCGTCCACCTCGGCCGTCTTCAAGCCGGCGATGTTGATGCGGCCGGAGGTCGGCATGTAGATGGCGTGGTCGGCGCGCAGGCGCAGCACCTCCGCCTCGGTCAGCGGCAGCAGGGAGAACATGCCCTCCTGCTCCGCCACCGCCGTCAGGGCGGGGAAGGAGCCGGCCAGTCCAGCGGCCAGCTTGCGGCGGATGCCGGTGATGCGGGCGCGCATGCCGTCCAGCTCGGCGGTCCAGTCGGCGGTCAGGGCGGCGTCGCTCAGGATGGTGCGCACCACGGCGGCGCCATGGTCGGGCGGCATCGAATAGCTGGTGCGGGCCAGCGCCATCAGGTTGGACTTGGCAAGCTCGGCGGCGGCCGGCGCCGCGGCGACGGCGAAGATGGCGCCGGTGCGCTCGCGGTAGAGGCCGAAGGACTTGGACGACGACACGGCGACCAGCGTTTCCGGCACCGCGCCGATCAGGTAACGCAGCCCCTCCGCATCCTCGTCAAGCCCGCGGCCGAAGCCCTGATAGGCGAGATCGACCAGCGGCAGCACGCCACGCGTCTCCAGCACCGCCGCGATGGTCTTCCACTGGTCGAGCGACAGCGGCGCGCCGGTCGGGTTGTGGCAGCTGCCGTGCAGCAGGGCGACGTCGCCGGGCTGCGCCGCCTCGAACGCTGCGACCATGCGGTCGAACAGCACGGTCTGGCTGGCGGTGTCGAAGAAGGGATGGCTCACCACCTCCAGCCCGGCGGCGGCGAAGATGCCGACATGGTTGGGCCAGGTCGGCTGACCGACCAGCACGCGCTTCGACCCGCCGCGCAGGACGAGGTCGGCGGCCAGACGCAACGCGCCCGATCCGCCGGGGGTCTGCACCCCGGCGGCGGTGACCTTCGACCCGGCCGCGCCGCCCACCAGCGACCACAGCCGCTCCAGATATCCCGCGTCGCCTTCCAGCCCCAGGTAGGACTTGCTGTCCTGCCCCTCCAGCAGCAGCCGTTCCGCCGCCTTCACCGCGCGGAAGACCGGGGTGCGCCCCTCCTCGTCACGGTAGACCCCGACGCCGAGATCGACCTTGCCCGGCCGCGGATCCTGCTTGTACAGCCCGATCAGGGCGAGCAGGGCGTCGTCGGGCTGGCGGGAAAGCGCGTTGAACATGGCGGTGCGTCCGGTCCTTGTTGGTGATAAGCGCGGTGGTGGCGGAGGAAATGACAGGGGCCGGAGGGCCCAGCCGGTGCGATCCTCCACTTTCGCGGCATCCGGGACAATGGAGAAATCATATCGTCTGATACGCTTAAGCATCGCGACAATTTGCAAAGCCAGCGATTGCCGGGCATCCTTCACCGGGAAGGAGCAGTCAGATCGATGACCGATTTTTACAAGACCCGCGCCCGTTTCCGCCTTCCCGACGGGGTGATCTATCTGGACGGCAACTCGCTGGGGCCGCTGCCGATCGGTGCCGAGGAGCGGGTGGCCCGCACCCTGGCCGATGAATGGGGCGGCCAGTTGATCCGCGGCTGGAACAGCGCCGGCTGGATGGTGCAGCCACGTAAACTCGGTGACCGCATCGCCCGCCTGATCGGCGCGCCGGAGGGCAGCGTCGTGGTCGGCGATACCCTGTCGATCAAGGTCTATCAGGCGCTGGCCGCCGCGCTGGCAATGCGGCCGGACCGCCGCGTCATCCTGTCCGACAGCGGCAACTTCCCCACCGATCTCTATATGGCGGAGGGGCTGATCGAAACGCTGGGCCGCGGCCATGTCCTGAAGGTGGTGGCGCCGGAAGAGGTCGAGGCCGCGATCGGCGAGGATGTCGCCGTGCTGATGCTGACCCAGGTCGATTACCGGACCGGGCGCCTGCACGACATGGCGGCGCTGACCGCCAAGGCCCATGCGGCGGGGGTGGTGACGGTGTGGGACCTCGCCCATTCCGCCGGCGCGCTGCCGGTCGATCTGGCCGGCGCCGGGGCGGATTTCGCCGTCGGCTGCACCTATAAATATCTGAATGGCGGGCCGGGCGCCCCGGCCTTCATCTATGTCGCCCCGCAACATGCGGAAACCGCGCGGCCGGCGCTGTCCGGCTGGATGGGGCACGAGGCGCCCTTCGCCTTCGACCCCTCCTACCGCCCCGGTGCCGGGGTGGAGCGGATGCGCGTCGGCACCCCGCCGGTAATCGCCCTGGCCGCGCTCGACGCCGCGCTGGATGTCTGGGACGATGTCGACATGGCCGACATCCGCCGCGCCTCCGTCGCGCTGTGCGACCTGTTCATCGAGTTGGTCGAAGCGCAATGCCCGATGCTGGAGTTGGCCTCCCCGCGCGACGGCATTCGGCGCGGCAGCCAGGTGTCGTTCCGCCATCCCCAGGGCTATGCCATCATGCAGGCGCTGATCGACCGCGGCGTGATCGGCGACTTCCGCGCGCCCGACGTGCTGCGCTTCGGCTTCACCCCGCTCTACATCGGCGAGTCGGAAGTGCGCGGCGCCGTCGCGATTCTGAAGCAGGTTATGGACGGCGGGCTTTGGGACCGGCCCGAATACCACAAGAAGGCGATTGTGACATGAGCGGGCAGGACACGAAGAAGCCCTACGATCCGGCGGACGAGGGCGCGCAGATGGCGTTCGACGGGCGGATGTCCTATGGCGACTATCTGCAGCTCGACCGCATCCTTGGGGCGCAGGTCCCGCGCTCCACCGCCCATGACGAGATGCTGTTCATCATCCAGCACCAGACGTCGGAGCTGTGGATGCGGCTGGCCGTCTACGAGATCCGCGCCGCCCGCGAGGCGATCCGCGAGGACCGGCTGTCGCCCGCCTTCAAGATGCTGGCCCGTGTCGCCCGCATCTTCGAACAGCTGAACTCGGCCTGGGACGTTCTGCGCACGATGACGCCCAGCGAATACACCCGCTTCCGCGACGATCTCGGCCAGTCCTCCGGCTTCCAGTCCTACCAGTACCGGGAGATCGAATTCCTGCTGGGCAACCGCAATCCGGCGATGCTGCGGCCCCACGCCCACCGTCCGGAAATCCACGCCCTGCTGGAACAGGAACTGTCCCGCCCCAGCCTGTATGACGAGGCGTTGCGCCTGCTCGCCCGCAACGGTATTCCCGTCCCGGCGGAGGTGCTGGAGCGCGACGTCTCGCAGACCCACCAGCCCCATGACGGCGTAACTGAGGCGTGGCGGGTGATCTACCAATCGCCCGAAACCCATTGGCCGCTCTACGAACTGGCCGAGAAGCTGGTGGATTTCGAGGATTACTTCCGCCGCTGGCGTTTCAACCATGTCACGACGGTGGAGCGGGTGATCGGCTTCAAGCGCGGCACCGGCGGCACCGGCGGCGTGTCCTACCTGCGCAATATGCTGGCGGTGGAGCTTTTCCCGGAACTCTGGCGGGTGAGGACGGTGCTTTGACGGGCTTGCACAGGATCGTGGACTGGGACGATGCCTACAGCAACAGCGCCTACATCCCCGGCGGCGACACCTACCCCGCGCGATGGGCGGAGCGGGCCGCCGCCTTCCGGGCGGAGATTGCCGGCGCCGGCCGGGCGGAGTTGGACCTGCCCTATGGCGACGGGGAGCGGGAACGCTACGACCTGTTCCGGCCGGAGGGGGCGCCCAAGGGAACGGTGGTCTTCGTCCATGGCGGCTACTGGATGGCCTTCGACAAGGGGCGCTGGTCGCATCTGGCCGCCGGGCCGCTCGCGCGCGGCTGGGCGGTCGCCATGCCCGGCTACACGCTGTGTCCGGAAAACCGCATCGCCGGCATCACCCGGCAGGTGGCGCGGGCGGTGGAGGCCATCGCGGCGGCTGAGGCCGGGCCGCTGCGCCTGACCGGCCATTCCGCAGGCGGTCATCTGGTCAGCCGGCTCGCCTGCGCCGACGCCCCGCTGTCGGAAGAGGTCCGGGATCGGGTCGGGCATGTCGTCTCGATCAGCGGCCTGCACGATCTGCGCCCGCTGCTGAACACCGGGATGAACACCACGCTGCGGCTGGACGAGGCGGAGGCCGCGGCGGAAAGCCCGGCCCTGCTGCGTCCCCGGCCGGGCACCGGCATCACCTGCTGGGTGGGGGCCGCCGAGCGGCCGGAGTTCGTCCGTCAGTCGGAACTGCTCGCCAACGTCTGGCTCGGGCTGGGGGTGGCGACCGCGCTACGTCTGGCCGAGGCGCGACACCACTTCGACGTCATCGACGATCTGACGGACCCGGACTCCGAACTGGTGCAGACGCTTCTGACGGCGTGAGCGGGATCACTGGGTGAAGAACATCGCGGCGAAGACGGCGGCGGTGGCGGCGATCACCGTCACCAGCCCGTTGCGTCCCAGCGCGCGCTGGCGGTAGAGCGCCACCGCCACCACGATGACGGCGACGCTGGTTAGGATCAGGCCCAGCTTGGCTTCGGTCATTGCCGGCTTTCCTTGATGATGGGACTCAGTGCGGGCCGATCCAGCCCAGGGCTCCGGCGGTGGTGACCAGCAGGATGACCCCGCACAGCAGCACCAGCCAGCCGGTCATCGCCAGCCGCCAGCCTGGGCCGGCCTGGTCCAGTTCCAGGTAATGCAGAAGGATTTCCCGCCCCTTCGTCACCGCCAGCGCCAGCAGCAGCGCCGCCCCGGCGATCCCGACATTGCCGCCCGCATCGCCATGGCGGGCGAACAGAAGGGTGACGAGGGTCAGGCCGATCAGCACCAGCCAGGACAGCGTCAGCCGGTCGATCTTCTTGAGAAACGTCATGACCGGTCTCCTCAGCGGATAAGATAGACGAGCGGATAGAGGATCACCCAGACCAGATCGACCATGTGCCAGAAGGCCGCGCCCGTCTCCAGATTCTCCACCAGCGTGTCGGGGCCGGACCGGCTGACCAGCAGCAGGATGACGATCCCCAGCACCACATGCAGGGCGTGGAAGCCGGTCAGCAGGAAATAGAGGGTGAAGAAGGTGTTGGTGTCGATGGTCAGGCCGGCGCCCAGCGTCGCCGAATATTCCATCGCCTTCACCGCCAGGAACACCGATCCGACCGCCGCAGCGATCAGCATCGCCCGGCGGGCCTGCGCCACCGCGCCGCGCCGGGCGGCGGCGACGCCGCGGGCGGCCAGATAGCCGCTGGTGACCAGCACCATGGTGTTCAGCGCGCCCGCCGTGCCGTTCAGATGGGCCTGACCCGCGGCGAAGGTCGCCGGGTCCAGCACGCGGGCGACGGCGAAGCCGATGAAGGCTGCGCCGAACACCGCAAGTTCGCTGAAAATCAGGATCCACATCATCAGGTTGCCGGGCAGGGCGGCAAGGCCGCTCGCCCTTTCGTCCGGGCCCGCCATTTCCAGGCCCGTCATCTCGATGTCGGCCATTTCCAAATCCCGTTTCCAAACCTTGTCATCACGTATGCGAATGATATGTCCGCCATCCCCCATTCGGCTTGATCTCGGTCAAGGAATGCCCTCCCTCCACGGTCAATTATTCGCCTGACCCGTGGCGGTAAGACGCTGCGACGCCCGTCTTCCGGCCCCTTGCTTCCAGACTGCGGCTTCGCGCAACCAACGCCTCCCGAACCGACCCCACTCGACCGACAGATCGAGACTTCCAGGGATCCCAAGCGATGACCGAACGCTTTACCAAGGCGGCCGCGCGCAACATCTTCTATGGCGGATCGCTATTTTTCTTTGCGACATTTGTCACGATGACCGCGCTTAGCCACAACTACATCGTCAACACCAGCACCGACAAGAAGGGACTGACCGAGGCGGTCACCCGCGGCAAGCATGTGTGGGAAAAGAATTCCTGCATCAACTGCCACACGCTGCTGGGCGAAGGCGCTTACTTCGCACCGGAGCTGGGCAACGTCTGGCTGCGTTACGGCGGCGACAAGGACCCCGAAGGTGCGGTGATGGCACTGAAGGCCTGGATGGCGGCCCAGCCCTCCGGGATCGAGGGCCGGCGCCAGATGCCGCAGTTCAACCTGTCTGAGAAGGAGGTCGAGGATCTCGCCGCCTTCCTGGAATGGACCAGCCGCATCAACACCCAGAACTGGCCGCCCAAGCTGTCGGGCTGAGGAGATTTTCGTCATGAAGTACGAATCACAAAAAGTCGCCCTCTATTACTTCGCGGCGGCCATGGGGCTGTTCGGTGTGCAGATCCTGGTGGGTCTCCTGGCCGGCACCGTCTATGTTCTGCCCAACACGATGTCGGAGCTGCTGCCCTTCAACATCATCCGGATGATCCACACCAACGCGCTGATCGTCTGGCTGCTGATCGGCTTCTTCGGCGCCGCCTATTACCTGATCCCGGAAGAGGCTGAAACCGAGCTGCACAGCCCGAAACTGGCGTTGATCCAGCTCGGCCTGTTCGTCTTCGGCGCGCTGGCCGCCGTCGTCGGCTACGTCTTCCGCATCCATGAAGGGCGCGAGTTCCTCGAACAGCCCCTGTGGATCAAGGCCGCCATCGTCGTCGTGGCGCTGATGTTCCTCTACAACGTCACGCTGACGGTGCTGAAGGGCCGCCGCACGGTCATCACCAACATCCTGCTGGTGGGCATGTGGGGCATCGCCATCTTCTTCCTGTTCTCCTTCTACAACCCGGGCAACCTGGCTCTGGACAAGATGTACTGGTGGTACGTCGTCCATCTGTGGGTCGAGGGCGTGTGGGAACTGGTGCTGGCCTCGATCCTCGCCTTCCTGATGATCAAGATGACCGGCGTCGACCGTGAAGTGGTCGAGAAGTGGCTGTACGCCATGGTCGGCCTGGCCCTGTTCAGCGGCATCCTCGGCACCGGCCACCACTATTACTGGATCGGCACGCCCGGCTACTGGCAGTGGATCGGCTCGCTGTTCTCCACGCTGGAAGTCGCTCCCTTCTTCACCATGGTCGTCTTCGCCTTCCTGATGGTGTGGAAGAGCGGCCGCCGTCACCCGAACAAGGCGGCGATGCTGTGGTCGCTGGGCTGCGCGGTCTTCGCCTTCTTCGGCGCCGGGCTGTGGGGCTTCCTGCACACGCTGGCCCCGATCAACTACTACACCCACGGCACCCAGGTGACCGCGGCGCACGGGCACCTCGCCTTCTACGGCGCCTATGCGATGATCAACCTCGCCATCATCACCTACGCCATGCCCTACCTGCGCGGCCGGGCGCCCTACAACCAGACGCTCAACATCTGGAGCTTCTGGCTGATGAGCGGCGGCATGGCCTTCATGACCTTCGCCCTGACCGCCGCCGGCATCGTGCAGACCCACCTGCAGCGCGTGATGGGGCTGGGCTACATGGAGGTCCAGGAACAGATCGCCATGTTCTACTGGCTGCGTCTGGGCGGCGGCGTCGCCGTCGGGATCGGCGTGGTGGTCTACCTCTACGCCATCTTCGGCCCGGCCCGTGAAGAGCGCCCGGTTGCCGTCGCCGGCGGCCTCCAGGCGGCCGAGTAAGCCTCGAACCTCCGGCCCCCGTTCGCATCCGCGGCGGGGGCCGTCCGTTTTTCAGGAGTTTCCCATGATCCGCAGCGCCGCCACCCTCGCCGCCGTGCCTGAGACCGTCGATGCCGCGAACAGCGCCGATCTGCCCTACTATCAGCCGACGGGCGACGAGTGCGCGCTGTTCGAGCATGCCTACACCCACCGCCTGCCGCTTTTGCTGAAGGGGCCGACCGGCTGCGGCAAGACCCGCTTCGTCGCCCATATGGCCGCCAAGCTCGGCCGGCCGCTCTACACCGTATCCTGCCACGACGACCTGACCGCCGCCGACCTGACCGGCCGCTACCTGCTGAAGGGCGGCGACACCGTCTGGGCCGACGGGCCTCTCACCCGTGCCGTCCGCGAAGGCGCGATCTGCTATCTCGACGAGGTGGTGGAGGCGCGCAAGGACGTCACCGTCGTGCTGCACCCGCTGACCGACGACCGCCGCATCCTGCCGCTTGACCGCACCGGCGAAACGCTGGAAGCGCCCGCGGGCTTCATGCTGGTGGTGTCCTACAACCCCGGCTACCAGAATGTGCTGAAGGCGCTGAAGCCCAGCACCCGCCAGCGCTTCCTGGCCGTCGAGTTCGATTTCCCGGCGCCCGAGCGCGAGATCCCCATCGTGGCCACCGAAAGCGGCCTGCCCGAAAACCGCGTCGCCCCGCTGGTGCGGCTCGCCAACGCGCTGCGCGCCCTGAAGGGCCAGGATCTGGAAGAGGGCGTGTCGACCCGCCTGCTGATCTACTGCGCCACGCTGATCCGCTCCGGCATGAAGCCTGAACGCGCCATCCGCGCCGCCCTGATCGAACCGCTGACCGACGATCCGGACATCCGCGCCGCCCTGCTGCGCGTCGCCGAGGTCACGCTGGGGTAGGGAAGCCGACAGCGTGGATCGCGGAGTCGGATCTCCACCATTGCGGCCGTCATTCCCGCCTTCGCGGGAATGACGGCCGATAGGGGCTGTGGTTTTGGGTCAGTATTTGGGAGTGCGTGCGCGATGCTGGAGTTCTTCGAGCCGGAAGAGACCGTCGGCCGTCTGTGGCACCGCCTGATCGGCGGACGGTCGAGCTACCCGCATCATCCGGACGCCGCGGTGACGCTGGAATCCATGCGTCCGCGCCTGGCGGTGTTCTTCCGGGCGCTGGGCGGCGACCGCGGGGTGCGGCTCGCTGCCGGGACCGCCGCGGTGTCCGGGCACCGGCTGTCGCTGCTCGGCCGCATCGGGCTGGGGGAGGAGCGGGTGGAGCGGGCGGCGCTCGACGGCAACGTGCTCCAGCTTCCGACGACCATCGACCTGTTTAGCGATCCGGGGCTGAACGAGCGGCTTTATGAATGGCTGGCCGCCTTCTTCGCCCATGCCGAAGCCGAACCGGCTCCCGCCGACCCGCTGCAGGCCGACCTGCAGGCCCTGCGCAGCGCGGCGGCCACCACGGTGCGGGTGCTGACGCGCTGGCCCGGCCTGTCCGGCATGCACGAGGAACTGGCCCGCGCCGTCGCCGCCACCCGGCCCGCCCGCCGCCTGCCGCCGGTGGAGGCCGATGTCGAGCGCGCCGCCATGGCGCTGCTTGGCGCGGGTGCCGTCACCAGCGAAGGCGCGCGCATGCTTGCGCCCTCCGTGCCGGTGTCTGACTTCACCGCCCCCTATGGCTATGCCCGCATGCTGCCGGTGCCGCTGTGGGGCCTCGTCGTACCGGGTGCCGAGCGCGATGCCGCCGCCGCGACCGACAGCCCTGGCGAGGGCGGGCAGGCGGCCGAGGGTGACCAGCGCCGCCGCGCCGCGACCCGCCGGCAGACCGACCAGATCCAGCGCAACGACCCGCTGATCCTCAACCGCTTCGAAAAGATGCTGAGCCTCGCCGAGGCGCTGAACATCCCGCGCGCGGTCGATGACGACGACGCGGAGAATGCCCGCAAGGCCGCCGACGATCTCGACGAGATCGCCGTGGGCGCGCATCAGCGCAAGGCATCGACCACGCTGAAGCTCGACCTCGACCTGGGCGCGCCGGTGGTGGACGATACGCCGCTGGTGGCGACCCTGAGCTATCCGGAATGGGACCATGGCCGGCAGGCCCATCTTCCCAACCATTGCCGGGTGATCGCCGAAACGGCACCGGCCGACGGCGAGTCCTGGCAGCCCGACGCTGCGGCGCAACGCCGCATCCGGCAGGTCCGCCGCCAGTTCGAGGCGCTACGCCCGCGCCGCATGCTGTTCACCGGACAGGCCGACGGCGACGAGCTGGATCTGGCCGCCCTGGTGCGCAGCCGGGCCGATCTCCAGGCCGGCGGCTGCGGCAGCGACCGCGTGCACCAGCAGGTGCGCAGCGCCGCCCGCGATCTGGCGGTGGCGGTGCTGGTCGACGGCTCCCTGTCGACCGACGGCTGGATCGAGGGCCGCCGCGTCCTGGATGTGGAGAAGGAGGCGCTGCTGGCGCTGACCCACGGCCTGACCGCCTGCGGCGACGACCATGCGCTCTATTCCTTCACCTCGCGCCGGCGCGACTGGGTGCGGGTGCAGACGCTGAAGGGCTTCGAGGAACCGCTGGGCGCCACCGTGACCCGCCGTATCGGCGCGCTGAAGCCCGGCTATTACACCCGCATGGGTGCGGCGATCCGCCATGTCACCGCCCAGCTTGCCGAACGGCCGAACCGCCACCGGCTGCTGGTGTTGCTGACCGACGGCAAGCCCAACGACGTGGACCATTACGAAGGCCGCTACGGCATCGAGGACACCCGGCAGTCGATCCGCGAGGCGCGGCGCGACGGGCTGGCGGTCTTCGCCATCACCGTCGATGCCCAGGCGCGCGACTACATCCCCTATCTGTTCGGGCGCGGCGCCTATGCCATATTCCCGCAGGTTTCCCACCTGACCAAGGCGCTGCCGGCGCTCTACCGGCAGGTCGCCTGCGCCGCCTGACCGAAAAAGGACCATCGACCATGAGCGAACCGGTGCAGATCGGACCCGTGAAGATCGGGATCGTCACCGTCTCCGACCGCGCCAGCCGTGGCGTCTATGAGGACAAGGGCGGCCCGGCCATCCGGGAGGAGTTGACGCGCATCGTCGCCTCCCCCTGGGTGGCGGAGGCGCGGGTCATCCCGGACGAGCTGGACCTGATCGCCGCCACGCTGACTGAGCTGTGCGACATTGCCGGCTGCGATCTGGTGGTGACCACCGGCGGCACCGGCCCGGCCCCGCGCGACGTGACGCCGGAGGCGACGGAGCGGGTCTGCGAAAAGATGATGCCGGGCTTCGGCGAACTGATGCGCTCGGTCAGTCTGCGGGTCGTGCCGACCGCCATTCTGTCGCGCCAGACCGCCGGCATCCGGGGCCGCAGCCTGATCGTCAACCTGCCGGGCAAGCCGTCGGCCATCCATGATTGCCTGATGGCGGTGTTTCCCGCGATCCCCTATTGCCTTGACCTGATCGGCGCCGGGCGGATCGAAACCGACCCGAAGATCTGCGTCGCGTTCCGGCCGAAATCCTAATTTAAGAAATCATCATAGTTTGTGTGGAAATAAAGGATAGCTGCGACAAAATAGCGTCCAGTTCTTCCACTTGACGGCGGTCAAGCAGAGGTCTCGGAGATGGGGGGAATATTCCCTCACAAGAAACACTCAACCGAGACGACGCCATGAAGACCAAGCTCTCTCTCGTCACTGTCAGTGCCGCCGCCCTGATGCTTCTGTCCGGTATCGGTGCCGCTTCGGCGGCTGAAACGCTCTATGCCGACCCGAAGGTCAAGCAGCCCACGGTCAGCGTCGTCCAGGATCCGGCGGCCGTCCCGGCGCCGGAGAAGGCCGGCAAGCGGGCGCCGAAGACCCACAAGGTGCAGCTGAACACGTCCGAAGTCGAATCCACCCTCGACGACGGCACCACCTATACCTACTGGACTTTCAACAACACGGTTCCGGGTCCGATGGTGCGGGTGCGGGTCGGCGATACTGTGGACGTCTCGATCTCCAACGCGCCGGAATCGACGATGAACCACTCCGTCGACTTCCACGCCGCGACCGGCTTCCTCGGCGGCGGCCAGATCACCCAGGTGGAACCCGGCCAGACCAAGTCCTTCAGCTTCAAGGCTCTGACTCCGGGCGTCTTCGTCTATCACTGCGCCACGCCGATGGTCGCCCACCACATCTCCAAGGGCATGTATGGCCTGATCGTGGTGGAGCCGGAAGCCGGTCTGCCGCCGGTCGATCACGAATTCTACGTGATGCAGCAGGAAATCTACGCCACCAAGGCGAAGAACCAGGCGAATGCCGAGGACGACTATGACGGCCTCGTCAACGAGCGTCCGAGCTACCTGGTGTTCAACGGCACCGTCGGCGCGCTGACCAAGGACAAGCCGCTGAAGGCCAAGGTCGGCGAGACCGTCCGCCTGTTCTTCGGCGTCGGCGGCCCGAACCTGACCTCCTCCTTCCACGTCATCGGCGAGATCTTCGACAAGGTCTACAACCTGGGCGGCCTGGAAAGCGATCCGTCGAAGGGCATCCAGACCGTCACCGTCGCGCCCGGCGGCGCCACCATGGTGGAATTCAAGGTCGATTACCCCGGCAAGTACGCCCTGGTCGACCATGCGCTCAGCCGCGCCACCAAGGGCCTGATCGGCATCCTGGAAGTCGAAGGCAAGCCGGACGACACCATCATCAAGGACAAGAGCGGCGACAGCCGCAAGCAGCTGGGCGAAATGAAGCACTAAGCACGTCGTCTGCCATGAAAGAAGCCGCTCTCCCGCAGGGGAGGGCGGCTTTTTTCGTGCGTGCAGGATCAGTCACGATCCCTGGAGCAGCACAGTCACCGGCGGCTCGCTGAACAGTCCGGGTTGCCGGCCTTCGGCGACGGTCCCAGAGAAGTAGGCGAACGGACCAGCCCGCACGGGGCCAGCTTGCGGGCGCCGCGCCTTCGGCCTGCTTGACCCGGCTGATCGAAAGAGTTACACAGCCAAAAATGCGTGAATACCGGTAGGGATGTGCAGCGTAGGGTCGCGTGTTGCGCCATGCCCGCCGCCGGCCATGCCGCTCACGCCGCAAAGGTCGGATGGCGAGATGGCGGACACGGTCGAAAAGACGCGGACGATCCTGGTGGTCGAGGACAATGTGCTGATGCGCAAGCTCTTCGTCCGCTGCCTGGAGGAAGGCGGCTTCACCGTCGTCGAGGCGTCGGACGCCTCCTCCGTGCTGGACCTGATGCGCGACATGGCGCCCGATTTGGTGGTGATGGACATCGTCATGCCCGGCCTGTCCGGGCTGGACCTGATCCGGCAGATCCGCGCCGATGGCGATCTTGCCGCCACGACGGTCATTGCCGTCACCAACCTCGCCACGCCCGCCGACAAGCGCCGGCTGGCCGAGGCCGGATTCGACGGCCATGTCTCCAAGCCGATCAAGCCCAAGGAATTCCAGGCCGCGGTCGCCGGTTTCCTCGGCACTTGAGCCGCGAAAATTGATCCGGCGGCTCTGACTTCGCGTATCACCCAAAACACACGCAAAAGCGGAGGAGCCGCGGCGATGGCGCGTTATCTGGTTACAGGCGGCTGCGGCTTCATCGGCTCGCACCTGATCGAGCGGCTGCTGGCGGCCGGGCACGAGGTGCGGGTGCTCGACGATCTGTCGACCGGCAAGCGCGAAAACCTCCCGGACGGCGTGCCGGTCACCGTCGGCGAGGTGGCCGATGCCGAGGCGGTTCGGTCGGCGATAGCCGGCGTGGACGGCTGCTTCCATCTGGCCGCCGTCGCCTCGGTCGACCGCTCGCGCGAGGCATGGCTGGAGACCCACCATGCCAACCTGTCCGGCACCATCGCCGTCTTCGATGCCGCCCGCCGCGCCAATCCGGCCGGGCCGGTCCCGGTGATCTACGCCTCCTCCGCCGCGGTCTATGGCGACAACCCGAACATGCCGCTGACCGAGGATGCGGCGACCCGCCCGCTGTCCGCCTATGGCGCCGACAAGCTGGGCTGCGAGCTGCATGCGCGGGTGGCGGACGGGGTGCATGGCGTGCCGACCGCCGGTTTCCGCTTCTTCAACGTCTATGGCCCGCGCCAGGACCCGAAATCGCCTTATTCCGGCGTCATTTCCATCTTCGCCGGCAGGATCGCCCGCGGGGAGCCGATCACCATCAACGGCGACGGCGAGCAGGTGCGGGATTTCATCTTTGTAAAGGACTTGGTGCGATATCTGACCGCGGCGATGGATCGTCCGCAGTCCGGCGCGCCCGTCTACAACGTCTGCACCGGCCGCCCGACCTCGGTCAACCGGCTGGCGGAGGTGCTGGCGGAGTTGTCGGGCCGGCCGCTCGACCGGCGCCATGGTCCGGCGCGGGCGGGCGACATCCGGGTGTCCATCGGCGATCCGTCCCGTCTGATCGCCGCTTTCGGCATGAGCTGCGACACGCCGCTGGAGGATGGGCTGCGCCAGACGTTGGCGTGGCTTGGCTGAGCAAGAGAGCATTGAGCAAAGGATAGGGGTGGCGTGACCGGTGGTTCGATCGGGCGGCGGGCTGTCGCCGGGGGGCTGATGTCGGGTGCGGCGCTGCTGGCGCTGCCCAACAAGGGCCTGCGGGCCGCGGACTCCGGTCAAGCCTCCGCATCCCCTTGGGCGGTCTATTACGCCGACGCGGCCCCGCTGTCCGCCTTCCAGCCCTACCGGCTTCTGGTGCTGGACAGCCGCACCCACCCGCCGCTTTCGCCGCTGGCCGACCGCGGCAAGACCCTGCTCGGCTATCTCAGCGTGGGCGAGGTCGAGACACACCGCCCCTGGTTCGAGCGGGTGAAGGCCTGGGGCATCCTGGACCAGGAAAACCCCAACTGGCCCGGCAGCTTCTATGTCGATGTGCGCGACCGCCGCTGGGTCAAGCTGGTGGTGGAGGAGCTGGTCCCGGCCATCCTGCGCCAGGGCTTCCACGGCGTCTTCCTCGACACGCTCGACAATCCGCCGCACCTGGAGCGCACCGACGCGAAGCGCTGGCGCGGCATGACCGACGCGGCGGCGGCACTGGTGCGCGCCATCCGCCGCAACTGGCCCGACATCGGCCTGATGCAGAACCGCGCCTACGAGATCCTGCCGCAGACCGCCCCGCTGCTGAGCCATGTGCTGGGCGAGAGCGTCTATGCGGGTTGGGACTTCGCCGCCAAGCGCCCGCACCGCCAGAGTGCCGAGGATTACCGGTTCCAGGTCGAGGCCTTGAAGGCCGCCGGGGCGCTGAATCCGCGGCTCTCCCTCCACACCCTGGATTACTGGGATCCGGCCGACGCCGCCGGCATCCGGGCCATCTACGATCTGCAGCGGGCCAACGGCTTCTCCCCCTACGTCTCGACGGTCGAACTCGACCGCCTGATCCCGGAGCCGCCGCGGTGAGGGGCATTTTTCAACGCAGCATGAGATCCCCTCTCCCCCCCGGGGAGAGGGTTAGGGTGAGGGGGGCGCGCGGCGTGGATTCTCGGAATGGCCACGCTGTGCATCCCCCTCACCCCGACCCTCTCCCCGGGGGGGAGAGGGAGATTATCCCGGCTCGGACGACGTGCGCGTTCAAAGCAGCAGCCCTCGCCCTCGGCCTGCTTCTGCCCGGCATTGCGGTTCCCGTGCTCGCCGCCGACCCGCCCCCGACAGCGACGACGGCCCAGCAGACGGTGCCGCGCACCATCCTGGCGCTGGTCGACCTGCGCGAGGAAAGCACGATCCGTCTCAGCCGCATCCACACGATGGTGGAACTGCCGCTGAACCATCTCGGCCTGTCGGTGGTCTATTGGAACGTCGCCGACGGGCTGCCCGACCTGTCGCGCTATCCCGACCTGCGCGGCGTCGTCACCTGGTTCGCGGGAGAGCCCTTCACCGATGTCGGCGCCTACATCGCCTGGGCCGGGCGGGCGATGGATCGCGGTGTCCGCTTCGCCGTCCTGGGCCAGTCGGGCGTCCGGCTGGAGCGCGGCGGCAAGCCGGTGCCGCTGGCGCTTTCCAACCGCTTCTTCGCCCGGTTCGGACTGCGCGACGACGACGGCTATTCCGACCTGACCTACAAGTCCCGGCCGTCGCTGGCCGACGGCATGATCGGCTTCGAACGGCCGCTGTCGGGGGTGCTGCCCGGCTATCCGCTGTTCCGCAAGACCGACGAGCGCTTCGCCTCTCATCTGGTGATGCGGCGCGGCGACGATCCGGCGAGCGACAGCCATCTGGTGGTCACCGGCCCGTCCGGCGGGCTGGTCACCGACGGCTACAGCCGCTATTTCGACGCCGAGTACAACCGCCGGCAATGGATCGTCGATCCCTTCGCCTTCTTCCGCGACAGTTTCGCCACCGACGACCTGCCGAAGCCCGACGTCACCACCCTGTCGGGCCGGCGCATCTATTTCAGCCACATCGACGGCGACGGCTGGCGCAACGTGACGGAGGTGGCGCCCTATGCCTCCCGCCGTGTGCTGTCCGCCGACATGGTGCGCACCGCCGCCATCGAGCCGTTTCCCGACCTGCCGGTCAGCGTCGCCCCCATCGTCGGCGACCTCGACCCGACCTGGAAGGGCACGCCGGAGTCGCTGGAGGCGGCGAAGAAGCTGTTCGCCTTGCCACAGGTGGAGCCGTCCAGCCACACCTGGACCCACCCCTTCCAATGGGCTTTTTTCAAGGATTACAGCCGGCAGAACGAGGCGCCCTTCCTCAACCGCGAGAGCAGCTATCGCCCCGGCAAGGCCGACGACCATGCGGCGGAGGAGGCGGGGGAGGTGTCCGACATCGGCCGCTACGCCGTACCGCGCGCCTATCTGCAGCAGCCCTTCGACCTCGACCAGGAGATCGGCGGCGCGCTCGACTATTTCACCCGGCTGGCTCCGACCGGCAAGCGGGCGGTGCTGGTGCAATGGTCGGGCGACACCTCGCCGTTCGAGGCGGCGCTGGCCGCGGTGCGCAAGGCGGGCGGGGTCAACATCAATGGCGGCGACGCCCGCTTCGACGCCGATTTCCCCTCCATCACCGGCCTGCCGCCGATCGGCCTGCCGGTGGGGGCGGAGCGGCAGATTTACGCCGCCGGCAGCAACGAGAACACCTATACCGAGCTGTGGACCGGCCGCTTCTACGGCTACCGCAATCTGATCAACACGATGCGGCACGCCGGCAGCCCGATCCGGTTGAAGCCCTTCAACGTCTATTACCATATGTACAGCGGCCAGAAGGCGGCCAGCCTGAACGCGCTGGTCTCGGTGCTGACCGCCGCCCGCGGGCAGGAACTGGCGCCCGTCGCCGCCTCCACCTACGCTCGCATCGCCGAAGGTTTCTACACCACCCGGTTCGAGCCGCTGGAGGGCGGATCGGACGGGGGGCGGCGCTGGCGCGTGCGCGACCGCGGGGCGCTGAACACGCTGCGCTTCGACCATGCCAGCGCCAGTGCGGTCGACTTCGCCCGCTCCATCGGCGTGCTGGGCCAGCGCCACAGCCAGGGCAGCCTCTATGTGGCGCTCGACCCGGCGGCGACGGAGCCGGTGGTGGCGCTGACGGAGACCGGCCGCGCCGACCGCGACCCGCCGGCCGCAGTGCCCTATCTGGTCCAGGGACGTTGGGCCTTTTCCGCCTTTGCCGGCGAAGGGCAGGGCTTCCGCGTCGCCGCCACCGGCTATGGCGAGGGCGCCATGGTCTGGCATGTGCCGCAGCCCGGCCGCTGGACGGTCACGGCGGAGCGCGACGGAACCCGGCTGTGGTCGGGCAGCGCCGATACGGATGCGGAGGGCCGGCTGGCGCTGACGGTGCCGGTCTCCGCCATCGCGCCGCTGCTGCTGCGGATCCGCCCGGCGAACGGCGCGGCGGGGTAGGGCGGCGATGCGCGCGAACATCCTCGTCGTCCTGCTGGTGCTGCTCGTCGGCATCGGCGCCAGTTTGCTGCTGATCCCGCACAGCGGCGAGCTTGCCCTGCAGAAGTTCCGCGACCGCGATTACGACAGCGCCCGCGCGGTCTACGAGCAGCGCTATGCCGCTGGCGACCGCAGCGGCACCACGGTGATGCCGTTGACCCGGCTGTCGCTGGCCCAGGGCGACGTCGAGCGCGCCATCGCCCTGACCGAGGAGTTCGTCGCCGCCGAGCCGGCCTCGGTCGAAGCGCGGGAGTTGCTGAACCGCCTCTACCAGGATGCGCAGCGGCCCGGCGATTATCTGGAAAACCTGAAGGCCCTGGCGGAGATGCGCCACAGCGCCGACCTCTACGGCGACCTCGCCTATGCCGCCGGCTTCCGCAATCGCATGGCACTGAAGGTGGAGGCGCTGACCCGTTACTGCGCCCTGCGTCCCGATGATGTCGAGGCTCCGCAGGAACTGGCGGCACTGCTGGCCGCTCGCGGCGATCCTGCCGGGGCGGTGGACTGGCTGTTGCGCGCCGACGACCGTGCCAAGGGCAATATCGAGCCGGACAGCCGCGAATTGCTGATGAGCCTGCTGATCGACCTCGACCGCGAGGAGGAGGCGTTCGAGCGTGCCCGGCGCTGGCTGGGCGAGAATCCCACCGTCGCCGACATGATCGGTCTGGCGAGCCAGCTCGCCGCGGCGTCCCGTCCCGACCTTGGCCTGCGGCTGATCGAACCGCAGGTGAAGGGGCGCAATCCAGTGCTGGCGCTGGAGCTGACCTACATCGACCTGCTGATCGCCGCCGACCGCCGGGAGGAGGCGCGGACCCGCCTGTCGGCGCTTCCCGGCCCAGTCGAGGATGTCCAGTTCGGGCGGCTGCTGGCGCTGGAGGTGAATGCCGGCATGCTTCGCCCGGCGTTGGCGGCGACCAAGGGGCGCGACCTGCATCTGGTCCCCGACTGGGTCCTCGCCGGGCTGGCGGAAAGCGCCTTGCGCGACGGCGACCGCGGCTTTCCCGACCGTCTATACCGCGAACTGGGCGACGAATTCCTGGACGATTATCCGCTGCTGGCCGCCAACATCGCGCTCGGTCGCGGCGACCCCGCCGCCGCTGCGGGGTGGGCGGAGCGCGGCCTTGCCGGTGGCGGGCTGACTCCCGGTGACCAATTGGCTGCCATTCGCATCCTCGACCGTGCCGGCCGCCACGGCGCGGCGGCTGCCGCCTTCGACCGGCTGCCGCTGTCCGGCGGCATTCCCGACGAGCAGTTGGAGGAGCTTGCCGCCCTGTTCATCGACCTCGACCGCGCGCCGGCTGGGCTTGCTTGGTTCGAGGCGCGGAGGCAGGTAACGCCGTCGCCGGCCGCCGGGCAGGGCTGGGCGCGGCTGGCCGCCAAGGCCGGTGATCCCGCCGCCGTCGCCGATTGGCTGGCCGGTCAGCCCAAGCTGCCGGTCGGCCTGTTGCAGGACATCGCCGGCAGCGCCGCCGAGCGCGCCGTCAATTCGCCCCCGGCGGCGGCGCTGGCCCTTGCCGCCTCGCAGCGCGCCTTTGCGCTCGACCCCTCGCCGCGCAGCCGTCTGGCCCTCGCCAATGCCCTGACCGCCACCGGCAAACCGGCGGAGGCGCTGCCGCTGCTGGCCCCGATGCTGGCAGATGGCGGCACGGAGGTGGAGTCCGCCTATATCGCCGCATTGGCCGGCGCCGGCCGTTCGGAGGAACTGACCCGTCACCTGACCGCCAAGCTGGCGAAGGGTAACCTGTCCGATGCGGAACAGCAGGCC
Organism: Azospirillum sp. CT11-132; assembly: GCF_047302835.1. Lineage (NCBI taxonomy): Bacteria > Pseudomonadati > Pseudomonadota > Alphaproteobacteria > Rhodospirillales > Azospirillaceae > Azospirillum > Azospirillum sp. CT11-132. The sequence continues at coordinate 220,615 of NZ_JBGLZA010000002.1, forward strand.
ATCGTCACCATGCTGCTCGACCACAAGGCCTATCGCGCCGCCCTGCCGCTGCTGCGTGGCTGGGCGGAGAGCCAGGGCGGTGGCAGATCCGGCGAAGATTGGCTCGGCGTCTATGCCGATGCGGCGGCCAAGGCGAATGCGCTGCCCGACCTCGCCGCCCTGCTGCAAAGCCGGGCCTCCGCCGCACCGCTGGCCGAGGCGGAGGATGCGCTTTACCGCGACACGCTGACGAAGTTGGGCCGCAAGGCCGATTTGCGCCGCTATCTGCTGGCGCGCGCCACCGACGACCGCCTGCCCGCCGACAAGCGGCGTGAGCCGGCATCATCCCTGCTGGCGCTCGGCGACAAGGCCGGGGCCGAGCAGGCCTTGCAGCGGCTGGCGGCCGGGCAGGGGCCGCAGAGCGAGGATTTCCGGCAGCTCGCCTATCTCTGGGGGCCGCGCCCGCCCGCCGCCGGTCTGGACTGGATCGAGTCACGGGCCAAGGCCGCGTCCAGCCCGGCAGAACAGGCGGCATGGTACGACCGCCTCGCCGAGTATGGCGGCGGTCGCCGCGTCATCGCCGGGCTCGGCGATCAGGGCGAGGCTCCGGCGCAACCGGCGCTGAAGGCTCCCTACATCGAGGCGCTGGCGGCGGCCGGCAAGGGCAAGGAACTGGCCCAGGCCCTGCGCACCGCCGTGCCGGAGGAAGCAGCCCCCGACCGCCTGCGCCGCTACGCCCGCCTCGCCGAGCAGACCGGGCAGCGGGCCGCCGCCGCCCAGGCCTGGACCGCCCTGTTGACGCGCAAGCCCGAGGATGCCGACGCGCTGCGCCAACTCGGCATGCTGGCCTATGACGAGAACCGCCTCGCCGACGCCGAACGGCTGCTGCGGCGCTACGTCGCCACCGGCCCCGACGATTACGAAGCCCACTACTTCCTGGGCGAGGCGTTGACCGCGCTGAAGCGTCCGACCGCGGCGGTTCCGTTCTACCGCACTGCGCTGTCCCAGCTGCGCCACCGCGCCGGCCGCGGCGACGCGGCGATCCAGACGGAGGCGAATTTGCTGAACCGGCTTGGCAAGGTCGACGACGCCGTGGCGCTGTTCGAATCCCTGCGCAAGCGCCGTCCGGCCGACCGCCAACTGAGGGCCGACTACGCATCGATGCTGATCGAAAACGGACGACTGCCGGAGGCCCGCCGTGTCCTGGCCCTTCCGTGATCGCGGGCGCGCCTCTGCGCTTTCTATCCCCTCTCCCCCCCGGGGAGAGGGAGGGACCCCGCGCCCGTGGCGCGGGGAGGGTGAGGGGGATGCATTGCGTGGCTTCCCGGGAATCCTCGCTATCCACCCCCCTCACCCTAACCCTCTCCCCGGGGGGGAGAGGGGACTTCTAGTCCTCTTTGCTCTTCTAACCCTCCTCCTCGCCGCCACCCCCGCCCACGCCCAAACGGCCTCGGCCCGCCTCGAAGCCGTGCGCGAGGACCACGCAGCCCGCTTCGCCCTGCATTGGCCCGGCCCGGTCGCCACAGAAACCCAGCGCGACGGCCGCGAGCTGGTCCTGCGCTTCGACCGCCCGCTCGGCGACGTCGCGCTCGACCGCGTGCCGGAGCGGCTGGAGTCCTGGGTCGACAACATCCTCTACGGTTACGACAGCGTCGTCCTTGTGCTCGCCAGCGGCGTCGAGGCGACGGTCGCGACCGACCGCAACGGCCTCAGCGTCGCCCTGACGCGCCCGCCCGCCGCCGCCCCGAGCCGCGAGGCGCAGGCCGCCGACCGTGCCGCCCGCCGGCGTCTCGACTATTTCCGCGCGCTGGCGCTGATGGAGGGCGGCGACGTCCGCCCGGCGCGGAGTCTGTTGCGCGACCTGCTGGAACAGGATCCCAACGATGCCCAGTCCATCGCCCTGCTGGCCCAGGCGGAGGAGCGGCTCGGCCGCTGGCGCGAGGCGGTCCGGGCCTATGACACCGCGCTGGAACTGACGCCAGACGAACCCTCGCTGATCCAGGGCAAGGCACTGCTTCTGCACGAGAATGCGGACCGCAGCCGCCTCGATCTCGACTGGCAGAAGGTGCGCAACGCCGACATGCAGCGCATCGCCCGCTTCAGCGGCGTGCAGGACCTCGGCCGCTCCACCGCCTTCACCTGGAGCCTTGAGCGCCGCGATGTCGATGTCGACGCCGCCCGCCGGGAAGACGGCCGGCTGGAGCCTTTCCACGGCGCCCGCTCCCGTCTGGAGGCGGCGCTGGTCCATGACTGGCCGGAGTTGGAGCGCTCCACCCTGGCGCTCTATGCCGCCCCACAGACGCTGGGCGCCGGCTACACCCATGGCTGGCGCGGCGACGAGACGGAGACCCGCGCCGGCTTCGCCTGGAGCGAGCCGAGCTTCGCCTTCCTGGAGGGCATCGTCGATGGCGGCCGCCGCGATCGCCTGTTCTTCCAGCATGAGGACCGGCTGTCCGACCGCTGGTTCCTGTCGCTTGGCGCCGGCTACAACCGCTATGGCCTTGCCGGCGATGCCGATCTGGCACGTAGCGCCACGGTGGAGGGATCGCTGCGCTACACGCTGAACGCGGCGGGGCCGCTGGCCAGCGTCGCCTATGTGCTGGACGCCGAATATGTCGCTCACCGCGAGGAGCGGCAGGACGCGCTCGGCCAGCCTTACGTCCCGCTGCCGGCTGCGACCCGCGAGGTCCATGCGCTGCAGCTCAATGCAGAAGACTATCTGACCGACTATGTCCGCTATGCGCTGCAGGTCGGCTACGCCTATGACCGGCGGGGCCGCAGCGGACCGCAGGGGGCCATTTCGCTGGGGTGGGAACCGGCGGACAATCTGGAGCTGAATTTCCGGGCCAGCCATGCCCGCTCTACCGCGCGCGGCACGGCCAGCGCGGTGAACAGCGCGGGCGTCACGCTGGTCTGGCGTTATTGACGGTGTGTCAACACTTTATGGTTAAAAAAGGTGGACTGGCGATGCGGCGAAAGGGTGCGGGAATGAAGGGCAAGACTGTGCGGGCCTGCGGGGCGCTGCTGACGGTTGGGCTGATGCTGGCGGGCTGCAGCTTCGGCCGGATCAACAGCCGCGACTTCGCCCAGCCGGGCGCCGTGCTGCCGGCCGGCTCGACCGTCGCCGTCCTGCCCTTCGAGAATCTGACCAACCACCCCAATGCCGGCCAGATCGCCGCCGACATCGTCTCCACCGAGCTGTACGGCGTCGAGGGCCTCCGCAGCATGGATGCGTCCCGCGTCCGCAGCCGCCTGTCCGCCGCCAAGCCGGCCGCCGACGCTGCCGCCGCAACCGATGCGCCGGCCGACGCCGCCCCGCCGGACGCCCAGGCCGCCGGCCGGACGCTGGGGGTGGACGCGGTGCTGTCCGGCAGCGTGTCGGAATATGGTTACCAGCATGGCCTGCGCGAGGAGCCGGTGGTCGGCCTGAACGCCCGGCTGGTCCGCACCGCCGACGGCGCCGTGCTCTGGACTTCCAGCCAGTCGGAGGCCGGCCGCGGCTATTTCAGCCGCGACAGCGTCAACAACGTCGCCCAGCGGGTGGTGACCCGCATGATCGACAGCCTGCGGCCGGTGGTCGCCGCCCCCGCCGTGCCGACCTCCGCGGACGCCCCGGCCCAGGCCGACCGCGCCTCCGACACCGACTTCCCCAACGATCTGCACCGCGAGTGAGCGTGCAGGCATGAGCGCAGAGTCCAGCCCCTCTCCGGTGTCCCCCCGCCGCTGGTTCGGCCTGCGGCCGGTCGCGCTGCTGGAGCTGCTGCTGTTCTTCGCCGTGGCGCTGGGGCTGGATGTCTGGCTGGGCGCCGGGCTGCGCTTCGACGGGGTGCAGCCGCATCCCTTCTGGATCCCGGTCCTGCTGCTGGCGATCCAGTACGGCACCAGCGAGGGCGTGCTGGCGGCGCTGGTGGCGTCGGTGGCGCTGCGGTTCGGCAACATGCCGGATGCCGGCATCGACCAGGACCTCTACGACCATCTTTTCACACTGACGCGCGAGCCGATCCTGTGGCTGGTCGCCGCCGTGCTGTTCGGCGAGCTGCGCATGCGCCAGCTGCGCGAGCGTGACGAACTGCGCGCCGGCCTTGCCGCCGCCCGCCAGGAGGCGGAGGCCATCGCCCGGTCCTACCGCGCGCTGAAATCGGTGAAGGAAAGCCTGGAGACCCGCGTCGCCGGCCAGTTGCGCACCGTCTTCACCCTCTATCAGGCTGCAAAATCCATCGACCATCTGGACGAGGGGGAGGTGATGCTGGGCGTCGCCGACCTCGTCCGCACCGTCATGAAGCCGGAGAAGTTCTCGCTGTTCCTGCTGAACAACGACGTGCTGGAATCGGTGACGAACGAGGGCTGGGACGACGACAGCGACAGCTATGCCCGCTGGTTCGACAGCGGCACGCCCCTATTCCAGACCGTGATCGCCCGCCAGCGGCAGCTCTGCGTCAACCGGGTGGAGGACGAACGCATCCTGGCCGGCGAAGGCGTGCTGGCCGGACCGCTTATCAGCAGCGACACCGGCGAGGTGGTCGGGATGGTGAAGGTCGAAAGCCTGGGCTTCACCGACCTCAGCGTCAACACGGTCGAGAATTTCCGCATCCTGTGCGAATGGATCGGCACCGCGCTGGCCAAGGCGCGCCAGTTCCGCACCGCCAATGAACAGCGGGTCTTCACCGACGACGCGCTCTACTCCTCCAGCTACATCGGCCGGCAGGCGGAGTTCCTGGCGCTGCTCGGCCGCCGCATGGGGTTCGAGACGACGGCCATCACCATCCGCCCAACCGGCCTGTCGCGCCTGTCCGTCGCCCAGCGTGCCGACCTTGCCGCCGCCATCGGCACGGCGGTGCGCGGCAGTCTGCGCGACACCGATCTCGCCTGCGACTTCGGCCAGCAGGGCGCGTCCTTCGGCGTGATCCTGGCCGGCACGCCGCTGGAGGGCGCCAAGCTGGTGGAGGCGAAGCTGGAACGGGCGGTGCGGCGGGAGTTGCCCGACGGGCTGTCCAACATCCCCATCGGCTTCGTCACCCGCCGGGTCGAGCCGCCGGAGCCGGAGCCTAAGCCGGCCGCCGGGGAAGCGGTGGCGGAGAGTGCGGGATGACCGGCCCGGCCCCCGATTCCGCTGAAACCATCGGCACGCTGGCGGGCGACCGCCCGGTCGCCGGCACGGGCGAGCTGGTGGCGGCGACGCTCGGCGCCGGGCTGCTCGATTCCGGGGCATTGGCCTTCGGCCTGTCCGGCATCCCCTTCGCCGCACCATCGGCCGCGGCGCTGCATCTGCTGCTCTGCGGGCTGGTCGGGCTGTGGGTGCGCAGCCGGGCGCGCCGGGGCCGCGACCTGCGGCTGGCCGGGCTGCTGCTGGTCACCATGGTGCCTCTGGGTCCTCTGGGCGCCGCCTGCACGCTGGTGACCGTGGCGCTGCTGGCGCTGTTCAGCCGCTACGCCACCGGCTTCCAGGACTGGTATCTCTCCCTCTTCCCCGAAAGCGAGACCGGCCCGGCGCAGGAGCTGTACGAACTGATCGTGTCGGGCCGCGAGAACGCCCATCTTGTGGCGGGCGAATCCTTCACCGACATGATGTGGATGGGCACGCCGCAGCAGAAGCAGGCGGTGATCGCCCTGGTCGCCCGCCATTTCCGCCCCGCCTTCACGCCCGCGCTGAAGGCCGGCCTCGCCGATGCCGACCCGTCCGTCCGCGTCCAGGCCGCCACCGCGACCGCGCGGGTGGAGCATGAGTTCAACGAGCGCTGGCAGTCGCTCGACCATGCCGCCCGCGCCCATCCGGACGACGCCGGCGCCCTGGCCGCCCTGTCCCGCCATCTCGACGATTATGCCTTCTGCGGCCTGCTGGATTCCAACCGCGAGGCGGAGATCCGCGAGAAGGCGCTGGACGGCTACCGCCGCAGCCTGGAACTGGCGCCCGACGATGACGGCATCCGCCTCGACCTCGGCCGGCTGCTGCTGCGCTGCGGTCTGGCGGCGGAGGCGGCGGCGAGGCTGGAGCCGCTGATCGACCGCACGTCCGACAGCCGCATCCTGTTCTGGTATGCCGAGAGCCTGTTCCGGCTCGGCCGCTTCGGCGATCTGCGCGCGCTGCCCATCCGCCGGCCCGATCTGCTGGGCGACGGGGCGGCGCTGCCCGATGCGTTGCGCGACGTCTTCGCCCTGTGGCGCGACGACGAAACGGCCGCCCCGGAGACCGCCGCCAAGGAGCTGGCCGCATGAGCCGCTCCCCGTCCCAGCCGCTCCCGCCCGAAGCGCCCCGCGCCCCAAAGGCCGACGTCTGCCTGCTGATGGAGGGGTCCTATCCCTATGTCGCCGGCGGCGTGTCGACCTGGACGCACGACCTGATCCGCTCCCATTCGGACCTGACCTTCCACATCGTGGCGCTGGTCGCCGACCGCGGCGCCCGCAAGCTCGCCTATGATCTGCCGGCCAACGTCACCGGCCTGACCCATGTCTATCTGCAGGACCCGCCCGCCGGATGGCGCTGGCAGCCCGGCACCGGGCGGCTGATGACGGCCCTGGAAAAGCCGCTCGCCCGCCTGCAGCAGGGCGGAGGGCTGGCCGAGGTCGCCGAGGTTCTGCGGCTGCTGGCGCCGCGGCGCGGCCGGATCGGCAAGCGGGCTCTGCTGAATTCCGAGGACGCCTTCCAGATGGTGGTGCGCATGTGCAGGGCCGCCCTGCCGGACGCCTCCTTCCTCGAATATTTCTGGGGCAGCCGGGCGCTGATGAGCGGGCTGTTCGCCACGCTGCTTGTGCCGATGCCGCAGGCGTCGGTCTATCACGCCATCTCCACCGGCTATGCCGGTCTGTTCGCCGCGCGGGCGCGGCTGGAGACCGGGCGGCCGGCCCTGCTGACCGAACACGGCATCTACACCAACGAACGGCGTATCGAGATCCTGATGGCCGAATGGCTGTTCGAGGGCGCCGACACCTCCCTGGCGCTCGACCGCAAGAAGCGCGACCTGCGCGATCTGTGGTTGGACACCTTCGCCAGCTACTCCAAGGCCTGTTACGACGCCTGCGACCGCATCATCACCTTGTACGGCGGAAACCAGGAGTTCCAGCGCCGCCAGGGCGCCGACCCGGCCAAGCTGATGATCGTGCCCAACGGCATCGATTATGCCGGCTATTCCCAGGTCCGGCGCGACCCCGCGCCGCGCCCGCCGACCATCGCCCTGATCGGCCGCGTCGTGCCGATCAAGGACGTGAAGACCTACATCCGCGCCGCCGGCATCCTGCGCGAGGACATCCCCGACCTGAAGGCGATGATCCTCGGCCCGCTGGAGGAGGATCCCGGCTATGTCGAGGAATGCCGGACCATCGTGAAGCATCTGGGGCTGGAGCAGACGGTGATCTTCGCCGGCCGGGTCAAGCTGACCGACTGGCTGGGCAGGATCGACGCCATCGCGCTGACCAGCGTCAGCGAGGCGCAGCCGCTGGTGATCCTGGAGGCCGGCGCGTCCGGCGTGCCGACGGTGGCGACCGATGTCGGGTCCTGTTCGGAACTGCTGATGGGCCGGCCGGACGAGGTGCCGCCGCTGGGGCCGGGCGGGGCGGTGACGCCGCTGGCCAGCCCGCTCGACACCGCGCGGGAGCTGCGCGCCCTGCTGCTCGACCGTCCCTGGCGCGAGCGCTGTGCGCAGGCCATCGCCCGGCGCGTCGCCCAGTCCTATGACAAGGTCGCCATCGATCGCGTCTATCGCGCCATCTATGACGAGCACATCGCCATGCCGACCCGGCCGACGTTCGACGGCGCCGATTTCGACCTGAAGGGAGCCGCCTGACATGGCCGGCATCGGCTTCGCGCTCCGCCGGCTGGCCCGGCGCGACGATCTGCTCGGCGTGCTGCAGGGCTATGCCCATTCCGCCTTCATCACGTCGGGTCCCTGGATGTTCACCATCCTGGCGCTGGCCGGCATCACGCTGTTCGGCCGCGATCTGGTGGGGCCGGAGCAGCTGACGTTGTTCCGCGTGGTGGTGATCTACAATTTCTGCTTCTCGGTGGTGTTCACCGGGCCGCTGGTGCTGGTCGCCACCCGCTATCTTGCCGACGCCATCTATGCCAAGGAGGTGGAGGCGGCGCCCGGCATGCTGCTGGCGACGCTGGGGCTGGCCTATGCCATCGCCGGCCTGACCGCCGGACCTTTCTACCCGCTGTTCAGCGGCCTGCCGGTGCCGGTCATGCTGGGCGGGCTGGCGAATTTCTTCCTGGTCTGCGGCATCTGGGTGGTGTCGATCTTCCTGTCGGCGCTGAAGGACTATCTGGCGGTCACCATCGCCTTCGGCGTCGGCATGACCACCGGCATGGCCGGGGCGGTGCTGCTGGGCGACCGCTTCGGCGCGGCGGGGATGATCTGGGGATTCTCCGCCGGGCTGGCGGTGATCCAGTTCGGGCTGATCGCGCGGGTGCTGGCGGAATATCCCTATCCGGTGGGCCGGCTGTTCGACTTCCTGTCCTATTTCCGCAGATACGCCGATCTGGCGCTGATCGGCTTTTTTGCCAATGCCGCCGTCTGGACCGACAAGTGGATCATGTGGTTCGCGCCGGAGCGCGAACTGGTTTCCGGCGCCATGGCGATCTACAGCGCCTATGACGGCGCCATGTTCATCGCCTATCTGACGACCCTGCCGGCGCTGACCCTGTTCACGGTGAACATCGAGACCCGCTTCTTCGAGCATTACCAGGCCTTCTACCGCGACATCCAGAAGCACGCGACCTTCGACCAGATCGCCCGCAATCACCGCGCCATCATCGCCGCCCTGCTCGACAGCAGCCGCAACCTCGTCATCCTGCAAGGGGCGGTCTGCGCCGTCTGCATCTTCCTGGCTCCGGCCATCGTCGGCGCCATCGGCCTGCAGTACCAGCAGATCGGCATGTTCCGCTTCGGCGTGCTGGGAGCCTTCTTCCAGGTGATGTTCCTGTTCTGCACGGTAATCCTGGCCTATTTCGACCTGCGGGCGCGGAATCTGACGGTGCAGCTGGTCTATATGGCGGCCAATGCCGGCTTCACCCTGTTGTTCAGCCGGATGGGCTTCCCGTGGTATGGGTACGGCTATTTCCTCAGCTCGCTGCTGGCCTTTGCGGTCGCGTATCTGATGGTGGCGGACGCGGTGCGGCGGCTGCCCTATTTCGCCTTCGTCGCCAACAACCCGTCGGTGCGATGACCCGCCGCCTCGCTCTCCTGCTGTTGTCCCTTTCGCTGCTTCCGGCCTCCGCCGGCGCGCAGGAGGTTCTGCGCACCGACCGCACCGACTCCGGCCATCTGCGCCCGCCCTTCCGCGCCTACGAACCGCCGCCGCCGGGCCACGAGCCGCGCCTTCGCCGTACCGAAAGCCGCGCCGTCTACAGCCTGCCCGCTGGCTTGAAGGGCCTCGCCACGCTGGACCGCACCCTGTCGCACCTGTGCCAGCGCGGCGCCTTCCTGCAGCGGATCGACGGCCTCTATTGGGCGGCGACGCCGGATTACCGCTATGGCGTCGCCTTCTCCGGCGGCGCCAACCTGATCGACCCCCAGAACCGCCGCCAGCCCGGCAAAGCCTATTTCTTCCGCAACCAGGACAGCCGCTGCAGCGTCTGGATCGGCGATCAGGCGAAGCTGATGCCGCATTACATCGGGGGGTGATGGCGGTTCAGAGGGTGGTCTTTCTGCCGCATCCGGCAGCACGGCCTTGCCGCGTGGTTTGGTGAACACCACAATGGTCCCGTGGCGAGCACGCCGTGGCTCATGGCCCGGAAAGCTGTGCTGGATCGATCGAAAACAGGAGACGCCGATGCCCATCCCGGTGAGCGCTGAAACGGAAGTCCTGGCCCGCCGGCTTGCTGCCATTCGAGGGCAGAGTATCGACGAGGCTGTCCGCACGGCCGTGCGCGATGCCTTGGCCCGCGCCGAGCGACCGGCAACTTCCTGCCTCACTCCGGACCAGCAGGCCAAGGTGAACCGCATGTTGGCGCGGGTGAAAGCGCTGCCGCCGCTGGACGACGGCGGAAACCCGGATGCCGACCTATACGACGAACACGGTCTGCCGCGCTGAGCCATGGTCGTCGACACCTCGGCACTTGTGGCCATCCTGAAGGCCGAGCCGGAAGCAGCCGCCTTCCTCGCCAAACTCGCCACTGCCGCGGTGTGCCGCCTGTCGGCCGCGAATTTCGTCGAGGCTGGGCTGATCGCCAGCCGCGATCCGACCGGCGCCCACCGCGAGGCCCTTGAGGATCTGCTGCGCGAGTTCGACATCCGCATCGAGCCGGTCGGAGAGCGCCAAGCCCGGCTTGCGCTCGACGCGTTCCGCCGCTACGGTAAGGGGACCGGACATCCGGCTGGTCTCAATTACGGTGACTGCTTCGCCTACGCCCTGGCCGCCGACACTGGTGAGGGGCTGCTGTTCAAGGGCGATGACTTTCCCTGTACCGACCTTGCCCCGGCATGAGCGGTGGCACTGACTGTCCCGACGTTTTTCATCCCGCCATTACCCTCTCTCCCGCATCCATGATACGAATGGCCGCCGGTCCCCACCCGCGGAGGTCGCCGCCGATGCCGCCCGAATGGAACAGTGAACACACCCCCGAAAACTGTTTCACGCTGTTCCAAACGTCGCATCCGGCCCCCTCGCATCCTGCGAACTCAACCCCATATAGGGCCGGTCATCGGCCAGAGGTGAACGTCCGCCCGTGCGTATTCCCGACCTGAACAGCCTGTACGACGCCGGCAGCCGGCTTCTTCTGGAATCGACGGTGCGCGTGGGCGTCACCGGACTGCGGCGGGCGGGCAAGACCGTGTTCGTCACCGCCCTGGTCGACAACCTGCTGAAGGCCGGGCGGCTGCCCTTCCTCGACGTCATGTCGTCGGGCCGCTTCCAGGCGGCGCGGCTGCGGCCCCAGCCCGATCCCGAGGTGCCGCGCTTCGATTTCGAAGGCCATCTCGCCGCCCTGACCGGCCCCGATCCCCATTGGCCGGAGCCGACGCGCGGCATCGGCCAGATGCGCGTCTCCCTGCGCTACCGTCCGGAGTCGGCGCTGAAGCGCTCGGTGCAGCCGGTGGCGACGCTGAACCTCGATCTGGTCGATTACCCCGGCGAATGGCTGCTCGACCTGCCGCTGCTGCGCCAGAGCTTCGCGGAATGGAGCGCCCAGACCCTCGACCTCGCCGCCCGCCCGCCGCGTGACGAGCTGTCGGCCTCCTGGCGCGGCTGGCTCGCCACCATCGACCCGGCCGCATCGGCGGAGGAGGAGACGGCGCGGCGCGGTGCGGCGCTCTACACCGACTATCTCCATGCCTGCCGCCGCGCCGACACGCTGCTCAGCCTGATCCAGCCCGGGCGCTTCGTCGAACCCGGCGACATGAAGGACGCGCCGCTGCTGACCTTCTGCCCGCTTCATGGGAGCCAGCAGGGCAGGGGAAGCCTGTGGGCGCTGATGGAGGAGCGTTACGAGGCCTACAAGACCAACGTCGTCCGCCGCTTCTTCGCCGAGCATTTCTCACGGCTCGACCGCCAGATCGTGCTGATCGACGTGCTGGGCGCGCTGAACGCCGGCCCGGCCGGGATGGCCGACATGAAGCGGGCGCTGGAGCTGAGCCTGGAGCCCTTCCGCCACGGCGCTTCCGGCTGGTTCGACTGGCTGTTCGGCAGCAAGATCGACCGCGTGCTGTTCGCCGCAACCAAGGCCGACCACATCGCCGCCCACCAGCATGCCCAGCTGCGCGCGCTGCTCGACCGGCTGGTCGGCGATGCCCGCAACGCCATCCGCTTCGAAGGCGCCCAGGTCGAGACCATGGCCATCGCCGCGCTGAAATGCACCGAAAGCGTGGTGACCGAGCATGAGGGCCGGCAACTGCGCTGCGTGCGCGGCATTCCCGTCGGGCGCGACCGTCCGACCGTGCTCTTCCCGGGCGAGATCCCGGAGGATGCGGAAGCCTTCCCGCCCGGCCGCGACCGTCCCTATAATTTCCTGCCCTTCCGTCCGCCCGACGATCTCGGCCGCGACCCGCGCGGCCTGCCGCACATCCGCGTCGATCAGGCCCTGCAATTCCTGCTGGGGGATTACCTGACGTGACGGAGCGTGACACCCGCAATGCCTCAAAGGGCTGGGTCCCGCCGATGGAGCTGGACCTCGACCGTGCGGCCCCCGTCCCGGCGGAGGAGGAGACCGCCCTGCTGACCGGCTCCGGCGACCCGGCCGACCTGCTGCCGGCCCCCGCCACGCCGGTTCGGACAACGCGCCGGCTCGGGCGCTGGCTGTTCGGGGCGCTGGCGGCGCTGGTCCTGGTGGCTCTGGGCTTTGACACCGCCGACCTGCTGGCCCGTGCCTTCGCCACCAGCCTCGCGCTTGGCGTTCTGGTCGCCCTGCTGGCCGCCACCGCCGGTATAGCGGCAGTCGCGATGCTGGTGACCGAACTGCTGTCCTTGCGCCGCCTGCGCCGGATCGAGGAACTGCGGGCCGAGGCTGGCCGGCTGGAGGTCGACGCCCCCGGCGGCCGGGCCGACCGCTTCGCCGGGTCGCTGGTGGCGCTCTATGCCGACCGGCCCGAACTGGCCCCGGCGCTGGCCCGCGTGCGCGACCATGTCACCGATGCCCATGACGAGCATGAGGTGGTGCGGCTGCTCGACCGCGAGGTGCTGAGCCCGCTCGACCGCGCCGCCTATCAGCGGGTTCTGCGCGCCTCGCGCGACACCGCCGTCGCCACCGCGCTCAGCCCGGCGGCACTGCTGGATTTCGCGGTGGTGCTGTGGCGCAACCTGAAGCTTGTGCGGGAGATCGCCTCCCTCTACGGCGCCCGGCCCGGCTATGTCGGCTCGCTCCGGCTCCTGCGCCGGATGCTCGCCAACATCGCCGTCGCCGGGGTGACGGAAAGCGCCCACCATGTTGCGGTGGAGGCGCTGGGCGGGTCGCTCGCCGCCGCCATTTCCACCCGGATGGGGCAGGGGGTGATCAACGGCCTGCTGACCGCGCGGGTCGGGCTGACCGCCATGCACCTGTGCCGCCCCATCGCCTTCGGCCCCGACAACCGCCCCAGCCTGAACCGCATCAGGAAGGAGCTGTTGTCGTTGCCCAAGCAGGTGCTGTGACGTGACCCTAGGCGAGGTCGAAGACCAGCACTTCCGCCTCGTCCGCCCGGTCAAGCGTCACCGCCTCCTCTTCCGTCAGCGCGGCGCCGTCGCCGGCCTTCAGCAGCGTGCCGTTCAGATGGACCCGGCCGCGGGCGACCTGAACCCAGGCATGGCGGCCGGGACGCAGCGGCAGGGTGGCGCTTTCCTCGCCGTCCAGCAGCGCGGCGTACAGGTCGACATCCTGGTGGATGGTGACGCTGCCGTCGCGTCCGTCACGCGACCCGACCAGCTTCAGCGTGCCGCGCTTCTGCTCGGCCGGGAAATCCGCCTGCTGGTAGCCGGGCGCCAGGTTGTTGGCTTCCGGCAGGATCCAGATCTGGAGGAAATGCACCGGCTCGGTGTCCGACGCGTTGTACTCGCTGTGGCGGATGCCGCGGCCGGCGCTCATCACCTGGACCTCGCCCGGACGGATCACCGACCCGGTGCCGATGGAGTCCTTGTGCTCCAGCGCGCCGTTCAACACGTAGGAGACGATCTCCATGTTGGCGTGCCCATGGGTGGGGAAGCCGGCGCCGGGGATCACTCGGTCCTCGTTGATGACCCGCAGGGCGCGGAAGCCCATATGGCCGGGGTCGAAGTAATGGCCGAACGAGAAGCTGTGGTTGCTGTTCAGCCAACCCATATTGGCGACCCCACGCTCGTCGCGATGGCGAATGGTGATCATGGTGGAACCCTCCGTACCGTTGGGGTGTGTGTCGTTGTCTGGAGGGGAATTTGGCACCCAACGTCCTGCGGAACAATCCAGTGCGTTAACACCAGATCGTTCCCTGCAACGCGACAATCTCACCCCGCCAGCGGCACCCCCACCGCGAACACGGTTCCGCGCCCTTCCACCGAACGCACCGTCACCGGATGACCCAGCAGCCTTGCCAGCCGCTCGACGATGGCGAGGCCCAGCCCGATGCCCTCGCTGCGGTCGCGGTCGGGGCGGTCGAGCTGGACGAACTCCTCGAAGATGCGCTGGCGGTCGGGTTCGGCGATGCCGCGGCCGGTGTCGTAGACCTCGATCCACAGCGTATCGCCGCGGGTGCGGCAGCCGACCAGAACGCCGCCTGTCTCGGTATAGCGGATGGCGTTGGCGATCAGGTTGCGGAGGATGCGCTCCAGCAGGGCCGGGTCGCTGCGCACCACCGCATTGGTCGGGATGGCGCGCAGCCTCAACCCCTTCGCCTCCGCCTGCCCGGCGAACTCCGCTTCCAACTGGTCGAGCAGGGGAGAGAGCGGCAGGTCGGCCGGCTTCGGCGTCACCACCCCCGACTCCAGCTTGGAGATGTCGAGGATGGCATTGAGCAGATCGCGCATCGACCGTTGCGCCGCCTTCAGGTCGGTCAGCAGGGCCGCCGCCTTGCCGCTTTGTGGCTGGCGCTCCAGAATGCCCGTGAACATGCCGATGGCCTGAAGGGGCTGCTGCAGGTCGTGGCTGGCGTGGGCGAGGAAGCGGGACTTGGCGCGGTGGGCCTGTTCCGCGGTGGTCTTGGCGGCGTGCAGTTCGGCCGTCCGTTCGCGCACCTGCTGTTCCAGCGTGGCGTTGGCGCGCTCGATGGTTTCCGCCATGCGCAGGATCTCGGTGAACTGGCGGCGCACCTGCCGGGTCATCGGCCGGAAGATCGCCAGCGCCTCCACCGCCAGGATCAGCAGGGTGATCAGCAGTGCCGCCAGCCCCAGCCGATGCAGGGTATGGAAGCCCGCCTCTCCCTCCTCCTGATAGAGCGCCACCACCTCTTCCAGACGGTCCAGCAGCGGGCCGAGCGCCTGGGCGGTGATGCGGTCCGCTTCCGCCGGGTCCGGCGGCTGACCGGCGGATGCGGCGGCGATGACCCGGCGCAGGGCGGCGATATGCTCGGTCACCACCGGGTCCAGCGGGTCGGATCCGCCGTAGAATAAATCCTGCGGCGTCGGTCCCAGCGGCGGCCCTTCCTCCGGCCCGGCCTGGCCGCTCAGCCGCCGGTGGGCGGCTTCGAACATGTCCGTGGCGTCATCCAGCAACCGGGCGAGGTTTACGCGCGTCGCCGGATCGGTCGCGGTCTTCAACTGCTCCACCAGCAGGGCCGTCCGCTGCGACAGCATGCGCTGCCGGCCGGAAACGTTGACGACTTCCAGCATGCGTTCGTGCTGGCCAATGACCCGTTCGGTCATGACGAAACCGGCCAGCGTGCCCAGTGCGATCAGCGTCAGCGCCAGGGCATAGCGCAAGGTCATCCAGCGGGCGGTCGTCCTGCCGATCGGTATCATGTGCTCGTCCCCCGGCCGTGATCGCCCCATCGCCGACAGCGATCATGGGGCAGTCTGCCGCATTGCAGCAAGGACAGAGGGTAGCGGTGAAGCTATGAAGCCTCGGTAAAGCCGCAAGCCGCCAGCGCCGCCTGCATGTGCGGCGGGACCGGTGCCACCGCGCCGACCGGATCGCGCTTCGGGTAGAGCGGCAGCGAGATGGCGCGGGAATGCAGATGCAGCGGCTTGCCCTCCGGTCCGCCATATTGCGGATCGCCGACCAAGGGACAGCCAATGGAGGCGCAATGGACGCGGATCTGGTGGGTACGGCCGGTGTGCGGCGTCAATTCCAGCCAAGTCAGCCCATCGGCCTGCCCACGCACGACATAGTCGGTCACCGCCGCCTGCCCATCAGGTGAGCCGACGATGCGCCAGCCGCCGGTCTTGTTGGAGACCTTGGCGAGCGGCAGCTCGATCCGTCCGGACTCCTGCGGCGGAGTGCCGGCGACCACCGCCCAATAGGTTTTATCGACCTTGCCGTTCTGGAACAGGATGCCGATCTTGCGCAACGCCTTGGCGTGACGGCCCAGGATCAGGCAGCCCGATGTGTCGCGGTCCAGCCGGTGGGCCAGCGACGGCGGCTTGGGAAAGCCGAAGCGCAGCGCATCGAAATGCCGCTCCAGGTTCGGCCCGCCGGCGGGACCGGCATGGACCGGCAGCCCGGCGGGCTTGTCGAGGATCAGCATCAGCCCGTCACGGTACAGGATGCGGTCTTGGATTTGGGCGGGTGTCACGGGCTACTCATCCCCAGGCGCGGAAGATCAGGAGGTCTATAGGATGTCTTTGACATAGTCATCCGCGAAGGAGCCGTGCTTCTCGTCAAACTCGTTCCATGCCTTGATCGCGGCATCCAGGCGACGTTCACGTTCCGCCGCTGCAGTCCTGTCAGGCAACGGCTTTTCATCGAGCTTCGGCGCGCGCCGGTCATAGACACCGTCCATTGAAAGCCCTCCACCGATCCCGATGCACTGAAGATAGGCGCCCCCGGTGCCATCCGGCAAGCGGGCAGGAAAAAGGGCGCGGCCACCGCAAGGCGCCGCGCCCCCTTCACATCCGGTCTGCCCGGATCAGGCGAGCTTCAACTCCTTGAAGAAGTCGTTGCCCTTGTCGTCGACGATGATGAAGGCCGGGAAATCCTCGACCTCGATGCGCCAGATGGCTTCCATGCCGAGTTCGGGGTACTCGACGCATTCCACCTTCTTGATGCAGTCCTGGGCCAGACGGGCGGCGGCACCGCCGATCGAACCGAGATAGAAGCCGCCATGCTGCTTGCAGGCGGCCGTCACCTCGGGGCTGCGGTTGCCCTTGGCCAGCATGACCATGGAACCGCCCGCCGCCTGGAACTGGTCGACGAAGCTGTCCATGCGGCCCGCCGTCGTCGGCCCGAAGGAGCCGGAGGCGTAGCCTTCCGGCGTCTTGGCCGGGCCGGCGTAATAGATCGGGTGGTTCTTGAAATAGTCCGGCAGCGGCTCGCCGGCGTCCAGGCGGGCGCGCAGCTTGGCGTGGGCCAGATCGCGGGCGACGATCAGCGGGCCGGTCAGCGACAGGCGGGTGCGGATCGGGTACTGCGACAGCGTGGCGCGGATCTGCTCCATCGGCTGGTTCAGGTCGATCTTCACGACCTCGCCCGACAGATGCTCGTCGCCGATCTCCGGCAGATACTGGGCCGGATCGGTCTCCAACTGCTCCAGGAAGATGCCGTCCTTGGTGATCTTGCCAACCGCCTGACGGTCGGCCGAGCAGGACACGCCGATGCCGATCGGCATGGAGGCGCCGTGGCGCGGCAGGCGGATGACGCGGACGTCGTGGCAGAAATACTTGCCGCCGAACTGGGCGCCAATGCCCATGTTTTGGGTCAGCTTGTGGACCTCGGCCTCCATCGCCAGATCGCGGAAGGCGTGCGCGTCCTCACCGCCCTCGGTCGGCAGGTTGTCGAGATAGCGGGCCGAGGCCAGCTTCACCGTCTTCAGGTTCTGCTCCGCCGACAGGCCGCCGATGACGATGGCGAGGTGGTAGGGCGGGCAGGCCGAGGTGCCGAGATAGCGGATCTTGTCTTCCAGGAACTTCAGCAACCGGTCGGGCGCCAGAACCGACGGCGTGGCCTGATGCAGGAAGGTCTTGTTGGCCGACCCGCCGCCCTTGGCCATGAACAGGAACTTGTAATAGTCCTCGCCCTCGGAATAGATGTCGATCTGGGCAGGCAGGTTGTTCCGGGTGTTCTTCTCCTCATACATGGAGATCGGCGCCAGCTGGCTGTAGCGCAGGTTGCGCTTCAGATAGGCGTCGCGCGCCCCCTCCGACAGGGCGGTCTCGTCGCCGCCCTTGGTCCAGACGCGGCGGCCCTTCTTGCCCATGATGATGGCGGTGCCGGTGTCCTGGCACATCGGCAGGGTGCCGGCGGCGGCGATGTTGGCGTTCTTCAGCAGGTCGAGCGCCACGAAGCGGTCGTTGGCCGACGCCTCCGGATCGTCCAGGATCTTGGCGAGCTGGGCCAGATGGCCCGGACGCAGCAGATGGTTGATGTCGGAGAAGGCAGCCTCGGCCAGCAGGCGCAGACCTTCCGGCTCGACCTTCAGGATCTGCTCGCCGTCGAATTCGACGACCGAGACGTGATCCGAGGTCAGCTTGCGGTAGGTCGTGTCGTCCTTGGCGAGCGGAAACAGACCGCGGGCTGAGGCGATGTCGTCGGGCATTGGGGCGTTCCTTCGTGGCGATCCAATGGCGTCCGCTCGCCTCCGCGGTACGCGCCCGGCCGGGCGCGCGAAGGGGGCAGGCCGCGCTCGGCCCCCCTTATACACCGCTGCGGAGCGGAGACAACCATCGGCGGGACGGAAGGCGGCGCGACGGTTTGTCGTCGACCAAAGTAGGGGCAAAAGAAAAGGCCGGCACACCGCAATGGTATGACCAGCCTCGTCTTTTCGCCGCTGTTGTCGGCTGTTTACGCCGCCGCCTTCACCTGTCCATCGACCGCCGCGTGGGCGTGGACGGCGGGCTCGGCCGGGGCGCCGACCCAGTCGCCGTGGGCGGGGATTTCCTCGCCCTTCATCACCAGGGTCAGCGGGCCCAGGCGGGCGAAGTCGCCGACATGGGTGTCGTACAACACCGTGGCGCCGGCCCCGATGGTGACGCCGGTCCCGACCGAAACCCGGCCGACCTTCATCACGCGATCCTCGTACAGGTGGGTCTGCAGGGCCGACAGCGCGTTGATGGCGCAATAGTCGCCGACGGACACGCAGTCGAACTCGGTGATGTCGGTGGTGTCCATGTAGACGCCCTTGCCGAACTTCGTGCCGAAGATGCGCAGAACCCAGGGCAGCATCGGCGTGCCGCGCAGGTGGTCGAGCAGGACCTTGCCGGCCAGACCCCAGTACAGCACGGCCACCGCCTCCGTCCGCATGGCCCACCAGGACCACATCGGCTTCATGGTGGGGGCATAGCGGCCCATCAGCGCCCATTTCACCAGCGCCACCACCAGCACCATCGCCATGGGAATGGCGACGCTGACCGCCAGGAACTGCCATGCGAAGGCGCCCCAGCGCTGGTCCAGAATGGCCTTGGCGAAGAACTCCACCGCGAAGGTGCCGAAGGTGATGAACAGCATCGACGGCATCGACAGGCTGAAGGCCTCGAACACGGCGCGGCCGAGACGGCGGGTGTGCGACGGCTCGAAGGTCCAGTTGGCCGACACGTTGTCGAACTTCTGGCGCACCGGCAGCTTGATCGGCGGGCTGCCGAACCACGTGTCGCCGGCCTGCATCTCGGCATTCGCCGGCGGCTTGGACTTGATGCCGATCAGCGTGCCGGTGGGGATGCAGGCACCCGGCGGGACCACGGCGTCGTTGCCGACGAACACGCGGGCCTCGGTCTTCACCGGCTGCAGATGCATCCAGCCGCGGCGGATGTCCTCGTCGCCCAGCACCACCTCGTCGGCGATGAAGCACTTCTCGCCGATCTCCACCAGATCGTAGCGGCCGGCGAGGTTGGTCGAGATCTCCGCGTCGCGGCCGATCTTGGCGCCCATCAGGCGGTACCAGGCCCGCATGTAGACGGTGGCGTAGAGCGAGCTGAGGGTTTCCAGCATCACCTCGGTCGCCAGCGCCACGACCCATTTGCGGACATAGAACCAGCTGTGGACCGAGTAGGAGCCGGCTTCGACCTTCGGCAACACGATCCAGCGCATGGCGGCGATCAGCAGGACGGTGAAGGCCACCAGGAACATGGCGGTCGGCCAGGCGATGGCGGGGACATAGTAGAGGTAGTTGACTTTGAACACCCCGCCCATCCAGGCGTCGAGCCTGTCGAACAGGTAGAAGGCCGGGAAGATCGGGATCAGCGCCACCGGCGGCAGGCCGACCAGGGCAACCAGATAGATCAGCCCCTGGGTGGCGCGCTTGACGATGCCGGCGCGGGGCTCCTGGGGCAAGGCGGCGCTGTCGACGGTGCCGACCTTGCGGGCGGGCGAACCGTCCCAGGATTCATAGGCGCCGGTGCGGGTGCCGGCGGCCAGCGCGGTCAGGTCGGCCAGCTCGGTGCCCTTGCCGATCACGGCATCATGGCCGATGACGCAGGACGTGCCGATATAGGCATCCTCGCCGATCTCGATGGTGCCGATCACCAGCTCGTTGCCGATCACCTCGGCATTGGCCAGCTTGACCTTGCCGCCGGTGGAGGCGCCGCGGCCGATGCTGACCAGATCGATGGCGCCGGATTCGAACTCGCCGATCATCGCGTCGGCGCCGACCTTGGCGCCGAGGGCGCGCAGGAACAGCCGCATCAACGGCGATCCCTGGAACCACTTCAGGTGGACCAGCGCGACGAAGCGCTGGGCCAGCCACCAGCGGTAATAATAGACGCCCCACAGCGGATAGCGGCCCGGCTTGGTCCGGCCGATGATCAGCCACTTCGCCGCGATGGCGATGGCAACGGTGGCGATGTTGATGACGACATAGACGCCGAACAGCGTGGTGATCTCGCCCAGCAGCCCGGCATCCTCGCCGGACAGCAGCATGTAGCTGACGAACACACCCAGCCACTGCACCGTCATCAGCGCCAGGATGACCGGCAGCGCCACGGCCTGGGCCAGGCCGCACAGCAGGCGGCGGCCGAGCGGCGGCGGATCGAAGGACAGGTCGGCCGGTCCCGCGCCATGGCCGGCGGGCGCCTTGGCATCCAGCCGTTCGGCCATGGCGCGCAGGGTGCGGGCGCCATAGACGTCCTGCAGGGTCAGGCTGGCCAGCCCGGCGGTTTCGCGCACCGCTGAGACGAAGCGCGCGGCCAGCAGCGAATGGCCGCCCAGATCGAGGAAGAAGTCGGCCTCCAGAGGGATCGACTGGCCAGGGAAGACGCGGCGGGCGGCCTCCAGCAATACGGCCTCGGTCGGGCTCCGCGGCTCCTCCTGCTCACCCGAGCCCGCATCCTCGGTCAGCGCCATGGCTTGCAGGGTCTTGCGGTCGGCCTTGCCGGAGGTCAGGCGCGGCAGTTCCGCCACCTGTTCATAATGCGCGGGCACCATGTAGGCCGGCAACTGCGCCCGCAGAGCGTCGCGGAGTACGGTCCTGTCGAGGGCCGCACCCGGCTGCGCGACGAGGAAGGCGACCAGACGGTCCAGCCCATTGTCGCTGCGCAGCACGACCGTGGCCTGGGCGACGCCGGGCAGGTCGGTCAGCTTGGCCTCGATCTCGCCCAGTTCCAGCCGGAAGCCGCGGATCTTCACCTGATCGTCGATGCGGCCATGGAAACGCAGGTTGCCGTCGGCATCGACGCTGACCGCGTCGCCGGAGCGGTAGAGCAGCGGGTCATGCGCTCCGGTGCGGTACGGGTTGGCGATGAACTTCTCCGCCGTCAGTTCCGGGCGGCCGAGATACCCCTGGGCCACGCCGGGACCACCGATCAGAAGCTCACCCTGAATGCCTGCGGCGACCGGCTGCAGCGCCTCGTCCACCACATAGCAGGTGTAGTTGGGGATCGGGCGGCCGATGGTGACGGGGGTGTCGGGCACCACCTCGGCCACGGTGGCGACGACGGTCGCCTCGGTCGGGCCATAGCTGTTGAACAGGCGCCGGCCCGGCCGGCACCAGCGCGAGGCGACCGCGGGCGGGCAGGCCTCGCCGCCCAGGATGACGATGCGCAGCGACGGCACGTCCTTCGGCAGCATCGCCAGCAGGGTGGGGACGGTGTCGAGAACGGTGACGCCGGCCTCGTTCAGCACGTCGGCCAGCCGGTCCACCTCGTCCAGCACCTGCCGGCTGGCGACCCACAGGGTGGCGCCGGCCAGATAGGGGACGAAGATCTCCTCCAGCGACAGATCGAAGGCCACCGACGCGCCCTGGAAGGCCACGTCGTCGGCGGTGATGCCGTAGACGCTGTTGGCGGCGCGCAGATAGTGGCAGATGTTGCGGTGGCTGATGACGATGCCCTTGGGCTTGCCGGTCGAGCCCGAGGTGTAGATGGAGTAAGCCGGGCTGTCCGGCGTCACCCCGTCAGCGCGCAGGTTGAACGCCCGCTCGTCATCGCTCAGCACGTCGCCGATGCGCAGGACCTCGACGTCCGCGCCGGCCTCGGCCAGCGTCGCCGCCTTCGTTCCGGTCACCAGATCGATCAGGATCGCCGGGGCGGCGCAGTCGGTCAGGCTGACCGCCACGCGCTCGGCGGGAGCGTCGGCGTCGAAGGGCAGATAGGCGGCGCCGGCCTTCAGTATGCCCAGCAGCGCGACATGCAGGTCGAGCGACCGCGCCATCCACAGCCCGACGAAGCAACCGGGGCCGATCCCGCGCGCCCGCAGGCCGCGGGCGACCCGGTTGGCGCGCGCGTCCAGCTCGGCATAGGTGACGCGCCGGCCTTCATAGACGATGGCCGTGCGGTCCGGATGAGCCGTGGCGGCCGCCTGCGGAATGTCGGACAGCAACTCGTCGCGGAGAAGGGAGGGATCGATCGGGCCGCTCAAGGTCGGCACCAATGGAGTGGCGTTCCACGGAGCGGAGATCGTCGATTGACCGGCCGGGGAAACGTCGGTCGGGCCGTTGGCCCGCGCAGTCAGCAGAGTCACGCTGTGTCAGCCTTCCAAAAGGAATCAGCGCGGTGGCGCCAAACGGACCCGTTCGTCATACGGTCCCGGCGGTCGGCTGAATGCGGCGATGGGCCGCTCGCTAGTTGTGGTGCTTTATGGTTAACGAATGCTTGCCATCGGGCTCGGAGGCACCTGTGCCGATGGGAGATGCCAAGTCTTGGGCTGCCCAAGCGCCGCGAAAGCAACATTCGCCCGACCGAAAGAAAGAGAAAGACCCGACGGCACCCGATACATGCGGATACATGAAGCGGCATGTTCGCGCCTTCATGATCCGTTGCGCGGCGGCGGTCAAGCTTATCCTCAAGATGCCGGATCGAAGGGGAGGGCCGTGTGTCGGGCCCACCACATGGCCCAGGATCCGTGGCTTTCGCCATGGCGGGCGCCGTGTGCCGTTCCGGTTGCCGGTGTTCGGCAGCGTTGCAACCAGGGCCAGAATAGACCTCCCGGATGGGTGGGCATCGCCGGACCGGCGCCTGCAACTCGCAGCCGCCGCCCGTGCCCGTGCAGATGTGGTGTCGCCCGCCGTCACGCGCCATTCGGGCCACGCATGGCTGAGGCTCCGGGAATCACGGCTCTGCCTGCGTTTTAATGATGGACATCATAAAAACTCGTATTGATGATGATCGTCATTAATGGCGCCCGGCACCGGCCGGAGCGCAGAATCCGGATGACGGACAGGAGAGAGTCGTGAGCAGTGGAATGAACATCACGGGGGCGGACATGAGCGGGCGTGTCGCCCTGGTCACCGGCGGCACGTCCGGCATCGGCCGTACGACGGCGCTGGCCTTCGCCGGGGCGGGGGCGACGGTGATCGTCACCGGCCGGCGCGAAGCCGAGGGGCTGGAGACGGTGGACCTGATCGGCCGTGCCGGCGGCATCGGCCAGTTCGTGGCCGCCGATGTCGCCGATGCGGCGGAAGTCGCCGCGCTGTTCAAGCGGATTGAGCGCGACCATGGCCGCCTCGACGCCGCCTTCAACAATGCCGGCATCCATCAGGTCGCGCCGCTGACCGAGATGGAGGAAGCCGCCTTCGACCGCGTGCTGACCGTCAACGTAAAAGGCGTCTGGTTCTGCCTGAAGCATGAACTGGCGATCATGCGCAACCAGGGCCGTGGCGCCATCGTCAACACCGGGTCGGTGCTGGGGCAGATCGGCATGGCTGGGAATGCCGCCTATTCCGCCAGCAAGGCGGCGGTGGAGGGGCTAACCCGCACCGCGGCCATCGAGGTCGCGGCCTTCGGCGTGCGCGTCAATGCCGTTTGTCCGGCGATCATCCAGACGCCGATGACCCAGGCCTCGTTCGGCGGTGCCGACCGGGTGGAGGCGGTGATGGGCCCCCGCCATCCCATCGGCCGCGTCGGTCGCCCGGAAGAGGTGGCGGCAGCCGTGCTCTGGCTCTGCTCCGACGCCGCCGGCTTCGTCACCGGCCAGTCGATCAACATCGATGGCGGCGTGACCGCGCAATAACAAGGCCGGTTACTGGAGTTACGAGCCGATGCTGTCCACACCTCTTGCCGCCACCTTGGCCCGTCGTGACATCCATTATGGATGGGTCGTCGTCGCCGTCACCTTCCTGTCCATGCTGGTTTCCGCCGGGGCGGTGGGCGCTCCCGGCGTGCTTTTGCTGCCCCTGCAGCGGGAATTCGGCTGGGACACCGCCGACATCTCCTTGGCCATGGCGATCCGCCTGCTGCTGTTCGGACTGATGGGGCCGTTCGCCGCCGCGATGATCAACCGCTTCGGCGTCCGCCGCATGGTGCTGTCCTCCCTGACGCTGGTCGGCTGCGGGCTGCTCGCCTCGCTGGCGATGCGGCAGGTCTGGCAGCTGATCCTGCTGTGGGGCTTCGTCGTCGGCTTCGGCACCGGCCTGACCGCCATGGTGCTGGGCGCCACCATCGCGACCCGCTGGTTTGTCGCCCGCCGCGGGCTGGTGATCGGTCTGTTGACCGCCAGCTCCGCCACCGGGCAGCTGGTTTTCATGCCGCTGCTGTCGATGCTGACCGAGGCTTATGGCTGGCGAAGCGCGATCGCCCTCCTGTGCGGCCTGATCGCAGTGGCGGCCCTGGCGATGCTGGCCCTGATGCGCGACCGTCCGGCAGACCTCGGCCTGTCCGCCTTCGGCGAGGTCGGGGGCGCGCCGCCAGCCGCCCCGGGCGGCGCCATCCTGCCGGCGGCGCTGGGGGCGTTGCGCGAGGCCGCGGTGACGCGGACCTTCTGGGTGCTGTTCGCCACCTTCTTCATCTGCGGCGCCAGCACCAACGGCCTGATCCAGACCCACCTGATCCCCCTCTGCGTCGATTTCAGCGTGCCGGAGGTGCAGGCGGCCGGTCTGCTGGCGGTGATGGGGATCTTCGACTTCATCGGCACGGTGGGGTCCGGCTGGCTGTCCGACCGCTATGACAACCGCTGGCTCCTGGTCTGGTATTACGGCCTGCGCGGCCTGTCGCTGCTCTATCTGCCTTATTCGGACTTTACCCTCTACGGCCTGTCGCTCTTCGCCGTCTTCTACGGTCTGGACTGGATCGCCACCGTTCCGCCGACCGTGCGGCTGACGGCGGAGCGCTTCGGCCGGGAGCGAGCCAACCTCGTCTTCGGCTGGGTTTTCGCCGGTCACCAGTTGGGCGCCGCTGTCGCGGCCTTCGGCGCCGGTCTGTCGCGAACAGCTCTTCAAAGCTATCTGCCGGCCTTTGCCACCGCCGGTGCTCTCTGCCTGATTGCGGCTTTGCTAGTGCCGATGATCGGCAGCCGAGCCAAGCCGGCAGCGGCCAAAGCATGACGCCCTACTCCCCCAGATGCTCAAGCGGCAGGGCGGTGCGGTAGCGCACCTGCTTCAAGGCGAAGCTGGAGCGGATGTTGGCGACGCCGGGAATGCGGGTCAGATGTTCCTTCAGGAACCGCTCGTAGCTGGCAAGGTCCGGCACCACCACCCGCAACAGGTAATCGGCGTCGCCGGTCATCAGATAGCATTCCAGCACCTCCGGCCGTGCCATCACCGCCGCCTCGAACCCGTCGAGCCGCGCCTCCACCTGCCGCTCCAGGCTGACATTGACGAAGATGTTGACCGGCAGGTCGACGGAGGCCGGATCGACCAGCGCGACGTAGCGGGCGATCACCCCGGCCTCCTCCAGCGCCTTGACCCGGCGCAGGCAAGGGGAGGGCGACAGCCCGACCCGTTCGGCCAGTTCGTTGTTTGGGAGCCGACCGTCCTGCTGGAGGGCGGACAGGATCTTGCGGTCGATGCGGTCGAGGGGCTGCTTTGGCATGGAATGCCGTTTCCACTGTTATTCTGGCATCCGATGCTAAAGCGCAACCGCGGCCGGCGCCACTTCGCAAGCATCTGCCGGGTCACAAATGATAGGCTCTTCCAACCATAAACACCCGTTCGGGAGCAGACCCATGACCGCGATCCAGCCGTCCTCCGCCGATCTCGCCTGCCTGGCCGAGCTGGAGCGCAAGGTACTCTGGCTCGCGTCCTGGACCATCCACAACGCGAACCATGTCCGCCCCAACCTGGACGGAATGAAGATCGGCGGCCATCAGGCCTCCAGCGCCTCGATGTCCACCATCCTGACGGCGCTCTACTTCTCGGCTCTGCGGCCGGAGGACCGGGTGGCGGTGAAGCCCCATGCCAGCCCGATCTTCCACGCCATCCAGTATCTGCTGGGCAACCAGACGCGGGAGAAGCTGGAGAATTTCCGCGGCTACAAGGGTGCCCAGTCCTACCCATCCCGCACCAAGGACGTGGACGACGTCGATTTCTCCACAGGCTCGGTTGGGCTGGGGGTGGCGCAGACCCTCTTCGCCTCGCTGGTCCAGGATTACCTGAAGGCCAAGGGCTGGGCCGCCGACCTGCCGGAAGGCCGCATGGTCTCGCTGGTCGGCGATGCCGAAATGGACGAGGGCAACATCTTCGAAGCCCTGCAGGAGGGCTGGAAGCATGGCGTGCGCAACACTTGGTGGATCGTCGACTACAACCGCCAGAGCCTGGACGCGGTGATCCGCGAAGGGCTGTGGGAGCGGCTGGAGAACATCTTCCGCGCCTTCGGCTGGGACGTGGTGATCCTGAAATACGGCACCCTGATGCAGGAGGCGTTCAAGGAGCCGGGCGGCGAACGCCTGCGCCAGTGGATCGACACCTGCCCCAACCAGCTCTATTCGGCCCTGACCTACCAGGGGGGAGCCGCGTGGCGCCGCCGCCTGATGGACGAACTGGGCGACCAGGGCGACGTCACCCGCCTGATCGAGAGCCGCAGCGACGAGGAACTGGCCCGGCTGATGGGCAATCTCGGCGGCCATGATCTGCCCTCGCTGCTGGAGGCCTTCGCCCAGGCGAGGACCCACGACCGGCCGGTCTGCTTCATCGCCTACACAGTCAAAGGCTTCGGCCTGCCGCTGGCCGGGCACAAGGACAATCATTCCGGCTTGCTGACGCGCGAGCAGATGGACGGCTTCCGCGCCGCCAACAAGGTCCG
>NZ_JBGLZA010000002.1:252500-475000 GCF_047302835.1 Azospirillum sp. CT11-132
GGCCTGCGCCGAAAATGT
Organism: Azospirillum sp. CT11-132; assembly: GCF_047302835.1. Lineage (NCBI taxonomy): Bacteria > Pseudomonadati > Pseudomonadota > Alphaproteobacteria > Rhodospirillales > Azospirillaceae > Azospirillum > Azospirillum sp. CT11-132. Next base: position 252,519 of record NZ_JBGLZA010000002.1, read on the forward strand.
ATCGGGGCTCAAGCCGTGTACCGAAGCTGCGGATGTGATCTTTGATCACGTGGTAGCGGAGCGTTCCGTAAGCCTGCGAAGGGTGTCCGTGAGGCCGCCTGGAGGTATCGGAAGTGAGAATGCTGACATGAGTAGCGACAAACAGTGTGAGAAACACTGTCGCCGAAAGTCCAAGGGTTCCTGCGCAAGGTTAATCCACGCAGGGTGAGCCGGCCCCTAAGGCGAGGCCGAAAGGCGTAGTCGATGGGAACCACGTTAATAGTCGTGGGCCTGGCGGAGGTGACGGATCGGAAAGCGTGTATGTCCTTATCGGATTGGACATGCTGTGGACCGGTTCCAGGAAACAGCCCCGCCGTATAGACCGTACCCCAAACCGACACAGGTGGACTGGTAGAGTATACCCAGGCGCTTGAGAGAATGGTGTTGAAGGAACTCGGCAAATTGCCCTCGTAACTTCGGAAGAAGAGGGCCCCGTTGTGGCGCAAGCCATGGCGGGGGGCACAGACCAGGGGGTAGCGACTGTTTACTAAAAACACAGGGCTCTGCGAAGCCACACAAGGCGACGTATAGGGTCTGACGCCTGCCCGGTGCCGGAAGGTTAAGAGGAGGAGTGCAAGCTCTGAATTGAAGCCCCGGTAAACGGCGGCCGTAACTATAACGGTCCTAAGGTAGCGAAATTCCTTGTCGGGTAAGTTCCGACCTGCACGAATGGCGTAACGACTTCCCCGCTGTCTCCAACACCAACTCAGCGAAATTGAACTCTCCGTGAAGATGCGGAGTTCCCGCGGTCAGACGGAAAGACCCCGTGCACCTTTACTACAGCTTTGCAGTGGTGCTAGGGACTTCATGTGTAGGATAGGTGGGAGGCTTGGAAGCATGGGCGCCAGCTCGTGTGGAGCCATCCTTGAAATACCACCCTTGAAGTCTCTGGCATCTAACCGTGGCCCGTGATCCGGGTCCGGGACCCTGCATGGCGGGTAGTTTGACTGGGGCGGTCGCCTCCCAAAGTGTAACGGAGGCGCGCGATGGTGGGCTCAGAGCGGTCGGAAATCGCTCGTCGAGTGCAATGGCATAAGCCCGCCTGACTGCAAGACTGACAAGTCGAGCAGAGACGAAAGTCGGCCATAGTGATCCGGTGGCTCCACGTGGACGGGCCATCGCTCAACGGATAAAAGGTACGCCGGGGATAACAGGCTGATGACTCCCAAGAGTCCATATCGACGGAGTCGTTTGGCACCTCGATGTCGGCTCATCACATCCTGGGGCTGGAGCAGGTCCCAAGGGTTCGGCTGTTCGCCGATTAAAGTGGTACGTGAGCTGGGTTTAGAACGTCGTGAGACAGTTCGGTCCCTATCTGCCGTGGGTGTCGGAGTTTTGCGAGGATCTGTCCCTAGTACGAGAGGACCGGGATGGACATACCTCTGGTGCACCGGTTGTCACGCCAGTGGCATGGCCGGGTAGCTAAGTATGGACGGGATAACCGCTGAAAGCATCTAAGCGGGAAACCCACCTCTAAACCAGAGCTCCCTTGAGAGCCGTGACAGACCATCACGTCGATAGGAGGCATGTGGACGGGCAGCAATGCTCGAAGCTAAGCCTTACTAATCGCTCGATCGGCTTGATCTCGACACCACATTACCGCGCCATGCGCAGCAGCAAGCCTGCTTGAGAGCAGTGCTTGACCAGCGCACCGCCGTTCGATACATCCTCACCTCACTTGCACTGAACAAGCTTAGCGCTTCGGAAGACGCGTCGGTCTTGAGCCTTGGTGACCTGGTGGTCATGGCGAGGTGTCAAACACCCGATCCCATCCCGAACTCGGCCGTGAAAAGCCTCCGCGCCAATGGTACTGCGTCTTAAGACGTGGGAGAGTAGGTCGCCGCCAGGTCACCAAGCCTCAAGAGACGCTCAATCACGAAGCATAAGCTTGCATCTTCACCGTCCGTCATCCCATATCAAGGACATCCGCGGGGTGGAGCAGCCCGGTAGCTCGTCAGGCTCATAACCTGAAGGCCGCAGGTTCAAATCCTGCCCCCGCAACCACCATTACAGAACGCACCTGTTCCCGAAGGCCGGCCGCTTCCGCAGCGCCGGCCTTCGGTGCGTTCGGGCTCAGCCCGAGGCTGAGCAACGCCACCAGATCGCCCTCCTGCTCGATCTCGACGCCGCCGGTACCGGCCGTGCTGAAGCGCACCGCCACCTGCTCGATCCGCGGGCGCAGTCGGCAGTGCGCTTCGATCCTTTCGTGCACGCATGTTGCTCTTTTGTCCGATTACCGCCTAATCGGTGTCCGTCCTATGCCAAGGGCGCAACATTCGGACGAGTTGGCGGCCAATATCCGACGGAAGTAGCCCCGATCCTGGCCGATACCAAGCCTGTGTCCAGTTCAGCGCGCCGAGGAAGTGCAAGCGGAAAATATGTGGATCGATGTTGTCCGGCAAACCCAGTGCGGAGATCAGGCCGGCGACAAGCTGCTCATAGTTGTCGCGCTGACGGACGAGTTCGTCGCGGTGCATTCCGATGGAGACCGGGAATTTCGGTACGACCATGACCATATATTCCCCCTTCTCCAGCAGGGCGGTGCAATGACCGGCCGCAGCCGCAGCCAGCCGATCCCACGGGTCATCGATACCTTCGATGGCGGCTTTTACTGCGTTGACCAGAACCTCCATACCGGCGGCGTGCACCCCGACGAAGATCTCCTCCTTGGATGCGAAGTGATGATACAGGGATCCGGAGAGAATCCCGCTTGCCGAGGCTATGTCACGGATGGAGGTCGCTTCGAACCCTTTGCTGGCGAAGAGGCTCGCGGCCTCGATGATGATCCGTTGGCGCCGGTCCACGGGTTCGACTATCTCGTGATCGGTGCCCGGGCGACGCTTGCCGCGGCTGGTCGGGGAGGGATGCATCACCGCTTTCGCTTTCATATCGCTTCCGTGCTGATGTCGGCAGGCCCGTTACACTAACCACACAACGGTGCGACGAAGTCCGACCAAGCTTCGTACCGCAGGCCGGACTCCACAAATAACGTCACCGGCCAACTCGCCTTGCCCCGTGGAACATAGAGGGGTGTATTCTTCCTAACAAGTGCTTGCTTGGGAAAGAATGCGGAAGATGCAGGGTGAATCCTTCGACGGTTCCAGCGGCAAGTCGGCTGGATGAACCGATCAGCCGCCGTTCCGCCGCATCATGATCGCGGGCTGTCCAAGCGTGTGCAGCCGCCGTCTTCGATGGGCCGAATGATGTCGGCGGCCTTGACGGTCCGGATGACCTTCAGGACATCCCATGGCCTCTGCATCTCCTCCTTGCCTTTCCCTTCGACCAGATACTGGTCGTTCATCAGCCGGCCATCGGCCCGGATGGTGGCTCCCGGCGCGAAGAAGTCGTCCAAAGGCGTTGCTTTCATTTGCCGCATCACCGTCAGGCCGTCGTGACTCTTGGCTGCCTGTACGGCGCGCAGGTAATGACGGACCGCGCTGTAGACCCCTGCATTCGGTTCGGACGGCATGGCTCCGTTCGATACCGCCGCATACCGTTTCGCGAAGGCACGGCTTCCGTCGTCCCGGTCCCAGTAATAGCCGGAGAGATATTGCAGCCCTTTCCCGATCTCCGGCCCGGCTGCCTTCATCATCTGCGTATAGAAAATGAACGTCGCGAATTTGGTATTGCCCGTCATGCCGAACTCCTGCGCCTGCTTGAGGGAGTTCAGGACGTCCTCGCCGGTGTTCAGGAGGCCGATGACCTTGGGTTGGGCGCCTTGGGCCTGCAGCAGGAAGGACGAGAAATCCTGGGTTCCCATGGGATGGCGCACGGAGCCCAGGACTTGGCCGCCCAGCGCCCTCAAGGTGCTCGAAACTTCAGTTTCGATCGCCTTGCCGAAGGCATAGTCAGCTGTCAGGAAGTACCAGCTGGTGCCGCCTTCCGCGAAAACGGCGCTGGTCAGGCCACGGCCGAGCGAATAGGTGTCGTACAGCCAGAGGGCTCCCGTCGGCGAGCAGGCCTTGCCGTACAGATCTGACACCGCCGAACCGACATGGACCACGATCTTGCCGCGCTCCCGCGCGATCTCCTGCACGGCGAGCGAAGCGGCAGAGTTGGCGATGTCGAAGATGGCGTCGACGCCATCCTGATCATAGGCCTTGCGGGCGGCAGCCGAGGCGATGTCGACCTTGGTCTGATGGTCTATGGCGATCACCTCGACGGGCGAGCCGTCGATGCTGCCGCCGAAATCCTCGATTGCGAGCTTCGCCGCCCTCACGCTGCCAAGGCCGGAAGCCCCGGACGAGACGCCCGTCTGGTCGTTGAGGACCATGATCCGGATCGGCTTGCTGTCGGCGTCCGCCGTACCGGCAACCGCAAGACCGATGGCCGCGCCCGCCAAACCACGCATGATCCATTTCGCACGCATCTTTTCCTCCCTGTTGGTCTTTATGAGGTGCGGACCTGAAAGGCGCCGGCCCCGGTCCCTCCGGCAAACTCAGCCGGCGGCTTCATGGAAGCGCCGATCCTGCGCGGCGCGGTCGAGGAGCCAGGGCGACGGCTCGAAGCGGGGGCCGTACAGTGCCGCCAGACGCCGGCATTCGGCGACGAATGCCCGGATGCCCACTGTGTCGATGAAGGACAGGGTTCCCCCGGTCCAACTCGGGTAGCCGAGGCCGAGGATCGAGCCGAGATCGGCCTCTCCCGTGTCGGTCACCACCCCTTCCTCGACACAGCGCGCACTTTCCAAGGCCTGGATGTAGAGCAGGCGGTTCTTGACCTCGCCCACATCCGGCTGCACCGCCTTCGTTGGCAACTCGGTCGCCAAATCCGGCCACAGCGCCTTGCGCCCGCCCGGCGGGAAGTCGTAGAAGCCGCCGCCGCTCTTGCGGCCCAGCCGGCCGAGTTCGTTCATCCGCCCGATCACCGGCTGCGCGTGCGTCCGCCGGAACTTCTCCGGCAGCCCGTCCTTCACCGCCTGCTCGACCACGAGCTTCTGGAGGTCGAGCGACACCTCGTCGGTCACGGCCAGCGGTCCCGTCGCGAAGCCGGCCATGCGCGCCGCATTGTCGATCAACGCGGGGGCGATCCCCTCCGCCAGCATCGCCATGCCCTCGTCGATGTAGGAGCAGAAGATGCGGCTGGTGTAGAAGCCGGGACTGTCGTTCACCACGATGGGCGTCTTGCGCAGCTGGCCGACCAGATCCAGCGCTCGGGCCAGCGTCTCCGGCGCGGTCTCCTTTCCCAGGATGATCTCGACCAGGGGCATGCGCTCCACCGGCGAGAAGAAATGGATGCCGATGAAGCGGTCCGGCCGGCTCGAAGCCTTCGCCAAGCCGGTGATCGAAAGGGTCGAGGTGTTCGACGCGAAGACCGCGTCCGGCCCCAGCACCGCCTCCGCAGCCCTGGTCACCTCGGCCTTGACCGCACGACTCTCGAACACCGCTTCGACCACCAGATCGCAGCCGTCGAGTGCTGCATAGGCGGTGGTCGGTGTGATGCGTGCCAGCAGCGCGTCCGCCGCCTCGCGGCTGGTCCGGCCCTTTTCGACGTCGCGCGCCAGGTTCCGGGCCGAATAGCCTTTCCCCTTCGCGGCGGCATCGTCGCTGCGGTCGAGCAGAACCACCTCGATCCCCGCAGCAGCGGCGACCTGGGCGATGCCCGCCCCCATCATGCCGGCTCCCAGCACCCCCAGCTTGCGGACCACCGCCTTCTCCACCCCGGTGGGGCGGCGTTCCAGCTTGTCGGCACGGCCCTTGTTGAGGAACAGAGTGCGCATCAGGTTGCGCGCGACCGGATTGCTCAGCAGCGTGCCGAAATATTTGGCTTCGATCCGCAGGCCGACGTCGATGGTGGTCTGGGTGCCTTCATAGACCGCCGAGAGGATAGCGAGCGGCGCCGGCCTGTTGCCCTGCGTTTCGCGCTTGATCAGCGAAGTGCCGGCCATGAAGCTGCGCGGGGCGTGCGCCGCCAGCGGCCCGGCCCCGCCGGGGATGCGGAAGCCCTTGACGTCCCACGGCTGTACCGCACCCGGATTGGACAGCACCCACTCCCGCGCTTCGGCTACCACCCGATCCGCCGGGACCACCGCGTCGACCAACCCGAGCGCCAGCGCCTCGGCCGGCCTGACATGCCGTCCGTCCAGCAGCAGCGGCAACGCCTTCTCGATGCCGATCATCCGCGGCAGCCGCTGGGTGCCGCCGGCGCCGGGCAGCAGGCCGACGGTCACCTCCGGCAGCCCGACGACCGCCTTGGGATGGTCGGCCAGCACGCGGTGATGGCAGGCCAGCGCCAGCTCGAAGCCGCCGCCGAGCGCCAGACCGTTCAGCGCGGTCGCCACCGGCTTGCCGCAGGTTTCCAGCCGGCGGTACAGGGCCGAGGCGCGCTGCGCCCAGCCGGCCGCCTCGGCGGCGGTGATGCCGCGGTCATAGGCGCCGACGAGATCCTTGAGGTCGGCTCCGGCCATGAAGCCGCCCGCCTTGCCCGAGGTGAGAACCGCGCCCTTGACCGCCGGATCGCCGGCGATGCGTTCGATGGTGGCGTCGAGATGGGCGGCGAAGGCGTCGGTGAAGACGTTCTGCGGGCGATCCGGCAAATCGATGGTGAGAAGGGCGACGCCGTCGCTGCCCAGCTCGAAGCGGATGGTGCTCATCTGTCGTTTCCTGTTCCTGCTGGCGTTCAGACGCGCTCGATGACGGTGGCGGTCGCCATGCCGGCGGCGGCGCACAGCGTGACGACGGCGGTGGTCAGGCCGCGTCGTTCCAACTCGTCCAGCACGATGCCGAGGATCATGCCGCCGGTGGCGCCCAGCGGATGCCCCATGGCGATGGAGCCGCCGGCGACGTTGACCCGGTCATGCGGCAGGTCGAACTCCCTCATGTAGCGCAGCACCACCGAGGCGAAGGCTTCGTTGACCTCGAACAGGTCGATGTCGCCGATCGCCATGCCGGCCTTGGCCAGCGCCTTGCGGGTGGCGGCGGCGGGACCGGTCAGCATGATCGCCGGTTCGCTGCCGATGGAGGCGTAGGCGCGGATGCGGGCACGCGGTTTCAGCCCGGCCCGGACGCCGAAGTCCCGGCTGCCGACCAGCACGGCCACGGCGCCATCGACGATGCCGCTGGAATTTCCGCCGGTGTGGATGTGGGAGATGCTCTCCACCTCGGGATAGCGTTGGAGCATGACGCCGTCGAAACCGCTCTGCTCGCCCATGGCGGCGAAGGCCGGCTTCAGCTTTGCGAGATCGGCCATGGTGCAGCTGGGCCGCAGATGCTCGTCCCGGCTCAGCACCACCTCGCCGATGACGTCGCGCACCGGCAGGACGGAGCGGTCGAACCAGCCTTGGTCCCAGGCATGGGCGGCACGGCGCTGGCTTTCCACGGCGAAGGCATCGACATCTTCGCGGGAATAGCCGTCCATGGTGGCGATGAGGTCGGCGCCGATGCCCTGCGGGATGTACCATGTGTTCCAGTTGACCTGCGGGTCGCTGTAGCAGGCGCCGCCGTCCGAGGCGATGGGAACGCGCGACATGGATTCGACGCCGCTGGCGACCACCCCGTCGAGCATGCCGGAGGCGACCTGCGCCGCGGCGAGGTTGACCGCCTCCAGGCCGGAGGCGCAGAAGCGGTTGAGCTGCTGGCCCGACACCGTTTCGGCGTAGCCGGCGTTCAGCGCGGCGACGCGGCCCATATTGCAGCCCTGCTCGCCGATGGGCATCACCACGCCCATCACCACGTCGTCGACCAGCGCGGTGTCGAGCGCGTTGCGGTCGCGCAGACCGGCCAGCACCTGGGTGGCGAGCTGGATCGGCGTTACTTCTGTAGCGCGCCGTCCGCGCGGCCACGCCCGCGCGGCGTCCGGACATGGTCGTAGAGATAGGCTTCGAGCATCGGCGGTCACCGTGAACTTGGCGTCGGCTTGGGCGCTCTCTCCGGGACGGGGCCTGGAGAGGTGCGGTGCGACGCGGGGAGTGGAAAGGGCGAAGGGGGAAGCCGGGCTCTTCAGGACGCCGCTTCGCCGAGTTCGGCGCGGAGTTCGCGCTTCAGCACCTTGCCGAGGGCGTTGCGCGGAAGTTCCGGCCGGATGTCGAGGCGTGTCAGCCGCTGGTGCTTGGCCAGCCGTTCATTGGCCCAGGCCATGATCTCTCCGGCGGTCGCCGTGGCGCCCTCGCGCAGCACGGCGATTCCGACCGGGGTCTCGCCCCATTTCTCGTGCGGCACCCCGACGACGGTGATGTCCAGGATGTCGGGGTGACTGCTGACGGTCTTCTCGATGTCGGCGGGAAAGATGTTCAACCCGCCGGTGATGATCATGTCCTTCTTGCGGTCCAGGATATAGAGGTAGCCGTCCGCATCCAGCCGGCCGATGTCGCCGGACCGTATGAAGCTCCGCCCTTGCTCGTCGCGCCAGATGGCGGCCTCGGTCTCCTCCGGCTTCCCGTGGTAGCGGGTGAGCAGTCCGGGGCCGTGGCCGGCGATCTCACCCGGTTCGCCGGGCGGCATTCGCTGCCCGTCGCTGCCGATGATCGCGATTTCCTGCCCCATCAGCGGCGCGCCGACCGACAGGAACTTCGTGACGTGCTCCTCGGGCTTCAGCAGGGTGGAGGACCCTTCGGTGAAGCCGTACAGCTCGTAGAAGGCGTGACCGAGATGGGCCAGCAGCTTGGCCTTCAGGTCGGGCCGCAACGGCGAGCCGGCCGAAAGCAGCGTGCGCAGGCTGCCCAGATCATAGCCGGGGTCGTGTTCCTCCAGACGCCCCTCGGTCAGGACCATGATGATCTGGCTCGGCACGACGAAGCTGTGGGTGATGCGTTCGCGCGCGACGGTCCGCAGGAACGCGTCTGGCGTGAAGCGGGGCAGGATATGCAGGGTGCCGCCGACGAACAGGACGGGCATCACCATCAGCCAGGTGCCGGCGGTGTAGAGCGCCGTGCTGGTCAGCGCGCGCGCCGTCGCGTCGAAGCGCATCTCGAAGCCGTTGGACACGCAGAAATACTGGCGCGCCCGGTGGCTGTGGACGACCCCCTTCGGCAGCCCGGTGGTGCCGGAGCTGTACATGATGCTGAAGGGGTCATCCATGGCGAAGCGGACGCCGGGCTCATCGGCCGGGGTGTCGGCGACGAAGGAGTCGTAGGAGCGCCAGCCCAGCATGTCGCCTTCCGCCGCACCGGTGCAGACGAACCCGTCGACACGCATGGTTGCCAGCCGGTCGCGGATCGGGTCGATCAGGGGGCGCAGATCGGGCGACACCAGCAGGAAGGTGGCGCCGCCGTCGTTCAACAGCGTGGCGAGCTGGTCGGACGTGAGCAGGCTGCTGACCGGAACCAGGCAGGCGCCGGACTTCACCACGCCGAACATGGCGACGACGGCCTCGACCGAGCTGGACATCAGCACCGCCACCCGGTCGCCCTTGCGCAGGCCGGCGCCCAGCAGTGCGTTGGCCAGCCGGTTCATGGACTCGTTGAAGCCGCGCCAAGTCAGGCTGTGATCACCGCACACCAGCGCGGTCTTTTCGGGAGTCCGACGGGCATGCCCGGCCCAGACGTCGGGCAGGAACAGGTTGATGTCGTCGAAGGCAGTCACGAAATGCTCCTCCCTCATTTCTTTGATTACGGATCTGGCCGGCTGGGCTGCCGCCAGGGCTAGAGCCGTCGCCGCGCTCAGGAAGGAGTGGCGCGCCGCGGCCTTTCGGGAGCGAGGCGCGAACCCTCCCTCCGCCCGGCGACGCACCCGGCGGCATCGCGACGCGGACTTGTGTCCTGCTATCCAATGGATTGGCATTCGCTGGAACGATCGCGGGCCGTCGGTTCCGGCAGCGGCACTTGAAACCGTTGATCAGCCCAGCGATCGATTTCATCCTACCAAGCGCTTGCTTGGTGTCAATGCGTTTTATCGGCCGGCTGTTCCGGCATCAGTTTGGCGATGGACTCACGCCGACCCGGTGGCCAGCCTCCAGGCGGTTTCCACGATCTTCGAACGGTCGCCGCGATGGCGGACGATGCTGAAGTCCGTCATGTCGACCATCAGGGAGCGCCTTTCCAGCGCAATGTCCTGCTTGGGAAGACCGGAGCAGGCGAAGATCGCCATCAGCATTTCCCCGCGGCCGACGCGCTCGCTCATGCTGCTGCTGATTTCCGGCATCTGGACGAGATCCGCGCCGGCCAGCGAGAGAGGCTTGAACAGCCTGTCGTGCAGCGTCGGATGGAGAGACCGGGTGAACACGCCGACCTTGCGTTTTGCCAACTGGTCCGGCCGGACCTGGCGTTCCCCGGCCAACGGGTCGTCGCCCGGCATCACCACGTCGAGGGCTATGCCCGTAAGCCGGTGCGCTTCCAGATCCTCCATCGGCGGCGGTGCCAGAGCGAACGCCAGATCGAGGTCGCCGCGCCGCAGGCGATCCATCAGGATCGGTGTCCAGCCGATGTCGAGTTCGATGACGAGGTCGCGGTCCTGCTCGGCCAGTCTGGCGATCAGGATGGAGCGCTCGGGGATTTCAGCGCTGTAGGGAGGCGCGCCGATCCTGATCCGGCGTTGGTCGCGCCGTTGCAACCGATCGGCCATCGCCTCCGCGCTGGTCAGCGCGTCGGCGATCCGCTTCGCCGCTTCCAGGAATTCGGCGCCACGTTCGGTCAGCTGGACACGGCGGGTGGTCCGGTCGAACAGCGGAAAGCCGAGATAGCCTTCCAGGCGGCGGATCCGAAGCGACAGCCAGGGTTGCGCGACCCGCAATCGGGCCGCGGCCTTGGTGAAGGACGCCTCTTCCGCAACGGCGGCGAACTGTATCAGGGCATCCGGATCGAGCTTCATCGCCGTGTCGTCATCCCCGGTGGCGGTCCCAACCGCGTGGCTTTCCCCCTGGGAGTGGAACGCGGTGGAGCGGTTTCATTCATAACGATCCTATATCAATGCCGGGGGCTCGCCAGTTGGAGATTCGCCGTCGGCGGGCTGCGGCGGCCTTGGCTTCCACGCCTGATTAAGATGGAAAGCATCTTAATCAGGGATGAATTGATATTGGACTGCCGATGCCGCCAGCTTGATGCTAGCCGCTGATGGTGGGGCACGCGAGCAATCAGGCCAACGCCCATGTGCAGCCCGGCAAGAACCGTGAGTCGCCGCCATCTTCGATTTGCCCGATCGCCGGCCTTGAAGGGCCGGAAAACAGAGATGAGGGTCCGCGTGTCCGAAGATCGAATTCCCGTCATCGTCGGTATCGGTGAGGTCAAGGACCGGCCGGATGATCCCATGGATGGGCTTGAACCGCTGGCGCTTATGGCGGCGGCGCTCGACCGAGCGCATCAGGATGCCGGGGGCGGCGTACTGGCAGCGGTGGATTCGCTCGATGTCGTCAATCTGACGAGCTGGCGCTATGCCGATCCGGCCCGCCAGCTTGCCTGCCGGCTCGGCATCACGCCGGCCCGTGCCGTCTACGGCGCGATCGGCGGGGAAAGTCCCGTCCGCTTCCTGCATGAGGCCGCCCTTCGGATCGCCCGCGGCGAGAGCGCCGCCGTGGCCATCGTCGGCGCGGAAGCGCAACACACCGTCAATCAGGCGCAGAAGGCGAAGCTCACCCTTCCCTGGACCGAGTTCGCCCGCGACGCGCCGGTCCCGTTGCGCGGCGCCGATTTCCTCCATCCCCTGGCCGTCAAGCTGGGGGTCGCGCAGCCGATTTCCGTCTATCCCTTCTATGATGCGGCGAGCGCGGCCCATTGGGGTCAGACACCGCGCGAAGCCCTCATGGAATCCGGCGATCTGTGGTCTGTCTACTCCCGCGTAGCGGAGACGAACCCGTTCGCTTGGCTGCCAAAACCCTATGCGAGCGACGACATCGTCACGCCGACGGCCGACAATCGCCTGATCGCCTGGCCCTACACCAAGCGGATGGTGGCCAACCCCACCGTCAACCAGGGGGCGGCGATCCTGGTCACCAGTCTGGCCCGAGCCAGGGCGGCCCGGATTCCGGATGGCGCTCTGGTCCATATCTGGGGTGGAGCCGCCGCCAATGAGCCCCGCGACTATCTCGACCGCGACCAGTTCCATGAAAGCCACGCGCAAGACGCGGTGCTCGATGCCGCCACAGCAATTGCGAGTGGCGACGCCTTCGACGCCCTGGAATTGTACAGCTGCTTTCCCTGCGTGCCGAAGATGGCCCGTCGGGCGCTCGGCCTCGGGCCGGATGTCCAGCCGACGGTGACGGGGGGCTTGAGCTTCTTCGGCGCGCCGCTGAACAACTACATGACGCACGCCGCTTGTGCCATGGTCCGCCGGCTTCGCATCGCGAATGGAGTTGGTCTGCTGTACGGGCAAGGAGAGTTCGTAACCAAGCATCATGCGCTGGTGCTGTCTTCCTCGCCGTCACGAAAGCCGATCACCGGCTGGCCGTCCTCGGTGCAGGACATGGCCGACAGCCGGCGGGGGCCGGTCCCGCCCTTCCGCGCCAACGTCGCCGGACCATGCCGGCTGGAAACCTTCACCATCCTCTACGGACGCGACGGCTCCGTCAGCCACGCCGTGGTGATCCTGCGCGGCCCCGGCGGAACACGCGGCATGGCCCGGGTTCCTGCTGGCGATGAACGAACCCTTGCCCGCCTGACCGACCTCGACGTGTCGCCAGTCGGGATCGACGGCGTTGCGGTGCCGGCCGTGGACGGGATACCCAACTGGAGAGCTTTGCCATGACCGATGGCTTTGAAACGACGACGTCCGATGACAGTCCGGTTCGTCTGCAGCTTCTGTCCGCCCATGTCGCGCTGGTGACGATCGACCGGCCGCTGGCGCGTAATGCGGTCGACGGTCAAGTCGCCCGGGGATTGGAGCGGGCCGTCCGCCAAACCGAACAGGACCCGGACGTCTGGGCGGTCATTCTGACGGGGGCCGGCGAGCAGGCTTTCTGCGCCGGCGCCGATCTGAAGGCGGTTGCCGCGGGGCAGGCCGAGACCCTGTTCACTGCGGACGGCGGCTTCGCCGGTTTCGTGCATCACCCGCGGGCCAAGCCCTGGATCGCCGCGGTGAACGGGTTTGCCCTGGCGGGCGGAACGGAAATCGCCCTGGCCTGCGATTTCATCGTCGCCTCGCAGACCGCGGTCTTCGGACTGCCGGAGGTGAAGCGCGGCCTGGTCGCCGCGGCGGGAGGGGTTTACCGCCTCGTTCGGGCGCTCCCGCGCGCCCTGGCGCTCGAACTCATCGCAACCGGCGCGCCGCTCGCCGCCGAGCGCGCGCAGGCCCATGGGCTGGTCAATCGCGTCGTGGCGCCGGACGCGCTCATGGCCGAAGCGCTCCGCTTCGCCGAGACGATCTGCGAGAATGCGCCGATCGCGGTGCGTGAAAGCCTCGGCATCGCACGCCGTGCCTATGACCTGCCGGACGATGCCCTGCGCCAGCTCAGCGAACAGGCCGCTCGGCGGATCAGGCTGACCGAGGATTTCCAGGAAGGCCCGAGCGCCTTCATCGAGAAGCGGCAGCCGCGCTGGCGCGGGCGATAATACAAGCGGGGGGCGGCCGGGGCGACTGACCGTCGGCCAACCTGTGCGTTTTGCTGAATTCATGACTGTCCGGTGAATGCCCGCCCCCGCTTCGGGTGGCGGCCGACGGCTGCCTATCATCAAAAAAACCGTGAAGGAACGAAAATGCCGGAGGAAACGACTGCGGAGAACCGTGCCGGAGAAGACCGGAACCTGCCGTTGGACGGCATGCTGGTCATCGACATGGTGAGCGGCACGCTGGCGGCGATCGGCCGCCGTCTGGCGGATCTGGGGGCCGACGTGCTGAGGGTGGAACCCCCCGGCGGGGCCGCGGATCGCCGGGACGGTCCGCTGTTCGACGGCGTCAGCCTGAGTTTCATCGCCGCGAACGCCGGGAAGTCGGCCGTTACCCTTGATCCCGCTGATGCGGTGGACCGCGAGCGCTTCGAAGCGCTGCTCGACCGCGCCGACATCCTGATCGAAAACACGCGACCGGGCTCGGCGGAGGCCGCGGCTCTGGATGTCGCCGGCATCCACCGGCGCAAGCCGGCGCTCGTCATCCTGTCGGCCAGTGATTTCGGCCAGGAAGGCGAATATAGCCGCTGGCAGGCGACCGCGCCGGTCATCCATGCGCTCTCCGGGGAACTCGCACGCTCGGGCAAGCCGGGCCGCGCGCCGCTTCTGCCGCCGAGCGAGCTGCCTTACGAGTGCGCCGCGTCGCAGGCCGTGTTCGCGATCCTCGTCGCCTTTCTGAACCGGCTGAAAACCGGGTGGGGAGACCATCTGGATTTCGCGTTGCTGGATGGGGCGAGCCAAGCGCTGGATCCGGGATTCGGCGTTGCCGGCAGTGCCACTGCCGGGGCATCGGCCAGCGCCCAGCCGCGAGGCCGTCCCGACGCCGGCCACCAGTACCCGATCCTTCCCTGTGCCGACGGCTATGTTCGGCTGTGCATCCTCTCGGTGCGCCAATGGCGCGGGATGTTCGAGTGGCTGGGGCGGCCGGCGGAGCTTTCCGACCCAGCCCTCGACGACATGCGCACGCGCTTCGCGTCGCCTCAGGTGACCGCCGCGATCGCCCGCCTCGTCATAGACAAAAGCCGCGCCGAACTGGAGGAGGCCGGCCAGCGGCACGGCGTGCCGGTCGCCGGGGTGCTGGAGTTGGCGGAGGCGATCGAAAGCGATCAGGTCCGGGCGCGGAACCTGTTCGTTCCGGTTCCGGCCGATTCCGGCATGACCGTACCATTGCCGGATGGGTTGATGGAGATCGACGGACGGCGGGTGGGTGTGCGCGGTCCGGCACCGGCGCTCGGAACCGGCTGGCCGCCCGCGCTGCCGTCCGCCGATCGCCCATGGAACGGCTTGCAGGATGCCGGGACTCCGGAGCCGGGGGAGAGACCGCTGGCGAGGATTCGCGTGCTCGATCTCGGCGTCATCGTCGTCGGGGCGGAGGCGGGGCGGCTGCTCGCCGACCAGGGCGCCGAGGTCATCAAGGTCGAGAATTCCGCTTTCCCGGACGGCATGCGGGAGTCGATCCGCAAGGTGAAGATGACGCCGAGCTTCATGGCCGGGCATCGGAACAAGAAGTCCCTCGGCATTGATCTGCGTCACCCGGAAGGCCGGGCGCTTTTGCTGAAGATGGTCGAGAAGACCGACATCGTCCTTTCCAATTTCAAGCCGGGAACCCTGGAGTCCCTCGGGCTCGGCCATGATGTCCTGAGCGCCGTCAATCCGCGCCTCATCATGGTCGACAGCTCCGCGTTCGGGTCGACCGGACCATGGAGCCGCCGGATGGGCTACGGTCCGCTGGTTCGGGCGGCGGCGGGGCTGACCACGCAATGGCGCTATCCCGACGATCCGCAGAGCTTCAGCGATGCGGTGACCGTCTATCCCGACCATGTCGTCGGCAGAGTCTGCGCCATCGGGGCGCTGGCCCTTCTCATCCGGCGTCTGCGTTCCGGCCGCGGCGGAACCGTCGGGGTCGCCCAGTCGGAGGTCATGCTGAACCATATGGCCGTCAAGATCGCGGCTGCGTCGCTGGCCCGGTCCGGTCATGCGCCGGACGCCGCACCGGAGCGGGATGCTCCCTGGGGTGTTTTCCCCTGCGCGGGCGAGGATGAATGGTGCGTGGTGACGGTCCGCGGCGATGGCGACTGGCAGGCGCTGTGCCGCGTCCTGCGGCGGCCCGACCTGGCTGGCGATCCCGCCCTGGCGACGGCGGCGCAACGCGATGCTCGGCGCGACCGGGTCGATCAGGCCCTTGTCGCATGGCTTCGGCAGCGCAGCCCGCAGGACGCGATGGGCGAGCTTCAGACTGCGGGTGTGCCCGCCGGTGCGATGCTTCGTGTCGCCGAATTGCCGGATTTCGGCCATTTCAAGGATCGTGGCTTCTTCCACCGGATGACCCATTCCCTGATCGCCGGCGCATTCCATGTCGAGAATGCCCCGGTCCGCTCGAAGAGGTTGCCTGATCCCAAGAAGAAGCCGGCACCGCTGTTCGGCGAGGACACCGTGGAGATCGCGCAGGACCTGCTCGGCTTGTCGCCGCGACAGATCGATGACCTCGTGGAGAAGGGTATCCTGGAGACTGGTGACACCCGCCACGCGAAGGGGGCCGGTGCCGCACTTGCGGGATCGGCTTGAAGGTATCGGCCCGGCCGTCGAGCAGGGGCCGGGCGCCATCCGTCTTTCAGGAGAGGACGACATGAACGATACGGTATCGACAGACACGCAGGATTGGGCGGCCGCCTGGCAGCCGGTGATCGCGTGCGTGGGCCAGGACTTCGCCCCCGGCCTCGATCCGCCGGACGCCGACCCCGTCGAACGCGGCGCCATCCGCCGCTATCTGGAGCCGCTGGAGTTCGACTGTCCACTGCACTACGACCCGGAGGTGGCGCGCGCCTATGGTTATGCCGACGTGGTCCTGCCCTGCACGGCGCTGATGACCTTCACGCTGGAGCCGGCATGGCGGCCGGGCGAGACCATCTTCGACAGCGCCGACCGCGATGCCCAGCCGCTGCGCAGCGCCGTCACCGGCGTTCGCTGTCCGCTGGAGCCGCCGACCACCGGCTTCTTCGCCACGGAGTATGACGTGGAGTATCTGCGCCCCGTCGTGGCCGGCGACCGGCTGGCCCGGCGAGGTGCCAAACTGCTGGCCTGCACGCCCAAGGAGACCAAGGTGGGCCGCGGCGCCTTCCTGACATGGGAGACGGACATCGTCAACCAGCGCGGCGAAGTGGTGGCGCACATGCGCTCCAGCTTCTTCCGTTACAACCCGCATCCTCGAACTTCCGGAGCCTCCGCATGACCCGGCGCATCGATGATCCCGTCTGGCAGGAGGTGGAAGAAGGAGAGGAGCTTGCCCCTCTCGCCTTCCCCTTGAGCGTCTACCGTCTGGTGATGGCGGCCGGCGCCAACCGCGATTTCAACTCCATCCACCACAATTCCGACTATGCCAGGGTAAGCGGAGCACCGGAGATCTACGCCAACAATTTCCTGCTGCAGGGCATGTGGGAGCGGCTGGTGCGCGACCGCATCGGCCTGGGCAGCGTGATCCGCCGGCTGTCTGGGTTCCGCATGCGCATCTTCAACACGGTCGGCGACACCGTCACCGTCAGGGGCCGCGTGCGCCGCAAGTGGCTGGAAGGCGGCGAGGGCGTTCTCGAGGGATTTGTGGAGTTCGAGATCTGGTCGGAGAATGCCGGTGGCGTTTCCGTCGGCCCCGGCACAATGGTCGCAACCATGCCGCTCGCCGCCGGGGCCGCTCATCGGCGCGACGGCTTGGCAGGGGAGGGCTGATGATGGACCAACTCGTCAACGAGGAACTGCGCATGCTGCGCGACACGGTCCGCCGCTTCCTGGAGCGCGAGGTGGTGCCGAATTGCGACCGCTGGCGCGGGGAGGGCCGTGTCGATCCCGCCGCGTGGCGGCTGGCGGGGAAGGCCGGGCTGCTGTGCCCGGCCGTGCCGGAAACCTATGGCGGCGGCGGCGGAAACTTCCGGCACGAGGCGGTCATCATCGAGGAGCTTTCCCGCATCGGCTTCCCGGACTTCGCCATTCCCCTGCACAACGGCATCGTCGCGCCGTACATCCTGCATTACGGCAGCGAGGAGCAGAAGCGGCGCTGGTTGCCCCGTCTCGCCAGCGGTGCGCTGATCGGTGCCATCGCGATGACCGAGCCGGGGGCTGGATCGGACCTGCGCGGCATGCGCTGCACGGCGGCGCGCACCGCCGACGGCTATGTGCTGAACGGGCAGAAGACCTTCATCACCAACGGCCAGATCGGCACTCTGATCATCGTCGCCGCGAAGACCGATCCGAAGGCCGGTGGCAAGGGGATCTCGCTGTTCGTCGTCGAGACGGACGAGACTTCCGGCTTCCGGCGCGGACGCGCGCTCGACAAGGTCGGGATGAAGGCGCAGGACACCTCGGAACTCTTCTTCGACGATGTGCGCCTGCCCGTCGACAGCCGTCTTGGCGACGAGGGGGATGGCTTCCGCCAGCTGACCGAACAGCTGCCGCAGGAGCGCCTGATCATCGCCGTGCAGGCGGTCGCCGCGATCGAGGCCGCGCTCGACCATACCCGGCGCCACGTCAAGGAGCGGCAGGCGTTCGGACAGCCGCTCATCGACTTCCAGAACACCCGGTTCCGGCTGGCGGAGGCGAAAAGCGAGGCCGACATCGCCCGCGTCTTCATCGATCATTGCGTGGAGCGGCTGGTCAACCGCGACCTGGACGTCGCCACGGCGGCGACGGCCAAATGGTGGACGACCGAGAAGCAGAACGAGATCATCGACCTGTGCGTCCAGCTGCACGGCGGCTACGGCTACATGCTCGAATACCCCATCGCCCGCATGTGGGCGGACGCGCGGGTCCAGAAAATCTATGGCGGCGCCAACGAGATCATGAAGGAGCTGGTGGCGCGTTCCCTGTAGCGCCACCGGACTTTTCCTCAGGGCGTGGTGTCAGGCAACAGCAGCACGGCCTTGATGCAGGCGCCGTGATGCTGGTCCTCCACCGCCTCGTTGATGGCGTCGAAGGGATAGGTGCGGATCAGCCGGTCGAAGGGGAAACGCCCGGCGCGATAATGGGACAACAGCTCGGGGATGAACTGGTCCGGTTCGCTGTCGCCCTCGATGATGCCGCGGATCGTGTGGCCGAGCATCAGCACCGCAGAGCCGATGCCCGGCGTGGGGGAGCGGGGATCGCGCGGCACGCCGACCAGCCCGAAGACACCGCGCGGGCGCATGGCGCGGATGGCGGCGTCCATGACGTCGCCGACGCCGGTGGTGTCCAGGCTGAAGTCGCACCCGTCGGGAAGGATGCGGCGGACGGCAACCTCCACCGCCTCCGCGGCGGGGTCGATCACATGGGTGGCGCCCAGTTCCAGGGCCAGATCGCGCCGTGACGCCATCGGATCGGAGACGATGATGGTGGAGAGGCCGCGCAGGGCGGCGGCCATCACCGCGGCCAGCCCCACCGAACCCGCCCCGGTGACCAGCAGGGAGCTGCCCGGCGGGCAATCGAAGCTGCGCAGGACGGCCCCGGCGCCTGTCTGGATGCCGCAGCCCAGCGGGCCGAGCAGTTCCACCGGCAGGTCGTCGGCCACCTTGACCATGTTGCGTTCGCCGGTCAGCACGTGGCTGGCGAAGGATGACTGGCCGAAGAACGGGCTGGACAGCCGTTGGCCCTGCCGCGTCATCGTGGTGGTGCCGTCCTTGCGGCGGCCGGCGTAGTTCAGCGCCGGCCCGGTCATGCAATAGGCCGAATCCCCGTCCTCGCAGCGCGGGCACGCCCCGCAGGAAGAGAAGGAGAGGACGACCTTGTCCCCGGGGGCGACCTTCGTCACGCCCGACCCGACGGCGACCACCACGCCGGCACCCTCATGGCCGAGAACGGCGGGCAGGCGGATGGGCATCGCCTGGTCGCGGGCGACGAGATCGGTGTGGCACAGGCCGACGCCCAGGATGCGGACCAGTGCCTCTCCGGCCCCAGGGGCATCCAGTTGCACCGTCTCCAGGCTGAAGGGGCCCTTGGCTTCGTTGACCACGGCGGCGAGAATGTCCATGGCTCAATGCTCCGTTTCGGTCGACATGACGATGGCCGGCATGACGATGGTTCGGGGGATACAGTATTCCAGCAGCCCGTCCAGGCCGTTCTCTACGCCGAAACCGGACTGCTTGTGTCCGGCGAAGGCGACGGTGGGGGCGAGGATCTGCACGTCGTTGATCCAGACCGTGCCGGTCTCCAGCCTCTCGGCGATGGCCTGGGCCCTGGCCGGATCACCGGACCAGACGGAGCCACCCAGTCCATACTCGCAGTCGTTGGCGCGGGCCACGGCACCATCGATGTCGTGGAACTTCAGCAGCGGCAGGACCGGACCGAACGCTTCCTCCCGCACGACGCGGGACGTTTCAGGCGGATCGTCCACCAGGGTGACGGGGATGAAGTAGCCGTCCCGCCCGCCGTCGATGTCGCCGCCGCACAGGAAGCGGTGCCCCTGGGCGCGGCAATCCTCGATGATGTCCTTCACCCGCTCGAACTGGCGGGCGTTCTGGACCGGACCCAGCTTGGTATCGGGCATGGCGCCGTCGCCCATCGGCAGGCTGGCGGCATAGGCGACCAGGGCCGCGGCCAGCCGGTCATAGATGTCGGCATGGATGTAGAGCCGCTTGGTCGCCACGCAGATTTGCCCGCTGTTGCGGAAGGCCGACCAGAAGATCCTGGGCGCCATGGCATCGACGTCGATGTCGGGCAGCACGATGGCCGCGTCGTTGCCGCCCAGTTCCAGGGTGATCCGCTTCAGCCCCTCGGCGGCCGAGGCCATCACCCGGCGGCCCGTCGCGGTCGAGCCGGTGAAGCTGACCTTGTCGATGCCGGGATGGGCGGTCAGCCAAGGTCCCAGATCGTCCCCACCACCGACCGCGTTGAGCACGCCGGCCGGCAGCACCGACTGCAACAGTTCCACCGCCTTCAGGGTCGCCAGCGGGGTGAAGGGGGACGGTTTGACCACCACCGTGTTCCCTGCCTTCAAGGCGGGAGCGATCTTCCAGAAGGCCAGCAGCAGCGGGAAGTTCCAGGGCGCTATGGCCCCCACCACGCCGAGCGGCATCTGGTGGGTCTCCGTCCGCCGGCCGGGACCGCTCTGGCCGACGGTGACGGGGATGTCCATGCGCGCGAAGGACTTCAGCCAATAGGCGGCACCCGCCACTTCGCCCGCTGCATCGTCCAGCGGCTTGCCCTGTTCGCGGGTCAGCAGCGCCTTGAGCGGTTCGGCATTCGCCGCCATCAGGTCACCGGCCTGCTTCAGCAGGGCGGAACGCCGGTCCGGTCCCAGGTCGCGCCAGGCGGGAAAGGCCGCACGGGCGGCCGCGACGGCGCGGTCCAGCAGTTCCGGCGTGCAGTCCGGGGCGGCGGCGAACACCTTGCCGGTCGCCGGATTGACGACCGGCAGGGTGGTGGACGTGGCGACGGGGCGCCCACCGATGCTCATCACGAAATCGCCATCGAAATTCATGGGTCTTGTCTTCCACCGGTTGCGGCGGCATCGGGCGCGAGTGGTTCGCGCAACCCTGGCCGCTCACGATTCCAAATCTTCGCTCCGAGCATCTGACCGGAGGCCCGGCGCCGCCGCCCCATCCGGAAGGATGGCCTGTTGGCTGCCAAAACAATCGACGACCCCCACTTTTCGGATGGGGGCGCTCGCGCCGGGCGCTGCCAGGGTGTCCCGAAATCACATCGGGGAGGCATGCCGTGAGCAGCATCGGGGCGCAGGCCCAACAGTTGAACGCGCGTGAGAGGGAGGCCCTGCGGGGCGTGGACGAACGGATCTTGGCGGCGGAGACGTTGGCAGACGTCTTCCTCCGGCTTGCCGAGGTCTATGGAACCGGCAGTGCGCTGACCATGGCCTGGACCTGTGCCGCGGACGGTACCGTGGAGAGCCTGGATCATGCGCGTCTGGCCGGCGAGGTGCTGCGGGCGGCCAACCATTTCCGCCGTCTGGGCATCGGCCCCAACGACCGGGTGTTGTTCCTCGCCCTGCCGACGCCGGAGGCCTATTTCGGCTTCTGGGGCGCGCAGGTGGCGGGTTGCGCCGTGCCGGTCAATCCCTTCCTGTCGGTCGCGGCCCTGGTGGACATCGCCCGCAATGCCGGTGCCCGCATGGTGTTCGCCAGCAGCGCCGCCATCAGCCAGCTCTGCGCCGACAAGGCGGCGGAGATCCTGCGTCAATGTCCCGGCATGCAGCTGGTCGTCTGCGACGATCCGGACGGTGGGTTCGCCCGTGCCCGCGCGGCCATGCCGGCCGATCGGCTGGAGGGTCCGGCACCGGGACCGGACGACATCTGCGCCTGTTTCCCCACCGGTGGGACGACCGGCAATCCCAAACTCGCCCGGATCAGCCATCGCGGCCTGCTCGCCAGCGCGCTGTCCTCGGCGCTGATCCATTCGACGGACCGTGGGCAGGTGGTGCCGAACGGCCTGCCGCTGTTCCATGTCGGCGGCGGCGTGATCGTGACCTTCCGCACCATCATGCTGGGCCAGCATCTGGTGCAATTGAGCCCGGCCGGCTATCGCGGCGAACATGTCCTGCCCAATTTCTGGGAGCTGGCGCGACGGTTCGGCTTCACCATGATGATCGCGGTGCCCACCGTCTTCACCGACGCCATCGACCGCTACGACGGCAAGGGCATGCCGATCCGCCTGTTCGTGTCCAGCGCCAGCAAACTGCCGGAAACGGTGTTCGACAAATATCGCCGGACCTTCGGCGTCGGGGTTCACGAAGGGTATGGCATGACCGAATGCGCCGGTCTGTGCGCCTCGACGCCGGTCTGGGCGACGCCCAAGCCCGGCAGCAGCGGTCCGGCGGCGCCTTTCTACCGGGTCCGCGTCGTCGAGGTCGGGCTGGACGGCGGCATCGTTTCGGACTGCCCGGTGGGGCAGGCGGGCATCGTCGCCGTGCGTGGTCTGCCCGTGTTCAGCGGCTATACCGACCCGGCGCTGACCGCCGGGAAGTTGCTGACCGATCCCGCCGACGGCAGTCTCTGGGTGGACAGCGGCGACATCGGCCGGTTCGACGAGGACGGGTTCCTGTGGGTCACGGGGCGGGCGAAGGACGTCATCATCCGCGGCGGCCACAACATCGACCCGGCCTGCATCGAGAACGCGCTGCTGGCGCTGCCGCAGGTGATCGACGCGGCGGCGGTCGGCATGCCGGATGCCCGTGTCGGCGAACTGCCGGTCGCCTTCGTGCAATTGGCACCCGGTGCGGCCGATCCCGAAACCTTGCGCGAACTCTGTGCGGCGAAGCTGGACGAGCGGGCGGCGGTTCCGGTGCAGCTGTTCGCCGTGGAGGCGATTCCCCGCACCGCCATGAACAAGACCTTCAAGCCGGAACTGCGCCGCATGGCCGCTGCCGCCGCCGTCCAGCGGATCATCGCCGATCTGCCCGTGGGAACCGTCTCGGGCTGGTCGGTCAGGCTGGACGACGGTGGCGGTCTCGGCGTCGAAATCGAGCTGTCGGCGATGGATCAGTCCAACGTCGTCGTCGAGCGGATCGGGGCACTCGGCCTGTCCTGCGCCATCGGCCCCTGCGAAGGGGCATGAGCCGTTGGCTGGCTGTGTCATATGCCGAATTGTTTCCAATGCCAGCAATACCATCCCAAAGGAGGGGGCGACCCGTCCGGCCGTCCCTCACTCTGCCGGCAGCTTCCTCGCATTGGGTACGGAGTAGCCTCTTGCAGACGATTGCCACCACCGCCCACTCCTCCGCCGGTGCCTTCGGGCCGAAGGGGGGAGCGTGACGACCCCCTCCGAGCGTGATCAGCGGATCGTCATCGTCGGTGCCGGGCATGCCGGCGGCGCCGCGGCGGCCTGCCTGCGACAATTCGGGTTCGCCGGCGAAATCACCCTGATCGGGGCGGAATCGCTGCCGCCTTACCAGCGCCCGCCTCTCTCGAAGGCCTGGCTCAAGGGCGAGGCCGGAGCGGCGGACCTGTTCCTGAAGCCGGCCGGCTGGTACGCCGACAACGGGGTCGATCTGCGCACCGACAGCGTGGTGACGACGATCGACCGCCCGCCCCGGCTGGTGCGGCTGGAAAATGGGGAGGTGCTCGGCTACGACCAGCTGGTGCTGGCGACCGGCGCCCGTGCGCGATCACTGCCGATCCCCGGCGGCGATGCCGACGGCGTGTTCTCTCTGCGCTCGGCGGCGGATGCCGAGGCCCTGAAGGGGCGTCTTGGCCCCGGCCGCCGCCTGGCGGTGGTCGGCGGCGGCTATGTCGGGCTGGAGGTGGCAGCGTCCGCCCGTGCGCTCGGCGGGGAGGCCGTGGTCGTGGAGCGGGAGGCCCGCATCCTGGCCCGCGTCGCGTCGGCACCCCTGTCGGCCTTCTTCCAGTCCTACCATGAGGCAAGGGGAGTCGCCTTCGCCTGCGGCGCGCAGGTGGAGGAGATCGTCGGCGAGGGCGGGCGGGTCCGCGCCATCCGCTTGACCGATGGGCGGGTCCTGCCTTGCGATGCCGTCCTGATCGGTGTCGGCGCCATACCGAACGATGAACTGGCCCGCGCGGCCGGGCTGGAGTGCGCCGACGGCGTGGTGGTCGATCAGCAGGCCCGGACGTCCGATCCCAGCATCTTCGCGCTGGGCGATCTGACATGGCGGCCCGTACCCCGCTATGGGCGCAGCTGCCGGCTGGAGAGTGTTCCGAACGCTCTCGAACAGGCCCGGCAGATGGCGGCGGCGGTGACCGGCCGTCCGCCGCCCGCGCCGGAGGTGCCGTGGTTCTGGTCGGACCAGTACGACATCAAGCTCCAGATCGCCGGCCTGCCGTTCGATGCCGATATGACCGTGGTCCGCGGCGACCCCCGAACCGCCAAGTTCGCCATCTTCCATCTCGCCGGTTCGGTGGTGCAGGCGGTGGAGGCCGTGAACGCCCCGGCGGAGTTCATGGCCGGCAAGACCCTGATCGCCGGCAAGGTGGCGCCCGATGCGGTGCAACTGGCCGATGCGGCCATTCCGATGAAGAGTTTTCTGCGCTGACCGAGGCGACCCGGCGGTCTGGGGTGGCTTGGCGCTTCAGCCCGCCGCCCTGATCCCGGCATTCCCACCGCCTTATCCCGGCCCCATCCGACGCGCTGCACATCGATGCCGGGCGGAAACGCCGCCACGTCAAGCGGGCGGCGGCTGAAGAAGTCTTTGAAATTTGAAAGGGGAGGAAACCAAATGACCAGAGATGTTCCGTCATCTCAGCCCGCTGCCGTCCTGTGCCGGCGCAGCCGTGGCCGCAGCCGGAAAAAACGAATGGCCGTTCCCGGCTGCCGGGAATGGATTGCCGTCGCCGTGCTGACGGCGGCCATGCCGGCCCATGCCCTGGACTTCGAGGCCGGGGATTGGACGGGGTCCGTCCGCTCCACCGTCACCGCCGGCACGGCCATCCGCACCAGCCGCACCGATCCTGCCCGCGTTCCCGCCGCCGACGCCGCGCTGGCGGGCATCCGCGGCACCGCGCCGGCAGGGGTCAATTCGGATGACAGCAACCTGAACTACAAGCGCGGCGATCCGGTTTCCACCGTCGCCAAGGCGGTCGTCGATTTCGAGGCCAACAACAAGGACGGCTGGGGCGGCTTCCTTCGCCTGAAGGGCTGGTACGATTACACCCTGTCCCATGACAGCGTCGTGCTGGGCAACGAGCCGAACCACTATGGCGGCGGGAGATTGTCCGACCGGGGCTTCTCCCGTGGCGCGAAATTCCGCGGCGTCTCACTCGCCGACGCCTATGTCAAAGGGCAGTTTGCCCCGGGCGGCCTTCCGCTGTCGCTCAAGCTGGGCCAGCAAACCATCGACTGGGGCCCCGCCTTCACCATTCCCGGCGGCCTGCGCGACATCAATCCGCGCGACTATGCGGCCCTGACCCGGCCCGGCGTGCAACCCCAGGAGGGCTGGGTGCCGTTCCTTGCCCTGTCCGGCAAGGTGGATGTCACGCCGCTGGCAAGCCTGGAGGCCTTCTATCAGTTCCTCTGGGAGCGTTCGACCCTGCCGGGTTGCGGGACCTTCGGCGCCACCGCCGACTTCATTGCTCCGGGCTGCGACAAGGCGATCATATCGAGTGCCTTCACCTCACCCGGGGCGACGTCAAGCGGGCGCTTCCTCAAGCGTGCCGGTGACCGGGAGGCGAGCAATGCCGGCCAGTTCGGCGTCGGCGGCTCCTACACCGTGCCGCCCATCGGCACGAAATTCTCGCTCTATTACACGATGGTCCATTCGCGCGACCCCTATATCGACGTCATCCGGACCGGCCGGGGCGGCACGGCGTTCCTCACGGGTGATCCCGACGGCCTCAATCCTCGCTACGCGACAGCTTTTCCCGAAAACATCAAGATGCTGTCCGGCAGCTTCGCCAGCAGCATTCCCTCCTTCAACATGAAGGTCGCCGGCGAGATCGATCACAAGTTCAACCAGCCTCTCTCGTTCAACTCCCTCGACATATTGCTCGGCTCGCTCGGGGCTGGCGGCGTCCTGGCCGGGGACTTCGACAGGACGCCGCTGGGCGGGACCTTGAAGGGATACGAGCGTTTCCACGTCACCCAGGGACAGGTCGCCGCGTCGAAGGATGTCCAGGATGTGCTTGGCGGCTCTCTGACGCTCGGCGGCGAGGTGGGCGCGAAATACGTCCATGGGCTCCCCGATCCCAATTTCCGCCGCTACGGTCGTGCCGACGTCTTCGGCACCGGTCCGCTCAACGGCGTCTGTCCCGCCGGTGCCGATCCGAAATTCTGCTCCACCCGGGGCTTCGTGACGCCCTTCTCCTGGGGATACCGCCTGCAGACGAGCCTGAGCTACCAGGATGTCCTGCCGGACCTGAACCTCAAGCCGTCAGTGGGGTTCATCCATGACGTCTCCGGCTGGTCGTACGACGGTGCCTTCAACAAGGGCCGCAAGGCCCTCCGGTTGGGTCTCGATGGCAGCTTCAAGACCAGCTATTTCTTCAACGTCACCTACCAGAGGACCCTAACCGGTCCCTACGATCCCCGTTCCGACCGGAACCTCCTCCTGGCGAGCACCGGGGTCAAGTTTTGACGCCTGCAGCCCTTGATCCCGACCCGTCTGGATCGAGGGCATTGTCGAGGGATTTCGAGGCGCCACCGCCCATCGCCGCACCGCAGCGGTGATGGGTGGTGGCGCCTCGTTGCCTATTGGGCTTCCGGAACCAGCACGCTCAATCCGTCCAGTTCCGCCGTCAGGACGATCTGACAGGCCAGCCGGCTGGTCGGCCCCGCGTCCTGCACATAGTCCAGCATGGACGCCTCGATCTCGCCGGCGGGCGGCAGGTGGCCGATCCACTCCTCGTCGACATGGACATGGCAGGTGGCGCAGGCGCAGGCCCCGCCGCACTCCGCCAGGATGCCCGGCACATTGGCGCCCACCGCCCCCTCCATCAGGCTGGAGCCGGACGCGGCATCCACCAGACGCACCACGCCGTCCGCCGTCCTGAAAGTAACCTTCGGCATATCTGTTCTCCTGATTGTCGCTGAAGCCATGGGGCGGCGGCGCCTGTTCGCATCGAAGGGGCCGCCGCGCAGATCCGGCTTGCCGAAAGTTAGTCAGCCATATAAATTATATCAACAGATAAATTGGAGTTGAGACAATGGCTGCAACCGCCTCATCGCCCCGGCAGCGCGCCGTACCGCGGACCGACTCCCGCGACCGCTTGCTAGAAGCGACGAGCCAGCTCCTGGTCGAGAGGGATACGCTGGATGTGTCGTTGCTCGACATCGCGGCGCGGGCCGAGCTGAATCATGGACTGGTCGGCTACTATTTCGGCAGCAAGGACGGGCTGCTGCTGGCGCTTTTGAAGCGCGACGCCTTCAAGGCGCTGGAAAGCCTGAAGCTGCTGGTCGAAGCGGACATGCCGCCGATCCGCAAGCTGCAGCTCCACATCGCCGGGATCATAAAAACCTATTTCCGACATCCCTACATCAATCCGCTGATCAACCGGCTGCAAGGCAGTGGCACCGACAGCGCCCGCGAACTGTCCGAGTTCTTCATCAAGCCCCTGATCGCGTTGCAGGGGCAGATCCTGTCCCAGGCGGAGGCCGCTGGCCAAATCCGGGCGATCGACCCGATGCTCTTCTATTACAGCACCATCGGTGCCGCCGATTTCCTGTTCCGCAGCCGCGGCACGCTGCCCTTCGCCTTCGGGATCGATGCGATCGACCAGGACTTGGCGGAGTCCTACGCGCGGCATGTGGTGAGCACCATTCTTCATGGGGTTTGTAAATAAAAAACGGAGAATTGATATTCGAGTATTTTAAAATCCGGAAAATATACCATTGCGGTAAATTCAAAAGAATAACGGCGGCAACACGCCATGAGAACGGGGGCAAGCAGCCCGTCACAGGTCGATTGGAACAGAGGGAGGAGAGACCATGGCAAGCAAGGCTGTCGCACCCATGGAAACCCGGCATGGCATAGGCGCTTTTCCGGCGTCAGTCCGGCCTGCGCCGAGTGGATCAAGCCCAACCGCCGATCAGGAGAGATTCGTCGAAACGCGGGCTCTGACGAAAGCCGCGGATCCCGACGGGCCGACCGTGACCTTCATCGCGGCCCCCGCCGGATTCGGGAAAAGCGCCCTGCTGCGTGAACTCTGCCGTCGCGCGTCGCGGGAGGGCCGGCCGACCGTCTGGTGCGATTACGAGACCGGGGAGGGTGAACTGCCCACCGATTGGCGGCCGACGGCTTTTGCCGACATGGCGAGCCTCCAGCGGAAAGCCCAGGCGGTGGGAGTGCGATCGCGAAAGCCGGCCTGGATCTTCGTCGACAACGCCCACCTTGCCGACCAATCCTCCCTGAGCATGCGCCTGCGCAGCCTGACGGCGGGCACAATGGGGGGAGTGCGCTATTTCTTCGCTGCGCGGTCGTTGCCGGACCTGAACTGGGTCGAGTTGGAACTGTCCCGCAGGGCTCGGGTGCTGCGCACCGAGGATATGGCGTTGACCTGGGAGGAGGCGCACGACTTTCTGCATCTCCATGCTCAACGCAGGCTGGAGACGGAGGTGGTGCAGCAGATTCATGGCACCACGGAAGGGTGGCCGATCGCCCTCCAGCTTTACGGCATGGCTGCAGGCGCGGTCACCGAATGGTCGCAGGTGCAGGAGGGGGATCTCCGGATCGAAGAGGCGCTGGAGCGGTACATCGATGCCGCCGTTCTCGGCCGCCTCAGTCCCAGGATGGTGTCCTTCCTGGCGGTGCTGGCGCGGTTCAACCGCTTCTCGCGCGACATGTGCGCGGCGGTGATGCCCGATACGGATGCCCCTGCTCTGCTGGACCAAGCCGTCCGGAAAAATCTGCTGGTCGTTCCGGCGGTGGGGAAGGGCCGGTGGTTCCGCTTGCACGCCATGGTCGCCTCCCACCTCCGCAACCATCCGGTGGCGTCCTGGTGCGACCCCGACGGCGACCTGCTGGACCGGGCGGCAGCCTGGTGCGCCGCCAACGGGGCGGTCGAGGACGCGGTCGACTATGCTCTGCTCGCCGGACGGCCCGAAATGGCGCAACGCCTGCTGCTGGAGAACGCGTGCGCCCTGATCCGCGAGCGCGGGATGCTGCCGCAGATGCTGGGCTGGGTCGGCGCGCTGGAGCGCAGCGGGATCGACATCGCTCCCATGCTGCACCTGTGGAAGATATGGTCCCTGGTCTTCCTGATGCGGCTCGACCATGCGCGGACGGAGTTCGATCGCCTGACTGCCGCGCTGCCGGATTTGCCGGTCCAGGAGGCGGAGGCCCTCCGCCCCCATCTGGAGCAGGTGCGCGGCAGTATCGAATTGCGTCGGGACCGGTTGACCGATGTGGTGGATCTGACCGGCCGGTGGCTGGAATGCTGGGACCACGGCGATCCCTTCCTGGTCGCCGCGGTGCTCGGAGCCAGGTCGATCGCCCGCTTCAACCGCCACGAGGAGGTGGCGTGCCGCCGCACCCTGGAGACCGCCTGGCGCGCGGCCCGATCCTCGGCGAGCGAATATGCCCAGGCGTGGCTGACGGTGCTGGAAGGGATGTTCGAATGCGCCAGCGGCCGCACCGTGCTGGCGACGCGCATCGTGGAGCAGGGCCTGTCGCAGGCGCGGACGACGATGGGGGCGTCGACGCCCGTGGTCTCGACCCTGAGCCTCGTTGCCGCCCGCCTGCGCTGCGAAGCCGGTGATTTTGCCGAAGCTCGACGGCATCTGTCGAAGGGGCTCGCCCATTTCCATGATCATGGCTTGACGGATACTGCCGTCATCGGCCTGGAGGCGGCGGCGGCCTTGACGGAGTACGAGCAGGGAGGCCAAGCCGCCCTGGCCCTGCTGCGCCGGTTCCTGGCCAAGGGCCGGCGCTATACCCTCCGCTACGATCTGGAGGCTCACCGGATTTCGGTTCTGCTGCTGCTGCGCCTCGGGGATGTGCGCGGTGCGAGGGAGGAGTTCACGGCCAACTTCGTCGACCGGGCGGCATCGGTGATGGACGCCACCTGGGACGAGGAGATGCGGCAGCTCTACCGCTGGCAGATCGATTTCCTCGAAGCGGCCTTTGCGCTGGCGGAGCAGCGGTTCGGCGCGGTCCTGGACCTCTGTGCCGGGCTGCTGCCCTATGCCGAAGCTCACGGGCGCACCCGCCGCATGGTGGAACTGCTGCTGCTGAAGGCGGCGGCGCAGGCGGGGGAAGGGCAGACGTCCGTCGCCATGCGCAGCTTCTCGCGGGCGATCTGGCTGGCGGCGGAGAATGCCTTGGCGCAAACCGTCTTCGAGCTGAACTGGGCCGTGCGTCCCCTGCTGACGGCCAACGGGTTGGGCACGGCCGACCGGACGGTGGTCGGATTCCTCGACGGGCTGCGCCGCCGGCTCAATCTCGCCGCCACCGTGCCGGAGGACGAGGCGCCGGTCGACACGCTGACGTCGCGTGAGCTGGAATTGCTGCGGGCGCTCGATTCCGGGCTGACGAACCAGGACATCGCGGAATGCTTCAGCCTCAGCATCGCCACCGTGAAGTGGCATCTGCAGAATGTCTACAGCAAGCTCTGCGTGGCCAACCGGTCGGGCGCCCTGGCGAAGGCCCGTTGCTTCGGCCTCCTTTGAGGGCTCCCGCCCGGGACCGCCCGCATCGTTGCCACCCGCATAGTCGGGGCGGCCCCGGTTCCGCTATGGATCACGCCGCCTCGAGACCGGACAGGAAGCGGTTCACTTCACCGCTCAGCGCATCGGTCTGCCCGGCCAATGTGCCGGCCTGCTTCAGCACCTCCTCGGCCGAGTGGCCGCTCTCGTCGGCGGCGGTGCTGACGCCGGCGATGTTCCTCGACACCTCTTCGGTGCTGACCGCCGCCTGCTGGATGTTGCGCGCGATCTCCTTCGTCGCGGCACCCTGCTGTTCGATCGCCGACGCGACCGCGATCGCGATTTCCTGCATCCGTTCGATGACGTGAACGACGTCGACGATCTCCTTGACGGCCTCCTCGGTGGCGGTCTGGATGCCGGAGACCTGACCGGCGATCTCGTCGGTCGCCCGGGCGGTCTGGGTGGCCAGGGCCTTAACCTCGCCCGCCACCACGGCGAAACCCTTGCCGGCGTCTCCAGCGCGTGCCGCCTCGATGGTGGCGTTGAGCGCCAGCAGGTTGGTCTGGCCGGCGATCGAGTTGATCAGTTCGACCACGGCGCCGATCTTGTCCACGGCGGTGGCCAGCCCGCCGATCTTATCGCTGGCTTGGCGCGCTTGCACGACCGCGTCGCTTGCCGTGCTGCGGGCATAGCCGATCTGGCTGCCGATCTCCGCCACCGAGGTGGACAGCTCCTCCGAAGCGGCGGCGACCGTCTGGACGTTGGACAGGGTTTCGCCGGTGGCGGTGGCCACCGCACTGGCAAGGTCGTCGGTCCTCTTCGCGGCATCGACCATGCTCTGCGCGTGCCGTTCGACCCGCCAGGTTTCGTCGGAAACCGAGCGGATCAGCGATGCGACGGTCCGTTCGAACGAGTCCGCGAGCTGGCGCAACGCCTGACGCTTTTCCTCGGCGGCCTTGTGTTCCGCTTCCGATTTTTCGGCTTCCAGGCGCTGCTTCGCCTGGGCGTTTTCCTTGAACACGCGGACCGCCCGTCCCATCGTCCCGATCTCGTCCCGGCGGTCGGCCTCGTCGATCGCATCCGACAGGTCGCCGTCGCTCAGCCGCCGCATCTTCGCGCTCAGGATCGTGATGGGCTGCGTGATACTGCGGCCGATCAGCATCGCCATGACGATGCTGAGCGCCAGCACGGCCGCGCCGATGCCGATGACGTGCAGCGCCAGCTGCCGGACTTCGGCATCGACGTCATCCATGGAAATGGACGCCGTGATCATCAAGTCCCAAGGCTTGAACAGCCGGGTCACGCCCAGCTTCGGCACCGGCGGTGCATCCGGAGATTTGGTCGTATGATAATGCAGCAGGCCGTAATCGGAGGATTTCACCATTCCGGCAAGCTCGCGAATGATGTATTTACCGTTGCTGTCCTTGAAGTCCCATGAATTCTTACCGATGAGGTCGGGGCGGAGAGGATGGGAAACCGCATAGCCGTCCGTCCTGACGAGATAGACATAGTCGTCCCTGTAGAACCGGATGCGATCCAGCGACTTTCTGATTTCGAGGATCGCGCCGTCATAGGTCATCGTCCCGGAAGCGACTTCCGTTTCATAGCGCTGGACGGTGCCATAGGCACTGTCGACCGCCGCCTTCAGCATCAGCTCCCGGCCATGTACCAGCTCCGTGCGCATGGCCTGGGCAGCCACCGCAAGGACGATTCCGATCCCGGCGGTGATGACAATCAGCAAAAGCCAAAGACGCCATTTGATCTTGAGATGTCCGAAGCGCATCGGTGAGTTCCTCCCCTGTCGACTGATCGAATCCCGCGGCTGCCGAAATTTCCTTCGCGGTCTGCGTGATGCCCGTTCCGTCTCCGCCTTGCCTCTTCGCAGGACGGACGCGGTCAGGCCTCGGTCATCCGCATACGAGGTTATGCGGCAATTGCGGTGTCGGCCCCGGACGAAAGGATGGGGTCCGGCACCGGCCGCCGATGCCAGTGTGCGGGATGCAGGACGACCAGCCGGGCCGAGGGCTTCGGGCGGAGATCCGGTGTCTGGAAGGGGAGCAATCCATGATGAATGACGTGTTGAGTGCGGACGCGCTCGCCTCGCCGAAGACGTTCGGCGATCCTGATCGGGTGCGGGCCCTCTATGCCCGGCTGCGCCGCGAGGAACCGCTGGCTCGGGCCGAACCGCAGGGCTACCGGCCATTCTGGGTTTTGACCCGCCATGCCGACATTCAGGCGGTCGAACGCGATCCGGAAACCTATGCCGCAGGCACCCGCACGGTGCTGATCCCGGAGAAGGTCGAGGCCATCTACCGGGCGAAGTACGGCGATCCGAATGGTCCTAAGCCGCTGACCCATATGGACGGGCTCCACCATCACCAGCACCGTGCCGTCACGCTCGAATGGTTCTCCCGCAAGAATTTGGGGGAGTTCGAAGCCCTGATCGCCGGAATCGCGAAGGAGTTCGTGGACCGGATGGAGGATATGGGCGGTTCATGCGACTTCGCCGCCGACATCGCCTACTGGTATCCGTTGCGGGTGGTGATGACCCTGCTGGGCGTGCCGAAGGAGGATGAGCCCGAGGTGCTCAGGATGACCCAGCGCCTGTTCAGCCCGGCGGACAAGCAACTGGGCAACCGGCGAGAGGGATCGGCGGAGGGGCAGGGGACGCGCGACGTCCTCGACGATTTCCGGTCCTATTTCGACGTGCTGACGGAAGACCGGCGGGCGAAGCCGCGCAACGACATCGCCACGACCCTGGCCAATGGCCAAGTCGGCGGCTGTCCGATGGCCGGCCATGAGCGGTTGAGCTATTACGTCATCGTTGCGACCGCCGGCCATGACACGACGGCGGCCTCAATCGGCGGCGGAATGCAGGGGTTGCTGGAATTCCCCGACGAGATGGAGAAGCTGCGCGGGAATCTCGGCCTTCTAGGCACGGCGGCGGAAGAGTTCGTCCGCTGGACCGCGCCGGTGAAGCATTTCATGCGGACGCCTCGCAAGCCCGTCGAGTGGCATGGCACGACCATCCCCGCCGGTGACACCATCATGCTGGCCTTCGCCTCGGCCTGCCGTGACGAAGCGGTGTTCGAGGAGCCTGACCGTCTTAGGGTCGACCGTTCCCCGAACCCCCACCTCGCCTTCGGCATCGGGCCGCATTTCTGCCTGGGCAAGTACCTCGCCAAGATGGAGATCGAAGCCTTCTACCGCGAGCTGCTGCCGCGTCTGAAGCACATCGAACCGGCCGGTTCGCCGAGCTTCGTCGAATCGGCTTTCGTCAGCGGGTTGAAGACGCTTCCGGTGTCCTACCGGTTCTGATCCGGCCGAGTTGGTCTTGTCCCGGCCGGGAGGATGGGGGAGCAAGGCGGATTGCCGCTCCTCTTATGGCGGAGGCTTGCATTTCCAAGTCGTTTGCGGGAACCGAATGGCTCCATCCATTCATGGACGCCGAGCACGCGTTCGGTAAAGGCCAAATCCTGCCCCCGCAACCAAATCACCAGAAAGCCCGCCTCCATCTGGAGCGCGGGCTTTTTGGTGTCCGCATGGTTCGGCCGGCTGGGCGTGACATCCGGCCGCTTCATTTGTCCAGGGCCCCGACGGTCGGGTGTGAGTAGCGCCAACAAGGGGCTCAACAACCGGGCGGAGAACTCACATCAGCCGACCCGACGACGCGAACGGCAGATGAAGTGCTTCAAGTCATCTCGGCAGGTGCAGCGCTTCCTGTCCATCCACGACCTGGTCAACAACCTCATCCACCTCCGTCGCGATCATCGCCCCGTTTCCGACCATCGTACCGCCCGAGTTCAAGACCCCCCGGTTTGGGCCGAGATGGTCGGCGCGCCGCTGGCCGCGTGATCGCCCCATCTATAGGACATTCTTGGTCAAGACGCGCTTACCATCACTGAGCGTACCTACAAGTTGACAGGGCCCACGAAGGCAGGTCAGTTCTTTTCCTTGTCCCAGGCCAGCGCCGCGGCATCCTTGCCGGCTACGGAATAGAGAGCGTCGGGGGCGTTCCGCGTCTTCTGGAACTCCTCCAGCGTCTCGCCACGCATGGCCGCGTAGATGTGCAGGTTGGAGGTGCCGACCACCGCCCCCAGCTTTTCCAACATGAAGAAGATCACTCCGTGATGGATCATGCCGCGCCAATTGCGGTCGCGGACCAGCCGGCGCTCCTCCTCCGTCAGGCCGGCTTCTTCGAAGGCGGATTCCGGATCGGCGAGGAAGCGGGCGCGGTGCGCCGGCTCCACCATCCGATGCAGGAAGCGGTTGAGACGGTAGGCCTTGGCGCTGGTGGCGTGGGTGAAGGGATAGGTGCCGGCGAGGTCCTCGGCGCCGGCCAGCTGGCGGGCCATATGGGCGCGATGCGTGCCGACGACGTCGGCCGGCGGCTCGATCGCTTCGTTCTCGTAGATGACGGTGGCGATGCCGGTCATCGAAGGCAGGTAATAGGTCTGGTGGATTTTGCGCACCGTCGCCGACATCGCCCCGCGCATCACCAGCCACATGATGACCTCCGCCCCCTCGAGCCCGCCGAGACGGGCGAAATCGGCGTGGGTCATGCGGGTCAGCGCCTCCGGGTCCTTCTCGATCATCTCCAGGAAGCGGGCGTCCCATTCGACATTGTTGAAGCCCGCGCGCTCGCCATGGACCTGGTGCGACAGGCCGCCGGTGGCGACGATCACCACCTTCAGATCCTCCGGATAGCTCTCGATGGCACGACGGAGCGCCTGACCCATCTTGTAGCAGCGCAAAGCGGTCGGGATCGGGAACTGCAGAACGCCGACCTGCAACGGCACGATGGGAACCGGCCAGTCCGGTTCGTGCGGCAGCAGCATCGACAGCGGCGAGAAACAGCCATGGTCGAGCGGCCGTTCCTGGAAGAAGGACATGTCGAACTCGTCCGCCATCAGTGAGGTGCCGATGTGGCGCGCGAGTTCCGCATGCCCCTTCACCGGGGGCAGCGTCCGCGCCCCGCCGCCCTCGTCGGCGACTTGATAGGATTCGCCGATGCCCAGCGTGAAGGCCGAGTAATGGTCGAAGAAGAAGGAGGTGACGTGGTCGTTGTAGACGAAGAACAGCACGTCCGGCTGCTTTTCGGCCAGCCATTGGCGGACCGGCTCATAGGCCGCAAAGATCGGTGCCCAGACGGGGTCGTTCTGCTTCTGCCGGTCGAAGGCGAAACCGATGGTCGGGGTGTGAGAGGTCGCGATCGACCCTATGATGCGTGCCACGTTGTCCTCCTCGGGGGGGTAGTTGGTTTTTTGTGAGTGGTTGTTTCGCTTGCCCCCACCCCGACCCTCCCCCGCCCAGCTCTCGCACAAAGCATTGCGTTGTGCGAGACCGGCGGGCGACCGTAGGTCCGCTGAGAGCAGGGGAGGATAGGTAGGGGTTTAACGCTGCACCTCACGGCGCTCCGCAAGCGCCGCCAGCACCTCGCGCGCGATGCGCCTTGCGTCGCTCGGCACCTCGCCGCCGAAGCGCTCCTTCACGCCCAGGTCGGAGACCCATTGCTGGTGGGCGGCGGTGGCGGTGGGGAGGAAGCCGCTGACGCCGGCATGGTCCAGCGTCGCCGCAACCTCGCGCATTTCGGCGGCGCGGCGTTTTCCGTGGACGACGACCCGTTCCATCACGTGATCGGCAAGGTCGGCGAAGTCGATGTTGGACAGCGACGAGGCGACCGACGGGATGATGCGGTCCTCGATCCCCAGCTTCACCGCGGCGGTGACGCATTCCATCGTCACGCTCTCGAAGCCCTTGATGGCGATGCTGCGGATCATCTTGATGGTGGAGGCGTCGCCCGTCCGCTCCGACACCAGCTCGACCTTCATGCCGAGCGCCGTCAGGATGGGGGCCGCCTTCGCCGCAGCCGGACCGCTGATCAGAAGCGGCGTCTGGTGCAGGCGGGGATGCACCGGCGCCATCACCGCCACGTCCACCGTGCCGGCGCCGTGCGCAGCCACCCGCTCCGCCGCGTCCGCCTTGCGGAATGGGGCGGCGGAGTTGATGTCGAGCCACAGCAGGCCCGGCTGCACACCCGGCAGCACGCTGTCCGCCGCGGTCAGCACCTGATCGGCGGTGACGGCGGAGATGACCATGTCGGCCTTCGCTGCTGCCTCGGCGGCGCCGGCGACCGGCTCCACGTCCAGAGCACGGCATTCGGCGCGCTTGGCTTCTGCATGGGCCGGGTCGTCGAACAGGATGTCGTAGGCGAGGACGGTGACGGGACCGCGCGAGCGCCAGCCGCGGGTGAAGGCCTGGGCGGCTTCGCCGAAGCCGATGAAGGCGATGGTCGGGGCAGGGGCGGGGGCAGGGGTCGGGTTGCTCATTCTGGTGTCCCGGTGGCTCAGTGCAGGGCGCCGCCGATGCCGCAGAGGGCGTCGAGCTTGGCGGGATCGTCGATCAGGGTCTGGCTGGCGCCGTCGAAGGCGATGCGGCCACGGCTCATCACCATGGTGCGCGGGGCGAAGGCGAGCGCCAGCTTGGCATGCTGCTCCACCATGATGATGGACAGGTTACCCTCGTCGCGCAGGCGCAGCAGCGCATGGAACAGCTGCTCCACGATCACCGGGGCTAGCCCTTCAAAGGGTTCGTCCAGCAGCAGCAGGCTGGGGTTCGTCAGCAGCGCGCGGCCGAAGGCCAGCATCTGCTGCTCGCCGCCCGACAGTTGGTTGCCCATGTTGGTCCGGCGCTGTCGCAGGCGCGGGAACAGGTCGTAGATGCGATCAAGCGTCCAGGCGCCGGGACGCAGGCCCACCAGCAGATTTTCCTCCACCGTCAGGGAGGGGAAGATCTCGCGTTGCTGGGGGACGAAGCCGATGCCGGCATGGGCGCGGCGGTTGGGCCGCAGCGCTGCGATGTCGACGCCGCCAAGGCCGATGCGGCCGGCATGCAGGCGGGTCAGCCCCATGATGGTGGCGAGCAGGGTGGTCTTGCCGACGCCGTTGCGGCCGATGATCGACAGCTTGCCGCCGATCGGCAGATCGAAGCTGAGATCCTCCAGCACCACAGTGGCGCCGTAGCCGGCGCGGATGTTCGACAGGGACAGCGCCTCAGGCATGGATGCCCTCCCCCAGATAGACGGACTTCACCGTCTCGTTGTTGGCGATCTCGTCCGGCGTGCCGCGGGCCAGCACCGCACCCTGGACCAGCACGGTGATGCGCTGGGCAAAGCGGAAGACGAGGTCCATGTCATGTTCGATGATCAGCACGGCGAGATCGCTGGCGAGGTTTTCCAGCACCTCGATCACCGTCCCGGTCTCCGTCGACGGGATGCCGGCGGCCGGTTCGTCCAGCAGCAGCACCTTCGGCCGCAGGGCCAGCGCGATGGCGATCTCCACCAGCCGCTGGCGGCCATAGGGCAGTTCCCGCACCTCGCGGTTGCCCCAGGGATCGAGGCCGAGGCGGCCGAGGATCTCGTATGCCTCGTCGCGGATCAGCCGGCGGCGCGACGGGCTGGGCAGCGGCCGCCAGCCCTGGCCGTGGAACTCGTCCAGCGCCAGGATGACGTTCTCCGCCACCGTCAGGTTGTTGAACAGCGTGTTGATCTGGAAGGTGCGGACGAGGCCGCGCTTCACCCGTGCCTCGATCGACAGCGCGGTGACGTCCTCGCCGTCCAGGATGACGGAGCCGGAGGTCGGCGGGACGAGGCCGGTCAGCAGGTTGACGAAGGTGCTCTTGCCGGCGCCGTTGGGGCCGATCAGCGCCTCGAAGGTGCCGGGCTCCAGCGAGAAGTCGATGGTCTGCGCGACGGTCAGCGCGCCGAAATTCTTCTGGAGCGCGTGTGTTTCGAGAATTGCGGCAGGCATCACGCGGCCTCCTTCCGGTGCAGCAGGGCCAGCAGGCGGTCGACCAGACCGATCAGCCCCTTCGGTGCGAACAGCACGATCACCGCCAGCAGCAGGCCGAGCCAGAAGTACCAGTAGGCGGGGTCGAGTGCCGACAGCCGGTCCTTGAACAGGGTGAAGACCACCGCCCCCAGCAGGGCGCCCCACAGCCGGCCGGCGCCGCCCAGCGCCACGATGATCAGGATCTCGCCCGACAGGCTGAAATGCAGGACGTTGAGGCCGACGAACTGCGATGTCTGGGCCAGCAGCGCCCCGGCGATGCCGGCCAGCGCGGCGGAGACGATGTAGATCGACAGCAGGCGGCGCTGCACGCCGGTGCCGATGGCCTGCATGCGCACCCGGTTCTCGCGGATGCCGACCAGCGAGCGGCCATAGGGCGAGCGCGTCATCAGCACGGCGAAGACCACGATGACGATCAGCACCGCCAGCGTGTAGAGGAAGGCGGTCAGGCCGAAGATGTCGAACTCGAACAGGCCGGCGACGGGGGAGACGATCATGCCCTGCAGGCCGTCGGCACCGCCGGTCAGGGGCTTGGCCCGGTTGGCGATCTCGTAGACCAGCGACGCGAAGGCCATGGTCAGCATCAGTTGCCCCAGGCCGCGGGTGCGCAGAACCAGGACGCCGGTGGCCGCCCCCAGCAGGGCCGAGACCGCGCCGGCCAGCAGCAGCGCGGACAGCGGCTCCGTCCAGCCGAGTTGGACCGACGCGATGCCGACCGCATAGGCGCCCAGCCCGAAGAAGACGGCATGGCCGAGCGTGACGATCCCGGCGAAGCCGACCAGCAGATCGACCGACAGCGCGAAGATCATGGTGATGGCGACCTGGGCGGCGAGCAGCCAGTAGGCCTCGCCGAACAGCAGGGTGGCAAGCGCACCGAGGCCGAGCAGGACGGCGATGACGAGGTCGCTGCCGCCCCGGCCCATCGCCAGCCCCCGCCAGGTGGAGGGCGCCGCGGCCCCCTGGTAGGAGACGGAGAGGCTTTTCACAGGTTCGTTCCTTGGGATTGGCCGGGACATCGGTCGTTCCATGGGTCTCAGCTCCGCACGCCGAAGAAGCCGGCCGGCTTCGCCAGCAGGATGGCGATGACGACGCCGTAGATGAAGAAGGCGCCGAATTCCGGGATCAGGTACTTGCCGGCCACATCGACGACACCGATGCACAGCGCCGCCAGGAAGGGGCCGAA
The DNA here is from genome assembly GCF_047302835.1 of Azospirillum sp. CT11-132. Lineage (NCBI taxonomy): Bacteria > Pseudomonadati > Pseudomonadota > Alphaproteobacteria > Rhodospirillales > Azospirillaceae > Azospirillum > Azospirillum sp. CT11-132. The sequence continues at coordinate 292,054 of NZ_JBGLZA010000002.1, forward strand.
GATGGAGCCCAACCCGCCGACCGCGACGACGATCAGGAACAGGATCAGATATTCCTGCCCGTAGGTCGGCGTGATCGACAGCACGTCGGCACCGATGCCGCCGCCGAGCCCGGCGATGCCGGTGCCGAGCGCGAAGGTCAGGGTGAACAGGAGGCGGGTGTCGACGCCGACGGCCTCCGCCATGTTGCGGTTGTCCACCGCCGCCCGGATGCGCATGCCCATGCGGGTGCGGCCGATCAGCAGCCACAGCGCAGCCAGGATGGTGACGCCGGCGACGATGACGAAGGCGCGGTAGGCCGGGAAATCGATCCCGCCCAGCGTCACCTGACCCGACAGGGCGGCCGGAATCTCCGGCTGCTGCTGCAGCGGGCCGAAGGCCAGCGTGAAGCCGGCGATGGCCATGAACAGCAGGGCGATGGAGAACAGCACCTGCCGCAGTTCGTCGGCGCCGTAAAGGGTGCGGACCACCAGCCGCTCGACCACCGCCCCGGCCAGCGCCACCGTGACGAAGGCGGCCGGCAGGGCCACCCAGAATTGCAGCCCCAGCGACCGGGTCGCCATGACCACGACATAGCCGCCGGCGGCGGCGAAGGCGCCATGGGCGAGGTTGGCGAAGTTCATCAGGCCCATGGTGATGCCGAGCCCGACGGAGACGATGTAGAGGACCATCGCGAAGGCGAGGCCGTGGAACAGGATGGTCAGAGCAGCCGTGATCACGGGGCCGCACTCCCTTTTTCAAGAGCGGTGTTACTTGGCCTTGCCCGGATCCTTCACCGCGGCGAAGGTCTCGAACTCGACGTTGCGCAGCGTGCCGTTCACCGTCTCCACCCGGCGGATGTAGATGTTCTGCACGATGTCGCGGGTCTCGGGATCGACGGCGATGGGGCCGCGCGGGCTTTCGGCGCTCCAGTGGCTCATCGCGTCCACGGCGGCCTTGCCGTCGCCCTTGCCCTTCATCGCCTTGATGGCGTGGTGGATGGCGGCCATTCCGTCATAGCCGCCGACGGCCATGAAGGTCGGCGTGCTGTCGGCGCCATAGGCGGCCTGCCATGCCTTCAGGAAATCGGCGTTGGCCTTGCTGTCATGCGCGGTGGAATAATGGAAGCCGGTGACCACGCCCAGCGCGGCATCGCCCATGTTGGGCAACTCGTCTTCCACCGTCACCTCGCCGGAGCCGATCAGGCGGATGCCGGCCTCCTTCAGGCCCAGGCCATGGTACGCCTTCATCAGCGCGGTCGACTGGGTGCCGCCGGGCAGGAAGACATAGAGCGCGTCGGGCTTGGCGTCCTTCACCTTTTGCAGGAAGGGGACGAAATCGGGGCTCTGGACCGGCACGCGGACCGACTGCACGACCGATTTCCCGTCACCCTTGAAGCCGGCGGTGAAGGCCTCTTCCGCCTCGACGCCGGGGGCGTAGTCGGAGACCAGCGTGTAGACCGTCCTGATGTCGGCCTGCTTGGACGCCCATTGCGCCAGCGGCTGGGTGAATTGCGGGATGGTCTGCGAGACACGGACGATGTAGGGGGAGGCCTTCGTCGTCGCCGACGCGGCGGCGTTCATGATGACGAAAGGAACCTTCGCCTGGGTGGCGATCGGGGCGATAGCGTTGGCGTTCGGCGTGAAGATGATGCCGGCCAGGAAATCGACGTGGTCGCGCACCACCAGCTCCTGCGCCAGCCGCTTGGCGACGTCGGGGGCCGGGCCGGTGTCGTCGCGCACGACCAGTTCGACCGTGTCGTCACCGAGGTCGGCCTTGTGCAGTTGTTCGTAGAGCCGCGCCCCGCGCTCGATCTGCTGGCCGAGCGAGGCGGTCGGGCCGGAGAGCGAGGCGATCAGCCCGACCTTGTAGGCCTTGGCGGCGGCGCTGCCCGCCATCGGCAGCAGGGCGGCGGCGGCCATGGCGGTGCCGAGGGTGAGGGTGCGGAAGCTGGTCATTGTGGTGGGTCCTCCCAGGGAATTTGTTGTGGGTGTGTTGGGTGGGGGTGAAAAAGGCGCGTCAGCGCCCCAACTCCTCCAGACGGTCGACATAGACCAGCCCCGCCTCGGCCAGTGCCGGGCGCATGTCGTACATGTCCAGGCCCAGTTCGCCGGACGCGAGGCGCTTGCGCTTGTCCTCCTCGTTGGCCGAGCGCTTCTGGGCAAGGGCAGCCACTTCCGCAGCGCGCGAGGCCGGCACTACGACGACGCCGTCGTCGTCAGCGACGATCACGTCGCCCGGATTGACCAGCGCCCCGGCGCAGACCACCGGAATGTTGACGGAGCCGAGAGTCGCCTTGACGGTGCCCTTCGCGGAGACCGCGCGCGACCAGACCGGGAAGCCCATCTCCTGCAGGCTGGCCACGTCGCGGCAGCCGGCATCGATCACCAGCCCGCGCACCTGCCGCGCCATCAGCGAGGTCGCCAGCAGGTCGCCGAACATGCCGTCGGTGTTGTCGGTCGTGACGCCGACCACCAGGATGTCGCCGGGGCGGCACTGCTCCACCGCCACATGCAGCATCCAATTGTCGCCGGGCTGGGCCAGCACGGTGACGGCGGTGCCGGCGACCCGCGCCCCCGGCCAGACAGGGCGCATGTAGGTCTTCATCAGCCCCAGCCGCCCCATCGCCTCATGCACAGTGGAGACGCCGAGCGTGGCGAGGCTTTCGACCGCCGCCCCATCGGCACGGTCGATGCTGCGGACAACGACGCCGAGCTTGGTCGGGATCATGCCAGCTCCTCCAGCACCATCGGGAAGACGCGCTGGTAGGCTTCGCCGTGGGTCATGCCCTGTCTGGTGCCATAGGTGGCGCCGCGCCCGGCGTTGCGGCCGCCCTGGGCGCCGCGCTGCAACGCCACGCGGGTGTAGTAGTCCCACAGATGCGTCTGGGCCGGCAGTGTCTCGAACGCCTTGCGTTTGATGTCCCAGACCTCGTCGATGTTCAGGATGACGTTCGGTTTGAAGTCGCACTGTTCGGGCTGGTGCGGCTCGAACAGGAAGACCGGCGGGGCGCCAAGCGTTTTCGCGCCGGGATCGTGGCCGGCGGCCTGGGCGATGATGCGGGCCTGCTGGGCGAAGCGGGCGGCGTCGGGGTGGTCGTGGTTGTAGGGGTCGGCCGCCGCATGAGTCAGGACGAAAGCCGGCTGGACATCGCGATAGATGTCGACCAGCCGGTCCAGCATCTCGCGGTTCAGCGCCAGCGGATAATCCTCCGTATCGAAGAACTCGATCTCGGCGCCGAGGATCTCGGCGGCACGCAGAGCTTCGTCATGGCGCTGGCGCTTCACCGCCTCCAGCGTGGCGCCCGGCTGCTTCCACGCACCCTGGCTTTCGCCGCGGGCACCATAGGACAGGCAGACGATCTTGACGTGGTAGCCGCGTCTGGCGTGCAGAGCGATGGCGCCGCCGGCGCGCCAGACGAAGTCTCCCGGATGCGCGCTGACGACCAGCGCGCCCTTTTGCGATTGCGTGCTCATGGCGGTGTGCGCCTGTGGTTCGGGGGTTTTGGTTGAATGACCGCCTTATTTGGACGGATGTACAAATGCTAGGCATCGCCGCAGTCCTGTGTCAACATGAATTTTACGGACGTACAATCGGCCAGATACTCCGTTCAAATTATTTGAACGGACGACCAAATGGCGCTAGGATGGCGGCAGTTGTTCCGCTCCATCCGATCCGGAGGTCGATCCCGTGCTGACCGCGCAACGCCAGAACTCGATGAGGGAGGCGATCCTTGATGCCGCGGAAGATCTGTTTTCCAAGAACGGCTTCCGTGCGGTGTCGATGCGGGAGATCGCCCAGGCGTCGGGCGCCAATCTCGGCAGCATCAGCTATCATTTCGGCTCGAAGGACGGGCTGCTGCGCGCGATCTACGAACGCCACTCCGGCCCGATGAACCGGCGCCGGCAGGAATTGCTGACGGAGGCGCAGCGCATCCGCGATCCCGACGACCGGCTGCAGGCGATCGTGCGCGCCTTCATCCTGCCGTCGCTGTCCCAGACGGAGGGCAGCATCGGCGGCGGCGCCCGCTTCGCCCGGCTGCGCGCCGTGGTGATGGCGGAGCGTCACGAGGAGGCGCAGAAGATCATCGCGGAGACCTTCAACCCCATCAATCTCGCCTTCATCGACGCGTTGCAGGCCTGCCTGCCGCATCTGGCGCGGGCCGACATCGTCTGGCGCACGCATTTCCTGCTGGGGGCGGTCAGCTACACGCTGATCAACCCGTGGCGGGTGACGCGCCTGTCGGACGGCGAGGCGAATGGCGAAAACACCGAAGAGGCGCTGGTCCAGATCGTCCGCGCCGCCGTCGCCGCCTTCCGCGCGCCGGCGGGGAGCGATCCCGCGCCCTGACTGATTAGGGAGCTTGAGACGATGACCGAGCAGATCGGCATCCGCTGTGCGCTGATGCGCGGCGGCACCTCGAAGGGCGCCTATTTCCTGGCGTCGGATTTGCCGGACGATCCGGCGGCTCGCGACCGCATCCTGCTGGCAGCACTCGGCTCGCCCGATCCGCGCCAGATCGACGGCATCGGCGGGGCGCATCCGCTGACCAGCAAGGTGGCGGTGGTGTCGAAATCCGACCGGCCGGACTGCGACGTCGATTACCTGTTCCTGCAGATCGTGCCGGACAAGCCGATCGTCTCCGACAAGCAGAATTGCGGCAACATCCTGGCCGGCGTCGCCCCCTTCGCCATCGAACGAGGGCTGATGCGGCCGGCCGGAGAGCGCACCACCGTGCGCGTCTATATGGTCAATTCCGACAGCAAGGCGGAGGTGACGGTTGAAACGCCGGGCGGGCGCGTGCGCTATGACGGCGACGTCGCCATCGACGGCGTGCCGGGCACCCATGCGCCGGTGACCCAGGCCTTCCTCGACACGGAAGGCTCGGCCTGCGGCGCGCTGCTGCCGACCGGGCGGACGATGGACGAGATCGACGGCGTGCCTTGTACCCTGATCGACAACGGCATGCCGGTGGTCGTCCTGCCGGCATCCGCCCTCGGCCTGACCGGTTACGAGGATGCCGACGCGCTGGAAGGCGATGCCGTCCTGAAGGAGCGGTTGGAGAGGATTCGGCTTGCCGCCGGGCCGCTGATGGGGCTGGACGACGTGCGGGCGCAGACGGTGCCGAAGCTGACCCTGGTGGCGCCGCCACGTGACGGAGGAATGATCTGTACCCGGACCTTCACGCCTTTCAGCCTGCATGCCTCCATCGGTGTGCTGGGCGCGGTGACGGTGGCGACGGCCTGCCTGCTGGACGGATCGCCGGCCCATGCGCTGGCGGCGGTGCCATCTGGCCCGTCCAAGCTCTGCGATGTGGAGCATCCGTCGGGCCGGCTGACGGTGGCGCTTGAGATCGATCCACCTGCAATCGACGGGGGCGCCGCGGACTTGAAGTTGCGCCGCGCGGCCCTGGTGCGGACGGCGCGGCTGCTGATGGACGGGACCGTGTTCGTGGCCGTCGCGCGCTGACCTCCTGGGGACGAGCCGCTTCAAAGGCGATCTCGACGAAAGCGACGAGCCACCGGAGTTCCAGCGATTGCCAGTCACCCGTCCAGGTCGCTGGCATATCTGAACTCCCGCCTCGGTCAGGTGAACGTGACACTGCCGTCCGCCGCGACGGGCAGGGTGAAGGTGAAGCGGCTGCCGCCGCTGTCACTGTCCGCCGACAGGGTCCCGCCATGGGCGGACATGACCGAGCGGCAGATGGACAGTCCCATTCCCATGCCGCTGTCCTTGGTGGTGAAGAAGGGATCGAAGATCCGCGCCAGGATGTCGGGGGAAATGCCGCTGCCGGTGTCGCCGATGCTGACCGCGAGTACGCCGTCGGTCACCCGGCTTTCGACCAGAAGCTCGCGCTGTCCGCCATGGTCGGCCATGGAATCCAGCGCGTTGGTGACGAGATTCAGAACCACCTGCTGCAGCTGTGTGCGGTCGCCCCGCACCTGGACGCCGTCGCTGCGGAGATCGGCGGTCAGGCGGACGCCGCGCTTGCAGATCTCGTCGGCGGTCAGGGTCAGCACCTCCTCCACCAGGGGATCGACGGACAGCGGCTCCAGCACCAGGGGGGCCTGCTTCGCAAGCGACCGCAGCGCGCGCAGGATATCGGCGACGCGCAGACCGGCGGTGCGGATGTCCTCCAGGTTCGACAGGGCCTCCGCCACGTCGGGAGTGGGGGCCTTCAGCCAGCGCAGGCTGGCGCCGGCGCTGGCGACGATGCCGGCGAGCGGCTGGCTGATCTCGTGGGTGATGGAAGCCGCCAGTTCGCCCATGACCGTCAGGTGGCTTGCCCGCGCCAGATCGGCGCGCGCGACACGAAGGGCCGCCTCCATTTCCTGGCGGCGGCGATTCTCCAGCATCAGGTCGGTGTAGAGCCGGGCCGCTTCCAGCGCGTTGGCTGCCTGCGGGGCCAGCACCTCCAGCATCGCCGCCTTGCGCGGCGTGAAGACGTTCAGCGCAAGGTCGTTTTCCAGATACAGGACGCCGACCAGCCGGCCCTGCTTGATCAGGGGCTGGCAAAGGAACGACCCCGCCTTCGCGCCGGCGGTCGCCGCATCGCCGGATGAGAGCGTCCGTCGGGTGCGCAGCACGGTGTGCAGGACGGCGGCCGGCACGCGATCCTCCGCCGGCACGTCGTCGGTCAGCCGGACCACGATGTCGCTGTCGACCACGGTCGCCGTCGCCTCCACCCGCGGTTCGTCACCGCGCATCAGCAGCAGGGCGCCGCGCCGGGCACCGGCATGGACGATCATGTTGACCATCAGCCGCTCGACCAGCCGGTCCAGCAGGATCTCCTCCGACAGGGCATGGGCCGTCTTCAGCACCAGCTCCATGTCCAGATCCTCGATGCCCTGACGGGCGTCGGCGGGACCGTCAGCGGCCAGGAAGGGGAATTCCGCCTCCAGCCCCTTCACCTTGGCCAACGCCCCCCAGCGCCGGTAGGCGGCCGACGCCAGCCTCAGCTGGTCGCGCGCGGCATAGCCAAGCTGCAGCGACCGGGCATGGCGGCCGGCCAGTTCGTGGGCCAGTCCCTGTTCATGGGAAAAGCCGGCCGCAGCCGCCGCTGCTGCGGAGTCGTCACAGAGACGCATCGCCTCGACGTCGCGTCCGTCCAGCCTCGCCATCTCCGCATCGACCAGGGCCAGCTTGTTGCGGAAGGTCAGCGGATTGATGTCCGCCCACAGGGCCAGCCGGCGGCGGCAGTGCGCCACCTCGTCCCGCGCCGCTGCGGCATCTGTCCCAGGATCCTGGGTGTGCAGCACGGCGTTGTAGAAGGTCAACTCGCCGACGGAGATATGGGCCGGCGCCGCCCAGGTCATGCCGAAGGCCGGCGTCAGATTGGCCCGGGCCAGGGCGAAATCGCGGTGGTAGAGCGCGGCCTGTCCGCGCAGCTGCCAGGTCCAGAAATACAGCGCCGACATCGGCGTGCGGCCCGGTGCCGTCGCGGGATCCTGGAAGGCGGCTTCCCAAGCGCCCACCGTCTGGCCGGCGTTCTCCTGCAGCTACTGCACATAGTCCTGTTGGGTCGACATCAGATCGACGATGTCGTCGAATCCCGCGTCCCGCGCGATGGCGATCAACGGGTCCGTCTCCTCCCGCACTGCCGACAGCCGCTCCCCCATCGCCAGCAGGTCGGAGACGATGTGGTTGCAGCTGTAGCAGAGCATCCGCAGCTCGGCGCACTGGTGCCCAACCTTCTTGGCCTCGCGCGCGCGGGCAAGGCCGTATGACAGCGGCTGCGTCCAGGGGCCGACCTGATCCAGCGCGACCAGCACCGGGGTGCGGTAGCGTTCGAAGCCATGGCGGTCCACCAGCTCCAGCGCCGCTGAGGCGTAGGCGAACCCTTCCACATACTCGTCGAAGACGGTCGCCAAGGAGACGCCGAACCACGCGATTCCCTGGGCCGAGGCGGCGGTCACGCCATGCGTCAGCGTCAGTTCCACCATCCTGGCGAAATGAAGGTGCAGCAGGTCCCCGGCCGGATAGAAGAAGGCCGCCTCCAGCGCCGTCAGCAGTGCCATGGCGGCTTCCATCCGCGGATCGTCCATCGGCGGCAGGTCGGCCAGGGCCGAGACCGGCCGGCCATCCAGCAGGCGCCTGATCCGGTCGTAAGTGGCGGCGACCGCCCCCGGCGGCGGATCGGTGGGCAGGTCGATCCCCAGCTGCGCCAATCCTTCCAGCGCCACCCGCACCGCGCCGCGGAAATCCGACGCCACGGTCAGCCGCGCCGCCTTCAGCCGGTACGCCTCGGCGCCGTCGATGGCGCCGTCGGCGTGGCGGAACAGCCCGTCGATGGCGCGGTCAGCCCCGGCCGCGTCGCCGCTCGCCAGCAGGCATTCGGCCGTCAGCACCGCCGCCCGCCAAGCCAACGGGTAGGATTGGGTCCAGCGTTCCTCCCCCAGGATGCGGTCGGCGCCTGCCAGATAGGTCAGTGCCCGGCCACGCGCGGCGGCGGCGACCGCCTGACCCGCCGCGTCGATCAGGGTGCCGGCGAACTGATCGGCCCGCTCGGTACACAGCGGGGCGCCGTATGACAGCTCGATCTGTGCGGCGATCCTGAAGAGTTCCTCCGGACCGCGGTCTGGCCACAGAGACAGCATGGCCGAGGCGATGGCCGCATGCTGCGCCGGGCGGTCCTCTACCGGCGTCAGCCCATAGGCGGCCTCCTGCACGCGGTCATGCACCAGCACCCAGCCGCCGGAATCCCCGTGCAGCACCAGCCCCGCCGCAGCCGCAGGCGCGAGCGCGGCCTGCACCGCGGCGGGCGGCAGGCCGGCGACCGACGCGAGGAGCCGGTCATCGGCGCCATTGCCGATGGAGGCCAGCAGCCGCACCGCGGTCCGGCTGGCGGCCGGCAACCGGCGCAGCCGGACGACCAGCAGGTCGGTGACCGTCTCGCCGCCCGGCAGCAGGGCCGCCGTTCCGGCCGTCCATGTCCAGGCCGAGCGGCCGGCGTCGTGGCGCAGCGCCCCGTCATCCGCCAGGGTGCGGAGAAGCTGCAGGATGTGCAGCGGGTTGCCGCCGGTCTTCTCGCCGATCAGCCGCAGCAGGTCCTCCGCCCGGTCGACCGGCTCGTCCAGCACGGCCGTGACCAGGGCGGCGGTCGCCTGCGGGCCGATCGGCCGCAGGGCGATCCATGCCGGCGCCGTCGCGTCATCCCGCAAGGCCGACAGGAAACCGAGGAAACCCGGCTGGATGTCGGCGCTGGTGTCCCGATAGGCGGCGATCACCATAAGGCCCGGCGGTGGACTGTCGGCGATGGCGCGAATGAAGGCCAGCGTCGCCTCGTCGGCCCATTGCAGGTCGTCCAGGAACAGCAGGACCGGCGCACCGGGACGGGCGAAGGCCTGCAGGACGCCGGTCAGTATGCGGCGGATGCGCAGCGGCTGCTGGCTCGACGGATCGTCCAGCGTGTGGGCGGCCGGTCCGGTCACCGGCTCGAATTCAGGCAACAGGTGGAGCAAAAGCGCCAGCTGCCCGTCCAGCCGTTCGGCCAGACCGGCGCGCAACGCCTCCAGTTCCTCCAGCGGACCGGCGACCACCGCGGCCGCCAGCCGGCGCAACGCCTGGAGCACCGGGGCGTAGGGGACGGCAGGCTGATACTGATCGGTCTTGCCGGCGGCGATGCGGGCATCCGCCGGAAGCCGGTGCCGCATGAAGCCGGCGACCAGCGCGGATTTGCCCGATCCCGGGGCGCCGCCGACGAAGACCAGCTGCCCCCGCCCGCCCGCCGCGGCACGGCCATAGGCATCGCCCAGCCGGCCGAGTTCCTCCTCCCGCCCCAGCAGGGCATCGGGCGGCACCAGCCGGCGGATGCGGTCGGCCCGCGCCAGTTCGAAGGCGGGGATGTCCCGATGGGCGGACCAGTCCCGCAGGCAGCGCGTCAGGTCGTCGGCCAGCGAAGCGGCACTCTGGTAGCGGTCGTCGGGCGCCTTGGCGATCAGTTTCAGGATCAGCGCGTCCACCATCGGCGGCACGTCCGGACGCAGGCTGCTGGGGCATGGCGGCCGCACCGCCATATGAGCGTGCAGCCATTGCGCGGCGGACTCGCCGCTCAGCGGCAGACGGCCGGTCAGCAGACCGAACAGCACGATGCCCAGCGAATAGAGGTCGCTGCGCTCGTCGCCCGGCTGTCCTTCCGGTCCGGCGGTTTCCGGTGCGGTGTAGGCGGTGGGGCGCCGTCCGGCCTCGCCCTCTGCCTGTCCCGCCTGAAATCCGGTCAGGCGGACCTTCCCGGCCGGGGTGAGGATCAGAGCCTGCGGATGCAGGGCGCCATGCAGCAGATGGCGCCGGTGGGCCTCGGCAAGAGCCCCGGCGGCCTGGGCGGCGACCTCCAGGAACTGGTCGAGGGGCGGCCTGTGCAGGGTGGACAATGGCTGTCCGCCATCGTCCGGATAGATCAGCGCCGGTCCGTCGCGGGTCAGCCGCAAATCCAGCGGGACCAGGGCCCAGTCCTCTTCCAGCAGGGATTTCAGGCTCAGCTCATGGTCAATCTGCCGGCCGGCGGCCTCGTTGGCCCAGCCGGCCCGCGCGGCCAGCCAACTGACCCCGTCCGCCCCCGTCAGCCGCAGCAGGCTGCGGTTTCCGTCCGTGGCCAGCAGCTCGGGCCGGGCGTCGTCCAGCCACTCGGCAGCCGGTGCCGCGGGCCGGGTGGAAACAGGTGTTTCCCTGTCCCGGAGATTATCGATACCGGACGCCATCGGACCTTGCTGGCTGCGTGAAAGGAATCACGATCCGGTGATACATCAGTCATCGACGGCGGTATAACCGCCAAACGGCTTATTTCCCTCTCCGAAAGGGATAGGGGCGGTGCGTCAGGCCGTTTCGCTGTCCTCCAGGATCCGGTGCAGGATGGCATGGAGATCGTCGGGATCGACGGGTTTCTCCAGGAACAGGCGGGCGCCAGATGCCATCGCCCGGTCGCGCATCCGCGGGTCCGGGAACGCCGTCAGCAGAAGGACCGGAACCTCCGGCATGCGGGCCTTGACGGCAACCTGCAGGTCCAGCCCGCTCATCCCCGGCATGGTGACGTCCGAGATCAGGCAGCCGACGCCGGCGGGCGGGCAGTCAAGGAAGTCCTCGGCGCAGGCGAACAGAGAGATGCGATAGCCGAAGGAGCGGATCAGGCTGCCCAGGCTGTTGCGGACGATCGGGTCGTCCTCGACGATCGCAATGGTCGCGCTGGCGGGGGCCGGATGCATCGCGGCTAACGGCCGGCGTCCCCAGCCGGAGAGGCTGCGGCCGGTGCGGACGGGAACGGGCAGCCCGATGGGCTCATGGCGGCGGCCTTGCTGACTGATGGAAATGCCGCCTTCACTATGGGTGACTTTATCGGCCGGCAGAACCATACGTCCGCGAGGTGCCTGCGAACCTTGGGTGGGGGAACCCCATACCAAAGGTTAGGTGCCGGACGCGGGGGCGCGGTTCATCATGGCGCGGCCCCTTCGCACGCCAGCCGGTTCTTCGGTTGCCCGGGCGTCGGAACCCTGCCGCCGCAACCCTGCCGCCGCAACAGCGAGTGATCGTAGACCATGCACCCCGCCACGGCCGGCCGACCGGCCGAGCAGACCATTTCGGACCGCAGGATCGTGCTGATCGTCGATGACGATCCGCTGCTGCGTTCATCGCTGGACAGCCTGTTCCGCTCGGTCGGGCTGGAAACCCGCCTGTTCGCCTCGGCCCAGGACGTGATGGATGCCCAGTTCTCCGACGTGACCTGCTGCATGGTGATGGACATCCGCATGCCGCGGATGAGCGGGCTGGAATTCCAGGCCCAGTTGAACGCGCGCGGCATCCGCGTTCCGATCATCTTCATCACCGGCCACGGCGATATTCCCATGTCGGTGCAGGCGATGAAGGCGGGCGCCTTCGATTTCATGACCAAGCCCTTCCGGGACCAGGAAATGCTCGACGCGGTGGAGGCGGCGCTGACCCGGGACGGCGAACGGCGCGGTCAGGACCGCATCCTGGCCGACGGCCGCGCCCGCTACGATGCCCTGACCCCGCGCGAGAAGGAGGTGATGGCGGGGGTGACCCGCGGCCTTCTGAACAAGCAGGTGGCGGCCAAGCTTGGCATCAGCGAAATCACCGTGAAGCTTCACCGTTCCAGCCTCATGAAGAAGCTGGGGGTACGGGCGCTCGCCGACCTCGTGCGTCTGGCCGAAGCGCTCGGCATAAACCGCGACTGAGACGGCCGCCGGCGCGGGGTTCGGTGGCGTGCTAACGCCGCGCCGCCTTGCGCCACCGCATCGGTGTCTGGCCGACTGCCCGGCCGAACAGGCGCGTCAGGTGGGCCTGATCGGAAAAGCCGCAGCTGCAGGCGATCTGGCAGAGCGGCTCGTCGGTTTCCAGGATCAGGCGCTGGGCCAATCTCACCCGCCGTTCGATGATGTAGGCGTGGGGTGTCACGCCCGTGCTGGCCTTGAAGGCGTCGGTGAAGCGTCCGCTGCTGAGCCCGGCGAGGGCGGCCAGCGTCTCCACCCTTATCGGCCCGGCGATGCTTGCCTCGATATGTTCGGTCACTCGGCGGAGCTGCCAGGAGGCCAGTCCTCCTCTGGGCTGGGACGGTGTGGCGATGGCTGCCGGCTCGTTCCGCCGGTCCGCAACCAGGGAGGCGAGCCGGTCGAGGCAGAGCCGCGCGCCGTTGGGATCATGGTCGAGCACGGCAAGGGCGCGGGTCACCAGCGTGGCGACCGTCCTGTCATCGGCGGCGACTGGCTGAAGCATCGGGGGACTCCCTGCGTGACATGGCGTGCAGGGAGTTTGGCCGGATTGGGGTGCGTCGCGGAATCGCACGCTGGGGTCGCCGGCCCCGTGCCATGGCTTTACGGCTGCTAGCCCTTGGTGTGATGGCTCACTCCAGCATCGCGCCCAGCCGGCGCCCATAGGCGGCGATGGCGGCGCCGGCGGGATGGCGCTCCTCGTTATAGGCTTGCAGGGCGATCTCGATCTCCCGGTGGGCGGACAGATGCCGTGCGAGTGCCATGGCGTCGCCCGCGGCCTTGGCGACGCCCATCGCCGTGTGCGGACGGACCACGAACGCCGCATCGCCCAGCAAAGCCACCCGACCGCGTGTCATCGCCGGCACCTCGTAATCGAAGATGGCCTGGACAAAGGGGCGGGGCTCCGCCGCGATCGCCGCCGCGAAGGGGGGCGGCAGCAGGTCCGCTGCATCCTGCCGCAGCCTCGCAGCCAATGTCCTCGGCACCTGCCCGGGCGCCAGCGAATAGGGATGGTGGCGTCCCTGGGCGTCCGTCAACAGCGCCGGCAGTTCGGCCGCCGCCACCCGCCGGTACCAGACCCAGTTGTAGCGCCGCTCCCCCACCGCGGTCTCCGCCGCCGGCCCGGTGACCAGATAGCCCAGTGTGTGCGATTGCGGCATGTCGTAGAAGGCGAAGCGGTCAAGCAGGATGGCGGCCTCCGCCGGCAGATCTCGTTCCGGCACCAGCCCGCGCCACGCGACATAGCCGGCATACTCGTTGGCAGCGTGCCTGCCCACCACCGCGCAGCGAACGATGGAGCCCAGCCCGTCGGCACCGATCACCAGATCGGCCTCCTCCCGGCTGCCGTCGTCGAAGCGCAGGCTGGCGGAGGTGGCGTCCTGCTCCACCCCCAGGACGGTGCGGCCCAGGACATAGGCGTCGTCGGGCACCTTGCTGCGCATCGTGGCGTAGAGATGATCCCAGGAGATCTGCATCTGCGGTGTCGCCTGCCGCTGCCGGATTTCGCCGGCGCGGTCGAGGAAGATGCGTTCATGGGCGACGACGCCGACATGGGCCACATGCTCGCATCCCACCGCTCGCAGCAGGGCGAAAAGGTCGCGCTGGCCGACCAGCCCGGCGCCACGGCCGGCGAGCCCGCCGCCGGAGCGCTCATAGAGGCGGACGTCATGCCCCTCCTGCCGCAGCAGGGCGGCGGCGAACAGACCGCCGACGGAGCCGCCGACGATCCTCACACGCAGGGTCTTCATGGTCTTTTCCCTTCTCATACCGGACCGAGTGCAGCCTTGAGCCGTTCGGGGCTGAGCGGCATGTCGCGCAGGCGAACGCCGGTGGCGTCGGCGATGGCGTTGGCCAGGGCGGCGGCGGACGGTCCCTGCGCCGCCTCGGCCGTGCCGAGGAACGGCGCGCCGGGGCGGTCCATCACCAGCACCTCGACCGATCCCGGCACATCGTCGAAGCGCAGGATGGGATAGCTGCTCCAATCGAAGCTGGCGCGGCGGTCGGCGGCGAAGCGCACCGCTTCCCGGCCGGTCCAGCTGAGCGATTGCACCAGCCCGCCCTCGATCTGGTTGCGCACGCCGTCGGGGTTGGCAGGCTGGCCGCAATCGACCGCGGCGACGGCGCGGCGGACCCGCGTCCGGCCGGTCTCGCGATCGACCTCCACCTCCATCGCCACCGCGCAGTAGGCGCCGAGATTCTTGTAGCGGGCGAAGGCCATGCCGCAACCGCGCCGGCCGTCGCCTTTCGGCCGGTTCGACCAGCCGAAGCGGTCGGCCGCCGCCTGCATCACGTCACGCGCCCGCTCGTCCCGCATATGGTCGAGGCGGATCGACAGCGGGTCGATGCCGGCCCCGGCGGCCAGCTCGTCCAGCATGCTTTCAATGGAAAAGACGTTCAGATGCGCGCCCAGCGACCGCAGGGCGGAAACGCGCGCCGGCATGTCCTTCAGGAAATGATAGACGACATGGGTGTTGGCGAAACTGTAGAGCGGGTTGGAATTGCGGCTGCCGTCGCCCTCCGGCATCGGGATCGGCTTGCCTTCGGGGGCGGGGAAGGGTGGATCGGCCTCGTTGCCGGCCAACACGCCGCCGGCCCCGACCGGGCGGTTGTTGTGCGGGTTGCTCCAGACCGCGTGGCGCCAAAAGACGATGCGGTTGTCGGCGCCCAGCGCCGCCTCCAGCTCCGTCATCATGCCGGGGCCGAGCGGTTCCCAGCCGAACTCCTGCTCGCGCATCCATTGCAGGCGGATGGGACGGCCGGGCAGGGCCTTGGCGATGACTGCCGCGTCGGCAGCCACGTCGTCGGCGCCGTTCTGGCCGTAGCAGCCGGCGCCCTCGGCATGGATGGCGTGGACCTTCTCCGGCGGCAGGCCGAGCAGTTCGGCGACGACGCGGCGGACGTCGAAGGTACCCTGGCTGTGGGTCCAGACCGACATCGTGCCGTCTACATACTGGGCGATGGCGCAGGACGGGCCGATGGAGCCGTGGCTGATCCAGGGCCGCGTGTATCGTGCCTTGACGGTGCGGACGGCCGGTCCCGCCGGTTCGCTGGTGTCCATGATCGGGATGTCGCGCGCCGGCAGAGCCTTCAGCGTCGCGGCCACGGCGTCGCCGGTGCCGTCCGTCGGCAGGGGCGGTTGCGTGGCGCGGGCGTAGGTTGCCCGTTGCAGGTGGCGTAGAGCTTGGATCGCCGTCCATTGCCGCTCCGCCACCACCGCCAGAAAGCCGCCTTGCCGGACGATCTTCACCACGCCCGGCATGCGGGCGACGGCGTCGAGATCGGGCGATTGCAGGCTGGTGCCGACGCTGGGGCCGCGGACGACGCGGGCGTGCAGCATGCCGGGCAGGCGCATGTCGTGCAGATAGGCGGCACCGCCGGTCAGCTTGGCCGGGATGTCGATCCGCGGCAGATCCCGGCCCATCGTGCGGTAGTCCGATGGCCGGCGCAGCGGCGCGTCGGGCATTGCCTGCACATGCAGCGACAGTCGGGCCGCGACCTCGCCATAGGGCAGGGTTCGACCGTCCGGCGCGCGCAGCCTGCCGTTGCCGCCGGTGGTCACCTGATTGGCCGGCAGTCCCCAGACCCGCGCCGCTTCGGCCGCCAGCAGCATGCGGACGTTGGCGGCGGCGTTCTGGATCGCGGTGCCACTGTCCTGCATGGAATGGCTGCCGGCGGTCAGCCCCTCGTCCGGCGTGCGTTCGGTGTCGGCGGTGACCAGGGTGATGGCGGCGGGCGGGATGTCCAATTCCTCCGCCGCGACCTGGGTCAGAGCGGTGCGGATGCCCTGACCCAGTTCCACCTTGCCGGTGAAGACGGTGACCCGGCCATCGGCGTCGATGCGGATCCAGGCGTCGAGCCAGGGCGTGGATTTCAGGCTGCCCTTCAGGTCGGGCGCCACGACGGCCGGGCCGGCGCCGCCCTCGCCGCCGCCGGCGAGCTGGGCGAAGGCCCTGGGCGCCAGGGCGAAGGAGACCACCAGGGCGCCGCCGGTCAGGAAGCCGCGGCGGGAGACGGATGACAGGACGGGGCTCATGGCCGCACCTCCTGCGCCGCTTGGGTACCCCTGCGCATGGCGACGGCGCGACGGATGGCGCGCAGGATGCGCATGTGGGTGCCGCAACGGCAGAGGTTGGTCTGCAAGTGGGCGCGGATCTGCGCCTCGTCGGGGTCGGGGACGCGGTCGAGCAGGGCCTGCGCGCGCATCAGCATTCCGGCGATGCAGTAGCCGCACTGGGCGGCCTGCTCCTTTTCGAAAGCCTGCTGCAGCAGGCCGGGGGCTTCCGCGCTGCCCAGCCCCTCCACCGTGCGGACGCGGCGGCCGGCGACGGCGCCGACCGGCGTCAGGCAGGAAAAGGCGGGCTTGCCGTCGATGTGCACGGTGCAGGCGCCGCACTGGCCCAGGCCGCAGCCGTATTTGGCCCCGTTCAGTTCCAGGTCGTCGCGCAGCACATAGAGCAGCGGCGTGGCCGGGTCGATGTCCAGCGCGTGCTCGGCGCCGTTGACGGTGAGGGTGACGGTCATGGCTGGGACTCCTCCTTGCGGACCGTGGCGGCCGCCGTCGCCAGCGAGGTCCAGGCCGGGCGGTCGCTGAAGCGGGATCGCAGATAGGCGGCGAGGTCGGCGACCTGCGCGTCGGTCAGGCTGGCGGCAAAGGGCGGCATCGTCGGTCCGGCCGGTCCGGTGGGCGGGCGGATACCTTGCAGGATGGCGCGGATCGCAGTGTCGGGTTGGTCGAGTTGCAGGGCGGTCACCGTCGACAGGCCGGGCCGGCCTTGCGTCATCATCGGCGCGCCGCCGTCGTGGCAGCCGGCGCAGGCCCCGGCGAACAGGGTGGCGCCGGCCGGGTTCGCCTTGGCCGCCTCCGCCGCGCGGTCCGGAGGGGAGGGCGCTTTCGGAGCGGCGCGGTTCGCCGACAGCGAGGCGATGTAGGTGGCGATGGCGCGGACGTCGGCCTCCGGCGCGCGGGACAGGCCATGCACCACCGGTCCCATCGGCCCGGCGGCGGCGCCATGGCGGCCGTCCACGCCCGTGCGCAGATAGTTGAACAGGTTGTCCGCGGTCCAGGGTAGGGCGGCCGGGCTGGCGCCGTTCAGCGCGGGCGCCACCCAGCCCTCGGCCATGCCGCCGGAATAGGCGCTGCTGCCCGTTTCCTCGGCCCCGGCCGGGTTGCGCGGGCTGTGGCAGCCGCTGCAGTGGCCGAGACCTTCGGCGAGATAGGCGCCGCGGTTCCACTCCGCATCGCGGTCCGGCCGCGGCGTGAACTCCTCCTGATGCAGGAACAGCAGCTTCCAGCCGGCCAGCAACGGGCGGAAGCCCAGCGGGAAGATCAGGTCGTTCGCCTTGGCCGGGGCGGAGGCCGCCGGGCGGGTCATCAGGAAGGCGTAGATCGCGTCCAGATCCCCGTCATGCACCCAGCGGTAATGGTCGTAGGGCAATGCGGGATAGAGATGACGGCCGTCACGCGACACCCCGTCGCGCATGGCGCGTTTGAAAGCCTCCTTCGACCAGCCTCCGATCCCGGTTGCCGGATCCGGCGTGATGTTGGTGGAATAGAGCGTGCCGAACGGCGTCGCCAATGCCCGGCCGCCGGCGTAAGCGACACCACCGTCCGCGGTGTGGCAGACGATGCAATCGCCGACCGTGGCCAGCGCAGCACCGCGGGACACCAGTTCCGCCGGGAAGTCGGAGGCTTTGGGCGTGGGAACGGTGGGCAGGCCGCTTCGGTAGGCGATCCCCAGGAACGCGCCGACACCGGCAAGGCAGGCCAATGCGCCACCGGCCGCCCATCTGCCTACCGTCCATCTGCCCACCGGACGGCCGGCCCATCGGGTTGGTTTCATGCTGCACCTCCTCTGGTCCGCCGCATGCCTTGTGGGCGGGCGGATAAGTCCAGGGAGGGTGCCGGAGCGTGCGGCAGTCGTATTGAAGATTGGACGCGGGATTTTTGAACGAAACCCGCACGCCCCTACGCCGTTGGTCCAGCGGTTTCGGTTCGCCCGGTCTGCCCGGAAGCCTCAGCCGATGCGCTCGATGGCGATGGCCGTCGCCTCTCCGCCGCCGATGCACAGAGAGGCCACGCCGCGGGTCAGTCCGCGCGCCGCCAGCGCGTGCAGCAGCGTCACGATCAGCCGCGCGCCGGTGGCGCCGATGGGATGGCCGAGTGCGCAGGCTCCGCCATTGACGTTCAGCCGGTCAGGCGCGATGCCGAGGTCGCGCTGTGCCGCCATGGCGACCACGGCGAAGGCCTCGTTGATCTCGAACAGGTCGACGTCCTCCACCGACCAGCCGATTTTGTCGAGCAGCTTGGCGATCGCCGGAATGGGGGCGGTGGTGAACCAGGCCGGATCCTGGCTGTGGGTGGCGTGGCCGCGGATCTCCGCCAGGATCGGCAGGCCGGCGGCTTCGGCGACCGAGCGACGGGTCAGCACCAGCGCCGCGGCACCGTCGGCGTTGGCGGACGAACTGGCGGCGGTGATCGTCCCGTCGCGGCGGAAGGCCGGTTTCAGCGCCGGGATCTTGTCGGGCGAGACCTTCAGCGGAATCTCGTCCTGACCGACCAGCCGGTCGCCGCCTTTCGCGGGCACGGCGACCGGCATGATCTCCGCCGCGAAGGCGCCGCTTTCCACCGCCGTCCGGGCGCGGGTCAGCGTCTGGGCCGCATAGGCGTCCTGTTCGGCTCGGGTGAAGCCGTAGGCCTCGGCCGTCGCCTCGCCGAAATCGCCCATGGCCCGGCCGCCCTCATAGGCGTCCTCCAGCCCGTCCAGCATCATGTGGTCCAGCAGCCGGTCGTGGCCGATGCGATAGCCGCCGCGCGCCTTCGCCAGCAGATAGGGGGCGTTGGTCATCGACTCCATGCCGCCGGCCACCACGATGTCGGCCGAACCGGCGCGGATCAGGTCATGGGCCAGCATGGTGGCCTTCATGCCCGAACCGCAGACCTTGTTGATGGTCGTGGCGCCCGTCGCATCGGGCAATCCGGCGCCGCGGGCCGCCTGCCGGGCCGGTGCCTGCCCCTGTCCCGCCGGCAGGACGCAGCCCATCAGCAACTCGCCGACGCTGGCGGGCGGCAGGCCGGCCCGTTCCACCGCCGCCGCGATGGCGTGGGCACCGAGTGCGGTTGCCGGCAGTGCCGCAAGCTCTCCCTGAAAGCGCCCAAGCGGCGTGCGGACGGCGGACACGATGACGACGGGATCCTGGCTGGAAGGAGGGATGGAAGGGGTGTGCATGGTTGCGGTCTCCGGGTCTGCATCCCGACGGGGGCTGTTAAATTATGATCGTCATGTTTGCATAATTGATGATGAACGTCATATAAATTGTCAATGGGTCTTCAGCCGATTTTCGGGAATGGCACCGGTCAAGGTCCGGTCACGGAAGGTGCATCATGCGGGTGAGCAAGGAGCAGGCGGCGGAGAACCGGCGCCGGGTCGTGGAGGTGGCAAGCGGGCTGTTCCGCGAGCGGGGCTTCAATGGGATCGGCGTCGCCGACCTGATGAAGGAGGCCGGGCTGACCCATGGCGGGTTCTACGGCCAGTTCGCGTCCAAGGAGGATCTGGCGGCGGAGGCCTGTGCCCGCGCGATGGATGTGATGGCGGAGCGCTGGAACGATTCGGCGGAGACGCCGCCGGGGGACAAGGCGCTGGCGGCCTTGCTGGACAGCTACCTGTCGCCGCGTCACCGCGACCACAGCGCCGCCGGCTGTCCCATTGCCGCGCTCGGCGTCGATGTGTCCCGGCAGGGCGGGGCGGTGCGCGGCGCCTTTACCCGGGGCCTGCGCCCGTTCATCGACAGGCTGCAACGGCTGGTGCCGGGCCGCTCGGCGGAGGCGAAGCGCAAGGCCGCCCTCGCCACACTGTCGGGCATGGTCGGCGCCCTGATCCTCGCGCGCGCCGTCGATGATCCCACCCTGTCGGAGGAGATTTTGGAGGCGGCACGCGAGAGTCTCGGCAGGTCGGGAGCGGCCGGCGAATAGCCGGCGGCTCGGGTCAGGCGATGCGGCGCAGCAACTCGATCCGCAGCGGTTCGCCCAGCAACCTATCGAACTGCGCGGCGAGGCCGGTGAAGGCCGCGCCCTTGGCATGGGTGTCGAGAGCGGCCTGATCCTGCCAGACCTCGTACATCACGATGGTACCGGGCCGTTCGCGGTTGACATGGGCGGAGTAGGCGAGGCAGCCCGGCTCCTTCAACACGGCCGGGACGATGGCGGTGATGGCGTCGGCCAATGCCTGCTCCTGACCGGGCTTGGCGACGAGATAGGCGACGAGTTGCACCTGATCGCTCGGCGGAACGCTCATTGCGGTGTTTCCCTTTGAGGTGGCTGACGGAACGGTGGCTGCGGCCAGACTGGCCCATGGACGGGTTTCTGGCAACCCGCCGCGGCGCGCCCGCACCCGTGCGCGAGGTTCGGCTGCCTCGGCGGCCGGACGCTCCACCCTGGCCTGTTGGTGATCGGCGTTCCTGCGTACGGGCTATGCCGTCCCAGAGCGCGTGGATGCGTGACAAGAGGCTTTTCCCGCTTGTTGTCCTCGGATCGCCCATCCACGCTTTCATCGAACGCCCCAGGAGACCATGGCTTTTGTCGAATGCAGCGCGCAAGCGCCCGCAGACCGCCGCGGACGGACGAACCGCCTTTTCACCACCCTGATCTGCCTCGCTTTCCTGTTCCTGTCCGCCATCGCCACGGCAGGCTCCGCCTTCGCGCAGTCCCCGCCCGTTGCGCCCGCGACGGCGCAGGACCCGAGCCCGAAAGAGATCGGACGATTGATCGATTCGCTGGAGACCCCGGCCAAGCGCGAGGCGCTGCTCGATCAGCTCAAGGCTTTGCAGCAGGCCGAACAGGCGGTGAAATCCGACCGGGAGCCGGAGGGGCTCGGCACCCGCCTGCTGACCCTGCTGTCCTCACGCCTGGACGATCTGGGGCAGGAGGTCCGGACGACCGGCGAGGTGGTGCTGAATGCTCCGCAGGGCATGCGCTGGCTGCAGCGGCAGGCGCTGGATCCGGCGCGGCAGGCGACATGGGCTTGGCTGTTCGCCGAACTGGCCCTGGTCGTGGTGGGCGGACATGCCGCCCGGCTGGTCGCGACGCACCTGCTGCGCCGGCCCCGGTCGGTCCTGGCGGCACGGCCGTTCCATTCCGCCATCGCCAAGGTTCCGCTGCTGCTCGTCCGTGCGCTGATGGATCTGGCCCCGATCGCCGCCTTCGCCGTGGCCGGCTTTGGCGTGCTGGTGCTGATTGACCCGCCCGGCACGGTGCGGCTGCTGGGGATTGCCTTCCTCAATGCCAGCCTGTTCGTGCAGGTCGTGGTCCTGGTGATGCGGGGGCTGCTGTCACCGCGCTCCACCAACCTGCGGCTGGTCCCGATGAGCGATGAGGCGGCGCGGCGGCTGCTGGTGTGGAGCCGCGCCATCGCGGTCTCCACTGTCTATGGCCTGTTCGCAGCCGGGACGGCGCGCACGCTGGGGCTGCCCGAGCAGTCCTACGACACGCTGGTAAAGCTGGTCGGCTTCGCCGATGCCCTCATGCTGACGGCGTTGGTTCTGCAAAGCCGTGCCGCCGTCGCCTCATGGCTGCGCGGGGAGATTTCGGCCGTTCCCCCGCCTGTGGAGGATGGGCCGGCCGCGGCGCCGGCGGCGAGAACGACGCGCCCAGGCCGCCTTCTGCGCGCCGCCGGCCGGCGTCTGGCCAATGTCTGGCATGCCGTCGCCATCCTCTACATCGTCGCATTGTTCGGCATCTGGGCGCTGGATGTCGAAGGTGGGCTGTGGTTCGTTCTGCGCGCCACCGCCGTGTCGCTGGTCGCGGTCGCGGTTGCCCGGATGGTCGGGCGCGGGATCGCGCGTGGCTCCACGGCGCTGCGGCTCCGCCTGGACCGCCAGCGTTCCACCTTGGGCGATCGGCGGATAAAGCGCTACATCGGGCCCGGCACGCGGCTGCTGCATTGGGTATTGGCAGCGGTGACCGGGCTGGTCGTGCTGGACGCCTGGGGGCTGGACGTGCGCGGGACACTGGAAACGGCGATGGGCTGGCGGTTCCTGGCGTCCGGCCTCGCCATCCTGCTGGTGGCCGCCATCGCGCTTGCGGTTTGGGAGCTGACCAACGCCGTGATCGAGCGGAATCTGGCGACCACCGACCGTTATGGACATGCCATCCAGCGAAGCGCGCGCATCCGCACCCTGCTGCCGCTTCTGCGCAACGCCCTGATGGTGGTGCTGCTCACCTTCGTGACGCTGATCACCCTGTCGGAACTGGGGTTGGACATCGGGCCGTTGCTGGCCGGTGCCGGTGTCGTCGGTCTGGCCGTCGGCTTCGGTGCCCAGACGCTGGTGAAGGACGTCATCACCGGTCTGTTCATCCTGTTCGAGGACACCATCTCGGTCGGCGACGTGGTCAATGTCGGCGGCAAGGGCGGGCTGGTGGAGGGCATCACCATCCGCACCATCCGTCTGCGCGATTTCGACGGAACGGTGCACACCGTGCCGTTCAGCGCGGTGACCAGCATCTCCAACATGACCAAGGATTTCAGCTATTACGTGTTCGACGTCACCGTCGCCTATCGGGAGGATGTCGACCGCGTGGTGTCGGTGCTGCACGAGATCGGGGCGGGGATGCGCGCCGACCAGCGTTTCGCCCCGTTGATCCTGGAACCGCTGGAGGTGCTGGGCGTCGATGCCTTCCAGGACTCCGCCGTCCTGATCAAGGCGCGCATCAAGACCCTGCCGATCCAGCAGTGGACTGTCGGCCGCGAATTCAACGGGCGCATGAAGAAGCGCTTCGGAGAGTTGGGGATTGCCATCCCGTTCCCGCAACGCATTCTGCACATCGCGCCGAATGGGATGTCCAGGGCAAGCGCCTATGGCGAAGCCGCGGAGTGACTGCAGGGAGCGGCCGCGTTTCCCGCCTAGGTCGGCCGGATCGCGGCCGCACGCTGCCTGACCAAAAGATCCGTGCGCAAACAGCCATTCGTTGTCGTTTCCGCACGGAAAGCGATCCTGCTTTTTTGCGCAGTGACAGGCTTTTCAATTCGAATAGTTTAATGGAAATCAGTCAGTGAATAAATAGTGCAGAGCTTCTCCGGTGGAGAGAACTGACATGTTGCAAATCGTCTTTCGCAGCCAATTGACGAAGTTACTATCTTACACCGATATTCAAAAGTTGTGTCTGATCTCCGCCAGGAACAACAGGAAGGCTGGGGTCACCGGGTTCATGGTCGAATGCGGCGGGGTTTTCCTGGAGACGATCGAAGGGGAAAGCCGCGCGGTCGACAAAACATTCAACCTGGTCTGTCAGGACACCCGCCGCGATCATTTAGAGATCGTCTATTCCGAAAAGGAAGTCGAACGGCGACGGTTTGGGGCCTGGGCCATGAACGTCATGTTCCTTGACGACGACATATTCTGGCAGACCGTGTTCGGAGCCGGCTTCTCCTGTGATGAGATGCTGTCTCCCCGGGCATTGGAACCGGCTTTTGCCCTTGGGTTGCTGGTCATGGCTTACCAGTACGCCTGCGCACAGGCCAAAATCGCGCCACACCCGTCTGGCGCAAGGCCGGGAAGAATCCCGCGGATCGGCCACATGCTCCGCCGTTGAGGTCAATCCTCGGCGGAACTGCCGACCGCGCCCAGGGAACCGAGATATTGCTCCTCCCATTCGCGTCCGGCTTCCAGCTCGCCGAACAGCCAGTCGCGGAACAGCTGGATCTTCGGCAACGCGGCGGTCGATTTCAGCGTGACGAAGCCATGCCCCTGCGCCCGCAGCCCATGGGTGGGGAAGGGGACGACGAGTTGGCCGGACTGAAGTTCCTGGCGGGCGAGGAGCAGGCTGTCCAGGCACACGCCCATCCCGTTGACCGCGGCGTTGATCGCCATGAAGGAGCGGTCGAAGCGCAGGCCGCGCTCCATGTCCAGATGGACGCTGCGATGGCGGCGCATCCAGTCGCGCCAGCCCAGGATGTTGACCTCCGAATGGATCAGGACGTGACGGCTGAGGTCCTTCGGCTCCCGGATCGGGTTGAGGCCGTTCGCCAGCGCCGGCGAGCACATCGGGACGATGATGTCCTCCGGAAACTGCTCCAGCACGCAACCGGCCGGCGGCGGCCCGGGGTTGTAGCGGATGTCGACGTCCACCGCCCCCGCCGTCAGGTCGATGGGCGAGACCGAAGCCTGCAGCCGGATGTCGATGGCGGGATGCAGCGCCTTGACCCGGTTTAGCCGCGGCATCAGCCATTGGGTGGCGAAGCTGGGCATCGACCGGACGGTGAGGATCGTCGTCCCGCTGCCGGTGCTGGTGACGTTGCGGGTGGCCGCATCCATGCGGGCGAAGGCGCCGATGATCTCGTTGGCATAGGTCCGGCCGGCGTCGGTCAGGGCAACCGACCTGTGAACACGATGGAACAGTGGAAGGCCCAACTGTTCCTCCAGAATTTTCACCTGATGGCTGATCGCCGACGGCGTCAGTCCCAAATCCTCCGCCGCGGTCGCGAAGGAACCCAGCCGCGCCGCGGCTTCGAAGGCTTGCAATGCCTTGATGGAGACCCGTTTCCGCATCGCACCCTTCAGATGAATTCAGCTCATCGATGAGCGATCTTATTCGTTTGTCGAATTCATCTCAAGACCATAGGATCACATCAATCATCGGCTGAACGAATCATCGGGCGGCCTGATCGAAATCACCACAACCGAGCGAAACCGACGCTCCGTCGCGGCACCCCCTGTGCCGCCACGGCGGAGCCTGCTTCGACAAGAGGGAGCGAGCATGCTGCTGTCCAACAAGGTCTGCGTGATCACCGGCGCCGCGTCGCGCCGCGGCATCGGCCGGGCGACCGCAAGGCTTTTCGCGCTGCATGGCGGGCGCGCGATCATCCTGGACCTCGACGGCGCGCAGGCGGCCGAAGCCGCCGCCGAGCTGGGCGAGGCGCATCGCGGCTTCGCCTGTGACGTGACCGACCGCGACGCCTGCTTCGCCGCCGCGACTCGCGTGGTGGAGGAGTTCGGCCGAATCGACGTGCTGGTCAACAACGCTGGCATCACCCAGCCGCTGAAGTTCATGGACATCGGCCCGAAGAATTACGAAGCGGTGACCGACGTCAGCCTGCGCGGCACGCTGTACATGAGCCAGGCCGTCGTCCCCCACATGCGCGAGCGCAAGTCCGGCTCCATCGTCTGCATCTCGTCGGTGTCGGCGCAGCGCGGCGGCGGCATCTTCGGCGGTCCGCATTACAGCGCGGCGAAGGCCGGCGTGCTGGGCCTCGCCAAGGCAATGGCGCGCGAACTGGGGCCGGACAATGTCCGCGTGAATTCGGTGACGCCGGGCCTGATCCAGACCGACATCACCGGCGGCAAGCTGACCGACGAACTGCGGGCGGAAATCCTGAAGGGCATCCCGCTGAACCGCCTGGGCGATGCCGAGGATGTGGCCCGTTCCTGCCTGTTCCTGGCGTCGGAGCTGTCCTCCTACATCACCGGCGCCACGCTCGACGTCAACGGCGGCATGCTGATCCACTGATCCCGAAATGCTGGAGACACCTTCCGTGGACACCGCACTCGACACCACCCCGCTCGGGCACAATGTGCCCTTGGCCGAACGCGCCTACCGCATCCGCCGCAACGCCCTGCTGATGGGCGAGGTGCAGGGGCAGGGCTATATCGGCCAAGCGCTGGACATCGCCGACGTGCTGGCGGTCTCCTACTTCCACGCCATGAAGTATCGCCCCGAGGACCCGCATTGGGAGGAGCGCGACCGCTTCCTGCTGTCCAACGGCCATTACGCCATCGCGCTGTACGCAGCATTGATCGAAGCCGGCATCATCCCGGCCGAAGAGCTGGAGACCTACGGCAGCGACGACAGCCGCCTGCCGATGTCGGGCATGGCCAGCTACACGCCGGGCATGGAGATGTCGGGCGGTTCGCTCGGCCTCGGCCTCAGCATCGCGGTCGGCATCGGCCTGGGGCTGAAGCGCAAGAATTCCGCTGCCCGTGTCTACACGCTGTTCTCCGACGGCGAACTGGACGAGGGATCGGTGTGGGAGGCCATCATGTCGGCCGCCCATTACAAGCTCGACAATATGATCGCCATCGTCGACGTCAACAACCAGCAGGCCGATGGGCCGTCCGGCCAAGTGATGGCGTTCGAGCCGCTGGTGGACAAGCTGGAGGCCTTCGGCTGGTTCGTCCAGCGGGTCGACGGCAACGACATGGACGCGGTGGTCGCCGCCTTCGACGCCGCCAAGTCGCACCCCGAGCCCAAGCCGCGGATGATCGTCTGCGACACCAGGATGGGCAAGGGCGTGCCCTTCCTCGAAGCCCGCGAAAAGAACCATTTCATCCGCGTCGACGCGCACGAATGGCAGCTGGCGCTGGATGCGCTCGACGCCGGGAGGACCGCATGAGCACCGCTGCAAACACCACCGCAAAGCCGCGCCTGAAGACCTCCGCCATGATTGCCTCGATCGCGGCGGAGGGGCAGCGGACCAGGCCGGCGCCCTTCGGCCATGCGCTGGTCGAACTGGCGAAGCAGCGGACCGAGATCGTCGGCATGACCGCCGACCTCGCCAAATACACCGACCTGCACATCTTCGCCCAGGCCTATCCCGACCGCTTCTATCAGATGGGCATGGCCGAGCAACTGCTGATGGGGGCCGCGTCCGGCATGGCGCATGAGGGCATGATGCCCTTCGTCACCACCTACGCCGTCTTCGCCTCGCGCCGGGCCTACGACTTCGTCCACCAGACGATCGCGGAGGAGAACCGCAACGTCAAGATCGCCTGCGCCCTGCCGGGCCTGACCTCCGGCTATGGCCCCAGCCATCAGGCGGCGGAGGATCTGGCGCTGATGCGCGCCATGCCGAACATGGTGGTGATCGATCCCTGCGACGCCCACGAGATCGAGCAGGCGGTGCCGGCCATGGCCGCGCACAACGGCCCGGTCTATATGCGGCTGCTGCGCGGCAACGTCCCGCTGGTGCTGGACGAGTACGATTACAAATTCGAACTCGGCAAGGCCAAGCTGCTGCGCGACGGCGCGGACGTGCTGGTCATCTCGTCCGGCATCATGACGATGCGGGCGCTGGAGGTGGCCAAGCTGCTGGAGGCCGACAAGGTCGGCGTCGCGGTTCTGCACGTCCCCACCATCAAGCCGCTCGACACCGAGACCATCCTGCGCGAGGCGGCACGCACCGGCCGCATGGTGGTGGTGGCGGAAAACCACACCGTCATCGGCGGTCTGGGCGAGGCGGTGGCCGGCGCCCTGCTGCGCGGCGGCGTTGCCCCGGTGTTTCGCCAGATCGGCCTGCCGGACGAGTTCCTGAAGGCCGGCGCCCTGCCGACCCTGCACGACCTCTACGGCATCTCCACCGACGCCATGGCGGCCAGCATCAAGGGATGGCTGTAAGGCGACACCCGCCCGACCCGATCACACCCGACCAACCAACAAACATCCATAGGGAGAGAGATCCGATGAAGAAGCTGCTTTTGTCGCTGGTGGTGGGCACCGCCCTGGTCGCGTCGCCGGCCGCCTGGGCCCAGCAGGTCCTGCGCCTGGCCCACAACGCGGCGCCGGGCAATCCGAAGGCGGAAGCCTCGCTGAAATTCGCGGAACTCGTCGCCAAGAAGACGGACGGCCGGGTGAAGATCGAGGTCGGCGGCAGCGCCCAGTATGGTGATGACGCCGAGGCGCTGACCAGCATGCGGCTCGGCACGCTGGCCTTCAGCGCCAATTCGCAGGGCACCGCCTCGGGCGTCGTGCCGGAATATGCCGTGCTGGGGTTGCCCTTCCTGTTCCAGTCGCTGCCGCAGGCGTGGAAGGTTCTGGACGGCCCGGTGGCGAAGAAGCTGGACGAGGCGTCGAAGGCCAAGGGGCTGGTTCTGCTGGCGATGTGGGACAACGGCATCCGCCATGTCTCCAACAACGTCCGGCCGATCACCAAGCCGGAGGATCTGGCCGGCATCAAGATCCGCACCCCGCCGGACCCGATCACGGTGGACATCTTCAAGGCTCTCGGCGCCAACCCGATGCCGCTGGCCTTCTCCGAGCTTTACATCGCGCTCCAGCAGGGCGTGGTCGACGGGCAGGAGAACCCGCTGATGAACATCTACTCGTCGAAGCTCTTCGAGGTGCAGAAATACATCTCGCTGACCGGCCACAAGTATGAATCGACCCCGCTGCTGGCCAGCAAGATCGTCTTCGACACCCTGTCGAAGGCCGATCAGAAGGCGGTGCTGGACGCGGCGGCCGAGGCCGGCAAGCTGAATCGCGAGATGTCCGCCAAGGCC
This sequence comes from Azospirillum sp. CT11-132, assembly GCF_047302835.1. Classification (NCBI taxonomy): domain Bacteria; kingdom Pseudomonadati; phylum Pseudomonadota; class Alphaproteobacteria; order Rhodospirillales; family Azospirillaceae; genus Azospirillum; species Azospirillum sp. CT11-132. The sequence goes on from NZ_JBGLZA010000002.1 coordinate 320,512, forward strand.
GACAAGGAACTGCAGGCGAAGATGGAAGACGCCGGCGTGAAGTTCAACACGGTCGATCCGGCGCCCTTCATCGCCAAGACCAAGTCCGTCTATGACAAGTGGGAGAAGCAGTTCCCCGAACTGGTCGCCCTGGTCCGCAAGGAAGCCGCCGCCGGAGCGGCGCAGTGATGACGGTGTCCCACGAGCGGGAGCATGAGGTGGCGGGACTTCCCGCCACCCTTCTCCAGGCGGCCGACGGTGCCATCTCCGTCGTCTCCGCCGGCGTGGCGATCCTGTCCCTGATCGTGCTGTTCCTGGCGCTGGGCGCCGAGGTCGTCGTCCGTTACCTGACGACGCAAGGGCTGGGCTGGCCGTCGGAACTGCCGAACCTGCTGTTCCCCTGGCTGGTGATGGGCGGCGTGGTCCTGGCGGCGCAGAAGGGCGCGCACATCTCGGTCACTCTGCTGCTCGACCTGCTGCCCCGCCCGCTGGCCCGCGCGCTGCTGCTGGGGATGCAGGTGGTGGTGGGGGCGACCTTCTTCTACCTCGCCTACATCGGCCTCGCCGTCATCGAGATCACCGGCGCCGAGATTTACCCGGTGACGGGTGTCAGCGCCCGCTGGGCCTACCTGTCGCTGATCGCCGGCTTCGTCGGCGTCGGTCTGACCGCCGTCACCACCTTCCTGCGCCTGCTGATCGCCGAAGATCCGCGGTCCGTCCGCGCCCATGTGTCGGAGGAAGAGATATGACCGTCGTGATGGTCGCCGTCTTCGGCCTTCTCCTGCTGCTCTCCTTTCCCGTCGGCTATGCGCTGGTCATCAGCTCCGGCGCCGCGGTGATGACCATGGGGTCGGTGCCGACCGTGATCGCGGTCGTCAAGCTGTTCCAGCCGACCCAGAGCTTCCCCCTGCTGGCGATTCCCTTCTTCATCCTGTCCGGCGCGCTGATGATGAGCGGCACGCTGGGCCAGAAGCTGGTGCGTTTCGCCGCCGCCCTGGTCGGGCGCTATCCCGGCGGGTTGGCCCAGGTCACCGTCGTCGGTTCCACCATCTTCGGCGGCGTGTCCGGATCGGCGGTGGCGGAAGCTTCGGCGCTCGGGTCCATGCTGATCCCCTGGCAGAAGCGCGAAGGCTATCCGGCGGCCTTCGGCGCGGCGGCGACGGCGTCCTCGTCGGTCATCGCCGGGCTGATCCCGCCCTCGATCCCGCTGATCCTCTATGCCGCGGTGTCGAACGCCTCCATCGCCTCGCTGTTCCTCGCCGGCATCCTGCCGGGCCTGCTGCTGGCCGCCGGTATGATGGTGGTGTGCTATGTCAGCGGCCGGACCCGCAACTTCCCCCTGCTGAAGGACGGCGGTGGACTGCGGGCGCTGGCCCAGGCGACCGTTTCCGCCCTGCCGGCGCTGCTGATGCCGGCTTTCATCCTGGTGCTGCTGCGCTTCGGCATCGCCACCCCGACGGAGGTCAGCGTCGTCGCCGTCGCCTATGCGCTGCTGGTCAGCGTGCTGATCTACCGCGACCTGACCTGGAAGCGCATCCATGCCGCCCTGATGGGAACGGTGGTGACCACGGGCGTCGTCATGCTGGTGATCGCCGCGTCGAACCTCGTCGGCTATGTGCTGATCACCGAAGCGATCCCCAATGCGGTGGCCGCCTATGCGCAGACCGTGCTGCAGGAGCCGTGGCTGATCATCCTGGCGATGAACCTGATCATGCTGGTCGTCGGCATGTTCCTCGACCTGCCGGCGGCGATCCTGCTGCTGGGTCCGACCTTCGTCGCCGTCGGCGGCGCCATCGGCATGGACCCGATCCAGTTGGGCATCATGATGGCGGTCAATCTCAGCATCGGCCTGTTCACGCCGCCGATCGGCACCACGCTGTTCATCTCTGCCGCCATCTCCCGCGAGCCCATCGGCGCCATCGTGCGCGAGCTGTGGCCCTTCTATCTGGTGGCGCTGATCGTGCTGGGCCTCGTGTCCTACGTGCCGGCGACCATCCTGTACTGAGCCGGCGGCATCCAAATCTGCCGAGCAATCCAAGGATCATGACACGATGACGACAGTCGGTTTCATCGGCCTCGGTTCCATGGGGATGCCCATGGCGCGCAATCTGCTGGCGAAGGGCTTCGCCGTCCAAGGCTTCGATGTGCGGGCCGGGAGTGTCGGGACGCTGGAAGGCGTCGGTGGAAAGGGCGCCTCCAGCGCGGCGGCGGCAGCGGCCGGTGCGGACGCGCTGGTGCTGATGGTGGTCAATGCCGCGCAGGCCGACGCCGCCCTCTTCGCCGATGGCGCGCTGGAGGCACTGCCGGCCGGCGGCTCGGTGATCCTGATGGCGACCTGCCCGCCGGGCGCCGTCGCCGCCCTGGCCGAGCGGGTGGAGGCGGCGGGCCGCCGCTTCGTCGATGCGCCGGTTTCCGGAGGCGTTGTGGGCGCGGTGGCGGGAACGCTGTCGATCATGGCCGCCGCCGACACCGCGACGGTGGAGCGGGTACGCCCGATCCTGGCGGCGATGGGTGACAAGGTCTTCCATGTCGGCGAAAAGCCGGGGCAGGGGGCGACGGTCAAAACCGTCAACCAGTTGCTGTGCGGAGTCCACATCGCCGTGGTGGCGGAGGCCTTCGCGCTGGCCGCCAAGGTCGGGGTCGATCTCGACATCCTGCTGCAGATCATGAGCGGGTCGTCGGCGTCGAGCTGGATGCTGAAGGACCGCGGCCCGCGCATGCTGGAGGCGGATCCCGAGATCACCAGCGCGGTGGACATCTTCGTCAAGGATCTGGGGATCGTGCTGGAGGCCGGGCGCGACGCCAAGGCGGCGCTGCCGCTGGCCGCCGTCGCCCACCAGATGTTCCTCGCCACCTCCGGCCGCGGCGAAGGGGCGATGGACGACAGTCAGGTCATCCGCAGCTATCACGCGGTGAACGGCACCGCCGGGGGGCGGCCCGAGGGGAGGCAATGATGGAGCGCATCGTCTTCCTCGACCACGACACCATGGGGGTGGACATCGCGCTGCGCCGTCCCGCCGTTCCGCACGAGTGGAGTGAATACGGCCGCACCGCGCCGGAGCAGATCGTCGAGCGGGCGCGCGGGGCGACCGTCCTGATCGTCAACAAGGTGCCGATCCGCGCCGAAACGCTGGAGCAGCTGCCCGACCTGCGCTTCGTTGCCGTTGCCGCGACCGGAACCGACAATGTCGATGTCACCGCCTGCCGCGCACGCGGCATCGCGGTGTCGAATGTCCGCGCCTATGCCATCCACACGGTGCCGGAGCATGTCTTCGCCCTGATGCTGGCGCTGCGCCGGTCCCTGCCGGCCTACCGGGAGTCGGTGGCGGCGGGGGCGTGGCAGGCCTGTGGCCAGTTCACCCTGCTGGACCACCCGATCCGTGATCTGTACGGCTCGACGCTCGGCATCGTCGGGCGCGGCGCCATTGGGCAGGCCGTGGCAACCATCGCCCGCGCCTTCGGCATGCGCGTGCTGTTCGCCGGCCGCAAGGGGGAGGCGGCCAGCGGACCGGAGCATGTGCCGTTCGACGCGGTGCTGGCCGAAAGCGACGTGCTGACCCTGCATTGCCCGCTGACGCCCGCTACCCGCCATCTGCTGGGCGAGGCGGAGTTCGCCCGGATGACGCGCCGGCCGCTGGTCATCAACACCTCGCGCGGCGGGCTGATCGACGACATGGCGCTGGTCCATGCGCTGGAAGGCGGGTTGATCTCCGGCGCTGCCGTCGACGCCACGGCGGTGGAGCCGCCGCCGGACGACCACCCCTTCCTCCGCCTTGCCGGACGCACCGACTTCCTGCTGACGCCGCACATCGGCTGGGCCAGCGTCGAGGCGCGGCAGGCCGTCGCCGGGCAGGTCACCGCCTGCATCGAAGCCTTCGCGGCCGGGCGACCGATCAATCTGGTGACGTGACGGCGCCGCCCCGCACCATTCCGCATTCCCGAAAGGACCACATGATGACCAGCGTCGATCCGCGCCGGATGGCGAACGCGATCCGCTTTCTGTCCATGGATGCCATCGAGCGCGCGGGCGAGGGGCATCCCGGCACCCCGCTCGGCGCCGCCGACATCACGACAGCGCTCTTCACCCGGCACCTGAAGTTCAACGCCGCCGACCCGCTGTGGTTCGACCGCGACCGCTTCGTCCAGTCGAACGGCCATGGCTCGATGCTGATCTACTCGCTGCTGCATCTCAGCGGCTACGAGGCGATGACACTGGAGGAACTCAAGCGGTTCCGGGTGCTGGGGGCGCACACCGCCGGCCATCCGGAAATCCACCAGTCCTGCGGCATCGAGGTGACGACCGGCCTGTTGGGCCAGGGCATCGCCAACGCCGCCGGCATGGCGCTGGCCGAAGCCTTCCTGAACCGGCGCTTCGGCGACGGCATCGTCGATCACCGCACCTACGCGCTGGTCGGCGACGGTTGCCTGCAGGAGGGCGTGGGGCAGGAGGTCATCGCGCTCGCCGGGCATCTGCGGCTGGGCAAGCTGACCTATCTGTGGGACGACAACCGCATCACCGACGACGGCGGCATCGACCTTGCGCTGTCCGACGACATGGCCGCCCGCTTCCGCGCCAGCAACTGGCATGTGCAGGAGGTCGACGGCCACGACATCGATGCGGTGTCGGAGGCGCTGCGCCTCGCCAGGCTCGACCCGCGGCCGTCGATGATCGCCTGCACCACCAGCATCGGCCGTGGCCTGCCGCATGAGGGCCAGCGCGCCGCCCACAGCGCCCGGCTGTTCAAGGAACACACCGACGCCGCCCGCCGGGCGCTCGACTGGCCTTACGCAGCCTTTGAGATTCCCGATGATGTCCGGGCCGCCTGGCTGGAAGCCGGCCGCCGGGGTGGGGCGGAACAGCAGGCGTGGCAGGCCCGCGTTGCCGCGCTGCCCATCGAAAAGCGCCGCGAGTTGGACCGGCTGCGCGAGGGGCGGCTGCCTGACGGCTGGGCCGCTGCGCTGCATGCCTTCAAGCGCCGCATGGCGGAGAGCGGGCACAGCGACCATGGCTACAAGATCTCCGGCGACATCGTCGACCTGATGACGGAGATCATCCCGGAGATGCTGAGCGGCGCGCCGGACCTGGAGGGCGCCACCCTGCACAAGCGGCGGCTGGCCGCCTTCACCGCCGACGACCGCGCCGGCCGGTACGTCCATTACGGCGTGCGCGAGCATGCGATGGGCAGCATGCTGAACGGCATGGCCGCCCATGGCGGGGTGGTGGCGACCGGCATCACCTATCTGGCCTTCTGCGATTACGAACGCCCGGCCATTCGCATGGCGGCGCTGATGGGGCTGCCGGTCACTTTCGTGTTCAGCCACGACTCCATCGGCATCGGCACCAACGGTCCGACGCACCAGCCGGTGGAGGTGCTGGCGGCGCTGCGGGCCATTCCCAACCTGCTGGTGCTGCGACCGGCCGATGCGGTCGAGGCGGCGGAGTGCTGGGAGATCGCGCTGGAGCACCGCTCCGGCCCGACCGCGCTGGTCTTTGCCCGCCAACCGCTCGACCCCTTACGCCGCGACGGCGATGCCGGTAACCAATGCCGAAGCGGCGGTTATGTGCTGGCCGAGGCGGCGGGGGGCGAGCGCCGGGTCACCCTGCTCGCCACCGGGTCGGAGGTCGCCATCGCGTTGCAGGCCCGCGACCTGCTGCAGGCCGACGGCGTACCCACCGCCGTGGTCTCGCTGCCCTGCTGGGAGCTGTTCGAACGGCAGGATCAGGCCTATCGCCGCGCCGTCATCGACCGGTCCACCGTGCGGGTCGCCGTCGAGGCGGCGGTGGTCCAGGGGTGGGAGCGTTACATCGGCGAGGATGGCGGCTTCGTCGGCATGACCGGCTTCGGCGCGTCCGGCGCGGTGCCCGACCTCTACCGCCACTTCGGCATCACGCCGGAACGGGTGGCGGAGGAGGCGCGGGCACGGCTTTAGCGGTCCTCAGATCTCACGCTTGCCCATCTGGTCGGCGATGTAGTCGGCCTGCCGGATCGCCAGCGCGACGATGGTCAGGGTCGGGTTCTCCGACCCGCCGCTGGTGAACTGGCTCCCGTCGGACACGAACAGGTTCTTGACGTCGTGCGCCTGTCCCCATTTGTTGAGGACGCCGTCGCGGGCGTTGGCGCTCATGCGGTTGGTGCCGAGATTGTGGGTGGAGGGGTAGGGCGGGGTGTGGATGGTCCGCACCGCCCCGACCGCGTCATAGACCGCCGACCCGCGGCCATAGGCGTGGGTGCGCATGGCGATGTCGTTGGGGTGGTCGTCGAAATTGACGTTGGGGATGGGCAGGCCGAACTTGTCCTTGTCCGTCGCGTGCAGGGTGACGCGGTTGGTCTCGCGCGGCATGTCCTCCCCCACCAGCCACATGCCGGCCATATGGTCGTAGGCGTCCAGCGCCGAGCTGAAATCGCGGCCCCAGGCTCCGGGGTCGAGGAAGGCCGCCATGAAAGGAACGCCGAGCGACAGCGTTTCCATCTCGTAGCCGCCGACGAAGCCGCGGCGCGGGTCGAAGCGGGATTCGTCGCGGATGATGCCGGCCATGGTGGTGCCGCGATACATATGCACCGGCCGGTCGAACAGCGCATAGACCGAGCCGGTCATGTGCCGCATGTAGTTGCGCCCGACCTGACCGGATGAGTTCGCCAGCCCGTCCGGGAACATCGTCGAGGCCGAGTTCAGCAGCAGACGCGGGCTTTCGATCGAGTTGCCGGCGACCGCGACGATGCGGGCCTTCTGCCGGTGGATGGCGCCGGTGCTGTCGGCATAGAGCACGGCGTTCACCTTGCCCTTCGCGTCATGCTCGATCTTCAGAACCTGGGCGTCCGGCCGGACCTCCAGATTGCCGGTGGCCTCGCCCTTGGGGATCTCGGTGTAAAGGGTGGACCATTTCGCGCCCGATTTGCAGCCCTGGAAACAGAAGCCGATCTGCTGGCAGGCGCCGCGGCCGTCGCGCGGCTTGCTGTTGATCGACATGTTGCCGGTGTGGAACTCGTTGTAGCCCAGCTTCTTGGCCCCGGCCGCCAGCACCTTGTAATTGTTGTTGCCGGGCAGGCGCGGGATGCCGTTGGTGCCGGTCGTCCCCATCTTGTACTCGGCCTTGTCGTAATAGGGCTCCATCTCCGCCAGCGTCACCGGCCAGTCGAGCAGGTTGGCGCCCTCCACCTCGCCGTAGGTCGTGCGCGCCTTGAACTCGTGCTCCTGAAAGCGGAGCGAGGCGCCGGCCCAATGGATGGTGGAGCCGCCGACCGCCTTGACGATCCAGGCCGGCAGGTTGGGGAAGTCCTTCGCCACCCGCCAGCTGCCGGACGTGGTGCGCTTGTCCAGCCAGGAGATTTGCGAAAAGCTCTTCCATTCGTCATTCACGAAATCCTGGATTTCGTGACGCTTGCCGGCTTCCAGGCAGACGACCTTGATGCCCTTCTGGGCTAGTTCGTTCGACAAAGTGCCGCCGCCGGCACCCGATCCGATCACCACCACGACGCTGTCGTCGTCCATTGCGAATTTCGCGACCATGTCTCGGTCCTCCCCATTTTTCGGGCATTCAGTGGGCGTTCATTCAGGCCAGTCGGTGGTGCCGTCAGGCGTCCTTGATCCAGTCGATGTCGTCGAAGCCGCGGTGGATGTAGCCGCCATATTCGGCCGACGCCCCTTCGTAGCCGAGCTTCGCCCATACCTCCGGCTGGTTGTAGAGAGCGACCACCATGTCGCCGCGGACCTTGGCGAAGAACGGTGTGGTCTCGATGGATTTCAGCACGGCGACGCGATCCGCCTCCGCCTTGATGGCGGCGTAGGGCGTGCCGTGCAGCTTGCGCGCGGCGGCGTCGAGGGCAACCGCGCCTTCGTTGAGCTGGCCTGCCAGCGTGGCGTCCTTGGCCGCCGCCTGGTCCATCGAGGCCAGCGCCGTCTCGTAATAGGCGTCGCTCAGCCGGTCGTGCGGATAGAGGTCGCGCACCATCACCAGCAGGGTCTTGGCGGCGTCCGGCTTGATGGCGGTCAGCGCCTCGGCCCAGGCCGGGGTCGCGGTGATCGACACCATGCCGCCGGAAACCGCGCCGGCCGCCGCCATCGACGCGGCGGAGGTCTTCAGAAAATTGCGCCGGTTGAGCCGTGTCCGTTTGTCGAGAACGCGCATGATCGACGTCTCCTTCCCAAGTGGATTGTTTTTGCTGTCAAGACTCAGCGGTAGCGGCCGTGGCGTTGCAGGACCTCGGTCTTGTAGCCGTCCGGATCGGTGATGAAGAAAAAGCGGGCCAGCAGGGTGCCGCCGGGGGCGAATTCCTTCACCGGCGTCACCGGGAAACCCAGCGCGGACATGCGGGCGTGTTCGCCGTCCAGATCGTCCACCGCCACCGCCATGTGGCCATAGCCGTCGCCGTGGGTGTAGGGCGTGGTGCGGTCGTGGTTGACCGTCAGTTCCAGTTCCATGTCGTTTTCGGCGTTGCGCAGGTAGATCAGCGTGAAGCCGTCGAACCCCAGCCGCTCGGCCGGTTCCAGCCCGAAGGCCTTGGCGTAGAAGTCCAGCGACCGCTGTTCGTCGAGGACGCGCACCATCATGTGGATGATCTTGGCCATGATGTTTCCTGCGGAATCGTGGTGGGGCAGCGCTAGCCTTTGGTCTTGGCTTCCAGGAACTGGACGATGCTCTTGCGGATGGCGTCGTCGTCCTGGCGGTAGTTCATGTAGCTGCCGGGAACGAACTGGTTGGAGTTCGCCAGCCAGCGTTCCAGATGGCCGGCGTCCCAGGCGAAGCCGGCACCGCGCAGCGCATCCGAATATTCGAAGCCGTCGGCCGTGCCGGCCTTGCGGCCGATGACGCCGTAGAGCGGCGGTCCGGCGCGCGGCCCATCGTCCTTCTTCACCGAATGGCAGGTTCCGCATTGCTGCCGGAACAGCACCTCGCCATCCGCCGCCGCCGATTTCGGCGTGAAGGGCGAGAAGGGAATGGAAAGAAGGAGCAGCAACATCACCCAGCGGTGCGGCGACATCCTCGCGTGCATCGCATGCCTCATTGTTTGAAAATCCTCCCGAAGCGGGGCGCCGACACTTCGGACCAGCCGGAGCGGCGCCGTCGATGGGGTAGAGCAAGGGGCATGCCACGCCGCGGGAAACAGCTTTCGACAAGCTTGTAAGCCGGTTTTAGCCGGTCTGGCCGGTGCCGACCGTCCCAACTGTTTCATTTTGGGACATCGCGGCGCGACAGATTGTCCCGGTATGAGACAGTGCGTTATGCAAACCTTCTTTAAAATCGGCGATCCCTGGCGGCTTGGGCTTTTGGCACGCCGGTTGCTTTATGAGGTCGGCGATGCGGCTGCCCTGGTTCGGCGGCCGTAAGCGGCCTGAAACCGGCGGACTGTTGCCGCCGCGCTGCCGACAAAGGCCGGTCCGGCCGACTTCGCCCTTCAGACTGCCGAGGTCCCTTCGCCCGGCATCTGCGGCCGACCCGATCCTTCAGGCCCCGACCATCGGAACACCATCATCAAAATCATGGGGAGAGACGACATGCCGGATGGATTGACGCTGAACAAGATCACCAGCCAGAAAGGCATCGGCATCACCGAGGCTGCGCGCCGGGTCGCCGATCTCGGCTGGACGCCGTCCTACGTCAAGGAGGCGATGAGCTTCCCGACCGACTACAAGATCTCCAAGGCGCCGCGCGACCCGATGAAGCAGGTCCTGCGCTCCTACTTTCCGATGCAGGAGGAAAAGGACAATCGCGTCTATGGCGCGCTGGACGCGGCGCTGCGCGGCGACATGTTCCGCAATGTCGAGCCGCGCTGGATCGAATGGATGAAGCTGTTCCTGGCGATCATCCCCTTCCCCGAGATCTCGGCGGCGCGGTCGATGGCGACCCTGGGCCAGCTGGCGCCCGGCGACGACCTGCGCACCGGCTTCACCATGCAGATGATCGACGAGTTCCGGCACTCGACGATCCAGATGAACCTCAAGAAATGGTACATGGAGAACTACATCGACCCGGCCGGGTTCGACATCACCGAGAAGGCGTTCGGCAAATGCTATGCCACCACCATCGGCCGGCAGTTCGGTGAGGCCTTCCTGACCGGCGACGCCATCACCGCGTCGAACATCTACCTGCAGGTCGTGGCGGAGACCGCCTTCACCAACACGCTGTTCGTCGCCATGCCGTCGGAAGCGGCGCGCAACGGCGACTATGCCCTGCCCACCGTCTTCCTGTCGGTCCAGAGCGACGAATCCCGCCACATCGGCAACGGCCATTCCATGCTGATGTCGGTGCTGAAGGAGCCGGACAACCACATGCTGCTGGAACGCGACATCCGCTATTCCTTCTGGCAGAACCACATGATCGTCGATGCCGCCATCGGCACGATCATCGAATACGGCACCAAGCACCGCGACAAGAACAAGGAATCCTACGCCGAGCTGTGGCACCGCTGGATCTTCGAGGATTATTACCGCACCTACATGCTGCCGCTGGAGAAGTACGGCATCAAGATCCACCATGACGACGTTCACGAAGCCTTCGACAGCATCGTCAAGAAGAATTACGTCCACAAGATTGCGCAGTTCTTCTCCGCCGGCTGGTGGGCCAATTTCTGGCGCATCGAGGCGATGACCGAACGCGACTTCGAATGGTTCGAAAGCAAGTATCCGGGCTGGTACGACGAGTTCGGTGTCTGGTGGGAGAATTACGCCAAGCTCAGCAAGCCCGGCAGCGTGCCGATCACCTTCGCCGACACCGGCTACGTCTATCCGCACCGCTGCTGGTCGAGCCTGGTGCCCTGCGTCATCCGCGAGGATTTCCAGGTCGATGAGGTGGACGGCGAGCTTTACACCTACGCCTCCGAAGTCGACCGCTGGACCCACAAGGAGGCCTTCGCCGCCGAATACCAGGGCCGTCCGACCCCGGCGATGGGCCGCTTCTCCGGCCGGCGCCAGTGGGAGGAGGTCTATGACGGCTGGGACCTCGCCGACGCCATCCAGGACATGGGATTCGTCCGTCCCGACGGGAAGACGCTGGTCGCCCAGCCGCACCTGTCCTTCGAGGAGAAGGACATGTGGACGCTGGACCATGTGCGCGGCCACACCATCCGCAGTCCGCTGCTGGCTCTGCGCGAAATGACGCCGCAACAGCGTCAGGCGCATGTCGAGGAATACCGCAAGGGCTTCAAGATCCGCCGGGTCTGATCCCCCGCCTATTCACTCGGGCCCGCCCCCTTTTCCGGCCCCCTTTCCGGCTGGAGAGGGGGAACGGGAGCCCATGCGGACATCACAGGCGGACATCACCGCGGAGATCGACAGACCATGACCGCACAAGCGCTGCACAACAGTCCGGCCGTCCACACGGTGCGGCTGGAGCCGGTCGGCATCGAAATGGAGGTTGCGGAGGGGGAAACCATCCTCGACGCGGCCTTCCGCCAGGGCGTCTCGCTGATGCATGGCTGCAAGGAGGGGCAATGCTCCGCCTGCAAATGCCTGCTGATCGACGGCGACGTGGAGATGCTGAAATACTCCACCTTCGCGCTCTCCGATCCGGAGCGTGACAGCAACCACATCCTGCTTTGCCGTTCGCTGGCCTACAGCGACGTGGCGGTGGAACTGCTGAACTATGACGAGGATCTGCTGTCCCGCTCCATCCCGGTGAAGGACTTCAACGCGCGGTTGGCGGCGGTGGAGCCGCTGACCCACGACATCGTCGCCATCGCGCTGGAGCTGGACCAGCCGATGAAGTTCTGGGCCGGGCAATATGTCGACATCACGCTGCCCGGCATCGGCCTCACCCGCTCCTTCTCGATGGGCAACCCGCCGGCGGACGGCAGCCGGTTGGAGTTCATCATCAAGAAATACCCGGACGGCGCCTTTTCCCGCCAGCTGGACGGCGGCCTGTCGGTCGGCGACCGGGTGACCGTCCGCGGCCCCTACGGCACCTGCTTCCGCCGCGAGGGGCGGGACGGGCCGATGATCCTGGTCGGCGGCGGGTCGGGCATGGCGCCGCTGCTGTCGATCCTGCGCGATCAGGCGGCCAGCGGCGAGACGCGGCCGGTTCGCTTCTTCTACGGCGCCCGCAGCCGCCGGGACCTGTTCCACCTCGACCAGTTCGAGGAATTCGCCCGCAACCTGCCGGACTTCGCCTTCATTCCCGCCCTGTCGCATGCCGAGGAGGGCGACGGTTGGACCGGCGAGACCGGCTTCATCCACGAGGTGCTGCGCCGGCACCTGTCCGACATGGCGGAGGTGGAGGAGGCCGACGTCTTCTCCTGCGGGCCGCCGCCGATGATCGACGCGGTGCTGCCGGTCCTGCAAATGGCCGGCGTCGATTCCGCGCGCGTCTATTTCGACAAATTCACCCCCGCCACCCGCTGAGCCGGGATTTTGCAAATACGGGAGGAAAGACGATGACCATGCAGGAAACCACATCCGCCGCCGCCGGGGCCAAGGCCTTTCCGGGCTCCGACAGCCGCCGCTACAACTACTTCGAACCGAAGGGCCGCAAGGCGACCCATTACGAGGACGTGACGGTCGACGTCCAACCCGATCCGGAGCGCTATCTGCTCCAGAACTGGATCATCTCCTTCGGCGACGGCACGCCCACCTATTCCAAGGACTGGACCGCGCTGAAATGCACGGATTGGCACGGCTTCCGCGCGCCCGATCAGGAATGGGAACGCACCCATTACCAGCGCCAGTCGACCATCGTCGGCATGATCCAGAACGTGGTGGAGAACGCACGCCGCGCCGGTGCGCCCCAGCGCTTCGACAAGGCCTGGGTCGCCGTGCTGCAGAACCATGTCGGCGCCTTCAAGCATGCCGAATATGGGCTGGGCACCGCGCTGATGCGGGCGCAGCGCTACGGCTACACCCAGATGGTCAACAACGCCATCCTGACCAACGCCTCCTACAAGCTGCGCTTCGCCCAGGATCTGACGCTCTATCTGGCCGAGGTCGGCAGCGACATCGGCGGGTTCGATCTCGACGCCGGCAAGGCGCACTGGCTGGACGACCCGATCTGGCAGCCCTGCCGCGAGGCAGTGGAGCATATCCGCGCCGCCACCGATTTCCTGGAGCAGTATTTCGCCGTCAACCTCGTCTTCGAGCCGCTGGTGGGCGAGCTGTTCCGCAGCGGCTTCGTCATGCAGGTCGCCGCGGCGCAGAACGACTTCTCCACCCCGTCGGTGATCTCGGCGGCGGAGGCCGACTATGAACGGAACCTCGCCAATGCGGTGGAGCTGTTCGCCCTGCTGCTGCGCGACCCGGCGCATGGCGAGGACAACCGGACCATGCTGCAGAGCTGGTTCACCCACCACGGCGGGCTGGCGGTGAAGGCGGCGTTGCAGTTGCAGCCGCTGTGGTCGCTGCCGCGGGTCAAGGCCGCGAGCTTCACGGACGCCTTCGAGCGGGCGCGCAACCGCGTCGCCGCCATCGGGCGCGAGATCGGCATCGACGCCGACCTGCCGGCCCTGCCGCCGGTCGAGGTCGGGCAGCCGGCCGCCGAGGCTGCCGTTACCGCTCCGGTCACCGACGCCGCGGCCGAGTGATCCTTCCCGCATCTCCGCCACAAGAGGACGAAAACCATGAGCGTCACCACCGTGCAGCAGCTTTTCAAGCCGCTGAAGGACATCACCCAGGACGGCACCATCTCCCACCAGTGCGGCGTGACGATGAACGACAGCGTCGAGGCGCGCTGCATCGCCGAGGTGATGGAGAGCAAGCCGGGCATCACCGTCACCTATCTGCCGGCGATGATCCGCATCGACGGCGAGGGCAAGATCGAGTTCAGGATGAGCGAGATCGGCGAGGCTCTCGGCCGCGAGATGACTCCGCACATCTTCGAGATCTCCACCTCCACCCACTATGGCCGCATGGTCATGATCGACGAGGACACTGTCGTCCTCTTCGGCAACATGGATGACGCGCTGGCCTACGAGTGATGCGTGAAATCTCCCTCTCCCCCCGGGGAGAGGGGATCTTTTCAAATCCGCAAAATCAACAATGGGAGGGGACCAGACCATGCCGAAGATGATGCTGCACCGTGCCGAGGCGCGGGCTGCGCTTGCCCGTGGGGTGGGCAAGCTGGCGTTGGCGGTGCGCGGCACGCTGGGGCCGAAGGGGACGAACGCGATCATCGACCGCCCCATCGGTACGCCGATGATCTCCCGCGACGGCGTCAGCATCGCCGCCGAGATCGAGCTGCCCTGCCGCTTCGAGAATATGGGCGCCCAGGTGGTGCGCGAGGTGTCGAAGCAGACCAACGACGTGGCCGGCGACGGCACCACCACCGCAACCGTGTTGGCCGACGCGCTGATCCAGGACGGCGTCGCCGTGCTCGCCGATGGCCATGGCTCGGTCGAACTGGTGGATGGGATGGAGCGCGCCTGCGGCTTCGTCGTCGATCACCTCCGCGGCATGGCCCGGCCGCTGGAGCGCGATGCGCAGCTGGAGCAGGTGGCGACCGTCGCGGCGACCGATCCGGCGCTGGGCCGGCTGGTGGCGGATGCGTTGCGCCGGGTGGGGACGGAGGGTGTGATCGACATCGAATACGGCCAGCCGGGGGCGCCGACGGCGCTGCATGTGCTGGAGGGCATGGTGCTCGACCGCGGCTTCCTGTCCCATCACATGGCGACGGAGCCGACCGGCCAGACCGCGGTGCTGGAACGGCCCCGCATCTTGATGACCGACCACAAGATCGCCGATCCGGAACCGCTCCTGCGCCTGATCGACCGCATCGTCGACAAGCGTCCCCTGCTGGTCGTCGCCGACAGCGTGGCGCCGGAGGTGGTGGCGGCGCTGATGGCGCTGCGCCGCGACGGACGCGCCACGGTGGTGGCGATCAACCCGCCGGAATTCGGACATTGGCGTCAGGCGATGATGGAGGACATCGCGATCCTGACCGGCGGGCGCGTGATCGCCCGCGACCTCGGCGGACGCCTCGACAGCGTGACGGTGGAGGATCTGGGGGGCGCCGACCGCATCGAGGTGTCGGCCGGCCGCACCACCCTCCTGCGCGGCCATGGCGATCCGGACGCGCTGGCCGCCCGCCGTGCCCTGGTGCAGCGCCAATGGGAGGAAGCGCCGCCCAACATCGAGCGGGACAAGCTGTCCCAGCGGCTGGCGAAGCTGACGCACGGCACCGCCCTGATCGAGGTCGGCGGCGCCACGCCGGTGGAGCAGAAGCGCACCGCCCAGCTTCTGGAGGATTCGCTCGCCGCCGCCCGCGCGGCTTTGGCGGAAGGGGTGGTGCCGGGCGGCGGCACCGCGCTCGCTCGCGCCGCCCCGCTGCTCGACCGGTTGGCCGGGGATGTGGGCGAGGGCGAGCGCGCCGGGGTGAAGCTGGTGCAGCGGGCGATGCTGCAGCCCGTGATCTGCATCGCCGAGAATGGCGGACTGGACGGAGCCGGCGTCGCCGCCCGGATTGCCGAGCTTCCCGACGGCTCCGGCTTCGACGCCCGCACCGGCCGCTTCGGCGACCTGTTCGCCGCCGGGATCATCGATCCGGTCAAGGTCACCACGCTGGCATTGCTGAACGCGGTGTCGGTCGCCAAGCTGATCCTGACCACCCACACCCTGGTCGCCGACATCCCCGACGACGTCGATCCCACCGCCGGCCCGGCGCGTGGCGGCGGGATGGAGCGGTACGGGCGCAGCTGATCCCGCCTTGCCGCGGCGGCTGACCTCCACCTTCGGGGAAAAACACAGGAAAAAGGCCATAGAGTATTCCGCTACTACCGCTCCCGCTTAAGTCCGGCTTATAATTTCCTACACAAACAATCGTGGATGCGGAGTACTTCAGGGCGAGTCTCCGCACCCCGTTTAAGGACAATCGGCGCTACGGGAAATCCGCGAAAGACGCCGGGAAGCAGGGAGGGGACTGTGTTGGCCAACGAACAGGTCGGTATCGGCCGTCTGGCCGTTGCTTCGTCCGGTCCGGCGTTCCATGCGCTGGTGGACGGCGAAACGGCGACGATGAAGGCGTGGGAGGATTTCGTTTCCGGGTCCCGGCGGGAGAATCTGCCGGTCCGCGACGTGGTCATCCGATCCTGGGCGCGCTGCCAGAGCTTCCTGGTCGATGCGCGGGCGGATGCGGCGCCTGTGGTCGGCAGCGACCTTGTCGAGGCTCTGCGTCGCGACAACCGCGATCTCCTGCAGGCCGCCGCCACGACCCTGGCGGAGGCGGCGAACCTGCTGGCCGGAACGCGGACGGTGATGCTGATCACCGATGCCAACGGCGTGGTGCTGGAGGCCGCCGGCGACCGCGCGACGATGAACGCGGCCCGCGACATCAGCCTGGCCTGCGGCGGCCAGTGGGGCGAAACCTGCGCCGGCACCAACGGCATCGGCACCGCACTGGCCTCCAAGCAGCCGGTGCTGGTCCAGTCGGCGGAGCATTACTGCGCCGGCATCAAGGGGTGGAGTTGCGCCGGCGCGCCGATCCACGACCCGGTCGACGGATCGGTCGTCGGGCTGCTCGACATCTCCGGCCTGAAACAGAGCTTCAGCGGGCAGGCGCTGGCGCTGGCCGTGGTTGCCGCCCGGCAGGTGGAATGGAACCTCGCCCGCCAGACGGAGGCGGAGCATGTGCGGCTTCTGGAAGCCTGCCTGGAAGACAGCCAGAAATACGCCGGGGAGGGGTTGATCGCGCTGGATGCGCGTGGGCGTCTTCTCTTCGCCAGCCGCAAGGCGGCGCATCTGCTGAAGGCGAGCCTCGGATCGGAGCTGCCGCCGCTGAACCGGGGGACGAAGCTGCCCCTTGTCGGATTGGACGGCGCCGCCGGCGGCCGGCTGCCGGTTCCGTCCGATTGGGTCCGTCCGCTGATGCTGGACGGCGAGCGGCGCGGAACGCTGCTGGTCATTCCCGGTTCGGCGCCGTCCCGCCCCTCCGCCGGGCGCCGGGCGGTGCCGGACGAGTCCGACCACAGCCGCTGCCGCTTCGCCGACATCGTCGGGGCCAGCGACAGCCTGCGGGCCGTGATCGGGCAGGGGGAGCGTCTGGCGCCGCTGCCGGTCCCGATCCTGATCGAGGGCGAGACCGGCGTCGGCAAGGAGTTGTTCGCACGCGCCATCCACGGCCACAGCGCGGTGGCCGGCGGTCCCTTCGTGCCGTTCAATTGCGGCGCGGTGTCGCGCGAGATGCTGGGCAGCGAGCTGTTCGGTTATGTGCGCGGCGCCTTCACCGGCGCGGCGGCGGAGGGGCGGATCGGCCGTTTCGAACTGGCGGACGGCGGCACGCTGTGCCTGGACGAGATCGGCGAACTGCCGCTCGACCTTCAGCCCTATCTGCTGCGGGTGCTGGAGGAGGGGGTGCTGTACCGCATCGGCGACAATGTTCCGCGCCGGGTGTCGGTGCGGCTGCTGGCCATGACCAACCGGAACCTGCGCCACGAGGTCGCCGCCGGCCGGTTCCGCCGCGACCTGTACCACCGGCTTGCCGTGACGGCCCTGCGGGTGCCGCCCTTGCGCGAGCGGCATGGCGACGTTCCGCGCCTGATCTCCCACTTCAACGGCGTGCTGGCGGAGCGGCATGGCCGCGCCCCCGTCTGTTTCACCGCCGCGGCGTTGGACCTGCTGCAAGGACACGACTGGCCGGGTAATGTGCGGGAACTGCGCAACGTGGTCGAACGCGCGATTCTGCTGTCCACCGGCGGAACCGTCGATGTTCGTGATCTTCCGGATGAGCTGCGTGATGCCTGCGGTGGCGTGGAGGCCGGTGGGTGGCCTTCGCCCTATCCGGCGGTCGCTGGGCCTGCCATGCCAATCCAGACACCGGCTGGAGCCGCCCCCATGTCGCTCACGGTCACCGAACAGCGGACGATCGAGGATGTGATCGCCGCCACCGGCGGGAACCTGTCGGATGCCGCGGCGGTGCTGGGGATTTCACGCAGCACCCTGTATCGCAAGATGAGCCAGCACGGCATCCAGCGAAACGTGGTTCGCCGGGGATGAGCTGGATTCGATGTGCGACAGGTCCATCGTTGGAAGGAGGATCGGCGCATGTGCCAAATCTTTGTCAACACCGACCCGATCCTGTACGAGGCCCGATCGCGCTCCGTCCGCATCCACGGGATGGTGACCAGCATCCGGCTGGAGAACCTGTTCTGGAACGTCCTGGCCGGCATCGCCGCCGAACAGGGAATCACGACCAACCGCCTGATCGTCACACTCTATGACGAGGTCATGGAGGTGCATGGCAGCGTCCAGAACCTCGCCTCCTTCCTGCGGGTGAGCTGCGTGCGCTATCTGACCCTGACCCCCGAAGCGGCGACGCGCGGCGTTGCCGGGGGGATCAGCACCTCCGATCCCGCACCGGGCGGCGACGGGGCGTCCGTCGTCGCCTTCCCTGCCGATCGCCAAGTCTCCGCCAAATCGTGACGGCAATCGTGACGGCGGCGCAGTCCGAATTCTGACCAGTTGGACTGCGCCGGCCACCGAAGCCGAACCCAGCCTGCACCCGATTGAATGACTTGGGTGCGGGCCGCAACCGTTGGTGCCCCCAACATCGCTGTTGACCGAAGCTGTATTATCCATCATACAGGTTCCTGTCTGGTGAATGGACAGGCGACGGTTTCCGGTGAAGGGGAGGCGGAGTGCTGTGAAGTCGGCGGTCGAACCCCTGAAGGCGCGCAGGATCTATTTGCTGCTGCGCGACCGCATCGTTGCCGGCGAACTGCCGCCGGGCGTGCGGCTGCCGGGCGAGCCGGCGCTGGCGACCGAACATGCGGTGTCGCGGGTCACCGTGCGCCGCGCGCTCGACCTTCTGGAAAAGGAAGGGCTGGTGCAGCGCAAGGCCGGCTCCGGCACCTTCGTCCACGACACGCGCGCCGTCCGTCCCATCGTCGCCGATCTGTCGAACGTGCTGTCGCACCTGATCGACATGGGCCGCAGCACCGATGTGAAGCTGCTGTCCTTCGGTTACGGCATCCCGCCTGAGTCCATCGCCGAAAGCTTGGGTCTGAAGCCCGGCGAACGGGTCCAACGGTCGGTGCGCGTGCGCCTGATCGACGGGGAGCCGTTCTCCTACCTGACCACCCATGTGCCGGAATGGATCGGCCTGACCTATTCGGAGGCGGAACTGGCGGCGCGTCCGCTGCTGGAACTGATCGAACGGTCGGGCGTGACGACGGAGCGCGCCACCCAGGCGATCAACGCGACGCTTGCCGGACCGGAAGCAGCGGCGGCGCTGGATCTGGAGATCGGATCGCCGCTGCTGACCCTGACCCGCATCGTCTACGAGCCGTCGGGGCGTGGCGTGGAGCATCTGCACGCGCTGTACCGGCCCGACCGCTACAGCTTCCACATGGATCTGGTGCGCACCGGCAACGACGGCGAACGGCGCTGGAGCCCGGCGCTTGGCTGGCCGCGCACCACCGAGAAGGCCGAGCGCAAGAAGGCCGACAAGAGCAAGACTGACAAAAGCAAAACCGACAAAAGCAAATTGGGCGAAAAGCCCACCCGCACCCTGCGGGCAATCAAACAGAGGAGTTGAGCGTTATGGGACGTTCGGTTCAGGACTCCGCGATCTCCGGGATTTCCCGCCGCACGGTGCTGAAGGCCGGCGCCGCGGCTGCCGCGTTCGTCACCGTGCCGGTGGCCGCGCCGTCGATCCTGCGGGCGCAGACCCCGGTGGTGAAGGTCGGCATCCTCCAGCCGGTGACCGGCGCGCTGGCCCATGATGGCGATCTCGGCCGGCTGGGTGCGGAGATGGCGATCAACGAAATCAATGCGGCCGGCGGCATCAAGTCGCTGGGCGGCGCCAAGCTGGAGATGGTGTTCGGCGATGCCCGCTCCATGCCCGAAGCCGGCACGCAGGAGGTGGAGCGTATGCAGGCCGACGGCGTCTGCGCCATCGTCGGCGGCTTCGCCAGCCCGATCTGCCTTGCGGCGTCGCAGGCGGCGGCGCGCTACGATCTGCCCTATCTGGTCGATGTCGGCGTGTCGGACCAGATCATGTCGCGCGGCCTGACCAACACCTTCCGCTTCAGCCCCGGCTTCGGCAAGGTCACGCAGGTGGCGCTCGACAACCTGACCGCCATCAACGACAAGGCGGGCAAACCGGCGAAGACCGTCGTGCTGGTGCATGAGGACGGGCTGTTCGGCTCCGGCCTCGCCAAGCTGCTGCAGGCCGAGTTGCCCAAGCGCGGTTTCGAGGTGCTGGAGACCATCGCCCATCCGACCCCGGCGCGCGACATGTCCAACGTGGCGCTGCGAATCCGCTCGCTGAACCCCGATCTGGTCATTCCGTCCAATTACTATGGCGAGTTCGTTCTGCTCGCCCGCACCATGCAGCAGCAGCGCATCAAGCCGAAGGGCGTCTATGCGATCCTGGGCGGGGCGGCGTCGAACGGGCGCTTCGTCAAGGAATTCCCGCAGGCGGCCCAGAACGTCATCGACTGCAACCACTGGCACGATCCGAAGAACCCGAAGGCGCTGGCCCTGCGCAAGGCGGTGGAAGGGCAGGGCAAGTCCTTCGCTTACAACGTCTCGCTGAACTATTCGAACGTGCTGCTGCTGGCCGACGCCATCGAGCGGGCCGGCTCCGCCGACCGCAAGAAGATCATCGAGGCGCTGAACGCCTCCACCTTCGCCGGCCACATCATGCCCTATGGTCCGACGAAGTTCGTCAACGGCCAGAACGAGGGCGCCACCCCGATCAACACCCAGATCCAGGGTGAGGACATCAAGGTGATCTATCCGGAAGCGTTCGCCGAGGCGAAGGCCAATTTCCCGGCGGCCTGATCCGTTTTTCGCCGTCGCACCTCCGCATTCCCCCACCCGTCCGGGACGCCGCAAACAGGTGCATCGCGGACGAGTGACGGGACCATTCCCCTCATGCGCGGGCTGCCATGTATTCACCTCAGATCATCCTGGAAGCGGCGCTGAACGGTCTGATGACCGGTGCGGTCTATGCCCTGATCGCGCTTGGCCTGACGCTGATTTACGGCGTGCTCCACATCATCAACTTCGCCCATGGCGCGCTGCTGACCTGCGCGATGTTCGCGGTCTGGATTGCCTGGGCGGTGTTGGGGATGGACCCCTATCTGGCCATCCTGCCGCTGGTGCCGCTGATGTTCGCGCTCGGCTATGGCCTGCAGCGCTTCGTCATCGGGCCGGCCAGCCATGGCGACGACGGCAACATCCTGCTGGTCACGCTGGGCCTGTCGATCGTGCTGGAGAATGTGTTGCTGGCGCTGTTCCAGTCCGACACCCGCACGCTCGACACCGACTATTCCTTCCAGGTCGTGGCGCTGGGGCCGCTGCTGCTCAGCTATCCGCGCCTGATCGGGCTTGGGGTGGCGGTGGTGGTGACCGGCCTGCTGTGGCTGGTGCTGAACCGCACCGACACCGGCAAGGCGATCCGCGCCGTCGCCAAGGAGAAGCTGGGCGCCAATCTGGTCGGCATCGACGTGCCCCATGTCTATGCCGTCACCTTCGGGCTCGGTTGCGCCTGTCTTGCCGTGGCGGCGGGGCTGCTGATGCCGACCTTCTACGTCAACCCGCGCATCGGCGGCGCCTTCGTGCTGGTCGCCTTCACGGTGGTGGTGCTGGGCGGCATGGGATCCATCCCCGGCGCGCTGCTGGGTGGCCTGTTCATCGGCGTGGTGGAGAGCCTGTGCGGCCTGTTCCTGGGCGACAGCCTGGGCCAGCTCGGCATCTTCCTGATCTTCATCGCCGTGCTTCTGGTGCGGCCGACCGGCCTGTTCGGAGCAAAGGCATGACCGCGCGCGACCTGATCCCGATCGCCGTCCTGACCCTCCTGGCGGCCCTGCTGCCGCTGGTGGTGACCTCCAGCCCGGTGCTGAACTTCCTTGTCTTCATGCTGATCGTGGCGCTGGGCGCGCAGGGCTGGAACATCCTCGGCGGCTTCGGCGGCCAGTTCAGCTTCGGCCATGCCGCCTTCTTCGGCACCGGCGCCTATGTGACGGCGATCCTGCAACTGCGCTACGGCGTCAATGCCTGGGCCGGGCTGGTGCTGGCGACGGCGGCCGGCGGTGTGGTCGGCTGGGTCATCGGCTTCCTCAGCTTCCGCTCGGGGCTGCGCGGCTCGTACTTCGCGCTGGTGACGCTGGCCTTCGCCGAGGTGTTCCGCATCCTCGCCAACGCCGCGTCCTTCACCGGTGGTGCGGCGGGGCTGCTCATCAAGCTGGATGTCCGCGCCGCCAACCTGCAATTCGACGATCGCGCCGTATTCTACTGGCTGGTGCTGGCCTTCGTCGCCGCGGTGCTGCTGCTGACCCGCTGGATCCAGCGCTCCCGCTTCGGGGCGCAGCTGGTGGCGGTGCGCGAGAACGAGGATGCCGCCAAGGCGCTGGGTGTGGATTCCCTGAAGGTGAAGCTGCGCGCCATCGCCCTGTCGGGCGGCGTGACGGCGCTGTCCGGCTGCCTCTATGCCCAATACTTCCTCTACATCGACGCCAACATCGCCTATGGCAGCTGGATTTCGGTGGAGCTTCTGCTGGCCCCGATCATCGGCGGCGTCGGCACCGTCTTCGGCCCGGTGGTGGGGGCGCTGACCCTGCACGGGCTGGGCGAGGTCGCCAAGCAGTTCGCCGGCCGCATTCCCGGCATCGACCTGATCGTCTTCGGCGGCGTGCTGGTGCTGGCCGTGGCGTTTGCCCGCGGCGGCATCCTGGGCCTGCTGGAGCGGCTGCGCGACCGTGGCCGGGGGATGATGGCGCGCGGACCCAAGGAGGTTTCCCATGCTGGCCGTTGAGAGCGTTTCCAAGCGTTTCGGCGGGCTGATGGCGGTGGACTGCGCGACGCTGTCGCTGCAGCCCGGCGGCATCATCGGGCTGATCGGTCCGAACGGGGCCGGCAAGACCACGCTGTTCTCGATGATTTCCGGCTTCATCGCGCCGACCGACGGACGCATCCGCTTCGAGGGCACCGACATCACGGCGGAGGAGCCGCACCGCCGGGCGGAGCGCGGCATCGGCCGCACCTTTCAGATCGTCCAGCCCTTCGCCGGGCTGACGGTGTGCGAGAACATCGCGGTCGGCGCCTATCTGCGCCATGCCAAACGCGCCGACGCCACCGCCAAGGCGCGCGACGTGGCGCGCCGCGTCGGTCTGGGGAGCGAGCTGGACCGGCCGGCGGGCGGACTAACGGTGGCCGGGCGCAAGCGGCTGGAACTGGCCCGCGCGCTGGCGACCGAGCCGAAGCTGCTGCTGCTGGACGAGGTGCTGGCCGGCCTGAACCCGTCGGAGATCCGCGACATCATCCCGGTGATCCGGGGCATCCGCGACGAAGGGGTGACGATCCTGATGATCGAACACGTCATGCAGGCGGTGATGAACCTGTGCGAGCGCGTCTATGTGCTGGCCCAGGGCCGCATGATCGCCGAGGGGCCGCCCGCCGTCGTCTGCGCCGACACCCGCGTGATCGAGGCCTATCTCGGCCACGGTGCCGCCGCCCGTCTGAAGGCGGAGGGGGTGGCCCATGGCTGAGCAGCTTCTGGAAATCCGCGGGTTGAAGACCGGCTATGGCGCCACCGAGGTGCTGCGCGGCATCGACATGGCGGTGCATGCCGGCGAGATCGTCACGGTGCTGGGCTCCAACGGCGTTGGCAAGACGACGCTGAACAAGGTGCTGTCGGGCGTACTGCCGCCCT
Organism: Azospirillum sp. CT11-132; assembly: GCF_047302835.1. Lineage (NCBI taxonomy): Bacteria > Pseudomonadati > Pseudomonadota > Alphaproteobacteria > Rhodospirillales > Azospirillaceae > Azospirillum > Azospirillum sp. CT11-132. Next base: position 344,063 of record NZ_JBGLZA010000002.1, read on the forward strand.
GGACCGGCGAGATCCGGTTCGGCGGTACCCGCATCGACGGTAAGTCCGCCGCGCGCATCGTCGAGGAGGGACTGATCCAGGTGCCGGAAGGCCGCAAGATCTTCCCCAACCTGTCGATCCGCGAGAATCTGGAACTCGGCAGCTACCGCCGTGGCAAGCCGAACCGGGCGCGGAACCTGGAGCGCATCTTCGCGACATTCCCCCGCCTGAAGGAGCGCGAGGCCCAGTTCGCCGGCACCCTGTCGGGCGGCGAGCAGCAGATGCTGGCGATCGGCCGCGGCATGATGGCGGAACCGCGCCTGCTGATCCTCGACGAACCGTCACTCGGCCTCTCGCCGCTGGTGGTGGAGGAGATGTTCGGGCTGATCCGCAAGCTGAACGGCGACGGGCTGGCGATCCTCCTGGTGGAGCAGAACGTCGTCCAGTCGCTGGAGGTCGCCCGCCGGGCCTACATCCTTGAAAACGGCGTCTTCGCGCTGTCGGGACCGTCCGACGAGATCGCGCGCGACCCCGAACTGAAACGCACCTATCTCGGCCTTTAACGGGCCGTCCGCCTGGGAGCGGTGACATGACAAGCCTGTCCTTTGACGTGAAGCCGGCGAGCGAACTGCTCGCTGCAGCCCGCCCGTCCTGGCTCGACCGCTGGGGCGCCTTCGCCGCCGGCCTGACCTTCGCCGACCTGCCGGCCCCGGTGGTGGAGCGGGCGAAGCTGGTGCTGCTCGATTGCATCGGCGTGATCGCCGCCGGCATGCAGGAACCGGAATGCCGGGCCCTGGTGGGGCGCATGGCCGAAACCGCCGGTGCCGGAGACTGCCCGGCCATCGGTTCGGGCCGCGGTTTCGCCGCCGGTTCGGCCGCCTTCCTGAACGGCGTCGCCGGGACCATGCTGGAGCTGGACGAGGGCAACCAGTATGCCCGCGGCCATCCGGGAATCCATGTGCTGCCGGCCGTGCTGGCTGCCGGGCCGCGGCTGAACTCCTCTGGCACCGACCTGTTGACGGCGCTGGCGCTGGGCTACGAGATCGGCTCGCGCATTGGCATCGCCGCCAAGCTTCTGGTCACCACCCATCCGCACGGCACCTGGGGCACGGCGGGGGCGGCGCTGGCGGTGGCGCATCTGAACCGGGCCGATGCGGCGGCGATGATCGAGACGATCAACATCGCCTCCACCCTCGGCCTCGCCACCAGCCGGCGGACGATGCTGGAAGGCGGCACCGTGCGCAACGCCTATGCCGGCGTGTCGAGCCAGTTGGGCCTGACTGCCTGGGATCTGGCGGCCAGCGGCTTTGTCGGAGAAACCGACGGCGTGGGCAGCGTGTTCGGCGGCGTCATCGCCCGCGACTTCCGGCCGGAACTGATGGTCGATGAGTTGGGCGAGCGCTGGGAAATCGCCCGCAACTACTTCAAGCGTCACGCCGCCTGCCGCTACACCCACGGCGCGCTGGATGCGCTGGGCGACGTCGTGGCACAGGCCGGCGGGCGGATCGCCCCGGAGCAGGTCGCGGCCATCGAGGTCGACACCTATGTCTGGGCCGCTCAGCTGAATGGGCCTGAGCCAAAGAACATGCTGGCGGCGAAATTCTCGCTGCCCTTCGCGCTGGCGACCTTCCTCGCCAACGGTGCGGCGACGCCCGACGCCTTCCGTGACGAGGCCCGGCAGTCTGCGGCGACCCGCGATCTCGCCCGCCGGGTGACGGTGCGCGAGGACACCGCGCTGACCGCCCGCCTTCCCGGCCTGCGCCCGGCCCGCGTCCGCCTGACGCTCGCCGACGGCCGCAGCTTCGCGGCGGAGGCGCTGACCAACAAGGGCGACACCGAGGATCCCTACAGCCCCGACGAGGTGCGGGCGAAGTTCGCCGAACTCGCCGGTCCGGTCTGGGGGACCAAGCACGCCGCCGCCATTGCCGACTGCGTCGAGACCATCGACCGCGCGGCCGATCTTTCAACCCTGACCCGGCTTCTGTCGGCGCCTGCCGCCGCCGGGGGGAGCGTCTGAGATGACCATGCCCGACCTCAGCTTCAAACAGCGGCTGTCCGAAGACCGCGTCGTGCTGGCCCCCGGCGTCTATGACGCCTTCACCGCGTCAATGGCGACCGCGGCGGGATTCGAGGCGCTGTATCTGTCCGGCGCCGCCATCGCCTACACCCGGCTCGGACGGCCCGACATCGGGCTGGTTTCGGTCAGCGAGGTGGCCGACACCATCGCCCTGGTGCGCGACCGGGTGGCGACGCCGCTGGTGGTCGATGCCGACACCGGATACGGCAACGCGCTGAACGTCCAGCGCACCGTGCGCATGTTCGAACGGGCCGGCGCCACCGCGTTGCAGCTTGAGGACCAGAGCTTTCCCAAGCGTTGCGGCCACCTGACCGACAAGGCGGTGATCCCGGCCGGGGAGATGGCCGGCAAGATCAAGGCTGCGGTCGATGCCCGCACCAGTGAAGGCACCCTCATCATCGCCCGCACCGACGCGGTGGCGGTGGAGGGCGTTTCGGCCGCTCTCGACCGCGCCCGCCTCTATGTCGAGGCCGGTGCCGACGTGCTGTTCGTCGAGGCGCCGAAAAGCCGCGAGCAGTTGTCCGCCATCGCAACCGACCTGGGCGGCATCCGCCCGCTGCTGGCCAACATGGTGGAAGGCGGGCAGACGCCGATCAGCTCCGCGTCGGAGTTGGGCGAACTGGGCTACCGGCTGGTGATCTTCCCCGGCGGAATCGTGCGAGCGCTCGCTCGGCAGGCGCAGGACTATTACGGCTCGCTGGCGCAGCACGGCACCACCCAGCCCTTCCGTGACCGCATGTTCGACTTCAACGCGCTGAACGAGCTGATCGGCACGCCGGAGATGCTGGCGCTCGGCGAGACTTATAAAGACTTTGGCCCCGCCAAGCGGGAGGACGCAGCATGACCATGAAGACCGCAATCGATCCCGTCACGCTGGCCGTCCTGAAGGGCCGGCTGGAGCAGATCGCCGACGAGATGGACGCGACGCTCTACCGCTCCGCCTTCAACCCGATCATCGCCGAGGCGCGCGACGCCTGCCACGGCCTCTATCATGCCGAGACCGGCGCCACGCTGGTGCAGGGCACCAACGGCCTGCCGATCTTCGTCGGCGCCATGGCCTTTGCGGTCAAGGCGGTGATCGACAAGGTGGCGAAGGAGGGCGACCTCCACGCCGACGACATCTTCCTGTTCAACGACCCCTATGACGGCGGCACCCACCTGAACGACTTCCGTCTGGTACGGCCGATCTTCCGCCAGGGGCGGCTGTTCTGCTGGATGGCGTCGGTCGGCCACTGGCTCGATATCGGCGGCAATGTGCCGGGCAACTTCAACGCCCGCGCCACCGACAGCTTCCAGGAGGGCGTGCGCATTCCGCCGGTGAAGTTGGTGAAGGCCGGCGTGATGAACCACGACCTGCTGGCGATCCTCGCCGCCAATTCCCGCGTGCCGGTGTCGAACTATGGCGACCTGAACGGGCAGTTGAACGCTTTGGATCTGGGCGTGCGGCGGCTGACCGAATTGCTGGACGAGCATGGCGAAGAGACGGTCGCCACCGCCTTCGACGCCTTCACCGCGCGGGCCGATGCGCTGATGCGCAGCGCCATCGGGAAGCTGCCGGATGGTGTCTACAGCTTCGAGGATTATCTCGACAACGACGGCATCACGGCGGACCGGCTGCGCATCGCGCTGGACCTGACCATCGCCGGCGACCGGATGACGCTGGACTTCTCGCGGTCCTCGGCCCCCTGCGCCGGGCCGCTGAACATCGCCTATTCCACGGCAGTTGCCTGCTGCTATGTCGCGCTGAAGCATGTCTTCACCGACGTGCCGGCCAATGCCGGCTGCCTGAACCCGATCACCTTCGTCATCCCGGAAAGCACGCTGCTGGCGGTGAAGCCGCCGAAGCCGGTCGGCGGTTATACCGAGACGATCCTGCGGGTGATCGGCGTGGTGTTCGGCGCGCTGGCGCTTGCCGATCCGGCCCGCGCCACCGCCGCGCCCTTCGGCACGATCAACGCGCTGTCGCTGGCCGGCCACCGCAAGGACGGCTCGCGCTGGGTGATGTTCTCCTTCTTCGGCGGCGGCTTGGGCGGCAATCCGGAGACGGACGGGCTGAACCACGCCAACAACCCGATCTCCACCGCCACCATCCCGCCGGTGGAAATCCTGGAAGCTGCCTATCCGGTGATGTTCACGCAATGGGCGCTGCGTCCGGATTCCGCCGGTGCCGGCCTTCACCGCGGCGGGCTGGGTGCCGTCTACGAGATCGAGGCGCTGACCGACGCCGACGTCTTCCTGCTGGGCGAGCGCGGCGTCTTCGCGCCCTTCGGTGTGGCCGGCGGCACGCCTGCGGCACTGAACCGCTTCACCTGGCAGAGCGACGAGGGCGAGAAGTCGCCGCCGCTCGCCTCCAAGGTCACCGACGTGAAGATCCGCGACGGCCAGCGCGTGCGGCTGGAGACGCCGGGCGGTGGCGGCTGGGGCGACCCGAAGCGACGCGATGCGGAGGCCGTCGCCCGCGACGTGCGGCTCGGCTATCTCGGCCGTGACGCGGCGCGCAGCGCCTATGGTGTGGCGCTGACCGACGACGGCGCGCTCGACATCGCCGCCACCGCAACCTTGCGCGAATCCTCCGCCGCCTGACGAACCCGGAAGCAAGACCATGAACAACGGCATTTCCAAGGGTGCAATCGTCGGCGTCGACGTCGGCGGCACCTTCACCGACCTGTTCCATTACGACGAGGCGCGCGGCAGCTTCCGCACCGCCAAGGTCCCGTCCAACCGCGGCGACGAGGCGGTCGGCTTCCTCGCCGGCCTGCAAAGTTTCGGTCCGGTCGCCGAACTGGGGTCCATCGTCCACGGCACCACCGTTGGCACCAACGCGCTGCTGGAGCGCAAGGGCGCCAAGGTCGGCCTCATCACCACCGCCGGCTTCCGCGACGTGCTGGAGATGCGCCGCCGCGACCGCCGCCACACCTGGGGCCTGTGGGGCGACTTCGTCCCCGTGGTCGACCGCGACATGCGGCTAGAGGTGGTGGAGCGCACGCTCGCCGACGGCACCATCCGCACCGAAATCGACCCGGAGGAAGTGCGCGCCGCCGCCCGCCGGCTGGCCGACCAGGGGGCGGAGGCGCTCGCCATCGTCTTCATCAACGCCTACGCCAATCCGGCCAACGAGCTGGCGGCGCTGGAGGCGGCGCGTGAGGTCTGGCCGAACGCCAACCTGGAATGCTCCTCCCGCATCCTGCCGGAAATCCGCGAGTTCGAGCGCACCTCCACCACCGCGCTGAACGCCTATCTCCAGCCGGTGGTCGGCAGCTATCTCGCCAAGCTCGACAATGCGCTGGCGGGGGAGGGGTTCGGCGGACGCTTCCACATCGTGCAGTCGAACGGCGGCGTGATGTCCACCGACACCGCGCGGCGTCTTCCGGTGCGCACCGCGTTGTCGGGACCGGCGGCCGGTGTCATCGCCGCGGCGGCGATCTCCAAGGCGGCGGGCTTCCCCAACGTCATCACCGGCGACCTCGGCGGCACCAGCTTCGACGTGTCGCTGGTGGTGGAGGGGCAGACCATGCTGGCCGCCCAGACCACCATCGATTTCGGTCTGGTCGTCCGCACCCCGATGATCGAGATCACCACCATCGGCGCCGGCGGCGGCTCCATCGCCGGGGTCGATCCCGGCGGCATGCTGCAGGTCGGGCCGGAGAGTGCCGGCTCGCGGCCGGGGCCGGTCTGCTACGGCCAGGGCAACACCCGCCCGACGCTGACCGATGCCAATGTGCTGCTCGGCCGCATCAATGCCGAGCGCCCCATCGGCGGCAAGCTGGCGCGGCTGGACGTCGATGCCGCCCGAACCGCCATCGCCACCCATGTCGCCGAGCCGCTCGGCCTCGACGTCATGGCGGCGGCGGAGGCGGTGGTGCGCATCGCCAACAGCAAGATGGCCGGCGCCATCCGCCTCGTCTCCATCGAGCGCGGCCATGACCCGGCTAAATTCGCCGCCGTCCCCTTCGGCGGCGGCGGGGCGCTGCATGTCGGCGCGCTGATCAAGGAGGTCGGGTTGAAGGCGGCGCTGGTGCCGCGCTTCCCCGGCGTGACCTCGGCGCTCGGCTGCGTCATCGCCGACATCCGTCACGATCAGGTGCAGACGGTCAACCTGCCGCTGGCCGGCATCGATGCCGGATCGCTCGACCGCCGCATGGTGGAGGAGGCTGCCGCCGCCCGCGCCGTGGTGGAATCGGCCGGCCTCAGCGTCGAGCGCATCGACCTCGTCTTCGAACTCGACATGCACTACATCGGCCAGACCCACACGGTCGCCGTGCCGCTGCCGGTGTCGGTCGAGAACGGCACCACCGGCATCGATGAAGCCACCATCCGCGCCGCCTTCGAGCGGGCCTATCAGGCGTCCTTCAGCCGGCTGCTGCCGGGGGTGGGCGCCAAGATCGTCAACCTGCGCACCGCCGCCATCGGGCGCCGTCCGCATTTCGACCTCTCCGCCCTCGCTCCGGCGGCCGGCGCCACCGTCGAGGGCGCCCATGCCGGGTCGCGGCCGGTGTGGTTCGACGGGGCCTGGCACGACACGGCGGTTTACAACCGCCTCGACCTGCCGGTCGGTGCCGTGATCCAGGGGCCGGCGATCCTGGAGCAGCCGGACGCCACCACCGTCATCGACCCCGACCTCAGCGCCCGCGTCGACGGCTTCGGCAACGTCATCGTGGAAAGGAGCGCCCCATGAGCGCCACCGCCATTCCCATCGAGCGCACCGCCCTGCTGGTCTGCGACCTGCAGAACGACTTCATCCACCCGGATGGCGCCTATGGTCGGGCCGGGCAGACGGCGCCGGAGATTCTGGCCCTGCCGGAGCGGGTCAAGCCGCTGGCCGATCTGCTGCGGTCGCGCGGCGGCTGGGTGATCTCCACCAACTTCACCCTGGTGCCCGGCCGCGGCGGCGAGCCGATGATCTCGCCCCATCTGAAGGCCCTGCGCCCCTTCCTGGCGAAGGGCGATTTCCAGCCCGGCAGTTGGGGGCACCGCACGGTGGACACGCTCCAACCCGTCGATGTCGAGGTGGAGAAGGTCGCCTATTCCGCCTTCTACATGTCGCGCCTGGAATGGGTGCTGCGGAAATGCGGGGTGGAGCGGCTGCTTGTCTGCGGCATCGTCACCAACGGCGGCGTCGCCTCCACCGTGCGCGACGCCCATGTCCGCGAGTTCGACACCATCCTGCTGGAGGACGGCTGCGCCGCCTTCAGCCGCGAGGTGCATGAGGTCTCCGTCGCCGCGTTGCGCCCGGTCTGCCGGGTGGCGACGGTCGCCGCGATGCTGGAGGAGGTGGCGACCTCATGAGCCGCATCCTGCCCGCCGACGGCGTGGAATTCGAGTTCACCGTTCCCGTCGTTGTGATCGGCGGCGGGGCGGCCGGGATGGTCGCGGCCCTGGCGGCCCATGAGCAGGGCGCCGGCGTGCTGGTGCTGGAGCGCGACGCGCTGCCCCAGGGCTCCACCGCCCTGTCGGCGGGGCTGATCCCGGCGCCGGGCACCCGCTGGCAGCGCGATGCCGGGATCGAGGACAGTCCGGAGCGATTCGCCGCCGACATCATCGCCAAGGCGAAGGGCGAACCCGACCCGGCCGAGGTCGCCCGCGTCGCGCAGGCGGTAGGGCCGGCGCTGGAATGGCTGGCCGACCGCTATGGGCTGCCCTTCTCGGTGGTGGACAATTTCAGCTATCCGGGACACAGCGCCCGGCGCATGCACGGGCTGCCCAGCCGGTCGGGGGCGGAACTGATTGACCGCCTTCGTGGAGCCGTGGAAACCGCCGGCATCGACGTGCTGTGCGAGGCGCATGTCACCGCGCTTTATGCCGAAGGCGCTCACGTCCGCGGTGTGGAGATCACCCGCCCGGACGGCAGCGTCGAGCGGGTCGGCTGCGGCGCGCTGGTCCTCGCCTGCAACGGCTATGGCGGCAACAAGGCGCTGGTCGAGCGGCATGTGCCGGAACTGGCCGACGCGCTCTATTTCGGCCATCCCGGCAACCAGGGCGACGCTCTGCTTTGGGGCGAGGCGCTGGGTGCTGCCACCCGGCATCTGTCGGGGCACCAGGGCCATGGCTCCGTCGCGCATCCCGCCGGCATCCTCGTCACCTGGGCGACGATCACCGAGGGCGGCGTGCAGGTGAATGCGGAGGGCCGGCGCTTCTCCAACGAGGCGCAGGGCTATTCCGAACAGGCCGCCATCGTGCTGCGCCAGCCGGACGGCATCGCCTGGACAGTCTTCGACGAGCGCATCGCCGCCATCGCCCGCCAGTTCGAGGATTTCCGGCAGGCCGAGGCGATGGGTGCGGTGCTGAGCGCCGACACGCCTGCCGAGCTTGCCCGGCAGATGAAGATCGACGCCGACACTCTGGCCGCCACGATGGCCGAGATCGACCGGTTGAAGGAGGCGGGCGGAACCGACGGCTTCGGCCGCAGCTTCGCCGGCTCGGCCCCGCTGGTCCCACCCTACCGAACCGTCCGCGTCACCGGCGCGCTGTTCCACACCCAGGGCGGGCTGGTCGTCGATGACGACGCGCGCGTCTTGGATAGCGATGGCGCGCCGCTGCCCAACCTCTATGCCGCCGGTGGGGCCGCCTGCGGCGTGTCGGGATCCAAGGCGTCCGGCTATCTGTCCGGCAACGGCCTGCTGACCGCGGTGGCGCTTGGGCGCATCGCCGGGACGGCTGCAGCCGGTGCCGTTAGTGAGGAAACCCAATGACGCAACAGCCACGCAGCCTGTTCGAAAAGGTCTGGGATGCTCATGTCGTGGCGACCCGGCCCGACGGTCAGGCCCTGCTCGCCATCGACCGTCATTTCCTGCACGAGGGCTCCTTCCATGCCTTCGGCATGATCGACCATGCCGGGCGCAAGGTGCGGCGGCCGGAGCTGACCTTCGCCGTCGCCGACCATTACGTGCCCTCGCACAGCCGGTCCAAGCCGATCGCCGATCCCGAGATCGCCAACATGGTGACGATGCTGGAGGCCAATGCCGGTCGCCACGGACTGCGCCATTTCGGGCTCCACGATCCGGCGCAGGGCATCGTCCATGTGATGGCGCCGGAACAGGGGCTGACGTTGCCCGGCCTGACCATCGTCTGCGGCGACAGCCACACCTCCACCCACGGCGCCTTCGGGGCATTGGCGTTCGGCATCGGCGCCACCGAGGTGTCGCATGTGCTGGCGACCCAGACCCTGTGGCAGCGCCGGCCGAAGACGATGCGCATCACCGTGGACGGGGCGCTGGGGCCGCATGTGACGGCCAAGGACCTGATCCTGGCGGTGATCGCCGCCATCGGCGCCGACGGGGCCGCCGGCCATGTCATCGAATATGCCGGCAGCGCCATCCGCGCCCTGTCGATGGAAGGCCGGCTGACCGTCTGCAACATGTCGATCGAGGCCGGTGCCCGTGCCGGCATGATCGCCCCCGACGACACCACCTTCTCCTGGATCGAGGGACGGCACTTCGCCCCCAAGGGCGCGCTGTTCGACCGCGCGGTGGAGCATTGGCGGAGCCTGCCCAGCGATCCGGGTGCCGTCTTCGACCGCGAGGTGACGCTGGATGCCGCCAGCATCGCCCCGGCGGTGACCTGGGGCACCAGCCCGGAGACCGCGGTTCCGGTGACGGCGGTGGTCCCGGACCCGTTTGCTGAGGCCGACCCGGTGCGCGCCGGCCAGATGCGCAAGATGCTGGATTACATGGGCCTCGCCCCCGGCATGGCGCTGGAGGATGTGCCGATCGACCGCGTCTTCATCGGGTCCTGCACAAACGCCCGGCTGGAGGATCTGCGCGCCGCCGCCGCCGTGCTGCGCGGCCGGCGCGCCGTGGTGCCGGGGCTGGTGGTTCCGGGCTCGGTCCCGGTGTGCCGGCAGGCGGAAGCGGAGGGGCTGGACCGCGTGTTCATCGACGCCGGTCTGGAATGGGGAGAACCCGGCTGCTCCATGTGCGTGGGCATCAACGGCGACCTCGTTCCGGCGGGGGAGCGCTGCGCCTCCACGACCAACCGCAACTTCCCCGGCCGCCAGGGGCCGAACGCCCGCACGCATCTGATGAGCCCGGCGATGGCCGCCGCCGCCGCCGCGACCGGCAAGCTCACCGATGTCCGCAAGCTGGGAGCCTCGTAGAATGGACCCCTTCGTCACGTTGACCGCGCCGGCGGTGCCGCTCGACATCGCCAACATCGACACCGACCAGCTTCTGCCCGCCCGCTTCCTGAAGAAGCCGCGTAGCGCCGGCTATGGCAACTTCCTGTTCCATGACGAGCGCAAGCCCGGCTTCCCGCTGGACGATCCGGCCTATGCCGGGGCGGCCGTGCTGGTGAGCGACCGGAACTTCGGCTGCGGCTCCTCGCGGGAGGGGGCGGTTTATGCGCTGGTGGACGGGGGCTTCCGCTGCGTCGTCGCCCCCAGCTTCGGCGACATCTTCGCCGCCAACGCCGCCAAGAACGGCCTGCTGACCATCACCCTGCCGGAGGAAGCGGTGGCCACCCTGCGCCGCCAGCTGCAAGAAGCGCCGGGCGCCGCTGTCACCGTGGATTTGCCGGCCCAGACCCTGACCGGTCCGGACGGACGGCCGCTGCCCTTCGCCATCGACCCCTTCAAGAAGGAGTGCCTGATCGAAGGGCTCGACGACGTTGCGCTGACCCTGCGCCACCAGGACGCCATCGACCTCTTCGACCGGCGCGACGCCGAGCGGCGGCCGTGGGTGGTACCGGGGGTGGTGCCGGGCGTGGTCTGAGCGGCGGCGCCTTACTCCTGGCCGCTCCGCTCCTCGTCGGAAACGCCTGAAACCGGCAGGTCGGGTTCGATACCCAGCACCTCCGCGGCAATGCGGGCGACGTTGCCGTTGACGGGGGGAGGGGCGATGTTCACGCCCTCTTTCAGGGCGGCGGTGACGATCTCCAGCACCTTGAGGCGGGCAAACCATTTGGAGTTCGCCTCCACCGCATGCCATGGCGCCTGCGGGGTGGAGGTGTGGTCGAACATCGCTTCCGCCGCCTTGACGTAATCGTCCCATCTGGCGCGGTTGCGCAGGTCTTCCTCCGTCAGCTTCCAGCGCTTGTAGGGGTTCCTCATCCGCTCGCGGAAGCGTTCCAGCTGTTCTTCCGGGGTGATGTGCAGGAACAGCTTGATGATGCGCACGCCGTCGTCGGTCAGCAGCCGTTCGAACTCGTTGATCTCGTCATAGGCGCGCTTCCACTGGTCCTTGGTGGCGAATTTCTCCACCCGCTCCACCATGACGCGGCCATACCACGACCGGTCGAAGATGGCGAAGGTGCCGGCCGCCGGCAGCTTGGTCCAGAAGCGGTACAGGTAATGCTTTCCCTGTTCCTCCGCCGTGGGGGCGGAGATCGGCCAGACATGGAAGCCGCGGGGGTCGAGCGGTTCGGTCATGCGACGAATGGCCCCGCCCTTGCCGGCGGCGTCCCAGCCTTCGAACACCACGATGGCGCGGCGCTTCTCGTGCCAATAGGTCTGCTGGATGTGCAGCAGTTCCTTCTGAAGCTTGCCGAGTCGGCGATCGTACTCCTCCGGCGTTTCGATCCGTACCTTCTTCTGGTCCAGTTTACCGAGGCGGATTTTCGAGACCTTGCCGGGCTTCTCGGCCATTAGGTGCATCCTGTGCTGGTGGTATCCGTTGCGGGTTGCCATATGCGGCAGGCGGAACCTTCACCGCCCCAACCGGTTACCGGCGGGAGCACGGTGTCGGCCGCAGCGTGGGCATCGGTGCGTTCCGGAAGGGAACGGCAACGATGTCGCCTCGTCGATCCCACAACGGGGACCGGCGGCTGTCAACGGAGAAGCAGGCCCAAGGAAGGGGGTTCCATGAGCATCGTCGGACCACGCATCTACAACCTGTTTCCGACTCTGGTCGGTCCGGTCCGCGATTGGGCCGGGCACCTGCCGCGGATCCAGGGGATGGGATTCGACTGGATCTTCCTGAACCCGATCCATCAGCCGGGATTCTCCGGCAGCCTCTATGCGGTGAAGGATCCCTATCGGCTGCATGACGCGCTGCGCGGCGGCTCGCACGAGAGCGATGACGAGTTGCTGCGCCGCTTCACGGCCGATGCCGGGGCGCACGGCCAGTCGGTAATGATGGATTTCGTCATCAACCACACCTCCCGCGATGCCCTGCTGGTCGACCGGCATCCCGACTGGTACAAGCGCGGCCCCGATGGTGACCTGCACCGTCCGGGTGCCGTCGATCCCAACAACACCGCCCATGTCACGGTATGGGGCGACCTCGCTTCGCTGGATTATGACCGGGCGGAGTCTCGCGCCGGGCTGATCGGCTACTGGTCCGACTATCTGCGCCACTATATCGGGCTGGGCGTGAAGGGCTTCCGCTGCGATGCCGCCTATCAGGTGCCTGCGGAGGTGTGGAAGAGCCTGATCGACGCCGCCCACGCCGTGAACCCGGAGGTGAAGTTTTTCGCCGAGACGCTGGGCTGCACGGTGGAGCAGGTGCGCGAGCTGTGCGGCGCCGGCTTCGATTTCCTGTTCAACAGCGCCAAATGGTGGGACTTCAAGGCCGACTGGCTGCTAGACCAGTATGACGAATTCCGCTGGATCGCGCCGTCGATCGCCTTCCCGGAAAGCCACGACACCGACCGGCTGGCGGCGGAGGTCGGCAGCCAGGACGCGGTGCGGCTCGCCGCCCAGCTGAAGATGCATTATCTGTTCGCCGCCAGCTTCTCCACCGGCGTGCTGATGCCGATCGGTTACGAATACGGATTCACCCGCAAGCTGGACGTGGTGCGGACCAGCCCTGCCGACTGGGAGCAGCCGAAGCTGGACCTGACCGGCTTCATCGGCGCGGTCAATGCCATGAAGGCCGCCACCCCGGCGCTGAATGTCGAGGGGCCGCAACGCCGCGTGACCTCGCCCCACAGCCCGGTGCTGGGGCTGATCCGGCAGGTGGACGGCGCCGCGCTCGACCAGCCCGACGGCTGCGCCATCCTGGTGCTGAACCCCGACGAGAACCGGCCGCACACGCTGGATGTCGGCCCGGTGCTGGCGGCCACCGGCGGCACCTATGAAACGTTCGAGGATGTGACGCCGGAGGCCGATCCGCTGCCGATGGAACCCGGCGCGCCGATGATGCTGCGCCCGATGGAACTGCGCGTCTTCCGCGCCCGCGCCGCCCGCAGCCACCCGGTCGAACTGCACGACGTGGAGGAGCGGGAATGGATGGACTCCATCGCCGCCGGCCGCATGACCATCGAGAATGTCTATCCGGAGCTGGACGGCGGCCGCTTCGCCATCAAGCGCGCGGTCGGCGACGTGATGGAGGTGTGGGCCGACATCTACACCGACGGCACCTTCGTGCTCGCCGCCTCCGTCATGTACAAGGCGGACGGCGACGAGGAGTGGAGCGAAGCGCCGATGCGCTTCCACGAGAACGACCGCTGGGTTGGCAACGTGCCGCTGACCCGCAACGCCCGCTACACCTACAGCATCGAGGCGTGGCGCGACGTTTGGGAGAGCTGGCGCGCCGACTTCAAGAAGAAGGTCGATGCCGGCATGGTCGTCGATCTGGAACTGGTGGAGGGCCGCCGTTTCGTCGAGCAGGCGCTGGACCTGAACCATGGTGACGGCCGCGCCGCGCTGGAGGCGGTGATCGAGCGGATGCAGTCGCTGGCCGGCCGCGAGGCCATCGACTACGCCCTGTCGGACGAGCCGCGCCGCGTCATGAAGCAGTATGGCGAGCGGCAGTACAAGTCGCGCTATGTGCGCGAACTGGAGGTCTATGTCGACCGCACCGCCGGCGCCTATTCGGCGTGGTTCGAGATCTTCCCGCGTTCCGCCTCGCCCGACCCGTCGCGTCCCGGCAATTTCGACGACGTGGTGAACCTGCTGCCCATGGTGCGCGACATGGGCTTCGACGTGCTGTATTTCCCGCCGATCCATCCCATCGGCCGTGCCTTCCGCAAGGGCAAGAACAACACGCTGAATCCGGGACCCGACGATCCCGGCGTGCCCTATGCCATCGGCGCGGAGGAGGGCGGGCACGACGCCATCGATCCGATGATCGGCGACTTCGACAGCTTCCGCCGGCTGGTGTGCGAGGCCAAGCGCCATGGCATCGAGATCGCGTTGGACTTCGCCGTGCAGTGCTCCCCGGATCATCCCTGGGTGAAGGAGCATCCGCACTGGTTCTACTGGCGGCCCGACGGCACCATCCGCTACGCCGAGAATCCGCCGAAGAAGTACCAGGACATCGTCAATGTCAGCTTCTACCGCCAGTCCTATCCGGACCTGTGGTACGCGCTGCGCGACGTGGTGCTGATGTGGTGCAAGGAGGGTGTCCGCATCTTCCGCGTCGACAACCCGCACACCAAGCCCTTCCCCTTCTGGGAATGGATGATCCGCGAGGTGCAGGACCGCTACCCCGACGCCCTGTTCCTGGCCGAGGCCTTCACCCGGCCGAAGCTGATGAAGCGGCTCGCCAAGGTCGGCTTCACCCAGTCCTACAGCTACTTCACCTGGCGCACCACCAAGCCGGAGCTGACCGAATACCTGACCGAACTGACGCAGAGTGAATCGAGCGAGTACATGCGGCCGAACTTCTTCGCCAACACGCCCGACATCCTGCCGCCGATCCTGACCCATGGCGGCCGGCCGGCGCATATGATGCGGGCGGTGCTGGCGGCGACGCTGGCCGGCGTGTACGGTCTCTACGGCCCCTACCTGCTGTGCGAGGCGGAAGCCTATCCCGGCAAGGAGGAATACAACCACTCGGAGAAGTACGAAGTCCGGCACTGGGACTGGAACAAGCCCGGCAACATCCGCGACTACGTCACCGCCATCAACCGCATCCGCCGCGAGAACCCGGCGCTGCAGCAGTTCACCAATCTGCGCTTCTACAACGCCTTCGACGACAACATCCTGCTCTACGGCAAGATGACGGCGGCGAAGGACAATGTGATCCTGATCGCGGTGAACCTCGATCCCCACAACGGCCATGGCGGAACCATCGAGATTCCGCTGTGGGAACTGGGCCTGCCCGACGGCGCCCATGTCCAGGTGGAGGATCTGTTCAGCGGCCACCGCTTCACCTGGATCGGCAAGTTCCAGCATGTCTGGCTGGACCCCCACCGCAACCCCGCGGCGATCTGGCGGATCGTACCGCCGGGGGTGTGAGCCACGCACTTACCCCCACCCTGACCCTCCCCGCTGGGCGGGGGAGGGAAATGGACCTTTGTCGGCGTTCGGCGGCAGTCCCTCCCCCGCCCAGCGGGGGAGGTTAGGTGGGGGGCTAACTTTTCCATAAGCCAGATAAGAAAAAAGCGGCCCCGCAGGGCCGCTTTTTCTCAATCTCGTCTGTCCGCCGACTTCACCGCCGCCGGATCATCGTCACGCCGCCGACGGTCTTGTCGAGGAAGGCAATCATCGCGTCCGGCTTGTGACCGACGGAGCAGGCGGCGAAGGACATCCACCAGCGCGCCATCGGGGTGGTCCAACCGTAGCGGTCGGCGATGATCTGGACATCCATGGTAGAGGACATGGTCGATTGGGCAGTCGCCGCGGCGCGGGGGGCGCCGGACGGGGTAACCTGGGATTCGACGCTGTGCATGGTTCCTCCCAACGGGGACGTTCGGTGTCCGCTTATGCGGTACCTTAAGCCTCAACCGCTGAAAGTGGCAGAGTTGCTTTGGTCCTAAGGGGTACTATACCTTTGGCTGCAAAGGTCCCATGCCGCCGCATGCGCCTTTCAGGTAGGAGGAAGCGGCAATCCGCTGGCCCAGGCCACCAGCGCCACCAAGGCCGCGCGGTTGGCCGGCCGGAACAGCAGCGCCAGCCGCACCCACAGCGGCGAAACCTTGAATTCGGCAGCCATCGCCTCGACCTCCGCCGGAGACAGCCGCAGGTCGGGAGCGGGGTCTTCATTCATAGTGCATCCTCCGCAAATGCCATGGATCACGACGGAATAGGAACAATCCGCCTCGCCGGCAATTGCGCAGGTCTGTGTGACAATTTGTAGCAGCCCTTTACTTGGCCGCCAGCAACGCCCTTGGCGCCCGGTCGGCGCCGCTCGCCAGCGGCACCTTGGGGTTCTCGATCCAGGCGATGACGTCGTTGACGACCAGCTTGCCCTTCAGGTCGCGCAGCAGCATGTGGTAGCCGTCGGGATAGACGGCGACGACATGACGCCCGCCCGCCTCGAAATCCTTCAGCGCGCGTTCCACCGGCCGCGGCGGCAGAACCTCCTCATGCGCTCCGTAGAGCACCAGCGAAGGCGTCTGCAGGCGCTGGCAGGCGTCGAGCGCGCTGCCCATCAGATCGGTCAGCCCCTCCAGCGCATCGACGCGCGAGCCCTTGATGACCAACGGGTCGCGGCCCAGCGCCCGCAGCATCTCGATGTTGTCGGACGGATGGATGCCGAGGTCCTGCGGCGGATGCACCACCATGCCCGGCACGAGGTTGTAGGTGATCCACAGGGCGGCGCGCGGGAAGAAGCCCATCGCCTGCCGGCCCCAGACGGCAGGGGCGACCAGGATGGTGCCGTCGACCTTAGGCGGGTTGGGGCCGGTCATCGCGGTCAGCACCACCGCCCCGCCCATGCTCTCGCCCATCAGATAGACCGGGACGCCGGGATGGCGCCTGCGCACCATATCCACCGCGGTGCGGGCGTCACTGACCAGGGTGGGGGTGCCGGCCCAGACGCCGCGTTCACGGGTGGCGCCGAAGCCGCGCTGGTCGTAGGCGTAGGTGGCGATGCCGGCTGCGGCGAAGTCGCGGCCGGCGCCGTCGAAGGCGTTGGAATAGTCGTTGTAGCCGTGCAGGGCCACCACCGCGGCCCTCACACGGCCGTTGGCCGGAAGCCAGGAGCGCATCGGCAGTTCGAAGCCGTCGGCGGCGATCAGCACGCGGTCGTTCAGCTGCGGCTGGACGACGGCCGTTCCCATCGGCTGGAAATCCGCGGCACAGCCGCCAAGCAGAAGCCCCAACCCCAGAACAGCCGCCAAGCCGACAGCCGCCGATCCGCTATGCCGCATGGATTACCCCTGTGTCGCTGTGCGCACCACCCGTCAGTTGGAGGAATATATCCTCGAGATCCGATTCCTCGGTCGTGACATCGACTATCCCGATTCCCGAAGCGGCCAGGGCCGACAGGATGGCGCCGGCGCGCTGGCGGCTGGGCTGATAGCGGACGACCAACCGACGCGGCTCCGGCAGTTCCACCGTATACCCTTCCAGCGAGGCCGGGGCGGCGGTCAGATCACGGTCGAGCGTCAGGCACAGCGCCTTGTTGTCGACCCGGCGCAGCAGGGTCGTCTTCGGCTCGCACGCCACCACCTGCCCATGGTTGATGATGGCGATGGTGTCGCACAGCTCCTCCGCCTCCTGCAGATAGTGGGTGGTCAGCAGGACGGTGGTGCCGGACTTGTTCAGCATGCGCACATAGTCCCAGAGCTGGCGGCGCAGTTCCACGTCGACGCCGGCGGTCGGCTCGTCGAGGATCAGCACGGGCGGGGTGTGGACCATCGCCTTCGCCACCATCAGGCGGCGCTTCATGCCGCCGGACAGCGAGCGGGCATGGGCGTCGGCCTTGTCGGCCAGCCCGACGGCCTCCAGCAGCTCCTCCGTCCGGCGTTCCTTCTTCGGCACGCCGTAAAGGCCGGCCTGAAGCTCCAGCATCTCGCGCGGGGTGAAGAAGGGGTCCATGTTCAGTTCCTGCGGCACCACGCCGATGGAGGCGCGGGCGCGGCGCGGATGCTCCGACACCTCGTGGCCCCAGATGGTGGCGGTGCCGCCGGTCTTGTTCACCAGCCCGGCGAGGATGTTGATCATCGTCGACTTGCCGGCGCCGTTGGGGCCGAGCAGCCCGAACAGCGACCCGCGCGGAATGGCGAGGTCGATGCCCTTCAGCGCATGCTTCGGCCCGGCCTTGCCGGTCGGCTGGTAGATCTTGGTCAGGCCGCGCAGCTCCACGGCGTTGGCCGGAAGCGAGACGGGCGTGGGGGTATCGGTGGGCGCGGCCATTGATCCTGAACCATGATGTTTGCGGTTGGCGAAAAAGCCCGCGAGTCCGGTGGTTTCCCCCGTTGATCCGCGGCGCGCGATGGGTATCATCCGGCCCGCGCGCGCGGAACCCCGATCGGGGGGCCCGGACAGCGGGCGTGTCCACGATGGCGTGAACCGGCGCGCCTGTCAAAACAGAGGATGACTGCCATGCAGCCGACCGAGACGATCCTTGTTGAAACCTCGACCGTCGGGTGCGACGGCGGCGGCGGCGCGCTGGGCCATCCGCTGGTCTATCTGACGCTGGATCGCGAAGGGCAGGTCGAATGCCCCTACTGCTCGCGCCTCTACAAGCTGAAGGAAGGCGCCAAGGTCGCCCACGGGCACTGATTGCGCGTTCGTCCTGCTGGCGGGCGGTTCAGACCCGTCCGGCCAGCAGGACCAGCACCGCCAGCGCCAGCAGTGCCGACAGCCCCTGCCAGAAGGCCAGCGGGTTGCGGTCGATCAGCGGCCGGCGCCGCAGTCCCGCGGCATGCTTGCGCGGGTGGCGCAGGTCGTACAGGAACTCCGACAATTCCTGATAGCGCTTGGCCGGGTCCGGATGGACCGCCTTGCGCAGCACGCCGTCAAGCCAGACGGGGATGTCCCGCTGGTCGCTGAGCGCCGTGCGGTAGACCAGCTTCCGTTGGCGCGCCCGCGTGGTGGCGGTCGCAGCGTCGGCGCCATAGGGCAGACGGCCGGTCAGCATCTGATAGGCGATGACCCCCAGCGCATAAAGGTCGGAGGCCGGCGTCCCGCCTTCGCCAAGAAGATATTCGGGGGCGGTGTATTGCAGGGTGCCGAGAATTTCGCCGCGGTCGGCGTCGGGCATCGTCTCCAGGATGCCGGGCACGAGGACCGATCCGAAATCGACGATCTTCACCGTCCCGGTCCGGTCGATCATCACATTGTCGGGCCGCAGGTCCTGGTGCAGCATCTCCAGCCGGTGGAAGGCCTGCAGCCCCTTGCCGATCTGCTCGACGATGGCGCGCACGGTGGGCAGGTCGGGGTCGGGGTGGTCGCGCATCCACTGGGTCAGCGTCTGGCCGTCCAGATGTTCGGTGACGACAAAGAGGTGGCGGCGCGGCCGGTTCTGCGGCGGGGCCTTCAGCACATGCGGGCTGTTGATCCGCCGGGCGATCCACTCCTCCATCAGGAAGCGCCGCAGATGGGCGCGGTCGTCGCGCCGGTCGATGGCCGGCACCTTCAGCGCCACGGCGGGACCGCCTGCGTCCTCCCGGGCTCCATCCTGGGCCAGATAGACATGGCTGCGGCTGCTGGCGTGCAGTTCGCGCAGGATGCGGTAGCCCTCGAACTCGGCCCCAGGTTCCAGCAGGGGCGGTGGGGGCAGGTCGGACAGCCGCGATAGCAGGTCGCCGGCATCCGCATCGGGGATCGCGTCGATTCGCACGATCTGGAGCGTCAGGTTGTCGGTGCTGCCCCGCCGCAGCGCCTCCTCCACCGCGAGTCGGGCCGCGCGGTCGAGGTCGTCGCCATGGTCGGCGATGGCGTTGATTAAAAAATCGGCATCGACATGCTCATAGACGCCATCGGTCGCCAGCAGGAAGACGTCGCCGGCTTCCACCGGCAGTTCCCGGCAATCGATCTCCACATGCGGCACCACGCCGATCGCCCGGCCGAGATAGCTGACCTCCGACGACACCATCACCCGGTGGTCGGTGGTCAGCTGCTCCAGCGCGCGACCGGCGATGCGGTAGATGCGGGAATCGCCGACATGGAACAGATGGGCGGTGGCCGATTTCAGCACCAGCGCGCTGAGCGTGCAGGCAAAGCCGCGGTCCTGGTCGTAGCGGTATTCGCTGCGCCGGTTCTGGGCGTGCAGCCAGCTGTTGGCCGCCGCCAGCACCCGCTGCGCCGAGGTCCTCACCGACCAGCTTTCCGGTGTGCAGTAATAGTCGGTCAGGAAGCTCTTCACCGCGGTTTCGCTGGCGATGTGGCTGACCCGGCTGCTGCTGATGCCGTCGGCCAGCGCCACCGCGATCCCCTTCATGCCAAGCAGCGGCGGCGTCGGGATCAACGCCCCGTGGAAATCCTGATTGGCCTCCTTCCGCCCCTTGTCGGAACATTGGCCGATGGAGATCCGCAGCTCTTTCAAGATGTCGGCATTTGGCACGATGTCGGCACTTGGCACGATGTCCGCCCTTGGCAAGGAAAACCCCGGCCCAAGGCGGACCGGGGTGGTGACGGGATGACGGGCAGGGCGCCTTATTCGGCCGGCTGCAGGCCGGCCTGATGCAGGCGGCGCTTCGGCGCCGTGCGGACATGGGTGGCGTAGAGCGTCAGCCCGGTGAAGGCCAGACCGCCGACCAGATTGCCCAGCACCGTCGGCAGCTCGTTCCAGATCATGTAGTCCATGATCGAGAAGTTGCCGCCCATCAGCATCGCCGACGGGAACAGGAACATGTTCACCACCGAATGCTCGAAGGTCATGCCGAAGAACAGCATGATCGGCATCCACATGGCGATCACCTTGCCGCTGACCGAGGTGGAGATCATGGCGCCGACGACGCCGGTGGAGACCATCCAGTTGCACAGCATGCCGCGCAGGAAGATGGTCAGCATGCCGGCCGCGCCATACTGGGCATAGCCCAGCGTCCGGTTCTCGCCGATGTGCGAGATGACGGTGCCGACCTTGTCCGGCGGGGTGGAGAAGCCATAGGTGAAGACCACGGCCATCATCACCGCGACCGTCAGCGCGCCCAGGAAGTTGCCGATGAACACCAGCCCCCAGTTGCGCAGCACGCCGCCGATGGTGACGCCCGGCCGCTTGTCGATCAGCGCCAGCGGCGACAGCACGAACACGCCGGTCAGCAGGTCGAAGCCCAGCAGATACAGCATGCAGAATCCGACCGGGAACAGGATGGCGCCGATGATCGGGAAGCCCGTCTGGACCGTGACCGTGACGGCGAAGACCGCCGCCAGCGCCAGGATCGCCCCGGCCATATAGGCGCGGATGACGGTGTCGCGGGTGGACATGAAAATCTTGGATTCGCCGGCATCCACCATTTTGGTGACGAACTCGGAGGGCACCAGATACGACATGACGAGTCCCCTTGGAACAAGCGCTGAAGGAGCGGCACGCAGCGTCCGGTGAAGCCCGCGCGGCACCGGTCCGGTGCGGGGCGGGGGAGGAAAGACGCGCTGCGTGTGATTTGGGTGCGGGCCCCGGTCATTGGTCCCGCGCGGGTCAAACCGCCGTTGGCTTGAACGGGGAAAAGCACTGCACGCGATGTGCCAACTGCACGGATGCCGGAAATCCGGCGGAATTCGCCCGTCGCCCTTCCAGTCGCGATGTGACGTGGTGCCGCAATTGCCCAAAGACTGTGCTGCGATGAATAAAAAACAGCCATTGGTATAGGAAGGATTGTGAGACACGGCAGGCTTGCCGTCGTCAACCGCGCCGCGGTTGGGCTGAAGTCTTTCAGATCTTTAACCGTTCCAGAGAAGACTATCGTTCCGCATCAATGCTTTGGCCGAAAACAGGCGAGGCCGGCCCGCCTATGGGTCAGGTTCGGTTACCTTTTTGTTATAATTTCCCTTCATATTGTGAGACAGTATCGGCGATGTCGCTTGACGGGTCTCTCCGAACCGACGTCTACTTTGCCGCATTGCGGAAAAGCGGAAGTTCCACAATCGTTGTTTGAGTTGCAGGCTTATGTTTTTTCCAGGCGGTTCGGGATTGGCGTCGGATGAGGCGCGCACGATGAGTCACGAGACGGAAGAACAGTATCGCAGCATCTTCGAAAATGCTGTCGAGGGCATCTATCAGACGACTGTCGACGGCCGTTACCTGCGGGTCAATCCGGCTCTTGCGGACATCTATGGCTATGCTTCGCCCGAAGACCTGATCGCCAACCTCACCGACATTGCCTGTCAGCTCTATGTCGATCCCGGCAAGCGCGAGGCCTTCGCCGATCTGATGGCCCGCCAGGACCGGGTCCACAGTTTCGAGGCGCGCGTCTTCCGCCGCGACGGGTCCATCATCTGGATTTCGGAGAGCGCGCGCTGCGTGCGCGACGCCGCCGGCCGCATCCGCTACTACGAAGGCACCGTCCAGGACATCACCGAACGCAAGCAGCATGAGGAGAAGATCCGGCTGCTCGCCACCGTGTTCGACAGCGTTGCCGACGGCATCCTGATCGTCGATCCGGAGTTGACGGTCCAGGCGATCAACCCGGCCTACGAGATCATGACCGGCTTCCAGCGGGAGGAACTGCTGCGCCGGCCGCTGGTCCTCTTCGCCCCCGGCTCGCACGAGCGGGAGTTCATCGACGCCATCTGGACCACCGCGCGGCAGGCCGGGCGCTGGCAGGGGGAGGTCACCAGCTTCCGCCATTCCGGCGACGCCTTCGCCGCCGCCCTGTCGGTGACGTCGGTCCGCGCGCCGGGCGGCGTGCTGGAACATTATGTCCTGACCATCGCCGACATCAGCCAGCGCAAATCACAGGAACACCAGATCCGCTATCAGGCCAGCTTCGACCGGCTGACCGACCTGCCCAACCGCTGGCTGGTCTGCGAAAGGCTGGAGGAGGCGATCGTCCGCGCCCAGCGCGGCAAGAGCAAGGTCGCCGTCGCCTTCCTCGACCTCAACCGCTTCAAGCAGGTGAACGACACGCTGGGCCACCATGCCGGCGACGAACTGCTGAAGCTGGTGGCGCGGCGCCTGCGCAACTGCACGCGCATGACCGACACGGTCGGCCGGCTGGGCGGGGATGAGTTCCTGATCGTCGCACCCGACGCCGCCGATCGTTCCGCCGGGGCCCGGCTGGTAGAGAAGGTGCTCTATTCGATGTCGGAGCCGTTCAGCGTCCATAATCAGGAGCTGTTCTGCGGCGCGTCCATCGGCATCGCCTTCTACCCCGACGACGGCGAGACGGCGGACCAGCTTCTGCGCAACGCCGATCTGGCGATGTACCATGCCAAGCGCAACCCGGAGCACAAATACGTCTTCTACGACAACGGGATGCGCGAACGGTCGGGCTTTACGCTGGGGCTGGAGAGCGATCTGCGCCGCGCCAGCGGCGGCGACGAGTTCGAACTGCATTTCCAGCCGAAGATCGACCTTGCCGGCAACCGCACCATCGGAGCGGAAGCGCTGATCCGCTGGCGCCATCCGGTGCGCGGCATGGTCAGCCCGGCGGAGTTCATTCCGCTGGCCGAGGAAACCGGTTTGATCTGGGAGATCGGCGCCTGGACGCTGATCGAATCCTGCCGCCGGCTGGCGGGTTGGATCGAGCGCGGTCTGCCGATCCCGTCGGTGTCGGTCAACCTGTCGCCGCGCCAGTTCCAGGACGCCCGCCTCGTCGGCTTCGTCCGCAGCGTGGTGGAGTCCGCCGGAATTCCGGCCGACCGGTTGGAACTGGAGCTGACCGAAGGCGCCATGATCGGCGACATCGAGAAGGCGGTGACGATCCTCAACGGGCTGAAGGACATCGGCGTCCGCCTGTCGATCGACGATTTCGGCACCGGCTATTCCTCGCTGGCCTATCTGAAGCGCTTCCCGATCGACACGCTGAAGATCGACCGCAGCTTCGTCCGCGACATCGTCAAGTCGACCACCGATCCGGCCATTGTCGGCACCATCGTCAATCTGGCCGAAAGCCTGGGCTTCGACACCATCGCCGAGGGGGTGGAGACGCAGGAACAGGCCGATATGCTTCGCCTGCAGCGCTGCACCCGCATCCAGGGCTACCTCATCAGCCGGCCGCTGCCGGTCGACCAGTTCGAGACCTTCCTCAGCAACAGCGTGGTGCCGGCCTGAAGCCAGGAAGGGACGGGCGCCGCCATGCCGGCGCCCGCGCGCTTTCTGCCAGGGTTACGGTGCCGTCCGTTCCAGGAAATACTCCATCTCCTGGATGATGCCGCTCTGCGCGGCCCAGAGGGCGGCCTGGGTGCGGTTGCGGACGTTGATGGTCTGCATGATGTGGCGGACATGCAGCTTCACCAGATCCTCCGTCATCCCCATCTCGCGCGCGATCTCCTTGTTGCTGCATCCGTCCATGATCAGCTTCAGGATACGGGCGTGGCGCGGGTAGAGGCCGGGATAGCCCAGAAGTTCGCTTTCGTGCTGGGCCATCGCCCCGTCCTCTCCGCCCCGGCGGAGCGCGGTGGGGGAGAAATAGTCGAAGCACTCCTCCGGCACCACCGGCTCGCCGGCATGGATCAGGCGCAGCGCCAGCACGAAGGCGGTCGGGGCCATCCGGTTCAGCAGATAGCCGCGCACGCCGAAGCGCAGGGCCATCCGCATGTGATGCGCGGAGAACTCGTCGGCGATCATCGCCAGCTTGGCCTGCTCGCCGTACCAACTGCGGAAGTTCCAGGCGTCGGTCTTCAGAGAGGCGAGGTCGAACAGGACGATGTCCGCCGTCCGTTCGGAACCGCCGTTGCCGGCCGGCGGTTCCAGCGTGGCCACGGCCCCGCCGGCCGACAGGCCGTCGGAGTAGCGGTCGGGGCCGCCGTTGGTCCGGCCATTCCACATCGGCTTGGGTGAAAGTCCGGTTGCGAGGCGGCTTTGCGGATCAATGACCTCGAAACAGTCGTCCAGGATGTTCAGGATGGATTCGCGCAGCAATCGGCTTTGGTTGTGAACAATCACACGAATGCGATCGGACATGTCCGTCTCCCCCAAGAAATAGACGAATTGGCGGACGGTATCGCGCGGCCGGAAGGCAAGGATTCCCCCCTGGACGCTTTGCTTCGACGTCGGTGGCTCCGGTACATGGCAATTCAGGTCTGCCGGATTCTCGTGTCCGGCGTACACCCCTCGGCCCCCCGTTCGGGCCGTTGCCACCCTAGTCTCCGGTACCTCCACGCCTGGCCGCGCAATGCCGCATATCCGATGGACGGTGCACGTTGTATCGGTCCTCTCGTGCTCGCCCGATCGAATTTAGATCAAACTATGATCCGGCACTCACGGCATTGTCTGCTGCACTTCTGGAATGGTTCCAGGCTCAGTGGGGTGTGAACTCATACTGTCCGGGCAGAGTCCTTCGTCAGAAGGCCAGCAGTAATAAGTCATCCTCGCACGCGAATATGGAAGTGATTACCCGCTGAAGCGAGGTCCGTCCCTGGCGGGTTGCGCCGAGTGGGGAAGGTCCCAAGCAAAGGAAGCCAAACGATATTGCCGTTCAAAGAAGAAAAAGTTCTTTGTAAGACAACTTATATTAGATGGCTCGTCTTTGGGTCGGTCTGCACTGGGCCAGTTCACTGACGATAATATAGACTCTTAAACAGAGTTTGCCAGGACATTTTTCGCTGAACACGGAAACGAAAACGGAGCCCCGCCGGGACGGGACTCCGCTTTCGTTTCGACGGGTTGCCGCCGGGCTTCCGCTTTAGGCCGCCATGTCGTGGGTGATGGCGAAGACGCCGGTGTCCCAGCGGGCGATGGTGGTGTCGAAGCCGCCGACACCATTCACCACGTCGAAGCCCTGCGTGGTGTTGTGGATCAGGTCCTGGACCGTGTAGTGGCCGTTGGCGAGCTGAAGCTCCACATGGGTGTCAACCGCCTTGCGTGCCGCGGTGTCGTTGAAGTCGACCCGATCGGAGGCGACGACGATCAGCCGGTCCTTCTGGTCGTAGAAGCCGTAGCCGGTGATCTGGGCGTCCGGATCCTTGTCGGTGAAGGTCAGCGGGTAATGGTAGTTCAGCGCCTCGTCGCCGATCAGGACCGGCGCCTTGGCCTTCAGGGCGGCGATCTCGGCGTCGCTGAACAGGTTGTGGCCATCGTAGGTCGCCTGCGGAATGATCCAGGCGCTGGGCGTGCTGGCCTTGGTCATCGACGGCAGGGCCGCGTCGCTGACGTAATAGCCGAAGGTCGCGCCGGCATCATGCAGCTTGGTGATCGGCTCCAGCAGCTCGCCGAGATAGGCGTTGCCGATGGCATTGCCGTCGGGCTCCAGCGCGTTCATCGCCTTCTCGGCATTGGCGCTGTAATAGAGCGCCGGGCCGAAGGGACGGGTCGGCACGATGTCGCGCAGCATGTCCAGCCACGGCTGCTTCACCTCGCCCCAATCGTGATAGCTGCGCGACCACTGTTCCGCCGCGCGGCGGACGCCGCCCTGGTCGTCGGCGATCATCGTCCAGCCGCTCTGCAGCCAGGTCTGTTCCAGGCGGCCCCAGCCCAGTTCCTCGCGCACCGTACCGGTCACGCCGGTGTAGAGGCTGTTCACCGCACCCCAGTAATCATCCTCCGACGAGGACATCATGTGGCCGAAATGGGCGTCCGGCGCGCGGGCGGCATGGATGCCCAGCATCGCCTGCTCGTAGGAGGCCGGCGCCTGCTTGTGCTGCATCTCGAAGCGTTCGAGGGTCTGCACGTTGAACAGGATGTCCTTCTCGTTCATCGTGTCCGCGATCACGCGGGCGTCGACGCCGGCGAATTCGCGCATCGCCGCCGGGGTGAAGGACACCTGGGTGGTCAGCCATGCGGCGTGGCCGGTGTTCTTGACGATGGCATCGTCCAGCGCCTTCCAGCCATAGGCCCAGCCGTCGACGAAGTAATCCAGCCACTGGGTCGGGTGGTTGTCGACGATGTCCGCCGCCTGCTGCGCCAGCGTGCTGCCCGCCACCTTGATGCCGGTCTTGGCGCTGAACTCTGCGATCATGCGGCTGTTGAAGAAGTCCATCACGCCGGAATGCGGGCTGCCGTCGAAGAAGTCGGCCAGCTCATAGCCGCGGGTGCCGGTCAGGGCCGACAGGCGGCCCAGCTTGTCGGCCATCCAGTCGGCGTAATGGGCTGTGCCGCCGGTCCAGCCGGCCGGCGCGTCCTTGGCGTCCAACGGCATCAGCGGGCTGATATAGCCCCAGCCACTGGGATTGCTGCTGTCGGCGTTCAGGACGTAGCCCTCGGCGTCGCGGCCCAGATACTGCTGATGCGCCTTGACCCAGGACACCCAGGCCTTGTGGCCGCCCAGGCTGGCGAACTCACCGCCGTTCTGCGACTCCGTGAAGGTATCCTCCCACAGCTGCAGGCCGATCAGCGGCATCACCCCGTCGGACAGATGACCGGCGGCGACGTCGCGGGTTTCCTTCAGGTGGGCGGCGTTGGAGTAATCGGGCACAGATTCCCAGAACAGGTGCTGCGGCGCCAGCCCGCGGTCGGCACCCCAGGAGATGGTCGACACATCGGACATCAGCGGCGGCCGGTCGCTGCTGACCCCGGCGCTGGCGCTGTGGTCGTTCTTCGGCAGCGTGGTGGTGGGCGTCGTCGGAGCCGGCGTGGTGGGGGCGGGCGCAGTCGGGGTAGGGGAAGTCGGGGTGGGTGCCGTGGGCGTGGTGGTCGTCGTACCGCCGAGCATGTCCTTGGTGACGGGAACGCTCAGCGTGCCGTTCCACCAAAGGCCCTGCTGGCCGGAGATGACGTCCTTTCCGTCCAGCGCGCCGCGGTCATAGGTGACCCCGGCGGCGTTGGAGGCGACGCTGTGCCCGTTCACCACGACCGAACCAACAAAAAGGCTGCGGTCCTGGCCGTTGACGACGGCGTCATTGTCGTACTGGACCTGGACCTTGTGCGCCTGGGTCGGGTCGAGATCGACCGTGAATTTGTAGGCGGTCTGGCTGGTGGCGGCCACCTTGGCGTCGCCCACCGCCTTGCCGTCGACGAGAAGCTTGAAGTGCGGCGGCACGCCGCCGGCGCTCTTGCCCCAGGCATTGACGACGACGCTGTAGGACTTCGTCCCCGCCGGCACCGCAGCCGCCGGATCGGCAATATCGGCCGCCGGGAACAGCGAGGCCGGCAGCGGCACGTTCAGCGCGCCGCCCCAATACAGGGCTTCCTGCCCCTTCACCACGTCCTTTCCGTCGACCGCACCCTTGTCATAGGTGACCGACGGATCGGTGGCGGCGATCGACGTGCCGTTCACCGAGACGGCGCGGACGAACAGGTTGCGGTCGACGCCGCCCGACAGGCCGTCATTGTCGTAGACGATCTGCAGCTTGTGCGCGCTGTCGGCCGCGACCTTGGCGGAGATGGTGTAGCGCCCCAGGGTGCTGCTGTTCACCGTCGCCTGACCGATGGTCGCGCCGTCGAGCTTGAGCGCCAGATGCGGCCAGACGCCGCCGGCTGCTTGTCCCCATGCGTCGATCGCGAAGGTGACATCGATGAGATTGGACCCGGTGAGCGACATCGGCACGACTCCCATTAATCGAATATTAAGATCTTGCTAGACTGGGTTAACCGTATCGGTTGGATTACCCTGCTCGTTGGGAGTAGTCGCACAGAATTCGCTATATAATGGAGAGTCAATCTTGGGACATGACTCTGACTCATCTTTGACTCTTCCAAAAAAATCGATTTTGAGTCCGCGAATGTTTTAGTGTCTGAAGGACTGAGTCAGACAACGGCAGTCTTAAGCCTGTTGTGTGGTGTCCGTATCTTTCGTTTGTTTGGCGTGGGTGCCGGCGCCGTGCTCCACTTCGGCACGAACCGCCGCAAATACCGCCGATCAGACCGGGCAGGAGATCGTTCCATGCGCACCGCTTCCCTGCGCATCGCCGTCGTCACGCAGAAGATCGTCCGGCATGACGGACAGGGGCGTGTGAACGCCGTTGTGGTCGACGAACTGCTCCGCCGCGGGCATGAGGTCATCGCCATCGCGTCGGAATTGGCGGAGGAACTGGCGCGCCATCCCCGCTTGCGCTGGGTCCCGGTCAGCGGCGGCGGTGTGCCCACGCAATTGGCGAAGGACCAGCTGTTCGCCTGGAGGGCGAGCCGGGCCTTGGCGCGGGAACGGCAGGCGGGAATTGACCGGGTGGTGGTGAACGGCTTCGTCAGTTGGGCGCGGTCGGACGTGAATGCCGTGCATTTCGTCCATTCCGCCTGGATGCGCTCCGCCACCCATCCGATCCGCAAGGGCGTTTCGCCGCTGTCGCTCTATCGCGCGCTCTACACCCTGCTGAATGTCGGCTTCGAGCGCTGGAGCTTCCGCCGCGCCGGACGGCTGGTGGCCGTCTCACGGACCGTTGCGGACGAACTGCGCCGGGACGGCATCGAGACTGCCCGGCTGCGGGTGATCGACAATGGCGTCGATGTCCGGGAGTTCCGTCCGGGCACGCCCGATCCGACGCTGTTCGGCCTGCCGACCGGCCGTCCTGTGGCGCTGTTCGTCGGCGACGCCCGCAGCGACCGCAAGAATCTGGACGGGGTGCTGCGTGCGCTGGCCGAGGTGCCCGATCTGGCGCTGGCGGTGGTCGGCGACGAGCGCGGCGGCCCGTTCCCGGCGATGGCGCGGGCGCTGGGGGTGGAGGATCGGGTTCGCTTCCTCGGCCATCGGCGCGACGTGGCGGCGCTGATGCGGGCGGCCGACCTGTTCGTCTTTCCGACCCGCTATGAACCCTTCGGTCTCGTCCTGCTGGAGGCGGCGGCCAGCGGGCTGCCGGTCGTCACCACCCGGCTGGCCGGCGCCGGCCGTCTGCTGGAGGACGGCGCCGCCATCCTGCTGGACGACCCGGACGCGCATGGGGATCTGGTGCGGGCGATGCACGCTCTTGCCGCGGACCCGTCACTGCGCCGCCGGATGGGCGAGGCAGGCCGCCGCATCGCCGAGAGCCAGGACTGGTCGGTGACGGCCGGACACTATGCCGATCTGCTGGAGGAACTTGGGCCGGCGGATCAGCCGGTCGACGGGCGGCGGCTGTTGACCGGGTCGGCGTCCTGACCGGCCATCCTTACCGCAACTCCAACCTCAGCTCCATGACCACGTTGTCGGTTCCCGGCGCTGCGTCCGTCACCGCGATGCCGACCGGCGCCGCCGGTCCGGGGGTGGGATCGACACGCTGGGGGGTGCCGCTGCCGGGGCGCAGGACGGTGCCCATGCGGATGGCGGCTCGGGTCTTGCCGACCGGGGCGGTTCCACTGGTCGCGACGGGAACGACGCCGCCGGCGGCAGCCGAGGTCAGGGCGACGCCGTCGGCCGGGCGGTCGGGCTCCAGCCGGCGCACCCGGTCGTAGTCGCGCTGCACCAGATTCCCGGCATCGACGCCGCCGGCCCCGACCTTGCGGAACTCGCCGGAGCAGTCCAGCGCCTCGAACCGGTTGGCGCGGCAGGTGCCGGAGATGGCGAGAGCCGGGGCGAAGCCGTCGCGGCCGAGACGGATCAGCCGTTCCGCATCGTCGAACCGGTTGCCGACGGCCGAAGCCGCGACGATGGCGGCGGTCTCGATGTCGGCGGCGCGGTCGTTGGTGCCGTCGCCGAAGCTGGCGCTGCCGCCGGTGAATTGGTTGCGCTCCAGCGCCCGCACCACGATCAGGCCGGTGACCGGCCGCTTGACCAGACGATAGGCCGGCAGCAGCGATCCGCTGCACCCGATCAGCACATTGCCGTACATCTCCGCCATCGGCCCCTGGATCCAGCCGTTGCCGCAGGCTTCGAAGGCGCAGTCCAGGAACTTGTTGTTGGACAGGAAGGTCCGCTTCGCCGGCCCGTCCTCCGCCAGGATCGCGTAGGGCGAGAAGCCGAAATGGCAGGAGATGAAGCTGGAATGGTCGATGCCGTTCTCCGGCGACACGGCGATGGAGGCCAGCGTGTTGCCGGCGAGGTCGGTGTCGAGGAACAGATGATCGCCGAAGCTGTCGGTCCCCGCCGACCAATAGGCGCCGATGTGGTTCTTGGTCAGCTGGCAGGAGATCAGCGAGGAATGGTCGCGCCAGACGTCCACCCCGGCGCGGAAGCCGAACACCCCGACCCGCTCCAGCAGGAAGCGGGAGGTCAGCGCCAGCCCGTCCATGCCCGGCGGCGGATCGCCCGGCCGGTTGCCGGGCTTCGGCCCGCGCAGGCTGATGTGCGCGATGCGGCTGCGCTGATAGCCCTTGTCGTCGTCGCGCATACCCTGTCGGCTGCCAGCCCGGATGGCAAACCGTCCCGGCCCCAGATCTTCCGGCCAGGACAGCAGCGAGGCGCGCATGCCGGCGCCGACGATCTCCACCTCGTTGAAGGCGTCGTCGTAGCGGTCGAGGTTGGGCAGGACGATCTCGCCATCCAGCCGGTAATGGCCGGGCGGCACCAGCACCGTCCCGCCCTGTCCGCTGCGCGCCAGTTCCAGCACGGCGCCCTGCAGAGCCGCCCAATCGCACTCCTGGTCCAGGGAGCGGACATGCGGATGGACGCGCCGTGCCGCCTCCAGGCTCTTGTAACGCTCCGACAAAGGATGGCTGCGCCCGTCGCCGATGGCGCCGCGTTCGCGGATCGACAGGGCTGGGCCGCTTCTCGGCGGCTGGTCGGGGGTCGGACGCAAAGGCTTGTCCTGGGCGGCTTGGGCGGCAGCTCTGGCGGCGGGCAGAGCGAGGGTGGCTGCCAGCAGCGCGCGCCTGCCGATGCGGCAGCCGGGACCGCCGCTCATGGCGTGAAGGCCCGGGTTCGCCGGTCGAGCCGGCCCAGCGAACCGATGCCCTCGCTGAGGGCCGCGCGATAGACCTGCTCCAACCGGTCGAGATGGCGGTCAAGCGTGAAGGGCGCGCGCCAGTACCCGTCATGCGCGTTGCGGCCCATCCGCTCCACCTCCGCGTCGTGGGACAGCAGTCGGAGGCAGCGGGCAAGGTCGGCGGCATCGCCGCTGCGGAACAGGAAACCGTTCTCTCCCGGCAGCACTGCCTCCGCCGCCGCGCAATTGTCGCTGACGATGATGGGAACGCCATTCGCCAGCGCTTCATAGGCGGCCAGCCCGAACGTCTCGTACCACAGCGATGGAACCACCAAGGCCCGCGCCCGCCGCACCTCCTCCAGCACGGCGTCGGGCGGCAGCCAGCCGGCAAGTTCCGCATCGGGGTTCAGCCGCCGCACCGCCGCCACCTCGACGCCATCGCCCACGAAGCGCACCGGACAGCCGGCCTGTGCGGCCGCCTCGGCAAACAGAGCGGCGCCCTTCTCGCGCGACAGGCGGCCAACGAACAGCACGTGGCGGTTGCCGGCCACCGGAGCGGGTCCGCGGTCCCTGAGTTCGTCCGGGACTTCAACCGGGTTGGGGACGGGCAGGGTGACGGTGCCGGGCGGCAGATGGGGGGCGATCACCGCGCGCTGCCGGTCGCTGAGCGTCACCAGCGCCATGCCGCCGGTGAAGCCGCCGGCCAGCGCCCCCGCCGCATGGCGGGCGGCCCGCCACCATTTGTGGTGCCGGGCTCGGGCGTCGCAGTCGGTGGCGAGGCAACCGGCGGACAGCGCCCGGTGCGGGCAGTTGACGCCCTCGGGAAAGACGAAGAAGGCGCCGTTCGGGCAGAGCGGAAAATAATCGTGCAGGGTCAGCAGCACCGGCAGGCCGGATTTCCGGCAGACCGGGAAGACGCTGGGCGACAGCGCCTTGGCCCAGCCATGGATATGGACCACCGTGTCGTTGGCCGGGCAACTGCCGAGCAGGCTTTCCAGCGCGCGGGCCGCCTCCCGGTTCCAGATGCCGCGCAACGCCGCCTGCACGCGGTCGGCATTGCCCTTCAGGTCGGGCTGCTCCAGGCAATGGACGGTGATTCCCTCCGTCAGCAGGGCGGGGTCGATGGGTGGGACGGCGGTGAAGAAATGGACCCGGTGACCGCGCCGGGCCAGCCCGACGGCGCCGGCGATGGCGACCTTCGCCAGCCCGCCGCTGGGGTGGGCATGGTCGCAGAGGATGACGATCGTGCTCATCGCGGGATGCTCATTGCAGGGCGCCGCGATAGACGGCGGCGGTGCGGGCGGCGATGACCGGCCAGTCGAACCGGCTGCGCACCAGGGCCCGGCAGGCGTCGGCGTCCGGCAACCGGCGGACGCCGGTCAGCGCCTCCGCAAGGCCGATGCCGATTGAGCGTGCGTCGGTCCCGGCCAGCACGAGGTCGCCGTCCAGCCCCTCCACCACCTCGGGAAGGCCGCCCACGGGCGTGACCATCACCGGCGTGCCGGCCGCCAGCGATTCCAATGCGGTCAGGCCGAATCCCTCCAGCGCCTGCGACGGCATCACGCACAGGTCGGCGGCGCGGTAGGCGAGCGGAAGTTGCGCGTCGGGAACGAAGCCCAGCAGCCGCACATGCTCCTCCAGCCCCAGCGCGCCGATGCGGTCCTGAAGCGCCGCCGCCTCCGGTCCGCGCCCGGCGACGACCAGCAGCACGTCGGGCACCCGGCGGCGCAGCTCCACCATGGCGTCGACCAGTGCGGTCAGCCCCATGCGCTTCACCAGTCGGCGCACCGTCAGCAGGATGGGGCGCCCCTGCGGCCAGCCGAGGCGGGCGCGCGCCTGATGGCGGCTGTCGGCAAGGTCGTAGCGGTCGGCAACGACGCCGCCGGGCACCCGGTGGATGCGCTCCGGCTGTACGCCATAGCGTTCGGCCAGGATGGTGGCGAAGGACTGCGACAGGACGACGAAGCGGGCGGCGCGGCGATAGACCAGCCGCTCCACCATGAATTTCAGCCGCACCGCCAGCGGGCCGGCGCCCTCCGCGGCGCTTTCCAGCGCCCAGGGGCCATGGAAATGGACGACCAGCGGCCGGTTGCGCAAGGCGGGCAGGGCGCCCACCATGTTCAGCGCGAAATGGGCGGCGACGAGGTCGGGCGCCTGCCGGCGCAGGGTTTCGGCGATGGCGCTCCGGGCCGCCGCCACCCGGCGCGGCAGCGAGGCGGTCGGCGGTGCGAAGCTGTCGATGCGGGCGCCATTGTCCAGCGTATGGGAAACGGTGCCCAGCACCAGCCCGGAAAAGGCGATGCCCTCCTGCGGCAGGTAACGGGCGAGGTGGTAGAACATGTTCTCCGCCCCGCCATGAGTCTCCGGAAACCAGCCCAGCCCAAGCTGAAGCACGCTGGCCTCCCGCTTCTTCCCAGACAGGGTGCCGGGCAGGATCAGGCTTCCGTCCATTGCTTGTCCTCTTGGAAGTGATGGGCCGGGACGAATTCATGGA
This sequence comes from Azospirillum sp. CT11-132, assembly GCF_047302835.1. Classification (NCBI taxonomy): domain Bacteria; kingdom Pseudomonadati; phylum Pseudomonadota; class Alphaproteobacteria; order Rhodospirillales; family Azospirillaceae; genus Azospirillum; species Azospirillum sp. CT11-132. The sequence continues at coordinate 377,969 of NZ_JBGLZA010000002.1, forward strand.
CGGGTGCCGGGGCGGCGCCCTGCAGGCTGGCGAGCCCGTAATTCTTGGCCGCCATCGCCATGCCCAGGAAGAACCAGAAGCCGACGCCGGTGACCTTCACCAACGTGTGTTCGAACACCATGCAGCCGAGCATCGTCAGGGCCGCCGTCTCGGCGCAGCGGGCGAACGGGTCGGGCGGGGCGCCGCCGCGGCGCAGCATCCCGGCCGTCAGGGCGATCAGGCCGGCGACATAGCCCAACGCGCCGGGCCAGCCCAGCTCATAGGGCACACGCAGGATGCCGCTGTCGAAATTCGCCAGAATTCCCAGGTGCCCGTCCTCGTTGGTCAGCTTTGTCGCGGTGTCGATGGTGCCGAGCCCGGCGCCACGCACCTCGGTCATCGCATAGAACAGGAACGTCACGTAGAATTCCTGCCGGTCCTGAAAGCTGCGGTCGCTCTCCATCGAATTCAGCGTGTCGAAGCGGGAGACGATGGCCTGATTGACCTTCGGCACGCTCAGCAGCGGCAGGGAGCACAGGACCAGCCCGACGCCGACCGCGATCAGCCGCATCCGGTGGCGGCCGGGCATGGTCAGCATCAGCCAGGTAAAGGAGAACAGTCCGGCGAGCCAGGCCGCCCGCACGAGGCTGAGCAGCAGCGAGCCCAACGCCAGGGCGCCGGCGACCGGCACCAGGACGCCGCGGGCGGCGGGAAGCAGGGCCAGTCCGGTGACCAGCAGGAAGGCGAGCGGGCCGGAGGAGTTCATCGTGCTGAACACCCGCACCTGCATCGGCAGCGGCAAGCCCTGGTTGGTCATCCCGACATTGAGGAGCCACCGCGCGTCCCAGGCCGGCATAAGGAAATACTGGATCAGGCCATAGCCGCCGACCAGCGCCAGCCCGAGGACGAAGGCGCGCAGCACCGCGTCGCGCATCTGCGGGTAGATCGGCCAATGCAGGGCGACGTAGAGCCCCAGCGTCACCGGGATCAGCCAGTTCAGCAGGGCGAAGGTCGCCGCCGCCACGCCCGCCTGGGTGATGCCGTTGACGTAGGCGTAGGAAATGCCCAGCATCACCGGCACGAAACCGAAAAAGGCGCGGTAGCGCAGCATCGGCAGATATTGCGCGATCACCAGCCAGCTCATGGCGCCGACGACGAAGGGCGTCACCATGATCGGGCTGATGACGCTCCAGCCCGATTGGTAATCGACCAGCCGGCGCACCTCCGGCGTCAGGAACCACAGCCACCACGTGAAGGCGGCGAACCGGGCCGGGTCGCGGGTCACCAGCAGGGCGCCGACGGCCAGCGCCCCGATGGGAAAAACGATTTCCAGCACGCCGGCCTTGCCCATCAGGACCGGGACCGCCACCAGGAACCAGAAGACCGGTGCAGCCATTCTGTTCAGGGACGGCAGGCCGCCCATGCCGTGGTGGCCGGCGTCATGATGGGCCGCGCCGTGATGGCCCACGCCGTGATGGCTCTGCTCGAAGCCGGCTGTGGCGAAGGTCATGCCGCCGTCTCCCGCCAGTCACGCATCCCCTCCAGCCGGCCGCGCACCGTGGCGCGCAGCTTGGCCCCGGCGTGGCGGTCGCCGCGCAGAGACAGCCGCGCCCATTGCGCCAGACCGGGAAACTCGCAGGTCCCCACCAGCATGGCCCAGGCGGCGAAGGCGGCGCGGTTGGCCGGGCCGAAATGGGCCATCAGGGCCAGCGTGTCGTTGAAGGTCGCGTTCTCCTGCGCCAGCGGGTGGAAGTGGTTCGCGCCGCGCTGGTCGATGTCGAAGCGCACCGCCGGGAAATGGTCGACCGCCACCAGCGGGTCATAGACCAGCCGCCATCCCCGACGGGACAGCCGCAGGCAGAAATCCACCTCGTTGCGAACCTGGGCGCCGCTGCCGCGCAGCCGGGTGTTCAGCCGCTGGCCGTCGATCGCCGCGCGGCGGAAACTCCAATTGGCGCCCTTCAGAACGTCGACATCCTGAGCCGGGCCGACACCCAGATGATGGTTGCCGATGACCCGGCCGAACCATTGCAGCCGGCCGACGACCTGGGCCTCCCCGGTTTCCGGCACGCCGTCGTGATAGACATGGTCGCGGCCGCCGACACCGCCGATCCGCGGATCGGCGCGATACCAGGCCTCGATCCGTTCGACCCAGTCGGAATGAGGAACTGCGTCGTCGTCGGTGATGGCGACGATGTCGCCGCGGGCATGATCCATGCCGCGGTTGATCGCCGCCACCTGCCCCGGCACGTCGATATCGGCGACCTCGATCGGCAAGGTGGATGCGTAGCGCCGGGCAACCTCGGCGGACTCCGGATCGGTGTCGCGCACGGTGACGACCACCTGAACCGGTGCCAGGGTTTGGCGGACCAGACCGTCCAGGCAGCCGGCGAGCTGGTCCGGCCGCCGATAGGTCGGGACGATCACGGTGACGCCCAGCCGCTCGGCGGCATCGGGCGCGGCGGGGGCGACGGTGGACGGGTTCATGGCGACGCTCATGCCGGAGCCAGCTCCCGCCCGCGGGCGTCGTTGGCGGCGGCTCGCGCCGGGGCCAGGGCCGGTTCCTCGCCGTTCATCCAGCTGTCGATGGTCTCGCGCAGCCGTGCCTTGAAAACGGCACGGTCGAAGCGGGCGGCGTAGGCCTGGATGACGGTGGGGTTGAAGCGGCGTTCCTGCGCCTCGAAGCGTTGCACCGCCTCGATCAGCGCTTCCGGCGTCTGCTGGTCGAAGAACAGGCCCGACAGCCCGTCCCTCACCGTCTCGGTCGCGCCGCCGCGGTTCAGGGCGATCACCGGCCGGCCGGCGGCCATCGCCTCGACGGGCACGATGCCGAAATCCTCGTTGGCGGTGAAGATCAGGGCGCGGCAGGCGGCATACTGCCGGTCCAGTTCCTCGGCGGAACAATGGCCCAGCAACTCCACCGTCGGCCCGGCCATCTGCTTCAGCCGGCGGTATTCCTCGCCCTCGCCGACCACGACCAGCTTGCGGCCCATGCGGTTGAAGGCTTCGATCGCCACATCGGCCCGCTTGTAGGACACCAGTTGGCTGACGAACAGGTAATGATCGCCGGGTGGCTCCGCGGTGGCGAAGCGCCGGGTTTCCACCGGCGGGTTGATGACGGTGGAATCGCGGCGGTAGACCCGCCAGATGCGCTTCGCCACCGTTTCCGAATTGGCGATGAAGCGGTCGACCCGCGCCGCCGTCGCCAGATCCCATTGCCGCAGCCGGTGGATGGCATAGGGCATCAGCGGCCGGACAATCGGTCCGGCCGAATGCAGGTAATCGTGGTAGCCGCTCCACACATAGCGCATCGGCGTGTGGCAGTAGCAGACGTGCAGCGCGTCCGGCCGGGTCAGCACCCCCTTCGCCGGGCCGGATTCGCTGCTGATGACGAGGTCGTAGGCGCTGAGGTCGAGCTGCTCCAGTGCCAGCGGCATCAGCGGCAGATACTTCTGATACATCCGGTGGGCCATCGGCAGCCGGTCGATGAAGGTCGTGGTGACCTGATGGCTGCGGATGATCGGAGAGATCCGCTCCGGCCGGTAGACGTGGGTGAAGACGTCGGCCTCCGGATACAGCTCGCACAGGGCTTCGATAACCTTCTCCCCCCCGCGCATCCCGACGAGCCAGTAATGGACGATCGCGACTTTCATTGTGGGTCCTCCGGCAAGGGGCAGGCCTTCACTTGGGCCGAGGTTTTTTGGGTTCTGGATACTTCCGCTCAGGCGATGCGGCGCAGGCGGTACGAACGGCCGCTGGGCGGACGGGCGCCGTATTCCAGGTTCGCGTGGTCGCGGGCGTTGACCATCGACAGCACCGCGCCGCCGATCCGCCCGCCGACCTGCCGCACCTGCTTGATGCCGGCGCTGGCGAGACTGGTGGCGGTGCGCGCCCAGCGCACGACGTAGAGGACACGGTCGGCCAGCGGCGCCAGGATCAGCGCGTCGGACACCGACAGCACCGGCGGCGTGTCGAGGACGACGACGTCGTAGCGTTCGGACAGCTCCACCAGCAGCGACAGCATGGCCTTGGAGCCGAACAGGATCTGCGGGCGCTCGACCGGCCGGCCGGCGGCGATCACCGCCACCCGGCGGCGGTCATCGACCTGCACGACCTGATCCAGCGTCGCATCGCCTTCCAGCAGGTCGGTCAGCCCCATGGGCGGGCGGGTGCCGCCGAGAAGCCGGTGCACGGCGGGGCGCCGGGTGTCGCAGTCGACGATGACGACCCGGCGGCCGGTGTCGGCCAGGAACGCGGACAGCGCCACCGCCAGCGTCGTCTTTCCCTCGCCCGCGACCGACGAGGTCAGCATCACGACCTCGCCGCCCTTGACCGTGGCCGGCTCGGCGCCGGTGCGGACCAGATGCAGCCGTGCGCAAAGCCGCCAGACCGCCTCGGCGAATTCACCGCCGCCGGTGTTGGAATAGGGATCGCGTTTGGCGTCGGAGCCGGCGTACCGCTTGATCCGGCCCAGCAGCGGCACGATGCCGACCGCCGGAAGCCCCAGAACCGCCTCCACCTGATGGGAGCTGTAGACGCCGCGCTGGCTGGCGGTCCGCACCAGCGCGATGCCGGTGGCGATGGCGCCGCAGACCACTGCGGCCAATGCCGCCAGCACGGACTTGCCCGGCCCGACCGGCCCCACCGGGACGTCGGCGGAGGACACGATGCGCACGTCGGGCGTCATCTCCAGCGCCTGGAGCACCTGGGTCTCCTTCAGGCGGGTGACGGCGCGGCGATAGTTGTCGTCGGATGCGTCGGCCTGCCGCTGAAGCTCGCGCAGCCGCACGTCCGCCTGCAGGTTGTCGAAGGACTCCGTTCGCAGGGCCTCCAACCGGCGGGACAGGCTCTGGATCTTGGCGATCTGCTGCTCCACCTCGCCCCGCAGGCTGCGGATCACGCGATCCACCTCGGTGGCGAGGGCAGCATTGAGTTCGCGCAGTTCGGCGGTGGGCCGAGCCAGCGCCGGGTGACGGTCGCCATATTGGGCGCGCAGCTCTGCCAGCTGGGCGCTCAGCGCCGTCTGACGCTGGCGCAGGCCGGTGATCAGCGGGTCGGTGCCGATGTCTGCGCCGGTCAACGATTCGGGATTGCCGGGTTGGACGGACTGCAACTGGCGCAGCCGCCCCTGGGCATTGGTCAGCGCAGTGCGCGCCTCCGCCAGCTGGGCGTTCAGGGCCGACATCTCTTCGTTCACCAGTGGGGCATCGCGGCCCTTGGTCATGCCGGTTTCCGCGCGCATCGCCTCGACGGCGGCGCGGCCGGTGGTGGTCATGTCCTGGCGCAGCTCGTCCAATCGGCTCTGCAGCCACTCGCTGGCGTTCTGGGTGGCCTTGCGCTTCGCCTCCACCTGGATGGCGATGTAGGCGTCGGCGACGGCGTTGGCGGCGCGGGCCGCCAACTGCGGGTCCTTGGCCTCCACCGTGATGCGGATCGCCCGCGACTGCACGCCGGGGTTGACGCGCAGGTTCTTCTGGAAGGCGTAGATCAGGCGGGCGGTTTCCTTCTCCTCGGCACTGCCGGTCGGAGCGGGCGGGCGCGCGGCCGGCGTCAGCAGGGCGGACAGCGGTTCGGGAAGACCGGACGCCACATCCGTCAACAGGGCGCGGCCTTCTTCGAACAGGGGGGTCAGAAGGCCGGGCTTGTCGGGAGTCGCGGCATATTCCGGTTCCTTCCCGAGATTCAGCATCTCCACCACCCGGCGGGCCAGATCGCGGGACCGCAGGATCTCGACCTCGGTGTTGACGGTGTCGAGAAACATTCCCATCGGTTCCGACACCGAGGGGATGTTGATGACCCGGTTCGTATGCGGATCGATCACCACGACGGATGAGGCGCTGTAGAGCGGCGTCATGGCGTTGATCAGCAGCACCGCGGGCAGCCACAGCACCGCGGTCAGCCCAAGGATCAGCCATTTCTGGCGCCACAGCGTCTGGACCAGACGGCCTACGTTGACCTTATCGGCGCCCGTTCCGACCGGCGGTGCGACAAAGCCGGAGGGGATACCGGCCGTGCCTGGCGGCAATCGGTGTTCCGGTGCGTCCATGGGCTGAACTCCTTCATCTCGACAAACGGTGCGCGGAGGTGCAATGCGGCCGCGATGGTTCAGGCGACCAATAGTTCAGGCGACCTCTGCCGGGTCACGGGTGGGCTGGCGGGGAGCGGAGGGGGCGTCCGGCGCCGGGTTGCCGCGGATCTCCGCCGGCGGCTCCGGGATTGCGGGGGTGCCCCGTCCCGCCTTCGTCTCGGCCAGGATGCAGGCGTAGCGGGCGACGGTGTTGGGCGTGACGTTGACCAGCGTCCCGGTCCCGCCGCCGCCGGCGACGAGCCGTGCGACCTGGAACAGGGCGCGTCCCTTCTCCAGCACCTCGCCCGGCAGCATCCACAGGATGGAATCGATGTTGGACGCCAGCCATCCCGGCCGCCCGCCGCGGGTCAGGCGGCGTTCGGCCGCCCGCACCTGGGCGGTGTTGCGGATGGTGTAGAAGGGCGACCAGCCGTCCCAATCACCGGCGGTGAAGGGCAGGGCCACGAACTCCCCGTCGACCAGCGCCGGTTCCGCCGAACCGAAGGCGGCCTTGGTCCACATGTAGTCGAAGCCGGCGGAGCGGACGGCGGCGGCGACCTCCCGCCGCAAGGGACCGGGACGGGCGCTGTCATAGGGCCGCCACGCCTCGTAGAAGCGGTCGAGCCGGTAGCGGCGCAGCGCATTGCCGATCAGGCGCCGGGCGTCCATGGCCGGAGCCCCGGCCCGTGTCGGCGCCTTGCGGGGCGTGCCCTCCGTCGCGGCCTCAACGCTGGCCGCCGGGGTTTCCAACGGGCGCGGACGGGGCGAGATGCGCAGGACGGGCCGGCCCTCCTCCCAATGCAAACGCGGCGTGCGGCCCGGCACGAGCGGCGAGTCGACCAGCGGCCACCAGCCGCGCGGCATCAGCCCCGGCGGCAGCATGGTCGCCATCTCCGCGCGGGCATCGGTCAGCAGGCGGGCCAGTTCGTCGCTCGGCATTTCGCCTTCGGCGCAGACCCCACGGCCGGTGCTGCCCAGCAGAAGCTCCACCCGGCCCAACACGCCGCCGCGTTCCTCCGGCACCGACAGGAGCGCGAGGTCGGCGGGGCTGGACTGGGTCAGGCTGTCGACGGTGACCACCAACCCGCAGCGCAGGCCGGTCGCCGCCACCAGATCGAGGATACGCGGGATGCAGTGCAGTTCGCGGATCATGCCCGACCACAGCACCAGCGTGGTCAGCACTCGCCCTTCCGCCGCCCAGCGGCGCAGGGTGGCGTCGTCCGGTTCGTAGTCGGTGAAAGGGCGCGGCGGCTCCGCGATGCGCAGCGGCACGTCGGCCGTGCTGGCGAAGGGCGGATCGGGATCGACGATCTGCAGCCCACGGCCCAGGCGGCCCAGGGCGAAGAAGTCGTGGTCGTCGAACTGCCGGCCATAGACCGGGTCGGCCCCGTTGCGGATCAGGTCGGCGGCGCGTTCGATCACGTCGGTCTGCGGCCGGCCATAGAGCGGCAGCAGGCGCTTGGCCGCCGCCAGCGGCAACTGCGCCGCGATCAGATCGGGATCGCCCAGCAGGGTGCCGCGGCCCCAGCCGGCATGGCGGTGGGCCAGAGCGGCGCTGAAGCTGGCATAGCTTTCCCCCGCCACCCTGCCTTCCACGGCGTCGAGGCCGCCGGGGAAGTGGCGGGCGCGCACCGGGTCGACGCAATGGCCGGTGAAATGGCGGGCGCCCAGCGCCTCCAGCCGCTGCCGCAGCCCGGCGTCGGCGCCGACATCGATGCCGAGGCAGGGTTTCGCCATCAATTGCGGGTAGAGGAAGGGCGCGGCGACGATGCCGAGCGGGGTCTGCGGTGCCATATCCAGCACGGCGACCTCTGCCGGGATCGGCTGCTCCAGCAGGCGGAAGGCAGCCTCGTAGAGCGCAGCGGGGTCGGTGCTGCGCAGGGCGCATTCGCCCCCCGCCTCCACCACCGGCCACAGGGGGGAAGCCGGATCGCCCAGCGCCACGACGCGGTAGCGGGTGGTCAGCCACAGCGCATGGTCCAGGTGCCGGCCGCCGGCCATCAGGCTGCCGGTGCCGGTCGCTTCTGTGCGGTTGCCGTCCTCCCAGCCGCCGAAATGGCGACCGCTGCGCCGCCCGTCGTAATAGAGGTCGAAGGCCCAGCCGGCGCGTTCCGCCGCGGCGGCCAGCACCGGCGCCATGGCGACGCGGTGCGGATCGCCGCCATGGGCGAGGAAAAGGAGCAGGGGCGGTTTGGTCACGATGCGTGCCCCTCCGTGCCCTTGCCGCCGCGCCGGCACCACCACAGGTGCCACTTCGCCACCCCCGGCGGGCCGAAATGATCGGTCTTCTGAAGGGTCAGGCCGGTGGCGGCGATGGCCTTGCGCATTTCCGGCGCCCAATGGTGGCGGACCAGCGCCTTCCATTCCGGCAGGACGCCGTGGCAGCGCATGGTCGCCAGCAGCCGGTCGGGCCGCCAGCGGTAGTAGCCGGGATAGGCGATTACCCACAACGGGTTGGCGTTGGTGGTGTCGCAGACGATCCGCCCGCCGGGCTTGACCACCCGCTGCAGCTCGCGCACGCCGGCTTCGAGGTCCGGCAGGTGGCAGAGCAAATCCATCGCGATGACGAGGTCGAAGCTGTCGTCGGCGAAGGGCAGCTTGCGGGCGTCGGCCTGCTGGACGGTCAGGGCCGGGAAGCGCTCCTTCGCCTCGGCCAGCATCTCGTGCGAGATGTCGACCAGCGTCACGTCGTGACGGCCGGCGAAGGGGCCGGTGATGCGGCCGTATCCGCCGCCGACATCAAGGATGCGCATCCGCGGCAGCCGCTCCAGTTCCGCCGCCACCGCGCGCCGCTTCTCGTCATAAATGCGGTAGAATGGGGTGGTCGGGTGGTCGGGGCGGAAATGACGGCGATAGCCGTTGTTGTAGATGCCGGATCCTGCGGCCTGCGACCGCTCCGCCTTGGCATTCTCCAGCAGGGCGGCGACCTGGGCGGCGACCGCGTCGACGTCAAAGCTTTTGGCATGTTCCAGCCCCGCCGCGGCGACGGCCTTCAGCCCCTCGGGGTCGGCCAGCCGGGAGATCAGCATGTCGCGCAGCGGCTCCGCCTCCCCCGGCGGGACCAGCCAGCCGGTGCGGCCATGCTCGATGATTTCCGGGAAGCCGCCGCAGTCGCTGGCGACCACCGGCACGCCCAGCGCCATCGCCTCCACCACCACGAAGCCGAAGCTTTCCCACAGGGACGGGACGACCGCCATCTCCGCCCGCGCCACCACGGCCAGCGCATCGTTGCGCGGCAGGGCGCCGGTGAAATGGACCCGGTCGGCCACCGGCGCGACGTCGCGCCGGAACTGGTCGATGATCGCGGCGCTCGCGACGTCCTCTCCGCCGATCATCATCAGATGCAGGTCGGGGTTGGCGGCCAGCACGCCGGGGATGGCGCGGCCCAGCGTGGCGATGCCCTTGCGCCCCTCCAGCCGCCCGAAGAAGGCGATGAAGCGCTTCGGCAGCGCCATCGGCGGCTCGGCCGTCCGGTTCGCCGCCACCGCGGCGAGATCGATGCTGTTGGGGATGACCTGGACCAGCTCCGGCGGGATGCGCCAGTAATCGGCCACCCGCCGGGCGATCGCTCGGGTGGAGGCGTAGATCGCCGCGCTGCGTTTGGTCTGGTCGCGTTCGAGCGCGTTCAGCAGGTGGGTGTGCGGCACCCAGGGCTGCGTGTTGGTGTCCATCACCAGCCCGGTCGGCGTCGCCAGCCGCGTCACCACGGGAATGGTGCTGAAACGGGTCAGCCACCAGGCGTCGGCATCGAACTCAGCGGCATGAACCACGTCGGGACGGAAGGCGCGGACGGCGTCGGCCAGGCGGCGGTTCGTCCGGAACCGGTCCACGACCGCATGCAGGCGCGGCCCCGGATCGACGCGGTTCACCGTCACGCCGTCCTCGATGGTGGTGCCGGCCGGCAGGCCGCCGGCCTTCCACGGGGTCACCACCTGGACGGTGTGGCCCAGCCGCGCCAGCGCACGGGCCATCGTGTGGGTGTGGGTGGCGATACCGCCGAGCTTTTCGCCGGGTGGGTATTCGGGCGTCAAGAGCGACAGTCGCATTGTGTGTCCCCCCAATCCTGTAGGTTCTGTCATTTGCCTGCGGGTCCGGCCGGAGCGGCGGTCACCGGAGACGGTTTGGCGAGTGCGATCAGGCGCCGCGGCAAGGCCGCGAGCACCGCCGGGTCGGGAAGGAAGACGCGCCAGGGCAGTCCGGTCGCCCGGCGGTAGAGGATCGCCGCGGTGGCGAACACCAGCGTGTAGGCCACCGTGGAGACGATGGCTGCGGCCAGGATCCCGCCGCTGCGCAGGAACAGCAGCAGGCCGCCCAACGTGACCAGCATGCCCAGCAGGTTGGCCATGGTGGCGGTGAAGGGCCGGTTCTCCGCATAGAGGCCGTTCAGCAGGATCGAGGCGGCGGCGTAGAGAACTGCGCCCGGCAGCAGAAGCCGCAGCGGAAGCGCGCTGTCGGCGAAGGACGGGCCGTAGACCAGCCGGATGGCGATGTCGGCGAAGACGAACAGCCCGCCGCCGAGCAGCCCGCCGATGGCGAAGGTCACCTGCAGGCTGTTCAGCACCAGCGCCCGCCCCGACTGGCCCCGCCGGGTGGCGGCGGGCATCACCACGGTGGCCAGCGCGCTGGACAGGCTGACGATCAGCCAGGACAGGCTGGTCGCCAGGGCGTAGAGCCCGACCTGTTTTGCCGGCAGGACGGCCGGGATGATCAGCAGGTCCAGCCGCTGGGTGATGACGCCGCCCACCACGTCGCCATGGGTACGCAGCGCATACCAGAGCGTTTGCCGGCCGAGCGCCGGGTCGGGGCGGCCGATCCCGTGGCGGCGGACCAGCAGGACCGTGGCCACGACCAGCACCAGCGTGCTCATCGCCGCCTGCACGATGACGGCGGCCTCCACCGTGAAGTGGCCGGCGGCCCAAAGGACGGCGTAGAGCGTGGCGACGCCGGCCGGCTGGATGAAGTTCAGCGCGTTGAAGCTGCGGAAGTCCTGATCGCCCAGGATCAGCCCCAGCATCAGCTCCGCCAAAAGGGCCATGGCGATCATGGGCAGATAGAGGCGCGCCAGTTCCAGCGTCTCAATCGGCTGCGCGGCCAGCAGCAGCGGCAGCAGCAGGTAGCCGGTGCCGATCGCCAGCGCCGCCAGAGGCAGCAGGATCAGCGTCCAGGTGCTCAGCAGCCGGCCGCCGGCCGAATGGTCCCGCGACAGCGCGTAGGTGACCGCCTTGCCGCAGCCCATGGCAAACAGCCAGCCCAGCATCTGAATGGTGGTGAGGACGGCGGTCAGCGCCCCCCGCCCCTCCGGACCGATGGTGCGGGCGACGAGGATTCCCGTCAGCAGTCCGAGCGCCATCGTGGCGGCAGTGACGAGTACAGTCGTCACGCCATGCCGGGCGAAACCGCCCCCCTTCGCCGCCGTCTTGCGTCCGGTCAGAGCTTTCAGCATCGCGCCCTCACCCCCGTCGAAGTCCCTGAAGTGTGCGCACTGCGTCCTCCCCCGGATTCGTGCTTCTTGTTTTGTCGGCAGGCCGGTCCCCACCAGGGGAGACCATCATGGGTCATGAACGTCACCAAGAATTAGTTGGTTGTCACAACAATTACTTGGTTGCCTTAAAAATTATCGCGGAGTGGAACAGCGATCGTTGGTCTTCGTTATTAGCTCAGACGAGCATTTTTGTTGTGCATTGCAAACTGAACGGTAGTGGGGTGTTGGGCGACGGTCAACGCCGCTTTCGGAACTGTTCTTCCCGCACACCGGGGGAGTATTTTTCTTTGATCGTCCGTTGCCGGGAACTGGGAGTCCTATCGTATCTTTCGGGCATTGGTTATCGGCCACGCCCATGTTCCGGCATCGGGAGTAGTCCGTTGCCCGACCGGCGGCACACGAGAGGAGAGGGGGAAGCGCGGTTGCGTTTCGCTGCCGGGTGCGGCGGCGATGCCGCAGCCCGTTCGATGCGGGCTCCAATGTCCGGCCGGTCAGGCTGGTCGATGAAAGGTTGCAGTCGGGGCCGGTAGCCCAATCACCGCAGGACGCGCCGGTTCAGTTCCGCCGGCTCAGTCGGCGTCGGCCATCCGCGCGGCGGTTGAGCCGCGCACGATGCAGGTGCCGCCCAGGATGAGGCGGCGGCGGGGACGGTCCGGCGTTTCCAGCCGTTCGAACAGCAGGGTCATCGCCGATTGGCCGATGTCCTGCACCGGCTGCTCGATGACGGTCAGGCCGGGGCCGACCAGTTCCGTCCAGGGTTCATTGTCGAATCCGGCAACCGCCAGCCCGTCGGGAATCGACAGCTTCAGCCGGCGGGCGGCCTTCACCACGCCCATCAGGAACAGGCTGTTGCTGACGATGAAGGCTTCCGGCCTGTCGGACTCGGCCATCCAGTCCACCACCGCGGCCTCCGCCGCGTCGGCATGGGGGGCGAGGAAGCGGGCGGCGGGTGCCAGACCGCGGGCCGACATGGCGGAGCGATAGCCCTCGTACCGCTCCTGGCCGGTGGTGCTGGTGTTGCCGAACAGGCCGGCGATTCGGCGATAGCCCTGGGCGTGCAGATGCTCCACCAGCATCGCCGCGGCGCGCGGGTTGTCCAGGACCACGGCGTCGTGGCGGGCGGTGGGCGCGTTGCGGTCGATCAGCACGACGGGAAAGTCGAGGTCGAGCGTGTCGAGCCGGTCAAGCGTCGCGCGGGTCGGGGCGAAGATCAGGCCGGTGATCCGCTCCTCCTGCATCAGGCGCAGGTACAACTCCTCCCGCTCCGGATTCTCGTCGCTGTTGCACAGGATCACGCGCATGCCGGCGCGATAGGCCGCATCCTCCACCGCGCGGCTGACGGCGGTGAAGAAGGGGTTACGGATGTCCGACACCACCAGCCCGATCGTCTGCGAATGCTGAGAGCGCAGCCGCCGTGCCGACAGGTTGGGGCGGTAGCCGGTGGCGCGCACCGCATCCTCCACCCGTTTGCGCAACGCCTCGCTGACCGGGCCGTTGCTCAGCACGCGCGACACGGTGGCGACCGATACGCCGGCGGCCAGGGCCACGTCCTTGATGCTGGCGGTCTTGCCGGAGGCGTTCATCTGCAAACCAGTGGTGGTAGGGGGTGCCCCGTAAGGGGAGGCGATCTTAGCCGTGCGCGGCCCGGCCTGACCAGAGCGGGTTAGGGCGAGGACGGTTTTCTGAAAACGTTTCCAATACGATGACCGAAGCATTCCCCATTTCAGCCCGCTTGACAAGACGCTCTGCTGAAAAAGTGCCGATGCTGCATTGCGGCAGCCGTTGACAGTCCGACTGTAATCGTTTTCACTGAGCATCAAGAGGACAGACAAGAACACGCGGAGGAGACGGTTGCCATGGTCACCGACACGCACCCCTTGAGCCTTCCCCCCGATCTGATCCGCCTGGGCGCCGCCCCGGCCGGGAAGGAGGCGGCGATCCGCGAGGCGGCGCAGCTGCTGATCGCCGCGGGCTGCATCGACCCCGCCTATGCCGACAGCATGATCCGGCGGGAATCGGTGGCGAACACCTTCCTGGGCCATGGCGTCGCCATCCCGCACGGCATGGTGGACGACCGCAATCTGGTCCGCCGCAACGGCATCGCCATCCTGCAGGTGCCGGACGGCGTGGTCTGGAACGACGGGCAGACCGCCCGGCTGGTCGTCGCCATCGCCGCCCAGTCCGATGCCCACATCGCCATCCTGCGCCGCCTGACCCGCCTGATGCAGGACGAGGCGCGGCTGAATGCCCTGTTCACCACCGCCAATCCCACCGATCTCGCCGCCGCCCTGTCGGACGAGACCGCCGCGCCGGCCACGGCCGCGTCAGAGGGCGGCGACCTTGCCGAGAGCTTCGAGTGGGTGGTCGATTACCCGACCGGCCTGCATGCCCGCCCCGCGGCCACCTGGGTCGAGACCGCCCGAGCGGCTTCCGGACGGGTGCGCGTCCGTCATGGCGACGAGGCCGTGGACGGCAAGACGCTGGTGGCGCTGCTGCAGCTTGGCCTGCGCCCCGGCGACCGCATCACGGTGTCCGCCGACGGTCCCGATGCGCGCGCGGTGCTGAACCGCCTGCGCGCCACCATCACCGGCCTCAGTGCGCGGGAGAAGGCGGACGCCGCCGCCGCGGCGCGCAAGGCGAAGGCCGTGGTGCAGGGCTGGACCCCGCCGCCCGTGGCCGGGCGCGAGATGCCGGTGGTCGCCGGTATCGGTGCCAGCCCCGGTCTTGCAATCGGGCCGGTGCATGTGATGCCGAAGGCCGACCTGACGGTTCCCGACCGGCCGGCCCCGCTGCTGGAAGGCGGCAACCGCCTGCACGAGGCGCTGAACCTGACCCGCCAGCAGTTGAAGGCGCTGGCCGACGACACCGCCCGCCGGCTGGGACCGGCCGAAGCGGGAATCTTCGCAGCGCAAGCGGAATTGCTGAACGACACCGACGTCATCACGCTCGCCTGCCAGCTGATGGTGGAGGGGCATGGCCCCGGCTGGTCGTGGAACGAGGCGGTGGAGCGCAGCGCCGCCAAGCTGGCCGCCAACCCCAACCCGGTGCTGGCCGGCCGCGCCGCCGATCTGCGCGATGTCGGCCGCCGGGTGCTGACCCGCATCGATCCCGACCTGCGCGGCGGTTCCATCCGCGACCTGCCGGACACCCCCTGCATCCTGGTCGCCGACGATCTGTCGCCGTCCGATACCGCCGCGCTCGACATGGGCCGGGTGATCGGTCTGGCGACGGCGCAGGGCGGACCGACCTCCCACACCGCGATCCTGGCGCGCACGCTGGGGCTGCCGGCGATGGTGGCGGGCGGCGGCGCGCTGACCGAGCTTGCCAACGGCACGACCGCCATCCTCGACGGCCAGTCCGGCCGCCTGTACCTCGACCCGCCCGACACCGCCCTGGCCGCCGCGCTTGGCTGGATCGAGGAGCAGCGCGTCAAGAAGGCCCATCAGGAGGAGCGGCGCGGCCTGCCTGCCCGCACCCGCGACGGCCACACGGTGGAGATCGGCGCCAACGTCAACCGTCCCGATCAGGTGCCTGTCGCCCTGTCGCAGGGGGCCGAAGGTGTCGGCCTGATGCGCACCGAGTTCCTGTTCCTGGAGCGCGGCGACGCCCCAAGCGAGGAGGAGCAGTACCAGACCTACCGCGCCATGCTGGAGGCGCTGGACGGCCGTCCGCTGATCGTCCGCGCGCTCGACATCGGCGGCGACAAGCAGGTGCCGCACTTGCAGTTGCCGCATGAGGAGAACCCCTTCCTCGGCGTGCGCGGCGCCCGCCTGCTGCTGCGCCATCCGGAACTGCTGGAACCGCAGGTCCGCGCCCTCTACCGCGCCGCCAAGGGGGCGAAGCCGGGCGCGCTGCTGATCATGTTTCCGATGATCACCACGCTGCGCGAGATCGAGGCTCTGCGCGCCGTCTGCGACCGCATCCGGGCGGAGCTGGACGCCCCGGCTGTACCGCTCGGCATCATGGTGGAGGTGCCGGCCGCCGCCATCCAGGCCGACGTGCTGGCCCGCCATGTCGATTTCTTCTCCATCGGCACCAACGACCTGACGCAATACGCGCTGGCCGTCGACCGCCAGCATCCCGAACTCGCGGCGGAGGCCGACAGCCTGCACCCGTCGGTGCTGCGCCTGATCCGCATGACGGTGGAGGGGGCCGAGAAGCATGGCCGCTGGGTTGGCGTCTGCGGCGGCATCGCCGGCGATCCGTTCGGCGCCGCCCTGCTCGCCGGCCTCGGCGTCCGCGAGCTGTCGATGACCCCGCGCGACATCCCCGGCGTCAAGGACCGGCTGCGCGACAGCGACCTTACCGGATTGCGGGCGCTGGCCCAGCGTGCGCTGGACTGCGAATCCTCCGACGAGGTGCGGGCGCTGGAGGGGGACGTATCATGACGAAACCCGTCGTCACCGTCACGCTGAACCCTGCCATCGACCAGACCATCACGGTGGATGCGCTGAAACCCGGCAGCGTCCATCGCGCCAGGGCGGTGCGCCACAATGCCGGCGGCAAGGGCGTCAACGTCGCCAGCTGCCTTGCCGATTGGGGAACGCCGGTGGTCGCCACCGGACTGCTCGGCACCGGCAACGCGGCGCCGTTCGAGGCGCTGTTTCAGGCGAAGGGCATCGCCGACGCCTTCCTGCGGCTTCCGGGCGAAACGCGTGTCAACGTCAAGATCGCCGATCTTGCGGCCAACGACACGACGGACATCAACCTGCCGGGCCTCACAGCCGATCCCGGTGCGCTCCGCCGGGTGCAGGAGACGGTTCGCCGGCTTGTGGAGCCGGGTACCCCGGTCCTGCTGGCCGGCAGCCTGCCGGACGGACTGCCCACCGACACCTACGCCATCCTGACCGCCGATCTGGCGGCGGCCGGGGCCCGCGTGGTGCTGGACAGCAGCGGGGCGCCGCTGGCTGCGGCCCTGGCCTCCACCGGCGCGCTGCCCCACTGCATCAAGCCCAACCGGCACGAGCTGGAGGATTGGGCCGGCCGTCCGCTGTCGACCGATGCCGACCTGCTGGACGCGGCGCGTGGACTGCAGCGGCGGGGCGTGTCGGTGGTGGTGGTGTCGCTGGGGGCGGACGGCGCTCTCTTCGTGGATGGCGCCCGCGCCCTGCATGGCCGGTTGCCGCCGGTCCAGGCGCTGAGCACCGTCGGGGCGGGCGACGCCATGGTGGCGGGGCTGATCGCCGCCTTTCAGCAGGAAGGCGGGCTGGAGGATGTGGCCCGGCTGTCGGTGGCCTTCGCCGCCGCCAAGCTCGGCTGCTTCGGCCCCAACCTGCCCGATCCGGCGACGGTGCAGGCGCTCGCCGCGCAGGTGACGCTGAGCCGGTTCGACTGAACCTGCCGAAAGCATCCGACGGACTTCAATACAGTGACAGGCGCGGGCGCGAACCCGCGAGGAGGAAACAATGGCGAACCTGTTGGCCGTGATCGCGGCGGGAGACCTCACCACCCAGGCGGTTCTGGCCGCCGAAGCGTTGCGCAAGGCGGCATCGTCGGCCGGCCACCGTATCCAGGTGGAAATCCGCACCAGCCTCGGCATCCAGTCGCCGCTCGACGCGGCGGCGTTGGCGGCGGCGGACGGCGTGGTGCTCGTCGGCAGCGGCGATGTGGAGGAGGGACGCTTCGGCGCGGTCAAGCGCGTTTCCGCTTCGCTGGACGAGGTGCTGGGCAATCCCGGCGCCGTGCTGGGGAACGTGCTCGGTTCCGCTGCTCCTCCGGCGGCATCGGCGCCGCGCCGGATCGTCGCCATTACCTCCTGCGCCACCGGCATCGCCCACACCTTCATGGCGGCCGAGGGCATCCAGCAGGCGGCGACCGCGCTGGGCCACAAGGTCCGGGTGGAGACACAGGGCTCCGTCGGTGCGCGCGACACGCTGACCGACGAGGAGATCCGCGAGGCCGACGTCGTCCTGATCGCCGCCGACACCCAGATCGACCTGTCCCGCTTCGCCGGCAAGCGCCTGTTCCTCAGCGGCACCAAGCCCGCCATCAATGACGGCAAGGCCCTGGTCAACCGCGCCCTGGCGGAGGCGAAGATGCATGGCGCAGCCGGCGGTGCCCCTGGCGGCGCGACCCCGCTGGCCGATGCGGTCGCCGCCGGCAAGGCGGAGCGGTCGGCCCAGCGCACCGGCCCCTACAAGCATCTGATGACCGGCGTCTCCTTCATGCTCCCCTTTGTGGTGACGGGCGGTCTGCTGATCGCGCTCGCCTTCGCACTGGGCGGCATCTACGTCTATGAGGAATCCAATGCCGGGACGCTGGGCTATGCCCTGTTCCAGATCGGCGCCAAGGGAGCCTTCACCCTGATGGTGCCGGCGCTGGCCGGCTACATCGCGTATTCCATCGCCGACCGCCCCGGCATCGCCCCCGGCATGGTGGGCGGCATGCTGGCCGGCAGCATCGGCGCCGGTTTCCTCGGCGGAATCGTCGCCGGCTTCATCGCCGGCTATGGCACCGCCTTCCTCAACCGGCACATCAAGCTGCACCGCAACCTGGAAGGGCTGAAGCCGGTGCTGATCCTGCCGCTGCTGGGTTCGCTGCTGACCGGCCTGCTGATGATCTACGTCGTCGGCACGCCGGTCGCCGAGGCGCTGGCCTGGATGAGCGCCTGGCTGAAGGGCATGCAGGGCAGCAGCGCCATCCTGCTCGGCCTGCTGATCGGCGCGATGATGGCCTTCGACATGGGCGGTCCGGTCAACAAGGCGGCCTACGCCTTCTCCACCGGCCTGATCGCGTCGCAGGTCTACACCCCGATGGCCGCCGCCATGGCCGCCGGCATGGTGCCGCCGCTGGGTCTGGCGCTCGCCACCAAGCTGTTCGCCGACCGCTTCACCCATGAGGAGCGCGAAGCCGGCAATGCCGCCGCCGTCCTGGGCATCGCCTTCATCACCGAAGGCGCCATTCCCTTCGCCGCCCGCGATCCGCTGCGCGTCATCCCGGCGTTGATGGTCGGCGGCGCGCTGACCGGCGCCATTTCGATGGCGGTGGGGGCCGAGCTGAAGGTTCCGCATGGCGGCATCTTCGTCCTGCCGATCCCGAACGCGGTGACGCATCTGCTGGGCTATGTGGTGGCCCTGGTGGTCGGCACGGTGGTGACCGCGGTTGCGTTGCGCATCCTGAAGAAGCCGATCGCCGCTGCCGCGGTGGCGCCGAAGACGGCGGTTCAGGGGGCCGGCGTGCACGCCTGACCGTCACTCCGTTTCCTCTCGGGCGTCCTCCCGACCCTGGCCCCTTTCCGCAACCGCGGGGAGGGGCCTTTTTTTGCTCAAGTTTCCGCGCCAGCTTTCACCGGTCCGTCCGTGTGAACCGTCAAGACATCGCCCGGAGTGACGGACCCATGCTCGACGAGAAACCCGATGTGAAGCTGGGCAACATGCTGCTGCATGTGAACCTGCTGGCGCTTGGCACGCTGATGACCAAGATGATGGCGGAGTTGTTCCGCAAGGACGACGACCCGGCCGGCAAGGCGGACGAATGGCTGCGCCTGTTCGAAGCGACCGCCGCGCAAATGACCTTCGCCAGCGAGACGCCGGAATGGAGCGACCTGACCGCGCAGGAGTTCCGCGACGTGCTGATGCAGCACATCCACCGAGCCCGCGCCATGGCGCTGGGGGAGGAGTGCGACCCGAACGCCTATCTGCGCCATCACGGTTGACCGGAAATCAGGCGACGGCGGCCAGGATCAGGACCGCCGCCGCAAGGCATAGGGCGGCAAGCAGCAATTGCAGCCGCAGCCCGCGCTGGCTGATCATGGTCGGCGGCTGGTCGTAATCCTCGGTTGTCGTAAGCCGCTCCAGAGCCTTGCGGCGGAACAGCCGTTCGGCACCATGCGGTCCGGCTTCAGTCCGACTCATGGAATCCCTGGTTCTGGAGGCTTCGGCATGCGCGCCGGCGTTGAAAGACAAGAAATTTTGTTGTGGAGCTGAAACAGTTCCATGTCAGTCCTGACACCGCTTATTGCTTGCACCCCTTTGTTTCGCACGCATAATGGTTAGAGAGCATCCGGATTGTCCAGCGGACTTCGCAGGGTCTCCATCTCTTCCAGAGTGTGCATGATCGGGATCGCTGGCGTGAAGGATCGGGTTGGGATGAAGGATGTCACGGCGCCGAACGGCGGCATCGCCGGCCTTCGCGTCGCGCCGCTGTCCGGCAATGCCGCCGCATTCGCCACTCTCGGTTTTCCCCGGTTGGCTCCGGTGCTGGATCGGCTGGAGCCGCCATGGGTGGCCGTTGGCGCCACGGTCGGCGGGCTGCCGGCCGGGCTGGCGCTTGGGCAGAGGCAGGAGGATGGGGCAAGGCTGCTGTCGCTGACTGTCGCGCGCAGCCTGCGCAACCGCGGCATCGGCCGGGCCCTTGCCGCTGGGTGGGGGAGGGCCGCCGCCGCCGCGGGCGCCAGCGGTCTGATCACCGCCTTTTCGGACAAGCTGCCGGAACGCGCCGCGCTGGCCGCGACCCTGTCGGCGGCCGGTTGGACTGCGCCGCGCCTGACCCATGTCCGTGCCATCGGAGAGGCGGCGCCGATGGTCGAGGCGGTCGGCCGCTGGCCGTCGCTGACCGGCCGGCTGCGCGATCCCGACGGGTTCAGCTTCGATCCCTGGCGGACGCCGGACGTCGACGACCGTGGCGCCATCGCTGCGCTGGCGGCAGAGCCCGACCATCATCCTCTGATGCATCCCGATGTCCGTGCCGAGCGGATCGAGCCTGCCTGTTCCATCGCGGTGCGGCGGCAGGGTGTGCTGGTCGGCTGGGTGCTGGCGGAGCGGGCGGAAAGCGTTCCGCTCGACGGCTATCGCGACCGGCCGGCGATCGATTACCGCAGCGCCTATCTGGCGCGGTCGCTCTGGCATACGGGAATGCTGGTCGGGGCCTATTGGCATGCCTATGCCCGGCAGGTGGCCGCCTTCGGTCCGACCTCCATCGCCATGTTCGGCACCATGTTCCCCCGCATGATGTCGCTGGCCCGCCGCCGCTTCGCCCCGATCTCGCTGCGGGTGGACGAGACCTTCGAGATGATCCGCGAACCCGCGACCGGTTCGCCGTGATCGCCCGCCGCAGAGTTTTCTTCAGCTTTTCACCCAATCGCCAACTGGAGCATTTCCGAAATGAGCAACATTGACTTCGAGCAGATGTACGGCGCCGATGCCATCGCCGCGGCTGCGGAGCGGCTGAAGACCGACGACGCCTTCCGTGCAGAGGCTCAGGCCGACCTGAACGCAGCCGTGAAGCGCCATTACGATGTCGACCTGCCGATGCCGATGCGGCTGGTCGAGACCGATGGGGAACTGCTTGCCGTTCCGGCCGAGGACAGCCAGGCGGAACTGAGCGACGAGGAACTCGACATGGTTGCCGGTGGCTTCCCGCCCACCGGGTTCGGCCAGAAGGAAGCGAAGAAGGGTTCCGGCTTCGGGCGCTGAGGTCGTTCGAACCGGCAGGCGTTGCGTCTTGCGGAGAATTTCCCCGCGGACGCAACGCTCAGCAAGAATGAGCAACTCCCCACCATCGAATTTCACCCGTCAAGGCCGAAGGCGGACGGCGACGCCCGAACTGCGCCAGGGCGAGATCGCCGAGTGCGGTCTGGCCGCGCTCGGCATCATGCTGGCCCACCACGGCCGCCCGGTTCCCCTGGAGCAGTTGCGGGCAGAAGCGGGGTCGACCCGGCTCGGCGTCAATGCCCGCGCCCTGATCCGCATCGCCCGCGACCACGGCATGGTCGCCCGTGCCTTCCGCACCGAGCCGGACCGTCTGTCCTCCCTCGGCTTTCCCCTGATTGCCCACAGCCGCTTCATCCATTTCCTCGTGGTGGAGGCCGAAACCTGCGACGGGCTTCTGGTCAACGACCCGGGCGGCGGGCCGCATGTCATGGGCTGGGACGAGGTCGACGACTCCTTCACCGGCATTGCCATCACCATCCAGCCGCCGGAGCCCGGCGCACAGCATCCGCAGGGGAAGTGGCGTCCGCCGACACCGGCGCGGGCGCTGGCGACGCGGCTTCGGCCGCAAGCGGGCATCGTCTTGGCCATTCTGCTGTCCGCCGCGCTTGGCCGCGCCGCCGGTGTGGGGGCGGCACTCGCGGCCGGGAGTTGGGCCGACGGAGGCGCCGCCCTGAACCCGCTGACCGGAGCCTGTGTTGCCGCGGTCGCCGCCGGATGGGGCAGGGACCGGCTGACCGCGCTTCTGGGTATGAGGCTGGCCGACGACACCGCCGCCGGCGTGTTCGGCCGGCTCCGGCGGATGCCTGCCGTCTGGTTCGCCCGCCGGGATATGGCACAGGTGCTGGAGGTGCCGCTGGCGGGCGGTGCGCTGCAACGGCACATCGGCGACATCATGCGGTTGGTGGAACTGCCGCTGCTGGTCCTGCCGGTCGCAGCCGCGTTTTGGCTCGACGGGTGGAGCGGGGCGGCGCTGCTGCTGACCGTCATCCCGGCCTTGGCCGCGCTCGGCATGATTCATCTCAGGCGTGGTGCCGTGGCTGCACGCCGGAATGCGCCGACACCGTTGGTTCCGGACGGCGGAACCATCACGACGCTCGACACCCACAGGACCGGTGGGCGCGATGGCGAGGTTCTGGCCCAGCTTGCAGGCCGCCATGCCGTGCAGACCATCTGGCGGCAGAAGTCGGTGGCCCGCCATGCGCGGCTCATGGCGGTGCTCACCGGCGTCGCCGGGGTTGGTCTTGCGGCTGTATTGCTGACGAGCCTCGCCGCCGGCCGGATCGGGAGCGGTGGAGTGGTGGCGCTCGCCGTGCTGACGCTGGCGGCACATCGGCAGGTCCTGCGTCTGGACCGCGTCATGCCGGCGTTGCAGGATTTGAAAGCCGCCCTGCATCGCCTGGACGATCTGGAAGCGGCGGCAGCCGAGGCGGAGCATCCCCCCGCGGCAGAGCGCCCTGCCGCCCGTCTCTGCGTCCAGTCCGTCCGGTTCCAACCGTCGCCGCAGGCGCCGCCGGTCCTGCCCGGGATCGATCTGCGTCTCGACCCGGGTGAGCGGCTGGGGGTTTGCGGCGACTCCGGTTCCGGAAAGTCGGTGCTGGCCAAACTCGCCTGTGGGCTGCTGGACCCCTCGTCCGGAGGCATTCTGCTGGACGGCCGGCCGGTCGCGACGGTTGCCCGCCAATGTCCCGGCGCGGTGGCGCTGGTCGACCGTTCCAGTCCGGTGATCGCCGGCACGATCGCCGATAACCTGCGGGTCGGCGACCTCTCCGCAAGCGATGCGGCGTTGGTGGCGGCGCTGGAGCAGGTCCGGCTGTGGAGCGATCTGGAACCCCGCGGCGGCCTTTCCCTGGAACTGACCGAAGGCGGCCCGGAACTCAGCGGCGGACAGCGACGCCGGTTGGCCTTGGCGCGGGCGCTTCTGCGCAACCCGGTCCTGCTGGTGATCGACGATGCTCTGGATACATTGGAGCCGGCTTTGGCGCGTCGCATCCTCGACGGGCTGCAGCGACCCGACCGCATCGTCCTGGTGACCAGCCGTCGCCCGGCGACTCTGGAGGGCTGTGAACACCGTCTTCACCTCGACCCGTCTGCGGCCGGGGCGGAGATGCCGTCGTGACCGCTAGCGCAGGCGACATCGTGGACGGGCTGCGCGCCCTGATCCGCGACGGGATCCGCAAGGGCGGCGGGGAAGCGGACTTGCGCGCGGCGGCCCCGGCCTTTGGAATGCGCCTGCGCCGGGTGCGCTTGCCGCCGGGCAGCCGGGGGACGACGCCCTGGTGGCAGCGCGACCAGGGGCCGCTGTTGGCCTTCCGGCAGAGCGATGGCGGACCGGTGCTGCTGCTCCCCGATCGACGTGGCGGCTATCGTCTGGAGGAGACCGACGGCCGTTCCCGCCCGATGGATGCCACTCTCGCCGCGACGCTTTCCCCCGATGCCTGCGCCCCTGTCCGCGCCGGAGGTGTCGAGCCGCTGACGCCGGCGCGATGGCTGGAAGTTGCGCTGAGTGACGGCCGGGACGACCGGATGCTGGCACTGTTCGCGGCGGCCGGCGGTGGCGTCGCAGCGGTGCTGCCGGCGGTGGCGGTGCTGCTGCTGGGCGAGCGCGCACTGGCGCGCGGCGCGATGGCGTTAGCCGCCCTGGCCGTGGTTCTCCTGCTCGCGGCATCGGCGGCCGGACTGTGCGAACGGGTGCGGCGGGTCGCCTCGGCACGCTTCGGCGCGGCATCGGACCTCGGGCTGCATGGCCTGCTGTGGGAGCGGCTTCTGGCCGTCCCGCCCGCCATGTTGCGGGCGGTCGCCGGTGCCGTTCAGGAAGACCGGCTGCGCGACGGCATCACCGCGATGCAGCAGGCGGTCGCAGGTCGCGATGCGATGGTCGAGGCTTCGGTCCGGCTGGGGCCGGCGCTGGTGGTGATGGGATGGGCCGCAGCTTGGCCGGCGCTGGCAGGCGGCTTCATGATGATCGTGGGCGGGCTGCTGCACGCGTGGCTGTTGCGCCGGTCCGCCCGGATACGGCGGGCAGGGCGGGATGCCGCGGCGGACTCCTGGCACAGGATAGAACTCCCGGCCGCCAGCCTGCCGCAGCTTCGCCTTCTGGGGGCCGATCGCTGGGCGGCGGATCGGGCGATGTCGGCCTTGCGCAATCTGTCCGCCCAGGTCGGGCTCGCGGCGGCACGCAGGACCGACGCCGACGCGGTCGCACAGGCGCTGATGCTGGGAGTGCCGCTTCTGGTCGGCGGACTGGCGATGCGGGAGGGCAGCGGCCTGCCCGTCGCAGCCGCAGCAGCCTTGGCGGCGTTGCCGACGGTGCGGACCGTGCTGGGGTTGGCGGGAGCGTTCGGCCGGCTTCCCGATGGTGAACTGATCGCCCCCCTGCGCCCGCTGCTGGAGGCGGCGCCCGAAAGTCCGCCCGGCGCGCCCGATCCCGGACCGGTGGAGCGCCTGGACCTCTGCGACGTCACCTTCACCCATCCGCGAGCGCCGGCGCCCTGCCTGCGCGGCGTGTCGCTCAGCCTTGCGCGGGGGCAGGTGGTGGCGGTTGCCGGCCCATCCGGCAGCGGAAAATCTACGCTGATCGCGCTGGCGCTCGGCCTGCTTCGGCCGGATTCGGGAATGGTGCGGATCAATGGCCGCGACCTTCGCAGCCTGGATGCCGCCGCCGTCCGTGGCCGCACCGGCGCCGTTCTGCAGGACGAGCAGATCGGGGTGGCGACCATCAGGTCGGTCATCCTGGGCATGGCGCCGCTGCCGGTCGAGCGCGCGTGGGAGGCGGCGCGGCTGGTCCGGCTCGACACCGACATCGCGGCCCTGCCGATGGGCGTCCAGACACTGGTGGGCGAGGACTCCTTCCCGGCCGGATTGATGCAGCGGCTGCTGATCGCCCGCGCGCTGGCCCGCGATCCGGATCTCCTGGTTCTAGACGAGGCGACCGCCGCGCTGGACGAGGATATGCAGGCCGCCCTGTTCGCCGACCTGCGCGCCCGCGGCATCGCCGTGCTGGTGGCGAGCCACCGCCCGTCCACGCTCGCGCTCGCAGACCAAGTGCTCGACCTGTCCGGCTCGGCACGAAGCTGACCGGCCGGCCGCAAGCCGCTCACCGATACTCCGGCCGCCGCGCCAGCCCATCCTTCAGGTGCCGGATGGCCGCATGCACCTTCGCCGGCACGTGCCGCTTCTGCGGATAGACCGCCCACACCGCCGTGTTGGGCGGCTGGTGACGGTCCAGCAGGGAGACCAGACGCCCCTCCGCCACCGGCCCGCGCACGTAATAGTCCGGCAGCTGGCACAGCCCGAAGCCGCGCAGTGCCGCGTCGAGCACCGAGAAGCCGCTGTTGCAGCGCCAGCGCCCGCGCGGGCGGAACAGCCAGTCCTGGCCGTTGTCGTCGAACAACCAATGGTCGGTGGTGCCGATCAGGCATTGGTGGCTGCTGAGGCTCGCGAGGCTGTCGGGCGTGCCGTGACGCTCCAGATAGGTCGGGGCGGCGCACAGATGCATGACGCGCGGGGCGATGCGCGTCGCCACCAGACTCGATTCGCTGAGGCGTCCGAGGCGGATCGCCAGATCGTACCCCTCCTGCACCAGATCGAGCTGGCGGTTGGTCAACTCCACCTCGATGCTCAGTTGCGGGTGGCGCTCCATCAGGTCGTTGATCAGCGGCATGATGAACTGCTCGCCATAGGCGGTGGCGCTGGTCATGCGCAGCAGCCCCTTCACCTCGCTGGCGCTGCCGCCCTGCAGAGCGCCGACCGCGAGAAAGGCGTCGTCGCGCTGTTCCGCCAGCCGCTGGCAGCGGGCGAGGAAGGCCCGGCCGCTCTCGGTCAGGCTGACCTTGCGGGTGGTGCGGTAGAACAGGCGGGCCTGCAGCCGGTCCTCCAGCCGCGCCACGCTGCGGCTGACATGGGAGGAGGAGACGCGCAGCCGCTCCGCCGCGCGGGAGAAGCTGCCGCTCTCCGCCACCGCCACGAATTCGTCGATGCCGTCCCAGCCGCTCATCGAATTACACCCTGAACCCGCAGCATTATCCCCGTACCGCAAAAATCTATTCCCGAAATCGCCATTTTGGCAATGACCCGAGGCGTTTACACTGTAGGAATCAAAAAGCCATCCGCATTGGGGAAGGAAACCCACATGGTTCTGTCGCGCGCCGCCGTCGCCTGGGAAGCCAACCGTCCGCTGGAGATCGAAGAAGTCGAGGTCGCGGCGCCCAAGGCCGGCGAGGTGATGGTCCGCATCGTCGCCACCGGCGTTTGCCACACCGACGCCTACACGCTGTCCGGCAAGGATTCCGAAGGCGTGTTCCCCTGCATCCTCGGCCATGAGGGCGGCGGCGTGGTGGTGGAGGTCGGCCCCGGCGTCACGTCCGTGGCGGTCGGCGACCACGTCATCCCGCTCTACACGCCGGAATGCGGCAAGTGCAAATTCTGCCTGTCCGGCAAGACCAACCTGTGCCAGGCGATCCGCGCCACCCAGGGCAAGGGCCTGATGCCGGACGGCACCAGCCGCTTCTCCATCAAGGGCAAGCAGATCGCCCATTACATGGGCACCTCGACCTTCTCCGAATACACGGTGCTGCCGGAGATCGCGCTCGCCAAGATCAACAAGGCCGCCCCGCTGGAGAAGGTCTGCCTGCTGGGCTGCGGCGTCACCACCGGCATGGGTGCGGTGATGAACACCGCGAAGGTGGAGCCGGGCTCGACCGTCGCCGTCTTCGGCCTCGGCGGCATCGGCCTGTCGGCCATCATCGGCGCCACCATGGCGAAGGCCAGCCGCATCATCGGCGTCGACATCAACCCGTCGAAGTTCGAGATCGCCAAGCAGCTGGGCGCCACCGACGTCATCAACCCGATGGACTACGACCGCCCGATCCAGGAAGTGCTGGTCGAACTGACCGACGGCGGCGTCGATTACAGCTTCGAGTGCATCGGCAACGTCAAGGTGATGCGCGCCGCGCTGGAATGCTGCCACAAGGGCTGGGGCGAGTCGGTCATCATCGGCGTCGCCGGCGCCGGCGAGGAGATCTCCACCCGTCCGTTCCAGCTGGTCACCGGCCGCGTCTGGCGCGGTTCCGCCTTCGGCGGCGTCAAGGGCCGTTCGGAGCTGCCGGAA
The DNA here is from genome assembly GCF_047302835.1 of Azospirillum sp. CT11-132. NCBI lineage: Bacteria > Pseudomonadati > Pseudomonadota > Alphaproteobacteria > Rhodospirillales > Azospirillaceae > Azospirillum > Azospirillum sp. CT11-132. The sequence continues at coordinate 405,034 of NZ_JBGLZA010000002.1, forward strand.
TATGTGGAGCGCTATCTGCGCGGCGAGTTCGAGCTGGACACCTTCATCACCCACACCATGGGTCTGGAGGACATCAACCACGCCTTCGACCTGATGCATGAGGGCAAGAGCATCCGCTCGGTCATCCTGTACAACCAGTGAGGTGACGAGGGCTCCCTTCTCCATATTGGGGGAGGGAGCCTTGCCGCCATCGATTTTCAAAAGGCGTTTCCATGACCGACCCCCTGACCACCCTGTCGGAAACCCGTGTCTTCGGCGGCCGTCTGAAACGGGTGCGGCACCAGTCCGCGGCGGTGAATTGCGAGATGACCTTCGCGATCTTCCTGCCGCCGCAGGTGGAGGCCGGCGCGACCGTTCCGGTCTTCTACTGGCTGTCGGGCCTGACCTGCACCGACGAGAACTTCACCCAGAAGGCCGGCGCCTTCCGCGTCGCGGCGGAGCTTGGCCTCGCCATCGTCGCCCCCGACACCAGCCCGCGCGGGGAGGGGGTGCCCGGCGATCCCGACGGCGCCTGGGACTTCGGCCAGGGCGCCGGATTCTATGTCGATGCGACCGAGGAACCCTGGGCGCGCAACTACCGCATGCACGACTACGTGACGCGGGAGTTGCCGGCACTGATCGAGGAAAATTTCCCGGTCACCGACCGCCGGTCCATCGCCGGCCATTCGATGGGCGGGCATGGCGCGCTGGTCTGCGCGCTGAAGCATCCCGGCTTCTACAAGGCGGTGTCGGCCTTCGCCCCCATCGTCAACCCGGCGGTGGTGCCCTGGGGCGAAAAGGCCTTCGGGCGCTATCTGGGGCCGGACCGCGACCGCTGGATGGAATGGGACGCCTGCGCGCTGATCAGGACCGCGACGGAGCGGCTGCCGATCCTGATCGACCAGGGCGACCGCGACAGCTTCCTGGAAGTACAACTGAAGCCGGAGGCGCTGGTCGCGGCGGCGCAGGAGGTCGGCCACCCGGTGACGCTGCGCATGCAGCCGGGCTACGACCACAGCTATTTCTTCATCAGCACGTTCATCGAGGATCACTTGCGCCATCATTGGGCGGCGCTGGTGGGGTAGGGGCTGATTGGGTGGAGTTAGACCCCCACCTATCCTCCCCCGCTGGGCGGGGGAGGGACTGCCGCTGCTATTCCGAACAAGCACTTGCCCCCTCCCCGCCCAGCGGGGGAGGGTTGGGGTGGGGGTCTAACTCAGCCCCTCAAGCGACCCGCCGCGTCAGGTGGTTGTCCCAGCGGAAGGCCGGCGCCTTGCGCTCCGGTCCCGCTTCGGCGCTGACCGACACCGGCTCGATCACGCCAAGCCCGCTGGTCGCCAGATAGCCCTCGCCGTTCGGAGCCAAACCGCAGCTGTCGGCCAGCGCGGTGGAGCCGAGCCACGCCCCGTCCGCCGCGTTCCACAGCCCGATGAGCCCGCCCAACGGCGAGCTGGCGGCCACCGTCTTGCCATCCGACGCGACGCTGCCGATGTAGCCCTGCATGCGTGACAGCACATCCTCCGGTGCGTCGAACAGGCGGACCGCGCCGCTGCCGGGACGGTGGGCGCCGGTCAGGGGCTGCAGCATGCCGATGGGGCGTTCGTCCTGAACACCGAAGGCGACCCCGCCGTCGTCCAGCAGGGCGATGTGACGGATGCCGAGATTGGCGTGCTCCTCCGGCAGGCGGGCCTTGTCGAGCAGCTTGCCGGTCGCCGCCTCCACATAGGTCAGCGAGCTGTCCATGCTGTCGAGGTTCAGCTTGGCCCGGCCGGTGTCGGGGTGGGTGATGACGCCGCCGTTGGCGACGGCCAGGGTCGAGCCGTCGCGCATCAGGATCAACTCGTGCGGACCCAGCCCATGGGTCGGAATGACGCCGATCCGGCGGTAGCCGTCGGTGGCGTCGTAGACGCCGATGGCGCCCTCCTCGCGCGGGACGTCGTCCTCGGCGACATAGAGGATGCGGCCGTCGGCCGAATAATCGCCATGGCCGGTGAAGCGGCGGTCGTCGGGCGCCCGCACCACCGGGCCGGGGGTGCCGTCGGCCAGCGACAGGGTCTGGAACCAGCGGCCGGGCCGGCGGGCGAAGACGACCGCCTCGGCCACGCCGGGACGCGGCATGATGGCGTGGGCGCGGCCGGGCGTTACGGTGGTGAACAGCACCTTGCCGACGCGGTCCAGCGCGGCGACGCCGAAGCTCGGCTCCGCCCCGGCGGTGGCATAGGCGTTGAGGTAGAGCGTGCCGGCGTCCGCCGCATGGGCCTTGCCGGTCAGCACGGCCAGCAGTCCGCCGACGATGCGCCCACCCATTGCGCGTCCACCGAATACTGGCCCGGCGAGCACGCCCAGGATGTTCCTGCGGTCCATCGCCATGGTCAGTCTCCGTCCAGTTCGTTGAATCCCAGCGTGATGTCCAGCAGCGGGGCCAGCGTGCCCAGCATCTCCACCCGCGCCGCCTTGACCAGCCGCAGCGCGCTCTCCGTCTTCTTGCGGGAAGTGGGGTCGGTCACCGCCTTGTCCAGCGGACCGGGGATCGCCTCCACCGCGCTGATCGCGGCGGCGAAGCTCTCGTCGATGGCCTGCTTGGCGGTGGCGCCGTCGTCGTTCGCCGGCAGCAGCGAGACGAAGCCCAGCCCGCCATGCTCGCCCATCAGCAGGGCGCGCAGCCCCTCCAGGTTCAGCGCGATGTTGCGGAGCGACCGGCCGCTGCGCAACGCCTCCACCACCATCGGCTTGGCGTCCTCGATGCCGCCGCCGAGCGGGGCCATCAGCTTCTGGTCGATCACCACCTGCATGGCGGTGATGGCGGCGGAATAGAGCGTGTTGACCGCTTCCGAGGCAGTCGGGCCGAGGACGGTCGGCTGCCCGGCGGCGAGCGGCGCCTCCAGCTCCTTCCAGCCGTCGCGCGCTTCGGTTGCGATGGCGGCGATGTTGCGGGCGGCGGCGACGGCCAGCTGCCCGCGGTATTTCTTGGCCTCGCTGCCGGTGAAATTGTCCGCGGTGACGCCCTCGTCGAACAGCAGCCGTTCCAGCACGGTCAGCCCCTGCACAGCCGCGCTCTGGCGGGCGAGCGCGCCCGGCTGCAGCAGCTTGGGGTCATGGTCGCGCAGGATCTGGCCGATCTGGCGCTGGACCACGCCCGGCCGCTCCGGCCAGAAGGACATGCGGTCGGCGCGCAGATTCATGGTGAGGGGGCCCGGGCGCAGATGCTGCACGGATGCCCAGGCATCGGTGACTTTGGTGTGGGCCGCGCGCGCCTCCTCCAGTCCGGCGGCGGTGGGGCCGGCGGCGAAGCGGTCGAGCGTGTCGACATAGGTATTGGCGGCGGCGACCAGCGCGTCGAAGCGCGGCAGGGCATGGGTGCGGACCATGCCACCCAGGAAGGCGGCATCCTTGTCGGACTGGCGGGCGGCGAAGGCCGGGGTCCGCGGCAGCAGAGCCGCCACGGCGGCGGCGGCGGACATCAGTCCAAGCACTATGCGGCGTCGCATACGTTCAAATCCCTTCTGCCGTTGGCGTGGATCGAAGCCCCCGCCCTTCCTTTACAAACCCAGCACATAACGCACCAGCCGATTCCGCTCCCCACCCGCCAAGGCCATGAAGCGGTCCTTCGCCCCTTCCGCCTCGCCTCCATGCCACAGGATCGCTTCGGTGACGCTGCGGGCGCGCCCGTCATGCAGGAGCGACAGTTGCCCGTCCTTGGCCGCCAGCCGGTTCAGGCCCCACAGCGGCGTGGTTCGCCAGTCCGATCCGCGCGCCTCGCCCATCGGCAGCTCGTCTCCCAATCCGGGGCCGAGGTCGTGGAGAAGCATGTCGCTGTGCGGGTAGATCGCGCGGTTGGAGAGGGCCGGGTGGGCCGGGTCCTCCGCCGTGCGCCAGGACGGGCGGTGGCAGGCGGCGCAGCCGGTATCGGCGAACAGCGTGGTCCCCGCCTTGTCCTTCGGCGCTTCCAGACTGCCGTCGGGCGGCAAATCGCGCAGGTAGCCATCGATCAGTCCGATGATCGTGCTGGGAATCTCCAGCCCCTCGAACTGCTTGGAATCGCCGTGCGGTGCCTCGCGGCAGGCGGTCTGCGCCGGGGTGCAGTCGCCCCAGGGCTCGCGATAGGCCGGGGTCGACATGCCGATGTCGAGGCTGAAGGCTTCCGCATCCTGATGGTCCAGCGTGGGGTGCATCGCCTTCCAGCCGAAGCGGCCGACCTGCCGCTTGCCGTCCACCGTCACATGGTTCACCCGCCCGGCGACGGGACCGCCGGACGCCGCCTGCCGCGCGGCTTCGGCCTCGATCGCTTCGGCCGGGATGCGGTCGAGCAGGCCCATGCCATGGACGCGCGGCGGCACGCGGGCGGACATCACCGTCGCCTCCGCCAACGGGCCATAGCCGAGATCCTCGACCACCGGCGTCGGATGACGCAGGCGGACGGTCTCGCCGTCAGGGAAGCGCACCTCCTCCTCGCGGTAGGTGACGCGGGGGCGGCCTTCGATCACCTGTCCGAGAGTGGCGTTGGACTGGATCTGCCGGCCATAGACCGGGTCGGCGTTCAGCTTGATCGCATAGCCGACGCCCTGGTCGCCCTCCACCGCCGGATCGGGCGGCCGGCCGCCGCCGGCGCGCGGATGGCAGGTGGCGCAGGAGCGGGCGTTGTAGAGCGGCCCGAGACCGTCCGCCGCCTGGGTCGCGGTGGGCGCGGCCACCCACATGCGGCGGAAAAGCGCCTCGCCGATGCGGTTGTCGAGGCTGTCGGCGGCCTGGGCGGTGGGGGCGACGAGGAAGAGCAGGGCGGCGGCAACCGCGACGCGGAGCGACATACCCTCTCCCCCCCGGGGAGAGGGAAGGGGCCCGCCGCGAAGCGGTGGGAAGGGTGAGGGGGCCGGCGCGCTGTCGCGCGCCGCCAAAGGGCATTCTGCCCCTTGGCAATCCCCTGGCATGGGCTGGCGCCCATGCTGCCCCCTCACCCTGACCCTCTCCCCGGGGGGGAGAGGGAATTTCAAGTGCATAGGTCGTGAATCAAACAACGCGGATGTATCCCATCATGCCGGTGTCCTGGTGTTCGATGATGTGGCAGTGGAACATCCAGTCGCCGGGATTGTCGGCCTTGATCGCCACGCGCAGCCGTTCCTTCGGTTCCAGCAGCACCGTGTCGGCATGGTGGGGCACCACCTGTCGGCCGTCGGAGGACAGCACCTTGAAGGTGTAGCCGTGGATGTGGATCGGGTGCAGGTGCGGCGTCAGGTTGGCCAGCTCGAAGATATAGCTGCGGCCCTTTTCCAGCGTGACCAGCGGCGGCGGCAGATGTTCGTGCCCGCTCTCCGGCCAGCTCTGTTGGTTGATCGCCCAGAAGGTCTTCGCCGACAGGCACAGCGCGTCGGCATAGGGCAGGCCGGGCAATACCGCCGGGTCGAAGCTCTGCGCCACCGCGGTGGCGGAGAAGGCCATCGGGATGATCGGCGCGTCCTTCAGGTCCGGCTCGGGAATGGCGGACGCGGGCAGGGCGCGCGGCTTGAAGCGCTTGTTCGGCCGGGCGGGACCGACGGCGCGGAAGGTGGCGAGCGGCCGGGGCTCGGCCGAATAGACGTTGGTAAGCCGCAGGGTCTGGCCGGCCTTGGCCGGGGCGCGGAACAGCACGTCGATGCGCATCGCCGGCCCCATCGGCCAGCCGTCCAGCGGGCGGGGCGGCAGCGGGTTGCCGTCGACGGCGATGATCCAGGCCTCGGCACCCTCCACCCGCAGATCGACCACGCGGGTGTTGTCGATGTTGTAGAGGCGGGCGCGGATGTCGCCGTTGGTGGGCACCTCGATCACCGGATCGATGGCGCCGTTGACGGTGGACACACTGCCGAAGGTGCCGGCGCGCGAGGCGCCGCGGTCGGTCATGAAGGTGCCGAACTTGCCGGTCTTGTCCAGTTGCCAGTCCTTGACCAGACAGACGAGGTCCGCGTCGAATTTGGGCGCGTCCGGCTCCTCGACGATCAGGACGCCGGCAAGGCCGCGGCCCAGCAGCTCCACCGTGTTGCAATGGGGATGGAAGAAGAAGGACCCGGCATCCGGCGGCGTGAACTCGTAGACATGGCGCTCACCCGGCTTGGTCGGCGGCTGGGTCAGGTAGGGCACGCCGTCTTCCAGGTTCGGCAGGCGGATGCCGTGCCAGTGGATGGAGGTGTGCTCGTCCAGCTCGTTCACCAGCGTGGCACGCAGCCGCTGGCCCTTGCGCATGCGGATGATCGGGCCGGGGAAGTGGTCGGCATAGGTGATAAGCGGCGACGGTTCCGCCGGTTCAGGCAGGATGCGCTGCATCCGCTGTTTGGCGACCAATTCGACCTCGACCAGATCGCCGGCCGAGGTGACGGGCGCCGGGCCGGCAAGGCCGGGCTTCAGCGCGCCGGCATCGGGAGCCTTCAATCCGGTCCCGCCAAGTGCCGTCGCCGCGACGGCGGCACCTCCGGCACGCAGGAGGGCGCGGCGGGACAGCGGAACGGCGGGACGATGCGGCATGACGGCGGTCCAAAAACTTCAGGCGGGAAAAGTGCCGGCTCCGGTCCCGCCTCCGTCCCTCGCCGGATCGGCCCGGAAGGGAAGCGCGGGTGGTTCGGTCATGCGCGGGACGGAAGCGAGACCGGAGCCGGGGTAGGCGTGCTTACTTGCCGACCTTCGACGGTTCGTCGAGGCTGTCGGACCCCTTGACGTCGACCGAGACGCCGAGTGCGGCGACGGCGCCTTCCAGAGCCTTCTTCTGGGCGACGAGGCCGTCGATGCCGGCGGACACCAGCTTGTTGCCCTCGTCGTTGTCGGCGGCGATCATCTGGTCGTAGGCCATCTTGCCGCTGTCGGCGGTGTCCTTGATCGCCTGCATCGCCTTCATGGTGTTGCCCAGGGCGGTCTTCACCGCGGCGTCGGCGTCGGCGGACTTGGCGGCGACCAGCTGCGACAGCGAGGCGCCCGACACGGTCTTGCCGTCGGTGCGCTTGTAGCTGCCGTTGTAGACGTTCACCATGCCGACTTCGTCGTAATAGTGCGAGTTGTGGGTGTTGTCGGAGAAGCAGTCATGCTCCTCCTCCGGATCGTGCAGCATCAGGCCGAGCTTCATGCGCTCGCCGGCCAGTTCGCCATAGCTCAACGAGCCGAGGCCGGTCAGCATGCGGGCGACGCCCTCGCCCTCCGGCGCCTTGGCGATGGAGACGCGGGCCTTGCCCTTGGCCGCCCAATTGGCGGTCATCTCGGACAGATCGTCGACCAGCATCTGGGTGGCGACCTTCAGATACTGCGCGCGGCGGTCACAGTGGCCGTTGGTGCAGTCCTTGCCCTTGGCATAGTCGGTCGCCTTGCGCTCGCCAGCACCCGGACCGGTGCCGTGCAGATCCTGGCCCCACAGCAGGAACTCGATGGCGTGATAGCCGGTGGCGACGTTCGCCTCGACCTTGCCGGCCTCGTGCAGCTTGTCGGCCAGCAGCTCCTTGGTGATCCTGGTGGCGTCGATGGTCTTGCCGCCGGCCGTGATCTTCGGGTTGGCGATAACGTTCGCCTTGGCGTAGGGGTTGCTCTCGCCGCCGGCATAGCCCTCGTCGACATAGTCGATCAGGCCCTCGTCCAGCGGCCAGGCATTCACCTTGCCTTCCCACTCGTCGACGACGGGATTGCCGAAGCGGAAGGCTTCGGTCTGCATGTACGGAACGCGGGCGGCCTTCCAGGCCTCGCGCGCCTTCGCCAGCGTCTCCTCGGTCGGGTTGGCGACCAGGGCGTCCACCGCCTTCTTCAGCGCCTTGGCGCCGTTGGTGGCGTCCTGATAGGCGGCATGGGCGATGTCGGCGTAGTTTTTCGCCACGTCCTTGTAGGCCGGTCCGGCCGCCTGGGCGGCGAACGGCAGCAGGGCAACGACGGCTACGGCGGCGAAGCCGGCAGCGCGCTTCGACATGGAGGTCTCCTCGAACGTCGGGGTCGGTGTTTGACAGCAAGTGCGACTTATTCTCAGCGAATAACGTCGCGAATCATTCTCACTGTCAAGCCCTATCCGCGTTGGGGGTACTCGGAAAAGCGCATGCCGCCGGTGCCGCGTCGATCTGTCCCCGCCGCTCAGCCCTGGCCGAGTGATTGGCCGAGCGCCTGATCCAGGTCGTCGTAAAGGTCTTCGGGCGACTCCAGGCCGACCGACAGGCGCAGCAGGTCGCCCGGCACGGGGGAGGTCGGGCCTTCGATGCTGGCGCGATGCTCGATCAGGCTCTCCACCCCGCCGAGCGAGGTGGCGCGACGCCAGATGCCGACGTGGGCGGCGGTGTCGATGGCGGCCTGGGTGCCGCCCTTCACCCGGATGGACAGCATACCGCCATAGCCGCCGGTCATCTGGCGGGAGGCGATGCCGTGGCCGTGGAAGCCGGGCAGGCCGGGATAGAGCACCTCCGCCACCCGCGGATGGGCCGTCAGCCGCTCCGCCAGCGACATCGCCGCAGCGCTCTGCCAGCGGACGCGGGCGAACAGGGTGCGCAGGCCGCGTTGCAGAAGCCATGCCTCGAAGCTGCCGAGGATGCCGCCCTGCTGGGTCTGTACCGCCTTGATGCGGGCCCAGAACTCGTCCTTGCGGGCGGCGGTCAGGGTGCCGGCGACGATGTCCGAATGGCCGTTCAGGTATTTGGTCGCCGAATGCATGACGATGTCGGCACCCAACTCGATCGGCCGGGTCAGCACCGGCGTGGCGACCGTGCTGTCCACCGCCAGCCACGCCCCGGCCTCGTGCGCCAGTTCGGCGACGGCGGCGATGTCGGTGACGGTCCACAGCGGGTTGGCCGGGGTCTCGACCCAGACCAGCCGCGTCTGGCCGGGACGGAGTGCGGCGCGCACCGCATCGGTGTCGCTGGTGTCCACCCCTTCGACCTTCAGCCCCCAGCGGGTGGCGGGTCCATGCACCCAGTTGCGGAAGGCCCAGTACATCACGTCGGGCACCAGCACATGGTCGCCCGGATCCAACGCCTGGAACACGGCGGTCGCCGCCGCCATGCCGGAGGCGAACAGCAGCGTGTCCGCGCCCTTTTCCAGTTCGGTGATCGTCCGCGACGGAATGTCGAAGGTGGGGTTGTCGGCGCGGGCATAGACCCGGCCGCGGCCATAGCCGTTGTCGGGATCGCGGACATAGGTGGTGGACGGGTGGATCGGCGGAATGACCGCGCCGCTCGCCGCGTCCTCAAAGCCCAGGGCGCCGGCAGCGATGGTTTCGGGACGGTGGGGACGGTCGGTCATTGCCGCGGCACTCCGGGATCGGGCGTGAAGGGGGCGTCAAGGATACGTCCACCGGTCACACGGGCGCAACGTCCCAGCAGATAGCCGGCAGGCTATCGGCCTAGCCAAGCGGCCAATTGAACGGAATAGCCGAAAAACGTATCTAAACGAAGACGTCGCATCGGGACGCCCTGACGGAGAAGAGCTTTGCCCCCCAGCGACATCGGCACCGGACAACACTTGTCGTTGCGGGACAGCGTCGTCGGCTCCCTCGTTGCCGATTTCGATTGGTCGAACACATGCCTCGGACCTATCGAGAGTTGGGCCGGCAGCCTGAGAACGATCGTCGACCTGATCGTCCATTCTCCGATCCCGATGGTGCTGATGTGGGGTCCGGAACACCGGATGATCTACAATGACGGTTACGCCCTGATCGCCGGTGGAAAGCATCCGCAGGCGCTGGGCGGCACCGTGCCGGGCATTTGGCCGGAGATCTGGGACTGGAACCGCCGGATTCTGGAAAAGGGCTTCCGGGGAGAGGTGCAGACCCACACCGGGCATCTCTTCATGCTGGAGCGCAACGGCCCGGCGGAGGAGGTGTGGTGCGACCTGTTCTACAGCCCGGTGCCGGACGAATCCGGACGGGTGGCCGGCGTGCTGTGCACCGTCATCGAGACGACGGATCGCGTGAAGGCGATGCAGGCGACCGAACGGAGCGAGGCCCGCCTTCGCCGCACCCAGGAGGCCGGGCAGGTCGGGGGCTTCGAACTGGATCTCGCCACGGAACGGATCGAAGGATCGGACATGTTCTTCGCCCTGTGGGGGCTGCCGCCCATGAGGTCGGCGCCGTCCTCGCAGTTCCGCGATCTGGTTCATGCGGACGACCGCTGGATGGTGGCCGATACTCTGCGCAGCGTCGATGAGGCGCCACAACTGTTCGCCGAATACCGGATCCGCCGCGCCGACAACGGGGAGGAGCGCTGGATCGCCCGGCGGGCCAGCTTCGAATCCGATGCCGATGGCCGGCCGGCCCGGCTGGTCGGAACCCTGCACGACATCACCGACCTGAAGCGGGCCGAGATTGCGCTTCGCCGCCTGAACGGCGATCTGGAAGAGCGGGTGTCCCAGCGCACCCGCGAGCGCGACCGCATCTGGACGGTATCGCAGGACCTGCTGTGCGTGGCCGACCGGACCGGCGCGATTCTCAGCGTCAATCCGGCCTGGACCCGCACGCTCGGCTGGGAGGAGGAGGAGATCGTCGGCCGCCGCACCCAGTGGATGGAGCATCCCGACGACCAGAACCGCACGGCGGCGGAATTGATGCGGCTGGCGCAGGGCGAGACCACGCTGCGATTCGAGAACCGCTTCCGCTGCAAGGACGGCGGCCATCGCTGGCTGTCCTGGACCGCGGTCCCGGTGGAGGGGTATCTCTACTGCGTCGCGCGCGACGTCACCGCGGAACGGGAACGCGATGCCGAGTTGGAGCATGCCCGCGACCTACTGCGCCAGAGCCAGAAGATGGAGGCCATCGGCCAGCTGACCGGCGGCATTGCCCATGATTTCAACAACCTGTTGCAGGCGGTGTCCGGCTGTCTGCAGATGATCGGCCGACGCGCCGGCGGGCAGCCCGGCATTCCGCAGTTGCTCGACGCCGGACGGCAGGCGGTGGACCGCGGCGCGCGTCTGGTCCAGCAGTTGATGGCCTTCGCCCGCAAGCAGAGCCTGCGCCCCGAGCCGTTCGACCTGCGCAACCGGCTGCTGGGCATGAACGGACTGCTGGAACGCGCCTTGCGCGCCGATATCCATGTGTCGATGGAGCTGGCGCCCGGCCTGTGGGGCGCCGAAGCCGATCCGGTCCAGTTCGAACTCGCCGTGCTCAACCTCGCGGTCAATGCGCGCGACGCCATGCCGGGCGGTGGCCGCCTGATCGTTTCCGCGGCGAACGTGACGTTGAAAGAGCGCACGCCGGACGGGCTGTCCGGCGACTATGTCCGCATCCGCGTGTCCGACACCGGGACCGGCATGCCGCCCGACATCGCCGCCCGGGTCTTCGAGCCCTTCTTCACCACCAAGGAGGTGGGCAAGGGAACCGGGCTCGGCCTGTCGCAGGTCTATGGCTTCGCCCGCCAGTCGGGCGGCACGGCATCGGTGGAAAGCCGGCCAGGAGAGGGGACGGTCGTCACCCTGCTGCTTCCGCGCGCACAGCAGGTCGCCATCGAACCCGGCATCGTTGCCGAGCGCACGGTCTCACCCGGACACGGTGTCCGCATCCTGCTGGTGGAGGACGATCTGGTGGTGGCGTCGGTGGTGACTGCGGCGCTGACCGACATGGGCTATGCCGTCGCCCATGCCGCGACCGGGCGGGAGGCGCTGGAACGCCTGCGCAACGGGGAAGCCGTGGATCTGCTTTGCACCGACGTGGTGATGCCGGGTCCCGTCAATGGCGTGGAACTGGCGCGGGAGGCGCAGAAGCTGCGCGCCGGCCTGCCGGTCGTGCTGACCACCGGCTATGCCGAGGGTGTCGGCGGCATGGACGGCTTCCGCGTGCTGGCAAAGCCCTATCGCATCGAGGATCTGGCCGCCGCCATCGAAGGCGAACTGGGCACGCTCGAAGACGGCGGACCCTACAGGATTCAGGCGTAACGGGCGATCAGCCGGGCCAGCGGCGGGCCGGACAGCACCACCACGAACAGCCGCAAAGTCTGCAGCGCCAGCACCAGCGGCAAATCCACCCCGGTTCCCAGCGCGATCACCACCACGGAATCGAGCCCGCCCGGGCTGGTGGCGAGGAAGGCGGTCAGCGGATCGGTCGGCAGCAGCGTGACCAGCACCCAGGCCGACAGGCTGCACAGCGCGATCATCAGCCCGGTCGACAGCAGCATCTGCGGCACGGCGCGCATCGCGTGGCGCAGCACCTCGCGGGTGAAGCGCAGGCCGATGCTCCAACCGATGACGGTGTAGGTGACGGTCAGCAGCAGGTGCGGCAGTTGCAGGGTCACACCGGCGCCGGCCTGGACCAGCGCGCCCAGCACCATCGGCACCAGAAGCGCGCCCGAGGGAATGCGGAAGCGCTGCCCGATCCAGCCGCCCACACCCGCGACCAGCAGCGTCGCCGCCAGCCCGCGCAGGTCCAACGCCTCCACCGGCGCCACCGGCAGGGCGCCGCCGTCCGGGGCGGCGGTCAGCGCGTGTGTGACCAGCGAGGCGCTGAGCACCACCAGCACCACGCGCAGATACTGCATCACCGCCACCAGCCGCGCATCCGCCCCGTATTCCCCGGCCATGGCGACCATGGCGGCGGCTGCACCCGGCGACACGCCCCAGGCCGCGGTGGTTCCGGGCAGGCTGCCGTAGCGGACGAACAGCCAGCCGACGATGCCGCTGACCAGCACCGTCAGCCCGACGGTTCCCAGCATCAGCGGCCAGTTCCGCGCGATGGACAGCAGGATCGACGAGGTGACGGCATGGGCAACGAGGCAGCCGATGATCGCCTGCGCCATGGTGAAGCCCGAAGGCGGCACCCGGATGGAGGCTCCGCCGACACCGAGCGCGATGGCCCCGATCATCGGCCCGATCAGCCAGGCCGCCGGCAGCCCGACCGCTTCCAATCCCAACGTCACCGCCGCCGACAGAGCGAGCAGGCCCGCCCATTGCGCCACCGTCCGCGCGCGGAGCTTCGGCCAGCCCCCTTCCGACCCGTCCCTTGTCCCGACCACGAACTCTTACCTGTGCGAATGATTTGCCTCACCGGCATGCTGCCTGCCGCCGGCCTTCCCCGTCCAGCAGGCGAACGGGCGCGGCAGCCATGCGCGGCGGATCAGCGGGCGGTGCGGATGCGGGTCAGGAAATCGCCGACGCCGCGGTTCAGGTCGTCCGCCTGCCGGTGCAGCAGACCGGCGGCGGCCAGCACCTCCTGCGCGATTCCGCCGGTCTCCGACGAGGATTGCGTCACCTGACCGATGGAGTCGGTGACCCGGCGGGTGCCGACCGCGACCTCCTGCACGTTCCGGGTGATTTCCTGGGTCGCGGCGGTCTGCTGTTCCACCGTGGCGGCGACGGTGGTGACGATCTCGTTGATGTGGGTGATGGTGCGGCCGACCGCGTGAATGGCCTCGGCGGCATTGCCGGCGGCGCTCTGCATGCCGGCGATCTGGCTGGAGATGTCCTCCGTCGCCTTGGCGGTCTGGTTGGCGAGGTGCTTCACCTCGTTGGCGACGACGGCGAAGCCCTTGCCCGCCTCGCCGGCCCGCGCCGCCTCGATGGTGGCGTTCAGGGCCAGGAGATTTGTCTGGCTGGCGATGTTGCTGATCAGCTTGACCACGTCGCCGATGCGCTTGGCCTCCTCGACCAACCCGCTGACGGTGCTCTTCGTCCGCTCCGCCTCGTCGACGGCGGAGGAAGAGATGCGGGACGATTCGGTGACGTGGCGGCTGATGTCGGAGATGGAGATCGAGAGCTGTTCGGTCGCCGCGGCCACCGTCTGCATGCTGGACGAGGTGACTTCGGTTTCCGACGCCACGTCGGAGGAACGGCGGCTGGTGCTGGTGGCGATTTCCGACATGCGCTGGGCATGGGCCTGCATCTGGTTGGAGGCGGCGACCGTGCCCTCCACGATGCCTTTCACGCTGTCCTCGAACGTGCCGGCGAGCCGGTCGAGCGTGGCGCGCTTGCTCTCCTCCTCCGCCTCGCGATAGGTTTCCAGAAGCAGCTCGATATCGAACCACGCGATCTTGTTCAGCGTTTCCAACTGGGCGGCGCGGGTGCGGCGGGCGGCGGCGCCGAACAGGTTGGCGGCCAGACCGTCGTCGCCACCGGTTAGGCCAAGCTCGCGGGCGATGTTGGAACTGACGACGTAATGGCAGATCGACACCGCATAGGCCGGAACGCCGTTCCGATAGAACAGGGTCGCGAGCCGCTTCGCGGAGTCGGCGAACTCGGCATCGATCCGCCCGGACGCGGCCCGCGTCCAGTGGTCCAGCCGGGCGGCGTGCACGTCGGGACGCTTCAACGCCGCCTGGATTTCCGGCCAGGCGTCGAAATGCCGGTGCCATTCATTCAGAAGCGCGGGAAGCCGCCGTTCCGCAAATTCGCGGTTGCCCCGAAGCCGGGCCAGATCGTCATTGGTGATGGAGAAGGTGGAAAGTCGCTTCGTCTGCGAATCTGTCAGCTCGACGGTCATGATTTTGGACGATCCTCGGTTCAGGTGCCTCTCAAGGATCGTTCTACGTTACGAAACGTCTTCTGGATCGCCCGCCGAGGGCGTCTGACGCCCTCATTTTCATCATACTCCCATATGTCTAAGAAAGAGTGCAGCGGCCGATCATAAAAGGGCGACGAGCCATGAGCCCGCGCACCTTCGGCCTATCATGCGGGGCGCGGGCGCAGGCCGTTCAGCAGAAGGGCGATGGACTGGCGGGAAATCTCCGCCGGGTCCAGGTCACCGTCGGGACGGTACCAGCGCGCAACCCAGCTGAGCGCGCCCGACAGGGTGAAGGCGGCGATCTTCGGATCGCAGGGGGCGATGCTGCCCTCGGCGATGCCGCGCTCGATCAGGCTGCGGAATTTCAGGTCGATGCGGCGCTTCAGGCCGCGCAGGGTGCGGCGGCTCTCCTCGGTCAGCGGCTCCTCGCCGACACGGATCACGCACATGCCGAAATCCATGGTGACGATGCCGACATAGGTGGTCATCACCGCCACCAGCTCGTCATAGGCACTGCCGCCATGGCCGATCACTTCGCTCGATGCGCTGTCGAGCAGTTCCAGCCCGATCCGCACGCACTCGAACAGGATCTCCTCCTTGTTCTTCACATAGTAATAGATCGTCGGCTTGGTGACGTTCAGCCGTCGGGCGATATCGTCCAGCGAGGTGGCGTGATAGCCAAGCTCGTTGAACGCCTGCGCCGCGGTTCGCAGCACGGCGATCCGCTTTTCCTCGCGCTCGCTGCGGCGGTCGGCGGCGGTCTTCCATGGCGACTCCGACATGCGGCGTTGGCTCCCTTCAATCATTGTCCTGCGTTCCTGCCCATCGCTTTCTCACTTGCCGGTGCCTATGTCCAGCGGCAGCGTTCATCCGTTCGTTCAGCAAACTTGTTTCCCTTCCTACTTTCAAGTAACTTAGGTTCCAGTTAGTAAAAAAGAAATCCGGCCGCGCCCGTGCATCGGTGAGCGGCGCCGGTCGCGAAAACCTGAAAACCGGGAGGACACGCATGCCTATGGACGTTGCGAACAACGCGATCGCCGCGGCGCGCGGTATCAGCATCGGCGGTGCTCTGGCACGGGCGGCGCGGCGGCATGGCGGCCGTATCGCGCTCCGCTATGACGGGCGGGAGTGGAGCTTCACCGACCTGCACATCGCCGCCAAGCGGGTGGCAAGGCGGTTCACGGACATGGGCCTGAAGCGGGGAGACCGGGTGGCGGCGTTCGGGCGCAATTCCGACGCCTATGTCGTGGCGTGGTTGGGCTGCGCGGTCGGCGGCTTCATCCATGTCCCGGTCAATTACGCCCTGACGGGGGAGGAGCTGTCCTACATCCTGACCCAGTCCGGCGCGCGGATGGTGCTGCATGACGCCGATCTCGCTGGTCCTCTGGCCGATGCCGGTCAGGCCGCGCGGCTGGAATGGACCGGGACGCTGGCCGCCGGCAGCGGTGAGCTGGATGTTCTGTCCATCGCGCAGGATGCGGGCGCATCGGCGGACATCGAGGTGGTGGTGGACGCCGACACGGTGGTTCAGCTTCTCTACACCTCCGGCACCACCGCCGCGCCGAAGGGCGCGATGATGACCCATGGCAGCCTGCTGGCGGAATATGAAAGCGCCATCCATAATTGCCGCTTTGCCGAAAGCGACCGCGCGTTGGCGGCGCTGCCGCTCTACCATTCGGCGCAGATGCACGTCTTCCTGATGCCGCAGCTGATGGTCGGCGCCACCACCCTGTTGATCCAGACCCCGGCGCTGAAGCAATGCCTGGAGCTGATTGCGGCGCACCGCATCACCTCCTTCTTTGCGCCGCCCACGGTGTGGGTCGGGCTGCTGCGCCATCCCGATTTCGACGCGCATGATCTGGGGTCGTTGGAAAAGCTCTATTACGGCGCCTCAATCATGCCGGTTCCGGTGCTGCAGGAGCTTCGCCAGCGCCTGCCCAACGCCCGCGCCTTCAACTGCTATGGCCAGAGCGAGATCGGCCCGCTCGCCACCGTCCTCGCGCCGGAGGAGCATGAGGAACGCCCCGCCTCCGCCGGCCGCCCGGTGCTGAATGTCGAGACGCGGGTGGTCGATCTGGAGATGAACGACGTGCCGCCGGGCACTCATGGCGAGATCGTTCACCGCTCCCCCCAGCTGATGGTCGGCTATTGGGACAAGGAGCGCGAGACGGAGGAGGCGTTCCAGGGCGGCTGGTTCCATTCCGGCGACGTCGGCTATCTGGACGAGGCCGGCTATCTCTACATCGTCGACCGCATCAAGGACGTCATCAACACCGGCGGCGTGGTGGTCGCCAGCCGCGAGGTGGAGGAGGCGATCTACACCCACCCCGCCGTCGCCGAGGTCGCGGTGGTGGCTTTGCCCGACCCGAAATGGATCGAGGCGGTGACCGCCTTCGTCGTGCTGCGCAGCGGCCAGAGCGTCGATGCGGAGGGGCTGATCGCCCATTGCCGCGGCCATCTGGCGCCCTTCAAGCTGCCCAAGCAGGTGCATTTCGTCGACAGCCTGCCGCGCAACACCGCCGGCAAGCTGCTGAAGCGCGAACTCCGCCGCGCCTATAGCGAAACTGCCGTATGAGCGCGTATGAACCGCCGCTGCAATCCGTCCGCTTCCTCGTCAACGAGGTGCTGAAGGCTCCCGAGGCGCTTGCCGCAGCGGGTTGGGAGGACGCGACGCCCGATCTGTTCGACGCGGTGCTGGCCCAGGCCGGACGGCTGGCGGTGGACGTGCTGCTGCCGCTCGACCGTTCCGGCGACGAAGAGGGTGCGCGGGTCGAGGGGGACGGCGTGCGCATGCCGGCCGGCTTCAACGAGGCGTGGCGCCATTGGCGCGAGGGCGGCTGGAACGGGCTGGCCGGCGACCCGACTTATGGCGGGCAAGGGATGCCGGCGCTGCTCGACACGCTGGTGACGGAGATGGTGTGTGCGGCGAACCTCGCCTTTAGCATCACCCCCGGCCTGACCCAGGGCGCCATCCGGGCGCTCGCCGCCCATGGCGACACGGCGGTGAAGGAGCATTGCCTGCCGCCGATGCTGGCCGGCGATTGGACCGGCGCCATGGCCCTGACCGAACCGCAGGCCGGCACCGACCTGGGCTTGCTGCGCACACAGGCCGTGCCGGTGGGCGACGGCACCTATCGGCTGGCTGGGCAGAAGATGTTCATCTCCTCCGCCGACCATGACCTGACCGGGAACCTCGTGCATCTCGTGCTGGCCCGCCTGCCCGACGCGCCGCCGGGCACCCGCGGCATCAGCCTGTTCGTCGTGCCCAAGCGCCTGCCCGATGGCGCCCGCAACGGCTGGTCGGTGCTGTCGGTCGAACGCAAGATGGGGCTGCACGCCTCGCCCACCTGCGTGGTATCCTATGAGGGTGCCGTCGGCTGGATGGTGGGAGAGCCGCACCGCGGCCTCGCCGCCATGTTCACGATGATGAACCATGAACGGCTGTTCGTCGGCATCCAGGGCATCGGCGTTGGGGAGCGCGCGGCGCAGGCGGCCTTGGCCTATGCCCGAGAGCGCGTGCAGGGCAGGGCGCCGGGTGGCGGTGGATCGGGCGGAGCGGGCGACCCGATCCTGCATCATCCCGACGTGCGGCGGATGGTGTTGACCGCCCGCGTGCTGACCGATGCCGGACGGGCGCTTGCCGGATGGGTGGCGCTGTGGCTCGACCGCGCCGCCAAGGATCCGTCGCTGACGGAGGAGGCGGAGGATTGGGCGGCCCTGCTGACGCCGGTGGTGAAGGCCGCCGGCACCGATTTCGGCTTCGAGGCGGCGGTGCTGGCCCAGCAGGTGATGGGCGGCCACGGCTATATCCGCGACAATGGCGTCGAGCAGTTGGTCCGCGACGTGCGGGCGACGCAGATCTATGAGGGAACCAACGGCGTCCAGGCGCTCGACCTCGTGCAGCGCAAGCTTGGCCTGCATGGCGGTCGGCCGCTGATGCGGATGCTGGACGCGGTGGAGGATGCCGCGGCGAGGCTGGCCGACGATCCGGCGACGGCCGAACTGGCGGAGCCCCTGCGGAGCGCTGCCGACCGGTTGCGCGGCCTCGCCGACTGGCTGCGGCAGGAGGGGCGCGACCCGCGCGACGGGGCGGCCGGGGCGACCGACCTGCTGCGGCTGACGGCGCTGGTCGCCTATAGCTGGATGTGGGGACTGACCGCCTCCGCCGCGGTTCAGCGACCGGCAGGCTATGACCCGGCATTCCTCGATGCGCGCATCGGGTTGGCCCGCTTCTTCATGATCCGCCTGCTGCCGGAGACCGCCATGCTGGATGCGCGCATCCGCAGCGGCTATGCCGGGTTGGATGCGGGACTGTCCGGCCGGCTGGAGGGCATCGAAGGGTAGCGATCCGTCACGCTGCCGCCACGATCAGAACGGCCGCGATCAGCGCCACCGCATCTTCCAACAGGGCGGCGGGGCGGTCGCGACCGAAGGCGGCGGCCATCCGCATGCGTGCCGCATAGCCGACGAGCGTGCCTGCGACGGCGCCGATGCCGCCGGCGACCAGACCGCCGACCCAGACTCCGGTGTTCATCCCGATGGCAGCCCCGGCGATGGCTCCACCGGCGATGCGGCTGGCGAAGGGGAAGGGCTGCTTGCGGCTGGGGGTGGTCGGCAGCTTGTCGACGATCAGCTCCACCACGGCCATTGCGGTGAATACCCACGGCGACACCGGGTGTGCGAGGAAGAACAGCCAGCTCCCCGACATATCGAGCCAGCCGCCATAGGCGGCCCAACTGACCGCTGCCGGGGCGAGCAGCGTGCGCGAGCCGGAGACGGAGCCGATCAGGAAGGCGAGGATCAGGGCAAACATTCGGTCATCCATCATCAATTCGGCATAATCAATTCGGCATCGTCAATTCGGCATCGTCAATTGTGGGAGCGTCCACGCACCGCCCGCACCATCTGCCTGAGCGCTCCAGCGCGGGTGCCGGGGCCGCCATGAAACAGACGCAGCGCCGCCAACATCAGCGCGTCGTCGCCCTCGCGCGGAGCGTCGAAATGCGGGCGCAACCGCCCCTTGCGCAACGAGACGGTCTTCACCTGCGTCATCTCCAGAAGCCCTTCGGCACCACGGGTGACGCCCCAACCGCTGGCATGCCGTCCGCCGAAGGGCAGGCGGGGGTCCGCGGTCGGCACGATCAGGTCGTTGATCGTCACCGTCCCGGCATCGATCCGCCCCGCCAACTCCCGCGCCTGCGCCACCGGCCCGAAGACCGACGCCCCCAGTGCGTAGGGGCTGCGCGTCGCCGCATCCAACGCCTCGTCCATGTCCCGTACCGGCACCAGCGACAGGACGGGCGCAAAGATCTCCTCGCGCAGCAACGCCATGCCGGGCCGTGCGTCGGCTAGGATCAGCGGCGTCATGGCGGGGTCTTCCTCCTCCGGTACATTCCCCAGAGCACGCGCGCCCTCCGCCATCGCATCGCGCGCAAGGGCGGCGAGCCGGCGTCTCACCGGCAGGGATGCCGGCACCGGCGGGATCGTGGCGACCTGACGGACAAGAGCGGCCTCCAGACCTGCGGCCATCCCGTGCGGAACAAAGACCCGCCGCGGCGCGATGCAGGTGGCGGAGCCGTTGAGCCGCAGGCCGAAGGCCAGCGCACGGGCGACCCGATCCACATCCGCCCCCGGCAGAACAAAGACGGCGTCATTGCCCGAAAGCTCCATCGTCGAGGGCACCAGATGGCGGGCAAGACGTTCCGCCACCGCCCGGCCGGTGTCGGCGGAGCCGGTCAACACCAGCTTGTCGATGCCGGCGGCGATGGCCTCGGCCACCGTCCCGGCGGACTCGTCCAGCACCTGGAACAGCCCCGGCGGCAGGCCGGCCTCCTCCAGCCATTCCCCCAGCAGGACCATCGGCTCGCCGCATCCAGGGGCCGGCTTGACCATCACCCGGTTGCCGGCCGCCAGCGCCTGCACCGCCTGCACGCCCGGCAGCAGCAGCGGGTAGTTGGACGGCCCGACGATCAGGACCGTGCCGACCGGGTCCCGCCGCACCTCCGCCTCCACCCCGAACAGCCAGACCGGGCGCCCGCGCCGGCCCAGCCGCCTTGGCGCCAGCAGGCCCGCCGCTTCGCGTTCCAGGAATCGGCAGGCCTCCGCCAGCGGCAGGATTTCGGCACTGACGCTCTCCGCGGCATGTCGGCCCGGTCGAGTTTCCAGTGATCGAACAAGTCTCTCGGCATTGGCCGCAATGCGGTGGCGAAGTCCGTGAATAACCGAAAGTCGTAGTGAGATGTCCTGGGCGGACCAAGCCTTAAACTTGGCGGGCGAGCCAAATTTTTCATTGCCCATCGAAAGGGTTACGACATCAGGAGAGGAGCTGTTGTTGCGATCCATTTTCGACCCGGCTTCGTAACCACGAAGACAGAGTTCGGCAGCGCAGGAGCGTTTGGCAAGCGGATGGAACGACAAGTCGTGATCATCGGCGCGGGACCGGGCGGATTGGCATCCGCGATGCTCCTGGCGCTTACGGGTGCGAAGGTGACGGTGCTGGAGCGGCAGGACCGCATAGGCGGCCGGTCGGCCGGCTTCTCGATGGACGGATACCGCTTCGACAGCGGCCCCACCTTCTTCCTCTATCCCCGTATCCTGGAGGAGATCTTCGAGGCCTGCGGGCGGCGCCTGTCGGACGAGGTCGACCTGATCCGCCTCGACCCGCTCTACCGGCTGGTGTTCGAAGGCGGCGGGGAACTGCGCGTCCAGGCCCAGATGACGGCGCTGATGGCGGAGATCGCCAAGCTCAGCCCGCGCGACGCCGAAGGTCTGCCGCGCTTCCTGGCTGACAATCGGGAGAAGATGGAGCGCTTCCGCCCGGTTCTGGAGTCCGACTTCTCCAGCCCCTGGGCGTTGGCCTCGCTGCCGATGCTGAAGGCGTTGGGCCGGCTGTCGCCGCACCGGTCGGTGGACCGCGACCTGTCCCGCTATTTCCAGGACCCGCGCATCCGCCTCGCCTTCTCGTTCCAGAGCAAGTACCTAGGCATGTCGCCCTTCCGCTGCCCCAGCCTGTTCACCATCCTGTCCTTCCTGGAGCATGAACACGGCGTCTTCCATCCCCGCGGCGGGACGGAGGCGGTGATGGAGGCGATGCGCCGGGTGGCGGAAAGCCTGGGCGTTACCGTGCGGCTGAACGAGACGGTGCGCCACATCAAGTTCCGGGGCCGCCGCGCCGTCGGCGTGCGGACGGAGGCCGGCGACTATCCGGCCGATGCGCTGGTCATCAACGCCGACTTCGCGCGGGCGATAACGACGCTGGTGCCCGACGATCTGCGCCGGCGCTGGAGCGACGCCCGCCTCGCCACCAAGAAATTCTCCTGCTCCACTTTCATGCTGTATCTGGGCATCGAGGGCAGGTTGGACGGGCTGGACCACCACACCGTCTATCTTGCGGAGGATTACGCCCGCAACCTCGCGGAGATCGAGGAGTGCCGGGAACTGCCGCGCCGCCCGTCGATTTATGTGCAGAACGCCTGCGTCACCGATCCGGAGATGGCGCCGCCGGGCGGCAGCACGCTCTATATCCTGGTTCCGGTCGGCCACCAGCGCGGCCACATCGACTGGCAGGCGGAGGCACCGCACTACCGCCGACTGGTGCTCGACCGGCTGGCAGGCTTCGGCCTGACCGATCTTGAGCGCCGCATCCGGGTGGAGCGGGTGGTGACGCCGGCCGATTGGGAAAGCCGGTTCGCGGTCCATCGCGGCGCCACCTTCAATCTGGCGCACAGCCTTGACCAGATGCTTCACCGCCGCCCGCGCAACCGGTTCGAGGATCTCGACGGCGTCTATCTGGTGGGCGGCGGCACCCATCCCGGCAGCGGATTGCCGGTCATCTTCGAAGGCGCACGGATCACGGCGCGGCTGCTGGCCCAGGAACTGGGCCTGCCGACGCCCTGGCGCACAAAGACCATCGGCGTGTCCGGCATGCTGCGGCAGGCCATTGCAGGGGGAATCGCATGACGGATCGGATCGCGGTGATCGGTGGGGGCCTTGGCGGTCTGGCGGCGGCGGTGGTGCTGGCGGCGCGCGGGCACAAGGTGACGCTGCTGGAAAAGAACGCCTGGGTCGGCGGCAAGGCGGCGGTGCTGGAGGACGCCGGCTTCCGCTTCGACATGGGGCCGACCATCCTGACGGTGCCGCGCGTGCTGCGCCGCATCCTGGAAGAGGCCGGCTGCGACCTCGACCGCGAGTTGGAGCTGGTCAGGCTGGAGCCGCAATGGCGCTGCTTCTTCGACGACGGCACGGTGCTGGACCTGTCGGAGAATGTCGGGACCATGGCGGCCGAACTGGACCGGCTGGCGCCCGGAAAGGGGGCGGGGGAGGGCTATCGCCGCTTTCAGGCGATGTCGGAACGGCTGCACGGCATCTCCGAACGATTCTTCTTCTGGAAGTCGGTGGAGGATCTTGGCGACACGCTGAACTTCCGCAACAGCTTCAACGCCAGCACCCTGTCCGACGTGCTGGCCCTGCGGATGGGCAGCACGGTGGCGGGTACCATCCGCAACCATGTGCCGGATGCGCGGGCGGCGCAGATGCTGGACCATTTCACCCAGTATGTCGGCTCCTCCCCCTACGGCTCGCCGGCGGTGCTGTGCGCCATCGCCCATATGCAGACCAACGACGGCGTCTGGTACCCGATCGGCGGCACCCGCGCGGTGCCGGCGGCGCTGGAGCGGGTGGCTGGGCGGCTGGGCGTGGACATCCGCACCAACACCGGCGTCCGCCGCCTGCAGGTGGAAGGTGGGCGCGTCGTCGCTGTCGAGACCGACGGGGGCGAGCGCATCCCGGTTTCCGCCGCGGTGTCGAACATGGATTCCGTCCGCACCTATCAGGAACTGGTGGGCGGGCAGCCGGCCAAGCGGTTCGCCAAGCGCCGCAGCTACGAGCCGGCCTGTTCCGGCGTGGTGTTCTATCTGGGGCTTGACCGTGCGTACGATCACCTGCTGCACCACGACTTCGTCTTCTCCCGCGATCCGGAGGAGGAATTCGACTGGATCTATCGTCAGGGGGAGCCGGCGCCCGACCCGACCTGCTACATCGCCGCGCCCGCCCGCACCGAACCGGGCGTCGCGCCAAAGGGTGGAGAGGCGCTGTATGTGCTGGTCCACACCCCCTATTTGCGCGAGCGCCATGATTGGAGCCGCATGCTGCCGGCCTATCGCCGGGTGGTGTTCGACAAGCTGAAGCGCACCGCCGGCATGGCCGATCTGGAGGACCGCATCCGCGTCGAACATGTGCTGACGCCGCAGGACATCCACGACCGATACAATGTGCTGAACGGCGCCATCTATGGCTTGGCGAGCCACGGCCGCTTCATGGGCGCCTTCAAGCCGGGCAACCGCTCACGCGATGTGGAGGGGCTGTATCTGGCCGGCGGGGCCGCCCATCCGGGGCCGGGCATGCCGATGGTGCTGATGTCGGGGTGGATCGCCGCCGACAGCCTGGATCAGGACATGCGCGGCTCCGCCCGTGCCGTGGCCTGACGGAAGGCGGCCCAGGGGATTGACGAACGGCATGACGGACGATCCGGTTGCGTTACGATCACAGTTTCTCTGCTGGTTCTTCGGCGGCGTCATGGCGCGGCGCCTGCGGCGCGGCTTCCATGCGGTGCGGCTGGCGCGGCCGGGCTGGCCGGTGCTGCCGCCGGGCCGGCCGGTCATCGTCTATCTGAACCACCCGTCCTGGTGGGATCCCGCCCTGCTGATCGTGATGGGAACCACCCGCTTCCGCGGCCGGCCGGGTTTCGGGCCGATCGATGGGGAGATGCTGCGCCGCTACCGCTTCATGCGCCGGATCGGCCTGTTCGGGCTGGAACCCGGCCGGGCCGGGGCCGTCACCTTCCTGCGCACTGCCGAGCATATCCTGGCCGATCCGCGCGCCATGCTGTGGATCACCGCGGAGGGCGCCTTCACCGATCCGCGCCGACGTCCGGTGACCCTGCGGCCTGGAATCGCCCATCTGGTCCGCCGCATGCCGTCGGCCTCGGTGGTGCCTTTGGCGGTCGAATATCTGTTCTGGGACGAACGCACGCCGGAGGCCCTGCTCCGTTTCGGCGAGCCAATGGAGGCCGCCTGCTTCGCCGATCTGCCGGTGCCGGAGATCGCCGTGGATCTGGAAAGGCGGCTGGAGGCGGTGATGGACCAACTGGCGCTCGACGCGCAAAGCCGCGACCCGGCGCGTTTCCTGACGCTGATGGAGGGAACGGTGGGGATCGGCGGAGTTTACGACCTGTGGCGCCGGGCGCGGGCCTGGGCCGGCGGACGGGCATTTTCCGCGGCACACAACGATGGGCAGAGGCCGATGCCGCAGCGGGAGGTGAAACGGCCATGAGCGTCATCGACCTGATCGCCGGACTGTCGCTGGTTCTGGCTATGCTGCCGCTGGGGCAGGGGATCTTCAACCTCTATCTCTATCGCCGTCCGACAGCCGCCCCGCCGCTGGGTACCGCCGTCAGCATCCTGATCCCCGCCCGCAACGAGGAGGCCGGCATCGCCGCCGCCGTCGAAGCGGCGCTGCTCAGCCGTGGTGTCGAGGTGGAGGTCGTGGTGCTCGACGACCACTCCACCGATCGCACGGCGGACATCGTCCGCGCCATCGCTGCCCGCGACCCGCGCGTCCGGCTGGAGCCTGCACCGCCGCTGCCGCCGGGCTGGTCCGGCAAGCAGCATGCCTGTCAGATGCTCGCCGGGCTGGCGCGCCATCCGGTGCTGCTGTTCCAGGATGCCGACGTGCGTTTGTCCCCCGCCGCCGCCCGTCTGACCAGCGGCGCCCTGCTGTCGGGCGGAAACGGCTTGGTCAGCGGCTTCCCGCGCGAGGAGACCGGGACTCTGGCCGAGGCCCTGGTGATCCCGCTGATCCACTTTCTGCTGCTGGGCTACCTGCCGATGGCGGGGATGCGGCGATCCACCGACCCGCGTTTCGGCGCCGCCTGCGGCCAACTGATCGCGGTGAGGAAGGAGGCCTATCTGGCGGCCGGCGGCCATGCCGCTATCGCCGCCTCGCTGCATGACGGGGTGACGCTGCCGCGCGCCTTCCGCCGGGCCGGGCAGGGTACCGACCTGTTCGACGCCACCGGCCTTGCCCGCTGCCGGATGTATCGCGGGTGGCGCGAGCTGTGGTCCGGCTTCTCCAAGAACGCGACGGAGGGGATGGCGACCCCGGCCGCCCTGCCGGTCTGGACCCTGCTGCTGTTCGGCGGCCATGTGCTGCCCTGGATTCTGTTGGGCTGGGCGGCTCTGCACCCGCTGCCCATGGCGGCGGTCGTCATGGCCGGGCTGGCGGTGCTGGCCGGGGTGATCTTCTGCCTTCTGCTGGCCGTCCGCTTCCGCCAGAGCATCGTCGGCGCCCTGCTGCACCCGGTCGGAATCCTCATCATGCTGGCGATCCAATGGGTGGCGCTGCTGCGCGCGCGCCATGGCAAGCCGGCGGAATGGCGGGGCCGGGCCTATCCGGCCGGACCGGGACCGGACGCGCCATGACACCCTGGCTGCGCCGGAACGGGCACCGCATCTTCCACCCGCTGGCGGGAGCCGACGCCGTCACTTTGGCGACCGTGCTGCGCGACGGTGGCGGAGTGGGGCCGCTGCACCTGCACCGCGTCGCGACCGCCGCCGGCGCCGCCGCGATCCGCGCGCCCTTCGACCTGCTGGAGCAGCGGCGGGTGAAGCGGCTGGCGGGGCAGGGCCGCCGGGCCGCCGAGCCGCCGCCGCTGTTCATCCTCGGCCATTGGCGCAGCGGCACCACCCATTTGCTGAACCTGCTGGCCCAGGATCCGCGGTTCGCCGCCCCCGATCCGCTGGCCGTCGGCCTGCCCTGGGGCTTCCTCGGTTTGAGTTCCTTCTGGCGGTCCCGGCTGGAGGAGTGGCTGCCGCCCGACCGCATCATCGACGCCATGTCGGTCGACCCGACCTCCCCGCAGGAGGACGAGCTGGCCCTGGCCCTGATGCAGCCGCTGTCCTATTACCACGGCATCTTCTTCCCCAAGCATCTGCGCCGCGCCTTCCGCCAGGGCGTGCTGTTCGAGGATTGCCGCCCGGAGGCCATCGACCTGTGGCGTCGCCGGATGGACCTCTACCTGACCAAGATGCAGATCTATTGCGGCGGCCGGCGCCTGCTGATCAAGAATCCGGCCCACACGCCCAAGCTGGCGGAGTTGCTGGCCCTGCGACCGGACGCCGTTTTCGTCCACATCCACCGCGACCCTTACGAGGTCTTCAGCTCCACCCGCCGCATGCTGCTGACCCTGCTGCGGGAGTTCTCGCTGCAATCCTACGATCCGCGGGTGGTCGACGGTCTGGTGCTGGACCTCTACCCGGCGATGATGGCGCGGTTCGATCGCGACCGGGCGCTGCTGCCGCCCGGCCGGCTGGTGGAAATCCGCTATGACCGTTTCGTCGCCGATCCGCTGGAGACGCTGGCCGCGGTCTATGACGGGCTTGCTCTCGGCCCGTTCGAGCCGGTACGTCCGCGGGTCGAGCGCTACCTCGCCGACGTCCGCGACTACCGCCGGGCCCGTCACGACCTGGAGGACCCGGCCCGCAGCGCCGTCCGCCGGCGCTGGGCCTTCGCCTTCGACCGCTGGGGCTATTGAGCCGTCACGCCTCGCCGCGTTCCTCGCGCTTGGCCTGCTGCCACAGGCCTTCCATCTCGTCCAGCGTGGCGTCCTGCGGTTTGCGCCCGCCGTCGGCCAGCAACGCTTCGATACGGTGGAATCGGCGCTCGAACTTGGCGTTGGTGCCGCGCAGCGCCGCTTCCGGCTCCACCTTCAGCCGGCGGGCGAGGTTGACCAGCGCGAACAGCAGGTCGCCCAGCTCGTCGGCCACCCGTTCCTGCGCCGAATTGGCGTCCATCTCCGCCCGCAACTCCCGCACCTCCTCCTCGATCTTGTCGAGGATGTCGCGGGCGTCGGTCCAATCGAACCCGACGCGCGCCGCGCGGTTCTGCAGCTTCAGCGCGCGGGTCAGCGCCGGCAGCCCGGCGATCACGCCTTCCAGCGCCGATGGCGCCCGGCCTTCCTCCGCCGCCTTCGCCGCGCGTTCGGCCGCCTTGTGGTCCTCCCAGCGCGAGGTCTGCTGGTCGGACGACTTCACCTCTTCCGGTCCGAAGACGTGGGGATGACGGCGGATCATCTTGTCGGTGATGACGCCCGCCACCTCGTCGAAGTCGAACAGCCCTTCCTCGCGCGCCATCTGGCTGTAATAGACGACCTGGAACAGCAGATCGCCCAATTCCTCGCGCAGGGCGACCTTGTCGTCCTTCTCGATGGCGTCGGCGACCTCATAGGCCTCTTCGATCGTGTGCGGCGCGATGGAACGATAGGTCTGCTCCAGATCCCACGGACACCCGCCGTCGGGATTCCGCAGCCGCGCCATCACGTCGAGCAGCCGGTCGATGTTGCGGGTCATGTCGTGCCGTCTCCGATTGCGGGGAGGGGAAAGTCCGCGACGATAGCGGACGGGCGGCGGCGGGGGAAGGTTCGCCGCACCGGCACTGACATTCCAACTTTGCGGGCACTCGTTCCGCACATAATCAACATTATGGAAATCACTTTTTCGATCGGTATGGGTCGGCTTGATCCAAGGCTTATAAGGCGCTACTGTATTCCGCAGGGCGTTGACGTGAATTGTTGCGATACCGGGTAGCCTTCGGGTCCGCTGGGGTGCTTCGCTCCCAGGTCAACGCCCTGTCCCTTCAGAGTTTCCTCGCTTCCCTGACCAAGTTTCCCTTTGCGGGGAAGTCTATCACCTGCTTCTTACGCATTCGATGTAAGGACGAAAGATAGACCTCATTCAGGTTGCCGGTCACCTTGAGAATGGCACATCGCCAAACCCCGCGGAGATGAGCAACCACAACATGTTTATCGCGGTCGGTCCGAACTTCTCCGCTGTCTAAAATTTCTTGAAGATGGTCGAAGTCTTCACTTGTCCATCGATGCTTCTGATGAGAATCGCGGGTGTCGGATGAGAGAAGCACGCGCATCGTCTTCGCCTTCAGATGCGTCTGTATATCAAGCGGCAGCTTGGCGACCACGATCACGCCCGACGCATCCCCCTCCAGAAAATCCTTCACGCCGACGGATCCTTCACCACGGTTTGCGATCGTGACGCTAGCGCAGTCACCGGAAACGCGAAAGCGCGCGCCCGCATACAACCGCGCGACAAATGGCCTGCCCTTTTCCCTCCCGCACCGCAGCAATCCAGCCATGCGGCAAGCGGAGCCGCAGGCGCACTCTGCCCCCTTGCCAAAATTAGATAGCAAACCTATTAAATAGGGATGCTACAAGATAAGCTTCTACGCCTTCCCCCCAATTTCGGCCTGCACCTGTTCCGCGCCTCCCATCTGTGGCGGCGGGCGGCGAACAAGGTGCTGGCGGACAGCGGGTTTTCCACCTCCGCCATCGCGCCGCTGATGTTGCTGGCCGAACTCGGCGACGGACTGCGGCAGCGCGAATTGGCGGAAGAGATGGGCGTCGAAGGCCCGTCGCTTGTCCGTCTTCTCGACGGGCTGGAAGCGGCCGGGCTGCTGCAACGGCGCGAGGATGCCTGCGACCGCCGGGCGAAGACCCTGCACATGACCGACGCCGGCCGTCATCTGTTGGTTCAAGTGAACGAGGCGTTGAACGACGTCCGCCAGCGGTTGATGGCAGAGGCAACGGAGGCCGACGTGGAGGCCTGCTATCGCGTGCTTTCCATCATCGAGGCCAACGCCAAGCGTGAACAGAACTGACCGGTGCGTGTTCTCCGGGGATGCGCCACGGCCAGGATCGGCCGCGCTGCGCCTCCGGCCGTATCGGTGCGGTGATCAAGGAACCCAGACCGTGAATTTTCTTCCTTCCTTCCGGGCCGTGGCCCGGATCGCCGTGACCCTGCTGGCGACCGTGGCGGCGGTCGGCGGCGGATTGTGGCTGTGGGACTACTATATGAACGAGCCCTGGACCCGCGACGGCCGCGTCCGCGCCGACATCGTCCAGATCTCCTCAGACGTCGCCGGTCTGGTGACCGACGTGCGTGTGGCCGACAATCAGCTGGTCCACAAGGGCGAGGTGCTGTTCGTCGTCGATCCCGGCCGCTACCGGCTGGCGGAAGAGCAGGCGCAGGCCAACCTCGACAGCGCCAAGGCCGAGCTGGCCTATCGCACCGCCGAGGCGCACCGGTACGAGCAGCTGGGCAACAACGTCGTCTCCACCGCCCAGCGCCAGGAGGTGATGGCGGCGATGGCCAAGGCCGCCGCGGCCGCCAAGCAGGCGGAGGCCGCACTCGATCTCGCCCGCTTTAACCTCGACCGTACGGAGGTGAGGGCGACCGTCGACGGCTATGTCACCAACCTGCAGATGAAGGCCGGCAACTATGTCGCCGCCGGGCAGGCGGTCGTGGCGCTGATCGACAGCCATTCCTTCTACGTCATGGGCTATTTCGAAGAGACCAAGCTGCCGCGCATCCATATCGGCGCCCCCGTCTCGGTCCGGATCATGGGCGTGAGCACCGAACTGCGTGGGCGGATCGACAGCATCACCCGCGCCATCGTCGACCGCGACCGGGCGGAGGGCACCGGGCTGGTCGCCAACGTCAACCCGACCTTCAACTGGGTGCGGCTGGCCCAGCGCATCCCCGTGCGCATCGCCCTGGACGAGGTGCCGGAGTCGCTCCAGATGGTTGCCGGGCGCACCGCGACGGTGTCGGTGGTGGGGGGCCCCGACAGAACGCCGAAGGTCGCCGAACTGCCGGCCGGGCAGTGAGCGCCCGCCGATGCCCAAAGCCCCTATCCTCGACGAGCTGGTCTTTTCGCTGAAGTCGTTCGCCGCCTCCATGCTGGCGCTCTACATCGCGTTCGGCATGGGGCTGCCGCGTCCCTTCTGGGCGATGCTGACCGCCTATGTGGTGTCGAGCCCGCTGTCGGGCACCGTTCGGTCGAAGGCGGTCTATCGCGTCGCCGGGACGGTGGCCGGCAGCATCGCCGCCATCGTCCTGACGGTCGAACTGGTCAATGCGCCGGAGTTGCTGTCGCTGGCGGTCGGGCTTTGGGTCGGCGGCTGCCTGTTCATCTCGCTGCTGGACCGCACGCCGCGCAGCTACGCCTTCATGCTGGCGGGATACACCGCCGGGCTGATCGTCTTTCCCGGCGTCGCCAACCCGGAGGCGATCTTCGACACCGGGCTGGCCCGGGTGGAGGAGATCATCCTCGGCATCGTCTGCGCCACCGTCATCCACAGCGTGATCCTGCCGCGCGGTATGGGTCCGGTGCTGCTCGGCAAGCTCGACGCCGCCCTGCGCGATGCGGAGCGCTGGACGCTCGACGCGCTGGAACAGGTCACCACCGACACGCGCCTGCAAGACCGCCACAGGATGGCGACCGACCTGACCGAACTGCGGGTGATGACCACCCACCTGCCCTACGACACGTCCGACCTGCGCTGGATGACCCGGCCGATGCGGGCCTTGCAGGACCGCATGGTCTATCTGCTGCCGGTGCTGACCGCCGTGCATGACCGGCTGGGTGCGTTGCGGCGGCCGGACGGGGCGATGCCGCCGGATGTGGCGCCGGTGGTGGCTGCCGTGCGGGACTGGATCGCTGCCGGCGCCGATGCCGATCCGGCGGACGCCGCCCGGCTGATCGGCTGGCTCGATCGGCTGGAAGCGGAGGAAGCGGGGCGGGCTTCGGCCGGCTGGCAGGCGGCGACACGCTTCAGCTTCATCCGGCGCCTGCGGTCGCTGGTAGAGATCCACCGCGACTGCCGGGACCTGCGGGCGCACATCGCAACCGGCGACCACGACCTGCCCGATCATCTGGACCCGCTGGCCCGCAAGCGCTCCCGCGGCGTCTTCCATCTTGACCAGGGCATGGCGGCTTGGTCGGCGGCGGCGGCCCTGCTGGGCATCACCACCGTCTGCGCCTTCTGGATCCTGACCGGCTGGTCGTCCGGGGCGGCGGCGGCGATGATGGTGGCGGTCTTCACCTGCTTCTTCGCGTCTTTCGACGATCCGGTGCCGGGCATCCGGCTTTTCCTGGTCTACACGCTGGCGTCCATGCCGCTGTCCGCCTTCTATCTGCTGGTGGTGCTGCCATCCTTCGACAGCTTCCCGATGCTGGTGCTGTGCCTGGCGCCGACGCTGGTGGGCCTGGGCATCTTCGTCGCCCGGCCGGCGACAATGGGCAAGGCAATGGCGCTGATCTTCGGCGTCGGCGGCTCGCTCAGCCTGCTCGACACCGGAAGCGGCGATTTCGCCTCCTTCCTGAACAGCAGCACCGGGCAGATCGTCGGCATCGTCACCGCGATGCTGGTCACCCGCATGTGCCGGTCGGTGGGCGCGGCCTGGAGCGCGCGGCGCATGCTCCACATCGGCTGGCGCGAGATCGCCGATCTGGCGCGGATGCGCGGGGTGCCGGCGAATGACGGGTTCGAAAGCCGCATGCTGGACCGCGTCGGGCTGCTGTCGGCCCGGCTGGCGCAGGCCGGCGGATCGGTGGATGTGGACGCCATCGACGCGGTGCGCGACCTGCGCGTCGGGCTGAACGTGGTGGAGCTTCAGCGGGCACGCCCGGTCCTGGGCCATGCCGGCGGGGCGGCTCTGGAGCGTCTGCTGCGCGGCGTCGCCACCCATTTCCGGGCTCTGTCCGCCAAGCGGCCCGACCCGGCGCCGGCCGGACTGCTGGACAGCATGGACGATCTGCTGTCGGCCATCGACGCCGCCCCGCCGTGTCCCGAGCGCGACCGCGCCGTGGTGGCGCTGGCCTCCCTGCGGCGCAGCCTGTTCCCGGACGCTGCCCTGGAGGTGCTGCCGATCGCCCCGGATGGGACCCAAGAGCCGATGCATCAGGAAAGGGCGCGCGCATGATCGGTGAAATCGACGTCTATGGCCTGTTCCTGCCGCCCTTGCTGATCCTTGCCGTGGTGGCCTGGGCGGTATCGGCCCTGCTGCGCCGGGGGCTGCGCGCCGTCGGCGCCTATGGCTGGGTCTGGCACGCGCCGCTGTTCGACTTCGCGCTCTATGTGCTGGTGCTGAGCGGCCTTGCCGGCCTGTGGTCGATCTGGTCGGCCTGAAATCGTCCACACCAGGGCTGTTATGGCGTGCTAGTCTGCGCGCCATGACCGCCCCGCTGTCGCAGCCATTTTCCATGCCCGGCATGACGCCCGATGCCGACGCCGAGAGCGCCTGGATCGACGTGATCCGGAAGATGGACGAGACCTATGCCAATCTCGTGACGCAGCAGGTGGAACTGGAACGCAAGAATGCCGAGTTGGAGGAGGCGCAGGCCTTCATCGCCAGCGTCCTCGGCTCCATGACCGACGTTCTGATCGCCTGCGACCGCGACGGCCGGATCGAGCAGACCAACCCGGCGGCCGAATGGGCGCTGGGCTGTGCCGGGCGCGAGTTGACCGGGCGGCCGCTGCGCGATTTCCTTGACCCCGCCTTCCATCCCGCCTTCGCCCGGCTGTGCAGCGCCGCCCTTCAGCGCGAGGAGGTCAGCGATGTGGAACTCTCCTTGCGCGGGCCGGCCGGCCCCTTCCCCATCGCGGTCAACAACACCGTGCGCTACGACCAGCGCGGCCATGCCATCGGGCTGGTTCTGGTCGGCCGGCCGGTGGGCGAGTTGCGCCGCGCCTACCGCGACCTCGCCGCCGCCCATGAAGGACTGAAGCAGACACAGCAGCAGCTCGTCCATTCAGAGAAAATGGCTTCGCTCGGCCGGCTGGTCGCCGGCGTGGCCCATGAACTGAACAATCCGATCTCCTTCGTCTATGGCAACGCCCATGCCATGCGCCGCTATGTCGACCGCATGACCGCCTATCTCGACCGCGTGCACGAAGGCGCCACTCCGACGGAACTGGCAGCCCTGCGCAAGGAACTGCGCATCGATCGCGCCCGCGCCGACGCCGCGGCGACGCTGGACGGCATGCTGGAGGGGACGGAGCGGGTTC
Source organism: Azospirillum sp. CT11-132 (assembly GCF_047302835.1). Classification (NCBI taxonomy): domain Bacteria; kingdom Pseudomonadati; phylum Pseudomonadota; class Alphaproteobacteria; order Rhodospirillales; family Azospirillaceae; genus Azospirillum; species Azospirillum sp. CT11-132. The sequence continues at coordinate 438,330 of NZ_JBGLZA010000002.1, forward strand.
GCGACATCGTGGCAGAGCTTCGCCGCTTCTCGTCGGAACAGAAGCACGCCTCCGAACGCTTTGATCTGACGGGACTTCTTCGCTCCGCCGTTACCTGGGTGGCCAAGGCGCAGATGCCGGACCTGACCGTCGTCTTCGACCTGCCCGACACGCTGGACATCGCCGGTCATCCCGGCCACCTGCATCAGGTCGCCATGAATCTGGTCCAGAACGCCATCGACGCCATGGCCGGGGCGGTAGTCAAGCGGCTGGAACTGCATGGCCGGGAGGAGGCGGGTACGGTCGTCGTCACCATCCGCGACACCGGCCACGGCATTCCCGACGCGATCGTGGGCCGCGTCTTTGACCCCTTCTTCACCACCAAGCCGGTCGGGAAGGGCACCGGGCTCGGCCTGTCGATCAGCTATCAGCTGGTGCGCGACCATGGCGGCGACCTGGCCGCCGCGAACCATCCCGATGGCGGAGCGCTGTTCACCCTCACCCTGCCGGCCGCCGGGGGCCAAGCCAACGGCCGGGCCAAGGGTCCGGAAGGAGCCGCGCGATGAGAGAGCGCCCGCTGTCGGTGCTGTGGCTGCAATCGGGCGGCTGCGGCGGTTGCACCATGTCGCTGCTCTGCGCCGAATCCCCGGACCTGATGACGCTGCTGGAGACCGCCGGCATCCGCCTGCTCTGGCACCCGAGCCTGTCAGAGGAAAGCGGGGCCGAGGCGGTGGACCTGTTCGAGCGCATCCTGTCGGGGGCCGAGCCGCTGGACGTGCTGTGCGTGGAGGGCTCACTGCTGCGCGGGCCGAACGGCACCGGGCGCTTCCATGTGCTGGCGGGCACCGGGCGGGCGACCATCGACTGGGCGCGCGATCTCGCCGCCGTCGCCGGCACCGTGGTCGCCGTCGGCACCTGTGCTGCCTTCGGCGGTATCACTGCGGGGGGCGAGAATATCGCCGACGCCTGCGGCCTGCAGTATGAGGGCACGCAGCGCGGCGGCGCCCTGGGCGCGGAGTTCCGGGCGCGCGGCGGCCTGCCGGTGGTCAATGTCGCCGGCTGCCCGACCCATCCGAACTGGGTGACCGAGACGCTGATGCTGCTGGCCGAGGATGCGCTGGCCGCCGGAGATCTGGACGTCTACCAGCGCCCGCGCTTCTACGCCGACCATCTGGTCCACCATGGCTGCCCGCGCAACGAGTATTACGAGTACAAGGCCAGCGCGGAAAAACCATCCGATCTCGGCTGTCTGATGGAGCATATGGGGTGTCTCGGCACCCAGGCCCATGCGGACTGCAACACCCGCCTGTGGAACGGCGAGGGGTCCTGCACCCGCGGCGGCTATGCCTGCATCAATTGCACCGCACCGGGTTTCGAGGAGCCGGGGCACCCGTTCCAGCAGACGCCGAAATTCGCCGGCATCCCCATCGGCCTGCCCACCGATATGCCGAAGGCTTGGTTCGTGGCGCTGGCATCTCTCGCCAAGGCTGCGACGCCGGAGCGGGTGCGCCGCAACGCCGCCGCCGACCGCATCGTCGTCGCCCCCACCGTCCGCCCCACCCGGAAAGGCTGACCCGGTGAGTGAAGAGCCCAAGCGCCGCCTGATCGTCGGTCCTTTCAATCGCGTCGAGGGCGATCTTGAGGTCCGGCTTGAGGTTTCCGGCACAAGTGTTTCTGCCGCCTATGTGAATTCGCCGCTGTTCCGCGGGTTCGAGCGCATCCTGGAGGGGCGTGACCCGATGGATGCGCTGGTGGTGGCGCCGCGCATCTGCGGCATCTGCTCCGTCTCACAAAGCCATGCGGCGGCGCTGGCGCTGGCTGGTGTGATGGGGGTGGAGGTGCCGCGCAACGGCCTGCTCGCCATCAACCTGATGACGGCGACGGAGAATGTCGCCGACCATCTGACCCATTTCCACCTGTTCTTCATGCCCGACTTCGCCCGGCCCGCCTATGAAGGGCGCCCTTGGTTCGAGCAGGCGGAGGCGCGTTTCAAAGCGGCCCAGGGTAGTGCCGTGCGTGGCGCCACATCGGCGCGGGCGGAACTGTTCCATGTGCTGGGCATCCTGGGCGGCAAGTGGCCGCACACCCTGACGCTCCAGCCCGGCGGCGTCACGCGGGCGGTGGACGCGCGCGACCGGGTGCGTCTGCTCACCACCGTCCGCAGCTTCCGCCGCTTTCTGGAAAACAGCCTATTCGGCGCGCCGCTGGAGCAAGTGCTGGCGCTTGGCGCGCCGGAGGATCTGGAGCGTTGGCGGATCTCCGGTCCCGCCGGCGACTTCCGCCTGTTCCTGGAGATCGCCGAGGATCTGGATCTCGCCCATCTCGGAAGAGCCTATGGCCGCTTCCTCAGCCACGGCGCCTATGCCGGTCTGGAGGGCGGACATCTTTACCGGCGCGGCACCTTCAGTGACGGAAATGACGCTCCCTTCGATCCGGATCAGGTGGCGGAGCATCACCGGTTCAGCCGCATGGCCGGGCAGGACCGCCCTCACCCGCCTTTCGCCGGCTCGACCGTGCCGGACGGAATGGACGAGACCGGGTATAGCTGGTGCAAGGCACCGCGGCTTGCCGGACTGCCCTACGAGACCGGTGCTATCGCCCGGCAACTGGTGGACGGACACCCGCTGATCCGGGCGCTGGTGGCGCAGGATGGCGGATCGGTGCGCAGCCGCGTCATCGCTCGCCTGCTGGAACTGGCGCGCACCACCGACGCCATGGAAGGTTGGCTGCGCGCCATCGATCCGGCTGCCCCCTGGTGCGTGGCGGGGGAGACGCCGGACAACGCCGAGGCGGTGGGATTGACGGAAGCGGCGCGGGGAGCGCTGGGACACTGGCTGCGGGTGGAGCGCGGGCGCATCGCCGGCTATCAGATCATCGCCCCGACCACCTGGAACTTCTCACCCCGCGACCTCGACGGCGTGCCCGGTCCGCTGGAGCAGGCCTTGGTCGGCGCCCCGGTGCAGGAGGGAGAGCGCACGCCGCTGTCGGTGCAGCACATCGTCCGGTCCTTCGACCCCTGCATGGTGTGTACGGTTCATTGAAGAAAATACCGGATTTAACAAGGCGTTACATTAAGATTCTGAAGTGCTGTCACAAGACGGTGTTCAGGAAGCGATGAACGCCGCATAGGACATGACGCCGACGAACATCATCAAGGAAACCATGCGTGCCATTTGAACCTCCATCGGACGGGAGATGATCCGTCCTGCTGGAAGAGATCTAATCCCGCAGAGGATCGGGATAAACGCACGGATCCTGATTTCACCGTTCGACCAGCGCGAACAATCACCCGTCACCCTCTACGGCAACTGTGCAGCCAGAGCGGCAACCAACTTGCCACCTGCCACGCATGCTGTAATGTTGATGTCCACAATCGCTGCTATATCGAGCGATGGCTGCGGAAATATGCAACCCGATCAATGACCTGACCTGACCACCGATCCTGGCATGGAACTTGTACGAACGAAGGTTCGGCGGCAGGGCGCCGCTCCATCGGACAGAGGCCGGGGCACGGGAATGGATTTGGCGGGGGACGAAAGCGGTCGGGGGACGGCGCAGATCCTGGTGTTGGGCATCGGCAACATCCTATGGGCCGACGAGGGCTTCGGCGTCCGCACGGTGGAGCGTCTGGCCGCCGATTGGCGCTTTCCCGACAGCGTCACGCTGATGGATGGCGGAACCCAGGGGCTGTACCTGCTGCCGCATCTGGAAGCTGCCGACGCGCTGATCGTGGTCGACGCCATCGACTATGGCCTGCCGCCCGGCACCCGCCGGGTTTTCCACGGCGACGATGTGCCGGCCTTCCTCGGCGCCAAGAAGATGAGCCTGCATCAGACCGGCTTTCAGGAGGTGCTGGCCAGCGCCATGTTCCTCGGCCGCTGCCCGCAAAAGCTGATCCTGGTCGGCGTCCAGCCGGAATGCCTGGAGGATTACGGCGGCGGCCTGACCGACACCGTCGCCGCGCAGGTCACCCCCACCATCGACGTCATCCTGAATCTGCTGTGCGACGAGTTCGGCGTGGAGGGCACGCCCGTTGAGGCCGCCGCCGACATCGCTGCCCCAGCCATCGCCCGCGACGCCTATGAGGGCGGACGCCCGAGCGCCGAGGACGCCTGCCGCATTGGCGACCCCCGTATTCTGGCGGCGCTGTCCGCCTCTGAGACCTGAGCGGAGCGCCCGTCCATGTGCATCGGCATTCCCCTGCGCCTGACCGGTGTCGACGGCGTCGCCGGCCGGACGGAGGACGGCTCGGTCATCGACCTGTCGCTGGTCCCCGAAGCCGGTCCCGGCGATTGGGTGCTCGGCTTCCTCGGCGCGGCGCGCCGGCTGCTGGACCCGGAGGAGGCTGCCCAGATCCTCGACGCGCTGGCGGCGATGGCCGCGGCGCTGGACGGGGAACGGCTCGACAGCGCCTTCGCCGACCTGATCGACCGTGAACCGACCCTTCCCCCCCACCTGGAGGCGGCCCGCGCGGCCGGCCTGACGGAGGCCTGACGCCCATGACCGACCTTGCCCCGCCGCTCGCCAAGCCGCGGCTGCCCCTGCCGCCGCTGGTCGATCTGCTGACCGACGTTCATGGCTATCTGCGGCTGGATCATGTTGACGACCGGCCCTGGCTCAATGATCCGGCCAAGGATTGGGTGGTCTTTCTGCCCGGCCATGGCAAGGGTAATGCCGAGACCGCCGACGTCGCCGTCATCCTGCCGGAGCTGGTCCGCGCCCTGCACCCGCGCCTGACCCCGGCGGTGGCCGGCGAGGCGGCGGAGCGCGCGATCCTGGCCCTGACCGGTATGATGAGCCTGCCGGCCCTGGTCTTCCTGCGCGGCGACCGGCTGCTGGGCAGCATTCCGCGCGTGCGCGACTGGGACGATTATCTGCAGCGGATCGGTGAGATCCTGGAAGGCGCTTCGGAAGGCGGTGCGGCATGAGTTCCCTGTTCGGCATGACCCACCCGCCGGTCGGCTTCGGCCCCGGCAGCCAGCCAGACGCGACAGAGGAAGGGCTGGAATATTTGCCGATGCCGTCGGGCATGCGCGTCTACGAACCGCACCTGCCGGAGGTCGCCGACCCCGCCCGCGCCGCCGCCGCCCGTGCCGTGCTGACCCGCATTCACGAGGCGCTTGTCAACTGGACGGCCGGCGAGGAAATCCGCATTCCGGTCGATGACCTCGACGCCCCGGTGCTGGCCCTGGTCGATGAAGTGCTGGGCGAGGGCGAAGTCGCGGTCAAGGTGGAGCGGGCCGGCGACCGGCTGGAGATTCAGGAGGCTTCCCTGGCCGGCGTCTGGCGTGTGCGCGGTTTCGGCGACGGGGCCGTGCGCGAAAGCCTGCTGATCGGCGCCTTCCCGCGGGTGGCGCTGAACCGCGCCTTCACCGCCGTTGCAGCGGTGGCGGCAGGGCCGGCGCCGGCCGGGCTGATGAACGGCCAGCCGATCCTGACCGAGCTGCTGGACCGCAGCGCCGCTTGGCGCCGCGGCGATGCGCCCCATGCGGTGAATTTCAGCCTGCTGCCCCACACGCCCGAGGATCTGGCCTTCATCGAACAGCGGCTGGGTGTGGGTGCCACCACCATCCTGTCGCGCGGCTACGGCAATTGCCGGGTCACCGCCACCGCGACGCCGAATGTCTGGTGGGTGCGCTATTACAACTCGGTCGACACGCTGATCCTCGATACGGTGGAGATCGTCGACGTGCCGGCGGTGGTCTGCGCCGCGGCGGAGGACATCGCCGACAGCGCCGAACGGCTGGCCGAAATTCTCGACGCGCTGGCGACCGATCTGGAGCGGGCGCGATGAGCGCCGCCGCCTCCCGCTTCGAGGGCTCCTATCTCGGCGACGCCACGCGCATCGGCGCGGCCACCCGGATGGAATGCAAGATCTGCTGGCACGTCTACGACCCGGCAGAGGGCTGCGAGCACTGGCAGGTGCCGCCCGGCACCGGCTTCGCTGCCCTGCCTGACCATTGGCGCTGCCCGGTCTGCGACGGCGCCCGCGACCAGTTCATGGCGCTGGATGGCGAGGCGGTGACGGCCGAAGCGGCTGCGGCTGCCGTCCTGCCGGCGGAGTCCGGCCCTGCCCTGCCGACCGAGACCATCGCCCGGCTGGAAGCGGCCTTCCGCGAGATCCACACCGCGCAGATGCGCGGCCTACCCATCGTTAACGACGCACTGGCGGTGAAGGCCGTGGGCTTCCGCCGCCATGGCGAGCGCTGGCTCGGTGCGCTGGTGACGCCCTGGTTCCTGAACCTCGTCCTGTTGCCCGGTGAAGGCGACGAATGGTCGGAACTGGTGCCGGGCGCGAAGGAGCTGATCGAGTTTCCGTCCGGCCGCTACGAATTCGTCCATGCCAACCGCAAGGGTGTCGGCGCCTACAAGGCCTGCTCCCTGTTCTCGCCGATGTTCGAGTTCGCCTCCATGCTCCAGGCAACCGAAACGGCCTCGGCGGCTCTGGTCTCCCTCTTCGATCCCTCCATCCGCGAAGACGGTGCCCAGACCGCCGAGATCCGCCGCAGGCGCGAGGAAGAACTGGCACCGCCGCCCGATCCGGCGCCGGCCCAGGTCGAATCGGTGGCCGAGCCGGCGCGCCCGTCGCGCCGGGCGCTGCTCGGCATGGGGTCCGCAGAGGCCGCCGATGCATGAGATGGCGCTCTGCGAAAGCCTGCTCCAGGCGATGGAGGAGGCCGGGCGGGCGAACGGCTTCAGCCGCGTGACCAAGGTCCGGCTGGAGATCGGCCGCTTCGCCGGGGTGGAGGTGGAGGCGCTGCGCTTCGGCTTCGACGTGGTGACGCGGGGATCGCTGGCCGACGGGGCGGAGTTGGTGGTGCTGGATGTGCCGGGCCGCGGCTGGTGCTTCGACTGCAACGACACGGTGGATCTGGACGACCGGCTGTCGCCCTGCCCACACTGCGGCGGCAGCCGGCTGCATCCGAATGGTGGCACCGAGATGACGATCAAGGATCTTGAGGTCGAGTGAGGCAGGTCGAATGAAGAAGGATTCCGTGCGATGACCGATCCCGCCCGTCCCGGCATCCTGGTGGTGGATGACGAGCCGCGCTCCGTCGAGGTCATCGCCCGCCTGTTGAACGAGGAGTTCGAGGTCTTCACCGCCCTGTCGGCGGAAGACGCCCTGCGCCTGCTGGAAACCGAGTGGATCCAGGTGGTCTTCTCCGACCAGCGGATGCCGGAGGTCAGCGGCGTGGAGTTCCTGACCCAGGTGCGCGAACGCTGGCCCGATGTGGTGCGGATCGTCATCACCGGCTACATCGACCCCGAGGACATCATCGGCGCCATCAACACCGCTGGCATCCACCAGTTCATCACCAAGCCCTGGCACCCCGACCATCTGCTGCTGACCGCCCGCAACGCGGCGAAGCTGTACCAGCTCCAGCGCGAGCATGACCGGTTGACCAGCGAGTTGAAGCTGCTGCCGCCGCTGGCCGAGACCCGCGTCGCGACCAAGCGCGAGCGGGTGCGCCAGTCCTATCGCTTCGACGGCCTGATCCGTGCCGAGGGCAGCCCGGTGGAGGAGGTCTGCCGGCAGGCGGAGCGGGTGGCCGGATTCAACGTCCCGGTTCTGGTGCTGGGCGAGACCGGCACCGGCAAGGAGTTGCTCGCCCGCGCCATCCATTACGGCAGCCCGCGATCCGACCAGCCCTTTTATTGCGAAAACTGCGGCGCCATCCCGGACGAGTTGCTGGAAAGCGAGCTGTTCGGCCACAAGAAGGGTGCCTTCACCGGCGCCCACAGCAACCGTGTCGGCCTGCTGGAGCAGGCCGACGGCGGCACCATCTTCCTGGACGAGATCGGCGACATCAGCCCGGCCTTCCAGGTCCGGCTGTTGCGCTTCCTGCAGGAGGGCGAGATCCGGCCGGTGGGGTCCAACGAGACGCGGCGGGTCGATGTCCGCGTCGTCGCCGCCACCCACCGCGACCTGACCGCCGAGGTGAAGGCCGGCCGCTTCCGCGAGGATCTCTATTACCGGCTCAGCACCATGACGCTGACCATGCCGCCTTTGCGCGACCGGCCGGACGACATCCCGGTGCTGGCCCGCCACATCCTCGACCGGCTGTCCGCCGCCCATGGCAAGCTTGTCTCCGGCTTCGCTGCCGACACGATGGCCTGCCTGGAGTCCTATGGCTGGCCCGGCAATGTGCGCGAGTTGCAGAACGAGATCATGCGGATGCTGGTGCTGTGCGAGGGCGAGACGCTGGGCGCCGACCTGCTGTCCGACCCTGTGCTGCGCGGTGCGGCGCTGAACGCCCGCCCGGCCTCGCCGGAGGATGGACCGCTGCCGCCGCTCGACCTGATCGGCCAGGGCGGGCCGCTGAAGTCACGGATCGAGCGGGTGGAGGCCGGCATCCTGATGGAAACGCTGGTCCGCTGCCGCTGGAACAAGAGCAAGGCCGCCGACGAGCTGGGCCTGTCCCGCATGGGCCTGCGCGCCAAGCTGGAACGCTACGGCATCGAGCGCGGGCCGGCGCAGCGGCACTGATCCACCCTCTCCCACTCAGGATCCCCTCTCCCCCCGGGGAGAGGGAGAATTGGGCGGGAGAAACCACCAGAACCACAAGAACCCCGAGGAGCCGTTCGATATGTCGAAAATCACTCGTCTTGCCGCCATCTCAGCGGCCATCGCGCTTGCCGCCACCCCTGCCCTTGCCCATCCCGGCCATCTCGCCGGGGCCGGCTTCCTCGACGGCGCCGCGCATCCGCTGGGCGGGCTGGATCACCTGATCGCCATGGTCACCGTCGGCGTCTATGGCGCCACCATCGGCGGCCGTGCCATTTTGGCGGTGCCGGGAGCGTTCCTGGCCGCCATGCTGGCCGGTGGCCTGTTCGCGCTGACGGGCGGCGAGCTGCCGCTTGTCGAACCGACCATTTACGCCTCCACCGTCGTGCTGGCCCTGCTGTGCGTCATGCCGATGTCGCGCAACAGTCTGATCGGCGTCGTCTTCGCCGCCGGCTTCGGCCTGTTCCACGGGTTCGCCCATGGCGCGGAGATGCCGGCCGACGCCGCGGCGCTGGGCTATGCCGCCGGCTTCCTCGCCAGCACGGCCGGGCTGCATGCGGTCGGTGTGGCGATTGGTTACTCGATCCATCGCCTGATCGGCCGGCCGGAAGAAGACGGCCGGACGGCCTGACCCACCGGCAACTCTCCTTCCACCCCGGCCGCCGTTTCGGCCGGGGAGTTGCCAGCGGCAGAGGCCTCTGTCCCTTTGTGACCGTTGGTTTGCCCAATGTTCGTAGTACGGCACGATTGTTGCCTATGGCCCGCGGAGAAGCGCACCGGATCCTCGCACGCCGGTGCCGCCCGACGGGAGAAAACAAACCGATGGCAACGCTGGAAACCTTCTACGAGGTGATGCGGCGGCAGGGGATCACACGCCGTTCGTTCCTGAAATACTGCTCGCTGACCGCGGCGGCGCTCGGCCTCGGGCCGGAACTGGTGCCAAAGATCGTCCACGCCATGGAAACCAAGCCGCGCACCCCGGTGCTGTGGCTGCACGGGCTGGAATGCACCTGCTGCTCCGAATCCTTCATCCGCTCGGCGCACCCGCTGGTGAAGGACGTGGTGCTGTCGATGATCTCGCTGGACTATGACGACACGCTGATGGCGTCGGCCGGCCACCATGCCGAGGCGATCCTCGAAGAGGTGATGGAGAAGTACAAGGGCAACTACATCCTGGCCGTGGAGGGCAATCCGCCGCTGAACCAGGACGGCATGTCCTGCATCATCGGCGGCAAGCCCTTCACCGACCAGCTGCGCAAGGTCGCCAAGGACGCCAAGGCGATCATCTCCTGGGGCTCCTGCGCGTCCTTCGGCTGCGTCCAGGCGGCGCGCCCGAATCCGACCCGCGCCACCCCGGTGCATGAGGTCATCACCGACAAGCCGATCATCAAGGTCCCCGGCTGCCCGCCGATTGCCGAGGTGATGACCGGCGTCATCACCTACATGCTGACCTTCGACCGCATCCCGGAACTGGACCGCCAGGGCCGGCCGAAGATGTTCTACAGCCAGCGCATCCACGACAAATGCTATCGCCGGCCGCATTTCGACGCCGGCCAGTTCGTGGAGTCCTTCGACGACGAGGGCGCGCGCAAGGGCTATTGCCTCTACAAGGTCGGCTGCAAGGGTCCGACGACCTACAACGCCTGCTCCACCGTGCGCTGGAACGAGGGCACCAGCTTCCCCATCCAGTCCGGCCACGGCTGCATCGGCTGCTCGGAGGACGGCTTCTGGGACAAGGGCTCCTGGTACGCCCGCCAGTCCGACATCCTCCAGTTCGGGATCGAGGCCAACGCCGACCAGATCGGCACCACCGCCGCCATCGGCGTCGGCAGCATCATCGCCGCCCACGCGGCCGTCAGCGCCCTGAAGCGCGCGCAGCACAAGGGAGACGTCTGACCATGGGCATCGTCCAGACCCCGAACGGGTTCTCGCTCGACAATGGCGGCAAGCGCATCGTCGTCGATCCGGTCACCCGCATCGAAGGGCACATGCGTTGCGAGGTGAACGTCGACAGCGACAACATCATCCGCAACGCGGTGTCGACCGGCACGATGTGGCGCGGGCTTGAGGTCATCCTGAAGGGACGCGACCCACGCGACGCCTGGGCCTTCGTCGAGCGCATCTGCGGCGTGTGCACCGGCTGCCACGCCCTGACCTCGGTCCGCGCGGTGGAGGATGCGCTTCAGATCCGCATCCCGAAGAACGCGCACCTGATTCGCGAGATCATGGCAAAGACGCTGCAGGTCCATGACCACATCGTCCATTTCTATCACCTGCACGCGCTGGACTGGGTCAACCCGGTCAACGCGCTGAAGGCCGATCCGCAGGCGACCTCGGCGCTGCAGCAGGCGGTGTCGCCGCGCCATGCCAAGTCCAGCCCAGGCTATTTCCGCGACGTCCAGACCCGCCTGAAGAAGTTCGTGGAGAGCGGCCAGCTCGGCATCTTCAAGAACGGCTACTGGGACAACCCAGCCTACAAGCTGTCGCCGGAAGCCGACCTGATGGCGGTGACCCATTATCTGGAGGCGCTCGACCTCCAGAAGGACATCGTCAAGATCCACACCATCCTGGGCGGCAAGAACCCGCACCCGAACTACATGGTCGGCGGCGTTCCCTGCGCCATCAACATGGACGGCACCGGGTCGTCGGGCGCGCCTCTGAACATGGAGCGGCTGAACTTCATCCGCGCGCGCATCCAGGAGGCGACGGCCTTCGTCGAGAACGTCTATCTGCCGGACGTGCTCGCCATCGCCAGCTTCTACAAGGACTGGCTCTATGGCGGCGGGCTGGCGGCGACCAACGTCATGGACTACGGCGATTACGAAAAGGTGCCGTACGACCATTCAACCTGCCAGCTGCCGGGCGGCGTCATCCTGAACGGCAACTGGAACGAGGTCCATCCCATCGACCCGCGCGACCCGGCGCAGGTGCAGGAGTTCGTCGCCCACAGCTGGTACCACTACGAGGACGAGAGCAAGGGCCTGCACCCGTGGGACGGCGTGACCCAGGCCAAGTTCGAGCTGGGCGCCAACACCAAGGGCACCCGCACCGACATCAAGGAGCTTGACGAGGCCGCCAAGTATTCCTGGATCAAGGCCCCGCGCTGGCGCGGCCATGCGGTGGAGGTCGGCCCCCTGCCCCGCTACATCCTGGCCTATGCCCAGGGCGTCGGCTATGTGAAGGACCAGATCACCGAATCTCTCGGCGCCTTCAACAAGCTGGCCGGCACGAACTTCACGCCGCAGCAGGCACTGCCGACCACCATCGGCCGCACGCTGGCCCGCGCGCTGGAATGCCAGTACTGCTGCACCATGATGATGGACGACTGGAACGCCCTGATCGCCAACATCAAGGCCGGCGACACCGCGACCGCCAATGTCGAGAAGTGGGACCCGAAGACCTGGCCGAAGGAGGCCAAGGGCGTCGGCACCGTCGCCGCCCCGCGCGGCGGGCTCGGCCACTGGATCAAGATCAAGGACGGCAAGATCGACAATTACCAGTGCGTCGTGCCGACGACCTGGAACGGCAGCCCGCGCGATCCCAAGGGCAATATCGGGGCGTTCGAGGCCTCGCTGCTGAACACGCCGATGGCCCGCCCGGACGAGCCGGTGGAGATCCTGCGCACCCTGCACAGCTTCGACCCGTGCCTTGCCTGCTCCACCCACGTCATGGCGCCGGACGGCGCCGAACTGGCCCGCGTCACCGTGCGCTGACCGGCAACCGAGGAGGATTACGTCATGGCTCCTCTCGACGATGCGAAGCCGGTCGCGACACCGGATGAGGAAGGGACGGCCACCCCGGCGGCCGGCCGCTTCCTGAAGGCGATCTATGTGTACGAGGTGCCGGTGCGGGTCTGGCACTGGGTCAACGCGCTGGCGATCGTGGTTCTGTCGGTCACCGGCTACCTGATCGCCAATCCGCTGCCGACCATGCCGGGCGAGGCCAGCGCCAATTTCCTGATGGGCTACATCCGCTTCGTCCATTTTGCGGCGGCCTACATCTTCGCCGTCGGCTTCATCGGCCGGCTCTATTGGGCCTTCGCCGGCAACCACCATGCCCGGCAGCTGTTCCGCTTCCCCTTCTGGGACCGCCACTGGTGGGGGGAGCTGTTCGTGGAAGCCCGCTGGTACCTGTTCCTGGAGCGCAAGCCGAAGCTCTATGTCGGCCACAACCCGCTGGCGCAGTTCGCCATGTTCTGGGCGATCGCGGTCGGCAGCGTCTTCATGATCGTCACCGGTTTCGCGCTCTACAGCGAGGGGGCGGGACAGGGCAGCTGGCAGGACCGGCTCTTCGGCTGGGTCATCCCGCTGTTCGGCCAGAGCATGGACGTCCACACCTGGCACCATCTGGGCATGTGGGCGATCCTGCTGTTCGTGATCGTCCACGTCTATGCCGCAGTGCGCGAGGACATCATGTCCCGCCAGTCGATCATCTCCACCATGATCAGCGGCGTCCGCACCTTCAAGGACACCGAAGCCCCGGCGGACGGGGAGCATGAGCGCTCGGTTAAGAAGGTGGCGCGGGCGGGGTGAGATTGCGCGCCCCACCACTCCGCACCCTTTGAAAACCTTGAATTGTTCCGCATGCGTTCCCATATCTGGGAGGTTCCGAAACAAACGGAGTCTCCCAGATCAGCGCCGCCCCGTCCGGGTGCGGCCGGAGGACGTCATGCCTTACTTTCCGACCATCGAATTGACCCCGCAGGTGAAGATGCTGCTGGCCCGCGGGGCATTGACGCTGAACCCCGGCCAGTGGGTGCGGGGTGAGAAGGGACGCGGCCGGTTCCTGCGCACCGATCCGCGCACCGGCACCACCTATGTCAGCTGGCTGAGGCCGGGCGACGATTGGGAAACCGCGTCGCAGCGCTTCCACCGCGCCTGCCGCAAGGGCTATATCGGCAAGTATCGCGGCCTGTACGAGTTCGACAAGGCCACCCGGACTGCCGATGTCCCTGTCCGCCGCGAGAAGGTCCGGGTGCCGGTCCAGATGCCGCTGTTCGCCTACAAGGCGAAGGACGCAATCCACGCCTGACCGAGGCTGAGCCCACCGTCGTTGGCCGGCGCCAGCCTCGGCAGCAGCGCCTCCACCCCGGCGACGTGGAAGCCGGCAACCAACTCCTCCGCCAGAACCGCGTTCATCAGACAACCGCCGGACAGCACCACCCGGCCGAGGCCATGGGCGCGCAGTACCGGCAGCGTCCAGTCCATCAGCGCCGCCGCCAATGTGCCGTGGAACAGGTCCGCCCCCTCGCTGGCATCGGCAACGGTCAGCAGCCTTTCCAGCAGCGGCGTCAAATCAAGCTCGCCCTCTTCGATCCGCCAAGTGCCCTTCGCCGCCCGTGGCCGGCGCACCAGGGATTCCAGCGCCATCGGCGCCTCGCCTTCGAAGCCGGCCACGGCGCGAACGCCCAGCAGCCCGCAGGCGGCATCGAACCAGCGCCCGCAGGAGCTGGTCAGCGGCGCGTTGATGCCACGCTCGATCATCCGGCGCACCCCCTCGGCCGGACCATGACCACCGAAGCGGGGAACGATCTCATCGGCACGGCCCATGCGGACCAGGGCGGATGCCGCCATCCGCCAGGGCTGGCGGGCGGCGACGTCGCCGCCGGGCTGGGCGAGCGGAGCGAGGCTGCCGAGCCGCTCGGCCCGCAGCCCGTCGACCAGAAGCATCTCCCCACCCCAGGAGCCGCCATCCTCGCCCAGCCCGAACCCGTCGAGCGCAAGGCCCAATGCCGGCCCTTCCACCCGGTGTTCGGCCATCACGGCGGCGATATGGGCGTGGTGGTGCTGGACGGCAACGGCGGGCAGGCCGGTTCGCTCGGCGAAGCGGGTGGACTGGAAATCCGGGTGCCTGTCATGGGCGACCGCCACCGGCTCCACGCCCAGGATGTGCAGCAGATGGGCGACCGTCTCCTCCAGGAAGCCCAGCGTCGCGGCATTGTCGAGGTCGCCGATGTGCTGGGACAGGAAGGCCTCGTCGCCGCGGGTGACGCAGACCGTCGCCTTCAGGTGGCCGCCGACCGCCAGGATCGGCGGCACGGGGCGGGCCAGCCGGATCGGCTCCGGCACATGGCCGCGGCCCCGGCGCAGGAAGGCGGGGGCACCGGCCAGCTTGCGCACCACGCTGTCGTCGGCGCGGATGACGATGTCGCGGTCATGGTCGACGATCAGGTCGGCGATGCCGTCCAGCCTCTCCCGCGCCTCGTCGTTGCCGATGGCCAGCGGCTCCCCGCCGGGATTGGCGGAGGTCATCACCAGCGTCAGGTCCTGCGGCTCGCCCAGCCAGCCGGCGCCGTCGGGGCGACCGGCCGCCTCGTGGAACAGCAGGTAATGCAGCGGCGTGTAGGGCAGCATGACGCCCAGCCAAGCCAGACCGGGGGCGATGTCGGGCGCCAGTTCCGGTGCGTCCTCCCGCCGCCGCAGAAGCACGATGGGGCGCGCCACGCCTTCCAGCACTGCGCGTTCGTCGGCATCCATGCGGACATGGCGGCCGGCGGAGACCGCATTGGCGACCATCAGGGCGAAGGGCTTGCCGTTGCGCTGCTTGACCCGCCGCAGCCGCTCCACCGCATCCGCCCGCGTGGCGTCACAGGCAAGGTGGAAACCGCCCAGCCCCTTGATGGCAACGACCTTGCCATCCCGCAGGGCGGCCAGGACATCCTCCGGCGGGTGAGACAGCCTGGGGCCGCAGGTCGGGCAGGCCGTCGGCTGGGCGTGGAAGCGGCGGTCGGTCGGGTCCTGGTACTCCGACAGGCAATCGGGACAAAGCGTAAAACCGGCCATCGCCGTCTGTGGTCGGTCATAAGGAAGCCGCCGCGTGATGGTATAGCGCGGGCCGCAATGGGTGCAATTCAGGAAGGCATAGCAATAACGGCGGTCGGCCGGATCGAACAGTTCGGCGAGGCAGGCCGGGCAAACCGTGGCGTCCGGCCCGATGCCGGTGGCGACGGCGCCCGCGGAATCGCTGTGGCGGATAGAAAAGGAGTCCTCATCGGGGAGCGGGGCGACCGTCTCGCACTCCACCGCATCGATGCGGGCCAGCGGCGGCGCCTCCGCCGTCAGGACCGCGACCAGATCGGCGGCGGCGGTGCCCTGCACCTCGATCAGCACGCCCTGCGGGTCGTTCAGAACCCAGCCGGTCAGGCCGAACCGCCGGGCGAGCGCATGGACATGCGGGCGGAACCCCACCCCCTGCACCCGTCCGCGCACGCGGATCCGCAACCGGTTCTCAACGCCTGTCATCGGCTTTCCCGAATGGTCTTCGGCTGCGCCGAACCCCTTTATCCTAACCGTCTCATGACTTTGGGCGAAACTTGGATTCGCCCGGTCGCAACGATCCCGCCTGCGGCCGGTTGACAGGGGGACATGCGGAACCGGAACGGAGACGCCGTCATGAGCGCAAGCAAGCACGAGAAGACCGACAAGCCCACCGACGCCGACCTGAAGAATAACCCGCAGATCGGCGGGACCAAGGGCGCCCGCGCCGCCGGGATGTCGGCGGACGACATGGATCTTGCCCAAGGTGAAAGCACCTTCGAGGGCGACGTCGAGAACCAGACCAATGACAAGGGCGGGGTCGACAAGCCCTTCCGCGACACCGCCCCGCTGAAGCCACGGCAGGCTTAGTGAAACGGTCTTTTGAAAATGACGGGGGCGGCGCTCGCAGGGGCGCCGCCTCTTTCTCGTTGCCGCTCGGGAATTTTCGAATGGCGATAGCCTTTTGAAGCACGGCCGCTTGGCGCAACTATGCTGCGTCATACCTATTTCCTAACGGAGCGGAACCGCCGCCCAGACCCCGCCGTCCCCACCGGCGACAGCATGCAGGAGGCAGGATGTCACCCGATCCGCGGCTGTTGGCGGTCGCCACGGCGTTGCCGCCCCACCGCTTCGAACAGGAAGAAACGTTGACCGTCGCCCGGACGGTCTTCGCCCACCGTCTCCGCGACTTCGACCGGCTGGCCCCCGTCTTCGCCAACACCGGCATCCGCACCCGCCACGCCGCCTGCCCGCTGTCCTGGTATCTGGAGCCG
The DNA here is from genome assembly GCF_047302835.1 of Azospirillum sp. CT11-132. Lineage (NCBI taxonomy): Bacteria > Pseudomonadati > Pseudomonadota > Alphaproteobacteria > Rhodospirillales > Azospirillaceae > Azospirillum > Azospirillum sp. CT11-132. Next base: position 454,844 of record NZ_JBGLZA010000002.1, read on the forward strand.
CACGGCTGGGCCGAGCGCGCCGCCGTGTTCGAACGGGTGGCGCTGGACCTGCTGGAAGAGTCGGCGGCGAAGGCGCTGTCCGCCGCCGGCCTGAGCCCCGCCGATGTGGACGCCATCGTCTGCGCCACCACCACCGGCATCGCCACCCCCAGCCTGGAGGCGCTGCTGCTCGATCGCATGGGCTTCCGTCCCGACACGGTGCGGCTTCCGGTCTTCGGGCTGGGCTGCGCCGGCGGTGCGCTGGGGCTGGCGCGGGCCGGCATGATGGCCCGCGCCATGCCCGGCCGCACCGTCCTGTTCCTGGTGGTCGAATTGTGCACCCTGTCGCACCGGCCGGAAGAGGCCACCGCCACCAATGTCGTCGCCAGCGCCCTGTTTGCCGACGGTGCCGCCGCCGCCCTTCTGCGGACCTCCGGGGCCGATGACGATACCCCTGGTCCGCGCTTCGTCGACAGCGCCGAGCACACTTGGCCCGGCACCCGGCGGATCATGGGCTGGCGCATCGAGGACGAGGGCTTCGGCGTCGTCTTCAGCCAGGACATCCCTCGCCTGATCCGCGAACGGCTGCCCCCGGTGATCGACGGTTTCCTGACCGGCCGCGGCATGAGCCGTGCCGATCTGGCCGGGGTGATCTGCCACACCGGCGGCGCCAAGGTCCTGCAGGCGCTGACCGAGGTGCTGGACCCCGCCGTCGCCGGCATGGACGACTCCTGGGCGGTGCTGGGCGACTGCGGCAACATGTCGGCCGCCAGCGTGATGTTCGTTCTGGACCGGCGGATGCGCAGCGGGGCGACCGGACCGCATCTGATGCTGGCGCTCGGCCCCGGCTTCACCGCCGGCCTCACCCTGCTGGATCTGTGACCATGGACGCAATCGGCTGGCCGCAGATCATCCTGCTGGCGGTGGCCGCGCAACGGCTGCTGGAACTGGTGATCGCCCGCCGCAACACCACCCGCCTGCTGGCCGACGGCGCGCGGGAGGTCGGGGCGGCGCATTACCCGCTGTTCGTTGCGCTGCATGCCGGCTGGCTGCTGGCCCTGTTCGTCATGGTGCCGGCCGATGCGCCGGTGAATGGCTGGCTGCTGGCGCTGTTCCTGCTGCTTCAGGCCGGGCGGGTCTGGGTGATCGCGACGCTCGGCCGCTTCTGGACGACGCGGATCATCACGCTGGACGGCGCCCCTCTGGTCCGGCGCGGCCCCTTCCGTTGGGTCCGGCACCCCAACTACCTCGTGGTGACGGGGGAGCTTGCGGTGCTGCCGCTGGTTTTCGGCGAGGTCTGGATCGCCGTTGCCGCCACGCTGCTGAACATCCCGCTGACCCTGCACCGCATCCGGGTGGAAGAGGGAGCGCTGAGCGGACGGGACGGAACCTCAGCGGGAACTGGGGGCGGTGCAGGGAGTTGGACAGGATGGAGCGGCCGACGGCCAACCCCTGACCGCTCCTGAGGCGCAATAAGAACAGGACCATCGCCATGTACCCGACCAACGGCCTCCCCCACTCTCCCGTCGTCTGCATCACCGGTGCATCCGCCGGGGTCGGCCGCGCCACCGCGCTGGCCTTCGCTGCCTACCGCCAGGCGTCGATCGGCTTGATCGCCCGTTCGTCCGACGCGCTGGAGGAGGTGAAGGCGGAGGTCGAGCGGCTGGGCGGGCGGGCGCTGGTCCTGCCGCTGGACGTCGCCGATCCCGATGCGCTGGATGCCGCCGCCGACCGGGTGGAGGAGGCCTTCGGTCCCATCGACGCCTGGATCAACGTGGCGATGGTGACGGTCTTCGGTCCGGTGCATGCCGTGACACCGAATGAGTTGAAGCGGGTGACCGAGGTGACCTATCTCGGCTCCGCCTACGGCATCCAGACGGCGTTGCGCCGGATGCGGCCGCGCAATGCCGGCACGATCCTGCAGGTTGGCTCCGCCCTGGCCTACCGGTCGATCCCGCTGCAGTCGGCCTACTGCGCGGCCAAGCATGCGATCACCGGCTTCATCGACAGCCTGCATTCCGAACTGATCCACGAGGACAGCGGCGTCAGGCTGACCACCGTGCATCTGCCGGCGGTCAACACGCCCCAGTTCGATTGGGCACGCAGCCACATGCCCCGACGCGCGCGGCCGATGGGCACCATCTTCCAGCCGGAGGACATCGCCCGCGCCATCCTGCATGCCACCGAGAATCCCCGCCGCGAATATTGGCTGGGTTGGTCGGCGATGCAGGCGATCCTGGGCAACTCCCTGGCGCCGGGCTTCGCCGACCGCTACCTCGCCAACAACGCGGTGGACGGCCAGATGACGGAAGAGCGCGAGACGCCCGGCCGGCCCGACAACCTGTTCCACCCCGTCGACGGACTGCACCGCACCCGCGGGCGTTTCGGCCTGCCGCACAACACATTGCGACTGGAGGCACCAAGCGCCGCCGCCCGCGGCGTCGCGGTGGCGGTCGGCTTTCTCCTGGCCGGCGGGCTGGGCTTCGCCATGAGCCGGATGACCCCGCGCCTGCGCTAGGCGGCAGACCATCGACACGAAACGGGCCGGCATTCGCGATGCGAGCGCCGGCCCGTTGCGTGTGAAGACAGTTTAGCAGCGACATTGGTTGAATACGAACATTCCGCCCGAAACGCTATTGCCAACCGCAATCAGGCATACTACCATACCAGTGACTGAACAAACTGGTCATCGGCCATCCCCTTCCCTGCTGGACCGCCCCTTGAATCGGGGCGTTCGCCGGTGTTCCGGCGGCGGGCCGAACACGCACCAGTCGAATGCCGGCCGTCGGTTGCCGGCGGTCCATATTGCTGGGAGGAAAAGCATGTCTGTCATGGCGAACGCCGTGCGTACGGCGCTGTTCGGCGCGGTGGTGTCCCTGGTTTCATTCGGCGCCTCGGCGGCCGACTACACGCTCAGCGTCAACACGGCCCTGTCGCAGCAGGACCCGCTCTACAAGGGCCTGGAAGAGTTCAAGGCCAACGTGGAGAAGCGGTCGGCCGGCAAGATGGCCGTCCGCCTGTTCCCCGCCTCGCAGCTTGGCAAGGACGAGGATCTGCTGGAACAGGCCCGCGCCGGCGCCCCGGTCGCGGTGGTGGTGGACGGCGGCCGGCTCGCTGTGTTCGTCAAGGAGTTCGGCGTGCTGGGCGCGCCCTACGTCGCCCAGGGCTATGGCGGCATCCGCAAGGTCGTGACCTCGCCGATGTTCGAGGAGTGGGTGCAGAAGCTGCGCAAGGCGTCCGGCCATCAGGTGCTGTCCTTCAACTGGTGGCAGGGCGAACGCCACATGCTGACCAACAAGCCGGTGAAGGTGCCGGCCGACCTGAACGGCGTCCGCGTCCGCACGCCGGGCGCGCCGGTGTGGATGGAGACCATCCGCGCCATGGGCGCCACCCCGACGCCGCTGCCCTGGTCGGAGGTCTACACCGCCATGCAGCAGCAGGTGATCGACGGCGCCGAGGCGCAGGACCCCGCCATCTACGGCGCGCGCCTCTATGAGGTGGCGAAGTACCTGACCAAGACCGGCCACATCAACCTGATCACCGGCATCGTCACCAGCGCCGCCTGGTTCGACAGCCTGCCGAAGGACATGCAGACGATCCTGCGCGAGGAGTCGCTGAAGGCCGGCGACGAGGCGTCCAAGGCGACCGAGGCGTCGCTGGCCGATTTCGAAAAGCAGATGACGGAGAAGGGCATGCAGGTCGTCGCCATCGACGTCGCGCCCTTCCGCGAGGCCACCGCGCCCGTCTATGAGAAGCTCGGCTATGGCGAGCTGCACAAGCAGGTCGACGCGCTGCTGAAGCAGTGACCGGCCGGCCTTTCCAGTAGTGACCGGGGTGGGGCCGCCTTTGCCGGGCCGCCCTGCTCCCCTCCCGCAACCGACGCCCGCACCCAACGCCCATTGCCATCCGCACCACCGGCGCACGCCCGCGGGCCGGACCGGAGCACCCCCTTCCGATGAAATCTCTGTACGTCAAGGCGGAGACGGTGCTGGCGACAACGCTGCTCGCCGTCATCGTCCTGCTGGTCTTCGTGGCCGGCATCAGCCGCTGGTTCGGCTATCCCCTGGTCTGGTCGGTGGACGTCGCGCAGCTGCTGTTCGCCTGGGCCAGCTTCCTCGGCGCCGACCTCGCGTTGCGCAAGCATGCCCACATCGGCATCGACTATGTCGTCAAGCGCCTGCCGCCGCGCGTGCGCGCCATCCTGGACATCCTGCTGGCGCTGCTGGTGCTGGCCTTCCTGCTGACCATGGCGGTCAAGGGCTATCAACTGACCATGCTGAACCTGGAACGCCAGTTCGGCGACAGCGGCATCAGCTATGCCTTCGTCACCTCGGCGGTGCCGGTCGGCTGCCTGTTGCTGTCCTTCACCCTGCTGGGGCAGACGATGGCCGCCATCGGCCGGCTTCGCCGCACCCCGCGCCCGATCTTCAACACGCCGTCGGACGTCCCGGTGGCGGAGGAGGTGATGCCGTGATCCTGCTCGCCCTCACCTTTTTCGTCCTGATGGGGCTTGGCGTTCCGATCGCCTTCGCCATCGGCATGGCCGGCTTCACCTTCTTCCTGACCAACGGCATCATTCCGGTGTCGATCGGGGTGCAGCAGGTCGCCACCGCCTCGCAGAGCTTCCCGCTTCTGGCCGTTCCCTTCTTCGTGCTGGCCGGCCACATGATGAACCGGACCGGCATCACCCACCGGCTGATCGGCTGTTCCAACGTGCTGGTGTCGTGGATGTCCGGCGGGCTGGCGCAGGTCTGCATCGTGCTGTCCACCCTGATGGGCGGCGTGTCCGGCTCCGCCGTCGCCGACGCGGCGATGGAGGCGCGCATCCTGGGGCCGGACCTGATCCGCAGCGGCTATTCGAAGGGCTTCACTTCGGCCGTCATCGCGGTGGGATCGCTCATCACGGCGACTATCCCGCCCAGCCTCGGCCTGATCCTGTACGGCTTCGTCGGCAACGTCTCCATCGGACGGCTGTTCCTGGCCGGCATCGTTCCCGGTTTCCTGATGATGGCCGTGCTGATGGTCACCGTCTGGTGGATCGCGCGGCGCCGCGGCTATGGCGCCGCCACAACCCAGCGGCCGACCGGCAAGGCGATGTGGGAGGCGGTCGTCCACGCCAAATGGGCTCTGCTGTTCCCGGTGGCATTGCTGGTCGCCATCCGCGGCGGCCTGTTCACCCCGTCGGAGGTCGGCGCCTTCGCCGTCATCTATGCCGCCGTCATCGGCTTCTTCGTGCACAGGGAACTGACGCTGCGCGGCATGGTGGACGCGCTGGTTGAGGCGGTGACGGACACCGGGCTGATCCTGCTGATCATCCTGTTCTCCGGCATGGTCGGCTACGCCATCGTCTTCGAACAGGCGCCGCAGAGCATCGCCGCCGCCATGACCGGACTGACGCGGGAACCGGCGCTGGTCGTCACCCTGATCCTGATCTTCCTGTTTATCGCCGGCCTGTTCATCGAAAGCACGGTGCTGGTTCTGCTGCTGACGCCGATCTTCCTGCCGATCGTCCAGCCGCTGGGCGTCGATCCGGTGCATTTCGGCATCCTGATGATGACCATCGTCACGCTGGGCTCGATGACCCCGCCGGTGGGGGTGGCGATGTATACCGTGTGCAGCCTGCTGGACTGCCCGGTCGAGGAATACATCGTCGAATCCATCCCCTTCGTCCTGGCCGTGGTGGCGCTGGTCGCGGTGATGCTGCTGTGGCCCGGTCTGGTGCTGTTCGTGCCGAATGCACTGATGTGAATGCCCCGGTGAATGTCACAGTGGAGCAGTCAGGAATCCGACTTGCAGCCTCCGTAAGGCCACCTATATTGGGTGGCGTACGTCAACAACTGAAAGGAGGTGATCTCGTGTCTCATTGTCCGTCTCACTCGTCGTCGAGCGCCAAGGCCGAGGTCTCTTTCTTCGTGGAGGAGATTTTGGTCCGCTAAGGACTGCGCCGTGGTGTCGACGACACACGGATTGACAATGGAAGGGCTGCCGGAAACGGCGGCCCTTCTTTGTTTTTGGGCATATCCGACGCATTTACCCACTTGCCCGACTTCGACGGGCAAATGGTCATCAGCGCGCTGGGCACAAGGTCTGCCTCAGTGCCGCCGCATCCGCCGGTCCGCTCCCCGCCCCAGACTGCGATAAGCCGCGACCGCCGCGACCGCGACGCCGGCCATCAGCACGGGCGAAATCCAGGCCGGCAGCGGGGTGTAGAAGCCGCCGACCACTCCCCTCCCCCGCTCCACCGGGCGGAACAGGTTGCCGTCGCTGGGCGGAGCCGGTGGCTGGCGGTCGAAGTGGCGGTGCATGCCATAGCCGGCCACCTTCTCCACCAGACGCGGCGCCACCGCATAGCCCAGGCGCGACAGCGGGGCCAGCGCCCCGACCATGGCGCGGGCGCGCGGGCGGCGGGCGACCGCCACCATCGTCTCCGCCACGTCGTTGGGGTCGTCGTAGATCGGACCTTCCGGCGACAGCTCGTGGCCGGTGTAGTTGGCGCCGTGCATCATGCCCGGCGTGTCGGTGAAGGACGGGTAGACGCCGCAGACATGCAGGTCCGGGCTGTCCACCAGCTCCGCCCGCAGGCTGTCCAGCATGCCGTCGAGTCCGAATTTACTCGCCGAATAGGCTGCGGCGTAGGGTGCCGGGGCGAAGGCGCCGATCGAGACGGTGGCGATGAAGGTCCCATGCCCCTGGCGGCGGAACAGCGGAATCACCGCGTGGGCGCCATAGAGCGGTCCCAGCAGGTTGGTCTCAATCACCCGGCGGTGCGCCTCGACCGGCGTGTCTTCAAATCGGCCGACGGCGCCGACGCCGGCATTGGCGATCCAGAAATCGATGGAGCCGTATTCCGCCACCGTGCGGTCGGCCAGCCGCTTCACCGCGTCGGCATCGGTGACGTCGGTGGGGAGGACGACGGCGCTGGCGCCGAGGCCGCGGCATTCCTCCGCCACCTCCTCCAGCAGTTCCTCGCGGCGGGCGGCCAGCGCCAGCCGGGCACCCTCCCGCGCAAAGGCCAGGGCGGTGGCCCGCCCGATCCCGCTAGACGCCCCGGCCACCACCACGACGGCCCCGTTCAGATCCCGCATCCCTCGTCCCTCCGGCTGACGCTGTTTGCTCATCAACAGGAGGGGGTGGAGGGTGTTGCGAGCCGGCCGGTCAGCGCTTCTTTCCGCCGCCCTTATCGCCACCGTGCGGCAGGTAGCTTTCGACGAAGTCCTTGGCGGTGCCCTTCAGCATGTCCCACACCTCCGGATCGCCCTTCGCCAGCGTCGCCATCATCGCGGCGGCGTTCTTCAGCGAGATGTGCGGCGGCAGCGGCGGCACATTGGGATCGGTATAGGCCTCGACCACCACCGGGCCGCGGGTCGCCAGCGCCTCGTCCCACACCTTGCCGAGGTCTTCCGGCTTGTCGACGAACAGGCCCTTGAAGCCCAGCATCTCGGCATAGCGGGCATAGGGAACGTCGGGAAGCTCCTGCGATGCCTCGAACTTCGGATTGCCGGCCTGGGCGCGCATCTCCCACGTCACCTGATTGAGGTCGCGGTTGTTCAGAACCAGCACGATGAAGCGCGGGTCGCTCCACTGCTTCCAGTATCTCGACAGGGTGATGAGGCCGTTCATGCCGTTCATCTGCATAGCGCCGTCGCCGACGATCGCCAGAACCGGGCGGTCGGGATGGGCGAACTTGGCGGCCAGCGCATAGGGCATGCCCGGTCCCATGGTGGCGAGCCCGCCGCACAGGGTGGCCTTCATGCCCCGCCGGATCTTGATGTCGCGGGCGTACCAGTTGGTGCCCGACCCGGTGTCGCAGGCGATCACCACGTCGTCGGGCAGCTTCGGCGACAATTCCCAGAAGACGCGCTGCGGGTTGAGCGGCGTGGCGTCGTTCATGGCGCGGGCTTCCAGCACCTTCCACCAGTCGGCGACGCCGGCCTCGATCCCGTCGCGCCAGGAGCGGTCCTGCTTGCGCTGGAGCAGCGGGATCAGCTCGCGCAATGTGCCGGCGCTGTCGCCGACCAGATTGACCTCCATCGGATAGCGGATGCTGAGCATCTTGGGGTCGATGTCGATCTGCACGCCGCGCGCCTGCCCCTCCTTGGGCAGGAACTCCGAATAGGGGAAGCCGGAGCCGATCATCAGCAGCGTGTCGCAGTTCACCATCATCTCGTAGCTGGGCCGGGTGCCGAGCAGACCGATGGAGCCGGTGACGAAGGGCAGATCGTCGGGCAGCGCCGCCTTGCCGAGCAGCGCCTTGGCGACGCCGGCGCCCAGGATGTCGGCCACTTCGATCACCTCGTCGGTGGCGTTCAGCGCCCCGGCGCCGACCAGGATCGCCACCTTGGAGCCGGCATTCAGCACGTCGGCGGCGCGGCGCAGGTCGGCCTCCGCCGGGCGCACGACGGGGGCGGAATAGCCGACGCCGGAATGGATGGTGCCGTGGGCGCGCGGCGGCGTCTCCACCGCGTCCATCTCCTGCAAATCGTTGGGCAGAATGATGCAGGTCACCGTGCGCTCGGCCTTGGCGATTCGCACCGCACGGTCCACGAGGTGCCGCACCTGGGCGGGCGTGGAAGCCATGTGGACATACTCGCCGGCCACGTCCTTGAAGAGGGAGACGAGGTCGACCTCCTGCTGGTAATGGCCGCCGAGCGCGGTCAGCGCCTGCTGGCCGACGATGGCGAGCACCGGCTGGTGGTCGAGCTTCGCATCATAGAGGCCGTTCAGCAGATGGATGGCGCCGGGGCCGGAGGTGGCCAGGCAGACGCCCAACTCCCCGGTGTATTTGGCATGCGCGGTCGCCATGAAGGCGGCCAGCTCCTCGTGGCGGGCCTGGACGAAATCGAACTGGTCGCCGGTGCGGGCAAGCGCGCCAACCAGCCCGTTGATGCCGTCGCCGGGATAGCCGAAGACCCGCTTCACACCCCATTCGGAGAGCCGTTGCCAGAAGAAGTCGCTGACGTTCGCAGCCATTGTCGCCTCTCTTGTGTCTGGTCGTGTTTCACCGCCGCGTCTGTTTCAACTGCGCTCCGTCCCTTCGGTTCGCCCGAAGCGTTCGCTTTTTTTGCAGCCCTGCCCCGTCCGCCGTCAGGCGGAGGCGGCGATCCGCTCCAGCTTCGCCGGAATGCCCTGGCGCACGGCGGTCCCGGCGACCGGATCGACCCACACCGACGCCCCGGCGCGGGACGGATCGGCGATGCCGAGGTCGTTCAGGTTGATGCCCGCCCCAATCTCCGGCACCGAAGGCTGGCTGTGCCCGCCGATCTGGTGCGGACGGGCGCCGTATTCGCGGTGGCCGAAGCCATGCTCCACCGCCAGCACACCGCGCATCACGCCATGGCGGACGATGGCGGTGGCCTCCCGCACCCCGCCGGGCGTGGCAATGCGGATGCGGTCGCCGGTCTCGATACCGAGACGACGGGCATCCTCGGCGTTGATGCCGACCGGGTTTTCCGGATGCAGATGGCGCAGCCGCCCGGCGGCGATGGTGTAGGCGCTGACCAGCACCGATTTGGAGCTGACCAGATGGAAGGGCCATTCCTCCGCGGTGTGGTGCTTGTGGACCGGGCTGCCGTCGGCGAAGACCGGCTCCATCCAGGTGGCGGTGCCGGTCCAGCGCCGGCCGGTGATGCTGCTCTTCGCCGTTCCCACCGCCTCGTTGTAGACCTGCAGCGGCTTGAGGAACTTGTGGGCCGCCTTGTCGCCCTCGAAGCCTTCGGCCTGATTCTGGTAACGGCCGCCGCGCGCCAGGACATAGGCGACCTTGCGCCATTCCTCCGGCTTCAGCGTGGCCTGCAGCGCCGGCATCACCCGTTCGACGCCGGACAGGGCGATGTCGCGGTCGTCGGCGTCGGCAACCGGCTGCTTGCCGAGCCACGCGATGTTGGCGCCGCCGCGCAGATACCAGTCCTCCGGCCGGTCGAGCGGATGGAGCCTGCCGTCCATGTCGGCGATGGCGTCGGCGCCGAAGCCGGGCAGGCCCATCCGCTTGGCGAGCGCGATCAGGAAGGTTTCCATCTGGACATGCAGCCCGTCGGGCAGCGCCTGCGTGCGCGGCTCCACCACCGGCCAGCGCGCGGTGCTGGTCTTGGTCGGCACGCCGCCCCAGGGCGATGCCCAGCCCCAGGTCTCGTACAGCACGGTGTCGGGGACGATGTAGTCGGCGAAGGCGGAGGTTTCGTTGATGAACGGGTCGATGGAGACGATCAGCGGCAGAGTCTTGGGGTCCTTCAGCGCCGCCTCCGCCGCGGCGCGCAGGCCGGGGATGCCGTAGACCGGATTGCTGTTCCACAGGAACAGAGCCTTCAGGCGATAGGGATAGCCGTCGGCAAGCCCGCTGGTCAGATACTCGGTGGTCAGCTGCGGCGCGGCCGGATACCAGGGCGCCTTGGCCGGATAGGGCTTGCCGGCTTCCTTGTTGCGGGCAAACTCGCTGGATTTCTCGTATGGGACCGGGCGGCTGATCGCGGTGCCGGACGGCTTCACCGCGCCGGGGAAGCTGGCCAGCTTGTAACGCGGGCCGTCCTGCTCGTCCGGGAAACGGCCGCCGCCGAAGATGCTGCCGCCCTTCCAGTTCAGGTTGCCGATCAGCGTGTTCAGGGTGACGACGCCGAAGGCGTTGTAGAAGCCGTTGCCGGCCATCATGCCGCCATGGGCGTTGGCGACCGCCTTCTTGCCATGGCTGGTGAATTCACGCGCCAGTCCGGCGATGACGTCGGCGGGGATGCCGCAGGCGTCGGCATAGCCGCGCAGGTCCAGCCGCATCGCCTCCTCGCGTAGCAGGGTCAGGCTGGTCTTGACCGCGACCTCGCCGGCCGGCGTCGCCACCATGCCGTCATGGAACAGCATCGCCGGTCCGCCCAGCGCATCGTGCGCCACCGGCTTTCCTTCCGGATCGAGCGCGACGAAGGCGTCCTTCTCGCCATAGCGTTCCTTCTCGTCCAGCTCGATCCAGCCCATGTCGGAGGCGCGCAGCATCCGCCCCTCGCGCGGGTGGCCCTTCTGCCGGATCACCAGATGGGTGGCGTTGCACCAGCCGGCCTCGCCCGCCGCCGTGGCGGCCTTGGCGTTGGGCTGGGACAGATAGCGGCTGTCGATGCGGTCGTTCTCGAACATCCAGCGCATGATGCCCATCACCAGCGCGCCGTCGGTGCCGGGACGGATCGGGATCCAGTTCGACCGCTCCCCCGCAGCCCGGTTGTCGGCGTTGGTCAGCACCGGATCAACCACCACGTAATTCAGCACGCCGTCGGTTCGAGCCTTGGCAACCAACATGGCCTGCCGCTTGAACGGGTTGCCGGCGTTGGAGGGGGCGGTGCCGATGAACAGCACGAATTCGGCATTCTGCAGGTCGGGCTTGGCGTGCGGCATCGCCTTCAGATCGCCGAACACCGCGCCCGAGCCGGAGCGATAGGCGCCACCGCAATAAGCGCCGTGGCCGGCAAAATTGATGGTGCCGAGCGCCTGATTGAAGAAGCGCCGCACGAAGGGCTCCCGCCCATCATTGACGGAGGCGAGCAGCGCCACCTGGTTGACCTTCGCCCCCAGCTCGGGCGAGGCAGGGTCGATCGGCGTCTTCAGGTCGCGCAAGGTCCGCAGCCCCTCCACCGGCCCCTCGCCGAACAGGTCGCCGCCCTCGGCGATCTCCTCCACCAGCCTGTCGAAGGCAATCGGTTCCCAACGGCCGGAGCCGCGCGGGCCGACCCGCTTCATCGGCGTGGAGATGCGGAAGGGGGAGGTCAGCATCTCCAGCGCCGCATTGCCGCGCCCGCAGGCGGTGGAGCGGCCCTGCAGCCCCTTCTCGTCCAGCCGCGACAGCGAGCGGACGCTCTCCTCGATCGGCGTCGCAAAGGGCAGGAAGGGGTCGGTGGACAGCGGGCTATAGGGGTTGCCGGCCACCCGCAGCACGCGGTTCCGCTCCACATCCACCCGCACCCGGACGCCGCACAGCGTGGTGCAGCCCAGGCAGGCGACGTTGGCGACGATCTGGCCCGGCGTCGGCTCCACGGCGCCGGTCGCCGGGTCGATGCGGAATTCCGGCTTCGGCGCGTTGCCGCTGATGGTGTCGTCGGGCTGCTCGCCGGCCCAGGCGCCCTTGACCAGCTTGCGGCCGGTCTCGGAGAAGCCGCCGGCGAAGGCGGCCAGCGCGCCGCCCGCGGCGGTGGAGGTCAGGATGTGGCGACGGGTGATGGACATGGTGGACACTCCGGTCTTCGCGAGCGGGGCTCAAGCGCGGATTGGATTATTCGGCAGGGATCAAGCTTGCCGGACGGGCGGCAGCGGGAGTTGCGGACACCGGCAGCAGCGCCGTCATCAGGATCAGCAGGAACAGCCACAGCCCCGCGGTGCCGACGATGCCCATCAGCCCGTCCGGGCCGGCCGGCAGCGCGTATTCGTAGAAGCCCGCGCCGGTCTTCGGCACCGACTGGCCGCCGATGAACACGGTCCAGCGGAACATCCAGGCGCTGTGCACGGCAATCAGCCCGGTCAGCAGCCCGGTCCCGGCCGGCCGGGCGACGGCGATGACGAAGGGCACCACCGTCGCGGCCACCGCCCAGACGGCGGTCACCCGCCACGCCTCGGACCCGGCCACGCTGTCCAGCGCCGCCGCATGCCCTGCATCCAGCCCCGACAGGCCAAGCGCCAGCCACAGCCCGCCGCACAGCATCACCGCGGCCAGCACGGCGGCGAGCAGCCGGTTGCCCAGCACCTCCACCCCGCGGTCGGCGGTGCCGACGACGCGGTTGAGGATCAGCACCAGCCCGACGGCGCCGGCCAGCGCGGTGGTCAGGAACTGCACCGGCAGGAAGGGCGTGTGCCACAGCGGCCGGGCCTTCACCACCGCCACCTCGACGCCGGTGTAGAGCGCGACCAGCGCCGCCCCGGCCAGCACGAACAGGCCGGCGGCACGGATCAGCCGGTCGTCGCGGCCACCGCCCAGCGCTGCCAGCCGGTACAGCCCGGCCAGCCGGCTGTCGATCCGGCCATGCGCCTGCAACTCCTCGCGCAGGCAGGCCCAGCCATAGATCAGCAGGCCGCCGATGTAGAACGGGATGAACAGCGATCCCCACCACATCCAGGAGGTCGGCCGGAACACCACGTAGAAATGCCAGAAGCGGCCGGGCTGGTGCAGATCGGACAGAAGCGCCACCGGCGCCGCCAGCCCGCAGGTCAGCGCCACGATCAAGGCGAGCCGCCCCAGCGGGCGCCAGCCGTCACGGGCGAAGGCGTAGCCGGGCAGGCTGAGCAGCAGGCCGCCGACCGACAGGCCAATCAGGAAGAAATACTGCACGGCCCAGGGAAGCCACGCGACCTCGCGGGTCACGTTGATGACTTCGACGATGTGCGTGTCCATCATGCATGCTCCTTCCCGGCTTGCGGCGCCGGCCGCCACAGGGTCGGCGTGCCGTCCACCTTGCCCTGCATCTTCGGATCGAGGCCGATGTAGAAGACCCGCGGCTGGGTCCCCATCTCGGGCTTCAGCACCTTGGGGTTCTGCTCGCGCACCAGCTTCGACACCGTGCTGTCGGGGTCCTTCAGGTCACCGAAGATGCGGGCGCCGCCGACGCAGATCTCGACGCAGGCGGGCAGCAGCCCGGCTTCCACGCGATGGACGCAGAAGGTGCATTTGTCGGCGGTCTGGGTTTCGTGATTGATGAAGCGGGCGTCGTAGGGGCAGGCCTGGACGCAATAGGCGCAGCCGACGCACACCGAATTGTCGACCACCACGATGCCGTCCCGCCGCTGATAGGTGGCGCCGGTCGGGCAGACCGGGATGCAGGGCGGATCCTCGCAATGGTTGCACAGGCGCGGCAGCATGTAGGAGCCGGCCCGACCCTGCTCCGTCACCTCGTAGGTGGAGACGATGGTGCGGAAACTGTTTTCCGGAACGTCGTTCTCCATGATGCAGGCGACTGTGCAGGCTTGGCAGCCGACGCATTTGCGCACATCGACCACCATGGCCCAGCGGTGCGCCGCGTCACCGGTTGCCGTGACGGCACCGGCGTCAGCGGGTACGGCCGCCAGCGTGGCGGCGCCGACGGTCGCGGCCCCGGCGCCCAGGCAGAAGTTGCGTCGTGATCGGTCCATGGCAGGCTCTCCCGGCACCCATTCCCAGCCCGCAAAACATGCGGGCCGATCTCAGGGCCAAGGATAGCCGGGGGCACGGCGGCGCCCCATTGTGGTCATCCCCACACTTCTTAGGGTTTTCCCCCGCGACGCCAAGCCGCAGGCTGCTATCTGTCTGCGCGATCCGATCTATTCCGCTTCCAGCAGAAGCCGGGTCAGGTCCGCGACCGACGACACCTCCAGCTTGTCCATCACGTTGTGGCGATGGACCTCGACCGTCTTCATCGACAGGTTGATCTCGGCGGCGATGACCTTGTTGGGCTTTCCGGCGACCACCAGCGCCGCCACCTGCCGTTCGCGCGGGGTCAAGCGGCCGATCAGCGCGCGGACGGAACGCTTGCGCTCCGCCGCCTCCCAGGCGCGGCGGGACTTCTCCAGCGCCTCGTGCACGCGGTCGAGCAGAAGCTGATCGTTGAAGGGCTTCTCGATGAAATCGACCGCCCCCGCCCGCAGTGCCCGCACCGCCATCGGCACATCGGCATGGCCGGTGACCACCACCACCGAAAGCAACGATCCCGCCCGCGCAAGTGTGTCCTGCAATTCCAACCCGCTCATCCCCGGCATGCGGACATCGGTGACGAGGCAGCCCGGCCGGTCGGGCTTGAACGCACGCAGGAATTCCTCCGCCGAAGCGAAGCTCTGCACCGCCAACCCCAGCGAGCCGATCAGCCAGCCCAGCGAATGACGCATCGCCGGATCGTCGTCCACCACATAGACGGTGCGTGGCGGGGCCGAACTCTCCGCATCATGACTGGCTCCATTACTCATGGGATCTCTTGCTCCTGTGCCGCCGGCAGGACGAAGCGCATCTCCACGCCCCCGCCGGGATTGTCCGCGGCCCACAGATGACCGCCATGGGATTCCAGGATGGTCCGGCAGATCGACAGGCCGAGGCCCATCCCCTCCGGCTTGGTGGTGAAGAAGGGGTCGAACAGCCGCTCCCGCGCCTCCGCGCTCAGGCCGTGGCCGCGGTCGGCGACCGTTACCCTTACCCGCCCCTCGCCGTCGGGGCCGGTCCGCACGGTGATCCCGTCGGCCGGCGGGCACCCCTCCATCGCGTCCAGCCCGTTCTTCATCAGGTTGAGGACGACCTGTTCGATCTGCACCGCATCGGCGGCGACACGCGGCAGCCCGTCGGCCAGATCGAGCGTCACCGCAATGCCGGCGCTGCGCGCCCGGTCGGCGCACAGGGCGGCGGCGGCGCGGACGGCGTCGTTGATGTCGACCGGCTCGATCTGCGGAGCGCGCTTGCGGACAAAGTTGCGGATGCGGGCGATGATGTGGGCGGCGCGGTCGGCCTGATCGGCGATGGCGCGGGTGGCGTCGGCCAACTCGACGGGCCGGCCGGGTCCGGCCTCCAGCCGGCGTGTGCAGCCGCGCGCATAGTTGGCGATGGCGCCCAGCGGCTGGTTCAGCTCATGCGCGAGATTGCTGGCCATCTCGCCCAGGATCGACAGGCGGGCGACATGATCGATTTCGCGCTGGCGTTCGCGGGCATTCTCCTCGGCACGGCGGCGCTCCGCCATTTCGCGGAGGAGATCACGATTGACCGCTCTCAGTTCGGCGGTACGGACCTTGATCAGATGCTCCACCCGCAGCGAATGGGCCGCCCACCACACCAGGGCCAGCGCCGCAAGCGCCAGCCAGTGCCAGTTCTCGCGCGCCAGGTCGACCAGCGAAACATCGCGCAGCGACCGGTAGGGACCGATGCGCAGGGAGCGGAACAGGGCATGGACCGGCTGGTAATCACGCGGCACCGCCCAGCCCTGGTAACCGCCGGCCTTTGCCGCGGGATGGTCCTGCGGCATCTGGAACAGGGCGACCACCGCCTGCTTCGCCAGTTCCTCCGGCGTGCCGGCGAGGCGGGCCAGCGGCCAATCGGGATAGAGGTCGGTGGAATGGGCGCAGGCGAAATCCGACGCGGTCCGGGGAGCGAGGACGCGGAAGGCCGCCGGGTCGATCCGCCCCTCCGCCGCCAACTCCTCCAGCACGCAGGCGCGCAGCACGCCGGCATCCACCGTCCCGTCGCGCACGGCGAAGGCGACGCGGTCCACCGGGAAACCGGAAAAGCGCAGGTCCTTCAGATCGCGGAAGGGATCGACGCCGGTATCCAGCAGTTCGCCCCAGGCGACCTGGAAACCACCAAAGGCATCGGGGTCGATGGCCATCAGCGTCCGCCCACGGAGGTCGCGCAGCGCCGTCAGGTCGTGGCGGTCGGCGCGCACGACTATGGCCGAGCCGATGGCATTGCCGGAAGTCCGCCCGGACTGCAGGGTGGCGATGCGGGTGACGCCGTACCGCGCCTCCAGATCGACATAGTTGCCGGTGTTGGTCAGGATCAGGTCCACCGTGCGATTCTGCACGGCGGCATCCATCCCGGCGAGGTCGAGCGCCACCATCTCCGCCCCGCGGCCGGGGAAATGGTCGCCGAGATAGCGGATCGTCGGTTCCCACACCGCCGCAGCATGCTCCTCCCCCCGATAGGCGAGCACGCCGACGCGGACCGGCGGCTCGGCAGCCCATCCGTGCGACGACAGCAGCAGGAAAACGAACAGCAGTCGGGCGATCATGGCGGCTGATCTTGTGAGGGGATCCAGCCCTTTAGCGCGTCCGCCGCCCCGGCACAAGACGGCGCGCGTCCTGGACATATGCACCGCCGAAGGGCGATCGCGACCAGACCGCTCCGCACTGTGCCGGCGGTATCGCGCTCCGATCTCACGGACCGTTTGCGCCGATGGTGCGTTATTGAATGCAGCAACAGGGAGACAGACATGGCCGAGGCCAACATCAACGACCGGGCAAGTTTCGAACGGGCCTACGACCGGCATTCCTTCGAACAGGATGCGGCAATGAATGCACGCAGCGACACGACGGTCGTTCACGGCGTGACCATCCTCTCCGCCCCGGATGCCGAAGGACGGGTCGAACTGTCCCGTACCTCTCAGCATGTGGGGGAGGGAAACCCGGAAGGCGATCCCGTCTTCGTCGCTGCCTTTCGGCTTCACGACACTGCCGCCGACACCGCCAGCACCTATGCGAGTTCGGTCGAGCCGGTTGCTCCAGCCCGGAGCGATGCCACGGACGACTATAGGGCCTTTATCGACCAGCTTCTGGACACGGCAAGGAACGCGCAGTTCAAGCCCGCCATCGGCCGCGGCGAAGAGCGGCTGAAAGGCTTCCACGGCGGATGAGCATCTGCGGAGTGCAAAACGCCGAAACGCCCCGGCTCTGGTGAACCGGGGCGTTTCGATGTGGTGTGAAGATGCAAGCTTGTGCTTCGTGATTGAGCGTCTCTTGAGCCTGAGTGACCTGGCGGCGACCTACTCTCCCACGTCTTAAGACGCAGTACCATTGGCGCGGAGGCTTTTCACGGCCGAGTTCGGGATGGGATCGGGTGTTTGACACCTCGCCATGACCACCAGGTCACCAAGGCTCAAGACCGACGCTTTCTCCGAAGCGCTAAGCTTGTTCAGTGCAAGTGAGGGAGGAGTATCGAACTGGCGGGCTTGCGTCAAGCAGGCTTGCTGCTGCGCATGGCGCGGTTTGTGGTGTCGAGATCAAGCCGATCGAGCGATTAGTAAGGCTTAGCTTCGAGCATTGCTGCCCGTCCACATGCCTCCTATCGACGTGATGGTCTGTCACGGCTCTCAAGGGAGCTCTGGTTTAGAGGTGGGTTTCCCGCTTAGATGCTTTCAGCGGTTATCCCGTCCATACTTAGCTACCCGGCCATGCCACTGGCGTGACAACCGGTGCACCAGAGGTATGTCCATCCCGGTCCTCTCGTACTAGGGACAGATCCTCGCAAAACTCCGACACCCACGGCAGATAGGGACCGAACTGTCTCACGACGTTCTAAACCCAGCTCACGTACCACTTTAATCGGCGAACAGCCGAACCCTTGGGACCTGCTCCAGCCCCAGGATGTGATGAGCCGACATCGAGGTGCCAAACGACTCCGTCGATATGGACTCTTGGGAGTCATCAGCCTGTTATCCCCGGCGTACCTTTTATCCGTTGAGCGATGGCCCGTCCACGTGGAGCCACCGGATCACTATGGCCGACTTTCGTCTCTGCTCGACTTGTCAGTCTTGCAGTCAGGCGGGCTTATGCCATTGCACTCGACGAGCGATTTCCGACCGCTCTGAGCCCACCATCGCGCGCCTCCGTTACACTTTGGGAGGCGACCGCCCCAGTCAAACTACCCGCCATGCAGGGTCCCGGACCCGGGTAACGGGCCACGGTTAGATGCCAGAGACTTCAAGGGTGGTATTTCAAGGATGGCTCCACACGAGCTGGCGCCCATGCTTCCAAGCCTCCCACCTATCCTACACATGAAGTCCCTAGCACCACTGCAAAGCTGTAGTAAAGGTGCACGGGGTCTTTCCGTCTGACCGCGGGAACTCCGCATCTTCACGGAGAGTTCAATTTCGCTGAGTTGGTGTTGGAGACAGCGGGGAAGTCGTTACGCCATTCGTGCAGGTCGGAACTTACCCGACAAGGAATTTCGCTACCTTAGGACCGTTATAGTTACGGCCGCCGTTTACCGGGGCTTCAATTCAAGGCTTGCACCTCTCCTCTTAACCTTCCGGCACCGGGCAGGCGTCAGACCCTATACGTCGCCTTGTGTGGCTTCGCAGAGCCCTGTGTTTTTAGTAAACAGTCGCTACCCCCTGGTCTGTGCCCCCCGCCATGGCTTGCGCCACAACGGGGCCCTCTTCTTCCGAAGTTACGAGGGCAATTTGCCGAGTTCCTTCAACACCATTCTCTCAAGCGCCTGGGTATACTCTACCAGTCCACCTGTGTCGGTTTGGGGTACGGTCTATACGGCGGGGCTATTTCCTGGAACCGGTCCACAGCATGTCCAATCCGATAAGGACATACACGCTTTCCAATCCGTCACCTCCGCCAGGCCCACGAGTATTAACGTGGTTCCCATCGACTACGCCTTTCGGCCTCGCCTTAGGGGCCGGCTCACCCTGCGTGGATTAACCTTGCGCAGGAACCCTTGGACTTTCGGCGACAGTGTTTCTCACACTGTTTGTCGCTACTCATGTCAGCATTCTCACTTCCGATACCTCCAGGCGGCCTCACGGACACCCTTCGCAGGCTTACGGAACGCTCCGCTACCACGTGATCAAAGATCACATCCGCAGCTTCGGTACACGGCTTGAGCCCCGATACATTTTCGGCGCAGGCCGGCTTAACTAGACCAGTGAGCTATTACGCTTTCTTTAAAGGATGGCTGCTTCTAAGCCAACCTCCTGGTTGTCATGGCCTTCCCACATCCTTTCCCACTTAGCCGTGATTTGGGGACCTTAGCTGGCGGTCTGGGCTGTTTCCCTCTCGACGATGGACCTTAGCACCCACCGTCTGTCTGCCGGACTGCACTCTGCGGTATTCGGAGTTTGGTTAGGTTTGGTAAGGCTCGCGCCCCCCTAGCCCATCCAGTGCTCTACCCCCGCAGGTGATATCCGACGCGCTACCTAAATAGCTTTCGCGGAGAACCAGCTATTTCCTGATTTGATTGGCCTTTCACCCCTAGCCACAGGTCATCTCCGACTTTTTCAACAGGCGTGAGTTCGGTCCTCCAGTGCGTGTTACCGCACCTTCAACCTGCCCATGGCTAGATCATCAGGTTTCGGGTCTAAAGCATGCAACTCGGTCGCCCTATTCAGACTCGCTTTCGCTGCGCCTCCACCTACCGGCTTAAGCTCGCTGCATACTCTAAGTCGCTGACCCATTATACAAAAGGTACGCCGTCACCCCATGAAGAGGCTCCGACTGCTTGTAGGCATCCGGTTTCAGGAACTGTTTCACTCCCCTTGTCGGGGTGCTTTTCACCTTTCCCTCACGGTACTGGTGCACTATCGGTCACTGAGGAGTACTTAGGCTTGGAGGGTGGTCCCCCCATGTTCAGACAGGGTTTCACGTGCCCCGCCCTACTCGAGCATTCGATCCGGTTTATCCGTACGGGGCTATCACCCGCTATGGCCCGACTTTCCAGACGGTTCCGGTTATGTAGATCGAATGACTGGCCTGGTCCGCGTTCGCTCG
>NZ_JBGLZA010000002.1:480000-911786 GCF_047302835.1 Azospirillum sp. CT11-132
CCGCCGGGTCGCCGCTCTGGTCGGTGGCCGAGCGGGTCCAGGTCAGAGCGCCGCCCTCGTCCAGTTCCGGCATGCTGCGATAGGGCTCCAGTCCGCCCTCGCCATAGATGGTCGAGATGTCGGTGTGGACGAGCCCGGCATCGATCAGCTGGCCGATGATGAAGGGCATGCCGCCGGCCTGATGGAAGCGGTTCACGTCGGCGGTGCCGTTGGGATAGACGCGGGCCAGCAGCGGGACGACCGCCGACAGTTCCGCGAAATCCTCCCAGTTCAGCTCGATGCCGGCGGCGGCAGCGATGGCCGGGATGTGCAGGGTGTGGTTGGTCGAGCCGCCGGTGGCGAGCAGCCCGACGATGCCGTTGACCAGCGCGCGCTCATCGACGATGCGGCCGATGGGGGTGCCGGCGCCGGGCGTGGTCATCTCCACTACCCGGCGGGCCGCCGCATCGGTCAGCAAGTCGCGCAACGGCGTGTTGGGATTGACGAAGCTGGCGCCCGGCAAATGCAGGCCCATGATCTCCATCAGCATCTGGTTGGTGTTGGCGGTTCCGTAGAAGGTGCAGGTGCCGGGCGCGTGGTAGGACTTGGACTCGGCCTCCAGCAGTTCCTCGCGGCCGACCTTGCCCTGGGCGTAGAGCTGGCGCGCCTTGGCCTTGTCGGCATTCGACAGGCCGGACGGCATCGGGCCGGCGGGCACGAAGATCGTCGGCAGATGACCGAAGGCGAGCGAGCCGATCATCAGGCCGGGGACGATCTTGTCGCAGATGCCCAGGCACAGCACACCGTCGAAGGTGGCGTGTGACAGCGCGACGCCGGTCGCCAGCGCGATCACGTCGCGGCTGAACAGCGACAACTCCATCCCCTCATAGCCCTGGGTGACGCCGTCGCACATGGCGGGCACCCCGCCGGCGACCTGCGCCACGCCGCCGGCCGCACGCACCGACTCGCGGATCATGGCGGGATAGCGCTCGTAGGGCTGATGGGCCGAGAGCATGTCGTTGTAGGCGGTGACGATGCCGATCGACGGCTGGGTCTCGCCGCGCAGCGCCGCCTTGTCGTTCGCCCCGCAGGCCGCGAAGGCGTGGGCCAGGTTGGCGCAGCCAAGGCGGTGGCGGTGCGGCTTCCCGCCGGCGCTTTCCAGCCGCGCCAGATAGGCGGCACGCCGGTCGCGGCTGCGCTCGGCGATGCGCTCCGTCACGCGTGCAACGACAGAATTCAGGGGGGCGGGCTTGCTCATGATCGCGTCTCGACCGTTTGTGGGAGGCGATGATTTCCGGAACGGACCATACGCCTGAGGGGACGGGCTGTGAAGAAAATTTTTTTCATATATGGAGTGGCGCAGCTGGATTTCTCGCCATGCACGGCAAAATTCTTCATAGTGGCAGGAGCGCTCCTTGCAGCACCGCGCCTGTCCGGCCAGCAGCAGCTCCGCCCAATCCAGGGAGTTAACTTTACGTCATGGCACCCCCGGTCAACAGCGCAGCCGCCAATCCTGCACCAATGGACATATTGGAAGAGGTTCGCCGGCTGCGGGGCGACCTGAAACGGTCGGAGGGGCAGATCGCCGATCTGGTTCTGAGCGACCCGCGGCGGGTGCTCGACCTCAATGTTACCTCGCTGGCTCTGGCGGCCGAGGTCAGCGAGGCGACGGTCGTCCGCTTCTGCCGCAGCGTCGGTTGCGGCGGCTTCCCGGACTTCAAGCTGCGGCTCGCCGAATCGCAGGCGCGCGATGCATTGCGCGACGAGGTGCGCGGCGGCACCCCCTATGTCAGCCAGCATGTGGCGCCGGACGATGATGTCGGCACTCTGGCGCGAAAAATTTTTTCATCGAGTGCAGCCGCCCTGACCGCCGCGTCCGCCGCGCTCGACGACGGTGCGCTGGAGCGCGCCATCGCCCTGCTGGCCGATGCGCCGCGCGTGCTGTGCGTCGGCACCGGCGGGTCGAGCGCGCTGGCCCAGGACGCGGCGCACAAGCTGCTGCGCTTCGGCGCCGACGCCCAACCCTGTGCCGATCCGGTGCTGGCACGCATGCTGCTGGTCAATATGGCGGCCGGCGGGGTGCTGCTGGCGCTGTCCAACACCGGGCGCAGCGGGACGATCAACGAGTTGGCGGCGGCGGCGCGGGCGCAGGGCACTGCCGTGGTGGCGATCACCGCGCCACGCTCTCCGCTGGCGGCGATGGCGAGCGTGGTCATCGCCAGCGAGCCGGTGGAGGACACCGAGATGTACACGCCGATGGCCTCGCGGCTGGTGCATCTGACGCTGATCGACGTGCTGTCGACCGGCGTGGCTCTGCGGCTGGGCGACCCGGCGGTGCGGCAGTTGGCCAAGGTGAAGGCGGCGATCAATGCCGGACGACTGCCTCCCCTAACCTGACGACCCTGGCTCTGACGACCCCGTCCCTGATGACCGCCGGCCGGCAGCATGCCGCATGCGTCATCCGACCATCGACCAAGACGGACTGGCCTGAGCGTGGCCGCGCGGGTCGCTCTTGTACCATCGTCGAATAATTACGCGAACGAACGATTGCTATCCTCGGCCGCAATCAGAATCGGCAACCGTCCTGCGCACCCGCGAATCTGGGATCGGCGGCAGGACGGCAAGCGGGATCCCGAAAGACGGATGCAGGAAGAGGACGCACAGATGACGCTCAGGTTCGCCACGCCGCCCAAACGCCTCCGCCGTCTGGCGCCTTTCGCTCTTGCCGGGGTGATGGCGGCGGGCCTCGCCGGTCCGGTCTTCGCCCATGGCGATGTCACCCCGCAGCCGGTCGACACCACCGGGCTGGAGAAGCTGGGCGAGACCTGGCGGGACAGCAACCCCTATCGCGGCAATGAGCGCGCCATCGAGATCGGCGCATCGGCCTTCAACCAGAACTGCGCGCGCTGCCATGGGCTGGGCGCCGTGTCCGGCGGCATCGCTCCCGACCTGCGCTATCTGGAAAAGGGCGACGCCGGGGACGAGTGGTTCAAGGAGCGCGTTACCAACGGCTCGATCCGCAACGGCGTGACCTATATGCCGAAGTTCGGCGAGGCGTTGGGCCAGGAGGCTCTGTGGGCAATCCGCTCCTGGCTGGAAACCGTGCACGAGGAATGACGGCCAGGTCCATTTGAAGGAGGTCCATGCGATGGCACTGCGGCATGTTCGCACACAAAACAATTGATGCCATTCGCGGTATTGCACCTCCCCATTTCGGTCTGACACAATGGATGCGGGAAGTTGTCCCGCAGTTCGTTCCATCTTCCGCTGCGCAGGGAACCGCAGGCCATGACCCGGATCCTGATTGCCGACGATCACCCGATGGTGCGCGATGCTTTGCGCAGCGCGGTGCTCTATTCCTGCCAAGCCACCGACGTGATGGAGGCGGACCGCCTCGACAGCGTCATGCAGGCGCTGGAGGAGCGGGGCGACCTCGACCTCGTTCTGCTGGACGTCAACATGCCGGGCATGAACGGGCTGGGCGGGCTGCGCACGTTGCGCCAGCGTTTTCCGGCCACTCCGGTCGTCGTCGTTTCCGCCCATGAGGAGCGCCGGTGGGTACGCGAGGCGATGGAGAGCGGGGCCGCCGGCTTCATTCCCAAATCGACCCCGCGCGACGCCATCGCCGCAGCGCTGCGGCAGGTGCTGAACGGCGAACTCTATGTTCCGCCCTCCGCCACCGACGAGGATGGCGCCGAGGATCCGGAAGATGCGGAGACCGCGGAGATCGCGCGCCGCATCGCCACGCTGACGGCGCAGCAGTTGCGGGTGCTGGAATTGCTGGGCACCGGCAAGCTGAACAAGGAGATCGCCTTCGACCTCAGCATCACCGAGACGACGGTGAAGGCCCATGTCTCTGCGATCCTGCAGAAGCTGAAGGTCTACAGCCGCACCCAGGCGGTGGTGATCGCCAACCGCGTATTGGCCGACCGGCGGTGAGCGAGTATACGCACTTACCCCCACCCCGACCCTCCCCCGCTGGGCGGAGGAGGGGGATAAGCGATTGTTCAGGAGAGTGGCGGAAGTCCCTCCCCCGCCCAGCGGGGGAGGTTAGGTGGGGGTCTAACTTCCCCAGAATCGCCAGTCTCCTCCTCTCCTTCACGCTGCTCGCCGCCCCAGCCCTCACCACCCCAGCCCTCGCCGCCGGCGTGCCGCAGCCGGACGGCTACCGCCTGTCCGAGTACCGCTCCCCGACGCCCGACGGTGTGACCGGTGCAACGACGGTCGACACCCCCGCCGTGCAGTCCCTGCTGTCGCAAGGGCGCGTCGTCCCGATCTTCGTCCAGCGGCTGGAGCGCAGCACGCTGCCCGGCGGTCCCTGGCTGCAATCGAAGCCCTACCGACAGATCCCCGGCAGCGTCTGGCTGCCCAATGTGGGCGTCGGCGCACCGGACGCGGCAACGCTCGGCTGGTTCGAATCCCATCTGGACCGACTGACCGGCGGCGACCGGGCGCGTGATCTATTGTTCTACTGCCTGTCCGATTGCTGGCTGTCGTGGAACGCGGCCAAGCGGGCGGTGTTGCTTGGATATGCCCGGGTCCATTGGTACCCGACGGGCATCGACGGCTGGATGGAAGCCGGTCTGCCGACGGAGGAAGCGCATCCGCTGCCGCCGCCGGCGGCGCCTGCCCCCTGAAGCCGCGTGCGATCCGCCGCCGAAAGAGGTGGCGGATTACACCATGGTAGCATGGCGGTCGGCCGCCTCGGACCGCTACTCTTCATCTTGCCAACCATCATGGTCAGCAACAGTCAGCAAGCAGGAGTATCACGCGATGAAGACCTGGCGCAAACCCAAGACCACCGAGATCGCCGTCGGCACCGAGATCAACGCCTACGCCTGCGCCGGCCTGTAAGCCGGACGATATGGGACCGGGGAAGCACGGCGTGACTTCCCTTCCCCGGCCCTTCCTCTCAGGATCGCGTTCAAGACGGTGGCCATGAAGATTCTCGTACTCGGTTCGGCGGCCGGCGGGGGCTTCCCGCAATGGAACTGCGCCTGCGAGGGATGCCGCCGTGCCCGTTCCGGCGACCCGGCGGCGAAGCCGCGCACCCAATCGTCACTGGCGGTAACCGCCGACGGCGAGCGCTGGCTGCTGTTGAACGCCTCGCCCGACCTCGGCGCGCAGTTGCTCGCTAGCCCGCAGCTTCATCCCCAAGGAGCCTTGCGCGGCAATCCGATCAGCGCGGCCCTGCTGACCAACGCCGACATCGACCATGTCGCCGGGCTGCTGACCCTGCGTGAATCCCACCCCTTCGCCGTCTATGCCACGCCGCGCGTCCATGGCGTGCTGGCCGCCAACAGCGTCTTCAACGTGCTGAACCCGGAACTGGTCGCCCGCCGAGCGATGGCGCTGGGCCAGCCCTTCCAGCCCGCCGGGGCCGATGGCCGCCCGCTGGGGCTGGAGGTGGAAGCCTTCGCGGTGCCCGGCAAGGTGGCGCTCTATCTGGAGGATGCCTCCGCCGGCCCCGGATTCGGTTCCGTCGCCGAGGACACAGTGGCGCTGCGCATCCGCCCGACCGACGGTTCCAGCGACGGCTTCTTCTACATCCCCGGCTGCGCCGGGATGCCGGACTGGCTGGCCGACCGGCTGTTCGGTGCGCCGCTGGTGCTGTTCGACGGCACCACCTGGACCGACGACGAGATGATCCGCAGCGGCACCGGCATCAAGACCGCGGCGCGGATGGGCCATATGCCGATGTCGGGACATGCTGGCAGCATGGCCGCCTTCGCGCCGCTGAACGTCGCCCGCAAGATCTACATCCACATCAACAACACGAACCCCGCCCTGCTGGAGGATTCGCCCGAACGGGCGGAAGCCGAGGCGGCCGGCTGGCGCATCGCCCATGATGGGCTGGAGCTGACCCTATGACCGATTTCATGTCCCGCGAGGAGTTCCGCGCCGCCCTCTATGCCATCGGCGAGCGGCAGTATCACGACCTTCACCCGTTCCATCAGCTGCTCCACGGCGGCAAGCTGCAGAAGGGGCAGATCCAGGCCTGGGCGCTGAACCGCTTCTATTATCAGGTGTCGATCCCGCGCAAGGATCTGACCATCATGTCGCGCATGGACGACCCGGCACTGCGCCGCGCCTGGATGCAGCGCGTGCTGGACCATGACGGGCTGACCCAGACCGGCGAGCTGGACGAGACCAAGGTCGGCGGCATCGAACGCTGGCTGCGGCTGACCGACGGGCTGGGGCTCGATCGCGATTATGTGAAGTCGCTGGAAGGCATCCTGCCCGCCACCCGCTTCGCAGTGGACGCCTATGTCAATTTCGTCCGCGACCATTCCTTGCTGGAGGCGGTGGCCTCCTCGCTGACCGAGCTGTTCGCGCCGTCGATCCACCGCGAGCGCATCGCCGGATTCGAGCAGAACTATGCCTTCGCCAACGACAGCACGCTGTCCTACTTCCGCAAGCGGCTGGACGAGGCGCCGCGCGACGTGGAGTTCGGGCTGGACTATGTGCTGACCAACGCCAAGACAGGCGAACAGCAGCGGCAATGCCTGCGCGCCCTGCGCTTCAAGACGGAGCTGCTGTGGGCGCAGCTGGACGCCCTGCACCATGCCTATGTCACCCCCAACCTGATCCCGCCCGGCGCCTTCGTGCCGGAGGACATGGAACCGACGCGGTACAGCCGGTGAACGCGATCGCCCCCCATCTGGCCGAGACCGACCGGCTGCGGCTGGCTCCCGGCGTCATGCTGCGCAACGACCGCCGCCGCGGCCAGTGGATGCTGATGGGGCCGGAACGGCTTCTGGTGCTGGACGAGATGGCGCTGGCGATTGTCCGCGCCTGCGTCGGGCCGGAGGTCGCCGACGTGGCCGCCGGCATCGACCGGCTGACCGTGGAATATGATGCCCCGCGCACCGAGGTCGCCGCCGACGTGCTGGAGATGCTGACCGACCTGCGCAACAAGGGCTATGTCGTCACATGAGGTGCCTCCCCAGGAGATGCGTCCAATGAGCTGCGCCCTGCCCGCCTTCGCCGCCGCTTCCAATGCCGAACCGGCCCCGCCCTTCGCCGTGCTGATGGAGTTGACGCACCGCTGTCCGCTGCGCTGCCCCTACTGCTCCAACCCGGTGGCGCTCGACCCCGCCAGCGCCGAGTTGGACACCGCCACCTGGAAGCGCGTGCTGGACGAAGCGGCCGACGTCGGCGCCCTGCAGGTCCATTTCTCCGGCGGCGAGCCCTGCGTCCGCAAGGATCTGGAGGAGCTGGTCGCCCACGCGACGGAAATCGGGCTCTACAGCAATCTCATCACCTCGGCCGTGCTGCTCGACCAGCCGCGGCTGGAGCGGTTGCAGCAGGCCGGGCTGCAGCATGTGCAGATCAGCCTGCAGGACTCCGAAGCCATCGGGGCCGACCGCGTCGGCGGCTTCAAGGGCGGCCATGCGAAGAAGCTGGAGGTCGCACGGGCGGTGGTCAGGCAGGGTCTGGCGCTGACCATCAACGCCGTGCTGCATCGCCACAACATCGACCGGGTGAACGATGTCATCGATCTGGCGATGGACCTCGGCGCCGGGCGGATCGAGATCGCCAACGTGCAGTATTACGGCTGGGCGCTCGCCAACCGCGCGGCGCTGATGCCGTCGCGCGACCAACTGCTGGCAATGGACGCCGCGGTGCGTGCCCGGCTGCCTGAACTGGCCGGCCGGATCGTGGTCGATTACGTCGTGCCCGATTATTACGCCCGCCGGCCGAAGAGCTGCATGGGCGGCTGGGCGCGCCGCTTCATGAACGTCAACCCGCGCGGCCGGGTCCTGCCCTGCCATGCGGCGGAGACGATTCCGGGGATGGAGTTCGAGACGGTGCACGACCGCAGCCTGTCCGACATCTGGCGCGACGGCCCGGCCTTCACCCGCTACCGCGGCACCGACTGGATGCCGGAGCCCTGCCAATCCTGCGACCATAAGGAAGAGGATTGGGGCGGCTGCCGCTGTCAGGCGCTGGCGCTCGCCGGCAGCGCCGATGCCACCGACCCGGTTTGCGAACTGTCACCGGCCCATGCCGACGTGGCGGTGCTGCGCGACCGCGACGCTGCGGCTCTGGGGACGGAGTGGACCTATCGCGGCGCCTGACCTCCCATCTCTATAGGAAACGTTCGAGCACCATCTGCGTCGTCACGTCGGCCACGCCGGGCAGTCCGGCAATGGCGGCGCGGATCGCTTCGATGCCGCGGATGTCGGGCGCCTCCGCCCGGATGACCAGATCGATGGCCCCGGCCACCGCGTCCATCGCGACGATGCCGGGTATCCGCCGCAGTTTGGGAACCAGCTGGGCACAGGTCCGCCCGGCCTCGTGGCGCAGCAGGAAATAGGCGGCGACACCGTCGGCGGCCGGGCCTTCCTCGACCGTCGTGAAGCCCCGGATGACCCCCGACTTCAGCAGCCGGTCCAGCCGTTCCTGGGTGGCGCTGCGCGACAGCCCGATGTCGCGGGCCAGCGCCACCAGCGTGCGGCGGGCGTCCTTGCGCAAGGCCGTCAGCAGAAGCCTGTCCTTCTCGTCCATCCCCGTCCCCACGACCCTTATTTTCCGAGCTGGCGCCCGGCGGCGAAATGCCGGTCGGCCGGCATCTTGCCGGGCTGCAACCGGCAGCCTTTCGGCGGACCTTAGCGGACAGGGACCATGGACGATTTGAACGGAGTATCCAATGACCTTGCTTCCGGACGCCTCGCTTCTGCTGCTGGTGGATATGCAGCGCGCCTTCGACGGGCCGTCCTGGCCGCGGCGCTGGAACCGCGCGGCCGACGACAACGGCCTGCGCCTTCTTCAAGCCTGGCGGCGTAGCGGCCGGCCGGTGATCCATGTGCGTCACGATTCGGTGGGGCCGGCCTCCACCCTTCGCGTTGGGCAGCCCGGCAACCGCTTCCGCGAAGGATTCGAGCCGGTGGACGGTGAAGCGGTGGTCAGCAAGAGCGTCAATTCGGCCTTTATCGGCACCGACCTGGATTTGCGGCTGCGCCGGCTCGGCATCGAACGGCTGGTGGTGTTCGGCATCTCGACCGACATGTGCGTTTCGACCACGATCCGCACCGGCGCGAACATGGGATGGCCGATTACGCTGGTCAGCGATGCCTGCGATTGCTTCGAACTGCCGGACGGTCAGGGCGGGACGATCCCGGCGGAACAGGTCCACGCCGTCCATGTCGCCACGCTGCGCTATGAATTCTGCGAGGTGACCACCACCGCCGGGATCATCGAGAGCCTGTAGCCCACCCAGACCAGTCGGGCGACGACCGTTCAGGCCTTGTCGCCCGATCCCCCCTTCTTGCCGCCGCCGTCCTGCTTGTTGACGGTCGCCCAGGCGCGCCGCTCGGCCTCGTCGTGGGAGACGCCACGCTTTTCGTAGCCTTCCTCGATATGCTCGGCCTTGCGCTTCTGCTTGTCGGTGTATTTGTCCTTGTCGCCTTGGGACATCGGGTCCTCCTATTGCGGTTGCCCGCACAACAGCCCCCGGCAATGGGAAGTTCCTCCGCGGAATAGGCTGAAACGCATATCCGGGACCGGACAGACGAAAAGCGCGGCTTGCCGTAAGCGGCGCCGTCACCCATCCTTTCCCCAATACTTTCAGGGGGAGGTTCAGGGGTGTTCACGATCTTCAACAAGGGTCGCGCCATCATGGGGGCGGCGGTGCTGGCATTCGGGCTGGTCGCCGGTACGGCGCAGGCGGCGGACGCGGTCCGCGTCGGGTCGAAGCTGGACGCGGAAAGCGGGCTGCTCGGCACCATGATCCTCCAGGTTCTGCAGGCCAACGGCATCCCGACGGAGAACAAGATCCAGTTGGGCCCGACCAAGATCGTGCGCGGCGCGCTGCTGTCCGGTGAGATCGACATCTATCCCGAATACACCGGCAACGGCGCCTTCTTCTTCAACATCGACAGCGATCCGGTCTGGAAGAAGGCCGGCGCCGGCTATGACAAGGTCCGCCAGCTCGACAAGGAGAAGAACGACATCGTCTGGCTGAAGCCGGCCCCCGCCAACAACACCTGGGCGCTGGCCGTCCGCCATGACGTGGCCGACGCCAACAAGCTGAAGACGATGGAGGATTTCGCAAAATGGGTCGGCGGCGGCGGCAAGGCGAAGGTCGCCGCCTCCGCCGAGTTCGTGGAAAGCCCGGCGGCCCTGCCCTCCTTCCAGCAGACCTACGGCTTCACGCTGAAACCCGATCAGATGCTCGTGTTGGCCGGCGGCGACACCGCCGCGACCATCCGTGCGGCGGCGGAACAGACCTCCGGCGTCAACACCGCCATGGTCTACGGCACCGACGGCGCCATCGCGGCCCTCGACCTCGTCGTGCTGGCCGACACCAAGGGCGCGCAGATGGTGTATGAGCCGGCGCCGACCGTCCGTGCCTCGGTCCTGGCGGCCAACCCGAAGATCGCCGACCTGCTGAACCCGGTCTTCGCCAGCCTGGACGCCGAGACGCTGCGCGGTCTGAACGCCAAGATTTCGGTGGATGGACAGGACCAGAAGCAGGTCGCCACCGAATACCTGAAGTCCAAGGGCTTCCTGAAGTAAGCCGGCGACGTGACCAGCCGCCTGCGCCTGCACAACCGCGTCGCCCTGCTGATGGCTCTGGCCGCTCTGGCCGCCGCCGTCACCTTGCCGTTCCTCGGCTTCGCGCCCAACCGGCTGTTGTCCGGACGGCCGGTTGGGCTGTGGAATGCGGTGCTGGGGCTCGGCGGAACGGCGGCCCTGCTGCCGGGGCTGGTCCTGCTGGCGACGCCCTTCCTGCGGCCCACCCGCTTCGGACTTAGCCTGACCGTCGCGGCCGGCGGGCTGTTCACGGCCGGACTGGTTTGGCTGGCGGGCGCCGAGGCGGCGGCACTGGCGCAGGGGGCGTCCGCGGCGGCACGGACCTCCTTCGCCTCCGGCTTCTGGGTGATGGCGGCGGCGGGTCTGCTGGCGGCGGTCGATGCTGCGCGCCGGCTGGGGCTGGGTGCCGTCGGCCGGCTGGCGGTGGGCGGAGCGGTGGCCGCGCTGGTGGCGCTTCAGCTGGCGTCCGGCCATCTCGACGCGCTGTCGATCCTCAAGGAATACGCCAACCGGCGTGAGGTGTTCGCCGACGCCGTGCTGCGCCATGCCATGCTGGTGGTGGCGGCGCTGGTCCCGACGCTTCTGATCGGCATACCGCTGGGCGTCGCCGCGCACCGGGTGCAGGCGGTCGGGCGCGCGGTGTTCCCGATCCTGAACGTCGTGCAGACGGTGCCGTCCATCGCCCTGTTCGGACTGCTGATGGCGCCGCTGGCCGCACTCGGCGCCATGCTGCCGGGATCGGGGATCAGCGGGGTCGGGCCGCTGCCGGCGGTGATCGCGCTGACGCTCTATTCGCTGCTGCCGATCGTGCGCAACACCGCGGTCGGGCTGGACGGCGTGCCCGCCCCGGTGCGGGAGGCCGCGAGGGGCATGGGGCTGACGCCGCGCCAGATCTTCCTGCGCGTCGACCTGCCGCTGGCGCTGCCGGTCTTCCTGTCGGGGTTGCGCATCACCGTGGTCCAGGCGGTCGGGCTGGCGGCGGTCGCCGCGCTGATCGGGGCCGGCGGCCTGGGCGCCATCATGTTCCAGGGGCTTTTCGCCAACGCGCTGGACCTCGTGCTGCTGGGGGCCGTTCCCGTCATTCTGCTGGCGGTGGCGGCCGACGCCCTGTTGTCCATCGGCATCGCCGCCGCCACCCACCGCATCGGCGCTCTGCCGGGAAGGAGTGCGCCATGATCGAATTCGAGCGCGTGACCAAGCGCTTCGGCTCCTGGACGGCGGTCGATGCCGTGTCCTTCACCGTGGCGGAGGGGGAGTTCCGCGTACTGATCGGACCGTCCGGCTCCGGCAAATCGACGGTGCTGCGGATGATCAACCGGCTGATCCCCGCCGACGAGGGCGCCATCCGCATCGACGGGGAGGACATCGCCTCGCTGAAGCCCGAGGAGCTTCGCCGGCGCATGGGCTACGTCATCCAGTCGGTCGGGCTGTTCCCGCACTGGACGGTGGAGCGCAACATCGCCACCGTCCCCGGCCTGCTCGGCTGGCCCAAGGCGCGCATCCGCGACCGGGTGACCGAGTTGCTGGAACTGCTGAACCTCGACCCCCGCCGCTACCGCGGCGCCTATCCGCACCAGCTGTCCGGCGGGCAGCAGCAGCGCGTCGGCGTCGCCCGCGCGCTGGCGGCGGAACCGCGCATCCTGCTGATGGACGAGCCGTTCAGCGCGCTCGACCCCATCACCCGCGCCAGCCTGCAGACGGAGCTTTCGGCCATCCATCGCCGCACCGGCACCACCGTGGTCTTCGTCACCCACGACATGGACGAGGCCTTGCTGCTGGGCGACAGCATCGCGGTGATGGACCATGGCCGGCTGATCCAATGCGCCTCCCCCCTCGACATCCTGACCCGCCCGGCCAGCCCGCTGGTCCGCGACCTCGTCGGGCGCGAGGAATGGGGGTTGAAGCGGCTGGCGGTGGAGACGGTCGGCGACCGCGCCCGCCGGCAGGAAAGCGCGGCCGGCGAACCGCTGGCTGCCGAGACCCCGCTGCACCGCGCCCTGTCGGAGATGGTCGCCCGCGGCACCGAACGGCTGCCGGTGGTGGACGGCGACGGCCGGCCGGCCGGCGTGCTGCACCTGTCCGACCTCGTACGTTCCAACACGGGTGGGACGGCATGACCGTCGCCGGCATGGCCCCGCGCGCGTTTCTGACCGACCGGCTGATGCTGGGACTGGTGGCGCTGGTGGCGCTGGTGCTGGGTATGCCCTCGCTGAAGCCGCTGTTCGCCACGCTGTTTCCCCGCCTGGACCGCCCGCTCTACGAGGCGGAAAGCTTCGTCCGACTGACCCTCGACCATATGGCGCTGGTCGGCATCTCCAGCCTTGCCGCGATCCTGCTCGGCGGCGGGGCGGGCATCGCCGTCACGCGCCCCTGGGGGCGGGAGTTCCGCGGCCTGCTGGAAACCGTCGCCACCATGGGCCAAACCTTCCCGCCGGTGGCGGTGCTGGCGCTGGCGGTGCCGGTGATGGGCTTCGGATCGGAGCCGGCGCTGATCGCGCTGACGCTCTACGCGCTGCTGCCGGTGGTGGAGAACACGGTGGCCGGGCTGGACGGTGTTCCGGCCGCGGTGCTGGATTCCGCCCGCGGCCTTGGCATGGGACCGGCGGAGGTGCTGTTCCGGGTGGAGCTGCCGCTGGCCGCCCCGGTGATCCTGGCCGGCGTACGCACCGCCGTCATCATCAATGTCGGCACCGCCGCCATCGCGTCGACCGTCGGCGCCAAGACCCTCGGCCTGCCCATCATCGTCGGGCTGAACGGATCCAATCAGGCCTACGTCATCCAGGGCGCCCTGATCGTTGCCGCGCTTGCCGTGGTGATCGATGCCGGATTCGACCGCTTGGCCGGATGGCTGGCACGCTGGTCGCAACGCTGAAAAAGCCGCGATATTTCAGATAGTTATCTTGCGTGAGACACTTAATATTCTTTTAGCATTCCGGTAAGAAACAGTTAGTACCCGAAAGCCGATTAGCGCGCTTATGGTCGCTTCCGAACACAGATCGTTCGGAATGCAACATCGCCGCATGCTCCGCCGCTTCGATGAAGAGCGGGCATGAGGGCGCCGCGAAAAAGAATCCCCGCATCCGAACGGTCCCAAATTCAGGGAGACCGCCACCATGACCATCCGTCCAATGGACCCTGTCCGGGCCCTGGAACGCATGATGCTGATCCGGGCCTATGAAGAAACGCTGATCGACCTGCACGGACGCGGGCGCGCCGCCGGCACCTGCACCTCGGTCGGGCAGGAGGCGCCGGCCGTCGGCGTCGTCTCGGCCCTGACCGCCGACGACCTGATCCTGACCAACCACCGCAGCGCCGGCCATCTGCTGGCCCGCGGTGCCGATCCCGGCCGCATGCTGGCCGAGGTGATGGGCAAGCAGGACGGCTATTGCGGCGGCAAGAGCGGGTCTCTGCACATCTCCGCCAAGGAACTGGGCGTCGTACTGACCTCCACCATCGTCGGCGGCGAACTGGCGCTGGCGACCGGCGTCGGGCTGTCGCGGACGATGTTGAGCAAGCCGGGGCTGAACAAGCCGGGCATCGTCGCCTGCTTCTTCGGCGACGGGGCCGCCACTGAAGGGCGGTTCCAGGAATCGCTGAACCTCGCGGCGGTGTGGAAGCTGCCGATCCTCTATGTCTGCGAGAATAACCAGTGGCAGGCCTTCGTCCACCGCAAGGAGACGATGCTGGCCGACGGCATCGCCGGTCAGGCGGCGGCGCTGGGGGTGGAGAGCGCGGTGGTCGACGGCAACGATCCGCTGGCGATGTTCGATGCCGCCAGCGCCGCCATCGACACCATCCGCCGCACCGGCAAGCCCTTCCTGCTGGAGGCGATGACCTACCGCCTGCGCGGCCATTTCGAACCGGACGACCAGGGCTATGTCGACAAGGCCGAGCTGGCCCACTGGCGCGACCGCGACCCGATCCTGTGCCTGCGCGCCCGGCTGGAGCGCGAAGGCCGCCTGACCGCCGACGGTGTCGCCGCCATCGAGGCACGCGTCCGCGCGACGATGGAGGCCGCAACGGCCTTCGCCGACGCCAGCCCCTATCCGGGCCTCGATGCCCTGACCACCGACGTCTACGCCTGAGCGGAGGCCCACCATCATGACCACCATGACCGTCAACGACGCGATCTCCGCCGCCCTGGCCGAAGAGATGCGGCTCGATCCCACCGTGATGATCTTCGGCGAAGGCGTCGCCACCAAGCGCCACGACCTGCTGGCGGAGTTCGGCGCCGCCCGCGTCCGCAACACCCCGCTGGCGGAGGGCATCATCGCCGGCACCGCCGCCGGGGCCGCCGCCACCGGCCTGCGCCCGGTGGTTGACCTGCTGTTCGCCCCCTTCCTCTGCTATGCGATGGACGAGATCGTCAACAGCGCCGGCAAGCTGCGCTACATCTCCGGCGGGCAGTTCAAGTTTCCGATGGTGGTGCTGGCGATGACCGGCGCCGGATGGGGCGTCGGCGCCCAGCACAACCACAATGTGGAAAGCTGGTTCGTCCACAGCCCCGGCCTGAAGATCGTCATGCCCTCGACCCCCGCCGACTTCAAGGGGCTGATGAAATCGGCGATCCGCGACGACAACCCGGTTCTCGTCTTCGCCGACATCGCGCTCGGCTACAGCGCCGGCGAGGTGCCGGAGGACGCCGCCGCCATCCCGCTGGGCAAGGCGGCGGTGCGGCGCGAGGGCCGCGACGTGACGCTGGTCTCCTATGCCAAGACGGTCGGCACCTGCATGGCCGCCGCCGACACGCTGGCCGCCACCGGCATCGACGCCGAGGTCATCGACCTGCGCAGCCTGAAGCCGCTGGACGAGGACGCCATCCTGCGCTCCGTCGCCAAGACCGGCCGGCTGGTGGTGGTGCATGAGGCGAGCCGGCTGTGTGGCGTCGGTGCGGAAATCGCTGCCCTGGTGGCGGAAAAGGCCTTCACCAGCCTGCGGGCACCGGTCCTGCGCCTGACCGGCCCCGACGCCCCGGCTCCGGCCAGCTTCCCGCTGGAGCAGGCCTTCGTGCCGCAGGCCGATGCGGTGGTCGCCGCGGTCCGCTCGCTGGTGGCCGAACCGGCGACCGTCTGATCGCATAGACCGGGTGCGGGATGCGGCGCCGGCCGTAAGGTCAGCGCCGCACGCCGGCGGCGATGCGGTCGGCCAGCGTTCCGACCGCCTGGCTCATCGCCCGGACCTGGGCATCGGGTCCGGTACCGGCGGACGGCACCTCCACGGTCTCGCGCGTCGGGCCACTCTTGCGCCCACCGGTGCCGGGCGACAGGCTCCATTGCGCATCCAGAACCACGCGGCCGGTGGCGTCGGCGTCGAAGCGCAGCACGGTGACGGCCACCACCGCCGTTCCATCCGCCACGCTGCTTCCGGCCGTAGGCAGCACCGTCGTGCCCGGCAGACGCGCCGACAGGTCGCCGGCCAGCGTGGAGCGCAGCCCGTCGGCCAGCGGTTCGGCCCAACGGTCGAACTCCAGCGTCTCCACCCGGTTGCCGTCGATCCGGCGGACGATCTGCGGCCGGTCGATCAGCATCGGCAGGTCCAGCGACCCCAGCGCCAGCATTTGCGGCGCGGACCGGGCGGGCTGCGCCGTGCCGGCGGGCGGCACCACCGCCAGCGTGTAGAGCCGGCTCTCCGGCGTCGACTGGCAGGCCGCCAGCACGAGAAGCGGCGCCGCCAGCGCGGCGTTCCGCAATCCGCGCACCCAATCCATCACCCTTTTCTCCCCATTCCGTTACCTCTTGCCCCGAATCAGAGCCTCCGGGTGGCGTTCCAGATAGTCGGCCAGCACGCGGAAGGACCGCGCGGCGTCGTTCAACTGCCGCATCACGCCGGCCAGATCGGCCTGTCCGCCTCCGCCGCCCAGCAGCCCGTTGGCGCTGTTCAGCGTGCCCTGGGCCGCGGTCGCCACGCCGCGCAGGCTCTTCACCAACTGCGGCAGTTGCCGGTCGGCGTCGCGCATCAACGCATCGGCGCTGCCCAGCGCCTTGGCGAGCGCCGCCAGCGAGCGCGCGAGGTCCGGAGAGCCGGCGACACCGCTGATCGACTGCAAGGTGCCGCGCAGATCGGCCAGCAGCGCGTCGAGCGGCAGCGCCGCCACCTTGTCCATCACCTGCCCGGCCGACCGGGTCAGGGAGTCGAGGTCGCTGGAGGCGACGGTGGGCAGGTCCGACCGCTCGGTCCCCGGCGCCGTCGGCGGGTTGCCGGGCTCGTAGTCGAAGGACACCAGCTTCTGCCCGGTCAGCAGATTGCCGGATGCCAGCCGGCCACGCAGCCCCTTGGTGACCTGCGTGGCGACCAGCTCGCGCACCGCAGCCTCGTCCATTGGCTTGCCGTCGATCACGGCATAGGTCCGGGCGACCAGATCGGGTTCGATGTCGATGTCGACGGGGATGTGCAGTTCCTGCTTTTTCTCGTCATACTCCAGCCGCACGGCGGCGACGTGGCCGACCGTCAGGCCGCGCATAAGCACCGGCGCGCCGGCCTGCAACCCCTGCACCGAGCCCGCGAATTCCAGCCGGTAGCGCACGCGCAGCCGGTCGCGCGCCGCCGCGGCGGAGGCCTGATCCTCGTAGAGGGTGAAGGTGGCCCAATCCTTGGCCTGCGCCCCGGCCTCCGGATCGGGCGGGGTTTCCAGAACGACGCCGCCCAGCGCCAGCGATTTCAACGATTCGGTCTGGAACTTGATGCCGTCGGCTCCGGCGGAGAACTGGATGCCCGACGACCGCCAGAAGCGGCTTCCCTCATGCACCAGTTCCTCGTAGGGCGCGCGGACGAAGACCGACACCGACACCGTGCGGTCCTGCGGCGACAGGTTGTAGCCCATCACCTCGCCGATCTGGACGCCGCGGAAATAGACGGGGGAGCCCTGGGCCAGCGACCCCAGCTGTTCCGTTTTCAGGTTGAAGCTGCGCCCCGGCACGTCGGCGCGGATGACGGGAGGCTCGTCCAGCGCGTCGAACTCCCGCCGATCGTCGCCGCCGCCCGGCTCCATCTCCACATAGGTGCCGGACACCACGGTGCTGAGCCCCGACACCCCGCCCAGGCTGAGGCGCGGCGCCACCACCCAGAATCGGGTGCCCTCCTTGAGGTGACGGGTGGCGGTGCGGTCCATGCGGGCGGTGGCGATGACCTGCGACAGGTCGTCGGACAGCCGCACCGATTCGATCACGCCCAGATCGACGTTCTTGTGCTTGATCCGGGTGCGTCCGGCCTCCAGCCCGTCGCCGGACTGGAAGGTGATGACGATCTGTGGCCCGCGCTCCTCGTACCAGCGCCAGCCGAGCCAGCCGGCGATCAGCACCGCCACCAGCGGCAGGATCCATAAGGGCGACAGCCGCCGGCGCGTCGGCGTCGCGACCTCTGGCGGATGGCCGCCCGGAGTCTCGTCAGCCATGCCGCGCCACCCCCGCCTGTTCGTCTGGAACCGGATCGGGTGGCTCCTCTTCCGCCCGGTCCCACATCACGCGCGGGTCGAAGACATGGCTCGCCAGCATGGTCAGCACGACCACGGAGGCGAAGGCGACAGCGCCGGGATCGGCGCGGACGGAGGCGACGGCGCCGAACTGCACCAGGGCCGTGAGGATGGCGATCATGAACACGTCGATGTTGGACCAGCGCCCGATGGCGTCGATGATACGGTACAGCCGCGTCCGGGCATGCAGCCTCGCGGCCGAACGCCGCCACGCGGCCAGCAGGAACCAGCCGAGCCCCGCCAGCTTCAACACCGGCACGGCGACGCTGGCGACGAAGACCAGAATGGCCAGCGGCCACAACCCGGCTTCCGCCAGTTCGTGCACGCCGCTGAGGATGGTGCTGGGGGCGCCCTGGCCGAAATTGATGACGGTCATCACCGGCAGCAGGTTGGCCGGGATGTAGAGGACCGCGCCGGCCGTCACCAGGGCGGCGGTGCGCTCCAGGCTGTTCGGCTCGCGCGGATGCAGGCGGCTGTGGCATCGGGTGCAGCGCTCCGGCGCCGGACCATGGTCGCAGCCATGGATGCGTTGGCAGACGGTGCAGGCGACCCAGCGCGCCGGTGCCGGCGCGCCGGACGGCGGCACATGGTCGATGGCCTGCCAGATCCGGCGGCTGTCGAGCGACAGATCCATCAGCGTGCGGACCAGCACGAAGCCGCCCAGCGCCAGCCCGCCGGACAGGATTTCGGCATTGGCGAAGCCCTTCAGCCGCGAATAGCCGACCAGGAGCCCCAGCAGGAAGACGTCCAGCATCGCCCACGGGCGCAACCGCTCGGCCCAGGCGAACAGACGCGCCGTCTCCCGCACATGGGTGGGCGGCCGCCCCTCGTGCAGGCGCTGCAGAACGGCGATCACCGCCATGTTGCGGGCAAAGGGGGCGGCCAGCACCAGCGCGCCGACCAGCAGCGCCAGCGGCCACATGCCCTGGTCCGCCAGCGTTTCGACCCCGGTGACGACCAGGCTGGTGCGGTCGTTGCCCTGGATGTTCACGCCCATCAGCGGGTTGGCGACGATCAGCAGCAGCAGCAGGGCGCCGGCGACCGCCACCGGCAGCGCATGGTGCAGCCCGCCCCGGCTGTGCCGGAACAGCACCGCCCCGCAGCGGGTGCATTCGGCCCGGCGGCCCGGCGCCGGCAGGCGGATGCGGTGCAGGCGTCCGCAGTCGTGGCAGGCGACGAGATCGTCACGCACCTCCGCCACCGGCCCCCTCAACCCTTCCTTGCCCAATCCGACCGACATGCACGCACTCGAACCTTCAGAACTGCGAAACCCGCTCTCCAATTGGCTTTTTTGCGCGGCTGCGCAAGCCCTTGCGAAGCGGATAGGCGAAAATCTGCCGCACCGCAGCATGGTGGACAACGGGCCAGGACCAAGTCCGGGAATTCGCGATTGACCGAAAGATTATGTACATACATTATCGCCGAAACGTCACATCGCAACGCGGCGCGGAGAGCGGGGTGCAGGGGTTGGTACGGCAAGGCCTGACCGGACAGGAGCGCGGTGACGGACCGGCTTCCCAGCCGGGCGATCCGGTGCAGGGTCGCCTTTCTCCGGCCGGCGCTCCGGATACCGTCGCCGACGGCAACCTCGATGGCCGCGGCCCCCTGTTCGACCAGATCAAGCGCGCGGTCGCCGGCCAGATCCTGCGCGGACGCTGGCAGGCCGGCCAGCGGCTTCCCAACGAGGCGGAACTGTCGAGCCTCTACGGCGTCTCCCGCCAGACCGTGCACAAGGCCATCGCCCTGCTGGCGCGGGAAGGGTTCCTGGTCCGCCGCCGCCGCGCCGGCACCTTCGTCGCCACCAGTCGCCGCGACCGCTTCGCCCTGCCCATCGAGGACATCGGCGACGTGGTTGCGCGGGAGGGGCGTGTCTACGAATTCCGTATCCGCGACCGCAGGAGCCTCCGCAACGGCGAGGGCATCCGCTGGCCGGACCTGCCCGACGGAACGCCGATCCTGACTCTGGAATGCCTGCATTTCAGCGACGGGACGCCGATCCAGCACGAACGCCGCCTCGTCAACCTCGACGTCGTGCCGGAGGTGATTGACGAACCGTTCGACGTCGTGGCACCCAGCCGTTGGCTGGTCGACCGGGTTCCCTGGTCGTCGGCCGACCACACCGTGCGGGCGGTCAACGCCACGGCGGAGATGGCGGCACTGCTGGGGGTGGAAGCCGGCACGGCCTGCCTGTCGATCAGGCGGCAGACCATGCATCTCAGCCGGCCGGTGACACTGGTGCATTTCCTGTCGGTGGGCGACCGCTTCAGCCTCAGCGGGTCGTCGATCACCGACAGCGCGACAGAGTTGAATTTGTAAACACAAATGGACCGGCGACAGCCGCCGGCCGCAACAGGGGGTCCTTTCATGATGGAGAGCAAGGTTATGGTTCGGACGATGGTCAAGGCGGCGCTGCTGGGCGCCACGATGTTGGCCGCCGGTGCCGCCGCCGGCACGGCGATGGCCGACACGCTGGCCGACGTGAAGAAGGCGGGCGTCCTGACCGTCGCCACCGAGATGCAGTTCCCGCCCTTCGATTTCCTTGAGAACAACGAATACAAGGGCGTCGACCGCGACCTGATCGACGAAGTGGCGAAGGAGCTGGGCGTCAAGGCCAAGTATATGGATCTGCCCTGGACCAGCGTGCTGCCCGGCCTGGAAGCCAAGAAGTTCGATCTGGTCATTGCCCCGGTGACGATCACGAAGGAGCGCATGAAGCGCTACGCCTTCACCGTTCCGATTTCGGAGGCGACCGCCGCCCTGATGAAGCGCGCCGACGACAAGGCCATCAACAAGCCGGAGGACATCGCCGGCAAGAAGGTCGGCGGCGGCAAGGGCACCTCGCAGCTGGCCCAGGTGAAGGAATTCGGCCAGACCCTGCCGACTCCGCCGGACGTGCGTGAGTATGTCGACAGCAACCAGTCCTACGCCGATCTGGCCGCCGGCCGCGTCGACGCCTCGGTCAACTCGCTGCCGAACCTGAACTTCGCCGCTGCCCAGCGCAAGGACACCTTCGCCGTCGTCCTGCCCCCCTTCGGCAAGCCCTCCTACTTCTCCTGGGTCGGCCGCCTGGACGAGAACGACAAGAGCCTGATCGAGGCGGTCAATGCCGCCCTGGTGAAGATCCAGAAGGACGGCCGCATGGCGACCATCCAGAAGAAGTGGTTCAATATCTCGCAGGAACTGCCGACCACCGTTCCGGAACCGCAGCTGTAAGGCGGAACGGACCCGGATATCTCCCTCTCCCCCCCGGGGAGAGGGTCGGGGTGAGGGGGAAGCGCGGTGTGGCTTTGCTAAGGAATGCAACGCGCCATGCCTCCCCCGTACCCACGTCATGCATCCCCCTCACCCTAACCCTCTCCCCGGGGGGGAGAGGGGACAGGTCGCGGCTCCGCCGTAATCAAAGGCCCACTCGATGAAGTTCAGCGTCATCATCGACGCCCTTCCCTATCTGCTGGGGGCGGCCGTCACGACCATCTGGGTCTCGCTGCTCGGCGTGCTGCTGGGGCAGGTGATCGGCGTTGTCGTCTGCGTGGCTCGTCAGTCCGGTGGCCGGGCGGCCGACATGGCCGGCGGCGTCTATGTCAGCTTCTTCCGCGGCGTGCCGCTGCTGATCCAGCTTCTGCTGATCTACTATATGCTGCCGCTGATCGGCATCGACGTGCCGCCGCTGGTCGCCTCCGTCGCCGCGCTCGGCCTCGCGTCCGGCGCCTATGTGTCGGAGATCTATCGCGGCGCGCTGAACGCCGTCCCGCACGGACAATCGGAAGCGGCGCTGGCGTTGGGCTTCCCTGGCCGGTCGATCTGGACACGCATCCTGCTGCCGCAGGCCTTCCGCATCTCGGTTCCCGCGCTGGTCAACGAGCTGATCCTGCTGCTGAAGGCGTCCTCGCTGATCTCCGTCGTCGGGGTGGCGGAGTTGACGCGGACCAGCCAGACCATCTCGGCCAGCAACTACCGTCCGCTGGAGATCTATCTGGCGGCCGGCCTCATCTATCTGGCGATCAACGGCGCGCTGGCCCTGTTCGGCACGCTGGTCGAACGCCGCCTGCAACAGGCCTGATCCGATGTTGGACCTTTCCCTTCTCGTCCAGTACGGCCCGGCGCTGCTGCGCGGCTTCGGCGTCACCATCCTGTGCTGGGCAGCCGGCTGCCTTATCGGCATGGTCCTGGGCTTCGTGCTGATGCTGCTGCGGCAGCTGCCGGTGAAGCCGCTGCGCTGGGTCATCCGCGCCTATATCGAGGTGATCCGCGGCACGCCCTTCCTGATCCAGCTGTTCCTGCTCTACAGCGGCGGCCCGTCCATCGGCCTGCGGCTCGAGGCGACCACCGCCGGCATCCTCGGCCTCGGCATCTACGGCAGCGCGTACTTCGCCGAGATCTTCCGCGCCGGCTATCAGGCGGTGCCGAAGGGGCAGGTCGAGGCGGCGCTCAGCCTCGGCATGTCCTATGGCTCCATCCTGCGCCGGGTGATCGTGCCGGCGATGCTGGTGTCGACCATCCCGGCCATCGTCAACATGATGGCGATCCTGACCAAGGAGACGGTGGTGCTGTCGATCATCACCGTGCCGGAACTGATGTATGAGATGCAGACGATGGCGGCGGAGACCTTCGCCACCTTCGAGACCATCGTTGGGATGGCGCTGTTCTACTGGCTGCTGGTGGAGGTGGTGTCGCGCCTGGGCCGCCGGCTGGAGGCGCGCGTCACCCGTTTCCTGACCCATGCCTCGCCGCAGGGGTCGCCGACCGAGACCGCAACCGCGAGGGCGTGATGACCGCCGTTTCCCAAACCGCCACCCCGTCGCGCTCCACGACCGCCGCCGATGCCGTGCCGATGGTCTCGATCCGCGGTGTCGGCAAGAGCTTCGGCACCAACGAGGTGCTGCGCGACATCGACCTGACGGTCAACAAGTCGGAGGTCGTCTGCCTGATCGGCCCCAGTGGATCGGGCAAGAGCACGCTTCTGCGCTGCATCAACTTCCTGGAGGTCTACGACCGCGGCGAGATCCGCATCGAAGGCACGCTGGTCGGCTACACCGAGGACACGCCGCGCCGCCGCCTGTCCAACCGCGACCTGCGCGATCTGCGCCGCAACGTCGGCATGGTGTTCCAGCAGTTCAACCTGTGGCCCCACATGACGGCCCTGGAGAACGTGGCAGAGGCGCTGGTGCAGGTCCGCGGCATGGACAAGGCGTCGGCTGCAGCGCACGCCGGCCGGATGCTGGACCGGGTCGGACTGGCCGCCAAGGCCGACAGCTATCCCGCCCGCCTGTCGGGTGGCCAGCAGCAGCGCGTCGCCATCGCGCGCGTCATCGCAATGGAACCCCACCTGATGCTGTTCGACGAGCCGACCTCGGCACTCGACCCCGAACTGGTGGGCGAGGTGCTGCAGGTGATGCGCGATCTGGCGGCCGACGGCATGACCATGGTGGTGGTGACCCACGAGATGGGCTTCGCCGCCAACGTCGCCGACAAGGTGGCCTTCCTCGACCGTGGCCGCATCGCCGCCTTCGGCACCCCGCGCGAGGTCTTTCACGAATCCACCGAACCGCGGGTGCAGCAGTTCCTGCAGACTTACCATGAGCGGAACAGTTTCTGATCGGCGTTCACAATTGAGGAAAGGCCGCCCACAAGGGGGGCGGCCTTCATGGCGGCTCAGTAATGATACCGGCAGGCCAGGATTTCGAGTGCCTGGGCGTCGCCGCTTCCGGTCAACCGGTAGACCAACCGGTGCTCGCCCGTGATCCGGCGCGACCACCAGCCTGCAAGCCCTTCCTTCAACGGTTCAGGTTTGCCCAGCCCTGAAAACGGGTTCCGTTCCGTATCGCGAATGAGGTCGTTGACCTTCTTCAACACGGCCCTGTCGTTCTTCTGCCAGTATAAGTAATCCTCCCAAGCGCCGTCAGTCCAAACCTTCTTCATTCAGAATGTCCCGCTCGATGCCTTTGCCAGCATCAAGTTGGGCAATGCCCTTGAGCAGCCGCTCCGCGTTCCTGGGGCTTTTCAGGAGATGAAGCGTCTCCATCAGCCCTTCGAACTCTTCCTCGGAAATCATCACCACCGACCGCCCCTTCTGACGGGTAACGGTTAACGGCGCGCGGCTGTCACAGACCTCGTCCATCACGCTGGCAAGATTGTTTCTGAGATCTGTGTAGTTGATGTGACCCATTTCAGGTGCCTGTCTGACATGATGGGTGATGCGGGTTTCCTCTTGATGGGGGTTGATCCCGTCGACTTCTTTTATGTACAGAAAAATGGACATAAATCAAGTCCGAGCCGCCGCACCCAACCTGCCCCCTGGCACCCCGCCCGCAAACCGGCTAAGAACCTTTCGCACGCGCAACAGAACTGCAACGCGAAAGCCCCGCGCCCGTCGATGATCGAACTCCGGTCCGTCACCCACGCCTATGGCGACCGCCCCGTCCTGCACGACCTGTCGCTGCGGCTGGCGGAACGGCGCATCGCCATTCTCGGCGGCAACGGCTCGGGGAAAAGCACGCTGGCCCGCCTGCTGAACGGGTTGATCGTCCCTGCCAGCGGCACCGTCGCTGTCGACGGCCTGGACACCCGCAGCGACGGGCGCGCCGTGCGCCAGCGGGTCGGCTTCGTCTTCCAGAATCCCGACACCCAGATTGTCTATCCGACGGTCGAAGAGGACATCGCCTTCGGGTTGAAGGCGCGCAAGCTGCCGAAGGACGAGATCGCCCGCCGCGTTGCCGGGGCGCTGGAGCGCTACGGCCTCGACCGCTACCGCCACCAGCCGGCCCACCAGATGAGTGGTGGCGAGAAGCAACTGCTCGCCATCGCCGGGGTG
Source organism: Azospirillum sp. CT11-132 (assembly GCF_047302835.1). Lineage (NCBI taxonomy): Bacteria > Pseudomonadati > Pseudomonadota > Alphaproteobacteria > Rhodospirillales > Azospirillaceae > Azospirillum > Azospirillum sp. CT11-132. The sequence continues at coordinate 504,798 of NZ_JBGLZA010000002.1, forward strand.
CTGGTGCTGGAACCGGCCTATGTGATCTTCGACGAGCCGACCACCCTGCTCGACCTGCGCAACCGCCGCAAGGTGATCGAGTTGCTGCGCGGGCTGCCGCAGACAGTGATCGTCGTCACCCACGACCTGGACATGGTCAGGGACTTCGACCGGGCGCTGGTGCTTGAGGATGGCCGCGTCGTCGCCGACGGTCCTCCGGCGGAGACCGTGCCGGCCTACATCGAGCGGCTCGGCTGATGCTGGGACTCTACCTGCATCGGGAGTCGGTCATCCACCGCCTGCCGGCGGGGGTGAAGCTGGGCGGGCTGCTGCTGGTGACGGTGGCGGTGCTGGCTCTGCCCGGTGCCTGGGGAGCGCTCGCCGCCGGACTGATCGGTACCGCCGTGCTTGTCGCGGCAAAGCTGCCCACCGGACGGGTGCTTGCGGAGTTGCGGGCGCCGGTCATCATGCTGACCCTGCTGTTCGGCTTCCAGGCCCTGCTGGCCGGCGGCGGCTGGGAGGAAACGGCCGTCGCCCTCGCCCGCTTCGCCGCTCTGATCCTGCTGGCGACGCTGGTCACGCTGACCACCCGCGTCATGGATATGGTCGATTTGTTCGAGCGGCTGTTCGGCCTGCTGCGCCCGGTCGGGGTCAATCCGGCGAAGATGGCGCTGATGCTGGCCTTGACCATCCGCTTCATCCCGCTGCTTGGCGAGCAGGTGCGCGAGGTGCGGATGGCCCAGCGCGCCCGCGGCGTGGAACGCAACATAGCCGCCTTGTTCGTTCCGCTGCTGGTCAAGATCCTCACCATGGCCGATGATCTGACCGCCGCACTGGAAGCGCGCGGCTACGACCCGGCCGATACCGGGACCAAAAAAAGCAGCACTCAACGATAAAGACACCAGCCGAAGGAAGCGTCCGCCATGTTGTCCACCCGCGACCTCGTCCTCTGCGCCCTGTTCGCCGCCCTGCTGGGCGGGCTTGGCATGGCGCCGCCGATTCCGCTCGGCTTCCTGCCGGTTCCGATCACCGCGCAGACGCTGGGTATCATGCTGGCCGGCACCATCCTGGGCGCCAAGCGCGGCGGCATCGCCGCCCTGCTGTTCGTGCTGCTGGTCGCCGCCGGACTGCCCCTGCTGGCCGGCGGGCGCGGCGGTATCGGCGTGCTGATGGGGCCGACCGGCGGCTTCGTGCTGTCCTTTCCGGTGGCCGCCTTCGTCACCGGCTGGCTGGCCGAGCGTTTCGCCACCAACGCGAACCCGATCCGCCTGTTCGCGGTCAGTGTCCTCGGCGGCATCCTGGTCGTCTATGCCGGCGGCATTCCCTGGCTGTGGCTGGTTGCCGGCCTGCCGATCGAGAAGGCGGTCTTCGGATCGCTGGCCTTCGTACCGGGTGACCTGATCAAGGCCGGCGTCGCCGCCGTCGCCGCCTCGGGCGTCCGCCGCGCCGGCATCCTGCCGATCCATGCCTGATCGAATGGCGACTGACCGACTGTCTTTGGCCGGCGGCTATACCGGGGCAGACAACCTCGCCCGCCCCTTCGCAACGGCCAGCGGGCGGGCGCCCGCCCATCCGGCGCTGGTCTTCGGTGACGAGGTGGTGTCCTACGGCACCCTGCTCGACCAAGTGCGGCGGGTGGGGGCCGGAGTATCAGCCCTGCGCCGGGACGGTGCGCCGCCGCGTGTGGCGCTCAGCCTCGCCAACCGGGCGGAGTTGCCGGCGCTGTTCTTCGGCATCGTTGCGGCCGGCGGGATCGTCGGACTGCTCGACCCGAAATGGAGCGCCACGCAGACCGCCGCAGCCCTCGACACCTTTCGCCCCGACCTGCACCTGAGGACGGACACCGTTTCCGACTGGATCGCCAAACAAGCGGCGGGCTGGAGCATCCCCGCGATCGATCCGAAAACGCCCTTCCTGGTCGGCTTCACCTCCGGCACCACCGGGCGGCCGAAGGCCTTCATCCGCAACCAGGGCTCCTGGCTGGCGACGCTGGAGGCGAGCCGGGTGGAGTTCGGCATCGGACCCGATGATGTCGTCCTGGTGCCGGGACCGCTGGTCCATGGCCTCGGCCTCTATGGCGCGGTGGAGGGGCTGTCGGCCGGCGCCATGGTGCGGGTGCAGCCGAAGTTCGATGCCAGCGATGCGGCGATGCAGTTGGCGACCTGCGGCATCACCACGCTGGTGCTGGTGCCGACGATGCTGGTCGGCATCCTCGACGCCGCGGAACGCGACGGCCGGCATTTTCCCGCCCTGCGCCGGGTGGTCTGTTCCGGCGCCAAGCTCGCCCCCGCGGTGCATGACCGGCTGTCCGCGCTCTGCCCGGATGCCGCTGTGCTGGAATATTACGGCGCGTCGGAGTTGAGCTTCGTCAGCCTGCGCTCGTCGCGCGAAGGCGCCCCCGCCGACAGCGTCGGCCGCCCCTTCCATGGGGTGGAGCTGAGCCTGCGCGACGATGACGGCCATCCGGTGGAGCGCGGCCTACCCGGCACCGTCTGGGTGCGCAGCGGCATGCTGAGCGACGGCTATCTCGGCACCACCGACGGCGCCGGCTATCGCGAGCACGAAGGCTGGGGCACGGTCGGCGACTATGGCTGGATCGACGGCGAGGGCTGGCTCCGGCTGGTCGGCCGGGCCGGCGACATGATCATCACCGGCGGCCTGAACGTCTACCCGGCTGAGGTCGAAGCGGCCCTGCGCGCCCATCCCGCGGTGGCGGAGGCGGTGGTGTTCGGCCTGCCGGATCCCTATTGGGGCGACGCCCTGTCCGCCGTCGTCTGGTGGCGCGGCGCGGCCCGCGCCTCGCTGACCGAGTTGCGCGGCTGGTGTCAGGAGCGGCTTGAAGCCTACAAGGCGCCACGGCGGGTCTTCGCGGCGGCCGACATGCCCCTGACCGGCAGCGGCAAGATCGCCCGCGCCGATGTTCGTGAGCGGGCAAGAGCCGGCGGGCTGGAGGTGGTGGAATGAGCAACCGCCCGATCATCGTCGCCGCACGCCGTACGCCCGTCGGCCGCATCGGCGGCAGCTTGCGCGAGCTTCCCGTCGAGGACCTCGCCGCCCCGGTCATTCGTGCCGTGCTGGCCGACGCCGCCATCGACCCGGCGGAGGTGGACGAGGTGCTGCTGGGCAACGCGGTCGGTCCCGGCGGCAATGTCGCGCGGCTGTCGGCGTTGGCCGCCGGCCTGCCGGTTTCGGTGCCCGGCGTCACGGTGGACCGGCAGTGCGGATCGGGGCTGGAGGCGGTCAACCTCGCCGCCCGGCTGGTGCAGTCCGGCGCCTGCGACGTCGTACTCGCCGGCGGGGTGGAGAGCACCAGCACCGCCCCCTGGCGCGTCGCCAAGCCGTCCAGCCTCTACCGCAGCCCGACCTTCTACGACCGCGCCCGCTTCGCCCCCGACGAGATCGGCGACCCGTCGATGATCGAAGCGGCGGAGAATGTCGCCGCCGTCCACGGCATCGACCGCGCCCGCCAGGACCGCTACGCGCTGGACAGCCACCGCAAGGCCGTCGCCGCACAAGCCGCCGGTCGGTTCGACCGCGAGATCGTGCCGCTCACCCTGCGTGATGGCCGCGTCATCGACCGCGACGAGTGCCCGCGCGCCGACACCAGCCTTGAGAAATTGACGGCCCTGCGCCCCATTCTGCGGCCCGACGGCACCGTGACCGCCGGCAACGCCTGCCCGGTCAATGACGGCGCCGCCGTGGTCGCCGTGGTGTCGGAGCGCAAGTTCCGCGAACTCGGCCTGACCCGCGGACTGGCTGTGGTCGACAGCACGGCGGCCGGCGTCGATCCCAAGCTGCTGGGCACCGGCCCGATCCCGGCGGTGACGAAACTGCTTGCCCGCAATCCCGGCCTGTCCGTCGCCGACATCGACCTCGTCGAGTTCAACGAGGCCTTCGCCGCCCAGGTGCTGGCCAGCCTTGACGCCCTCGGCATCGACCCGGCGCGCGTGTCGGTCGGCGGCGGCGCGCTGGCGCTCGGCCATCCCTATGGCGCGTCGGGGGCCATCCTGGTGACGCGCCTGTTCACCGAGCTGCTGTTCCCGGCAGCGGGCACCACGCCCCGCCGGGGGCTCGCGACGCTCGGCATCGGCGGCGGGCTGGGGCTCGCCACACTTCTGGAGCCCGTTTGAATGACCAGCGCCGCCACGGCCGGGGATAGTTTCCGGTCGGCCTTCCGTCACCGCGCCTTCGCCCTGTTCTGGAGCGCGCGGGTCTGTTCGATGCTGGCGATCCAGATGCAGGTGGTGGCGGTTGGCTGGCAGGTCTATGCCATGACCGGCGACCCGCTCGACCTCGGTCTGGTCGGGCTGTTCCAGTTCCTGCCCACGCTGGCGCTGGTTTTGGTGGCCGGCCATGTGGTCGACAACAATGACCGCAAGACGGTGCTGTTCGGCGCCCTGTCGATCGAGATGATCGCCGTGGCCGCCCTGTTCCTGCTGACCATGGCCGGCGGCCTGTCGCCCCACGCGATTTTCGCCGTGGTGGCGCTGATCGGCCTCGCTAAATCCTTCGAGGGGCCGGCCAACCAGGCGATCCTGTCGGCGACCGTTCCCGTGGAGGATTTGCCCAATGCCGTCGCCTGGCAGTCGTCGGGGGTGCAGGTGGCGCAGATCTCCGGTCCGGCGCTGGGCGGGCTGCTCTACATCGCCGGCCCGGCGGCGGTCTATGGCGTCAGCACGGCGATGCTGGTGCTGTCGGTCCTGCTGATCGCCGCCTGCCGGCCGCGCCCCGTCACCATGACCAAGCGCGCCATGAGCCTGACCAGCATGCTGGCCGGCGCCGCCTTCATCCGCAGCCGGCCGGAGATCCTGGGCGCCATCTCGCTCGACCTGTTCGCGGTTCTGCTCGGCGGGGCGACGGCGCTGCTGCCGATCTATGCGCGCGATGTGCTGCATGTCGGGCCGTGGGGGCTCGGCCTGCTGCGCTCGGCCCCGGCGCTGGGGGCGCTCGCAATGGCGATGGTCATCACCCGCTGGGGCGTGAAGCGCCATGCCGGGCGCTGGATGCTGGTGGCGGTGGCCGGGTTCGGTGTCGCCACCATCGCCTTCGGCCTGTCGGCCGATCCGGTATTGTCCTTCATCGCCCTGTTGGCCGTCGGCGCCACCGATCAGGTCAGCATGTTCGTCCGCCAGACGCTGATCCAGCTCTCCACCCCCGACGACATGCGCGGCCGGGTCGGCGCCGTCACCTCGCTGTTCATCGGCGCCTCCAACCAGTTGGGCGAGTTCGAATCCGGCAGCGTGGCGGCTCTTGTCGGCGCGGTTCCGGCGGTGGTGCTGGGCGGCGTCGGCGCAGTGGGCCTCGCCGGCCTGTGGGCGGTGATGTTCCCGGCCCTGCGGCGGGTGGACCGGCTTCTGGGACGTTAGACGCATCCACACGCCGGAAGCGAAATCCACTCATACATTCTCGACATTCTAAGATTGCGCATTTACCCTTTTGAGCATGCTTTAACGGTCACCGCTTCCAACCGGTGGCATGAAGGCGACCGTAGAATGGGATACGCGATGGTGACGCAGGGCACGGCGATGCCGCCCCTGAAATCAGCTGCTACAGAGTATCCCATCAGCCATACTTCCATCGGATTTCTCGAGGCCCCGGAATGACCACTGTCGTTGCGAATGTTTCAATCAATTTATCGGGCTCCGGAGATACCGCCGGTATCGTTTACGACAATTACTCCCTTCTTACGCAAAATTCTTCGCAGATTGCGTTCCGTTATACGCTGAACGGGGCGCCGGTGATGGACATTACCGTCAACGGGTCATTCAACATTACCGATTACAATGCGTCCGGAAGGATAACTTCCGTGTCGGCAACCCTGCCCGGCGGAAGCCCGCTGCTGTCGTTCAGCAATGCCAACATCAGCTTTTCCAGCGTCTACAGCTTGTCCTATGCGCTGACCACCCAGAACATCCTGTCCGGCGGCGACCAGATCTTTGGATCGTCCTATGCCGACACGCTCCATGGATATAACGGAAACGACTATATCAGCGGCGGCGGCGGCGATGATCTGATCAGCGGCGGATATGGAGTCGATACGATCGACGGAGGTGACGGCGTCGATACGGTCATTTCCAGCCAGAGCTATGCGCCCAATAAACTGATGAGCTACGGCGGCCAGTCCGCGGTCATCGACCGGCTCAATGGATCCGATCTGATTCGGAATGTCGAATATATCCGGTTTTCCGACCGTACGGTCTCATCCTCCAGCGCGACCGCCTTCGACGCGATGAGCTATCTCGCAGCCAACCGCGACTTGGCCGCCGCGTTCGGGACCAACGGTACGGCTGCCTTTCTCCATTACGCACAGACGGGGCACCTCGAAAACCGGTCGACGACATTTGATGCCGCCGGCTATCTGGCTGCAAACCGCGATCTTGCTGCTGCCTTCGGCACGAACACTGCGGCCGCGACGGAGCATTACATCACTTTCGGCCGGTCGGAAGGGCGCAGCACGACGTTCAACGCCATGAGCTATATCGCGGCGAACCCGGATCTGATCCGGGCGTTCGGCCCCGACACGACTGCCGCGGCGTTGCACTACGCCAGCACCGGGCGGCTGGAAGGGCGAACGATCACCTTCAACGCGGCGGCCTATCTGGCGCGCAATCCCGATGTGCAGCGTGCCTTGGGCAGCACCGAGGCGGCTGCGGCCACCCACTACGTCACGTTTGGCTATCGCGAAGGGCGTTCCACTCTCCCGCTGACCACCACGGGACGGGCGGCCCCGATGCTTGAGCCGGACGCTATGTCCGGGACGCTGGCAGCAATCTCGTAAGCGGACGCGCGGCGGGCGGCGGGCACCCACCTTGCCCGCCGCATCGCCTGACAATTCACAGATACCGGATCGTCACCTTGTCGGCCGCCAGCTTGGCCCGCGCCCGTGCATCGTCGGTGTCGCTGCCGGTGGCGAGCGCCACGCCCATGCGGCGGTTCTTGCGGGTGGTCGGCTTGCCGAACAGGCGGACGTCAACTTCCTGTTCCGCAGACCCGAGGCGCAGCGCCTCGGCCAGCCCCTCGATGCGGAAATTCTCCGCCTCGCGGTCGGCCAGGATGACGGCCGACGCCGACGGGGCGCGGCAGACGATGTTCGGGATCGGCAGGCCCAGGATGGCGCGGGCGTGCAGTTCGAACTCCGACAAATTCTGCGACAGCAGCGTGACCATGCCGGTGTCGTGCGGGCGCGGCGACAGTTCGGAGAAGATGACCTCGTCGGCCGTCACGAAGAACTCGACGCCGAAGATCCCATAGCCGCCGAGATTGTCGACGACCCGCGCCGCCATCGCCTTGGCGTCGTCCAGCATCGCCTGCGGCATGGCCACCGGCTGCCAGGATTCCTGGTAGTCGCCGCGCTCCTGCCGATGGCCGATCGGCTCGCAATAGAGGATGCCGTCGCGGGTGCGGACGGTCAGCAGCGTGATCTCGTATTCGAAGGGGACGAACTCCTCGACGATCACCTTGCGGCGGTCGCCGCGCATGTTCGCCACCGCGTAGTTCCAGGCGGCCTCCAGCCCGGCGGCGTCCTGCACCGTGCTCTGCCCCTTGCCGGACGACGACATCACCGGCTTGACGACGCAGGGGAAACCGGTGTGCTCGGCTCCGGCGCGCACCTCCTCCAGGCTCTCGGCATAGCGGTAGCGCGAGGTGCGCAGGCCGAGTTCGGTCGCGGCGACCTCGCGGATGCGGTCGCGGTTCATCGTCATGGTGGCGGCGCGGGCCGAGGGCACGACGGTGGTGCCGGTATCCTCGAACTCGTGCAGCACCTCGGTGCGGATCGCCTCCACCTCCGGCACGATATAGTCTGGGCGGTGCTTGGCAATGGCGGCGCGCAGGGCGTCGGCGTCCAGCATGGAGAACACCTCAGCCGCGTCGGCGACCTGCATCGCCGGGGCGTTGGCATAGCTGTCGCAGGCGATGACCTCGCAGCCCAGCCGCTTGGCCGCGATGACGAATTCCTTGCCCAACTCTCCGGAGCCGAGCAGAAGGATCCTGGCGGTGAACATCCACGCACTCCCCTTATTGGCGACAGCAGCCCGACCATAGGGCTTCCCGCCGGCCGGGCCAAGCCCCGCCGCGATCCTTCCGTATGCATCGGTCGAGCGAGAGAGGCGCAGAACAAATATTTCGAAAATGAAATTATAATGGCATCGGATGAAAAACGCCGATCATGTGTTCATGCGTAAATGAAGCCCTATTCCGGGAGGCGGCGATGGAAACGGTGGCACGGCGCGGAGTTTTCGGTGGCAGGACCGTGATGGCCGCTTGCTTGGCGGCATCGCTGGCCTTGCCCGGCTGTGCCGGCAACGGCAACGACGACATGGCGGGCGCCCTGCTGATCGGCGCCGCTGTGGTCGGGCTGGGCGTGCTGGCCGCCACCGCCGGTGATGACGACGACGATGGCGATTACAACCGCGGCCGGCACCATCACCGTCGCGGCGGCTACGACAATGGCGGCTATTACGGCAACGGCTACGACAACGGGTACCGAAGCCGGGGCCACGGCGGCTACAGCCGCTATGCCGGCAATGGCCGGTGCGACGATGCGCGCTACCGCACCTCCAACGGCGGGCGGGCGGAGGCGGGCAGCGACGAATGGGACTGCCGCCGTTTCGGCGACGGCCGCAAATGACCGGTCAGCGCCGCCGTCCCTCCAGATTCTTGCGAGCGATGCCTGCGATGATCAGCAGGAAGGCCAGCAGGCGCAACACATAGACCCAGCTCTGCTCCTCCCGCTCCAGCCCGCCCAGCGCCAGCACCACCTGATTGATCGCCAGCAGCGCAAAAGCCAATGCGAAGCTGGCGAACAGCGCATCGCGCGTCCGTCTCCAGAAGCTGAGGAAGAACATCCCCGCGACCGCATACAGCGCCGCCAGCGCCCCGGTGAAAAAACTGTAAGTCGTGGGCAACATCACTCGGCATCCCAGATGAAGCCGTACAGCAGGATCCCGACCCCGGCCAGCGCGGAGAGATGGCGGAACGGCAGCAGGTCGACCTCCGTCGGCAGAATGACCACGTCGATGAACAGCAGCAGGTTGTTGATCGCCAACCCGACGAAGCACAGCGTGCTCCACAGTAGCAGACGGCTGTGCGACCGCAGGTAACTGCGCAGCAGCAGCACCATGCACAGCAGGCTGGCGGCGAAACACAGCAGATAGACCGCAGACTTCAGGACATCCATGTCAGCGCCCTTCTTTCCCTCTCCCCGGCGGGGAGGGGAGCCGATGCGGGCCGGGTTTATTCATAACGAGTACAGCCATTGTCGAAACAGCCATCGTCTCTGTCCAATAAATCTCAGTCATTGAGGCGGAACCTGAAGGAGTCGGCGAATACCTGCACCTTGTTGCCGGGTGCCGCGAAGATCTCGCGGATGATGGCGGACGGACGGGTGGCATAGGCCTGCGCGATCTCCTCCACCCATTTGTCGAGGATCGGGGCGGCGGGCTGGTAGCGGTGACTGCCGTCCGCCAACGCCACCAGTAGCCCGGCACCGAGAAAGCCGCCCAGCGCCTCCTGAACCACGACGTCGCTGCCGCGCAACTCCCTCACGAGGTCGCCATTCGACCAGTCCCGATCGGGATGTCGGCGCAACAGCAAAAGCAGTTCCAACGCCCAGACGGATCGAATGGAGCTTCTGAGCAGGGTAAGCGCGTCGTCGGACAAAACCATGAACCGGAACCTGACCTGATATGCACAACCGGCGGCGTTGGGCGGCGCCGCCCTCGATCCCCCTCATCATCCCCGGACGGCCTCCGCCGGGGCGAGAGGGGCCTGCAAATCCAGCGCGCGCCGCAGGGCACGGGCCAGAACGCCGTCGCGGTAAGGCTTCGGCAGCGTTTCCGCCCGGCTCAGCACGGCCCCCAGCACGGCGCCGGGATCGGCGGCGCTGCCGGTGTCGGCGGACGCGCCGGCCTCCGGCTCCGGCGCACTGGTTCCGTTGGCATAGCCCGACGCGAACAGCACCCGCAGCGAGGGATGGCGGCGCAACCCCTCCAGCGCCAGTTCGCGCCCGTTCAGCCCGCCGGGCATCACGATGTCGGTGAACAGAAGGTCGACCGGCTGCCGGTCCAGCAGGGTCAGCGCCGCTTCCGCCCCGTCGGCTTCCAGCACGCGGTATCCGAGCGCCGTCACCGCCTGGACGGCGACCGCCCGCACGTCGGCGTCGTCATCCACCACCAGCACCGTCTCGCCGCGGCCGGCGAAGGCCTCGTCGGCGCCGTCCTCGTCCGGAGTGGGGGTTTGCAGGGCGTCCATCGTCGCCCGCGGCAGATAGAGTCGGAAGGTGGTGCCGGCGCCGGGAGTGCTGTCGATGCCGATCAGCCCGCCCGACTGCTTGACGAAGCCATGGATCATGGCAAGACCGAGCCCTGTGCCCTTCCCCGTTTCCTTGGTGGTGAAGAAGGGTTCGAAGGCGCGTTCCAGCACGTCCGGCGGCATGCCGCATCCGCTGTCCGACACCGACAGGAGGATATAGTCGCCGGCCGGAACCGACATGCCGTGCGCCGTCTGCGGCTCCTCGAATCGGGTATTCGCGGTGCGGATCCGAAGGGCGCCGCCACCGGGCATGGCGTCGCGGGCGTTGATGACGAGGTTGAGCAGAGCAGATTCCGCCTGCGAGCGATCGACCGAGGCGATCCACAGCGGTTCGGCATCGGCCGGCGGCGCCTCGATGGCGATGGCGACGGCCCCGCCCAGCGTGCGCTCCATCAGCTCGCCCATGCCGGCGACCAGTGCGCCGAGATCCACCGGCTCCGGGTGAAGCTGCTGGCGCCGGGCGAAGGTCAGCAGCCGCCGCGTCATGTCGGAACAGCGCAGCGCCGCCTGCAGCGCCATCTCCGCCCGCCGCGCCGCCTTGGGGTCGTCGGCGAGGCCGGGGACCAGACGCTCCAGGCTGCCGATCACCACCATCAACATGTTGTTGAAGTCATGGGCGATGCCGCCGGTCAGCCGGCCGACCATCTCCATCTTCTGCGCGTGGGCGAGCTGCTGCTGGGCCTGGCGGGTCTCGGTCACGTCCATGATGGTGCCGAACAGCTCGGTCGGCACGCCCTCCTCGTCACGCACGACGACGGCCTGGTCCAGCAGATGGCGTTCACCGCCGTCCGGGCCGCGCCAGCGGTATTCCACCATGGTCAGCCCGGTTTCGTGGACCGCCTCCAGCTGGCGCAGCACGCGGCTGCGGTCGTCCGGATGCAGCCCGCTTTCCCAGAATTGCGGATCCTCAATGAAGCGGGACGCGGGGCAGCCCAGCACCGTTTCCGTGGTGTCCGACAGGTAGCGGAACGGAATGCCCGGCGTCAGGTCGGCGGTGTAGAGCACGATGGGAAGCTGGCCCAGGATCAGCGCCTGCCGCTCCTCCGACCGGCGCAACGCCTGTTCGGCCTGCCGCATCTCGCGCCGCACCCGCTCATTCTCGTCCAGCAGGCGCTGCTTGGCCTCGACCTCGCGCTTCACCTCCTCGGTCTTGCGGTAGAGATCGACGAAGACCGCCACCTTGCATTTCAGGATCAACGGGTCGACGGGCTTGAACATGTAGTCCACGGCGCCGGTGGTATAGCCGCGGAAGATGTGCGTCTCGTCCTTGTTGATGGCGGTTAGGAAGATGATCGGGATGTGGCGGGACTTCTCGCGCAGGCGGATCAGTTCCGCCGTCTCGTAGCCGTCCATGCTCGGCATGTGGACGTCCAGCAGGATCAGCGCGAAGTCCTGCCGCAGCAGATGTTTCAGCGCCTCCTCCCCCGATCGGGCGAGCACCAGTTGCGCCCCCAGATCCTCCAGCGTCTCGCGCACGGCGAACAGGTTCCGCGGGTCGTCGTCGACGATCAGGATCGCGACGTCCGCCTTGTCGGGCTGGGGATTCGAATCGCTGGTCATGGTTCCGCTTTCCCATCCCGCGGGGACGGCAGCCTGGCCGGAGGACGGTGGCACCGGCGTCACGTCGGGTGCAGGGGCCGCCGGCAGAAGCGTCTGGCGAACAGCGCCCTCGCCGGGCATCGGGACGCTGGTGGTGCCGAGCAGGGTGGACCGGCGAACCGGAGGCACCGGACTGGCCGGCGGCGGGACGAAGGGCGTGCGCCGCCCCCTCCGCGCCGTCTGGAGCTTGCGCCGGGTCATGGCTGCACTCCGCCGCGCGGCTGCGGCCGGTTGCCCTTGGCGGTCCAGATCCGCAGCAGCGACAGCAGATGGTCGATGTCCACCGGCTTGGCGATGTAATCGGTGGCGCCGGCTTCGATACACTTGTCGCGGTCGCCCTTCATCGCCTTGGCGGTGACGGCGATCATCGGCAGGCCGCGGAACTCCTCGATGCTGCGGATGGTGCGCATGGTCTCATAGCCGTCCATCTCCGGCATCATGATGTCGACCAGCACCACGTCCACGTTGGGATCGGCACGCAGCCGCTCGATGCCCTCGCGCCCGCTTTCGGCATGCAGGACCTCGATCTTGTGGGCCTCCATGACGCTGGCGAGCGAGAAGATGTTCCGGATGTCGTCGTCGATCACCAGCACCCGCTTGCCGGCCAGCGCCGGGTCATGCTGGCGCAAATCCAGGATGCTGCGCCGCTTCTCGTCGGGCAGCCGGTCGACGGCGCGGTGAAGGAACAGCGCGGTCTCGTCAAGCAGCCCGGCCGGCGAGCGCGCGCTCTTCAGCACCACCGTCTCGGCCAGCCGGCGCAGCCGCGCCTCGTCCTCCGGCGCGATGTCGGCGGCGACATAGACCACCACCGGCATCCAAGCGAGCGTGTCGCGGGTGCGCAGCCATTCGATCAGCTCGAAATCCACCGTGACCGGTCCGGGCAGGGTCGGGCTGGACAGGTCCAGCACCATGCAGTCGAAGCGGTCGGCCGTCAGCGCCGCCATCGCCGCCTCGATCGAGGTGACGGTGTGGGTCTCGACGTCGCCGTTGCCGATCAGGGCGGCGACGCCGCCCGGCTGCGGGCTGTCCTTCTCCACCACCAGCAGCTTGCGGTGGTCGCGCTCCTTGAAGCTCTTCACCCGGTTCAGGGCGTCGAAGATCGCCTCGCGCTCCACCGGCTTTTCCGAATAGTCGAAGGCGCCCATCGACAGGCCGCGCCGGCGCTCGTCCTTGGCGGAGATGACGTGGACCGGGATGTGCCGGGTCTGAGGATCGCGCTTCAGCAGGTCGAGCAGCGCCCAGCCGTCCATGTCCGGCAGCCCGATGTCGAGCAGCACGGCGTCCGGCCGGTATTTGCGCGCCAGCGGCAACGCCGCCGACCCGCCGCTGGACAGGATGGTGCGGAAGCCCTTCTCCCGCGCCAGATCGAGCAGGATGGAGGCGAAGGTGCTGTCATCCTCCACGATCAGCACGACAGGTTCGCCGGGGCGCAGCTTTTCACGGTCGTCACCGCCCGGCGGCATGTCGAGCAGAGCCAACCCCTCCTGCGGGCCTGACGCCACCACCGGCCGGGTCGCCGTGTCCGTCCGCTTGGGCAGAAGCCCCGCCGGCGCCGGGGAGGTACCGATCGCGGGGGTACCCAGCGGGGCAGCGGGTTCCGCGATGGTGTCGAAGCTGCGCGGAACGAATAGGGTGAAGGAGCTGCCCTTGCCGGGCGTGCTGGAAACGCGGATTTCGCCGCCCAGCAGCCGGGCGATCTCGCGGCTGATCGACAGCCCCAGGCCGGTGCCGCCGTATTTGCGGCTGGTGGTGCCGTCGGCCTGCTGGAACGCCTCGAAGATGATGCGCTGCTTGTCCTCGGGGATGCCGATGCCGGTGTCGGTGACGGTGAAGGCCAATACTGACGATGCCGCATCCAGCGTCGGGTGCGCCGCGCTCCAGCCCTCGGTCGCCGGGGCGACGCGGAAGGTGATGCCGCCGCTCTCGGTGAACTTGAAGGCATTGGACAGCAGGTTGTTCAGCACCTGGGCCAGCCGCTTCTCGTCGGTCTGGACGCTTGCGGGCAGCGCCTCGTCCATCTCGATGGTGAAGTCCAGCTTCTTCTCCTGCGCCATCTGCGAGAAGGTGCGCTCGACATGGTTGCGCAGGTCGCCCAGCACGACCTCGCCGATTTCCAGCGTGACGGTGCCGGATTCGATCTTCGACAGGTCGAGGATGTCGTTGATGAGCCCCAGCAGGTCGGATCCGGCGGAATGGATGGTGCGGGCGAACTCCACCTGACGGTCGGACAGGTTGGTGTCTGGGTTGTCGGCCAGCAGCTTCGACAGGATCAGCAGGCTGTTCAGCGGCGTGCGCAGCTCGTGGCTCATGTTCGCCAGGAACTGCGACTTGTATTTGGAAGTCAGGGCAAGTTGTTCCGCCTTCTCCTCCAGCGCCGCCTTGGCGAGCACGACCTCGCGGTTCTTGCGCTCGACCTCGATGTTCTGCTTCTCCAGCTGTTCGGCCTTTTCCTCCAGCGCCTCGTTGGTGGTGGTCAGCTTTTCCTGCTGGGCCTTCAGCAGCTCTTCCGACTTGCGCAGCGAGGCGGCCTGCTGTTCCAGCCGCTCGTTGGTGGTCTTCAGCTCTTCCTGCTGGCTCTGCAGTTCGGTGGTCAGCCGCTGCGACTGCTTCAGCAGGCCTTCGGTGCGCATGTTGGCGGCAATGGTGTTCAAAACGATGCCAATGCTCTCGGTCAGCTGCTCCAGGAAGCTCTGGTGCGTCTCGCTGAAGCGGCCGAAGCTGGCCAGCTCGATCACCGCCTTCACGTCGTCCTCGAACAGCACCGGCAGGACAATGATGTTCAGCGGCGGCGCCTCGCCCAGGCCGGAGCTGATCGACACATAGTCGCGCGGCACATTGGTCAGCAGGATGCGCTTCTTCTCGTAGGCGCACTGCCCGACCAGACCTTCCTTCAGGTGGAAGCGGTTGGACAGGTTCTTGCGCTCCTTCAGCGCGTAGGAGGCGACCAGCTCCAGCAGCGGTTCGTCGCGGTCGCGGGTGGCGACGTAGAAGACGCCGTGCTGGGCGTTCACCAGCGGCGCGATCTCCGACAGGATCATGTTGGAGACGGTGACCAGATCGCGTTCGCCCTGCAGCATGCGGGTGAATTTGGCGAGGTTGGTCTTCAGCCAATCCTGCTCCGCATTCTTCAGCGTCGTGTCGCGAAGATTGCGGATCATCTCGTTGATGTTGTCCTTCAGCGCCGCGACCTCGCCCATCGCCTCCACGGTGATGGAGCGGGTCAGGTCGCCCTTGGTCACCGCGGTGGCGACCTCGGCGATGGCGCGCACCTGGGTGGTCAGGTTGGCGGCCAGCTGGTTCACGTTCTCCGTCAGGTCCTTCCACAGCCCGGCGGCGCCCGGCACGCGGGCCTGACCACCCAGCTTGCCTTCGATGCCCACCTCGCGCGCCACGTTGGTGACCTGATCGGCGAAGGTCGCCAGCGTGTCGATCATGCCGTTGATGGTGTTGGCCAGCGCCGCGATCTCGCCCTTGGCGTCCACCGCCAGCTTGCGCTTCAGGTCACCGTCGGCAACCGCGGTGACGACGCTGGCGATGCCGCGCACCTGACCCGTCAGGTTGGCCGCCATCATGTTCACGTTGTCGGTCAGGTCCTTCCAGGTGCCGCCGACGCCCTCAACCTTTGCCTGACCGCCCAGCTTGCCTTCGGAGCCCACTTCGCGCGCCACGCGCGTCACTTCCGAAGCAAAGCTGTTCAGCTGATCCACCATGGTGTTGATGGTGGATTTCAGTTCGAAGATCTCGCCCTTCACGTCGACGGTGATCTTCTTCGACAAATCGCCCTTGGCGACCGCGGTGGTGACTTCGGCGATGTTACGCACCTGACCGGTCAGGTTCGCCGCCATCATGTTCACGTTGTCGGTCAGATCCTTCCAGGTGCCGGCAACCCCCTTCACCTGCGCCTGACCGCCCAGCTTGCCCTCGATGCCCACCTCGCGCGCCACGCGGGCGACTTCGGAGGCGAAGCTGTTCAGCTGGTCCACCATGGTGTTGATGGTGGATTTCAGCTCCAGGATCTCGCCCTTCACATCGACGGTGATCTTCTTCGACAGGTCGCCATTCGCGACGGCGGTCGTCACCTCCGCGATGTTGCGCACCTGACCGGTCAGGTTGGTCGCCATCGCGTTCACATTGTCGGTCAAATCCTTCCAGGTGCCGGCAACGCCCTTCACCTGGGCCTGACCACCCAGTTTTCCTTCCGAACCCACTTCCCTGGCGACGCGCGTCACTTCCGAGGCGAAGCTGTTCAGCTGATCCACCATGGTGTTGATGGTGGATTTCAGCTCCAGAATTTCGCCCTTCACGTCGACGGTGATCTTCTTCGACAAGTCACCGTTGGCGACCGCCGTCGTCACCTCCGCGATGTTGCGGACCTGACCGGTCAGGTTGGTCGCCATCGCGTTCACGCTGTCGGTCAGGTCCTTCCAGGTGCCGCCGACGCCCTTCACCTGCGCCTGACCGCCCAGTTTTCCTTCCGAACCCACTTCCCTGGCGACGCGCGTCACTTCCGAGGCGAAGCTGTTCAGCTGGTCCACCATCGTGTTGATGGTGTTCTTCAACTCCAGGATTTCGCCCTTCACCGGCACGGTGATCTTCTTGGACAGATCGCCGTTGGCGACGGCGGTCGTCACATCGGCGATGTTGCGCACCTGCCCCGTCAGGTTCGCCGCCATCAAGTTCACGCTGTCGGTCAGATCCTTCCAGGTGCCGCCGACGCCTTCCACGCGCGCCTGACCGCCCAGCTTGCCCTCGGAGCCCACCTCTCGCGCCACGCGTGTCACTTCCGAGGCGAAGCTGTTCAACTGGTCCACCATCGTGTTGATGGTCGACTTCAGTTCAAGGATCTCACCCTTCACGTCGACGGTGATCTTCTTCGACAGATCGCCCGTCGCGACAGCGGTGGTCACGTCGGCGATGTTGCGGACCTGACCCGTCAGGTTGGCCGCCATCATGTTCACGCTGTCGGTGAGATCCTTCCAGGTGCCGCCGACACCCTCGACCTTCGCCTGACCGCCCAGCTTACCTTCGGAGCCCACCTCGCGCGCCACGCGCGTCACTTCCGAGGCGAAGCTGTTCAGCTGGTCCACCATGGTGTTGATGGTGGATTTCAGTTCAAGGATCTCGCCCTTCACGTCGACGGTGATCTTCTTCGACAGGTCGCCCTTCGCGACCGCCGTCGTCACTTCGGCGATGTTGCGGACCTGACCCGTCAGGTTCTCCGCCATCATGTTCACATTGTCGGTCAGGTCCTTCCAGGTGCCGCCGACACCCTCGACCTTCGCCTGACCGCCCAGCTTGCCTTCGGAGCCCACTTCGCGCGCCACGCGCGTCACTTCCGAGGCGAAGCTGTTCAGCTGGTCCACCATGGTGTTGATGGTGGATTTCAGCTCAAGGATTTCGCCCTTCACGTCGACAGTGATCTTCTTCGACAGATCGCCCTTGGCGACCGCGGTCGTCACCTCCGCGATGTTGCGGACCTGACCGGTCAGGTTGGCCGCCATCACGTTGACGTTCTCGGTCAGATCCTTCCAGGTGCCGGCAACCCCCTTCACCTGGGCCTGACCGCCCAGCTTGCCCTCGATCCCGACCTCGCGCGCCACGCGCGTCAGTTCGGTGGTGACGGTGACGAGCTGCTCAACCATGGTGTTGACGTTGCGGGCGGTGCGCAGGAACTCGCCCTGCAGCGGGCGGCCTTCGATTTCCAGCGCCATGGTCTTGGACAGGTCGCCCTTGGCGACGGCGCCAATGACGCGGGCGATTTCCGTCGTCGGCTGGATCATGTCGCCGACCAGCGTGTTGATGCTGTCGACGCAGGTTTCCCACCCGCCGGAGGCGTTGTTCAGCTTGGCGCGCTGGCTGATGCGGCCTTCCTTGCCGATGGCGACGCTGAGCCGGCTGGTCTCGGTGGTCAGGTTGTGGTTCAGCTCGACCACGTCGTTGAAGGCGGCGGCGATCTCGCCGTCGATCCCGGTGAGGTCGAGCGGCAACCTCACCGAGAAATCGCCCTTGCGCAGTTGTCGCAGGGCCATCAGCAGAACCTTCGGATCCAACGCGTCCGCCATCTCGACCATCGCCGTCATGCCGTTCCCCAATCCGCGCGCCGAGCCCACCATGGACCGCGCTCCGCCCATCCCCGAAATCGCTCTGTAAAACCGCTCTGCTGCGCGGTGGAAGAAAACGCAAGCCAACACAACCGGAATGCCGAGTGCCCGCAACAAGGCTGTGCGTACATCACCCCAGTCCGAAGATTGACTGCGCAGTCCTACAGCCCCGCACGATGAAGTAAAGGCGATTCCGGTCAATTTAGCCTTTCGTAGGCGGCGCGAATTCGTGCGGAAGGGTTATGCCTATGACTTATGACGGAGAGGGCCGGTTCTTGCGCTTGCCCGGCTTCATCAGCTCGTTCATTCAGCCGAATGACCATTGCGTATCGACGGGGTGCCGGAACGATTCACCCGCCGTCATCGTTAAGGTTCCACCCACGGCGGGTCTTTCCGGCACCGGCCGCCTTCCGCGGGGCAAGACAACCCGACCTTCTTCACAGCCCGGGGCTTGGCCATGACTCTGTGGACATTTACCATGCAGGCTTCGATGTGCTGCATGTTCTCTTGGATGCGCGCCTGTCACCAAGGCGTGGCCTTGGCCCATTCTTTCGCCGGAATGCCCGGATTGACCGGATTGCCGATCCTCAGCCCGCCGCGCCCGCCGGCCGACGTGCTGCCCTTTCCGGCGCGGCGCGTGGCGCGCGGCGGCGGGTTCGGCGGTGCATTGGGCGGACCGGCAGTGGTGATCCCGCTGGACCGGCGCTGACCTCCCGCTCACGCAATCGTGTAGACCCCGTGATTTGCCGTCGGCCGGCTGCGGACCTATGGTTAGTGGCAGGAATGGTCCGTTCGGGAGAGGGTCGATGCTGTTCAATTTCCCCACCGCGTCGCAGGCGCGCGAAGACGAGGTGACGCCGCGGGAGCTTTTCCTGTCGCGCCGCAGCCTGATGGCCGGTGGCGCCGCCGCGATGGCGCTGGGCAGCCTGCCGGTGTGGAGCGGCAACGCGCTGGCGGCAGCCTTCGAGGCGCCGACCACGATCAAGCCGGCAGATCCGAAGTTCGATCCGACGACGCCGATGAAGTCGGCCACCACCTATAACAACTTCTACGAGTTCGGCACCGGCAAGAGCGATCCGGCCGAGAATGCCGGCACGCTGAAGACCCGCCCGTGGGAAATCGCCATCGGCGGCGAGGTCGCTAAGCCGATGACCATCGGCATCGAGGATATGCTGAAATTCCCGATGGAGGAGCGCATCTACCGCCTGCGTTGCGTCGAGGGCTGGTCGATGGTGATCCCCTGGGTCGGCTTCCCGCTGGCCGAGCTGCTGAAGCGGGTGGAGCCGACCGGCAATGCCAAATACGTCGCCTTCCAGACCCTGAACGACCCGAAGCAGATGCCCGGCCTGCGCTCCTGGGTGCTGAATTGGCCCTATACCGAGGGGCTGCGGCTGGACGAGGCGATGCACCCCCTGACCCTGCTGGCCGTCGGCATGTATGGCGAGGTTCTGCCCAACCAGAACGGCGCACCGATCCGGTTGGTGGTGCCGTGGAAGTACGGCTTCAAGTCGATCAAGTCGATCGTCAAGATCACGCTGGTGAAGGACCAGCCGCCGACCGCCTGGAACAAGGCTCAGTCGAGCGAATACGGCTTCTACTCCAACGTCAATCCGGAGGTCGACCACCCGCGCTGGAGCCAGGCGACGGAACGGCGGGTCGGCGAATTCTCCCGCCGCAAGACGCTGCCCTTCAACGGCTACGGCGAAGAGGTCGCGTCGCTCTATGCCGGGATGGACCTGAAGGCGAATTTCTGACCATGCCCGCCCCCATAGCCACCGCAGGCGGCGTCGATTGGCGCACCGCCGCCAACGCCGCCCTTGCGTCCCGCTGGGCCAAGCCGGTCGTCTTCACCGCCGCCCTGGTTCCCCTGGTCTGGACCGTCTGGCTCGCCTACACCGGCGAGCTGGGCGCCGAGCCGGTGCTGGAAAGCGTCAAGGCCAGCGGACTCTGGGCCCTGCGCTTCCTGCTGATCGCGCTGGCGCTGACGCCGCTGCGCATGCTGACGGGGGTGGCCGGACTGGCGCGCTTCCGCCGGATGCTGGGGCTGTTCGCCTTCTTCTACGCCTGCGTCCACCTGTCCACCTATATCGGGCTGGACCAGTTCTTCGACTGGGCGGCGATCTGGAAGGACATCGTCAAGCGGCCCTACATCACGGTCGGCATGGGCGCCTTCCTGATCCTGACGGCACTGGCCGCCACCTCCACCGACGGCATGGTGAAGCGGCTGGGCGGCAAGCGCTGGCGCGCCCTCCACAAGGGTGTGTTCATTGCCGGGCTGGCCGGCTGCCTGCACTTCATCATGTTGGTGAAGGGCTGGCAGACCACGCCGCTGATCTATGCACTGATCTGCATCGGGCTGCTGGCCTTCCGCCGCTGGCCGATCCGGCTGGGATCTCATAAGGACAGACGGCGGAAGGAAGCTCGGCAAGCTCCGGTCAGAACACGGCCCGCAGCAGTCCAACGGTCCGGCGAAGCGCAAGCACCGCACTTTCCGGATGGAAGCTCCCCCGCTCGTCGCAGTTGAAGCCGTGGCCGGCCGGATAGACATGCACCGGCACCCACGGATAGCGCGAGCGTACCCCCTCGGCGACCGACAGCGGGATGGCGTGGTCCTGCTCGCCGAAATGAAGCAGGGTCGGCACGCGCGGGGCGCTGTCCAGCGTCTTGCCGATCTCCCCGCCGTAATAGCCGATGGCCGCACGCACCGGCAGAGACGAGGCCGCCGCCCAGGCGATGCTGCCGCCCCAGCAATAGCCGACGATGGCGGCCGACCCGTCACCGCCCAGATAGGCCAGCGCCGCGGCAACGTCCTGCAGGGCATCGACGGTCGCCACCGCGCCCTTCAGCGCGATGCCCCTCTGAATGCCGGCATCGTCATAGGGCAGTTCGACCCCGCGTTCGGCCCGATCGAACAGGTCCGGCGCCACGGTGGTGAAGCCCTGCTGAGCGAAGCCGTCGCAGACGCTGCGGATGTGGTGGTTGATGCCGAAGATCTCCGGCGCCACGATCAGGCGCCCGATCTCCTCGCCCTTGGCCGGCGCCCGATAGGCGCGCAGCCGGTGGCCGTCCGCCGCCTTCAGTTCGATCCAGCCGGCGGCCGATGCGTCACTCATGTCCCGAACCCTCATCTTGCGAGACCGTCCAGGCGGTCATTGCCCAGGATCATAAGGCGCTGGACCGTCACGGCAACTGGCGACAGGGCAGCAGACCGGCGCGATGGTCATATCCGCCCTTCCGTTCGTATTATTGCCTCGTCAGACTGCAGATTGCGCCCTCCGGGCGCTTCACCGGCCGAACAGGTCCTTGAGGGCCGGCGGCAACTGACCACCCGGAATGGGCAGGGGAAGGTTTCCCGCCGGCTTGTCGGTGGCGCCGGAGTTGCCGGAATCGCCTGAGCCGAGGAAGCCGCCGAGGATGTCGGCCGGAGAGGCGCCTTCCTTCAGGCGCCTCACCGCCTCTGCGGCCTTCGCCGGGTCCTTGATGGCGGACAGGGCGACCCCGCTGAAATCGGGCTGGATCGAAGGTGCGCCGAAGCTCCCCGTCACCAGGACGGGGACCGTCACGCCGGCTTGCTGGAACTGCCCACCCTGCCCCTTCAGGCTTGATGTCACTGTCGGTTCGAGGCGGAGGTCCAGCCGCCGATCCGGCAGCGACACCGTGCCCGCCCCCTCTACGCGGAAGATCGGCGCCAGCATGCGCAGGTCGCCGGTGCGGGCCACCCCGTGATCGAGGCGGAAGTTGCCCCCGAACTCGGCGAAGTCGGTTTCCCGTGCCGTGGCCTGCAGTCGCCCGGTCGCGGCGGCGACCGGATCGCGCAGGATGGCCGCGATGTTGATCCCCCGCAGCGCACCGTCGCGGAACAGGATGTGGGCCGTCCCCATCAGGGCGGACACCAGCGCCTTCTGGCTGCCGCCGGCCGAGGTC
Source organism: Azospirillum sp. CT11-132 (assembly GCF_047302835.1). Classification (NCBI taxonomy): domain Bacteria; kingdom Pseudomonadati; phylum Pseudomonadota; class Alphaproteobacteria; order Rhodospirillales; family Azospirillaceae; genus Azospirillum; species Azospirillum sp. CT11-132. The sequence continues at coordinate 526,712 of NZ_JBGLZA010000002.1, forward strand.
ACGTCGATGTTCAGCGCGGTCGTCCCGCGGATCACGTTGGTCCCGGCGAAGGTCGCCAACAGCTGTTCGGCCTGAAGGCCGTTGGCGGTCATCGTCAGCGCGTAGCTTGCCGGTTGCTTCGTAGCGTCCACCTTCAGTCCGCTGCTGCTGTGGCCGCCGAAGGCGGGAAGGTCCGGCACATCGACCGCCAGAACGCCGTCCCGAAGGGAGATGCTGGTCCGGGTGGGCCCGATTCCGATGCCCCGGATTCGGGTCCCCTTGCTGTCGACAACCGCGTCCAGGTTCAGGCGCCGCAACGGTGAAACGTCGATCGGCTCGTCGCTCCAGCCGGCGTCCGCGGAAGCGGGCGCGGGTCCCTGGGCCGGCGTACCCTGGGCGGGGGCGGGGGCGGGAAGAAAGCGGTCGAGGTCGATTGGATCGACCGATACCCGCAGCGTCACGGCCGGCACCTTGCCCGACCAATCGGCGCTCACCGCACCGCTGGCCTTGACGTCGTCGAGCGCCAGATTGAAATCGTCCAGCGACGCCTGCGGCCCACCGAGGCCGGCCTTGCCGGTGAGATGGACCGTGCGCACCGGCAGTGTCCCGGCGTTCGGAACCCCGAGCCAAGCCGCCAGTGCGGCAACGTCGGGCACCGACGCCGACAGCGGCCCGCCGGTGCGCCCGTCGGTCTCCGGTTTCGCATCCAGCTTGACCTCGAACAGGTCGGATGCCAGCCGACCGCGCGCCGCCGTCGGCTTGCCTGCGGCCAGCGCGCGCGGGGAGTCGACCTGGGCCATCAGGGTCAGCGCACGGCCATTGACCGCGGCATGGCCTTCGATATGAGCCGGCGTGTCGAGATCGGGCATGGCCACGACCAGCGACCCATCCGACAGGGCGATGGACTGGCCGGACCGCTGGTCGGTGTAGCCGGCCGCCACATTGCCGATGCGGACGTCGCCCAAGCGCAGGTCGGGAAGCTCTTGGGGCTTCCCCCCGTCCGGGCCGACAGGCTGGTTACCCTGGACCGCGCCTGTTTCGCGAAAGTCCCAATTGGCGCGCCCTCCGGCATCCACCACCAGATTGGCCCGCAGGCCGTCGACATGCAGACGCTCCAACTCCACGGTGCCGTGCAGCAGGGGCCACAGCGGCATTTCCAGCTCGGCGCTCCCGACCTCCACCATCGGCGGGCGTCCGCTGCCGGGCACGTCGGACAAGGCCGCCGATGCGACCGCCGCTTTCAGACGCGGGAACAGAGTTATCGAGGCGATCCGGAGATCAAGATCGCGGCCGGTGCGCTCCTTCACCGCCGCGGCGATGCGCTGGGCAATGAAATCCCCGGTCAGGACAAAGGGCAGAGCGGCCACCGCGACGACGACCATACCGACGATGACGGCCAGTGCGATCAGCAGCTTTCTCATGACGCCCCCCTTTGCCGCGAAGAGGGCACCGCTTTCACGGCGCCCGCCTCCCGTGCCGGACAATAGGCGATCCTACCCTTCGTTGCCCCGCCACGTCTCGGCGGATACATCCGCCCCGGCGGTCATACGCCCATCGCTCCGCCGCAGCTTGCGCAGGCTGACCTCGATCGTCCGTTCGTAGGCGACGAGAGGCGGCTTGAGGCCATGGTTGAACAGGTCCTGCCGCAGCGCGTGGCTGGTCCCGGTCAGGATCACTTTCACGCCGCGCCGGGCCGCCTTGTGCGCCAACCCTTCGATGGTGTTGGCGGCGGTGGAATCGAGAAACGGCACGGCGCCGAAATCGACGATCAGCACCCGATGCGTGTCGGCGATGCGGTCGAGCACCGAACCGATGGAGGCCGCCGCGCCGAAGAAGAACACGCCGGAGATGCGGTAGATGACCACATCGGGATCGGCGGCGGCTTCATTGTAGGGCGTGCGGGCGGAGGAGGCACCGTCAGGCCGGTCCTCGGCGACGAACGGGGTCTGGCTCTCGATCGCGGTCACCTTCGACATGCGATGGATGAACAGCACCGAACCGAGCGCGAAGCCGATGACGATGGCTTCCGACAGACCGCGGAAGATGGTGAGCAGGAAGGTCGACAGCAGCACCGCGGCGTCCCCGCGCGAGGAGCGCAACAGCAGCGCGAAGGCCGGCTTCTCGACCATGTTCCAGGACACGACCGCCAGCACGCCGGCAAGACTGGCCAGCGGAATGAAGCTGGCCAGCGGCGCCGCGACCAGCACGAAAACCATCAGGAACGCGGAGTGCATCATGCCGGAAACCGGCCCGTGGGCACCGGCGCGAACATTGGTCGCCGTGCGGGCGATGGTGCCGGTGACGCAGAATCCCCCGAACAGGGCCGAGGCGACGTTGGCGGCGCCCTGCCCGACCAGTTCGCAGTTGGAACGATGGCGGCGCCCGGTCATGCCGTCGGCGACCACCGCCGAGAGCAGCGATTCGATGGAGCCGAGCAGCGCGAACGACACGGCGCTCGGCAGGACCGCCTGGATCTTGTCCAGGGTGATGGCCGGCAGGCTCGGCATCGGCAGGCTCGGCGGAATGCCGCCGAAATCGGTGCCGATCGTCGCGACCTCCAGGCCAAGGCCGGCGGTCACCGCCGCGCTTCCGGCGACTGCGATCAGCATGCCCGGCCAATGGGGCCGCAGAATTTTCAGACCGGTGATGATGCCGATCGACGCCAGCGCCAGCCCGACCGCCGCAGGCTTCGCCGTCGGCAGGCTCGACCACAGCACCGGCAACTTGTCGAGCAGCGGCCCCGGCTCCGGTACGCCCAGGGTCAGCCCGAGCAGATCCTTGATCTGGCTGGCGAAGATGATGACGGCGATGCCGGCGGTGAAGCCAACCGTCACCGGATAGGGCATGAACTTGATGTAGGTGCCCAACTGCAGAAAGCCGATGGCCGCCAGGATCAGGCCGGACAGCATGGTGGCGAGGATCAGCCCGTCCATGCCGTGCGCCTGGACGGTGGCGGCGACCAGCACGATGAAGGCGCCGGCGGGGCCGCCGATCTGGAACCGGCTGCCGCCGAGAGCGGACACCAGAAAACCGCCGAAGATCGCGGTGTAGAGCCCCTGGGCCGGCGACGCGCCGGACGCGATGGCGATCGCCATGGAAAGCGGAAGCGCGACGATGGCCACCGTCAGCCCGGCAATCGCATCGGCGCGGAAATTCGATAATCCGTACCCCTCGCGCAGAATGGTGACGAGCTTCGGGGTGAACAATTCGGCAAAACTGGGCTGACGAGGTTGGGAAATCGGTTCGGTTCGGGCTGTCATCTGTCCGGCGGCCTTCAATAAGGCGGCGGGATCGTCGGCATCAGGTCGGCGGTCGCCGTCGCAGGTTCGATCGGGGTGGAGTCAGGATTTTTCCGTCGGTGTCCTCAACCGGACGCCACGGCCGCCGGCGATGCTCTGCGCATTCTCGCCGATCAGTTCGATCCCGGCCTGGGTGAGGGCATCGACCACCTTGGTCAGGCTGTCGACCACGCCGCGCACATTTCCGTCGCTCGCCTCCATGCGCTGAATGGTCGGGACGGACAGTCCGGCCATTTCGGCGAGTGTCTTCTGGTCGATCCCCAGGAGCGCCCGAGCGGCGCGCATCTGCGAAGCCGTGATCATCCTGCATACCACGCTGATACATCTGTAACTATGTTCAGAATATGCATAATGACGTTTTAAATATCAATAGGGATGTTCAGGAACGCAGCCGCGCAACCCGGTCACGACCATAACGACCCGCGCACCTCAGGGGAGCGGCAATTCGGCATCCAAGCTCTTGCCGTCGCCGCGCAGGACATTCAGGAACCGCTCCAACACCAGATTCGGCTGGGCGCCCTTCTTCGTCACCACCTGGAACTCCAGGGCATGATGGAAGGTGTCGGGCAGCAGCGCCCGCATCATGCCGCGCTCGACCCACTGCCGGGCATAATGGGTCGGCAGGAAGCCGACATAGCAGCCGGTGAGGATCAGGAACGCCACCCCTTCGCGGTCGGTGGCCGTCGCGGTGTTGTTCAGCTCATGGGGAAGCTGCGCCTGGGTCGGCGCCACGGCGTCGGCCGCCTCCACCGCCTCGCGCGTCACCGTTCCCTCGGGACGGTCGAACAGCGGATGGCCGTCGCCGCAATAGAGCAGAGATTCCTCCTGGTAAAGCGGAAGACCGGCCAGCCCGGGTAGACCTCTGCGGACCGGGACGACGCCGACGTGCAACTGCCCGTCCAGCACGCCCCGCTCGATCTCGTTGGGCGGAATCATGCGGATGTTGACGCGGACCTCGGGCGCCAGCCGTTTCAGGCCGCGAAGGGCGTGCGTCACCCGCATCTGCGGCATGGTGACGAGGTTGTCGGTGATCCCGATGTTCAATTCGCCGCGCAGGCGGCCATGCAGGGTATTGATCTCGCTGCGGAAACTCTCGGTGCTGGCCAGCAGGCGCAGCGTCGCCTCATAGGCCAGATGCCCTTCGTCGGTCAGCCGGAAACCCGCCCGCCCGCGTCGGCACAGCGTCAGGCCAAGCCGCCGCTCGAGATCGGCCATGTGCTGGCTGATCGCCGCCCGGCTGATGTTCAGTTCCACCTCGGCGGCGGAAAAGCCGCCGCACTCCACCACCGTCCGGAACACGCGCAGCAGCCGGATGTCGGCATCGCCGATGGGGGCCATGGGCCGGGTGGGAGACCGTGTGGGCTTGCTCATGCTGGAACCGTGGGGGATGTGGGCGTGATAGGTAAGTGAACGGTTATGTGAAGTTCTTATAGTTTGGATTTAATCACAACCAGGAACCGCGCACACTTTCCGGCGACAGCGCCCCCAACGGATGCGGGAGAACAGCGGATGGCACCCCTGGACAACGATCACACCCAGTCCCTCGGCCAGTCTTTCGACAAGGCTGCCGGACTGACGCGCGAGGAACTTGACGCCCATTGGATGCCGTTCAGCGGCAACCGCCAGTTCAAGAACAACCCCCGCATGATCGTGAAGGCGGAGGGGACTTGGTACTGGGACGCCGAAGGCCGCAAGATCTACGACAGCCTGTCCGGCCTGTGGTGCAGCGGCGCCGGCCATTGCCGCCGCGAGATCTCCGAGGCGGTCGCCCGCCAGATCGCGGAACTGGATTACAGCCCGGCCTTCCAGCACGGCCATCCGGCCGCCTTCAAGCTGGCGCACAAGCTGGCGTCGATGACCCCGGCCGGCCTTGACCATGTCTTCTTCGTCGGTTCGGGTTCCGAGGCCGCCGACACCTCGCTGAAGATGGCGCGGGCCTATTGGCGGATGAAGGGCCAGCCGACCAAGACCAAGCTGATCGGCCGGTCCAAGGGCTATCACGGCGTCAATTTCGGCGGCACCAGCCTGGGCGGCATCGGCGGCAACCGCAAGCTGTTCGGCACCGGCGTCGATGCCGACCATCTGCCCCACACCCTGCTGCCGCAGAACCTGTTCGTGAAGGGCATGCCGGAGGAAGGCGCCTTCCTGGCCGACGCGCTGGAGGAACTGGTGGCGCTGCACGACGCCTCCAACATCGCCGCCGTGATCGTCGAGCCGCTGGCCGGCTCTGCCGGCGTGCTGCCGCCGCCGAAGGGCTACCTGCAGCGGCTGCGCGAGATCTGCGACAAGCATTCCATCCTGCTGATCTTCGACGAGGTCATCACCGGCTTCGGCCGCATGGGCGCCCCCTTCGGCGCCGACGCCTTCGGCGTGGTCCCGGACATCATGAACGTCGCCAAGGGCCTGACCAACGGCGCGGTGCCGATGGGCGCCGTGGTGGCAAAGCACGACATCTACCAGGCCTTCATGGACAATGGCGGGCCGGAGTACATGGTGGAGTTCCCGCACGGCTACACCTATTCCGCCCACCCGGTCGCCTGCGCCGCCGGTCTGGCCGCGCTCGACATCTTCGAGCGGGAGAAGCTGTGGGAAAAGGCCTCGGCGCTGGCGCCGCATTTCGAAAACCTGATCCACGGGCTGAAGGGGCTGAAGAACGTCGCCGACATCCGCAACTATGGCCTGACCGGCGCCGTCACCATCGCCCCGCTTCCCGGCGAACCGGCCCGCCGGCCTTACGAGATCGGCGAGAAGTGCTGGAAGGCCGGCTATTACGTGCGTTTCGGCGGCGATACGCTGCAGTTCGGCCCGCATTTCTACAGCGAACCGGCCGACCTCGACCGCCTGTTCGACGTCGTCTCCGACGCCATCCAGGCAACGGCGTAAGCGACGGCCCACCCATTGCCCCCACCCTTCCCGCGGCTGACGCCGCGGGCCCCATCCCACCCCCCCATCGCAAGGGAGGGGGGCTTATACGCGGCAGGCGGACCGTAGGTCCGCTGAGAGCGGGGGAGGATAGGCGGGGGTCTAACTTCGCGAAGATTCACACCCCCAGGAACCGCCCCATGACCATCGTTGCCCACCTGATCGGCGGCAAGACTGACGCGCCCGCCGGCACCCGCACCGCCGACATCGTCAATCCCGCCACCGGTGACGTGGCCGGACAGGTCGCCTTGGCATCCCGTGCCACGGTGGAAGAGGCCATCGCCGCCGCCGAGGCCGCCTTCCCGGCTTGGCGTGCCACGCCGCCGGCCAAGCGCGCCCGCGTCATGTACCGCTTCAAGCAGTTGCTGGAGGAGAATGCCGAGCGCATCTGCGCCCTCATCACGGCGGAGCACGGCAAGGTCCTGGACGACGCCTTCGGCGAGCTGACCCGCGGCATCGAGAATGTCGAATATGCCTGCGGCGTGCCGGAACTGCTGAAGGGCGAGTTCTCCAAGAATGTCGGGCCGGCCATCGACAGCTGGTCGGAATTCCAGCCGCTGGGCGTCGTCGCCGGCATCACGCCCTTCAATTTCCCGGCGATGGTCCCGCTGTGGATGTACCCGATCGCCATCGCCTGCGGGAACACCTTCGTCCTGAAGCCGTCGGAGCGCGATCCCAGCTCTGCCCTGCTGATCGCCCAGCTGGCGCTGGAGGCCGGCCTGCCGCCGGGCGTGCTGAACGTCGTCAATGGCGACAAGGAGGCGGTGGACACGCTGCTGACCGACCCGCGGGTGCAGGGCGTCAGCTTCGTCGGCTCCACCCCGATCGCCGATTATGTCTATTCGACCGCCAGCGCAAAGGGCAAGCGGGTGCAGGCGCTGGGCGGCGCCAAGAACCACGCCATCGTCATGCCCGACGCCGATCTGGACAACGCCGTCAACGCTCTGATGGGCGCGGCCTATGGCTCCTGCGGTGAGCGCTGCATGGCGATCTCGGTGGTGGTCGCGGTGGGCGACGAGGTGGCCGACCGGCTGAAGGAGAAGCTGTCGGTGGCGCTGCGCGACCTGAAGGTCGGCGCCGGCACTTCGGCCGGTTGCGAAATGGGGCCGCTGGTCACCCGCGCGCATTACGAAAAGGTGAAGGCCTATGTCGACCAGGGCGTCGCCGAGGGCGCAGAACTGGTGGTGGACGGCCGCGGGCTGGTGGTGCCGGGGCATGAGAACGGCAACTTCCTGGGCGGCTGCCTGTTCGACCGCGTCACCCCGGAGATGACGATCTACCGGGAGGAGATCTTCGGCCCGGTCCTCTGCCTCGTCCGGGTGAAGTCGATGCAGGAGGGCATGGACCTGATCGACGCCCACGAATACGGCAACGGCACCTGCCTGTTCACCCGCGACGGCGAGGCCGCCCGCTATTTCGGCGACATGATCAAGGTCGGCATGGTCGGCATCAACGTGCCGCTGCCGGTCCCGGTCGCCTACCACAGCTTCGGCGGCTGGAAGCGGTCGCTGTTCGGCGATCTGTCGGCCTATGGTCCGGACGGCGTGCGCTTCTACACCCGCCGCAAGACCATCACCCAGCGCTGGCCGACCGGCGGGATCCGCGAAGGCGCCCAGTTCGCCTTCCCTTCCATGAAGTAAAATCGCTTTCCGTCGTGACGCCGGTGTCGAGGAAGGCACCGGCGTCCGCGTGCTTTTGCGTGTGTCCCTAGCGGTGAATTCCGGTTTGCGGCTCCAGGTGGAGACCGCCACTCGGCTTGGCATGTGCCGAAGTCCTTGACGTCTCGGCCAACAGCTTTGCTGTCGCGACGGCGAGTTGGTGCTGCGTGTATGGCTTGGCAAGCCGCGGCAGGTCGGCGACGACCCCCTCCGGCAGGTCGGCGTATCCCGTCGCCAGCAGCACCGGCAGATCCGGAACCATGGCACGGGCCGCCTGGGCAAGCTCGACGCCGGTCATGCCGGGCATCGCATAGTCCGTCAGCAGCAGGTCGACCGCCTGCCCGCTGCGCAGAAGCTCCAGCGCCTCGACACCCGATCCCGCTTCAAGCACCGTGTGCCCGAGGTCGGCCAACATGTCGACGGTGCTCATGGCGATCAGCGCGTCATCGTCGACCACCAGCACCACGGCGGGAGACACATCGGCCGCCGGGGCCGGCGGCAACTCGGCCGCCTGGGCCGGCGTCGTCGCCTTAGGCAGCCACAGCTCAACCAGCGTCCCCTGACCCGGAACGCTCGACAACCGGAACGCACCGCCGGACTGCACCGCCAAGCCGTGGACCATCGACAACCCCAGCCCGGTGCCTTTGCCGATGCCCTTGGTCGAAAAGAATGGCTCGATCGCCCGCGCAAGCGTTGCCTCATCCATCCCTGTGCCGGTGTCCCGCACGCTCACATACGGGTAGGAACCGGGGGGCAGTCCAGACACGACGGGTACCGGCGCCTCGTCCACCGTCACGGTGAGCGTGCCGCCGTCGGGCATGGAATCGCGGGCATTCACGGCGAGATTCAGGATCGCCAGTTCAAGCTGGTTGGGATCGATCAGCGCCGGCGCCGTCGCAGGACGGGCGTCGATGCGGATGACGACGCGCGGGCCGACCAAACGTTCCAACAGCGTTTTCATACCATCCAGCAGCCCGGCAAGATCCACCGCCTGCGGCTGCAGATCCTGGCGACGGGCGAAAGCCAGAAGCCTTTGGGTCAGTGTCGCTCCGCGTCGGGCTCCCTGCATGGCGCCGTCGAAAAGGCGCTCCGTCGTCGGATCGGCAGGAAGGCGTTTGCGCAGCAGCTCCAGATTGCCGAGAACCGCCATTAGCAGGTTGTTGAAGTCGTGTGCGACGCCGCCGGTAAGCTGGCCGAGGGTCTCCAGCTTCTGCGTCTGGCGCAGTTGCTCCTCGGCGCGTTCGCGGTCGCGGATCTCGTCGCGCAGCTGGTCGAGCGTCGCCGCCAATTCCCGGGTGCGTTCTTCCACCTTGGATTCCAGCGTCGCGGTCAGGCGCTGCAAGGCCTCCTGCGCCGCCTTCTGGTCGCTGATGTCAACGATGACGGAGAGCGCTCCGGCTGGCTGGCCGGTGGAGTCCCGCACGGGCACGCCACTGACACGGGTCCAGACCGGCTCACCGCCGACGGGATGATGAACGAACTCGATACCGCTGACGGTCTCGCCGCGCAGGGCGCACGCGCCGGGAAAGCGATCTCGCGATAGAGGGCGGCCCTGCTCGTCGTACCCGATCCAGCTCTCCTCCCCATCCGGCTGGCGGGACGGGATGACACGGTCCGGAAGAAAGCGCCGGAATGCCGGATTGGACAAAATGGTCCGTCCGTTCCGGTCCATCAGGTTGACCCCCACCGGCAGGTGTTCCACCAGCGTTTCGAAACGCGCCCGTTCATCGGCGAGGTCCGCCAGCAGACGCTCGCGCTCCACCAGCCTCGCCCTCGCCTCATACTGCCTGCGCCGGCCGCGCAGACAGGTCCGCACGACGCTGATCAGGGTGGTCGGGTGAAAGGGCCGCTCCACGAAGGTGACGTTGCCCAGCAGTTCGGTCAGGCGCGCCGCCTCCGGCGTACGTTCGGCACCGTCGCCCCGCAAGGTGAGCAGAATGACGGGAAGGTCCGACCATGGCGGCTGCGCGCCGATCCATGCGGCAAGTCCCTGGAGATCGGCGGTCCGAACCGCCTCCTCCGCGAGGATGAGCAGTCCGGCCCCCTCTTCCAGCGCTGTGCAAAGTGCCGGCAGGTCGGCACAGGCATGCGCGGCGATCCCGACTTCGCCCAGCAAGGCGCAAGCGACTGTGGCATCCCGTCCATGCGGCGCGAGGATCAGCGCGCGTTCCGTGCTGGCGACCTCGTTCAAGCCGGATCATCCTTCAGCAACGGTCCGCCCTGGCCGATATAGACTGGCACGCCGCGCAGCACCCCCTGGAACGCGTCCAGCGGCGGTCCCATGCTGATGCCGCTGTCGTTGATCCGGTATTCGCGGATCGTGTCCTCGTGCGGACCGGCGCGCTTCTTGATCACCGAGATCGCCCGGCGGACGCGGCCCAGCGCCTCGAAATAGCGCAGAAGAACGACGGTATCGGCGAGATAGGTGACATCGACCGGCGCCTGCATGTCACCGATCAGGCCGTGCTGCGCGATGGTGAGGAAGGTCGTCACACCCTGGCGGTTGAGGTACAGGAGCAGTTCGTGAAGATGCAGCACCAGAAGCTGCTCTTCCGGCATCGCCGCCTGATAGCCGTTGAGGCTGTCGATCACCACCGTGCGGATCTGCTGGTCATCGACGCAGGCGCGGACCCGGTGGGTGAACTCGCCGGGCGCGAGTTCCGCCGCATCCACCTGCTCGACGAGCAGGCTGCCGCGATTCCGCATGGCTTCAAGATCGAAGCCCATCGCCCTGGTCCGGGCGAACAGCAGGCCAAGCTCCTCGTCGAAGACGAAAAGAGCAGCCCGCTCTCCCCGTGCGATGGCGGCCATCGTGAACTGAACCGCCAGCAGCGATTTTCCGGTCCCAGCGGGGCCGATGATCAGGGTGCTCGATCCGCGCTCCATGCCGCCGCCCAGCAGCGTGTCGAGTTCGGCGATGCCACTGGCCAGACGCTCTCCGGCGAAGCCGGTCCGATGTTCCGCAGCGACCAGCCGAGGGAACACCTGGAAACCGCCGGTGGTGATCGTACAGTCATGGAAGCCGCCGCGGTATGCCTGCCCACGGTACTTGAGCACCCGCAGGCGCCGCCGCTCCGCGCCGTAGGCCGGCGTCAGCATCTCCAGGCGGATCACGCCGTGCGCGATGCTGTGGACCGTCTTGTCCATGGTGTCGGTGGTCAAGTCGTCGAGCAGCAGCACGGTGGCGCCGTGCCGGGCGAAATAATGCTTGAGGGCGAGGATCTGGCGCCGGTATCGCAACGAACTCTGGGCCAGCAGCCGGATCTCCGACAGGCTGTCGAGGACGATCCGCATCGGCTTGCTCCGCCCGATCGCGTCGAACATCAACTTGGTCGTTTCTCCGAGTTCGAGGTCGGACGAATAGAGCAGACTCTGCTGGTGTGCCTCGTCGAGCAGGCTCTCCGGCGGAACCAGCTCGAACACCGTGATTTCCTCGCCGAGCGTCCAGCCATGCACGGATGCGGCGCTGCGCAGTTCGCCCTCGGTTTCCGACAGGGTGATGTAGAGTCCGGTTTCACCGGCCGCCGCGCCCTCCAGCAGGAACTGCAGGGCAATCGTGGTCTTGCCGGTGCCGGGGCTACCCTCGAGCAGGAAGACACGGTCGCGGGCGAGGCCGCCGACGAGGATGTCGTCAAGGCCGGCAACGCCGGTTCGCGCCTTGTGCGGCTGTTCAGAGGATGCGGACATGGCGGGCTGGGATATCCGTCAATAGGGTGTCGGGCAACGCATGCGCCGGAGCGCAGTCCGGAATGTCTGAAACAACACGCCGCGCATGCGGAAAGTCATGCACTGTCTGAAAAGCGGGCCGGAGGTGGGCGGGTATGCCGCTGAGGCGGGGTAGCGCCGTCTCCGACGTAATGGCGGCGGTGCCTGCAAGCACGCGGCGGGGAGTCCGGCGCGCAATCGCCAAATCCTGAACCGCCAAGTCCTGGCCAGCCCCGGCCACCATCAGCCACAACTCGGGCAACACGCGGTTGCGACGCACGGCACCGGGGTGAGGTGGAGGATCAATGGACGAAGATAATTCTGCACGCAGCGATCCTGACCGTTAAACGCGGTCGTCCAAATCTAATGCGTTGCTCTACTGGGCGCAGCCTGGGCTATCCTCATCGACCCTTCGGCATAGAACAATGGAACGGGTACAGCCATAGCCTGGCGCCGGTCAGCCCGGAAGGTCGGGGCTGCCGTCGGCCACAGAATCCGAAGATAGGTCCTTTACCGCGCCGATCAGGAACTCCTTGTTCCCTTCCGGTCCGGTGATCGGGCTTTCGGTGATGTCCAGCACACGCCAGCCCGGAAGAGCATCCAGCCACGCGCGGATGCGGTCGCAGACTTCCCTATGCAGTTCCGGCTCGCGCACCACGCCGCCCTTGCCGACGCGGCCCTTGCCGACCTCGAACTGCGGCTTGATGAGTGCGACCAGCCGCCCGCCCGGCACCACAAGGGCCAGCGCCGCCGGCAGCACGATCTCCAGGCCGATGAAGCTGGCGTCGCACACCACCAGATCGATGGGATCCGGGATCTCAGCACTGGTCAGGTGGCGGGCGTTGGTCTTCTCCAGAACCACCACGCGCGGATCGGTTCGCAGCTTCCACGCCAGCTGGCCATGGCCGACATCGACGGCATAGACCTTGGCGGCACCGCGGGTCAGCAGCACGTCGGTGAAGCCGCCGGTGGAGGCGCCGACATCGACCGCGGTCAGGCCGGTCGGGTCGATGGCGAAGACGTCCAGCCCCTTCACCAGCTTCAGCCCGCCGCGCGATACCCAGGGATGGTCCTGCCCCTTGACCGCCAGCGGGGCCTCCGCCGCGATCAGGTCGCCGGCCTTGTCGATGCGCTTCGTTTCGGAATAGACCAGCCCGGCCAGGATCAGCGCCTGCGCCTTGGCCCGGCTTTCCGCCAGCCCGCGCTCCACCAGCGCCACGTCAACCCTCACCCGTGCCATGCCGTCGCCCTTCGCTCACTCGTGACGGCGCATTCCTGACGCGGAACCGCCACAAGGGCAAGCCCCGGTTCCAGGCGGCGGCCGGCCAGGCGTCAGGCCGGCGGGAAATCCACCGACACGCGGGTGCCATAAGGGCTGCTGTCCGCCGTCAGCCGGCCGCGCAGCTGACCGACGAAGGCGCGCACCACCTTCAGCCCCAACGTCGACGCACGGGCGACGTCCAGGCCCTGCGGCAGGCCGATGCCGCGGTCGACGACCTCCAGATGGATGCGGCCGCCTTCGCCATGGCCGAGCCGCACGTCGATATCGCCGGGCACTCCGGCGGGAAAGGCGTGGCGTGCTGCGTTGCCGACCAGTTCGCTGACGATCAGGCTGAAGGGAATGACCGACTCCATCGGCATCTCGGTCGTCTCGGCCGTGACCTTGACGCGGTGGGCGCCGGGCAGCGTCGCCTCAAGCTCCTGGCACAGTTCGCGCAGATGGACCGCCATGTCGACGGTGCCGGCCCGCAGGGCGCCGTGGGTGCGCTGGTGGGCCTGGGTGACGATGCCGACCCGTCCGCCGGCGCTCTGCAGGGCGCGGCGGACCTCGGGGTCCTTGCTCGACAGGGTCTGAAGGGTCAGCAGGCTGGAGACCAGTTGCAGCGTGTTCTTTAGCCGGTGGCTGACATCGCGCAGCCGTCGGTCATGCTCGGCTGCCGATTCCGGCGTCTCCTCGGCAGTGACGATCAAGGCACGGATGACGCCGTTGACTCCCAGCAGCGGAGTGACCCGAACATCCCAGAACCGCTCGCCATCGGTGGTGCGGTCACTGGCGGCCCGGTTGCGCTGCGGCTGGCCTGTTCGCCGTGCCTCGATCAGCATGGACAGCGACAGGGCCGGGAAACGCTCCGTCAGGTTGGTTCCCGCGACCGCGCCCAGCGCCCGGAAGGCGGCGTTGGCGAAGGCGCAGCGGTCGCCCTCCCCCTCCACCAGGGCGGTGGGTGTCGGCGTCTGATCCAGCAGGCTGCGCAACAGCGCCGGATCGTCGATGCCGACGCCCGCAATGTCGGTGCCGGCCGCCCGATCCGCCCCCGGATCGGCGCCGAACTCCGCGTTGCGGTATGCCGTGACCGCCATGATGTGCGCCATCGCCCCTGACCTCGTAGCCATCCGCTGCCGCAGGCTCTTCCCCCAAGTCCTGGGAGCTACCATTTCAGCCTGGGAAGTGTAAGGCGTCGCTCGCGCTCCACACCAGTCCAACAACCCGAAAGGCCGCTAGACAAATGGCATTACGCCATTTGGATGCCCCCGGCGAATGGGCGAAGGAAGAAGTGGTCAGGCCCGCGCCGCGGCACTCTCGATCCCCAACGCCTGCAGCGCGGTGCGGACGATTTGCTGGGCGGTCAGGCCGGCGGTCTCATACTGCTTGGCCGGCGAGTCGTGATCGAGATAGAGGTCCGGCAGAACCATCGGCCGGATCTTCAGCCCGCCGTCGAGCAGCCCGGCCGTCGCCAGGAATTGCAGCACGAAGCTGCCGAACCCGCCGACCGATCCCTCCTCGATGGTGATCAGCACCTCGTGCTCCAGCGCGAGCCGGCGGACCAGATCCTCGTCCAGCGGCTTGGCGAAGCGGGCGTCGGCCAGGGTGGTCGACAGGCCGCGCGCCGCCAGCTCCGCCGCGGCACGCCGGGCCTCGCCCAGGCGGGTGCCGTAGCTGAGGATGGCGATCTTGGTGCCTTCCTGCAGGATGCGCCCCTTGCCGATCGGCAGCAGGCTGCCGCGTTCCGGCAGTTCCAGCCCCACGCCTTCGCCGCGCGGGTAGCGCAGGGCCGAGGCACGGTCGTCGATGGCGGCCTGGGTCGCCACCATGTGCATCAGTTCCAGCTCGTCCGCCGCCGCCATCAGGACGATGTCGGGCAGGCAGCCGAGATAGGCGGTGTCGAAGGACCCGGCATGGGTCGCCCCGTCCGCGCCCACCAGCCCGGCGCGGTCCAGCGCGAAGCGCACCGGCAGATGCTGCAGCACCACGTCATGGATGACCTGATCGTAGGCGCGCTGCAGGAAGGTCGAATAGATGGCGCAGAAGGGCTTGAACCCCTCCGTCGCCATGCCGGCGGCGAAGGTCACCGCATGCTGCTCGGCGATGCCGACGTCGAAGCAACGGTCGGGGAAGCGCTCCCCGAACAGGTCCAGCCCGGTGCCCGACGGCATGGCCGCAGTGATGCCGACGATGGTCGGGTCGGCCGCCGCCTCGGCGATCAGGCTCTGGGCGAAGACGCGGGTGTAGGTCGGGGCGTTGGACTTCGGCTTGGACTGGGTGCCGGTCACCACGTCGAACTTGGCGACGGCGTGCAGCTTGTCGGCCGACTCCTCCGCCGGGCCATAGCCCTTGCCCTTCTTGGTGACGACGTGGATCAGCACCGGCTTGTCGTCGTCGGCATCGCGGACGTTCTGCAGCACCGGCAGCAGGTGGTCCAGGTTGTGACCGTCGATCGGGCCGATGTAGTAGAAGCCCAGCTCCTCGAACAGGGTGCCGCCGGTGACCATGCCGCGGGCATATTCCTCGGCCCGGCGGGCGGCGTTGCGCAGCGGACGCGGCAGCTGGTCGGCGATCTCCTTCGCCAGATGGCGCAGCGACAGGTACGGCTTGGACGAGATCAGCCGCGACAGGTACGCGCTCATTGCGCCGACCGGCGGGGCGATGGACATGTCGTTGTCGTTGAGGATGACGATCAGCCGCGACTTGGTGGAGGCGGCGTTGTTCATCGCCTCGTAGGCCATGCCGGCGCTCATGGCGCCGTCGCCGATCACGGCGATGACGTTGCGCCGCTCCCCCTTCATCTTGCTGGCGACCGCCATGCCGAGACCGGCGGAGATGGAGGTGGAGCTGTGGCCGGCGCCGAACGGATCGTATTCGCTCTCCGACCGCTTGGTGAAGCCGCTGAGGCCGCCGCCCATGCGCAGCGTGCGGATGCGGTCGCGCCGCCCGGTCAGGATCTTGTGCGGATAGCACTGGTGCCCGACGTCCCAGATCAGCCGGTCATAGGGCGTGTCGAAGACGTAATGCAGCGCCACCGTCAGCTCGACCACCCCCAGCCCGGCGCCAAGATGGCCGCCGGTCACCGAGACGGCGTCCACCGTCTCGGTGCGCAACTCGTCTGCGAACTGGCGGAGCTGTTCGGG
Organism: Azospirillum sp. CT11-132; assembly: GCF_047302835.1. Classification (NCBI taxonomy): domain Bacteria; kingdom Pseudomonadati; phylum Pseudomonadota; class Alphaproteobacteria; order Rhodospirillales; family Azospirillaceae; genus Azospirillum; species Azospirillum sp. CT11-132. The sequence goes on from NZ_JBGLZA010000002.1 coordinate 542,679, forward strand.
CTTGAGGGCCCGCAGCTTGGCTGGCGTCGGACAATGGTCGAGCAGCGGGGTCTTGGTGGCGGTCACGTCGTGATGGTCCTCAAGCTCTGGTCAGGCGCGGCGCGCGACGACGAAGTCGGCGACGGCCTTCAACATATCGGCACGCCCATCGAAAATGTCCAAGTGCTGCGATGCCTGATGGGACAGCATTTCCGCCTGGGCGCGGGCACGGTCGCGGCCGAGGATCGACACGAAGGTCGCCTTCCCGGCCTGGGCGTCGCGGCCGACGGTCTTTCCGGTTTCTTCCGCCGTGCCTTCCACGTCCAGCAGGTCGTCGACGATCTGGAAGGCCAGCCCGAGGTCGTGGGCATAGGCGCGCAGCGCCGTGCGCTGCGGCGGGTTGGCCTTGCCCAGAATGCCGCCGGCCTCGCAGGAGAAGGCGATCATCTCGCCGGTCTTCATGCGCTGCAGCCGGGTGGTGGTGCCGAGATCGAAGCTCTCATGCTCCGCGATCAGGTCCAGCATCTGGCCGCCGACCATGCCGTGGCCGCCGGCCGCCTTGGCCAGCGCCGACACCAGCTGGCAGCGGATGTTGGGGTCCTCATGAGTCGCCGGGTCCGCCAGCACCTCGAACGCCAGCGTCAGCAGACCGTCGCCGGCCAGGATGGCGGTCGCCTCGTCGAACTGGCGGTGGCAGGTCGGCCGGCCGCGGCGCAGCTCGCCGTCGTCCATCGCCGGCAGGTCGTCATGGACCAGCGAATAGCTGTGGACCATCTCCACCGCGGCGGCGGCGCGGATCGCGCAGTCCGGATTGACGCCGAACAGCGCCGCCGACTGCATCACCAGGAATGGGCGCAGCCGCTTGCCGCCGTTCAGGCAGCCATAGCGCATGGCGTCGAACACCCGCGCTTCCGCCAGATCGGTGGTCGGCAGCAGGGCGCCGATCTTCATCTCGACGGCCTGCGCGATCTCCGCCATGGCGGACTTCAATTCGGTCTGGGAAATGGTCTGCACGTCAGTCGATCCGGGCGGGTTCGGTGCCGAGGGAGCCGTCGGCGCTCACGGTGATGCGGTCGATCTTGGCCTGCGCCTCGCGCAGCTTCATCTCGCAATGGCGCTTCAGCGCCGTGCCGCGTTCGTAGGAGGAGATGGCGTCGTCGAGCTTGCCGCGGCCTTCCTCAAGCTGGCGGACGATCCGCTCCAGTTCGGCGAGCGCATCCTCGAAGCTGAGGGCGGCGATGTCGGGCGGAATGGGTACAGCAGAGGCGGAAGGGGGCATGTCGGACTGAACCATCGATGGAACCTCAAGCCCGCGAAGGTATGCCCCGCCCTCGTCCTGCGCAAGGCCCGAGGCACTCCCGTACCCCGCCCCTTGCGGACTATGTGCCGCCACTGTGCGGCCTATGCGTTCGGGCAGCCCCTCCCCCGTTCGGGAGAAGGGGACCGCCGTCGCGCGGGAAAAGTCCCGGTCAGCAGTACATCAGTTCGCGCACATGGGCCGCGCTTGCCGACGCCAATGCTCGAAGGTTGTAGCCGCCTTCCAGCACCGAGACGATCCTTGCGCCGCAATGGGTGCGGGCCAGTTCGCCCAGCTTGCGGGTGGCCCAGACGAAGTCATCGTCGATCAGGTGCAGGCCGGCCAGCGGATCGCGCGAATGGGCGTCGAACCCGGCGGAGATGATCAGCAGGTCCGGCTTGAAATGGTCGATGGCCGGCAGGATCACGTGCGTCATCGCGTGCCGGAACTCCGGCGACCCGGCCATGGCCGGCAGCGGCGCGTTGACGCAGTTGCCGTACTCCCCCTTTTCCCCCGCATCGCCGGTACCGGGATAGAGCGGCGACTGGTGGGTGGAGCAATAGAGCATGTCGGGATCGAACTGCAGGATGTCCTGTGTCCCGTTGCCGTGATGGACGTCGAAATCCATCACCGCCACCCGCTGCAGCCCATGGGCGGCACGGGCGTGGAAGGCGCCGACGGCGGCGTTGTTGAACAGGCAGAAGCCCATAGCCTTCTCCCGCTCCGCATGGTGGCCGGGCGGGCGGACGGCGCAGAAGGCGTTGCGCGACTGGCCGGTCGCCACCGCGTCGACCGCGGCGCAGACCGCGCCGGCCGCACGCAGCGCCGCCTCCCCCGATCCGGGCGAGACGACCGTGTCGGCATCGACGCCCGCATGCTCCACGTCGGGGATCAGCGACAGCACGCGGTCGATGTGCGACTGCGGATGCGCCCGCAGAAGCTGTTCAACCGTGGCGCGCGGCGCCTCCTGCCGTTCCAGCATGTGGAACTCCTCCGTCTCCAGCGCGGCGAGCACGGCGCGCAGGCGGTCGGAGCATTCGGGATGACCGAGACCCGTGTCGTGCTCCAGGCACGCCGGGTGGGTGAACAGGGTGGTGAACATCGATTTTTCGGTCGTTATCGTTGGTTTTCGGGCGGCGATTGCAGCGTTTCCGAAAACCATTCTTCCCGGATCGCTAATGAAAGTACAGGCTGAATCCAGGACGATTCGTCACAGCCCACTTTCGGGAACCGGGGCAATCCGTGCCCCCCTGCGATCGGGGTATAACCGGTGCGGAGGATCGCTGGTTCAGGCCACCCGTTCGATGACGAAGCGCAGGACGCCGTCCTCTTCGGTGACGGACAGCAGGCGGTTGCCGGTCGCTTCGCAGAACGCCGGAAAGTCCTTGCGGGCGCCGGGGTCGGTCGCCTCCACCGTCAAAGTGTCGCCGACGGCGATGGTCTTGATCGCCTTGCGCGCGCGCAGAACGGGCAGCGGGCACTGCAAGCCCTTGGTATTCAAAGGATGGTCGGTCATGGCGGAATGCTACCCGACCGGTCGGCCGCTGTCACGACGGATGCTGTGGCGCGGCCGGGCCTGCCATTACAAATGATTATCGTTAACAACCGAAGGCTGATATATCTGTAGCGGCTCTGTTTCGCGGTGCGAGAAAAACGGCGCTCCGCCGATGATGGCGACGCTCAAGCCGCCGCATGCGCCAAGCAGCGGCGCGGTCGCTATGCCGGATTCCCACAGGTGGACAATAGCCGCAAGATACGAATATACTAGGATACGAACATTTTTCTTTGCCGGGCCGCGCAACGACGGCTCAGGCATAAAACGAATCGGAACGGACAGGGCGACGGTAGAGCGATGAAGATCGAGGATTTGCAGGCCAACGCCCGCCGGGCAAGTGCGCTGTTGAAGGCGATGTGCAACGAGCGGCGCCTGCTCATCCTGTGCCATTTGAGCCAGGGCGAGCGGTCGGTGGGCGAGTTGGAGGATCTGGTCGGGCTCAGCCAGTCGGCGCTGTCCCAGCATCTGGCCCGGCTGCGCAACGACAATCTGGTCCGCACGCGGCGCAGCGCCCAGAACATCTACTATTCGCTGAATGGGCACGAGGCGCAGACGATCATGACGACGCTGCACGGCCTCTACTGCACGCCTGCGGCGGAGGACGCCGACAGCGACGGCCGCAGCGGCGACTCGGCCGCCGACCAGTCCGACCTGCGCACCGCCGCGGCCGGCTGATCGCCGGACGCCGACTTCTCCGCCGCCGACCGCCTCGTCTTCACGAGCGCAAGCCTCAGCCGCGCGCCCGCAGTGCCGCGACCGCCAGCGCCAGCCAGCCCAGCATGAAGCTCCATCCGCCGGCCGGCGCCGTCATCGGCACCGGCAGCGGTCCGACGGTCCCCAGCGCGTAGAGCGTGCCGCAGAACAGCAGAATCCCGGCGACGAACAGCCATCCCGCGATCCGCAGGGCCAGCCCGCCCATCGCGCCATTCCCGATCCGGCTCCCCCCAACCCGGCTCCCGAGCGCCACCAGCAGCACCAGCGCCAGCGCATGCGCCATCTGATACTGCCCTGCGATGCGGAACCATTCCTGCGCCTGTGGCTGGGCGGCCAGCGCGTGACTGGCATAGGCGCCGGTGCCGACCGCCATGGCGCCGTTCAGCGCGGCGAAGACGATCCAGATCCGATCGATCACTCCCACGGGCGTCCTTCCCTTCCTTCGCGCCACCGCCGGCCCGTGTTTAGAGCCCGGGGCAGTGTTATGCTGACGCCTGTCTACACGCAGCCCGCCCGTGCGAGCAAGAAACGACCATGACGCCCACGCCCCCCACTCCCGCCCCGACACCACTGGTCAGCATCGTCACCCCCACCTGGCAGCGCGAGGAGTTCCTGCCGCGCCTGCATGCCTGCATCCGGGCACAAACCCATGGCGAGATCGAGTGGCTGGTGTTCGACGACAGCCCGCGCTCATCGGCCTACCTGAAGGCGCTGGCCAATCCGCGGCTGAAATATTTCTATTCGCCCCGCCGCTACGCCATCGGCGAGAAGCGCAACATCCTGGCCGAGCATGCCAAAGGATCGGTGATCGTCCACATGGACGACGACGACTTCTATGCGCCGACTTATGTGGAGCGAATGCTGGACTGGCTCGACCGGGGATATGATCTGGTGAAGCTGTCCGGCTGGTTCCTCTACAGCGTGCCGCACCGGCGCTTCGGCTATTGGGACACGGCCCGCGGCGGCTCGCACCACCGCTGGGGCCGGCAGGCCTGCAGCTATGTCGAGGCGCCGGACGCCCCGCCCTCTCCCGACAATCTCGACGGTTACGGCTTTTCCTACGCCTACCGGCGTGCGGTGTGGGAGGCGGCGCGCTTCCCGGCGGTGAACGCCTGCGAGGACGCGCCCTTCGTCAAAGCCGCGCGCGAACGTTTCCGCGTCGGCGCCTTCCCGGACATGGAGGGGCTGTGCCTGCACACGCTGCACGCCCGCAGCACCAGCCTGTGCCTGCCGCAGTACGAGTTGCCGCCGCTGCTGATGGATCGGCTGTTCGGCCCGGAAGCGGCCGCCTACACCTGAACGTCGAGGAACATGCCGCGGCGATAGTTGCGCGGCAGCGTCAGCACGCCGTTGACCACCAGGGCGGCCAACTCACGCAGGCTCGGAACCCGTTGCCGTCCCTGCTGGACGACGCCTTCGGCACGTGCCCGTGCGCCGCTCGCGGCAACACGGCCGCCACCGGAGTCGGGGCGGATCAGCTCGTTCGAACGGTCGCCGGTGCGTCTGGTCTCTACCATGGAGGTTATTTACCATGAATGCCGCGCAGGGGGAATAGGCGCCGGCTGTGACAATAACCGTTTGAACCCAAGCGGATAGCGCCCGCAGCCACCGGCCGGCTGCGGCAAGCCGTCCGGGCCGCGGATATTTGGCCTAACGCAATTTCGATAGTGGTAGGATTTCCTTTACGTTTAGAATGCGAACCTTCGGTAGACATATTATTTCGCCGGGTGCGCAGCGTCACGCCGTTCCACCCCACCGAGATTTCCGCCCCACCGCGAGCCTTGCCGAGGCATCATGACATCGGACGTCGCACGCTTCCTTGGCTTCGCATTTGCCAATGCGGATGTGCTGATCGAGGTGGACGCCCGCGGAATCATCGGCTTCGCCGCCGGCGCCCTGCAGCATGTCCTGGGCATCACCGATGCCGACCTGATCGGCCAGCCGGTCGACCGGATGCTGGCGGCCGGCGACCGCGGACTGGTGCGGCGCCTGCTTCGCACCGCCGGGTCCAATCGGCGGCTGGAGCCGCGGACGGTCGCCCTGGCCGGCGGGGCGCAGGCCACCCTGTCGGGCTATCGGCTCGGCCGCTCGCCCAACGTGCAGCTGACGCTCACCCGGTCGGAAAGCAAAGGAGCCGACGCGCCGGCCCGCGACGCGGAGACCGGGTTGCTCGACCCCGAGGCCTTCCAGGCGCAGCTGGGCGAGCGCTTCGGCGTCGATGTCGGCCAGTCGCCGCCGAAGCTGACCCTCATCAAGATCGCCGACTTCGGCGAGGTCAAATCGCGGCTGGGCCCGGAACTGACGCTGCGCCTGCTGGGAGAGGTCGGGGCGCTGCTGCGCGTCCACGCCGCCGACGACACGCTGGCGACCCGGCTGGGGGAGGACCGTTTCGGCCTCGTCCACGGCAGCGACCTGTCGGCCGGCGCACTCGCCGACGAAATCGCCGTGACCGGCGCCGGCCTGTCGCCGGACGGCCAGCCTCTGGCATCGGAAAATCTGACGCTCGACATGTCCGCCCCCGGCCTCAGCCGCGAGGATGCCGGGCGCGTGCTGATGTTCACGGTGAAGAGCTTCGCCGAGGAAACGGCCAAATTCGACATCTCCACCATGCACGACGCGGTGAAGCTGCTGGTCGACCAGACGGTGACGCGGGTGACCAGCCTGCGCACCACCCTGACCGACGACCGGCTGAAGCTGCAGTTCCAGCCCATCGTCTCGCTCGCCACCCGCGGCCTGCACCATTACGAGGCGCTGGCCCGCTTCCCCAACGGCGCCCCCGGCCCGACCATCGCCTTCGCCGAGCAGATCGGCATGGTCCATGACGTCGATTTGCTGGTCTGCGAAAAGGCGCTGGAGACGCTGAGCGCCGATCCCTCGCTGCAAATCGCCGTGAACATGTCGGCGGCCTCGCTTGGCAGCGATATCTTCGTGGTCGCCTTCCAGCGGCTGGTCGCCCGCGACCCGGCGCTGCGCTCCCGCCTGCTGGTGGAGGTGACCGAATCGACGGGCCTGACCGACCTGCCGCGCGCCGCCCGCGTGCTGGAGGAGTTGCGCCGCGCCGGCCACCGCATCTGCCTGGACGATTTCGGCGCCGGAGCGGCGTCCTTCCCCTACATCCAGGCCCTGCCGGTCGATTTCGTGAAGATCGACGGCAGCTATGTCCGCCGGCTGGGCGGCAGCCCGCGCGACGACGCCATCCTGCGCGCCATGGTCGGGCTGTGCCGGGAGATCCGCGTGCAGGTGATCGCCGAGATGGTGGAGACGCCGGACCAGGCGGCGCAGCTCAACGCCTGGGGATTCGAGCTGGCCCAGGGCTATCATTTCGGCAGACCGGCCGACCGCCCGGCCTACAAGCCGGCCAGCCTGTTCACCTCGCCGGGGGCCGCCCGTCCCGGCCTGTCGGACGGCTGGGCCTGAGGTCCGCCCCAAATCTATGACCGACGCCATACGACCAAATCTTTTCCTTCCGAGTGGAATGAAAGCCGGAGCGGCGACGTTCATCGGCTCATGAGGGGACAAGATACCCCCGACACCAGGAGGACGCCGGAATGACTGGCCGCTTTGGTTTTGGATTGAAAGCCGTGGTTCTGGGCGCTCTGGTCGCCGGATCGATGCTGGGCGCCACCGTCAGCCCGGCCGCCGCCGATGGCGGCTGGCGCGGCGACCATGGCCGCGAATGGTATGGCCCCGGCCGTGGCGGCCATGAGTGGCGCGGGTGGGACCGCCCCCATCACCGTCACCATTGGCGCGAGCGCGGCGCCTACTACGCCCCGCCGCCCGTCATCTACGCACCGCCCCCGGTGGTCTACGCGCCGCCGCCGCGGGTGATCTATGCCCCGCCGCCCGTCGTCTACGCACCGCAGCCGGTGGTCCCCGGCTTCGGCCTCAGCGTCAACATCCGCTGACGCAACGGCGCTGACGCAACGGCCCACCCGGCGAAAAGGACGGCTTCCGGCAGAGCGCTCCCCGCATTATGGTGCGCCCCGTTCAGTAAAGCCGCCCCCGCCGGGGCGCAGCAGCCAGGGAGACGGGCTTTGCGGGTTCTTAGTGTGTGCGCCGCGGTGGTGGGCAGCCTTTCCATCGCCTTCGGGATCGCCGGCACGGTTGCCGGTTCCGCCGATGCGGCCGAGCCCCGCCTGATGGCGGCGCTGGGCAACACCGTGCTGACGATGACCGACATCGGGCCGAATCACACCCAGGTGTCTGTGAACGACAAGCCCGTGTTCGAGGACAAGGAGAGCGACATGCTGTCCTTCGTCGGCGCCTATTCCCTGAAGGACCGTTGGATCGCGCTGTTCCAGGCCGACACCGGCGCCAAGGACTGCCCCACCCGCTTCCGCATCCTGGAGGTCGGCGGTCCGCAGCCGCTGGTCTCCTATCCCTTCGGGTCGTGCAGCGATGCCGCCCAGGTCACCATCGACAACGATGTCCTGACCATCTCGATGCCGCAGCCCGCTGGCGGGGGCGAGGCCGCCTGGACCTACCGCAACGGCAAGATCGGCCGCAGCAAGTGAGCAATCGGCACGGCAGGGTTCCGCGTCCCGCGCCGTGTCCCTTGCCATGTCCTTCGATTGACGGCGGCAGGCGCAGCTTTTAAGGTCCGGACCTCCGCACATTCCCGTTCCGGGACAGGAAGTTCGCCCCATGATTGCCAGCAGCGCCAGCCGGCCGAGCCGCCGGCCCAACACTCCGCTCTTCTCCTCGGGTCCCTGCGCGAAGCGTCCGGGCTGGTCGCTCGACGCGCTGGACGGCGCGCTGCTCGGCCGCTCCCACCGCTCCAAGCCGGGCAAGGCCAAGCTGAAGGAGGTCATCGACCTCACCCGCGCGGTGCTGGGCATCCCCGGCGACTATCGCATCGGCATCGTCCCCGCCTCCGACACCGGCGCGGTGGAGATGGCGCTGTGGTCGATGCTGGGTGCCCGCGGCGTCGACATGCTGGCCTGGGAAAGCTTCGGCAAGGAATGGGTGACCGATGTCGCCAAGCAGCTGAAGCTGCCGGACGTCCGCAACCTGATCGCCCCCTATGGCGAGTTGCCGGACCTGTCGGCGGTCGATTTCAGCCGCGACGTCGTCTTCACCTGGAACGGCACCACCGCCGGCGTGCGGGTGGCCGACGGCGACTGGATCGCCGACGACCGCGAAGGGCTGACCATCTGCGACGCCACCTCCGCCGCTTTCGCCATGGCGCTGCCCTGGCACAAGATCGACGTCGCCACCTGGTCCTGGCAGAAGGTGCTGGGCGGCGAGGCGGCGCACGGCATGCTGGTGCTGAGCCCGCGCGCCGTCGAACGGCTGGAGAGCTTCCAGCCCGACCGGCCGCTGCCGAAGATCTTCCGCCTGACCAAGAACGGCAAGCTGATCGAAGGCATCTTCGAAGGCGACACCATCAACACGCCGTCGATGCTCTGCGTCGAGGACGCCATCGACGGCCTGCGCTGGGCCCTGTCGCTGGGCGGCTTGACCCAGCTGATCCGCCGGTCGGAGCAGAACCTGCGCATCGTCGCCGAATGGGAGGAGACCAGCCCGTGGGCCGGCTTCCTGGCCAAGGATCCGGCGAACCGCTCCTGCACCTCGATCTGCCTGCGCTTCACCGACCCCGACGTGACCGCTTTGACCGAGGAGGCGCAGGCCGCCTTCGCCAAGAAGCTGTCCGCCCTGCTGGAGAAGGAGGAAGCCGCCTTCGACGCCGGGTCCTACCGCGACGCGCCTCCCGGCCTGCGCCTGTGGGGCGGGGCCACGGTGGAGAACGAAGATATGGAGGCGGTGCTGCCCTGGCTCGACTGGGCCTTCGCAACCGTCAAGGCGGAGGTTCTCGGCCCCAAGCAGGGCTGAGGTCGATCAAGCGCGAGCCGGGCCGTAATCCACAGCCCTGCTCCACCCCCTCAAAAAGCCCCACCGTGGCACGACCGCCACGGTGGGGCTTTTTGCATGGGCGGCTCTTGTGCTTTGCAGCAAAGGTTCGGGCCGGAAAACCGTTCGTATACCGCAGCATTTCTGCACCAGTGTGACCAGCCCGACGCGCGTTCCGACCTCGCGAGCTTGACCATGGTTATCCACAGAACCGTGGACAAGGTGGTGGATAAGCCTGTTGAACCATCGGTGCCGCCTGTCCCGAAACCGTCATGGAGGAAACGGGACCGATTCGCCCCTGCGGTCGCCGGACGGGCGGGGGCGGTTCCCCGGTTGAGGCACCGCCCTATCCCGAAGATGGTCTGGCAGCCTGTCGGTTGTGTCCCGACTCTTGGAAGGGATTTCCGGCGGTCCCGCTGCGGTGCGGCAACGCCGGTGCAACGACGGAAGGGCTCGGGAACGACCATGGCGCACTACCTCATCACCGGCGGCTGCGGTTTCATCGGCTCGCATCTGGCCGACCGGTTGCTCGCCGACGGGCACCGGGTGACGATCCTCGACAACATGTCGAGCGGCCGGCTGGACAACAAGCCGGCTGCGGCGAAGCTGGTGGTGGGCGACGTCGCCGATCCCGATGCGGTGCGCGAGGCGATGGCCGGCGATGCCGGGGAAGGCATAGACGGCGTTTTCCACCTCGCCGCCGTCGCGTCGGTGCAGAAATCGCGGGAGCTATGGGCGGAGACCCACCGCACCAACCTGCTGGGCACCGTCACCGTGTTCGAGGCGGCGCGCGATGCCAAGCGCGGCAGCCCGGTCCCGGTGGTCTACGCCTCCTCCGCCGCCGTCTATGGCGACAATACCAACACGCCGCTGAAGGAGGACGAGCTGCCGCGCCCGCTGTCGGCCTATGGCGTCGACAAGCTGGGCTGCGAGATGCACGCCCGCGTCGCCTGGGCGATCCAGGGGGTGCCGACGGTCGGCTTCCGCTTCTTCAACGTCTATGGCCCGCGCCAGGACCCGATGTCGCCCTATTCCGGCGTGATCTCCATCTTCGCCCGCCGGGTCGCCCGCGGCGAGGACGTGGAGATCCACGGCGACGGGCAGCAGGTCCGCGACTTCGTCTTCGTCGGCGACGTGGTGCGCATCCTGGCGCTGACGATGGAGCGGCGCTTCGCCGGCTCGCAGGTCTACAACCTCTGCACCGGCCGCGCGACTTCGCTGGTGATGCTGCTGGAGGTGCTGCAGGAACTGTGCAACAGCAAGGTCCGCCGCCGCCACACCGAACCGCGGGCCGGCGACATCCGTGTGTCGATCGGTGACCCGTCGCTGATGCGCTCCACCTTCGACACCATGTGTCAGGTCGGCCTGCTCCAGGGCCTGAGCGCCACCCTGACCGGCCGTATGCCTTGAGGGCGGTGCCATGGGCGGGTATGAGGGGAAGGGCTCAGTCATCAAGGTGAATAAAACATGGCCCGCCGCCGTTCCCTGCCCCTGCGGGCACTGTTCGTCATCCTCGCGGTCCTCGCCGTCGTCGCGGTGGCGGAGCGGGTCCACATCATCCCGCCCGGCACACTTGACCGCCTGCTGGGGCAGGAGCCCCACCGCCCGCGCCAGCCGCGCAAGCAGGAGCAGGCCGAACCACCGCCGCCGGTCGTCGCCCAACCCACCGACAAGATCGACTATGCCGACGTGGCCCGACAACTCGACGGCATCCGGGTGGAGCCGGAGAAGCGCCGAGGATACGACCGCGATGCGTGGCCGCACTGGCTGGCGCTGGAGGGCGGCTGCCTGAATTCGCGGGAGAAGGTGCTGATCCGCGATTCCCGCCGTCCGGCGACGCTTGATGCCAAGGGTTGTGGCGTGAAGTCCGGCGACTGGATCGATCCCTACACCGGCGAGCGCTACACCGATCCGCAGATGGTCGATATCGACCACCGGGTGCCGCTGGAGGAGGCCTATGCCAGCGGCGGCTACGACTGGAGCCGGGAGAAGCGCGCCGCCTACGCCAACGACACCAGCGACCCGCTGACCCTGCTGGTCTCCAGCCGCGAGGCCAACCGCGCCAAGGGCTCCAAGGGGCCGGAGGACTGGCTGCCTCCCAAGCGCGACGGCATCTGCCTCTATGTCGCCGACTGGATCCTGGTGAAGGCGCGCTGGAGCCTCAGCATGGACGAGCGGGAGCGGGTGACCGTCGGCAACATCCTGAACGACTGCCGCGCCTCGGCCGGGCAGCAGCGCTGACGCAGCCCTGCCCTGTCCGCTGCTTTGTTGGGCGTACCACCGGTTTCGCGCTACCGTCCGCCCAAGAAATGGGAGGGATGCATGAACCAGGACCCCAACGCCCTGTGGCGGGAAAGCGCCGCCACCCTGGCCGAACGGCTGGCGAAGCGGGAGCTGTCGGCGCGCGAGGCGGTCGAGGCGCATCTGGCGCGGATCGCCGCGGCCGAACCGGCGCTGTCCGCCTTCATCACCGTCGCCGCCGACACGGCGCTGGCCCGCGCCGACGCGCTGGACGCCCAGCCGGCGCCCGTCGGACCGCTTCATGGCCTGCCTGTGGCGGTGAAGGACCTGACCGACACCGCCAGCATCCGCACCACCTACGGCTCGGCGCTCTATGCCGATCATGTGCCGGCCAGCAGCGACATCGCGGTGGAGCGGATCGAGGCAGCGGGCGGCATCGTCATCGGCAAGACCAACACGCCGGAATTCGGCTTCGGCGCCATCTGCCGGAACCGCCTGTATGGCCCGACCCGCAACCCGGCCGATCCCGCCCTGACCTCCGGCGGGTCGAGCGGCGGGTCGGCGGCGGCGGTCGCGGTCGGCATGGCCCCGCTGGCGCACGGCACCGACTATGGCGGGTCGGTGCGCATCCCGGCCAGCTTCTGCGGCGTCGCCTCCATCCGGCCGACGCCGGGCCTGATCCCGGCGTCCGGCCGCGCGCTCGGCTGGGACACGCTGGCGACCCATGGCGTGCTGGCGCGTGACACCGCGGGCTGCGCGCTGCTGCTGTCGGCGATGGCCGGCAGCGACCTGCGCGACCCGACCTCGCTGTTCGGTGACCGCGACGACGGATCGGAGACGCGGCTGGGCGCCACCGCCGATTTCGGCGTCGCCACCGTCTCCCAGGCGGTGCGGGAGCGCTTCGCCGAAGCTGTGGAGCGGCTGGAGCGGGCCGCCGGGCCGGTGGCGCGCCGCCATCCCGACTGCGGCGACGCCATGGCGACCTTCCGCACGCTGCGCGCCGCCCAGACCCGACACGCCTTCGGCCCGATGCTGGCCAAACATGGCAAGGCGCTGACCGACACCATCCGCTGGAACATCGAGGCCGGCGCCGGCATCACCGCCGACGCCTATCTGGAGGCGCAGGCCGCCCGCACCGCGCTCTACCGCCGCTTCGTCGCGCTATTCGAGGAGATCGACGTGCTGGCCGCCCCAGCCTGCGGCGTGCTGCCCTGGCCGAACGAGGACGGCGAGGTGACGGTGATCGACGGCCGGCCGGTGGAGACCATCCTCGACTATATCGGCGTCACCGCCGTCGTGACGCTGATCGGTTTCCCCGTGCTGACCCTGCCGGTCGGCGGAGACGGGCTGCCCTTCGGCATCCAGCTGATCGCCCGGCCGGGCGAGGAACGGCGCCTGATCCGCCTGGGCCAGATGCTGGAGCGGGAGGCGGGGTTCACCCACCGCTGGGCCGCTGCCTGGGCTCCCTGAGCGGGCACCTGCCGCCGGGACATGAACCACGGCAGGTGACAGCGAATTCATGCCTTTGGCGCGGCAAATGGTGGTAATCGGCAGATCATGTGCTGACCGCTTGCGAGTGCCCGACCGATGCCCGCGCGTGCATACACCCCGCCTGCTCCCACCGGACGCCTGTCCGCCGCCCGCCATTTCCTGTCCGACGTCTGGCGCCTGACCAAGCCCTATTGGTCGTCGGAGGAGAAATGGGCGGCGCGCGGCCTGCTGGCGGCGATCGTCGTCCTCAATCTGGCGGCGGTGTTCATGGAGGTCTGGTTCACCCAGATCAACGCAGACATCTTCAACGCGCTGCAGGAGAAGGACCAAAGCGGCTTCATCCAAGCCCTGCTGGTGTTCGGCGGGCTGGCGCTGGTCTTCATCGCGGTGGCCGTCTATCGCCTTTATCTGAACCAGATGCTGCAGATCCGCTGGCGGCGCTGGCTGACCGAACGCTATCTCGGCGATTGGCTGGAGAATCAGACCTATTACCGGCTGCAATTCGCCAACACCGGCACCGACAACCCCGACCAGCGCATCGCCGAGGATCTGCGCAGCTTCGTCCAGTTGACGCTGAGCCTGTCGCTGGGCTTCCTCACCAATCTGGTCTCGCTGGTCTCCTTCCTCGCCATCCTGTGGAGTCTGTCGGGGTCGGTCACCATCCCGTGGCTCGGCATCGATCTTCCCGGCTACATGGTGTGGGTGGCGCTGGTCTATGCCGTCGCCGGCACCTGGATCACCCACCGGATCGGCAAGCCGCTGGCCCGGCTCAGCTTCGACCAGCAGCGTTACGAGGCCGACTTCCGCTTCGCCCTGGTCCGCCTGCGCGAGAATGCCGAGAGCGTCGCCCTGCAACAGGGCGAGGCGCAGGAGGCGCGCGGCTTCGGCGACCGCTTCGCCCGCGTCGTCGCCAACTGGTGGTCGCTGATGCGTACGCAGAAGCGGCTGGTCTGGTTCACCTCCGCCTATGGCCAGATCGCCGTCATCTTCCCGCTGCTGGTCGCCGCCCCTCGCTATTTCAGCGGCGCCCTTCCGTTGGGCTCGCTGATGCAGACCTCGCAGGCCTTCGGGCAGGTGCAAGGCGCGCTGTCCTGGTTCATCGACGCCTATGTGAACCTCGCCGACTGGCACGCCACCACCAGCCGTCTGACCGGCTTCCACCATGCGGTACAGGCGGTGCGCGCCGCCAGCCGCGACCATGCGGGGGTGGAGCGCGCGGCGGCCACGGACGGCGCCCTGACGCTGGACGGGCTGGCCCTGACCCTGCCCACCAGCGGAACGCCGCTGGTCCGCGCCGACCTGACGGTGCAGCCGGGCGACACCCTGCTGATCACCGGCCCTTCCGGGTCGGGCAAGAGCACCATCCTGCGCGCCATCGCCGGCATCTGGCCCTTCGGCCGCGGCCGCATCGCCCTGCCTGCCGGCGGCACGGCCACCGTCAACGGCAGCATGGTCCTGCCGCAGAAGCCCTATCTGCCGATCAGCACCCTGCGCGCCGCCGTCACCTATCCCGCCCCTCCCGACGCCTTCGAGGCGGAGGCGGTGCGCGAGGTGCTGGACGCCGTCGGCATGGCCGGCTTCGCCGACCGGCTGGACGAGGAGGACCACTGGACGCAGCGGCTGTCCGGCGGCGAACAGCAGCGCATCGCCATCGCCCGCGCCCTGCTGCACAAGCCCGACTGGCTCTATCTTGACGAGGCCACCTCCGCCTGCGATCCGGAGACGGAGGAACGGCTTTACGGCCTGCTGCGTGCCCGCCTTCCCGGCACCACCCTGGTCAGCGTCGGCCACCGCCCCAGCCTCGCGGCCTTCCACGAGCGCCGGCTGACGGTGCGGCGCAATGGCGACGGGATCGGGGAGCTGGCGGCGGTGTAAACTACGCGGGCGCCTGCTCCCCCCGCGCCTCCGCCAGTAGCCACTGTCGGAAGGCGGCAAAGGGCGGGTGGTTGGCCTTGCCGCGGGGGTGGACGAGGTAATAGGCCCGCGCGCTGCGGTGCGGCCGGTCGATGGCCGGGACCAGGGTCCCGTCGTCCAACTCGGCGCGGACCAGCAGGGTCGGCAGCAGGGCGACGCCCAGCCCTGCCTCCGCCGCCTGGGCGGTTGTGGCGAATTGCTCGAACACCATGCCGGCACCGGGGCGCGGCGGCAGCCCCTGGGCCGACAGCCACTCGTTCCAGGCGTCGGCGCGCGTGCTGGTGTGCAGCAGCGGCAGGGACAGCAGGTCAGCAGGCTCCGCCACCGGATGGGCGCTGAGGAAGGCCGGCGAGCAGACCGGCAGCACCTCCTCGTCCAGCAGATGGTCGCAGACGGCGTCGGGCCAGTCGCCGAAGCCGTAATGGATGGCGGCATCCAGGTCGTGCAGGCGGAAATCGAAGGGCGCCAGCTTGGTGGTGAAGTGGATCGTCACCTGCGGGTGCGCCGCCTGGAAGGCCGGCAGCCGCGGCACCAGCCAGCGCGTGCCGAAGGTCGGCAGGATGGCGAGGTTCAGCACGCCGCCCTTGGGCGCGGCGATGGTCCGCACGGTGGCCGCCGCGATCTGGCGCAGGGCGTCACGGATCGGGTCGGCATAGAGCGCCCCGGTCGGGGTCAGCGTCACCCGCTGGCCCTTGCGGGTGAACAGCGGGGTGCCGATCTGGTCCTCCAGCGCCTTGATCTGCCGGCTGACCGCGCCTTGCGTCAGCGAAAGCTCGGCCGCCGCGGCGGTGAAGCTGCCGGTGCGGGCCGCCGCCTCGAAGGCGGTCAGCATGCTCATCGAGGGGAGGAGGCGGCGCTGCAGATCCATGACCCCTTCATTACCAAAGCTCATGACCTGTGGAAAGAAAGTCGTTTGCGCCCTGGCGCGCGGCACGGCACGCTCGCTATCCTGGAGATCCTGAACAGGCGGGGCGGCATCGCGATGAAGACCGGTGGTCAGTTGGTCGTCGAAGCGCTGGAGGCGCAAGGCGTGCGGCGGGTGTTCGGCGTGCCGGGCGAGAGCTATCTCGCCGTGCTGGACGCCCTGCACGACAGCCCGATCGAGATGGTCGTCGCCCGCCACGAAGGCGGTGCCGCGATGATGGCGGAGGCGCAGGCCAAGCTGACCGGCCGCCCCGGCGTCTGCCTTGTCACCCGCGGTCCCGGCGCCACCAACGCCGCGTCCGGCATCCATGTCGCGCAGCAGGACGAAACCCCGCTGGTCGTTCTGGTCGGCCAGATCGAGCGCGGCATGCGTGGCCGCGACGCCTTTCAGGAGGTGGATTACGGCAAGCTGTTCGGCGGCATGTGCAAATGGGTCGCCGAGATCGACAGCGCCGACCGCGTGCCGGAGATGATCTCCCGCGCCTTCCACACCGCGATGGCCGGCCGCCCCGGCCCGGTGGTGCTGGCCCTGCCGGAAGACACGCTGACCGAGACCGCCGACGTCGAGATCGCCCCGTTCGCGGAACCGGTGGAGTGCGCCCCCACGCCGGCGCAGCTGGCGTCCTTCGGCGCGCTGCTGGCCAAGGCGGAACGGCCGCTTCTGGTTGTCGGCGGTTCCCGCTGGACGGCGGAGCAGGTGGCGGCGCTGCAGGGCTTTGCCGAAAAGCTGTCGCTGCCGGTGGCGGTGACCTTCCGCCGACAGATGCTGTTCGATCATTGCCACCCGCTCTATGCCGGCGACATCGGGCTGGGTATCAACCCGAAGCTGACGGCGCTGGTCAGGGACAGCGACCTGCTGATCCTGCTGGGCGACCGCTTCTCAGAAGTGCCGTCGCAGAGCTACGACCTCCTGGGCATCCCGGATCCGGGGAAAGCGGTGGTGCATATCCACCCGGGGGCGGAAGAGATCGGCCGCGTCTATCGCCCGACGCTGGGCATGGTCGCCACCCCGGCCGGCTTCCTCGACGCGGTGGCGGAACTGAGCCTGAGCGCGAAGCCGGACTGGAAGGCCCGGGCAGAGGCCGCGCACGCCGCCTATGACGCCTGGAGCACCCCGCCCGACTCCATCCCCGGCGACGTGCAGATGGGCCGCATCATGGCCTGGCTGGACGAGCGGCTGGAGCATGACGCCATCTTCACCAACGGCGCCGGCAACTACGCCACCTGGATTCACCGTTTCCACCGCTTCCGCCGCTTCGGCACCCAGGCGGCGCCGGTGTGCGGGTCCATGGGCTACGGCCTGCCCGCCGCCATCGCCGCCAAGCTGCAGCATCGCACCCGCGACGTGCTGTGCTTCGCCGGCGACGGCTGCTTCCAGATGACGGGGCTGGAGTTCGGCACCGCCGTTCAGGAAGGGGCCGCCGTGATCGTGCTGGTCGTCGACAACGGCATGTACGGCACCATCCGCATGCATCAGGAGCGCGAGTATCCCGGCCGCGTGTCCGGCACCCGGCTGCAGAATCCCGACTTCGCCGCCTTCGCCCGCGCTTATGGCGGCCATGGCGAAACGGTGGAGACCACCGAACAGTTCGCCCCGGCCTTCGAACGCGCCCGCGCGTCCGGCCTGCCGGCGATCATCCACATCAAGCTCGACCCCGAAGCCCTGACCCCGACCCGGACGCTCTCCGAGATCCGCGCGGCGGGCAAGGGGAAGTGATTTAACACTCTCCACCACCTAAGTCCCCTCTCCCCCCCGGGGAGAGGGTTAGGGTGAGGGGGAAGCACCGCAGGATTTTCGCAAAAGTCCCGCCACGCATCCCCCTCACCCCGTCCCTCTCCCCGGGGGGGAGAGGGGGAGTTCTATACAGACCCAAGGAGCCACCCCGGTGCAGCACAGCGACATCCTCTCCCGTTTCGGCCTGACCTCCAGCGAAGCCGGTCTCACCGCCCGGTCGCCGGTGGACGGCGCCACGCTTGCCACGGTGGCGGAGACCGCGCCGTCGCAGGTGTCGGACATCGTCGCCAACGCCGCCCGCGCCTTCGAGGCGTGGCGCTCCGTGCCGGCCCCGCGCCGCGGCGAGCTGGTCCGCCTGCTGGGCGAGGAGCTGCGCGCCGCCAAGGAGGATCTCGGCCGTCTGGTTTCGCTGGAAGCCGGCAAGATCTACCAGGAAGGCCTGGGCGAAGTGCAGGAGATGATCGACATCTGCGACTTCGCCGTCGGCCTGTCGCGCCAGCTCTACGGCCTGACCATCGCGTCGGAGCGTCCGGGCCATTCGATGCGCGAGACCTGGCACCCGGCCGGCCCCTGCCTCGTCATCTCCGCCTTCAACTTCCCGGTGGCGGTGTGGTCGTGGAACGCGGCGCTGGCGCTGGTCTGCGGCGACCCGGTCGTCTGGAAGCCGTCGGAAAAGACCCCGCTGACCGCCGCCGCCTGTCAGGTCATCTTCGACCGCGCCGTCGCCCGCTTCGGCGACGCGCCGGCCAACCTGTCCCAAATCGTCCAGGGCAGCCGTCAGATCGGCGAGGCGCTTGTCGCCCACCCCGGCTTCCCGATCGTCTCGGCCACCGGCTCCACCCGCATGGGCCGCGAGGTTTCCAAGGTGGTGGCGGAACGCTTCGGCCGCTCGATCCTGGAGCTGGGCGGCAACAACGCCATGATCGTGGCGCCGTCTGCCGACCTCGACATGGCGCTGCGCGCCATCCTGTTCTCCGCCGTCGGCACCTGCGGCCAGCGCTGCACCACGCTGCGTCGGCTGATCGTCCACCGCTCGGTCAAGGACCAGCTGCTGCCGCGCCTGAAGGCGGCCTACGCCTCGGTTTCGATCGGCAGCCCGCTGGAGACCGGCGTGCTGATGGGTCCGCTGGTCGACGCCGACGCCTTCAAGGCGATGCAGCGCGCGCTGGACGCCGCAAAGGCCGAGGGCGGCACGGTGACCGGCGGCGAGCGCACGCTGACCGACCGCTTCCCCAACGCCTATTACGTCACCCCGGCCATCGTCGAGATGCCGGCCCAGACCGAGGTGGTGCGGCACGAGACCTTTGCGCCGATCCTCTACGTCATGACCTACGACACGCTGGAAGAGGCCATCGCGCTGCAGAACGCGGTGCCGCAGGGCCTGTCCTCCTGCATCTTCTCCACCGACATCCGTGAGACGGAGCGCTTCCTGTCGGCCGCCGGGTCCGACTGCGGCATCGCCAACGTCAACATCGGCCCCAGCGGTGCGGAGATCGGCGGCGCCTTCGGCGGCGAGAAGGAGACCGGCGGCGGCCGCGAGTCCGGGTCGGATTCGTGGAAGGCGTACATGCGCCGCCAGACCGCGACGGTGAACTACTCCTCCGCGCTGCCGCTGGCCCAGGGCATCAAGTTCGAGATCATGGGCTGATCGACGACTGAGTCCCGACCTCCGCGGCGTCATCGCCCCTTGCGAGCAGCATTTCCCGGCGCGACACTCGGGTAGCGAACGGAAAATCGAGGGGAGCGATGGCGGACGCGGCAGGTCATACGGTTCTGGCACGCCTGCAAGCCCTGCGGGCGGCGCCGGAACCGCTGGCGGCCCTGCTGGCCGACCTGCGCGGAATCGAGCATGGCGGCGATCCCCGCTTCGCCATGACGCTCGACCATTATCTGCAAAGCTGGCTGGGCAGCCAGCCGCGCGAGGTGTTCCGGCTGGCCGGTCCCCGCCTGCTGATCCTGGCGCCGGCCGATGCCGGCCCGCTGCTCGACGCCGGGGCCAAGGCGCTGGGCCACATGCTGCTGTCCCACGGCTTCGGCACGCTCCACGCCACCCGCTACGACATGGCGACGGAGACGGAGCGGCTGTTCGCCGACCTGTTCCCCAACAACACCACCGCCGCCCTGCGCGAGGCGGCGGAACGCGCGCCTACCGCGGCGCTCGCCCATCTGCTGGAGGTGGAGCGGGTGCTGCACGGCGCCGATGTCGACAGCATCGTTCGCGAACAGCCGGTGTGGTCCTTCGCCGGCGACCGTGCCGCAGTGGTCGCCACTGAACTGGCGGTGTCGCTGGAGGAACTGGAATCCCGCCTCTCCCTGTCGCTTCGGCGCGATTCCTGGCTGCGGCACGAGGTGGCGGTGCGGCTCGACCGCGGCCTGTTGCGCCATATCGCCCGCGACCGCGCCCACGACCCCCGCGCCTTCACTGTCGATCTGCACACCGCGACGGTGCTGGACGACAATTTCGAGGAGCTGGCCCGCGCCATCCCGACTGAGATGCGGGGGCGGATCACCGCCGAGCTTCCCTGCTGGGAACTCACCCTCGCTCCGTCCCAGGTGGTCGCGGCGGCTGGGCGTCTTGCCGATGCCGGATTCGCGGTGGCGCTGGACCATATGCCGATGGCGGCCCTCGACAGTCTCGATCTGGCAGGGCTGGAACCCATCTTCATCAAGACGCAATGGTTCCACGGAGCCGCAGGGGCCGCTGACAAACTCTCCGCCGCGGTCGCCCGCTTCGGTGCCGGGCGGCTTGTGTTGTGGCGCTGCGACGAGCCCATGGCCCTCGACACCGGGCGCACCGCCGGGGTCACACTGTTCCAAGGCCGCGCGGCCGATGCCGCCGCCGCCTCTCCCCACGGCCTGCCCGAGATCCAGCCCCGCCCTGTCGCCGAGGAACCGGAAGAACCGGAAGAGGCCGTTCCTGCCATGGCGGAAATGGTGGAGCCGGCACTCCCGTCCCGCCCTGGCCTGCTCGGCCGGCTAATGGGGCGCGGCTGACGGCCGCACAGTGCAGGCATCCGCGCCCCGCGATTGACAGCCGGTCATTACGGGTTCCTAATAGTTAAAATGCTAACGAACAACGAAGGCGTCGGATGTCTGTCCAAGCGCCCAGCCAAACACCCGCGAAGCCCATCCCCGCCGCGGCGACCTCCCGCTCTCCCCGCCTGCTGAACGCCACTGTTTTCGGGCTTGCCGGGGCCTTCGGGCTGCTGTCCTACATCGGCATCGGCCATGGGATGGAGGCGCTGTGGAACCCGACCGGCGCCGTCATCATCGCCGGCGGCATCGCCGTCGCCGCCTTGATGGCCTTCCGGGCCAGCGAGCTGCGCACCGCGCTGGCCTCGTTGCGTGCGATCTTCCGCGACGACGAATCCATCGCCCCCGACATCGCCGAGCTGGTGGCCTTCGCCCGCCTCTATCAGCGCGGCCAAATCCAGCGGGCGGAGGAACAGGGGACGAAGGCCGGCAGCCCCTTCCTGCGGCTGGGGTTGCAGTTGATCGCCGACGGCACGCCGGTCAACGACATCCTCCATGTGATGAACTGGCGCATCCAGAAGCTGATCGAGCGGGAATCGGTGCAATCGCGCCTGTACCGCACTCTGGCCGGGCTGGCGCCCGCCTTCGGGCTGCTGGCGACGCTGGTCGGTCTGATCGGCATGATGGCGCAGCTCGGCACCGCGACGATCTCGCAGGTGGGCGAGCACATGTCGGTGGCGCTGGTGGCGACGCTGTACGGCGTGGTGCTGGCCAACCTCGTATTCAAGCCGATCGCCATCAAGCTGGAACAGCGCACGGCGCGGCGCGTGGCGATGCTGAACGTGCTGTTGGAAGGCATCATCCTGGTGCGTCTCGGCCGCTCGCCGACGGTCATCGCCGAGGCGCTCGCCGAGTTCGTGCGTGAGCGCGGGGACGAACTCCATGGCACCTCCTGACGACGGGGTGCGGGACCGGGATCTGGCGCCGGACGACGCGCAGGACCTCGCCACCCCCACCTGGGCGACCAATTTCGGATCGAACGGCGGCTTGCTGCCCGCAGCGGCGGATGAGGACCAGGAGATCTGGCTGCTCAGCTACTCCGACCTCGTTACGCTCCTGCTGTCGGTGTTCGTCATGCTGCTGGCGATCACCACGCTGAAGGACCAGCTTCCGACCACGCCGCAGCCCGAAACGCCCGCCGTCGCGCTCCACACGACCACGACGAACCCGCCCCTGTTCGACGAGCCGGAACCGGCCATGGTTCCCCGGCCGGTTCCGCCAGAGCCCATCATCCAACCGCCGGACCCGCGCCCGCGCCTGGACGACGACGAGGTGGCGGTGACCGCCCCCGATCTGGTCGCGGCACGGTGGCGCGAAGCCCTGGCGAAGCTGGGCGTGCCGCCCGGCGTGGCGGTCGATGTGCGGCAGAACCGGGTCGGCATCGTCATCGGCGACGGCATCCTCTTCGCCCCCGGACAGGCCGACCTGACACCGGGCGGCGACGGGCTGCTGCGTCGGCTGGCCCCGACGCTGGCGGCGACCCGCGGCGAGGTGGTGGTGGAGGGGCACAGCGACTCCACGCCGATCGCCAACCACCGCTTCCCCTCCAATTGGGAACTGTCGGGCGGCCGGGCTGCCAGCGTGGTCCGCCGGCTGATCGAGCTGGGACTGCCGCCGGACCGGCTGTCGGCGGTGGGATTCGCCGACACCCGGCCGCTGTCCACCGGCAGCGATCCGGCATCGCTGGCACGCAACCGCCGCGTCGCCATCACCATCCAGGCCGACGGCATTCCCGCCGGCCGCGAGCCCGTCAGAGCGATTCAATAGGGGCAGGGTTTGATTTGACGCAATGCAGCGACACGGCGGAGGGGGCTATGCTGAGGTCTGGTGGTCGATCTGGTTGACGTATTGTCCTCCACCCCGATGGCGCCGCCCCCGGCGGTTGTTTCCCCGGCGGAAACACCCAAAGGAGGCATCCTGGCGCCCCTTCCCCCGCCCGCCGGGGGAAGGTCGGGGAGGACTTTTCCCGCGGCACTGCCGTGGCCGCCACCATCACGCACGGTTTCCGTCCCGCCCAACCGGCTGGAGTGACCATGTCCGTTCAGCCTTCCACGCAATCGTCCGCCGACCAACCTGCCGCCTCTGCCACGCCGAATCCGGCCACCGCGAATCCGGCCACCGGGCAGGTGGTCGCCGTCCGCGGCTCGGTCATCGACCTCCGCTTTCCCGAGACGGCGCTGCCGCCGCTGTTCGATGCGGTGGAGATCCTGTGGGACGGCCCGGAACGGCTGGTGGCGGAGGTGCAGAGCCATCTCGACGCCGGAACCGCGCGCGCCATTGCCCTGCAGGGCACGTCCGGCCTGCGCCGCGGCACGCCGGCACGCTCCACCGGCGGCCCGCTGACCGCCCCGGTGGGCGACGCGGTGCTGGGCCGGCTGATCGACGTCATGGGGCTGGCGCGCGACGACGGGCCGGAACTGCCGCCCGATACCCCGCGCGCGCCGATCCACCGCGCCCCGCCGCCGCTCGCCCGCCGCAGTCCACGCCGCGACCTGCTGGAGACCGGCATCAAGGTGATCGACCTGCTGGCCCCGATGGCCCGTGGCGGCAAGGCCGCCATGTTCGGCGGCGCCGGGGTCGGCAAGACCGTGCTGGTGATGGAGCTGATCCGCAAGATGGTGGAGCGCCACACCGGCATCTCCGTCTTCGCCGGCATCGGCGAACGCTCCCGCGAGGGACAGGAGCTTTGGGAGGAGATGCAGCGCTCCGGCGTGCTCGACCGCACCGCGCTGGTCTTCGGCCAGATGAACGAGCCGCCGGGTGCACGCTGGCGCGTCGGCCTGACTGCTCTGACCATCGCCGAGCACTTCCGCGACGAGGAGCGGCGCGACGTCCTGCTGCTGATGGACAATGTCTTCCGCTTCGTCCAGGCCGGTGCCGAGGTGTCGGGCCTGCTCGGCCGCCTGCCGTCGCGCGTCGGCTATCAGCCCACGCTCGCCAGCGAGATCGCGGAGCTTGAGGAGCGGGTGGCCTCCACCCCCGGCGCGGTGGTGACGGCGATCCAGGCGGTCTATGTCCCGGCCGACGATTTCACCGACCCGGCGGTGGCGGAGCTGTTCAGCCACCTCGACAGTTCCATCGTGCTGTCGCGCGCCATGGCGGCGGAGGGGCTGTATCCGGCGGTCGATCCGCTGACCTCCACCTCCAGCCTGCTCGACCCGCTGGTGGTGGGGGAGGCGCATTACCGGCTGGCGGAGGAGGTGCGCAAGACCATCGCCCATTATCGCGAATTGCAGGATGTGATCGCGCTGCTGGGCATGGAGGAGCTGAGCGCCGCCGACCGTCTGGCCGTGCGCCGCGCCCGCCGCCTGCAACGATTCCTGACCCAGCCCTTCATGGTGACGGAGGCCTTCACCGGCCATGCCGGCGTCAGCGTGCCGCTGGAGGAGACGCTGAAGGGCTGCCGCGCCATTCTGGACGGCGACTGCGACGACTGGGCCGAAAGCGCCTTCTTCATGACCGGCACCCTGGTTCAGGTCCGCGAGCGCGACAGCGCCGGGAGGGGGGCATGAGCGACCTCTCCCTCATCATCACCACGCCGACCTCCGTCGCCGCCCAGCTCACCGGCCTCCGCCATCTGCGGGCGGAGGATGCCAGCGGCGCCTTCGGCATCTGGCCCGGCCATGCCGACCTGCTGACCGCCCTGGCGATCTCCGTCATCAGTTGGCGCGGCGCCGATGGGCGGGAGGGCCATTGCGCGGTGCGCGGCGGGGTGCTGACCATCCGCGACGGCGCGAAGATCGCGGTGGCAACGCGCGAGGCGGTGCCGGGCGACGACCTCCGCGCGCTGGAGCGCGACGTGCTGGCCCGCTTCCGCCGCAATGTGGAGGAGGAGGGAGAGGCACGGTCCGGCGCCCGCCGCATGCATCTGGCCGCGATCCGCCACATCCTGGCCTATCTGCGCCCGGACCGCCGCCGTTCGGAGAATCCTGGCGGGCCCTTCGCACCCACCCCCGACGGCGGGGAGGAAGCACCATGACCGACGAGCAGGATCCGCTTCCCGACAGCGTCCGCCGCCAGCGCGAACGGCGGGAGCATTGGCTGCGCGAGGGCGAACGGCCGATGGGCCGCAATCTAGCCCTGATCGGAGCGCTGGGGTGGCTGGTAATCGTGCCGACGCTGGCCGGCCTGTTCGCCGGGCGCTGGCTCGACGAGCGGGCCGGCGGCGGCATTTTCTGGACCGCGGCGCTGCTGTTCGTGGGCGTGGTGCTCGGCGGATGGCTCGCCTGGAACCGCATCGAACAGGAACGCTGACATGACGACCGTCCCCTTCCTTGTCCCCGTCGTTGCCGGGGCGCTGGCCGGTCTGGCGCTCGGCGTCCTGTTCTTCCGCGGGCTGGCCGCGACGGCACGGCTCTATGCGCTGGGCGGGGTCCGCCGGGCGGTGCCGCTCTATCTGCTGCGGCTGGCAGGCGCCACCGCCGGGTTCACCATCGCCGCCGTGTGGGGCGGGGCGGAGGCGCTGCTGGCGATGCTTGCCGGCTTCCAATTGGCCCGCACCATCGTGGTCCGCCGGGAAAGGCGGGCGCAGGAGGGGACGCCATGACCGAATCGCCGCTGACGACGCCGGTGGTCTTCCTGGTGGGTCCGATTCCGGTCACGCTGCCGGTCGTCGCCACCTGGGGGCTGATGGCGGTGATGGCGCTGGGCTCCGCCTTGGCGACCCGGCGGTTACGAGTTGAGCGGCCCGGCCCGGTCCAGACCGTGCTGGAATTGGTGGTGGAGACCCTGCGCCGGCAGATCGCCGAGACGATGCAGACCGACGCCACCCCCTTCCTGCCGCTGCTGGGCACGCTGTTCCTCTATCTGGCGGTCGCCAACCTGTCGGGGCTGGTGCCGGGCATGAAGGCGCCGACCGCCTTCCTGGAGACGGCGGTGGCGCTGGCGCTGGTCGTGCTGCTGGCATCGCAGGCGCTGGGCATCCGCCGCCGCGGCCTGTGGGCCTATCTGAAGGGCTTCGCCCACCCCACCCCGCTGCTGCTGCCGCTGAACATCCTGTCGGAGCTGACGCGCGCCTTCTCGCTGTCGATCCGCCTGTTCGGCAATGTGATGAGCGGGGAGTTCGTCATCGCCATCGTGCTGTCGCTGGCCGGCCTGTTCGTGCCTGTGCCGCTGATGGCGCTGGAACTGCTGCTGGGCCTCGTCCAGGCGTACATCTTCACCATTCTCGCCGCGGTCTTCATCGGCGGCGCCGTCGGAACAATCGAGAAAGGCTAAGAACCATGGACGTCCATGCCATCAGCATCCTCGGCGCCGCACTGGCGGTGTCGGTCGGCGCCATCGGCCCGGCATTGGCGGAGGGCCGCGCCGTCGCCGCCGCGATGGAGGCCATCGCCCGCCAGCCGGAAGCCGCCAACACCCTGTCACGCACCCTGTTCGTCGGTCTGGCGATGATCGAGACCATGGCGATCTACTGCCTCGTCGTGGCGCTGCTTCTGCTGTTCGCCAACCCGTTCGCCTGAGTGCCGCAATCCCGAGGTCCGTCATGCACATCGACGGTTGGACGCTTCTGCTCCAGGCGGTCAATTTCCTGATCCTGGTCTGGCTGCTGCGCCGCTTCCTCTACCGCCCGATCCTGGCGGTGATCGCCGAGCGGCAGGCCGCCACCGAGCGCGTCCGCACCGAGGCCGAGGCCGCGCGGCAGGCCGCCGAGGACGCGCGCCAGACCCTGGAGGCGCAGCGCACCGCCCTGCCCGCCGAACGCGACCGCCTGATCGCCGCCGCCCGCGCCGAAGCGGAGGCCGAACGCGCCGCCCTGCTGGAGAAGGCGCGGACCGAGGCCGACCACGCGCTGGAGGAGGCCCGCAGTCGGTTGGCCGACGAGCGGGCACAGGCTTTGGACGCGCTGCAGCGCCATGCCGCCGATCTCGGCACCCAACTGGCGACCCGGCTGCTGCGCGACGCCCCGGCGCACGTGCTGACCAGCCCGTTGCTGGAAGAGGCCTGCGCCGCGGTGGAGGCTCTAAGCGCCCCCCAACGCCATGCACTGGTTGACGGCATCGATCCGGTGCCGGTGCGCCTTGCCGCCGCGGGACTGCTGCCGACGGAGGACGCCGCCCGGACGCGCGACCGGCTGGCGGCGGCGTTCGGCCGTCCGGTGGCCTTGGAGCAGGTCGAGGACCCGTCGCTGATCGCCGGGGTAGAGCTGCATTTTGCCCACAGCGTCGTCCGCCGCAGTTGGAAACAGACGCTGGCCGAGGCGAAGGAGGAGATGACCCGTCATGACTCCGCAAGAAGCGATGCCGACGCCCTCGCTTGAGGACGCGCTCGACGCCTGGATGCCGGGCGCGCTGCGCCGGCTGGACGGGCTGGATACGGCTGCGCGGCTGGAATCGGTCGGGCGGGTGGAGTCGGTCGGCGACGGCATCGCCCATGTCTCCGGGCTGCCCGATGTCCGGGTGGACGAGCTTCTGCTGTTCCCCGGCGGCGTCGCCGGGCTGGCCATGGATCTGGACGAGCAGATCGGCTGCGTCCTGCTGGGCGACGCCGCAAAGGTGACGGCCGGCGGCACCGTCCACGGCACCGGGACGGTGCTGCGCGTGCCGGTCGGCGATGGGCTGATGGGGCGGGTGGTCGACCCGCTGGGCAATCCGCTGGATGACGGCCCACCGCTGGAGGCCGAAGGGTGGGAGCCGGTGGAGCGTCCCGCCCCGACCATCGCGGACCGCGCAGCGGTGTCCGAACCGCTGCTGACCGGCACCGTGGTCATCGACGCCATGTTTCCGCTCGGCCGCGGCCAGCGCGAGCTGCTGATCGGCGACCGCGCCACCGGCAAGACGGCCATCGCGGTGGACGCCATCCTCAACCAGACCGACGGCGACGTTTTCTGCATCTATGTCGCCGTTGGGCAGAAGGCGTCGGGCGTACGCGCGGCGATCGAGGCGGTGCGCCAGGGCGGTGCGGCGGCGCGCACGCTGTTCGTCATCGCCGCCGCCGATTCGGCCCCCGGCCTGCAATGGCTGGCGCCCTATGCCGGCTTCACCATGGCCGAGTATTTCCGCGACAGCGGCCGTCACGCCCTGGTCATCGTCGACGATCTGTCGAAGCATGCGGCGGTCCACCGCCAGATCTCCCTCCTGCTGCGCCGCCCGCCGGGGCGCGAGGCCTATCCCGGCGATGTCTTCTACCTGCACAGCCGCCTGCTGGAACGCGCGGCCAAGCTGACGGCCGCCAAGGGCGGCGGCTCGCTGACTGCCTTGCCGATCGCCGAAACCCAGAG
Source organism: Azospirillum sp. CT11-132 (assembly GCF_047302835.1). Lineage (NCBI taxonomy): Bacteria > Pseudomonadati > Pseudomonadota > Alphaproteobacteria > Rhodospirillales > Azospirillaceae > Azospirillum > Azospirillum sp. CT11-132. The sequence goes on from NZ_JBGLZA010000002.1 coordinate 570,631, forward strand.
CGGCAACCTGTCGGCCTACATTCCGACCAACCTGATCTCCATCACCGACGGGCAGGTCTGCCTGGACGCCAAGCTGTTCTACGAGGGGCAGAAGCCGGCGGTGGACATCGGCCGCAGCGTGTCGCGCGTCGGCGGCAAGGCCCAGCCGCCGGTGCTGCGCAACCTCGCCGAACCGCTGCGGCTCGACTACGCCCAGTTCCTGGAGTTGGAGGTGTTCACCCGCTTCGGCGGACTGGTGGACGAGCGGACGCGCAAGGCGGTGGCGCACGGCCAGCGCATGCGGGCCCTGTTGGCCCAGCGCCACCTGTCGCCCCGCCCGCTGGCGGTCCAGGCGGCGCAACTGCTGGCGCTGGCCGACGGCACGCTGGATGGCCTGCCGCTGGAGGCGATCCCCCGCTTCCAGGCGGCACTCGCCACCCTGGCCGCCGCCCGCCCGCCAAAGATCGGCGAGAAGCTGGACGATGCCACCAAGACGGCATTGCGCGACCTGATCGCGCAAGCGGTCGTCGGCCTTGGCGGAGCCACGCCATGACGGAACGGTTGACGGAGGTCGAAGCGCGGCGGGCCAGCGTGCAGGATTTGGGGGCGGTGACCGATGTCATGCGCTCGCTCGCCGCCATGCGGCTGCAGCAGGCGCTCGGCACGCTCGCCGGCACCCGCGCCTATGCCGAGGTGATCGCCGGGGCGCTGGCCCAGGCAGCCACATTGCTGGACGACGCCCCGATGCAGTGGCCGGCGAACGGACGCGGCCACTCCGCGCTCGTGCTGTTCGCGCCGGAACACGGCTTCGTCGGCGCCTTCGCCGAACGGCTGGTCGAAGCGGCGCTCGCCGCTCCGCCCGGCTGTGCGTTGTGGGTGGTGGGCCAGCGCGGCGCCGCCCTGCTGGACGAACGTGGCCGTCCGCCCGCTTGGTGCGCGGCGATGGCGACCAACACCGACGCCGTCACCACCACCGCCCGGCGCATCGCCGACGCGCTCTATCGCGCGGCGGCGGACGGGCGGCTGGGCCGGGTGGAGCTGCTCTATGGCCGCACCAACGCCGGCGCGCCGCCGGAACTGGTGCGCCGGCCGCTGCTGCCGCTCGGCCTGCCGCGGGACGGTGCCCGGCCGGTGCCGCCGCTGATCAACATGCCGCCGCGCGAGCTGATCGCGCGGCTGGTGGACGAGTATGTCTTCGCCCTGCTGGCCGACGCCGCAATGGAGAGCTTCGCCGCGGAGAATGCCGCCCGCCTCACCACCATGATGACCGCCCGCCACAACATCGAAACCACGCTGGACGAACTGACCGCAACGGCACGCCATCTGCGCCAGGAACAGGTCACGAATGAGCTGATCGAGCTGGTGTCGGGGGCCGAGGCGATGGGGTGAGAGGGCGCGCGAACGCCACCAGCAGTTCCGCCGCGACGAGCGCCGCGATCACCTCCGGCCGCTTGTCGCCGGTCAGCGCGGCACCGATGGGACAGGTCAGCCCCTCCAATACATTGACCTCCCGCCCGCGCGCCCGGAACCAGCGCTCGAACTTCGCGCGTTTCGTCGCCGAGCCGATCATGCCGACATAGGCCGCATCGCCCCGGCGCAAGGCCGCCTCGGTGATCTCGAAATCCAGCGCGTGGCTGTGGGTCAGCACCAGATAGCCGGCGCCGGCCGGCGCGCCCGCCAGCGGGTCGAGCGGGCTGTCGGTCAGGATGCGCTCAACCCCGGTAGGGATCGTTTCGGGAAATTCCTGCACCCGGCCATCGATCCACAGCAGGCGCAGCGGCAGCGGGGCGAAGGCCGCCGCCATCGCCCGCCCGACATGGCCGGCACCGAACAGCAGCAGGGTCGGACGCGCCGTCAGTTCCCGGCGCTCCCGCTCCTGCAACGCGGCGAGGGTGGCGGCGTCGGCGCGCTCCAGACGCAGCACGACATGCCCGCCGCAGCACTGGCCGGTCGCCGGCCCCAGTGGCAAGTCGAGCGCTTCGGCCGCACTGCCATCCTCCAGCATCCGCCGCGCGGTGGCGATCGCGGTCCATTCCAGCCGACCGCCGCCGACGGTGCCGGCGCAGGACTCCCGTCCCACCAGCATGCCGGCCCCTTCCTCCCGCGGGGTGGAGCCGCGCGCCTCGGCGACGGTGACGAGGATGGCGGGGGCGCCTTGGGACAGCCAGTCGGAGAGGGTGGTGAAGAGAGGGGTCATTGTTGGGAGGGTTCTACTTGCCCCCACCCTGACCCTCCCCCGCTGGGCGGGGGAGGGAACTCCGCCGCACTCCCGCAAAGCTCTGGTCCCCCTCCCCGCCCAGCGGGGGAGGGTTGGGGTGGGGGCAAGCAGCCATTCGCTCCCGCAACGCCGCAATGCAGCCCAGCACCCGCTCCGGCGTCGCCGGCGCGTCCAGCCTCGGACAGAAGCGATGCCCAGCCACGCTCGCCACCGCGTCCGACAGGGCGTGGAGCACCGACATGCCCAGCATGAAGGGCGGCTCGCCCACCGCCTTGGAGCGGAAGATGGTGTCCTCGCGGTTCGGCGCGTTCTCCAGCAGCGCGACGTTGAAGATGCGCGGACGGTCGGAGCAGGCCGGGATCTTGTAGGTGCTGGGCGCGTGGGTGCGCAGGCGGCCCTGCGCGTCCCACCACAGCTCCTCCATGGTCAGCCAGCCCATGCCCTGGACGAAGCCGCCCTCGATCTGGCCCCGGTCGATGGCCGGGTTCAGCGACCGGCCGCAGTCATGCAGGATGTCCACCCGGTCGACGACATATTCGCCGGTCAGCGTGTCCACCGTCACCTCGGCGCAGGCAGTACCATAGGCGAAGTAATAGAAGGGCGTGCCGCGCCCGGCCGCACGGTCCCAATGAATCTTCGGCGTCTTGTAGAAGCCGGTGGCCGACAGCTGCACCCGCGCCATATAGGCGGCCCGCACCAGATCGGCGAAGCTCATGTCGCGGTCGCCGACCAGCACCCGGTTGCGCTGGAACCGCACCGCCTCGGGCGCCACGCCCCAATTCTCGGCGGCAAACGCCACCAGCCGCTCCCTGATGGTGCGGGCCGCCGCCTGCGCCGCCTTGCCGTTCAGATCGGAGCCCGAGGACGCGGCGGTGGCCGAGGTGTTGGGCACCTTGCCGGTGTTGGTGGCGGTCGGGCGGATGGTGGCGATGTCGACCTGGAACTCCTCCGCCACCACCTGGGCGACCTTGGTGTAGAGCCCCTGCCCCATCTCGATCCCGCCATGGTTCAGCTGGATGCTGCCGTCGGTGTAGACATGGACCAGCGCGCCGGCCTGGTTGTAGTGGCTGGCGGTGAAGGAGATGCCGAACTTCACCGGCGTCAGCGCCAGCCCCTTGCGCAGGATGCGGCTGGTGGCGTTGAAGGCGCGAATCTCCTCCCGCCGCGTCCAGTAACCACAGCTTTCCTCAAGCTGCGCGATCAACTCCGGCAGGATGTTGTCGGTGACGGTCTGGTGATAGGGCGTCAGGTTGCGATCTTCATTGCCATAGAAGTTCCGCTTGCGGATCTCCAGCGGGTCCTTGCCCAGCGCGAAGGCGATCTCGTCGATCACCCGCTCCGCCGCGACCATGCCCTGCGGGCCGCCGAAGCCGCGGAAGGCGGTGTTGGACACCGTGTTGGTCTTCAGCGGCAAGGATTCCAACCTTGCGGCCGGATAGAAATAGCCGTTGTCGGCATGGAACAGCGCGCGGTCGGTCACCGGGCCGGACAGGTCGGCGGCATAGCCGGCCTTGGCCGCGAACAGCATGTCGACGCCCTGGATCAGCCCGCTGTCGTCGAAGCCGACGCGATAGTCGATCTCGAAATCATGGCGCTTGCCGGTGATCTGGAAATCGTCGTCGCGGTCGGGGCGCAGCTTGGCGGCGCGGCCGGTGCGCTTGGCGACCAGCGCGGTGCAGGCGGCGAACAGGTTGGACTGCGTCTCCTTGCCGCCGAAGCCGCCGCCCATCCGCCGCACCTCCACCGTCACCGCGGCGCTGGGCAGGTCCAGAACATGGGCGACGATGTGCTGCACCTCCGTCGGGTGCTGGGTGGAGACGTGGATCAGCACCTCCTGGTCCTCGCCCGGCAGCGCCATGGCGATCTGGCTTTCCAGGTAGAAATGCTCCTGCCCGCCGATGGCGAGCCTGCCCTCCACCCGGTGCGGCGCCTCGGCCAGCGCCGCGTCGGCGTCGCCCACCCGCAGCGTCATCGGCGCGGTGACCAGCGTTCGCTCCCCATCACGGGCGGCGGCGATGGTCAGGACGGCCGGCAGTTCCTCATACTCTATCACCGCCAGCTTCGCGGCGCGGCGGGCCTGATCGCGGGTTTCGGCGGCGACGGCGAAGATCGGCTGGCCGACATGCTCGACCAGGGTCGAGGCGAACAGCGGCTCGTCATGCTTGCCCATGCAGCCGATGTCGTTCACCCCCGGTACATCCTCGGCGGTGAAGACCGCCACCACGCCGGGCGCTTGCCTGACCGGAGACAGGTCGATGGATCGGATGCGCGCATGCGCCCGGCTGCTGAGTCCGAGATAGACATGCAGCAGGCCGGCCGGTTCGGCGATGTCATCGACATAGACCGCCTCGCCGCTGACATGCTTGTGGGCGCTCTCGTGCCGGCGCGGGTCGTGGACGGCGCCCTGGATGCGCTCCGGGGTGCTGACGGGTGCGATGGGGGTCGTGACGTCAGGTGCCATTGCATCAGGCATGGGCAAGCCTCCGGTCGCCGACCAGACGGGTTTCCGCCGCCGGGTCGCTGGTCTCGACATACAGCTTCATCAGCAAATTCGCGGCCACGGCGGAGCGGTAGGCCGCACTGGCCCGCCAGTCCGACAGCGGCGCGTAATCGTCCGCCAGCGCCTCCATCCCCTGGCGAACGCTGTCCTCGGTCCAGTGACGGCCCAGCAGCACAGCCTCCGCGCCGCCGGCGCGTTTCGGGGTGCCGGCCATGCCGCCGAAGGCGATGCGGATGTCGGCGACCCGCCCCTCGCCGTCCAGCGTCAGGCGGAAGGCGCCGCAGACGGCGGAGATGTCCTGGTCGAAGCGCTTGGCGATCTTGTAGGCACGGAAGCGCATCCCCGCCTCCGGCTTGGGCAGGATCACCGCCTCGACGAACTCGCCCTCGCGGCGGTCCTGCTTGCCGTATTCGATGAAGAAATCCTCCAGCGGCAGTTCGCGCGTCTCCTCGCCGCGCCGCAGCCGCAGGGTGGCGCCGCAGGCGATCAGGGCCGGCGGCGTGTCGCCGATGGGGGAGCCGTTGGCGATGTTGCCGCCGATCGTGCCCATGTTGCGCACCTGCTCCGCCCCGATGCGGCGGATCAACTCGCCGAAATCGGGATAGAGCGCGGCGATCCGCTCCGCCGCGTCGCTGTAGGTGACGCCAGCCCCGATCACCAGCGCGTCACCGCGATCCTCGATCCGCCGCAGGGCGCGGACCCGGCCGGTGTAGATCACCGTCGCCAGCACGCGCTGGAACTTGGTCACCCACAGCCCGACATCGGTCGCCCCCGCAACGATGGTGGCGCCGGGGTTGTCGAGCAGGAGCTGGGCCAGTTGTGGCACCGTGGCCGGCGCCAGGAACCGCCGTCCGCCGGCCCCGACGCTGAGGATTTCCTCGTCGCGCAAGGCCTTCAGCTTCTCCGCCATCGCTTCGCGGTCGGCGAAGCGGTCAGCATTCCGGTCGCCGATCCCGTACATGGCATGGGCGGCGCGGACGATGGGCTCGTAACCGGTGCAGCGGCACAAATTCCCCGCCAGCGCGTCGTCGATGCGCTGCCCGTCCGGCCGCTCCTCGTTCAGGTAGAGCGCCAGCAGCGACATGACGAAGCCCGGCGTGCAGAAGCCGCATTGCGAGCCGTGGCAATCGACCATCGCCTGCTGCACCGGGTGCAGCGCGCCGTCCGGTCCCTTCAGATGCTCCACCGTCAGCAGCCGGCAGCCGTCCAGCGTGGCGAGGAAGCGGATGCAGGCGTTCACCGCCTCGTAACGCAGGGTGTCGCCGTCCAGCCGCCCGACAACCACGGTGCAGGCGCCGCAATCGCCCTCCGCACAGCCTTCCTTGGTGCCGACCCGCCGTTCCGACAGCCGCAGCCAGTCGAGCACCGTCAGGGTCGGATCGACCGCGTCGATCTCCCGAAGCTCGTCGCCGAGATAGAAGCGGAGGCGCTGGCGCATGGCTGCTCCCGATGAACTGGTGACGATGTGACGCAGTATTTCACCGACGTCGACTCTGTCACCAGATCGGCAGCGCGGGAAAGAGTTTCAAACGATTTGCAAAAGAGCGGTGGGACAAGGGAGCATCCTCATGCGGGGTGGTGGCATCCGATGGGGGTGGAACAGTGTGGAACGTTTTTCGGCGACTGTTCCATCCTCCGCCTACGGGTGGCGGGACCGAGAAGAAGTCCGGTCAAGGCAACCGCTTATAAGCCCTCTCCCCCCTGGGGAGAGGGGCGGGTGAGGGGGCAGCGCGGACGGAGCGACCGCGCCTGGGGATTGCCAAGGGGCAGCATGCCCGTTGGCGGCGTGCGGATCGCGCGCCGGCCCCCTCACCCTCCCCACGCCTTCGGCGCGGGTCCCCTCCCTCTCCCCGCTATCGGCGGACCAATGGTCCGCCTGCCGCGTCAGCGCAAACTTCGTTTGCGCGAGAGCGGGGGAGAGAGGGCAATCCGCGGTGCGCTCGCGCAGGGCGCCGGGAAGGTCATCGTCGAGTTCGGGGACGAGCTGACGGTCCGGTTGCGTGGTTTGCCGCTTAGAGGTTGGGGCATCGAGACCGGCGAACAGCCCCAGCCGTTCGGCCAGCCAACGCACCGTCGCCGGATCGCCGGAGGAAACCAGCCGCTCGATCTGTTCGGCAACCAGGATGCGCAGCGAAGAGAGCCGCAGCTCGGCCTCGCGGTTCAACGCCTGCCGCTCCCACCACACCCTGTGACGAAAATCCTTGGATCCGTAATAGGCGCGCCAGAGCGTGGTGCGGCTGCAGCCCATGGCGCGGGAGACCTGGAGAAAGCTGCTGCCGCGCGCCAGCATGCCGGCAGCCATGATCCATTGCTCCTCGTGGAACTGCGAACCGGGAACCAGCGAGCCTTCGGACGGGACCGGCGGCTCCTCCGCCCAGCGGGGGAAATGGTCGTGTGCGAGGGTACGGTTGTCGAGGGGCATGGCGTCGCTCCGCAGGATGGTGGGACCATTGCGGAGAGGTTATAAGAATTTATTCCCTATCTGGTGGGTTTTGTGCAAACCCGGGAACGGGCGCCGCCTTCCACTCCGTTATGCATTGCCCTCCGGCGTCATCGTCGCCAGTCCTCTATCCTGGCCACCATCCGCCCGCACCGACGCCAGCGTCAGCGCATGCCAGTAGAGGTCCAGCAGGGCCGCCGGCATGCCGCCTTCCTCATGGCCTTCCATCGGCAGGATAGCGGCGGCATGGGCAAGCGCGGCGGTGGCGGCGTTCGGGCTGCGCGACACCGCATCGCCCAACAGCCCAAGAGTCTGTCCCAGCGCGGCGGCATCGAAACGCAGCAGGGCGGGCGGCACGGTGATCTGCGCCTCGCCCCCGCGCAGGCGGCCGACGGCGATGTAGACATGCAGCAGGTCGGGCCGCTCCTCCGGCCGCAGCAGGGCGGCGACGATACGGTTGCCGGTCAGCGGGCCGGTGCCGTCGAACTCGTACATGGTGGCGCGCTCGCCCTGGCGGGTGGCGGCAAGGCCGGCGAGGCGGGCGGTCAGCGGTTCCGCCGCCCGGCGGTTGGCTTCGTCGAACAAAGCGGGGTGGCTGCCGCCCTCGCTCAGCACCACCAGCGGGGCGTCGGTCGCCGCCGCGGCGGCCAGCAGGCGGGCCAGCACGGCGAAGGGATCGGTGCCCGCCTCGCCCGCTTCCGCTTCCAGCAGGCCGGCACCACGGCGCAGCACGGCCTCCGCAAAGCTGATGTCGATGTCCATGGCCGAGCCCTCCTCCCTGACGACGGAGCCCCTTTTAGGCCGGGGCGCCCCGTCCGCTCAATGGTAACCGAAGGCGCCCGTCACCTTTCCGCGGAAGATCCAGTAGGAATAGGCGGTGTAGCCCAGGATCGCCGGGATCAGGAAGGCCATGCCGACCAGCAGGAACACCTGCGTCTCCGGCGGGGCCGCCGCCTCCCACACGGTGACGCCGGGCGGGATCAGGTGCGGCCACAGGCTGATGGCGAGGCCGAGGTAAGACAGGGCGAACAGCGCCATCGACAGCACGAAGGGCGCCACGTCCCGGCTTTTGTCGATGGCCCGCCACAGGGCGACGGCCAGCACCGCCGTGAGGATGGGCACCGGCGACAGGAGGATCAGGTTGGGCATGGAGAACCAGCGCTGGGCGATCTGCGGCAGCAGGAAGGGCGTCCACAGGCTGACCACCGCCACGCCGACCAGAACCACCAGCATCAGCAGCCGCGCCATGCGGAAGCACCAGTCCTGCAACGGCCCGATGGTCCGCCAGATCAGCCATGTCGCCCCGAGCAGCGCATAGCCCACCACCAGCGCCACCCCGCAGAACAGGCTGAAGGGCGACAGCCAGTGCAGCATGCCGCCGACGAACTGCCGCCCGTAGACCGGAATCCCCTGGATGAAGGATCCCAGAACGACACCCTGCGCGAAGGTCGCCAGCAACGAGCCGAGAAAGAAGGAGCGGTTCCACCAATGCCGCCCCGCCCGCGCCTTGAAACGGAACTCGAAGGCGACGCCACGGAAGATCAGGGCGATCAGCATGACCAGCAGCGGCAGATACATCGCCGGCAGGACCACGGCATAGGCGATGGGAAAGGCCGCGAACAGCCCCGCCCCGCCCAGAACCAGCCAGGTCTCGTTGAAGTCCCAGACCGGCGCCACCGTGTTCATCATGGTGTCGCGGTCCTCCTCCGTCGGGGCGAAGGGATAGAGGATGCCGATGCCGAGGTCGAAGCCGTCCATCAGCACATACATGAACACCGCGAAGCCGACGATCCCGACCCAGATCAGGGTCAGCAGGCTTCCTTCCGCAATTTCCTGCATCGGGCTTACTCCGCCGCTTCGAGGGACTGGTCGGTGGCCGACAGCGGCCGTTTCGGGCTCTGCGCCTCCGGCGGCTGGGGGGCATCGTGGATGTGCGTCGGGCCGGTGCGCAGCAGGCGGATCAGGTAATAGGTGCCGGCGCCGTAGATGAGCGTGTAGGCGACGACGAAGGACAGCAGCGAGATCAGCGCCGCCCCCGTTGTCAGCGACGGCGTGACCGCGTCGGCCGTGCGCAGATGGCCGTAGACGACCCAGGGCTGGCGCCCGATCTCGGTGGTGAACCAGCCGGCCAGGATGGCGACGAAGCCGATGGGCATGCAGCCGACCAGAATGCGGTAGAACCAGTCGCTGTTGTACAGCCGGCCGCGGAAACGCAGCACCAGATGAACCGCTGCCACCGTCAGCATCAACAGGCCGATGCCGACCATCAGGCGGAAGGTCCAGAAGATGATGCGCGGATCGGGTCGCTCGTCGGCCGGGAACTGCTTCAGGCCGGGAACCGTGCCGTTGAAGTCGTGGGTCAGGATCAGGCTGGACAGGGCCGGGATGCCGATCTCCAGATGGTTGGTTTCCTTCTCCACGTCGGGGATGGCGAACAGCACCAGCGGCGCGCGCGGGCCGCCCTCCCAGTTGCCTTCCATCGCGGCGATCTTGGCCGGCTGGTATTCCAGCGTGTTCAGCCCGTGCTCGTCGCCGAGGAAGATCTGCAAGGGCGCCAGAACGGTGATGAGGGCGAGCGCCATGCCGAGCCCCAGCTTCGCGTGGTCGAAATGCCGGCGCTTCAGCAGGTAGAAGGCGCTGATGCCGGCGACGACGAAGCTGGTGGTCAGGAACATCGCCGTCACCATGTGGGCGAGGCGATAGGGGAAGGACGGGTTGAACACCACCTGCCACCAGTCGGTGACGAAGTAGCGGCCGTCCCGGATCTCGAAGCCGGCCGGGGTGTGCATCCAGCTGTTGGCCGACAGGATCCAGAAGGACGACAGCAGCGTGCCCAGCGCCACCAGACAGGCCGCCATCAGGTGGATGCCGCGCGGCACCCGGTCGCGCCCGAACAGCAGGATGCCGAGGAAGGCGGCCTCAAGGAAGAAGGCGGTCACGACCTCGTACTGGATCAGCGGCCCCAGCACGTTGCCCACCGTGTCGGACCAGCGGCTCCAGTTGGTGCCGAACTGATAGGACATGACGATGCCCGACACCACGCCCAGCCCGAAGGACAGCGCGAAGATCCGCGTCCAGAACTCCGACAGGCTGCGGTAGATGCCCTTGCCGGTGCCCACCCACAGCGCCTCCAAGAGCGCGATCCAGCAGGCAAGTCCAACCGTGAAGCTGGGGAACAGGATGTGGAAGGAGATCGTGAACGCGAACTGGATTCGCGACAGGATCAATGGATCGAGGTCCATGGCCGCCGCCTCTTTTGTTTGGGCGCGTGGAATGCCGTTCGCCGGGCGTAACCCGGCGCGGCTGTGGCAAGACCCCATGTAGGGTGAGTGATTGGGCCGGAAAGGGGACTAGTCTTTCGGGCTTGAGCCGGACTACGGGAAGCGGTAGCGAGGATGCGCTTTGCTGCGCGCACTGCCCCTTTGGACGATCTGGTCAGTGGGGCGGCCCGATCAATGCGGTGGATAAACCGCCGTTATGCCGGAAATCACGGTTTGAGCGGCCAGCGCCGCCAGCACGATGCCCAGCACGCGGCTGACCGTGTGGATCACCGTGCGGCCCAGCAGCCGCCCGACCCGGTCGGCGCCCAGCAGGATCAGCGTCACCCCGCCGATCACCGTCGCTGCGGCGCCCAACACGCTGACCTGCCCCGCCACCGTGGTGCCGACACGGTCCATCAGCAGCAGGATGGAGGTGATGGCGCCCGGCCCGGCGATCAGCGGCACCGCCAGCGGGAAGACGGCGATGTCATGGGCATCCTCGTCGGTCATCGCCTCTCCGGTCGCACGCTCCTTGCGTTCGGAGCGCTTGGCGAACAGCATTTCGAAGGCGATCCAGAACAGCAGCGCGCCGCCGGCGATGCGGAAGGCCGGCATTTCGATCGACAGCGTCTGCAGCACGACCTTGCCGAAATAGGCGAAGAAGACCAGCACCACGAATGCGATGGCGTTGCCGCGCAGCGCGATGATCCGCTTGTGCCGGTCATCGAAGCCGCGGGTCAGCGCGATGAAAAGAGGCACCAGCCCCGGCGGATCGACGACGACGAAAAAGACGACGAGATTGCTGATGTAGTCCGACAATGCGGGCTCCAGCCTGATGTGATTATGGAATTGCGGCACCGATCATAGGCTTGGCGGTGCGGGGTGTCACCCCTCGGCCAGCGCGTGGGCGAACGCATCCACTCCCTGCACGCCAGCCGGGGTCAGCGCATAGGTGCCGCGCCCGACCCGCTCGAACCAGCCATAGACATTGCGCTGCAGCATCGGCCCGACATCCTTCGGCGCCCCCGCCTTGCGAAGGGCGGCAACAGTCAACGGCCCGTCGCGCAGCAGGCGGGCGATGCGCAACGCGTCCTGGCGATAGGCGGTGACGATGGCGACGCGGGTGGACCCGCCCCGGTTGGGATCGCCGACCCGGCGGGCATGCTCGCCCAGCAGGCGATGGGTGCGCTTCTTGTCCTTGCGCGGGGTATAGGGAACGGGATCGAGCAGCACGGTGACGCGGCAGTCCTCCGCCAGCCCCGGATCGACCATCAGCAGGCCGAGACCCAGCCGGCGACAGAGCTTCTTCACGTCACCGTCCAGTGGAGACGGTCCGGTGGCCTTGCGCCCCGGCTGAGGCACGGCGAGATAAACGCTGTCGCTGACCGCCAGCCGGTCCACCCCCTGCAGCACGAGGTCGAGCGTGAAGCGCTTCTTCAGTTCGACGATCACCGGCGGCTCGGCCCCGCGCGTGGCGACGAGATCGCAGCCATGGATCTCCGCCTTCACGTCATAGCCCTGGGCTTCGAGGAACGCCTTCACGGGCGCGTAGAGGTCGGTTTCTGCGGTGACGGTCAAAAGTCGCCTGTCAAAACATCAATGGCACGGCGAATGTCGGAATGAGCGTCGGATGCGGATGCGACGACAGTGCCGATTTGCGTAACGGGCAATGCGACGATCTGCGGTGTCGCGACGACGAATGCCTCGTTGCCGACCATGATCGACGGCATGATTTTGGGAATTGGATGTTCAACTTCGGATGACCGGATCAACGGAACGACGACACGGGTTCTGTCGATGCCGACATAATCACCCTGAACGATCAAGAGATAGGGAATGGGGTGAGTCTTCTTTCCCTTCGCCGCCGGGTTGAGACAGACGTCCAGAAATCTCATTCGAAATTCCGGTACTCTTCACCAAAAAGGCCCAGTCGGTCCACCAACGCATCGTAGGCGGCAAACGCCGCCCGATTGTCCTCCATCCATTTCTTCTTTTCGGCTTCGATGGCAGACACACGCGATGCATTGTCCAGCGTATCGGAAACGGGAAGCTCATTCTTCTTGGCTGGATCGATCCTGGACATCGAACGGCTCCCGAACATGCATCACTGAGCTAAGAATAGTGCCGCGGCTCCAGCCTGTCCAGTTCAGGGCCGTCGCAATCAGGAGCGGGAAGGACCTGCGCCCTTCCCGCTTCCGCTCGTCAAGCCGCCGCCTTCTGCTTGCGCAGGATGCCGAGGATGTCGGACGCCGCCTTCGGGATGTTGGTGCCCGGGCCGTAGATCGCCGCGGCGCCGGCCTTGTAGAGGAAGTCGTAGTCCTGCGGCGGGATCACGCCGCCGCACACCACCAGGATGTCGCCGGCACCCTGCTTGCGCAGTTCCTCGATCAGTTGCGGGACCAGCGTCTTGTGGCCGGCGGCCTGGGACGACACGCCGATGACGTGGACGTCGTTCTCCACCGCCTGACGCGCCGCCTCGTCCGGGGTCTGGAACAGCGGGCCGATGTCGACGTCGAAGCCGATGTCGGCGAAGCTGGTGGCGATCACCTTGGCGCCGCGGTCGTGGCCGTCCTGGCCCATCTTCACCACCAGGATGCGCGGCCGGCGGCCTTCCTCGGCGGCGAAGGACGCCACCTCCTCCTGGATGCGCTTGAAGCCCTCGTCGCCCTCATAGGCCGAGCCGTAGACGCCCGACACCGAGCGGATGACGGCGACATGGCGGGTGAAGGCCTTTTCCAGCGCGTCGGAGATCTCGCCGACGGTGGCGCGGGCGCGGGTGGCCTCGACCGACAGGGCCAGCAGGTTGCCGGTCTTCTCTGTGGCGGCCTTGGTCAGGGCAGCCAGAGCCTCCTGGCACTTCGCCTCGTCCCGGGCGGCGCGGATCTGCTTCAGGCGGGCGATCTGCGCCTCGCGGACGGCGGTGTTGTCGATGTCCAGCACGTCCACCCCCTCGGGGTTCTCCGGACGGTACTTGTTGACGCCGACGATCACCTCCTCGCCGCGGTCGATGGCGGCCTGACGGCGGGCCGCGGCCTCCTCGATCAGCAGCTTGGGCATGCCGCTCTCGACCGCCTTGGTCATGCCGCCCATCTCCTCGACGCGGCCGATCAGCTCAAGGGCGGCATTGGCGAGGCTGTGGGTCAGATTCTCGATGTAGTAGGAGCCGCCGAGCGGATCGACCACCTTGGTGACGCCGGCTTCCTCGGCGATGATCAGCTGGGTGTTGCGGGCGATGCGGGCGGAGAATTTGGTCGGCAGGCCCAGCGCCTCGTCGAAGGCGTTGGTGTGCAGCGACTGGGTGCCGCCCAGCACCGCAGCCATCGCCTCGATGGTGGTGCGGATGACGTTGTTGTAGGGGTCCTGCTCGGTCAGCGAGACGCCGGAGGTCTGGCAGTGGGTGCGCAGAGCCAGCGAGCGCGCGTCCTTCGGCTGGAACTTCTCCTGCATCAGGGAGGACCACAGCAGGCGCGCGGCGCGCAGCTTGGCGATCTCCATGAAGAAATTCATGCCGATGGAGAAGAAGAAGGACAGGCGCGGCGCGAACTTGTCGACCGGCAGGCCCTTGGACATCGCCGCGCGGACATACTCAAGGCCGTCGGCGATGGTGAAGGCCAACTCCTGCACCGCCGTCGCCCCGGCCTCCTGCATGTGATAGCCGGAGATCGAGATCGAGTTGAACTTCGGCATGTGCTGGGAGGTGTACTCGATGATGTCGGCGATGATCCGCATCGAGGGTTCGGGCGGGTAGATGTAGGTGTTGCGGACCATGAACTCCTTGAGGATGTCGTTCTGGATGGTCCCGCTCAGCTTGTCCTGGGCAACGCCCTGCTCCTCCGCCGCGACGATGTAGCCGGCCAGGATCGGCAGCACCGCGCCGTTCATGGTCATCGACACCGACATCTTGTCGAGCGGGATGTCGGCGAAGAGAACCTTCATGTCCTCGACGCTGTCGATCGCCACGCCGGCCTTGCCGACGTCGCCGACGACGCGCGGATGGTCGCTGTCATAGCCGCGGTGGGTGGCGAGGTCGAAAGCCACCGACAGGCCCATCTGGCCGGCCTTGAGGTTGGCCTTGTAGAAGGCGTTCGACTCCTCCGCGGTGGAGAAGCCGGCATATTGGCGGATGGTCCAGGGCTTCACCGCGTACATCGTGGCGCGCGGGCCGCGGGTGAAGGGCGGGAAGCCGGGCAGCGTGTCCAGCTCCATCCCTTCCAGGTCGGCGGCGGTGTAGAGCGCCTTGACGTCCAGCCCTTCCGGGGTCTTCCAAACCAGCTTGGAAAGGTCACCGTCGGCGCCGAGATCCTTGGCGGCCAGCTTGTCCCAATCGGCAAGGGTCTTCTTCGGGAACTCGGTCATCGACGCCTCCTGATGGCTTCTTATGGGCGTGGTGGAGCATTGCCCCCACCCTAACCCTCCCCCGCTGTCGCAGGGGAGGGGATCTCCCCTCCCCGCCCAGCGGGGGAGGGTCGGGGTGGGGGCAAGGGGTGGTACGCTTCCTCTCGGTACTGTTCTTCTTATTATACGGTTACGCGAATTCCACGATCTTCTGATCGACCGCCAGGCTGCTGCCCGGGGCTGCGTGGATTTTCGCGACCGTTCCGTCCTGCGCGGCGCGCAGAATGTTTTCCATCTTCATGGCCTCGACCACGGCCAGCACCTCGCCGGCCTTGACCTCCTGCCCTTCCGACACCGCCAGCGACACCAGCAGGCCCGGCATCGGCGACAGCAGGAACTTCGACATGTCCGGCGGTGCCTTGACGGGCATCAGCGCGTCCAGCTTGGCCGCCTTCGGCGTCAGCACCTTGACGATGGCCTGCGAGCCGCTGTGGTGCAGGCGATAGCCGACGCCGACGCGGTCGATCTGGACGCAGACATGCTGGCCGTTGACCGTGCCGCGGAACAGCGGCTCGCCGATCTGCCAGTCGCTCCACACCGTGTGGTGCTTGCCGTCGATGTCGACGGTGTAGCCGATGCGCTGCGGGCTGCCGTCGGCGGGGTGCAGATGCACCGGATGCTGCGTGCCGTCCAGCACCACCACCCAGTCGTCGCGCACCGCCACCTTGCTGCCGGGCATCTTGCCGGAGATCTGGATATCACGGTCGTTCAGGCTGCGATGGATCACCGCCGCCACCGCGATCAGCACGGCCGGATCTTCCGGCGGCAGATCGGAGGCGTGAAAGCCGTTCGGATATTCCTCGGCGATGAAGTTGGTGGTCAGCCGCCCGTCGACGAAGCGCTGGTTCGCCATCAGCGAGGCCAGGAACGGGATGTTGTGGCTGACGCCGCGGATGTAATACTGGTCCAGCGCCTCGCGCATGCCGGCGATCGCCGCGTCGCGCGTCGAGCCCCAGGTGCAGAGCTTGGCGATCATCGGATCGTAATACATCGAGATCTCGCCGCCCTCGAACACGCCGGTGTCGACGCGGACATGCGGATCGGCGGCCGGCGGCTGGTAATGGGTCAGGCGGCCGGTGGATGGCAGGAAGTTGCGGAAAGGATCCTCGGCATAGACGCGCGCCTCGACGGCCCAGCCGGTCAGCTTCACGTCGTCCTGTTTGATGGTCAGCTTCTCGCCGTAGGCGACGCGTATCATCTGCTCGACGAGGTCGAGGCCGGTGATCAGCTCGGTGACCGGATGTTCGACCTGAAGACGGGTGTTCATCTCCAGGAAGTAGAAGTTGCGCTCGGCGTCGACGATGAACTCCACCGTGCCGGCCGACTTGTACTGAACCGCGTTGGCCAGGGCCACCGCCTGCTCGCCCATCGCCTTGCGGGTGGCGGCGTCGAGGAAGGGCGACGGGGCCTCTTCGATGACCTTCTGGTGGCGCCGCTGGATCGAGCATTCACGCTCGCCCAGATACAGGCAGGTGCCCTGCCCGTCGGCCAGAACCTGGATTTCGATGTGGCGCGGCTGCTGGATGTACTTCTCGACGAAGACGCGGTCGTCGGCGAAGCTGGAGCGCGCCTCGTTCTGGGCGGACCGGAAGCCCTCGCGCGCCTCCTCGTCGTTCCAGGCGACGCGCATGCCCTTGCCGCCGCCGCCGGCCGACGCCTTGATCATCACCGGATAGCCGATGTCGCGGGCGATGGTCACCGCCTCGCTGTCGTCGGCGATGACGCCGAGATAGCCGGGGACGGTGGAGACGCCGGCCGCCTTGGCCAGCTTCTTCGACTCGATCTTGTCGCCCATGGCCTGGATGGCGTGGGCGTCGGGACCGATGAAGGCGATCCCGGCGGCGGCCAGAGCCTCCTGGAACTCGCGCTTCTCCGACAGGAAGCCGTAGCCGGGGTGGACGGCCTGGGCGCCGGTCTTCTTGCAGGCATCGACGATGCGGTCGACCAGCAGATAGCTCTGGGCCGACGGGGCGGCGCCGATATGGACGGCCTCGTCGGCCATCTCGACATGCAGGGCGTTCTTGTCGGCGTCGGAATAGACCGCGACGGTCTTGATGCCCATGCGGCGTGCCGTGCGGATGACGCGGCAGGCGATCTCGCCACGATTGGCGATGAGGATCTTCTCGAACATGCTGCCGGCCCTCACAGCGGAATGTTGTCGTGCTTGCGCCAGGGGTTCTGGAGCTGCTTGTTCTTGAGCATGGACAGCGCCTTCGTGATGCGGCGGCGGGTGCCGTGCGGCATGATGACGTCGTCGATGTAACCGCGCGAGGCGGCGACGAAGGGATTGGCGAACTTCTGCTTGTACTCTTCCGTACGCGCCTCGATCTTCTCGGCGTCGCCGATGTCGCTGCGGAAGATGATCTCCACCGCGCCCTTGGCACCCATCACCGCGATTTCAGCCGACGGCCACGCATAGTTCAGGTCGCCGCGCAGATGCTTGGACGACATCACGTCGTACGCGCCGCCGTACGCCTTGCGGGTGATGACGGTCACCTTCGGCACGGTGGCCTCGGCGTACGCGTACAGCAGCTTGGCGCCATGCTTGATGATGCCGCCGTACTCCTGCGACGTGCCGGGCATGAAGCCGGGGACGTCGACCAGGGTCAGGATCGGGATTTCGAAGGCGTCGCAGAAGCGGACGAAGCGCGCCGCCTTCTTGGAGCTGTCGATGTCGAGGCAGCCGGCCAGAACCATCGGCTGGTTGGCGACGATGCCGACCGTGGAGCCGTTCATGCGGGCGAAGCCGATGAGGATGTTCTTGGCGTATTCCGGCTGGAGTTCGAAGAAGTCGCCCTCGTCCACGATCTTGAGGATCAGCTCCTTCATGTCGTAGGGCTTGTTCGGGTTCTCCGGCACCAGCGTGTCGAGCGAGAAGTCCTCACGGTCGAGGGGGTCGCTGCAGGGGCGGACCGGCGCCTTCTCCCGGTTGGAGGACGGCAGGAAATCGACGAAGCGGCGCAGCTGCAGCAGCGCCTCGACGTCGTTCTCGAAGGCCAGATCGGCCACGCCCGACTTGGTGGAGTGGGTGACGGCGCCGCCCAGCTCTTCCGCGGTCACGACCTCGTGGGTGACGGTCTTCACCACGTCCGGGCCGGTGACGAACATGTAGGAGCTGTCCTTCACCATGAAGATGAAGTCGGTCATGGCCGGCGAGTACACCGCACCGCCGGCGCACGGCCCCATGATGAGGGAAATCTGCGGGATGACGCCCGACGCATCGACATTGCGCTGGAACACCTCGGCATAGCCGCCGAGCGAAGCGACACCTTCCTGGATGCGGGCGCCGCCCGAATCGTTCAGGCCGATGACCGGCGCGCCGACCTTCAGTGCCTGGTCCATGATCTTGCAGATCTTCTCGGCATGCGCTTCGGACAGCGCGCCGCCGAAGACCGTGAAGTCCTGGCTGAAGACGAAGACGAGGCGGCCGTTGACGGTGCCGTGGCCGGTCACCACGCCGTCGCCCGGGACCTTCTGGTTTTCCATGCCGAAGTCGATGCAGCGATGTTCGACGAACATGTCGAACTCCTCGAACGATCCTTCGTCGAGGAACAGGTCGATCCGCTCGCGCGCGGTCAGCTTGCCTTTGGCGTGCTGGCCGGCGATGCGCTTCTCACCGCCGCCCAGCCGCGCCGCGGCGCGCTTGGACTCCAACTTGGCCAGAATGTCTTGCATCGGGCGTTTCCAATCCTTGGCGTCGCAGTGACGGTCCCCGCTCCGGCGGCAAGCGACGCAATCATTCACCGGAACGCCGCGGATTATTCACAAACTTCGCAGCGCTTCAAACAGCCTCTTCGCAAAAAGGTGCGAAGTTGCGAAGCCCTTTGCAATTGCGGCTTAGCGCTTGCTAAGATTGCGAAGAACGGCGGATTTCCAAGGCCGTCGCCGGGGCGGGAATTTATACGCATGCAAAAGAAACTATTCCTTGGCTACAAGCTGCGCCGCCTGCGCGAACAGCGCGGCCTGACCCAGGCGTCGCTCGCCAAGACACTGGAGCTTTCTCCCAGCTATCTCAACCAGTTGGAGAACAACCAGCGCCCGCTGACCCTGCCGGTGCTGATGCGGATCGCCGCCATCTTCGAGCTGGAACTGTCCGCCTTCCTGGAGGACGAGGACAGCCGGCTGGTCTCCGACCTGCGCGAGGCGCTGGCCGATCCGCTGTTCGTCGGCGCGCCGCTGACCGCGGGCGAACTGCGCAGCGTGGTGGGCTCCAGCCCGGAACTGGCCCGCCGGGTGCTCAGCCTGCATCAGGCCTATCAGAAGCTGCATGAGCGGGTGCAGTCGCTGGCCGACAGCCTGTCCAACCGCGAACAGGGCGACAGCTTCGCCGGCCCGCAATTTCCGTATGAAGAGGTGCGGGACTATTTCCACTATTGCAACAACTACATCGGCCCGCTGGACGAGGCGGCGGAACGGCTGTGGGACACCGAGAAAATCCATTCCGGATCGCTGCTGAACGAACTGGCCGCCTATCTGAAGCGCCGCCACGACGTGCGGGTGAAGATCGTCGCCGACGAGGCCGGCGAAACCGCCATGCGCAGCTACGACGCCACCACCGGAACGCTGCGGCTGTCGGCCCTGCTGACCAGTTCCAGCCGCGCCTTCCACATGGCGAACCAGATCGCGCTGCTGGAATTCGGCGACCAGATCGACGAACTGGTGGATCAGGCGAAATTCTCCAGCGAGGACGCACGGTCGATCTGCCGAGTCGGGCTTGCGAATTACTTCGCCGGGGCGCTGGTTCTACCCTATCGCGCCTTCGCGGCGCAGGCCCGCGCCTTGCGCCACGATGTGGAGCAACTGCAAAGCCGCTTCTCCGCCAGCTTCGAGCAGGTCTGCCACCGGCTGTCCACCCTGCAGCGGCCGGGGGCGCGCGGCCTGCCCTTCTATTTCGTGCGGGTCGACATGGCCGGCAACATCACCAAGCGCCATTCGGCGACTCGCTTCCACTTCGCCCGCTTCGGCGGCGCCTGCCCGCTGTGGAACGTGCACGAGGCCTTCGCCCAGCCCGGCAAGATCCTGGTGCAGTTCGCCCAGATGCCCGACCGCACCGCCTATATCAGCATCGCCCGCACCGTGACCAAGCGCGGCGGCGCCTATCTGAAGCCGTCACGGCAGTTCGCCGTCGGGCTGGGTTGCGAGGCGAGCCACGCGCCGGAACTGGTCTATGCCGCCGGCATCGACATCACCGACATGAAGGCGGCGGTGCCGATCGGCGTGAACTGCCGCCTGTGCGAGCGCACAGATTGCCAGCAGCGCGCCTTCCCGCCGATCGGCAGCGAATTGCGGGTGAACGAGCATCACCGCAGCTTCGTGCCCTATCTGTTCAACCCGCCGGACACACGGTCCGGCTGACTTTCGCGCCGGTCGGGACCGCCTCGCCCCCGTCGCCATCGTCACCCCCGTCGAGAACGACCCGGTCACGCCCTTCGTCCTTGGCCCGGTACAGCGCATTGTCGGCGCGGATCAGCAGGCGGTCGATGCCGTCGCCGTCCCGGAAGCCGGCGACGCCGAAACTGCCGGTCTGCCGGTGGCCGTTGGGGAAGCCATAGGCGCGCATGGTCCGCCGCAATCGTTCGGCAATCGCAAAGGCGGCTTCCAGGCTGGTCTCCGGACAAAGGATCAGGAATTCCTCGCCACCCCACCGGCCGACCGTATCGGTCGACCGCAGCGCTTCGCGGGCCAGACCGGCGAATTCGACCAGGACCTGATCGCCGAAGACATGGCCGTAGCGGTCGTTGACCTGCTTGAAATGGTCCAGATCGATGAGGATGATCGACATCGGCCTGCCATAGCGGACCGCCCGCTCCATTTCCGAACGGCAGACGTCGTTCAGGTGGCTGCGGTTGGCGAGGCCGGTCAATACGTCGGTGCGCGACTGCACCCGCAGCCGCTCGTTCACCCGCATCAGCTTCAGGATCCAGAACAGGCTGGTCAGAATGACCGCCGCCGGAATGGCCAGCAGCTTCGCCAGCGTCCACGGATCGAGCGGCGACTGGACCTGAATGGCGACATGCCGGTTGGCGATGACGGTACGCTCCGCGGTCGAGATCGTCCGAACCCCGCGGTCGAGGGCGGCCAGCAACTCCGGCTCGTCCCGGCGCACGCCGATCCGCAGCATATTCTCATAACCCGGCAGATGGCCCGCAACCTTCAGGTTGAACCAGCCGGCCGTCTTGATGGTGTAGACGGCGACGGTCAGCGATCTCAGCGTCATGTCGGCCTTGCCGCGGGAAACCATGGCAAATGCCTCGGCCTCGGTGTCGACCAGGACGATGCGCAGGTTGGGGAAATCGCGCCGCACCCTCTCTTCGATCGACGTGCCCTTGGGAAGCACCATCGTCTCGCCGCTGATCCCGGCGAGATCGGCGACATAGTCGTGACCCTCCCGCGTCACCAGCACATTGGGATCGACGAACAGCGGTTCGGTGAAGGCCAGCCACTCCTCGCGCGTCGGCGTCCGGTTCAGAAAGCTGAGGAAGCGGCAACGCCCATCGCGCGCCGCCGCCATGCTGTCCTCCCAATCACGGGTCGGCAGGACACGCAGTTCCACCCCGGAGCGTTGCGAAACCAGGGACAGCAGGTCCGCGGCGATTCCCTGGTGCTTTCCGTCGGCGGTGATCGATTCGTAGGGCGGCCAGTCAGGATCGGTGCAATAGGGAATCGCCTCGCCGCCATGCGCCGCCGCACTGGCCAGCAGCTGTACCGGAACCGCAAGTGCCGCCAGGAGGTGCCGCAGCCGGCCCAACCGTCGCCCGGACATCGATTCTGCCATAGAGCCACTTCTCCGGCGTCGGCCAGCCTACCCAGGTATATCGGCGGCAGGATAACGCGCTTCGTGGATCAGGGCTTGCTAAATGATGCGTCGCTGGCCCGCAACTTGCTGAGAATGTGTCGCAAGATCGGCCGGAGCGCTGACCTCGGTCGTTTTCCGGCCCGATCGCTGCAAGCTGCTTCGCATTTTGCCAATGGCGGGCCATGGACGGTGACAATCTGCATCACGCCCCCAACCGGCGGGGGACGGCCTTCGCTCCCGAAGCGCTGGCCCGCATGCTGTCGGTATCGACCGCGGCCCTGGCCCAGGGACGCGGCATCGCCCTGGACGTGAGCGTGCTGAGCGGCATGCCGCCGCGGCTGGTGGGCGATGCGGAAACCGCAGGCGCGCTGTGCAACGCGCTGGCCGCCAGCGCCATCGCCAATGCCGGCCCCGGCCGGCTGGACGTCCGCCTGTCGGCCCTGCCGGCGGGGGATGAGCGCGTGACCCTGCGGGCCGAGCTGACCGGACGATTCGACAGCCATGGCGAGACCGGCTTCGACCAGGAACTCGCCCGGCGCCTGCTGGCGGCGCTGGGCGCGCAGATGACGGTGGAACACCATGCCGACGGGATGCGGCGGGCGGTGCTGGACATGCCGGTCGCCCTGCCCTCCCGCACCACCGACGCCGAGCGGCTGATGAACTGGGCGCGCGCGCGCGGCGGCCGGCTGCTGGTGGTGGACGACAGCGCCACCAACCGGATGGTGGTCGCCGGGCTGCTCGCCAAAGCCGGATTCTCGGTCGAAACCGCCAATGGCGGAGCGGAAGCGGTGGAGGCCGTCGCCCAGGCGCCGGTTCCGCCCGAAGCGGTGCTGATGGACGTCGCCATGCCCGACATGGACGGGGTGACGGCGACCGCCACCATCCGCCGGCTGGGAGACGGGCGGGGCCGCATCCCGATCATCGCCGTCACCGCCAACGCCCAGCCAGAAGACCGCATCCGCTGCCTGTCCGCCGGAATGAATGACTATCTGACCAAGCCGGTGCGGCGCGCCGACCTGCTGGGCGCTCTGGAACGCTGGCTGGCGCCGCCGCCGGTCTGAGACCTTAAAAGGACGAGTCCGGCTCCGTCAGGAACGCCTCCTCTTCGGGCGTGCTGGCACGGCCGAGGATGGCGTTGCGGTGGGGGAAGCGGCCGAAGCGCTGGATGATCTCGCGGTGCCGCCGGGCATAGCGCACCGTCGTCTCATCGCCCACCCGCTCGGTGAACAGGGCGACGGAGCGGTCCTGGCTCGCCATGTCCTCGTGATGCTCGAAGGGCAGGTAGAGGAAGATCCGCTCGTCTGTCGTGCATTCCAGATCGAAGCCGTTGGCGACGGCATGGTCGCTGATGCCCCAAGCCTTGCCGTCGGTGGCAAAGGCGCGCGGATCGTTGCGGAACATGTTGCGTGGCACCTGATCCAGCAGCACGCACAGCGCGATGCAGCCGTCGACATCCTCCATCCAATGATCGCACGCGCCGCGCGCCGCCGCCTCGTAATGCGGGCCCAACGTATCGGCGACCGCCCGGTCGAAGCTGGCCGATTTGCGGAACCAATAGGGCTTCATCGCCTCGTCGAACCAGAAATCGACGATCTCGTCGATCAGCTTGTCAACCATCGTTTTCTCCACCCCTGCGTCTGACGCCCGATGAGCTATACCCCCAAACAGGAACAGGGCGCCCAACGGGGCGCCCTGTCCAGGTTTCACATCACCTCACCGAACCGTCAGGCTCAGTGCAGCGTGCTCCACAGCTTGCGCTTGGCGGCATACATCAGGCCGGCCAGCACCAGCAGGAACAGGATGACCTTGACGCCCATCTGCTTGCGGGCATCCAGGTGCGGTTCCGCGACGAAGGTCAGGAAGGTCGCCACGTCGTGCGCCTGCTGCTCCACCGTCGCCTTGGTGCCGTCGGCGAAGGCGACGCCGTCGGGCTGCAGGATGTTCGGCATGCCGACCTGATGGCCGGGGAACACCTTGTTGTAGTTCATGCCGTCCATGATGTGGACGTCGGGCGGCGGCTCCTCGAAGCCGGTCAGGAAGGCGTAGATGTAATCCTCGCCACCGACGCGGGCCTTGGCCATCAGCGACAGGTCCGGCGGCAGCGCGCCGTTGTTCGCCACGCGGGCGGCCTGATCGTTGGGGAACGGCGACGGGAAGCGGTCGGCCGGGACGCCCGGACGCATGAACATCTCGCCCGCGTCGTTCGGGCCGGCCTGCACCTCATAGCCGGCGGCGAGCGCCTTCAGCTCGTCTTCCTTGAAGCCGATGCCGGCCAGCGTGCGGATCGGCACCAGATGCATCGAGTGGCAGGCCGAGCAGACTTCCTTGTAGATCTGGAAGCCGCGCTGCGCCGACGCCTTGTCGATGGTGCCGAAGATGCCGGAATGCGGCCAGCTCTGCTTGGGGATGTGCACGCCTTCGGAGGCCTGCGCGGCCCCGGCGATGCCGAGCGCCAGCGCCGCCGAAAGGATTGCAGTCTTCAACGCGCGCATCAGGCCTTCTCCATCGGCTTGGCATGGGCGCCGGCGGCGATGCCACCACCGCCCTTCAGAACGGACTCGGAGATGCTGGTGGGAAGCGGGGGCGTGCGCTCCAGCTTGCCCAGCAACGGCAGCAGGATCAGGAAGTGGAAGAAGTAGTAGGCGGTGCCGATACGCGCGATCAGCAGCCAGGAGCCCTCGGCCGGCTGCGAACCGGCATAGCCCAGGATCAGGGCGTCGATCGCCAGGATCCAGAAGAACTGGCGGTAGACCGGGCGGAACTTGCAGCTGCGGATCTTGGAGCGGTCGAGCCACGGCAGGAAGGCCAGCAGCGCGATCGAGCCGAACATCGCCAGCACGCCGCCCAACTTGTCCGGGATCGCGCGCAGCATGGCGTAGAAGGGCAGGAAGTACCATTCCGGCACGATGTGCGCCGGGGTCACCAGCGGGTTGGCCGGAATGTAGTTGTCCGGATGGCCCATGTAGTTCGGCATGAAGAACACGAACACCGCGTAGATGATCAGGAAGATCACCACGGCGAAGCCGTCCTTGACCGTCACGTACGGGTTGAACGGGACGGTGTCCTGCGGACCCTTGGGTTCGATGCCGAGCGGGTTGTTCGAACCGCAGACATGCAGCGCCGCCGTGTGCAGGATCACAAGACCCAGCAGGACGAAGGGCAGCAGGAAATGCAGCGCGAAGAAGCGGTTCAGCGTCGGGTTGTCGACCGAGAAACCGCCCCACAGCAGCGTGACGATGGGATCGCCGACGATCGGGAAGGCCGAGAACAGGTTCGTGATGACGGTGGCGCCCCAGAAGCTCATCTGGCCCCAGGGCAGCACATAGCCCATGAAGGCGGTGCCCATCATGACGAGGAAGATGATGACGCCCAGGATCCACAGGATCTCGCGCGGCGCCTTGTAGGAGCCGTAATACATGCCGCGGAACATGTGGATGTAGACGGCGATGAAGAACATCGACGCGCCGTTGGCGTGCACATAGCGCAGCAGCCAGCCGTAATTCACGTCGCGCATGATGCGCTCGACCGAATTGAAGGCCAGCGAGGTGTGCGACGAGTACTGCATCGCCAGGAACAGGCCCGTGGCGATCATGATGACCAGCATGATGCCGGCAATGGCACCGAACGCCCACAGATAGTTGACGTTCCGCGGCATCGGGTAGTGGTTGTACTCGTGATCCAGCATCGTGAAGATCGGCAGGCGGCTGTCGATCCAGTTCACGACCGGATTCTTGAACTTGGTGGCTTGAACCTGAGCCATCTCGGGGTCTCCAGAACCGTTGGGCCGCTTAACCGAGCCGGATCTTGGTATCGCCGGTGAAGGCGTACGTCGGAAGGACAAGGTTGGCGGGGGCCGGGCCCTTGCGGATGCGCCCAGCGGTGTCGTAGTGCGAGCCGTGGCAGGGGCAGAACCACCCGCCATAGTCGCCGCGCGGATCGGTGACCTTCTGCCCGAGCGGCACACAGCCCAGATGCGTGCAGATGCCGATGACGATCAGCCATTCCGGCTTCTTCACGCGGGCATCGTCGGCAACCGGATCGCGCAGGTCGCCCAGATTGACCGTCTTGGCGGACTCGATCTCTTCGGCGGTGCGGTGGCGGACAAAGACAGGCTTTCCGCGCCAGGTGACCGTGATCGCCTGGCCGACGGCCACAGGGGCCAGATCGACGTCAATGGAGGCGAGCGCCAGGGTGTCGGCCGCCGGGTTCAGGCTGTCGATGAAGGGCCAAGCCGCCGAGGCCGCCCCGACGACGCCGACCGCACCGGTGGCAAGATACAGAAAATCGCGGCGGGAACCCCCCTCGCCGCCGGAGGCCGCGTGGCCACCCGTCCCGGGCGGATGCGTGGTCTGAGCCATAAGCCTGTTTCTCCTCAAGGCATGCCCGACGCCCTTTGCCCGCGCCGGACGACCGATGGACCGTAATACTGCAAGACGCGGCTTGCCCGCCCGCCGGAAGGAAAACCCTCAGGCATGCCGCGTCCTTCCGGAGTGGGTATCTCCGGATTCAGACCTGCGGTATACCGTCGCGTCGACATCTTGAAAAGTCCTTGGCCGGGGGACAATTTGTCGCGTGTGCGAAGGGCAAGAACATTTGTATGCAAAACAAACACTTCGAAGCAAGGCCCGCGTTGCGCCTTGTGCTGTTCGAACCCGACATTCCGCAGAATGCGGGGACCCTGATGCGACTCGCGGCGGGGCTCGGCGTCGCGCTCGACCTGATCGAACCCTGCGGCTTCGTGCTGGATGACCGCCGGTTGCGGCGCGCCGGGATGGACTATCTGGACCATCTGGACTGGGTACGGCACAGCTCGTGGTCCGCATACCGCGCGGCGCCGCAGGCCGGGCGGCTGGTGCTGCTGACCACGCGGGCGGCGATTCCCTACACCGACTTCCGCTTCGCCCCCGGCGACCGCATCCTGGTCGGCCGTGAGAGCGCCGGGGTGCCCGACGAGGTGCATGACGCCGCCGACGCCCGGCTGGTGATCCCGATGGTGCCGCCCGCCCGCTCCTTGAACGTTGCGGTCAGCGCCGCGATGGTGTTGGGTGAGGCCTTGCGGCAGACTGCCGCCGCAGGTCTCCAGCCCCTCTCTGCACAGCCGGAAACGCCATGACTGCCGCCACGTCAGCCGACCCCAGCACCGTCGAAGACCGCAAGGCCCGCGCCGCCGCCTGGTTCCAGGAGCTGCGCGACCGCATCTGCGCCGCCTTCGAGACGCTGGAGGACGAGCTGACCGGCACCCACGCCGACCTGCCCCCCGGCCGGTTCGAGCGCAAGAGCTGGGCTCGCCCGGATCATGGCGGCGGCGAGGGCGGCGGCGGCACCATGTCGGTGATGAAGGGCCGGGTGTTCGAGAAGGTCGGGGTCAACATCTCGACCGTCCACGGCACCTTCAGCCCGGAATTCCGCGCCAACATCCCCGGTGCGGCCGAGACCGGCGAGTTCTGGGCGTCGGGGATCAGCCTGGTGGCGCACATGCGCTCGCCGCTGGTGCCGGCGACGCACATGAACACGCGCCACATCGTGACGACCAAGGGCTGGTTCGGCGGCGGCGCCGACCTGACACCGATGATCCCGGACGACCGGGATACCGCCGACTTCCACGCCGGCCTGCGCGCCGCCTGCGACCGCCACGACCCGGACTATTATCCGCGCTATAAGGAGTGGTGCGACCGCTATTTCTACCTGCCGCACCGCGACGAGGCGCGCGGCGTCGGCGGCATCTTCTTCGACAATCTCGAGTCGGGCGACTGGGAGGCCGACTTCGCCTTCACCCGCGACGTCGGCACCGCCTTCCTCGACACCTACGTCGCCCTGGTCCGCCGGCACATGAACCGCCCCTGGACCGCCGAGCAGCGCGAGCACCAGTTGGTCCGCCGCGGCCGGTATGTGGAGTTCAACCTGCTCTACGACCGCGGCACCACCTTCGGCCTGAAGACCGGCGGCAACACCGAGGCGATCCTGATGAGCCTGCCACCCGAGGTGAAGTGGCCGTGACTTAACGGCGCTGCCCCATCTGGAGCCAGGGCGCCCAGGCCTGCCGCACCATCTCGCCCCACAGACGCATCGGCGCCATCCACAGCTCGGCCATGCCGGCCGCCGCCATCGGGTTGGCGCCCGGCTTGCCGCCGACAGGGCCGGCCAGCAGCAGCGGGGTCATCAGGCTGGGGGCCAGCAGCTTGGCGACGGCGTCGAAGGACGGGGTGGCGCGGAACTGGATGGCGATCACCTCAGCGCCGTCGTCGCCGGCCTCGCGGTGGCGGATTTGGATTTCCAGGTTCGGCAGATGGGCGGTCAGCGTCGTTTCGTCCGGCTTGCTGTCCATGCTCAAGCGCTCCATTCGGGGTTCTGGACGGGGTTCGGCGGTGCCAGGGTAGAGTTTTTGCAACTGCGAAGAAACCCTCTCCAAAGGGGATGGCGGCAACCAATCCCCTTGCCGGCCGTTGTTGGCCGTATGGACAGCACCCTCCCCCCGCCCGATTTGGCCCCATCCGATGCGGATACCCCCTCGCCCGAGCAGGAAGCCGCCTGCGCCGGGTTGACCTACAGCTCCGACGAGATGCCCGGCATCCGGCGGCGGCGCTACGGCAAGGGCTTCCGCTTCCTGTGGCCCGACGGGGCGCAGGTGACGGAGGAGGACACGCTGGCGCGCATCCGGAAGCTGGCGATCCCGCCAGCCTACCGCGACGTCTGGATCTGCCCCGATCCCGACGGCCATCTGCAGGCGACCGGCCGCGACGCCAAGGGGCGCAAGCAGTACCGCTACCACCGTCGCTGGACCGAACTGCGCGAGGGCACAAAGTTCGGCCGCATGCTGGATTTCTGCCGCGCCCTG
Organism: Azospirillum sp. CT11-132; assembly: GCF_047302835.1. Classification (NCBI taxonomy): domain Bacteria; kingdom Pseudomonadati; phylum Pseudomonadota; class Alphaproteobacteria; order Rhodospirillales; family Azospirillaceae; genus Azospirillum; species Azospirillum sp. CT11-132. Next base: position 599,054 of record NZ_JBGLZA010000002.1, read on the forward strand.
CCGCATCTGCGCGAGCGGGTGAACGCCGACCTCGGCCATCGCGGCCTGCCGCGGGAGAAGGTGCTGGCCGCCGTGGTCCGCCTGCTGGAAACCACGCTGATCCGCGTCGGCAACGAGAGCTATGCCCGCGAGAACAAGAGCTATGGCCTGACCACGCTGCGCGACGGCCACACCGAGATCGAGGGGTCGGAGGTCCGCTTCTCCTTCAAGGGCAAGTCGGGCAAGGAATGGAACGTCTCGCTGCGCGACCGCCGGCTGGCCCGCGTCGTCGGTGCCTGCCGCGACGTGCCGGGCGACGAGCTGTTCCAGTATCTCGACCGCAACGGGCAGCGCCACGCCGTGACCTCCGGCGACGTCAACGCCTATCTGCGCGAGGCGACCGGCGCCGATTTCACCGCCAAGGACTTCCGCACCTGGGCCGGCACGGTGCTGGCCGCCATGGCTCTGCGCGAGTTCGAGAGCTTCGACAGCGCCAGCGCCGCCAAGCGCAACGTCACCCGCGCCATCGAGCAGGTCGCCACCCGCCTGGGCAACACCCCCAGCGTCTGCCGCAAGAGCTACGTCCACCCCGAGGTGCTGGACGCCTATCTGGAGGGCGACCTGCTGGAGTCGCTGAAGCGCGAGGTCGAGGCCGAGCTGCGCGACGATCTGGCGGGGCTGAGCGGCGAGGAGGCTGCGGTGCTGGCCTTCCTGCGCGAAAGGCTGGAGCGGGAGACGGCGGCGCGGGCGCGGGAGAAGCGGTAGGGGTGGTGGCAACGAATGCCCCCTCCCTAACCCTCCCCCGCTCTCGCGGGAGAGGGAACTCCGCAGCACTTCCCCAAAGCTCCTGCCCCCTCTCCCGCGCAGCGGGGGAGGGATGGGGAGGGGGCATTCATGGCGTGCACTGTCAAACCGCCTCCGCCGTCTCCGTCACCGGCAGCAGGCGGCGCATGACCAGGCAGACCAGATCGCCGGCGATCAGGCCGTCCGCTCCCACATGGGACTGTACGCTGCGCAGCACCAGTTCGGTGCGGTCGCGGGCGGACATGCCGCGGCTGTGGGCCAGGGCGGCGGCGAGGCGCTCCTCGCCGAAGGGCTCGCGCTGGCCGTCGACGGAGCGCAGCACGCCGTCGGTGCACAGGAACAGCGTCTCGTCCTGGTTCAGCGTCACCACAGCTTCGGCATAGGGCGCGCCACGGCGGACGCCCAGCGCCGGGCCGCCGGTGGCGGTCAGGAACTCCACCCCGCCGTCGGCGGTGATGCGGCAGGCGCCGCGATGACCGGCGGCGGCATGGACCAGCGTGCCGGCGACACGGTCATAGACGGCGACGAAGACGGAGGCGAAGCCGTTGAAGGGGCTTTCGCCGCACAGCCGCTCGTTCGCAAGGGTCAGGATCGCCGCCGGGCCGACGCCGGGACGGGCCGCTTCGCGGATGGCGCCGCGCACCATCAGCATCAGGAAGGCCGCCGGCACGCCGCCGCCGGATACGCCGGCGGTGACCAGCAGGCTGTACCGCTCGTCCAGCTCGATCACGTCATAGAAGTCGCCGCTGACCGTATGGCCGGGCAGCAGCATGCCGTAGAACTGGCTGTCGCGGCCGACCGGCAGCTGGCGGGGCAGCAGGTTGGACTGCACGTCGCGGGCGGCGCGCTGCTCCTCCTCGATCAGCTGTTCGGCGGCGGCCAGCTTCTCCGTCTTGGTCTCCAGCTCCGCCCCGCGCATGACCAGCTGGGCGTCGAGAGTCTCCTCGCGTGCGCTCGCCTCCATTGCCATGCGGCGGAAGACGCGCGACAGGCGGCCGAACTCGTCGTCGCGGTCGGCCGCCTCGTTCAGGGTGAAGGGGTTGAAGCGGCCGGCCTCCACCGCCTTGACCGCCTCGCTCAGCCGCTCCACCGGCGCCATCTGGTCGCGGGCGAAGCGCACGCAGGCATAGACGCCCAGCGCCAGCACGAGGACGCCGACCAGACCGCCGATCTTCAGCTGGCGGCTCAGCATCGCCCCCGGCTCCGTATAGGGAACCCGCACCACGGCGACCGTCGGCACGCCCGCCGCCGAACCCGCGGCGGTGGTGGGGCCGGCGTAACGGATCGGCGCCAGCGCCAGCATGCTGTTGCCCGACACGCGGATCGCCACGTCGCCGCCCGGCACCACCGCCTTCGCCGCCGCGATGTCGGCGTCCGACAGCGGACCGCCGGCCCCGTCGCCCATCACCGCCCCACGGGCCAGCACCCGCCCGTCGCGGTCGAGCAGCCATGCCCCCTCCACCGCGCGGGTGGCGAGCAGCCCGTCGATCAGGCCGTCGGTGCCGGAATTGCGCACGATATCGGCGAGGCGCCGCACGTCGGTGCCGACCTGGACGATGCGCGGCTTGTCGACGCCGGTCACGCCGGCGAACTTCATCAGCCGGCCGTTCTCCATCGCCGGTTCGGAAACCACCGACGCGGGGGAGCGGTTCAGCAGGCCGGTATAAGCGCCATGGCGCGGCCCGCCCTTGGCATCCTGGCCGAAGACCGGGTCGGGACCGGCGAGGTTGTGCAGATAGGCCCGGCCGCGGTTGTCGGTGATCCACATTTCGTCCGGGCCGCCGGCTTCGGCGATCTGCTTCAGCCGGTCGTTGATGGCGCGCGGCGACTGCTTCGCCGCTTCCGCCAGCGCCACCAGATGGGCGGTCAGCGTCGCTTCCGACAGCAGCCGTTCAGACAGCAGGGCGTCGACCTCCTGCGGGATGTCGCGGGCCTGGGCGGCCCCGCGCGCGAGCAGCCCGGCGGTCAGCCGCGCCTCCGCCTCGATCCGCTCGGTCAGGGCGGCGCGCGTCGTCCAGGCCATCGTCGTGGTGACCGCCGCGATCGCCAGCAGCACCAGACCGGTGACCAGCAGGATCAAACGCTGTTGGAACGTCATGGGTTTGCGCCCGCCCCCTGTGGCTGAACAAGCAATTTGCCTTTGCCACCGCTTCTACCGGTCCCGGGCGCGCAAGTCCAGGCGCCGGTCGGCGTGGACTTGCGGCAGAACGCTCCGCCGGAGCATCGTGCGCAAGATTCAACCGCAGGCGCGACATTATCTCTTTCGTAACCAGATGGTCGGTAAGACGGACAGGATCCGCCGCCTTCCCGCTGGTGCACGCCCATGCCGATGAATGTCCTGGAAATCGCCGTCTATGCCATGGTCCTCACCGCCGGCCAGCCGCATCCCTTCGAATGCGTCGCGGTCAAGCCGGAGGGGGTGAACTGCACCAACGGCCTGTCGGCGAAGCCCGACGGACCGAATCTGCTGTTCAACACCGGGATCCAGGTCATCAAGGACCGTCAGGGCCGCGTGCAGCTGAGCAACGGGCTGCAGACCCGCTTCGACAGCTCCGCCTGGGTGGAATTCCAGGATGCGGGCAAGAAGCCGGTGGTCAGCGTCCGCAAGACCGGACCGCTGCGCTTCAAATTCTCCAACGGCTTCCAGTGCGAGGCGATGGGCAGCCCGGAAGACATGGCCCGCTGCTACAAGCCCTGACGGCGTTCTTCCTCGATCGGATCTAGCGATTGATGCCGCGGCGGTCCATCTCATCTTCGATGGCGCGGCGGTTCTGCCGGATCTGGCGCTGCTCCTCGCTCAGCCGCTCATACTGGTTGCGCAGGTCGCGGTCGGAATAGTCGCTGTAGGCATTGCCGCGGCGATTGCCGGAGGAGCCTTCGTAGCGGCGGCCATCTCGATTCACGTCGCGGTTCATGTCGCGCTCGTCGCCCGCGCGGCCGTCGCGGTCCTGCGGGTAGGCGTTGGGGTTGACCGCACGGTTCAGCTGGTCGAGTGCCCCGCCCCATCCATTCTGCGATTGCCCATTCTGGGATTGGCCGCTCTGGGCCAGCGCCGGTGACGAGAGGGCCAGGACGGCCGCGGCCGCCAGGATGACTGTACGCATCGGACGTATCCCCTTCATGCGGTTGTCGTTCTCTTATCGACAACCGCCGGGGAAGCGATCCGTTACGATTCCAGAGGATCCGGCCCAAGGTCACCACGGCCGTGCGGGGCGTCGAGGTCCAGCTCCGGCCCCTTCGGCACGATGCCGGTCGGGTTGATGGTGGCGTGGCTGCCGTAGTAGTGGCGCTTGATGTGGTCGAAATTCACCGTCTCCGCCACGCCCGGCACCTGATAGAGGTCGCGCAGATAGCCCGACAGGTGCGGATAGTCGGCGATCCGCCGCCTGTTGCACTTGAAATGCCCGACATAGACGGCGTCGAAGCGCACCAGCGTGGTGAAAAGCCGCCAATCCGCCTCGGTCAGCCGGTTGCCGGCCAGCCAGCGCCGGGTCGCCAGCTTGGCGTCGATGCCGTCCAGCGCGGCGAACAGCGCGTCGAAGGCGGCCTCGTACTTGTCCTGGGAGGTGGCGAAGCCGGCCTTGTAGACGCCGTTGTTGACGGCGTCATAGACGAAGGCGTTGACGCGGTCGATCTCCTCCACCAGTTCCGGCGGGCAGAAGTCGGTGCGCACGTCGGTGAAGGCGTCGAACTCGCGGTTGAGCATGCGGATGATCTCCGCCGACTCGTTGTTCACGATGCTGCCGGTCTTCTTGTCCCACAGCACCGGAACCGTCACCCGGCCGCTGTAGCCGGCGTTCGCCTTCAGATAGACCTCGTACAGCCGGCGGGCGCCGGTGACGGGTTCCGGTTCGGCGAAGGTCCAGCCGTCCGACAGCATCAGCGGATCGACGACGCTGACGCCGATCACCCCGTCCAGCCGCTTCAGCTTGCGGAAGATCAGCGTGCGGTGCGCCCAGGGGCAAGCCAGCGACACCATCAGGTGATAGCGCCCGGCCTCCGCCGGGTAGGGGGTGGAGCCGTCGGCCGACACCCGGTCGCGGAACTGCGCCTCCGTCCGGACGAACGCGCCGCCGGTCTTCTTGGTGTCGTACCACTGGTCGTGCCACTGTCCGTCGATCAGCAGGCCCACGGCTCCCTCCTCTTCTTCAGCGTTTGCGACGAGTCATCAACCGTGCAGCTTGGTCGCGATCTCGGCGACATGGCGGCCCTGATAGCGGGCGCCGTCCAACTCGACCGCGCTCGGCCGGCGGGAGCCGTCGCCGCCGGCGATGGTGCTGGCGCCATAGGGCGAGTTGCCCATCACTTCCGAAACGCCCATCTGGCCCTGGAAGGAATAAGGCAGACCGACGATCACCAAGCCCAGATGCAGAAGCACGGTGTGGGTGCTGAGGATCGTGCTCTCCTGCCCGCCATGCTGGGTTGCGGTGGAGGTGAAGGCCGCGCCGACCTTGCCAACCAGGGCGCCCTTGGCCCACAGCCCGCCGGTCTGGTCGAGGAAGTTCTTCATCTGCGACGCCATGTTGCCATAGCGGGTCGGCGTACCGATGACGATCGCGTCGTACTGCGCCAGCTCGTCCACCGTGGCGACCGGGATGTTGCTCTCGTCCTTGTAATGGGCGGATTGGCGGACGGCCTCCGGCACGAGTTCCGGCACGCGCTTCACCGTCACCTCGGTCCCGGCGACGGAGCGGGCGCCCTCGGCCACCGCCTGCGCCATCTCCGACACATGACCCCAGCTGCTGTAATAGAGGACCAGAACCTTCGCCATCGCCGTCACTCCCTGTTTCGTTGCGTCATCGGGCCGCCGCAGCCGGTCATGGCCGCGGGGTGACACCAAACATAGGGCGCAACGGCCTTTCCGGTATTGCCGGATCTTGGCACCTCATTGTTTCCGGGTGTACAACAATGCCATGGATCGCCTCGACGACATGCTCGCCTTCATCAAGGTGGTGGACACCAAGAGCTTCACCGCCGCCGCCGACCGGCTCAACCTGTCGAAGTCGGTGGTCTCCCGCCGCATCGGCGAGTTGGAGAACCGGCTCGGCGCGCGGCTGCTGAACCGCACCACCCGCAAGCTCAGCCTGACCGAGGTGGGGCAGGCCTATTACGAGCGCTGCACCCGCATCCTGGCCGATCTGGAGGAGGCGGAGCAGGCGGTCGCCGACCTGCATGCCGCCCCGCGCGGCCGGCTGCGGCTGAACGCGCCGGTCAGCTTCGGCATCCTGCATCTGGCCCCGGCGGTGGCGGAGTTCCTGGAGCGTTATCCGGCCATCGAGATCGACATGGACCTGAACGACCGCACGGTCGATCTGGTCGACGAGGGCTATGATCTGGCGGTTCGCATCGGCAAGCTGCGCGACAGTTCGCTGATCGCCCGGCGGCTGGCCCCGGCGCGGATGGCTCTGTGCGCCAGCCCGGCCTATCTGCAGAAGCATGGCGTGCCGGAAACGCCGGACGATCTGGCCAACCACAACTGCCTGATCTACACCAACGTGCCGACGCCGGACCTCTGGCCCTTCACCGTCGATGGCGAGCCCCGCAACGTCCGGGTCTCTGGGCCGATCCGCAGCAACAACGGCGACCTGCTGCGCGAAGCGGCGGTGGCCGGCGTCGGCTTCATCATGTCGCCGACCTTCCTGTGCGGTCAGGCGCTGGCGCGCGGCGAGCTGGTCAGCGTCCTGTACCGCCACATCCCCTCGGAGCTGGCGGTCAACGCGGTCTATCCGCAGAACCGCCACCTGTCACCGAAGGTGCGGGTTTTCGTGGATTTCCTGGTCCAGCGATTCGGCCCGCGCCCCTATTGGGACTGCGCGCTGCTGGACACGCTGTCGCCAGAGGAAGGCTGAATAAGGTTTAGGACGGCTGGTTGGGCCGGCGGCGGGAGCGCAGGTTCAACGCGGTGATGAAATTCGGCTGCTGGCCGACCACCGGGCCCTGCGGAACCGGCTTCTTCGGGGCGGTGGACAGGAAGCCGCCCACCCGGCCGCGCAGCTCGACCGCATGGTGCGCCGCCTCGTCCGCGGTTTCCGCCACCTGACGGCGGACCGACGGCTCCAGCGTGTTGAAGGCGCGGGAGGCGAATTCGAAGGCCGGCTGCGATTTGGTGGCGATCACCTGACGCAGCGCCTTGGACACCAGCACCGTGTCGAGACCGCCCGGCCCCTCCACCCCGTCCAGCACGTCGGCGAGGATGCCGATGGCCTGGATCGTGCGGTTGTCGTCCAGCGAAAGGTCGTGAGCGTCCATACGGGTCTTCCGATCGTCTCAAGCGGTACGGGTCCCGTCCCTGCGGACACCCGGATTGCAGCAGACGAATCATAGTGTTTGCGCCGGCGTCTGGCAATGGACGCCATATCGGCCGGCGGTGGAATCGTTAAGACGGCGCTTGGATGTTTATGGCCGAGTGGTCAGGGCCGCGTGGCGAAGGTCGGCGGCAGCAGCCGTTCGACGCAGGTGCCGGCCTCGCCCACGGCCAGCGTCTCGATGAAACCGGCGGCGGCGGTGCGGCCGCACAGGCTGGCGCCCAGCACGTCATGACCGAGGCCGCGGAAGGACAGCAGCGCCGCCCGCGGCAGGCTCCGCCCCATCGCCTCGGCCCGCGCCGGCGCGGTGAAGGTGTCGTAGGCGCCGGTCAGGATCAGCGCCGGCACATCGGACGCCACCGGCCGGTAAAAGGACGCATCGACCGGCCGCAGCCCCAGCGCCGGACAGGCGGCGTCGTAATCGGTCTCCACCGCCTCGGCCATCACATATGGGCGCAGGTCGGCGGCGGCACGGCGGGCGGCGGCGGCGTCGATGTGCGGCCGGTTCTCGCGGCAGCCGACGGTCAGGTTCAGGCCATAGGCCAGACTGTCCAGCACGGTCCAGATCGGCGGCGGCATCACCAGGGACAGGATGGCCGGATCGTCCACCCGCCCCGCCGCCGCAGGATCGCCGATAATGCGGTCAAGCCGGTCGAGCAGGGCCGGCACCGCCACCATGCCGTCGCCGCTGCCCAGCCGCAGCGCCAGGACGCCGGCCAGCATCGGCCAGCCCAGGCGCAGGTCGGTCTCCCGTCCGGTGACGGGATGGCGCAGCCGCAGGTCCAGCGGTCGCCGCTCCAGCGCCGCCGCCAGCCGTTCGACCGCCTGTCCCAGCCGGGGAAAGGCGCGGGCGCAGTCGGGCTGGGCGGCGCAATCCTCGACCATTCGGCGGTGAGCCTGCCGGATGGCGGTGAGACGGTCGAGGTCGAGCCACGTCGCGTCAGCCGTGGCCGGGGAATTCAGCACGAGGCTGCGCACCGCCGCCCCGTCGATGCGGAGAAGCGCCTGCGCCAGCACCCCGCCATAGGAGGTCGCGACGACGTTCCAGCGCTCCACCCCCAGGGCACGGCGCAGCGCCGGCAGGTCGGCCGCGCTCTGGCCGCTGTCGAAATCCTCCAGCCGGTAGCCGGCGCGGCGCAGCGGCTCCAGGCAGGCGGTGGCATCCTCCGCCGTCACGCCGCCGAACCAGTAACGCAGCGGGTCGAGCCCCGGACAGCGCAGCGAGGGCTTCGACCGGCCGGCGCCGCGCTGATCGACCAGGATGACGTCGCGGCCGGCCCGCATTGGCGCCAGGATCGCGGCATTGCCGCGCAGATCGTCGCTGCCGCCCTGCCCCGGCCCGCCGCTGAGCAGCACCACCGGATCGGCGGCCGGCGCACCGTTCAGCGCCGGCAGGATCGTCACGAACAGATCGACCGGCAGGCTGTCCTCCTGCTGCCAATCGGACGGCACGCGAAAGGACCGGCAGCGCGGTGCCGGCCCGGCCGGCAACGGACCGTCCGGGCAACGGGCCTCCGACAGCGTCGGAAGGGCCGGCGGGACGGGAGCGGCGGCCGGGACCGGCGCGGGAAGCGGGGCAGGGACGGAAGCCGGGACAGGAGCCGGAATGGCAGGCGGCGGCTCCACCGCCACGATCTGCGGCGGTGCCGGAGCCGGGGAAGAGGTCGGACCGGTCAGCCGGTCGATGCCGAGGCCGAGCAGCCCGCCGGCCAGCGCGCAGAGCGCCAGAAGGCCGGCGATGACGGCAGGACGCCGGCCGCCACGACTTTTCATCGGCGGAGCTATTCGGCGACGGTGGCGAAGAAGGCGGACTGGGCGACCACGCCGCCCTTGGCCTCCGCCTTCGCCAGCGCGCCGCGCAGGCTCGCCAGATAGGGGCCTGCCGGCTCCACTTCCTCCCGGTCGGCGGGGAACAGCGGTTCGCGGGTCACCAGCGCCAGGATCATCGCCGGGCCATAGGGCGGGGCGATGGTATAGACGCGGTCGCTCGCCGATTTCGCGATGCCCAGCGTCACCGGCCGGCCGGCCTCCAGCCGGTCGTCGCGGCGCAGCCGCATCGGCACCATGTGGATCGCGTTGCCTTCCATGTCGATGTAATCGACGGTCAGGTAACCCGAAGTCCCGGCGGTCACGGTGACCTCCAGCTTGTCACCCTTGCGGTAGACCATCGACGGCCGGTTGAAACCCAGCCCCAACACAGCGCTCTCCTGCGCCTCGGCCCGCGCCGGCAGTCCGGCGGCGCCCAGCGCCTCGCACAGCGGCCAGGGCCGCACGGCGACCTGCGCATCGACGTCGATGCCGGGCGGCAGGGCGGTGATCGCCGCCTTCAGCACCCTGGCATCGTCCTCCGTGCCGACATAGCCGCCGATCCGCAGGCCGTTCCCGGCCTCGACCGTGCGGACGCCGGCGCAGGTGAAGGCACCGGCGGCCGTCTCGACGGCCTTGCGCGCCTCGGCCGGCGTCAGGCGCGGGACCGGTGGAGCGACGGGAAGGGCCGCCTGCTGGACCGGCGGAGTCGGCTGCGGCTGAACTTGCGGCTGTGCCGGGGGCGGGTTCGGCGGGGTCACGGTCTGGACCGCCGGCGTGATCGGCAGCGGCGGCGTGACCGGTCCGGCGGGCTGTATGGCGGGCTTGACCGGGCTGGGCGGCTGGGCGTCCAGGTTCGTCGCCTCGACGGGAGGCGGCTTCTGCTGCTGTTCCGAAGTCGAGGCGGCGGTGCCGAGCGGCGCCGTCGTCATGCCCGTCGATGGCGGCGGAGCGGACGCGGTGGAAGCCGGCGGTGCCGTCGTCGTTGCAGTCGGCGTCGGGGTAGCGGCCTGCTTGGCGGGCGCGGGCGGCTGCGATTGCCCGAACAGCAGGAATCCGGCGATGCCGGCCGCCACCAGACCGCCGACCCCGCCGGCGATCAGGCCGACCGGCGCCTTCTTCGTCTCACCGGGGGCATTCGCCGGTTGGGCCTTCGTGACCACCGTCGGCGTCACCACCGTCTTCGTCTCCATTTCCGGCGTGGAGACCGGAAGGGAGGTGTGTTCGAAGGGCGTGATGTCGGCGGCGCGGCGGGTCAGGGCACCGACCAGCTCCGCCATCGTCCTGGCGCGGTTCTGCGGGTCCGGCTCCAGCATCGAACAGAGGACGCCGCGCAACGGCTCCTCCAGCGCCGACAGGTCGGGCACCGACATGCGCCGCTCGATCATCGCCTGCGGCGTGCGGCCCATGTCGAGCGGATGCCCCAGCGCCGCTGCGGCCAGCACCAGACCGGCGCTGTAGATGTCGGACTGCGGCCCGACCTGCCCGCCGAACAGACCGAACTGCTCGGGCGAGGCGAAGCCGTATTTGCCGGCGAAGCCGTCGCCGATGACGGTTCCCGCCCCGGCGGCGGTCTGCTTGGCGATGCCGAAATCGATGATCTTGGCGTTGGCGATGTCGCGGCCGGGCAGGATGACATTGTCGGTCGACATGTCGCGGTGGATGATGCCGCGCTGGTGCGCCGCCGCCAGACCGGAGGCGATGCGGTCGAGCAGGACGGCGACCGACGCCGCGTCCAGCGGGCCGGCCTGCAGCACCTCGTGCAGCGACGGTCCGTCGAGAAACTCCATCGACAGCAGAATCCGGCCGAATTCGTCGCGGAAGACGCCGTCGTAGGACACCACCGCCTCGTGCCGGATCTCCCGCAATGCCGCCGCCTCGCGCCGCAGCAGCTCGACCATCTTGGCGTCCTGCGCCAGCTCCGGGCGGATCACCTTCACCGCATGCCAGGTGTCCATGTCGACATGGCGGGCGCGGTGCACCTCGCCCATGCCGCCGCGGGCGATCAGCCCCTCCACCCGATAGGTGTGGCTCAGCAGCGTGCCCGGCCCGATCGGTTCCGGAACGGACCGGACGCCCGCCCGGTCGCCCGACGCCTCCACACCCGATGCGGTGGAGGTCGGCGCCGGAGTGGACGGCACCGGGGTTGCGGGCGGCGCCGTCAGCCGGGTGGCCTGGGGATCCACCCCTGTTTCCGTGCCCGTATCCGCCCCCGCGCCGGCGGCGGGCAGGATGGCGGTGGGCTCGTGGCTGTCGTCGGGGGGCTGGGCCATGGAAGGGGCGTGGTCCGGTCAGGGGGGTTGATGCGGCGGGGCGTCGGACGGGTTCAGTCGGGCTTTTCGCCGTCGGCACCGCCCGCGCCATCGCGGCGGATGAAGCGGTCGTATTCACGGGCGATGGCATCGCCGACGACGCGGTCGAAATCCTCCTCCAACTCGACCACCAGATCCTTGTAAAGGACCTCGTACTGGTCCCAGTAGCGCGCCTTGCGCGCGGCCGGAACGAGGCTGTCGAGAAGCCGGGTCTCCAGCCGCTGGCTGAGCGCGCCGGGATCGAACTTGGCGACCACCTGCTTCAGCGCGATCTGCAGCGCCGCGGCATAGGCAAGGTGATGAACCTGCACGTCGCTCGCCGCCTCGCGCACCGCGTCGCCCATCGGCAGGAAGCCGCGCAGACGCGGGTTGGCCAGCACCGACACCGCCTCGTCCAGGGTTTCGCAACGCTTCAGCGGGTTCTCGCCCGCGGGGCGGAAGCTGGTCTGCTCCAGATGGAATTCGTCCTTGAAGCGCGCCCGCGCCCGCAGGCTGCCATGCAGCGCCCCCAGGCTGGCGCGCAACGCCTCGCCCAGGCTGCGCATCATCGCGGTGGCATCCGGCAGCCCGTCCGGCGGCAGCGGAGCGCCGAACCCCTCGTAGAAGGCGGCGACCGCCGCACCGGCATCGGCCGCCGAAGGTGGCGCCGGTATCGGCCTTGGCGCCGGAGCCGGCATTGCCGCGACCGGACGGGGAGCGATGTCGGTATCGTCCGGCAGGGGGTCGGGTTCCGGCGGCGCGACCGATTCCGAAGGAAGATCCGGGGCGGCGGAGTTGAGCGGCAGGTCCGGCGCCGCCTGATCGGGCAGCGTCTCGTCGATGTTCCAGTCGTCCGGCAGCGCCTGGGCCGATTTCGGCGGCGGGAAAAACTGTGGGTCCGGGGTGGCCGGGGCTGCCGGCTGCGGCATGCCGAAAAGCTCGTCGTCCCAATCGTCGGGGATGCCGCCACCGGACGACCGCTGCGGCTCGTCCGGGAACGGGGTCGGGAACGGGGCCGGGGCCGGGAAGGAGACGCCGACCGACACTGCCTGGTTCAGCGGATCGGAATGGTCGTCGACGGTGCCGAAATGCCAGTCGTCCGCACGCTCCCGCACCGCCGCCCCACTGCTGGAGGAGGTCCAGGAATCGAACGGCTCAGCCTCCGAACGCAGCGGCTGGTCTTCGAAGGGGCGTGCCGTCGGATCGCCGAACAGCTCATCGAACGGATCCTGCTCGGCAGCATGCCGGGCCGGCGCCGGAGCGAACGGGTCGGCCTCCCCGCCTCTGCCGCCCAGCGCGAAGGCCCCGGTGATTTCGGTAAAGCTGGGGGCGTTCAGCGATTCCACCATCGTCTCGATGATGAAACGGCCGATGCGGATGCGGTCGCCCGACGACAGCGGCGCCGTCGCGTTGCGGCCGATCGGCTGCTCCGATCCGTTGAGGAAGACGCCGTTGGTGCTGGTGTCGGTCACCCGGAAGCCGGATCCGGCCGCTTCGATCACGCAATGCTGGCGCGACAGCAGCAGGTCGGGATCGGGCAGGATCCAGCCGTTCTCCACCCCCCGCCCGACGGTGAGGCTGCCGCCATTCAGCGTCTTCTCGGCATTGCCGCCCAGCGACGCCCGATGGTCCGACACGATCCTCAGCCTCAGCATTCCACCATCTCCACCGCTGGGATCTCCTTTGGCTCGGGCATCAGCGGACAGGGGAGGCGCCGGCCGCACCCGCGGGGGCGCCGAGGGGCACTTCGACGCGGCGCAGGTCGCCGTCCACCAGTTCGAACAGGATGAGCGCCTTGGCGCCCGCGTCCTCCATCATGAACCGGATGCCGGACCCGAACAATGCGCCGCGCTGGGCCGCATCGCTGATCGGCAGGAAGCTGCGCAGCACCGCCGGATCGTAGAAGCGGAACAGGTAGGTCGCCCCCTTCGCGTCGTTGACGATGGTGAGCTTGCGGAAATGCCGGCGCACCATGTCGATGTCGCCGCCGGCCTGCACCAGGATGCCCCAGCCACGTCCCCAGCCCTCCCCGACCAGCCAGTCGGCAACGGCGCCGCCGCGATCCAGCCGAACCAGATAGGGGGCCACCTCGGCCATCTCGCTCGCGGTTTCGCCCTGGTAGAGGGCGCGCATCTCCGCCTCCTCCTCCCGCGCCAACAGGCCGGGATAGAGGCCGGGATCGCGTGCGGCGTCGACGATCATGTAGAGACCGCGCTCCTCCCCATCCGATCCGCTCTCTCTCTCGCCCTGCGGCCACAGATGATGCGCGAGCCGGGCAACCACCTCCTGCGGGGTGCGGCGGGGGGATGGGCCTGTCATCGCCTGGTTCATGTCCGGTGGGTCATTTCTGGCATCATTTCTGACAGATCTCGCACAGCGGCGTGTTGGACGCCGCGGCGTTGCGCATCACCATCGCCTGCGCCGCGGCCTTCGGGCTGTGACTTTGCGCCGCGCGCGGCAGCTTCGCCTTGGGCGGCGCCTTGATCGACCCGCCCTTGTCCTTGTCGGCGGGCGACGGCTTGTCGGGCTTCGCCGGGGCCGCGCTCAGCCCGTTGGCGGCACCGCCGCTGTTGATCAGCACCATGGTGCCGTTCATCGAGATGCCGGCGGCGTTCAGCGTGATGAAGCTGCCGCCGACCTTGAGGGTCAGCGAGGCGCCGGCTTCCAGGCACAGGTTGGTCCCGGCATGGACGGCATAGTTGGTGCCGACCTTGTCGTGCACATCGACGCCGACGCTGCGCGATACGCCGCCGCCGATGGATTCGACATGGTCGCCGTCCACCGTGGCGTGGTGGTTCTTGCCCACCCACTCCCACAGGCCCCCGGCGACGTTCACATGCTGGCCCGACGCCACCGACGTCCGGCTGTCATGGCCGATGCGCAGGTCGTAGTCGCGCTGGGCATGGAGGAAGACCTGCTCCTTCCCCGCCTTGTCCTCGAAGCGGATCTCGTTGAAGCCGCGCCCGCCGGGCGAACTGCGCGTCTTGATGCCTGACCGCGTCTTGTGTTCGGGCAAGGCATAGGTCGGCAGCGCATCGGCGTTGTTGACCACGCCGATCACCATCGGCCGGTCGGGATCGCCATCGACGAAATCGACCAGCACCTCCATGCCGACGCGCGGCACCGTCTGCATGCCCCACTGGTGCCCGGCCCAGCTCTGCGCCACCCGGATCCAACAGGAGCTTTTCTCGTCCGACCGGCCGCGGCGGTCCCAATGGAACTGCACCATGATGCGGCCGAACTTGTCGGTGTAGATTTCCTCCCCCGCCGGCCCGACGACGAAGGCGGTCTGGATGCCGCGCACCGACGGCTTCGGCGTCGACCGCGCCGGCCGCACCACCGATTTCGCCGGCAGGGCATGGAAGCTGTTGCCGTACGAGGCCTTGCGCTTGTCGCCGGGCAGGAACCCTTCGTTGCAGGCGTCGAACTCCAACTCCGCCACCACGACCGGCTGGTTGTTCTCGGCCGCCGTCGGGTGGTCGGTCAGCGCGAAGGTCATGCCGGGATGCAGGGTGCGGCAGGCGCCGACGCCGCGCACCCCCTCCAGCCCGCGCTCCTCCGTCTCCATCCGGCGCCGCGCGAGCGTGGAGCCGGCATCGCGCGTGGCGAAGCGGCCGGGATATTCGAACAGCTCGTATTTGGTGGACACCGGCACCTTGGCGACCGACGCCTCGCCGCTGTCGAGCGGCGTGCGCGGCGCCTGGAAATCATAATCCTTGGTGGCCCAGCGCCCCGACGCGATGGAATAGACCCGCTGCCACCGCTCGATCTGGTCGGCATATTGGCCGCTGGGGTTGAAGCGCAGAGTCGCCGCCGGCAGCTTGGCATAGCCGGCGGCACTGTCCGACAGGATCAGCTTGTGGCGATTGCGCTCATGCACGAAGTAATAATAGATGCCCTCTTCTTCCAGCAGCCGGCTGACGAAGTCGAAATAGCTCTCGTTGTACTGGACGCAATATTCGCGCGGCTGGTAGCTGCCGGTCAGGCTGCGGAATTCGAAGTTGGAAAAGCCGAATTCATGGAAGATCGTCTCGACGATCTTCGGCACCGCCATCGGGCCGCCGTTGCCCAGGCTGTGGAAGATACGGCAATCGCTGGTGTAGGACAGCAGCGACAGCCAGGGCACCACCTCGATCGTGTAATAGCGCTGGTCGCGCCCCACCGGCACGCCGACGCCGAGCGAGCGGGCGATGCCGTTGACGTAATGCCGCTCGCCGTCCAACTGGCGGAAGCCGATGTTGACGCTGTTGCCGACGATGACTTCCGGCGCCAGCGGTTCGATGGGGCCGAGCGCATCGATGCGGTAGAGGAAGGGAGAGGACAGCGCCTCCCGCCCCTGGACCCGCTCCACCAGCAGCACATCGGGGCCGGCCGGGGTTTCCAGCGACAGCAGGCGGTCATCCTGGACGAACTGCATCACGCCCCCTCCCCGGCCCGGCCGGTCAGGAATTCAGCGAAGCGAGCCGCGGGCGGCAGGCCGGCGCCGGTGAACCCTTGCTCCGCCACGCCTTCACCGCCCAGCGTCCACCAGCGGGCGGCGGCGGACGACGGCTGCCCGGAGACCTGCGGCACCGACAGGGCGCCGACGGAGCCGACGAAGGCCTCGACATCCAGCGTGTGGGTCAGGGCGGACAGGGCCAAGTCCTCCGCCGCCTCGAACCATGGGTCGTCGGCCTCCACCCCGTCGGCGGAGTGGCCGGGCGCGAGCAGCGCCACCAGGGTCAGCGGGAAATGCCGGCCGGCCTTGTCGACGCTGGACATCATCACGCCGGCCGCCGCCTGCGGTCCGCACACGCCGGCCTCCAGCACGAAACGCCAGATCGGCGCATTGAGGTAGCGGTCCATCCACCCCTCGCCCAGCGCCGCCCGGCTGGCCTGCAACCCGTCGAGCAGCCACTCGTGCCACGGGTCGGCGAAGGTCCGCGGCAGTCCGCGCAGCAGGAAATCGCCGCGCGCCGGCAGCTTGCCGAAACAGCCGGCATGTCCCGTCACAGGCTGGCCCATCAAAGGCTGTCCGGGCATCGGAAGTCCTTGAGGTCGCGGATCGAGAAGGGGTTGACGGCGCTGGTCATGCGCACGTCGAACCCGGCCGACTTGCCGGCGGCGCCGAAGCTCAGCGGGATGCGGTCGGGCACCGCCCCCTTGCGGCCGCGGTTGGCGTCCAGCGTGCGGAACCACGCCCAGCTTCCGCTGCGCTGGGTCATCTCCGGCGGTTCGGTCGGCTGCCCGGTGAAGGTCACGCGCAGGTCGCCCGCCCCGCCCGGCTTCGGCCATTGCAGCCCCTGCGCCAGCGTGGCGTTGCGGGCGAAGGTCAGGCGCTGGCCGTCGATGTCCAGATCGACCTGCTCCACCCCCGGACCGAGATAGGTCGGGCGCAGTTCGAAGCGCAGCGACGGCGCCCGGCCCCCGTCGGGGAAGAAGGCGTCGCGGATCGCCGCCGCGTGCTGGAAGGCCGGCAGGACGGACGCCGGGATGCCGAGGTCGGCGGCCGACGGCTGCCAGCGCCAGGGCTCCTTGGTCGTGTCGACGAACGGCCGCAGCCGGTTGGTGAAGAAGGCGTCGATCAGCCCGCCGGGCGCGAACATCCGGGCGAAATCATCCATGCCGACATCGGCCGAGGCGCCCTTGACGAAGGGATAGCGGTTGTCGAGCGCGCGCCGGCACCAGGGCACGACCGTGCTCTGCCACTCCGCGTTGATCTGCGCACGGGCGCCGCTCAGCGTCCGCGCCGTGCCCTGCTCCACCAGTTCCTCGGTCCAGCGGCGGACCGGCTGGGGGAAATAGCCGACATCGGTGGCCAGCTTCTGGAACACCTCGCCGCCACCGTTGGCCGCCAGATCGAACAGCTTCTGCCCGCCGCCGGAGCCGAGCGACAGCCGCGCCAGCACGGCATGCACGGCCTCCAGCTGGCGCAGCAACTCCTCCAGCCGGGCGTTGCCGCTGTTGCGGGTGAAGTCGTTCAGCGGGCGGAAGCGGTCGTCCACCATCTGCGTGACCAGCTTCGCCACGCCGCTGTCGGCCGCCGCCGCGGCAACCGCAGCCACCGCGGGCGAGGCGCCGGCCGGCGCCTCCGGCACGCGCTGCAGCGTCGTCTCGTTCGCGACCGCCGTCAGCAGCTTCTGCAGGGGAGAGCTGCGGCCGGACAGGATGTTGACCTCCTCGGCCAGCGCCTGAGGGTTCGCGGCCGGCACCAGGGTGATGTCGTTGAGCAGCGCGTCCCAGCGGCCGGCATAATCGCGCAGGTAAAGCGTCAGTGCCGCCGTCTCAAGTTCCGGACCGGCTTCCTCCCCGCGCGGGGGCCCCAGCAGCCAGCTGAGGTCGCGCACCGAGCGCGCCGCGCCGGGCAGGCCCGGCAGCATGACGGAGGTGAAGCCTTGCAGGGTATAGAAGCCGGGAACGCCGTCGCTGAGGCGCGCACCGGAGGACCGGCGGAACACCCGGTCGCCCTCCGGACCGGCCTGCTCCGACGGGCGCCAGTCCTGCAGCTTGCGCGCCGCCTCGCCGTCACGCACGACGGCATAGGCGCGGGCGGCCAGCGGCGTGCGGGCCAGCACCTCGCGCGCCTGCCGGATCAGTTCGGCATCCAGGTTGGCCTTCGGCAGGCCGGCGGGGGCGGACAGCCCGGCGTCGATGTGACCGAGGATCGCCTTGGTCTCGTCCTCGCCCGGCGGGGGCGAGACGCGGCGCAGCCAGCCGACGGTCCAGCCCTTCACCTCGTCGGCGTTGACCGGACCGGCGCCGCCCAGCGTCAGGTAGAGGCGCAGCAGGGCCTCCACCGCCGGGGCGTCGTCGGCCATCAGCCGGTCGCGCAGGTCGCGCTGCACCCGCACCAACAGGCGCGGCATCAGCAGCCCGTTGACCGCGCGGCGATAGAGCGTGTCGCCGGCCTCCTCCAGCTTGTCGCCCTGGTAGAGACCGAAATCGAGCGCCAGCTTCTGCTTCAGCGCCAGCGTGTCATGGCCGGCCGGCAGGGCACGCAGCTCGTTCAGCACCGGCCACACGCGGCGGATGTCGTCGTCGGCGACGGTGCCGGCGGCCAGCGCCTCCGCCTTGGGCCGATAGGCGTCGACCGCCTGCTGTTCACGGTCGATCAGCCCGGCATTGCCGAGATAGCTGGCGACCCAGGCGGCGGTCGCGGCGGTGGTGACCAGCCCGAACAGGCTGTAGGCGATGCGCGGGATCCAGATGCGCCGCCGTTCCGCCGCCGGGTCGAAGCCGACCATGTTGGCCTCGCGGAACACCAGATCGTTCAGCAGGCCGCCCAGGAAATAGCTGCGCTGCTGTCCCGCGGCGACGGCGCCGCCGCGGAAGGGCGCCGCCGGCAGGCCGAAGCTCTCGGCCAGTCCGCCGATCAGCCGGTCGATCTGCGTGCCTTCCTGGGTGCCGCTGGTGAAATAGATGCCGCGCAGCCGCAGCGCCGGCTCGTACCGGTTTGCCTTGAAGGCGGCGGACACGAAGTCGAGCAGCGGTTCCTTCAAGGAGGCGAGCTGCGACGGGAAGGCGAAGATGGCGCCGCGGCGCTCCTGCGCATGTTCCTGCTGGATGCGGTCGACGGCGCGGGCGGACAGCCGGCCGGCGATGCCGTCCAGCTCGCTGCCCAGCGTCGCCATGCCGGCATCGCCCAGCTCGCTTTCGGCCGCCGGCAGGGTGACGCCGACGATCTGCCGGCGTTCGTCGCGGTTCAGGTCGTGGAAGAACTCGTTGAAGCCGGCGATCAGGTCGGCCTTGGTCAGCAGCAGATAGACCGGCGCCTTGACCTTGAGCGTCTCGTACAGCTCGCGCAGGCGGCGGCGGATGGCGGCGGCATGCTGCGCCCGCTCCTCCGGTCCGGCGGCGGCGAGGTCGGGGACCGCCATCGCCACCAGCACGCCGTTGATCGGCTGGCGCGACCGCGCATCCTTCAGCAGCTTCAGGAAGGCGCCCCAGCCGGTCTGGTCGACCGTCTCGTGGCTGTCCTGGGTGGTGTAGCGCCCGGCGGTGTCGAGGAAGATCGCCTCGTCGGCGAACCACCAGTCGCATTGGCGGGTGCCGCCGATACCCTTCAGCGGCTTGCCCCCGGTCTGGTCGGCCAGCGGAAAGTTCAGGCCGCTCTTCAGCAGCGCCGTGGTCTTGCCGGCGCCCGGCGGGCCGATGATGACGTACCAGGGGGTGCTGTAGAGATAGCCGTCGCCCAGGCCCCGCTGCTTGCGTCCGGCCTTCAGCAGGGCGAGGGATTCGGCGAAGGTCTTGCGCAGGCCGGCGACCTCGTCGGCCTGGTCCACCGCCGCCATACGCGCCGCGTCGGCACCGCCCGTCAGCTCCGCCGTCATCCGCTCCTCGGCCTTGGCGTCGCGGCGTTTCAGCAGGATCAGCACGATGGCGAGGATCGGGAAGGGCACGGCCGCGGCGACCGCTAGCCAGGGCATGTCCAGACCGGCGAGCGGCGCCAGCAGCGCGATCAGCGCCGCGGCGATCACCGCGCCGATGAGGCCCAACACTGCGCGGGAGAGCAAGATGGCGGTCAGCCGACTCATTCCGATACCCCTGTCCCTGATCTTCTTGCGGCGTCATCGCCTTTCGGCGCCTCTGCCGGCCGCTGGCACCGCCCCCGGCGGGGCGGTTCCGCTCATTTCTTGAGGATGATGTCGATCCGGCGGTTCGCCGCCCGGCCCTCGGGCGTGTCGTTGGACGCCACCGGCTCGGTATCGGACTTGCCCTCCGCCTTCAGGCGGGACTTGTCGGCGAACAGCGGATCGAACTCCGCCATCACCGATTCGGCGCGGGCCTTCGACAGGTGCCAGTTCGAGGGGAAGCGCAGACGTCCGCCGCCGGTCATCGGAACATTGTCGGTGTGGCCGGTGATCAGCACCGCGCCCGGCTCCTCCGCGACGGCGCGGCCGACGCGCAGGACCGATCCCCGCACCTTGTCGTTCAAAGTGGCGCTGCCGCTGGCGAACAGGGTGGTGCCGCGCATGCGCACGGTGACCGACAGCGCGTCCTCCGTCACCTCGACCAGTCCCTCGGCGATCTCCGGCTCCAGGAATTTGCGCACACGCTGGACCTGGGTCGTCGGCGGCGGGGGCGGCGGGGCGATCTGCGGCGGGGGCGGCGCCTCTTCCGCCAGCTTGACCGGGGCGGGCGCCTCGATCACCACGCCGCCGTGCGGCGGCAGCCCGGCCAAGCCGGCGAACAGCCGGTCGGACGCGCCGTTCAGCAGGAAGCTCAAGGCCAGGAACAGCAGCAGCAGGAACAGCGCCGTGCCGGCGCCGGTCACCCAGACCGGCAGCGAACTGCGCGGCGGCCGGTATTCCATCGCCATCGCCGCCGCGTTCGGGCAGAGAATGCGGTCGGCGTAGCCGCGTTGCTTGACCAGGATGTTGTAGACGTCTTCGCGGATGCGGGCGTGCTCGGTGTCCTGGCGCCCGCCGACGCGGTAGCGGCCGCGGAAGCCCAGCGACAGGCAGAGATACATCAACTCCAGCAGATCGCCGTACTTGCCCGGATCCTGGCGGGCGGAGGCGAGACGCTCATAGAACTGCTCACCGCCGACGACGTTCTTGTGGAACATGCTGGTGACGTTCTGGCGCGTCCAGGAACTCTGGCTGCCCCAGGGGGAATTCAGCACGATGTCGTCGATCAGCGCGCAGAGCACATAGTGCGCCGTCGCCTGGGTCGCCCCATCCATGCCGGACGCCGTCACCCATTTCTTGAAGTCGCCGAGGGCGCCGATCACGCGCTGGCGCAGCGACTCAAGGTCCGGCACGCCGCCGATGTCGTTCAGCCGCGCCGCCAGAAGCAGCACCGGCGAGGCGGCGGCGGCCAGCGGCGAGCGCGCGGCGAAGATCGCCGCCAGCGCCGGGCCGGAAACCCCGATCGCTGACGCCCGCGACGCGAAAACCCCCTCCCCGCCGGCTGAACCGTCCGACGCGGCCGGCCGCCGGCCGCCCGGCGTCGGCATCAGGACCGTGCGTTCCGATTCCGGTCCGGGCGTGCCGCCAAACTGATCGCCGCCTTGCATGTCCACCCCAATCCCCGCGCCGCTCCCGAAACGGACCGGTCCATCATTTCCAAACACTGTGAACGAACCAATCGACGTTAATCTACCCATTTCTGGCTGGGGATTTTGGGCGGCGTCGCAACGGTCGGCCCCGTGGCGGCGTTCCGCCCCCGCCCCACCCGCCTTATGGCTTTCCAGCCTCCGGCGCGGCCAGCGGGAACGGGTTCAGCTCGTTGCCGCCGGTCTTGAAGATCGCGGACTGGTGCCAACGCTTTTCCCGCGCCAGACGCGGCACAGCACGGTTCACATACTGGCCGAGCGTCAGGTTGTAGACCGCCTCATCCCCCGGCAGCAGCGCCTTGCCCTTCAGCCCTTCCAGCACCGCGTGGGCAAAGATGCCGTTGCGGCCGTCATAGCTGTCCAGCGCCTCCTCCTGCTCCGACGAGGCGGCCAGCAGGTAGCGCTGCCCCATGTCCTGGTACAGCTTGTCGACCGTGCCGGCGGACACCGCGCCGGAATGGCAGGTGTCGAGCATCACCAGCACGTTGCGGGCGGAAATCGCGCTGACCAGCCGGTTCAGCTCCTTCTCCGACAGTCCCTCCCGGCCGATCGCCTCGGCGGTTGCGGCGCTCACGTCCTGGGTGATGAAGTGGTAGAGCTTGACCGACGGGTCCTTCGGCGACGGCACGATCACGCCATGGCCGGCAAGGTAGAGGACGACCGTATCCTCCTCCCGCGCGTTGGCGGCGAGCGCCTCCAGCCCGGCGACGACGGCCTCGCGGCTCGCCTCCTCGTCATAGAGCGTCTTCGACAGCGCCAGCGACTGGTCCCGGTCATAGCCGGCGGGAATCCGGCCGCGCAGCGCGTCGGCGAAGGCGGTGGCGTCGGCGCGGGCGAAGCGCAGCTGCGACCCCTCCGGCCGGTACTTGTCGATGCCGACGACGAAGGTGATCAGCCGCGGCCGGTCCGGCACCGCGCGCTGCCCCTTGCCGTCGTCCGCCACGGCGTCGGCCACCGCGGCAGGCTTCGGCAGCACAAAATCGACCAGGGCCGAGCGTTCGTAGATCGCATCGGAGCCGTTGTAGGCGCGGATCTGCACCCGGTTGCTGCCGGGATCGAGCCGGATGGTGCTGACCCGCTCCTCCGGCGCTGGTGGCTGGTCCTTGGGCGCCGCATCGGCTTGAGCGGCCGGGGGTTGCGCAACAGTTGCGGGTTGGGGCGCCGGCTCCTTGGCGCGGGCGAAAGCGCGGGACTTGGCCTGGCCGCTGACGTTGCGGCCGTTGCGGAACAGGTCGACCGTGCCGATGCCGCCGCCGGTGTCGGCCAGACGATAACGCAGGCGAACGGAACCGATCCCCTCCGGCAAAGCGACGGTCAGGCGCGGTTCCTCCGCCACGGCGTCCAGATCCACCCCCTGCGCCCCGCCCTGAGCCGCAGGCTTCGGCGGTGCCGGCTCCTTGGCGCGGGCGAAGGCGCGGCTGACCGGCGTCATGTCCAGCGGATGGCAGGTTTCGGCATCCGCCGCGGCGGTCGGAGTGGGGGTCGGAGCGGCCGGCAATTGGGCGGGGGTTGGGGCGGGGGCCGGGCTTTCCGTCGGCGCGGGCGCCTCGGCGGCGCCGGTGCCGAGCGCCAGTCCGCGGGCGGCGGCGGGCACGGTGCAATAATCCAGCAGGGTCACCTGCGGACGGCGCTGGGTCAGAAGGCGGATGTCACCGATGGCGGCGAGCCGCGCCGCGATGTCCGCCTGCCCGGTCTGCTGCAGCTTGGCGCGCACCAGTTCGGGCGCATCGAAGACGCGGTAGACCTGCTTGAACTCGATCCACTGGCTGCCCTTCTTCTTCGGGTCGTTCAGGTGGAAGCCGACCAGCGTCTCGCCACCGCTTTCCGAATGGTCGAAGAAGGCCTCCGGCGTCCACAGCACCCAGCGGCGGCCGTCGCGGTGCGGGAACAGCGCCGCCAGTTCCTCCAGCGGGCGGGCGCCGCCGGACAGCGCGTACCAGCGCAGCGTGCCGTCGCCCAGCGCCGCCACGGCGACGCGGCCATCGGCGGAGGCGACGACTCCCCACACGGCGGCCGGCACCTCGGCGCGGGCAAGCTCGGCCCCGGCCGCATCGAGAAGGCGCAGGCTGAATTCGCCGCCCATCAGCACACGGCGCTGCGCCCCCAGCACGGTGACGCTGCGCGCCCACTCGCCGCTGTCCAGCTTTACCGGCTGGCCATTGACCTTCGGCGCGCGGCTGTTGCGCCAGTCCGCCACGCCGATCCCCGGCCCTTCGGCGACCGGACGGTTCAGGCCCGGCAGCGGTTCCGGCGCCGAGGTCAGGCTGCGGGCCAGAACGTCGAAGCGCATCGGCCGTCGGCCGCCCTGCTCCATGCCGAATTCCAGCACCAGACCGTCGTCGGACAGGCCGAAACGGCCGAGATGGATGTCACGGTAATCGGCAACGTCGCCCATGCGGGCGAACTGCAGCCGGCCGGCCGGATCGATCACGCCCCAACCGGGATCGGCGGCGGCGAATGCCACGCCGCCGCCCGGCAGGGCCAAAAGGTGGGTCACGGAATCGCGCGCCGCCGCGACGTCGGTGAAGGCGCCCTTCCCCGCCTCGGCCCAGCGGCGCACCACGTTGCGCGTTCCATCCTGGGTCGCGGTGCCGGCGGCGACCAGGGTGGTGCCGTCCCAGGCGACGGCGGCGAAGCTGCCCCCGGCGATGCCGGTGGTCTTGGGCGAATAGCGCGTCTTCAGGTCGGCGCCGGACAGCACGTCGACCCGCGTCTGATCGGCATAGCCGACCGCCAGCAACGCCCCGTCATGGGAAAAGGCGACCGAGTAGGGCAACCCCTTGCCCGGATTGCGCTTGGCCTTCTGCTTGAAGCCGGCGTCATAGAGCCGGACATTGCCGTCGAAGGAAGCGGTGGCGAGCCGTCCGTCGGGGGAGAAGGCGAGGGCCGAGACCCGCGCCCCGTATCCCGCATCCTCCGCGACCATGCGGAAGCTGGCGCTGTCCCACACGCGGAGCCCCGCGGTGCCGCCGAAAGCCCCGGCGACGAACCGGCCGTCCGGCGAGATGGCCAGATCGTTCAGCACCTGCGGCTGGCCGGGAAGCCGGGCCTTCAGCCGCTGCGCCTTCACGTCGAACAGGTAGAGCGTGACGCCGTCGCCCCAGCTGGTTCCCGTGTTCCCCGCGGCGACGGCCAGCGAGCCGTCGGCGGACAGGGCGACGGCATAGAGCGCCCCCTCGTCCCCCGCCTCCATCGGCACGCGCAGCACGCCCAGCGGCTCGCCGCTGTCGCGGCTCCACAGGCGCAGGGTCTTGTCGTTGGAAACGCTGGCGATCAGCCGGCCCTGCGCATCGCTGGCCAACCGGTTGACCCGCGCGGTGTGGCCGCCGGTCTCGATCCGCAGGAAGGCCCCGGTCGACGCATCGCCCGCCAGCGCCGGCCGGGCCGTCAGCCCGTCTGCCAGGAGCCCGCCCAGCAGGAGGCCGAGGAAAGCCCACAGAAAGGCGCCGGCCCGAAGGCCGCACCGAAGTCGCGCAATCTGGCGAGTGAGACAGCCGGCCATCATCCGTTCCGCTTGCACTGTGTCGCCGGGACCGGCCCGGCCGCGCACCCCATCGGTCTCCGGGGACGCGCGGCCGGACCGCTCCGGTCAGAGTGGGGCCTCAGACCGCGTCGAGGGTGGCTTCCTTCTGGGCGATCTGCTGAATGCTGGTGGTGGTGGCGTTGATGCGCTCCGACGTCTCGAACGCGGTGTTGGTGCGCTGGACCACCTGCGATGCCGGGGTACCGCTGGCGGTGGTCGTGGCGGCCTGCTTCGCCTTCTTCTTCTTGGTCTGCTCCTTGACCGCGGTCTTGGTGCGGATCCTCTCGGCGGCGCCCGGTTCGATGTTGTCGGCGGCGATCAGATACTCGTCGCGGCGCTTGACGATGTTCTGGTTGATGCTGCTGGCGATGGCGTAATCCTTGTCCAGCTGGGCACGGATCAGGGTCATGCGCTGCTCCGCCTCCGGCTTGCCGATGCGCTTGGCCTTGTAGTCGGCCTTGACGCGCGCGATCTCGGCGCGGCGGCAGTTCACCAGCTGGTCGAGAGCGATCTGGGTACGGTTGAGGTTCTGGTTTTCGGTGTCGAGGTCGTTCATGACGCCCAGGATCGCCTGATCGCGGCCCTGCTGCGCCTTGGAATTCCAGTAACCACCGAGCGTGCCCAGCGCGGCCCCGGCCGCAGCGCCGATCAGTGCGCTCTTCAGGTTGCCGCCGGCGAGCGCGCCGGTCAGCGCACCGACACCGGCCCCGATGGCGGCGCCCTTCAACATGTCCTCGGCATAATAGTCGCCGGTCGAATCGAGCGCGACGCGGTACTGGTAGCAGGCGTCGGTGCCGTCATTCGCGCCGATGCGGTCCTGCTGCGTGGTCACGCAGCCGCTGAGCGCCATGGCGACGATGGTGATGGAGACGAGGCTTGCCTTGGCGCGGTTGCTTCGCATGAGCTTATTCCCGTTTGCACTGCCGTTTGCGGCGTCATTCGTTCCGTTCCCGAAGTCCCGGCCGGCCGTTCCACCCCCACAGTGGATGCGGCCCCCCTGCCGATCGGGTCCGGCTGCAACGCTGCCACAGCAACAACCGCAAAGGAAGTGATCTTTACCACCAATTCGTGCGGCCTTTTATGCATCGGCATCCGCGTGTAGCCTGCGCTGCACGGCATCGTTGGGGGACTGCAATGTTTCGAGGAAGGCGACGCCAGGGCACAGCCGCCGGCGCAATTTTGGGAGGCTTCGTCACGGTCGCCGCCGCGGCGGGACTTATGCTCGCGGCCACGCCGGCGCGGGCGGAAATCGCCGCCCTGGTCATCGGAATCGACCGATATACCCAGGTCAACCCGCTGCAGGGCGCGGTGAACGACGCCCGCGACATCGCCGGCGCGTTGAAGGGGCTCGGCGTCCGCAAGCTGCGCCTGTTCATCGACGGGGAGGCGGAGCGCAGCCGGATCATCGCCGCGTGGCGGCAGCTGATCGCCGAGACCGCCCCCGACTCGACGCTGGTGCTGACCTTCGCCGGCCATGGCGCCCAGCAACCGGAGCGTGTGCCCGGCAGCGAGGCCGACGGCATGGACGAGTTCCTGGTGCTGGCCAATTTCGCCCCGCGCGGCCCCGGCACCGCCCAGCGTCTGACCGACGACGAGATCGCCGTTCTGCTGAAGGAGGCCGCTCCGCGCCGGGTGATTTTCATCTCCGATTCGTGCCATTCCGGCACGATGACCCGCGCCTTCGACGACCGCGCCGGCATGCTGGGCACGCGGGCGGCGAAGATCGACGGCGTTCCGGTCGACCATATCGAGGACGACGCCCTTCCCCTGCCCACCCGCGCCGCCCTGCAGGCGGAGGCGGAGGACCAGCCGAACGTCACCTTCTTCGCCGCGGTGGCCGACCACGAGCTGGCGCCGGAGGTGATGATCGACCAAAAGCCGCGCGGCGCGCTCAGCTGGGCGTTCGCCAATGCCTTGCGCGGTCAGGCCGACCGCGACGGCGACGGCATCGTCACCAAGGGGGAACTGGAGGCGCATGTCCGCGGCGCCGTGCGCATGGCGCTGGAGGGGCGGCAGCATCCGCAGGTGCAGCCGCGCGGCCGTGGCGAGATTCCGCTGATCGACCCGGTCGCCACCAAGCCGAAGCCGCCGTCCCTGCTGCCGGACGCCGGGCCGATCCCGCTGCGCATCCTGGGCAAGCCGGCGGCGGTGAAGAAGCTGGCGGCGGGCTTCACCGGGATCGAACTCGCCGGAAAGGACGATCCCGCCCTGGTCTGGGACAGCGCCACCGGCGAGGTGGTCAGCTCGATGGGCGACGTGCTGGCCAGCATCCCCGGCGACCCGGCGGACCCGGAAACCCGGCGGCGGGTGCAGGGGGTGGTCGACAAATGGTCGCTGGTGGTGCGGGTGAAGGCGGCGGCGCAGGACCGCTCGCTGACCCTGGCGGTGGAGCCGGGCGACCGCGATTATCGCAAAGGGGAGACGGTCTCGCTCGCCATCGGCGGCAACAGCGGGACCTATTTCACCCTGATCAACCTCGCCGCCGACGGCACGGTCAACTACCTCTACCCGCTGGCGGAGCGCAACGACCCGGCGCAGATCCCGCGCGGCGGACCCTACCGGCTGGCGCTGACGGTGGAGCCGCCCTTCGGCGCCGACCATTTCCTCGCCATCGCCTCGCCGAAGCCGATGACGGCGCTGCAGCGCGATCTCGCGGCGCTCGACGGCAAGCCGGCCGCCGCGGAGGTCGCCACCCTGCTGACGCGTCACCTGACCGGACAGCCGGTGGAGTTCGGCATCCACGGCGTCTACAGCACCGCACGCTGAGCGGCGCCGGACGCGGGGTCAGGCCAGCGCCGGCAGTTGCGGGGCGAGCGCCAGATGCAGCTCGTGGCGCCCGTCCGGCAGCCCCGGCCGGTAACCGAAATCGAGGGCGATGCCGGACAGCGTCAGCCCGTTCGCCTCGGCATGGGCCTGCAGGCGGGCGAAGCCATCGGCGATCCCCGCCGCCGGGCCGTCCTGAACGGTGCGCAGATAGCGGCCGGCGTCAAGGTCGACGCGGACCATGCCGGCCGGGATCTCGCTCGCCTTCGCCGCCATGAAGCCGACCAGCCGGCGCTGCAGCCCGTTCGCCTCCGGCAGCGACACGGCGGCGAAAGCGGCCGTTCCGGTGTCGGCGGCGAACACGCGCTCCCACGCGGCGGCGACGGCGGCGGGCAGGTCGTCGCGACCGGCCTCGACCATGCAGCCGATGATGGTCAGTTCGGGAAAGGTCACTGTCTCGATCATCAGGATCCCTTGGATGGCCCCTTGGATGGCCACTTGGATGGTGGTTTACAGGTCGGCATCGGCCAGCAGGCGGGCCAGCACCGGGCCTGCGGCACCGGAACCGACCCGCCGGCCGTCGACGGCAACCAGCGGGCGCAAGCCCAGGCTGTTGGTCAGGATGGCCTCGTCGGCGCGGGCGAGGTCGTCGGGGGTGAGCGGCGCCTCCTCCGCGCCAAGGCGCTCCAGGATCAGGGCGCGGCGGATGCCGGGCAGCGCGCCGTCGGCGACGGGCGGGGTCAGCAATCGGCCGCCGATGGACAGGAACAGATTGGCGACGCTCGATTCCGCCAGCCGGCCGGCGCCGTTCAGCAGCAGCGCCTCGTCGGCGCCCCGCTCCGCCGCCTCCTGCCGGGCCAGGATGGAATCCAGGTAGTTCAGCGACTTCAGCCGCGACAGCGGCGAATGCTCGTTGCGGCGGGTGCAGCCGGCGATGATTGCGGCGACCGGCGACGTCATGTGGGCAGCCGGCGCCGCCGTCATCAGCAGGGTCGGCCGGGCGTCGGCCGGCGGCAGCACGCCGCGGGCGCCGGTGCCGCGCGACAGGGTCAGGCGCAGGACGCCGTCGGTCAGGCCCACCGCCTCGATCAGCGCTGTCATGGCACCGGTCAGATCCGCGGAGTCATAGGGCACCGGCAGGCGGAGCAACTCCGCCCCCGCGCCCAGCCGGTCGAGATGGCGCGGCAGGTGGCGCGGAGCGCCGTCCTTGATCCGGATCGTCTCGAACAGCCCGTCGCTGAGGGTGAAGCCGCGGTCGGCCGGGTCGATCCGCGCCTCCGCGGCGGGCACCAACCGTCCGTTCAGCCAGATTGTCATTGCAACCTCTCCCCTGCCCACTCCACCACCGGATATCCTGCGGCGCGCAGTTGGGCGCGTGCCTTGACCAGCATCTCCTCATGCTCGTCCGCCGGATCGGAATCGGCGACGATGCCGCCGCCGGCCTGGGCGATCACATGATCCTGCGTCACCGACAAGGTGCGGATGACGATGTTGCTGTCCATGGCGCCGTCGAAGCCGATCCAGGCCACAGACCCGCAATAGGCGCCGCGCCGCGCCACCTCCAGCTCGTCGATGATCTGCATGGCGCGAATCTTCGGCGCCCCGGTGATCGACCCGCCGGGACAGGCGGCGCGCAGCAAATCGACCGGCCCCAGCCCCGGCAGCAGGCGGGACGTCACCACCGACACCAGATGATGGACGGTGGCGAAGCTCTCCAGCCCGAACAGCACCGGCACCTTGACGCTGCCGACCTCCGACACCCGCGCCAGATCGTTGCGCAGCAGGTCGGTGATCATCAGGTTTTCCGCCCGGTCCTTGATGCTGGCCGACAGCGCCGCCGCCGCCGCCGCGTCGGCGGCCGGGTCGGCGTGACGGGGTCGGGTGCCCTTGATCGGCCGCGTCTCGATCGTCCGGTCGGCGCCCAGCCGGATGAAGCGCTCCGGCGACGCTCCGGCCAGACGCAGCCTGGGGCCGCAGTTCAGGAAAGCGGCGAAGGGCGCAGGGCTGAACCGGCGCAGCCGCTCGTACAGCGCATAGGCGTCGGTGTCCGGCCCGGCATCGGCCAGGAAGCGCTGGGTGAAGTTGGCCTGATAGATGTCGCCGGCGCGGATATACTCCAGAACCCGCCCGACCCGGTCGAGGTAGTCGGGACGCGACAGCTCCGACCGCCAGCGCATCGGCGCAGGCCCGGCCGATTGTTCCGGAGGCGGAACGGACAGCCGCGCCGCCATGCGCCGGGCGCGGTCCTCCGCCTCCGGCCGGGCGGCGATGACCCAGGCGCGCCGTTCCTGCCGATCGAAGGCCGCGACGACGTCGTACAGGCCGAAGGCTAAGTCCGGCTGCCCGCCCGGATTGCCATGGCGGGAGCGCAACCCCTCCAAAGCCGTTCCGGCTTCGTAACCGATGAAACCCACGGCTCCTCCGGTGAAGGGAACCGGGCCGTCGGAGGGACGCGGATGAGTGGAAAGCGCCCGTTCCAGCGCGTCGAAGGGGCTGCCGCCGACCGGGCGGCCATTGATCAGTGTCTGGCCGCCGATGGCTTCGACAGTTTGGAACGGTTCCGCAACGATATAGGAATGCCGTCCGTTCCGCGGATGGGGGGCGGCACTGTCGAGCAGCATCGCCCAGGGCTCGGCACTCCAGGGGCGGAACAGGGCGGCGGGATCGCCGCAGGAAATGGGAATTGTCAGCATGGCGGGGACAGTCGGCCGTCGGCTTACATCAAGATGGTGGCGCCGCCATCGACGACCAAGACGTGACCATTGACATAGGACGCCGCCGCCGAGGCCAGGAACACCGCCGCCCCGGCGATCTCCTCCGGCCGGCCCCAGCGCCGCATCGGCGTGCGGTTGGCGAAATAGGCGGAGCGCTCTGGGTCTCCCGTAATGGCCGCATTCGTTTCGGTTGCGAAAAAGCCGGGAGCGATGGCGTTGCTGGTCAGTCCCATCGGTCCATATTCGGCGGCCAGCGCCCGCACCATGCCGTTCAGCCCCGATTTCGCCGCGGCATAGACGCTGTCGTTGGCCCGCGAAATCTGCCCGGCGACGGAGGTGACGGCGATCAGCCGTCCGCTGCCCCGCGGCAGCATCAGCCGCGCCGCTTCCCGCGCCAGAATGAGGGAGGAAGCCAGATCGACGTCGAGAAGGGTGACGATCTCGTCGTCCGTCAGATCGGCCAGCGGCTTGCGGTTGCGCTGCCCGACATTCTGGACCAGCACATCGAGGCGTCCATGCTCCCCTGCGATCCGTGCGAAGGCATCGCGCACCGCCGCCCGGTCGGAGACGTCGAAGGCCAGCACCGAAGCCGACCCGCCGGCGGCTTCGATTTCGGCGACGCGGGCCTCCAGCGTCGCGGCGTCGCGGCCGTTCAGCAGCACATGCGCGCCCGATCCGGCCAGCGCCCGTGCGATCTCCAACCCCAGTCCACGGCCCGACCCGGTGACGAGCGCCACCTGCCCGGCGAGCGAGAAGGTCGACAGATAGGGTGGGATCGTCGCGGCCATGTCTGTCTCCGGCTGTTGCAGCACCGCCCGCGCCCAATCGGCGCCGCCGAGATGTAGCAGACCGGTCCGCCCATTGGCACCCTCGATGCGGCAGGCGCTTGCCGACCGATTGTTGCCTGGCTACCACTTTCTTGCATATCCGCTTCTGCCCGCCGTCCCACCGCGAGAGTTCCGGCCATGCCGCTTCCTCCTCCCGACAAGCTTCGCGAACTCGCGATGATGTTCGCGACCAACGCGCCGGCCGCCGACAGTTTCGAGCCGTTCAGCGAAACACGGACCAAGCTGGCGAAATACTCCAAGATGGCGCTGATCGGCGCTGCGCAGAGCGGCCTGCAGACCGGCGTCACCGCACTCAGTGGAGTGGCGACCGCGACCGTCAATGTCGGGATCGGCTCGATCGCCCTGTTCCCGCTGGGGGCGGCGCTGGGGCCGTGGCTGGTGGCGCTGGCCATCGGCATCACCGCGAACGGCATCTTCGCCCTGCACGATCTCCGCACCGCCGCCACGCGCAGCAACGGCTATCCGTGCAGTTGCGGCAAGTGCAAGGCCAACCTGACCTACGTGATCGACCGCAAGGAGAACAACACGGCGATCAAGGCGGTCAGCGTCTTCACCGCCGGGCTTCCCTTCATCGCCGACCGCATCTGGTCGATCCGCAAGTCCTTCCGGAAGGACAGCCCGAAGGAGAATGTCTGCATCAGCATGATCGAGGGGGCGCGCGGCGGCTGCCTGTGCGCGATCGCCTCGATCATGATGCTGTGCGGCGAGTGGAAGCAGAACGAAAAGGCGGATGCCGCGCTGGTGGTCGACGCCGTCGCCATCATCTGGTCGAGCGACGGCGCCAAGAAGCTGAAATCGAAATGGTAACGGCGCGCCGGACGGATCGGAGCAGGCCGGCGGCATAGGAAAAAGGCTTCGGATGCCGGAGCATCCGAAGCCTTTCCGTTACCGCATCACCGTCAGTGGACCGACGCCTCCCGCGCCGCGGCGGCGCTCGCCACCGGCGGTAGGGCGAAGCCCAAGGGCGGACGCTCCGGCGCCTTGAAGCCGTGCGCCCGGTCCTCCTCCACCACCACGCCGTCCAGCGCCAGCCGGCCGTCGACCACCGACAGGGTCATGGTGGTCTTGCCCTCCACCTCCTCGTCGAGCAGACGCTCGGCGATCGGGTCCTCGACAAGGCCCTGGATGGCGCGCTTCAACGGACGGGCGCCGAAGGCCGGATCCCAGCCCAGATCGCCCAGCCGCCGCTTGGCCGCCGCATCCGCCGCCAGGGTGACGCCGCGCTCGGCCAGCCGCTCATTGACGCGGGACAGCTGGATATCGACGATCCGCGACATCTGGTCCCGGCCCAGCCGGCGGAAGATCAGGACATCGTCCAGCCGGTTGAGGAACTCCGGCCGGAAGGCCTTGCGGACCGCGTCCATCACCTCCACCGTCACGCCGGCCATATCCTCGTCATCGCCCAACGCGCTCAGCGCCTCGGCCCCCAGGTTGGAGGTCATGATGAGGATAGCGTGGCGGAAATCGGCGGTCCGGCCCTGCCCGTCGGTCAGCCGCCCGTCGTCGAGCGCCTGCAGCAGGACGTTCAGCACGTCGGGATGCGCCTTCTCCACCTCGTCCAGCAGCACGACCTGATAGGGCCGGCGCCGGATGCGTTCCGCCAGCGAACCGCCATCGTCATAGCCGACATAGCCCGGAGGCGAGCCGATCATGCGGCTGACCGCGTGCTTCTCCATGTACTCCGACATGTCGAGCCGGGTGATCGCCGTCTCGTCGTCGAACAGGAAGGCGGCCAAGGCCTTGGCCAGTTCGGTCTTGCCGACGCCGGTCGGACCCAGGAACAGGAAGGAGCCGGTCGGGCGGCTGGGGTCTTTCAGACCGGCACGGGCACGCCGCACCGCCTTGGACACCGCACGCACCGCCTCTTTCTGGCCGACGACGCGCTCCGCCAGCTTGTCCTCCATGCCCTTCAGCCGCTGCCGCTCGCCCTCCAGCATCCGTTCGACCGGAATGCCGGTCCAGCGGGTGACGACGGCGCCGATGTCCTTGGCCGTCACCTCGTCGCGCTCCGTGCTGGCGCGCGATTCGGCCTCGGCCAGACGCTTCTCCAGGTCGGGCACCACGCCATAGGCCAGCTCGCCGGCCTTGGCCCAGTCGCCGTCGCGCTGGGCGCGCTCCAGCTTGGTGCGGGCCTGGTCAAGCTCCTCCTTCAGGCGGCGCCCCTCGGTGCGGCGGGACTGCGAGGCACGCCATTCCTCTTCCATCGAGGACTGGCGGGCTTCCGCTTCGGCCAACTCGCCTTCCAGGGCGTGCAGGCGTTCCTGCGAGGCGGCGTCCGGCTCGGCCTTCAGCGCCTCACGCTCAATCTTCAGTTGGGCGACGCGACGGTCGACGGCGTCGAGCGCCTCCGGCTTGCTGTCGATGGCCATGCGCAGGCGGCTCGCCGCCTCGTCGACCAGATCGATGGCCTTGTCAGGCAGCCGGCGGTCGCCGATGTAGCGCGCCGACAGGCTCACCGCCGCGACCACCGCCGCGTCGGCGATGCGCACGCCGTGATGTACCTCGTACTTGCCCTTGATGCCACGTAGGATCGACACGGCGTCGTCCACCGACGGCTCGTCCACCGTCACCGGCTGGAAGCGGCGGGCCAGCGCCGCGTCCTTTTCGATGTATTTGCGGTATTCGTCCGGCGTGGTGGCGCCGACGCAGCGCAGCTCGCCACGCGCCAGCGCGGGCTTCAGCATGTTGGCGGCGTCCATCGCCCCATCGGTGCGCCCGGCGCCGATCAGGGTGTGCAGCTCGTCGATGAACAGGATGATGCGGCCGTTGGCCTCCTGCACCTCGGCCAGGACCGATTTCAGCCGCTCCTCGAACTCGCCGCGGAACTTGGCACCGGCCAGCAGGGCGGTGAGGTCGAGCGCCAGCACGCGCCGGTCCTTCAGCCCTTCCGGCACATCGCCGGAGGCCAGTCGCTGGGCCAGCCCCTCGACCACGGCGGTCTTGCCGACGCCGGGGTCGCCGATCAGGACGGGGTTGTTCTTGGTCCGGCGCGCCAGCACCTGGATGGTGCGGCGGATTTCGTCGTCGCGGCCGATCACCGGATCGAGCCGGCCCTGCCGCGCCTCGTCCGTCAGGTCGCGGGTGTAGCGGGCCAGCGCCTCGCCGGAGGTCGTTTCGGTCTCGGCGTCGGCGGGATGGTCCTTGCGCTGGGCATCGGCTGCGGCGGCCAGCGCGTCGGCATCGACGCCGGCGCGGCGGAACAGCGCGCGCAGCGGGCCGCTCTGGCGGGCGAGGCTCTCCAGCAGCCGTTCGGCGGTGACGAAGCGGTCGCCGCCGTTGCGCGCCGAGGCGACGGCGCCCTGCAGCACGGCGGCCAGCGCCGGCGACATGTAGAGCGGCTGCGGGCCTTCGTTGGCGCCCGGCTGGACCGGAGCGCGGGACAGTTGTTCCTCGGTCGCGGACTTCAGCAGATCGGGATCGCCGCCGGTGTCGCGCACCAGACGCGCGGCGACGCCGCTGGTGTCGTCGATCAGGGCCTTCAGCAGATGTTCGGGGAGAAGCTGTTGGTGCCGCTCGGCAAGGGCGGCGATCTGCGCGGCCTGAATGACGCCACGCGCACGATCGGTGAATTGACCGAAGTCCATCCGGCACTCCGTTTCCATGGTCTCCCGCCCAGCCATCCGGCGCGGGACGGCGCGTCCACGATCCGCAAAATGCGCGATCGCCCGGCGCCTGATGGGTAAATGGTTAACGGATTTGCGGCGATCAAGAGGGGGGAGTTATGAGGGCGCCGGCTGCACCCGTTGCCCGGAACCGGGCTTGCAACTGAAGCTCAACAGTTCGATCCTTCGGCCGCACCGGTAACTCCGGCCAGCTTGAAGAATACGAGATTCATCGTATATTGTGGGGGTTGCCGGTGGGGTGGTCGACGGTAAAGCCCAAGGTCATTCGGGCCTTGAAGGACGGGACGTTTCAGCACGAAGCCCGAAATGCGATCGATACCAAGAACTTGCTGCAGATGGGAGCCGTTACCGCTGATGACGTCATTCAGCTATTGAAGAACGCCAGAGGCAACGATCACAGCGTCAGCCCTCACCACAGGGATCCAGGCATCGAGGTCAACATCGTAAAGCGTCAGGGCTGGTACATTAAGTTTTACTTCGTAGATCCTGACACGATCTTTATCAGCGTTCATCAATGAGGTGTCGTCGTGAAGATCTACCGTGAAGGCGACAAGAGCAAGGCCGTGTGCGAGACGGACGGACTGACGACGACCACCTTCGCCCTGCGCGACGTCCCGTTCAAAGACGGCAAAGGCGTGGCGCAGAACATCCTGGTCGCCGTATGCGACAAGTGCGGTGCGGTCGTCGCCACTCCGCCGCAATCGACGCCGGCCATCAAGGCCGCCTACGACAGGGCCACGATCTCCATCGAAGCCAACCTGCCGTCGGTCTACACCGACGCTCTCGATCTTGCGGCGTATCGCATCGACCCGGGCCTGACGACCGAATTCCGCAAGCCGCTGCTGATGTACTACATCAACCGGTACGCCGCCGACCGGAGCCTGTCACGGCAGTTGGCCGACAGCCTCATCGAGACCAAGGCCTTTTTCGAAGACGCGCCGAAGGCCGTGAATGGTTCGGCAAGGCGGCGTCTGTCGATGAAGATCACCCCGACCATGTCGCGTGATCTGGAGGCCGTCGTCGAGGTCACGGCGCTCAACAAGACGGATGTCATCAAGTCCGTGATCGGCTGCATCCACAAGGACATCGTTGCCCCGGAGAAGCCAAAGGGGCTGAAGACGCTCAGGATGCTCGCCGCCGTCGCTTCCTGAGCCACAAGGTTAGACGCCAGAGGGCAAGGCGCCATATTGACACGCGATCCCCACCGCCCCTTTCATAACATCACGATATGGACAACAAGGGGTCCGGTGGGATGGACGTTCGGCAGCTTCGCTATTTCCTGGGCATCGTCGAGCATGGCTCGATTTCCCGCGCGGCGGAGACGTTACGGGTGGCGCAGCCGGCGCTCAGCCTGCATTTGAAGCGGATGGAAGAGGATTTCGGCTGCCAGTTGGTCTTGCGCACGGCGCGCGGCGTGGTGCCGACGGAAAGCGGGCGGCGACTGGCTCAGCGGGCGGCGGCGCTTATCGATCAGATGGACGGGCTGCGCGACGAGGTGCGCGCGGTGGAAGCGGTGCCGGCCGGGCCGGCGACCGTCGGCATCCCGACCTCGCTCGGGCCGGTGCTGACGGTGCCGCTGGCGCTGGCGGTGCGCCGCACCCATCCGCAGATCCGGCTGAGGGTGGTGGAGGGGCTGTCCGGCCATATGCTGGAATGGGTGCTGTCGGGGCAGCTCGACCTTGCGCTGGTGTTCGGCACCAAGGAGATGGGCGGGCTGGAAACCGAGCTGGTGGCGCGGGAACGGCTGCATCTGGTCGGGCCGGCCGACGACCCGCTGCTGCGCGGCCGCGGCGCGATTCCCTTCGCCGAGGCGCTGTCCCTGCCGTTGATCCTGCCCGGCCGCCCGCACGGCGTGCGCGAAGAGGTGGAGCACGCCGCCCTGCTGGCGCGGGCCGGCGTCACCGTCGCGCTGGAGATCGACGCCCTGGAGCAGATCAAGGCGCTGGTGGCGGAAGGCTGCGGCTACACCGTGCTGTCCGACCGGGTGGCGCGGCATGGCGCGGCGGCGGAGCGGCTGACCGGCCTGCCCATCGTCGATCCGCAGATCGACCGGACCATCCTGCTGGCCCATGCCGCC
This sequence comes from Azospirillum sp. CT11-132, assembly GCF_047302835.1. NCBI lineage: Bacteria > Pseudomonadati > Pseudomonadota > Alphaproteobacteria > Rhodospirillales > Azospirillaceae > Azospirillum > Azospirillum sp. CT11-132. The sequence continues at coordinate 635,823 of NZ_JBGLZA010000002.1, forward strand.
GGCCGGCCGATGTCGGCCGCCGCCCGCGCGACGCACGGCATCCTCGGCGGCATCCTGGCTGGCCTGACGCAGGACGGCGGGTGGCGGTGAGCTGCCAGTCAGGAGCCCAGGTTGACGATCTCCACCCGCCGGTTGGCGTCGCTGGCCGGGTTCGCCGGGTCGAGAAGCTGCTGGGAACCGCGGCCGACGGCGACCAGCCGGCCCGCCGACACGCCGAAGGTCCGGGTCAGGTAATCGCGAACCGAGGCGGCGCGCCGCTTCGACAGGGCGAGGTTGTAGTCGGGGTTGCCGACGCCGTCGGTGTGGCCGGTCAGCTGGAAGCGGTAGGCGGCGAGATCCGGCGAGGTCAGGGCGCGGCCCAGCTCGTTCAGGATGCCGGTCGCCTTCGGCGTGAGTTCCGCCGAATTGAAGGCGAACTCCACCTGGAAGCTGATCCGCGGCGCCGCCTTCGGCTGGGGAGCGGGGCTGCCGTAGCTTGGTGCAGTTGCCGGTGCCGGGGCGGGAGCAGGAGCGGTAGTCGGCGCCGCAGTGGTGTCGCCGGTTCCCAGCGCCAGACCGCGGGTCCGCGGCTTCTCGTCGCCCTGCGGCCGGTCCGGCTTCAGCGCGCGGATGAAATCCTCCGACGTGGTCGGTGCGGCAGCCGGATCGGTGGCCAGCGCCGAACCGCTCACCGACAGCAGCAGACCCAGGCCGGCCAGCGCCGGCCGCAACATCCCGACCGCATCCATTCCCGCACCCCCGCTTCCATATCACGACCAAGCTTCGGCCATCCTAGCCAAATGCGTGTCCCGCCGCCAGCGCCGGCCCACGGGGTTGTGACCCGGCGCTCCGATTCAGCCCGGCGGCGGGGTGGAGCCGCGCGCATCGCTGCGGACCATTTTTGCCGCAGGACCGGACGGTTCCCGGTCTTGCCCCGGCAAGAGTGCGGCGATACCGTGCAGCCCACGCCGCAGCCGTTCCGTGGAAACATGCACGATATCGTCATTCAAGTCCTGGGCGTTGCCGGGCTTCTCGCCCTCGTCAGTTTCCTGCCGCCGCTGGCCGCCCGCTTCCAGGTGCCCTACACGGTGCTGCTGGCCGGCGTCGGCGTGGCGCTGGGTGCAGTGATCCAGACCTTCGCCGGCATGCCGGGCAAGGGACCGTTCCACGACTTCCTCGCGTCTCTGGCGGAGCTGGACGTTTCCTCCGACGTGCTGCTGCACATCTTCCTGCCGATCCTGCTGTTCGAAACCGCTCTGGCGGTCGATGTGCGCCGGCTGTTCGACGATCTGGGGCCGATCCTGCTGATGGCGGTGGTGGCGGTGTTCGTCTGCACCTTCGCCGTCGGCTATGCGGTCAATCTGTTCACCCCGATGCCGCTGGTCGCCTGCCTGCTGCTGGGCTCCATCGTCGCCTCCACCGACCCGGCGGCGGTGATCGGCATCTTCCGCGACCTGGGCGCGCCGCGCCGGCTGACCACGCTGGTGGAAGGCGAAAGCCTGCTGAACGACGCCGCGGCCATCGCCCTGTTCACGCTGCTGCTCGACATGCTGACGCGCAAGGCCACCGGCGGGGCCGGGGCGGCGGCGCTGGACTTCCTGCGCGATTTCTCCGGCGGCGTCGTCACCGGCTACATCTGCGGCCGCATCGTCTGCATGCTGGTGGAGCCGGTGCGCAACCAGCCGATGGCGGAGATCACGCTGACGGTGGCGCTGGCCTATCTGTCCTATGTGCTGGCCGAACATTATGTCGGCGCGTCCGGCGTGGTGGCGGTGGTGGCGTCGGCGCTGGTCATCGGATCGGTCGGGCGCACCCGCATCTCCCCCGCCACCTGGGGCGCCATGGAGCATGTCTGGCAGCAGCTGGGCTTCTGGGCCAACTCCCTGATCTTCCTGCTGACCGCCATCCTGGTGCCGCGGCTGATGGCCGACGCCGGCTGGGCGGAGGTCGGGCTGGTGCTGGTCGTCGTGCTGGCCGCCTTCGCCGCGCGCGCGGTGGTGCTGTTCGGGCTGCTGCCGATCCTGTCCTGGGCCGGGCTGGCGCAGAAGGTCAGCAATTCCTACAAGGCGGTGATGCTGTGGGGCGGCATGCGCGGGGCGGTGTCGCTGACGCTGGCCCTGGCGGTGACCGAGAATTTCCGGGTGCCCGACCGGGTGCAGAGCTTCGTTGCGGTGATGGTCACCGGCTTCGTCTTCGTCACCCTGTTCGTCAACGGTACGACGCTGCGCTGGCTGATCCGCCTGCTGAAGCTGGACGAGCTGACGCCGGTCGAGCGCGCCATGCGCAACCGCGCGCTGGCGCTGTCCACCGACAGCATCCGCGACCGCGTCGCCGCGGTGGCCGAGACCTATGAGGTCGACGGCGTCGTCAAGGACGTGATGGTCGCCCGCTATGAGGAGCGGCGGAAGCAGATCGACCAGGACCGCCAGGAGGAGGCTCAGCTGACCGGCGAGGACCGCGTCACCATCGGCCTCGTCATCCTGGTGAACCGCGAGGAGGAACTCTATTACGCCCACTTCTCCGAAGGGGTGGTGTCGCGCGCGGTGATGGAGATGCTGGCCGGCCGCAGCGGCCGGCTGCTCGACGCGGTCAAGAGCCAGGGGCGCAACGGCTACCGCGCCTTCGAGGAGCCCTTCATCGCCTTCTCCCCCTGGATGCGGGCGGCGAGCTGGCTGCAGCGCCGCTTCGGCATCCACCGGCCGCTGGCCCGGCGCCTGTCGATGCGGTTCGAGGTGCTGGTGGCGGTGCGCACGGTGCTGCGCGAGCTGCTGGCCTTCACCCGCGACCGTCTGGCCCGCGTGCTCGGCCAGGAGGTGGCGTTCGAGCTGGAGGGCATGCTGGTCGGCCGGCTCGGCATCGTCGAACAGGCGCTGTCGGCGCTGAAGCTGCAATATCCCGACTATGCGGTGGTGCTGCAGAGCCGCTACGTCGGCCGCGCCGCGCTGCGGCTGGAGCATGCCGAATACCGCGCCATGCACGCCGAATCGATCATCAGCCAGGAGGTTCTGACCGACCTGGAACGCGATCTGGAACAGCGCCGCCGCGTGCTGGAACGCTTGCCGAAGCTGGATGTGCGATTCGACGTGGCCGAGTTGGTGCGCCGGGTGCCGCTGTTCGCCGGCCTGCCGTCGGAGCGGGTGGCGACCATCGCCACCCTGCTGCGCGCCCAGCTGGCGCTGCCGGGCGAGACCATCGTGCGCAAGGGCGAGCGCGGCGACGCCATGTTCTTCATCGCGTCGGGTGCCGTGGAGGTGCTGGTGCCGATGCTGGCGGAGCCGGTGAAGCTGGGCACCGGCGACTTCTTCGGCGAGATGGCCCTCTTGTCCCGCCAGCGGCGCAATGCAGACGTGCGGGCGCTGGGCTATTGCCAATTGCTGGTGTTGGATGAGAAGGATTTCCGCCGGCTGGTGCAGAAGGACGCGGATTTGCAGTCCCACATCCAGGCGGTCGCCGAAGCGCGCCGCCAGCCGACCCAGTCGTCTCCGGCCGTTCCGGCGGTAAGCTGACCGGACGGGGAAGGGATTTCAAGGATGAGCGGAACCGCGACGGGCGGCCAACCCTGGCTGCGCCTGATGCCGGGCCTTTTCGTGCTGCTGTGGAGCACCGGCTTCATCGGCGCGAAATACGGCCTGCCTTACGTGGAGCCGCTGACCTTCCTGCTGATCCGGCTGGGGCTGGTCGCCGTGGTGCTGGCGCTGGTGGCCCTCGTCAGCGGCGCGCCCTGGCCCAGGGACTGGCCGACCGCCGGGCGGATCGCGCTGGCCGGGCTGCTGGTCCACGGCGTCTATCTCAGCGGCATCTTCATCGCCATCTCACAGGGCCTGCCGGCCGGGGTGACCGCGCTGGTCGTCGGCATCCAGCCGCTGCTGACCGCAGCATTGTCCGGCCCGCTGCTGGGAGAACGGGTGACCGGACGGCAATGGGCTGGACTGCTGCTGGGCCTTGCCGGCGTCGGGCTGGTGGTGCGGGAGAAGCTGTCCATCGACGCCGCGCATCTGGTTCCGTTCGGCTATGCGCTGGTGGCGCTGGTCGGCATCACGCTGGGCACGCTGTACCAGAAGCGCCATGGCGGCGGCATGGATCTGCGCAGCGGCACCGCCATCCAATACGGCGCCACCGCGGTCGCCTTGGCGATCGCCGCCCCGCTGACCGAGACGATGCAGGTGCAGTGGACCGGGGAGTTCGTCTTCGCCCTGCTGTGGCTGTGCTTCGTGCTGTCGGTCGGCGCCATCTTCCTGCTGTTCGCCCTGATCCGCCGCGGTGCTGCGGCAAAGGTCGCCAGCCTGTTCTACCTGACCCCGCCGGTCACCGCGCTGATCGCCTGGCTCCTGTTCGGCGAGAAGCTGGGCCTCGTGGCATTGGCCGGCATGGCGGTGGCGGTCTGCGGCGTGGCGCTGGTGAACCGGAAGTAGGCGAAGGGGCCGGGTGAGCCGCCGGGCGAAGGCGCCGGCCGCGGCAAGATTTCGCTGGATCGTCCGCCCGCTCAGCAATCTAATATGTCTGACAAATCAATAATCCCCTGGGGAGGGACGCGATGGCGGACGTGTTGGACTTCGGCAGCTTCGACTACATCATCGCGGGCGGCGGCACGGCCGGCTGCGTGCTGGCCAACCGGCTGTCGGCCGATCCGGACGTCTCGGTCCTGCTGCTGGAGGCGGGCGGCAAGGACAGCTGGGTGTGGCTTCACATCCCCGCCGGCTATCTGTTCTGCATCGGCAATCCGCGCACCGACTGGTGTTTCAAGACGGAGGCCGAGCCGGGGCTGAACGGCCGCAGCATCCATTACGCCCGCGGAAAGGTGCTTGGCGGCTGTTCGTCGATCAACGGCATGATCGCAATGCGCGGGCAGGCGCGCGATTACGACGAATGGGCGGCCATCACCGGTGATTCGCGCTGGAGCTGGAAGGAGGTGCTGCCGGTCTTCAAGGGCAGCGAGGATTATTGGCGCGGCGCCGACGAGATGCACGGTGCCGGCGGCGAATGGCGGGTGGAGCGGCAGCGGTTGCGCTGGGACCTGCTCGACCGCTTCGCCGAGGCGGCGCAGCAGGCAGGCATCCCGCGAAACGACGATTTCAACCGCGGCGACAATTTCGGCGTCGGCAGTTTCGAGGTGAACCAGAAGGGCGGCATCCGCTGGAGCGCGGCCAAGGCCTTCCTGCGCCCCGCTCTCGATCGGCCCAACCTGAAGCTCGCCATTGAGGCGGCCATCGACAAGGTGGAGATCGCCGACGGCCGCGTCACCGGCATCCGCTTCACCGTCAAGGGGGAGCCGGCACGGGCGACATCCAAGATCGAGACGGTGCTGGCGGCAGGCGCCATCGGCAGCCCGGCGATCCTCCAGCGTTCCGGCATCGGCCCGGCGGAGCATCTGAGGAAGCTGGGAATACCCGTGGTGCTGGACGCGCCGGACGTCGGCGCCAACCTGCAGGACCATCTGCAGCTGCGCATGATCTACAAGGTCGACGGCATCGTCACGCTGAACAAGCGGGCCGGCAGCCTGTTCGGCAAGGCGATGATGGGGCTGGAGTACGCGCTGTTTCGCAAGGGACCGCTGACCATGGCGCCCAGCCAGCTCGGCGTCTTCGCCAAATCCTCAGCAGAGGTCGCGACCGCCGATCTGGAATACCATGTGCAGCCGCTGTCGCTGGAGAAGTTCGGCGATCCGCTGCACGGCTTCCCGGCCTTCACCGCCAGCGTCTGCGACCTGCGCCCGGCCTCGCGCGGCTGGACCCGCATCACCACCGCCGACCACCGCGCCAATCCAGCCATCGCCCCCTGCTACCTGTCCGATCCGGCCGACAAGGCGAAGGCGGCCAAGGCGCTGGCGCTGACCCGCCGCATCGTGGCGCAGCCGGCGCTGGCCCCCTACCACCCGCAGGAATACAAGCCCGGCCCCAGCTTCCAGACTGAAGAGGAACTGGCCAAGGCCGCCGGCGACATCGGCACCACCATCTTCCATCCCGTCGGCACCTGCCGGATGGGCGGCAAGGACGACGCCACCGCCGTCACCGATGCGGAGATGCGGGTGCGCGGCGTGCGCGGCTTGCGGGTGATTGACGCCTCGGTGATGCCGACGCTGACCTCCGGCAACACCAACACGCCGACGGTGATGATCGCCGAGCGCGGCGCCGCCCTGATGCGGGCCGACCGCCGCGCCGCTCTGAAAGGGTAATCCGTCCGGAAAGCCCCGCGGCCTGCGCAAAAATTTCGCTGAGCGGCCCAACAATCCGCAACAGGATTTTCCGATCACCCCCGATCCACGGCCAACCCGCAAAATCATTTGCCTGCGAAAGGTGCAGACTTGTCCCCAACGATAGAAATCCGAGGGGACGAGAGATGGACGGCATGCCGAAAGGCTTGCGGGCGGAACGGGCGGAGATCGACCGGAGCTATCGCCTGGACGACCGCTACAGCCGGGCCGAGGGCCAAGTCTATCTGTCCGGCACCCAGGCGCTGGTCAGGCTTCTGCTGCTCCAGGCGGAAAGCGACCGGCGGGCGGGGCTGAACACCGCCGGCTTCGTCAGCGGCTATCGCGGCTCGCCGCTGGGCGGGCTGGATCAGGCGCTGTGGCAGGCCAGCCGGCATCTCGACGCCCATGCCATCAGCTTCGTCCCCGGCGTGAACGAGGATCTGGGCGCCACCGCCGTGATGGGCACCCAGCAGGTCGAATCCTCGGGCGAGGGCACCGTCGATGGCGTGTTCGGCCTGTGGTACGGCAAGGGGCCGGGGGTGGACCGCTCCGGCGACGTGCTGAAGCATGCCAACGCCTATGGCAGTTCGCCGCGCGGTGGCGTTCTGGCGGTGGCCGGCGACGACCATGGCTGCGTGTCCTCCAGCATGCCGCACCAGAGCGACCTTGCGATGATCGCGTGGTCGATGCCGGTGCTGAACCCGTCGGGCGTGCGCGAGTTCCTCGATTTCGGCCTGTACGGCTACGCGCTGTCGCGCTTTTCCGGCGCCTGGGTCGGGTTCAAGGCGATCTCGGAATCGGTGGAAAGCTCCGCCACCGTGCGGCTGCCGTCGCTCGACCGCGGCTTCCTGCCGGTGGAGTTCGATCCGCCGCCGGGGGGCTTGCATTACCGCTGGCCCGACCTGCCCAGCCTCGCCATCGAGGAACGTCTTGCCGCCAAGGTCGCGGCGGTGAAAGCCTTCGCGCGCGTCAACCGCATCGACCGCACCGTTCTTGGCCGGGGCGGCTGGCTGCGCATCGTTACAACCGGCAAGGCGCATCTCGACCTGATGGAGGCTCTGCGCCTGCTGGGCATCGGCCCGGTGGAAGCGGCGGAGATCGGGCTGTCGGTCCACAAGATCGGCCTGTCCTGGCCGCTGGAACCCGACTTCGCCTTGACCGCCGCCCGCGGTGCCGAGGAGATCCTGGTGGTCGAGGAAAAGGCTCCCGTCGTCGAGGGCCAGTTGAAGGACCTGCTGTTCCACCTGCCGGCCGGCGAGCGTCCGCGCGCCGTGGTCGGCAAGACCGACGAGTTCGGCGCCCATCTCCTGCCCGCCACCGGGGAACTGCGCCCCTGGATCGTCGCGAAGGCCCTGGTGGAGCGCATCCGCCACCGCTTCCCGGAGCGTGACTTCGCCAATCGTCTGGCCGACCTGCTGCCGGCCGAAGCCCCCGCCGCCCCCGCCCTGCCCCGCACCCCCTATTTCTGCTCCGGCTGCCCGCACAACAGCTCCACCAAGGTGCCGGAGGGCAGCAAGGCGATGGCCGGCATCGGCTGCCATTTCATGGCGTCGTGGATGGACCGCGACACGGTCGGCCTCAGCCAGATGGGTGGCGAGGGCGTCAGCTGGATCGGGCAGTCGCGCTACAGCAAGCGGTCACACATCTTCCAGAATCTGGGCGAGGGCACTTATTTCCATTCCGGGCTGCTGGCGATCCGACAGGCGGTGGCCGCCAAGGTCAACATCACCTACAAGATCCTGTTCAACGATGCCGTCGCCATGACCGGCGGCCAGCCGGTGGACGGCCCGATCTCCGTCGACGCCATCACCCGCCAGCTGGCGGCGGAGGGCATCACCCGCATCGCCGTGGTCAGCGACGCGCCGGAGAACTACGACAGCCGGTCAGGCTTGGCTCCCTTCACCACCGTGCATCACCGTGAGGATCTCGACGCCGTCCAGCGCGAGATGCGCGAGATCCCCGGCGTCACCGCCATCGTCTATGAGCAGACCTGCGCGGCGGAGAAGCGCCGCCGGCGCAAGCGCGGCACCATGGCCGACCCGGCCCGCCGCATGGTCATCAACGATCTGGTCTGCGAAGGCTGCGGCGATTGCGGGAAGAAGTCGAACTGCCTGTCGGTGCAGCCGAAACAGACCGAATTCGGCGTGAAGCGGCAGATCGACCAGTCCACTTGCAACAAGGATTACTCCTGCGCCGATGGCTTCTGCCCCAGCTTCGTCTCGGTGATGGGCGGAAGCTTGCGCAAGCCGAACCCGGACAAGGTCGCCGCCCGCTTCGCCGACGATCTGGCGGATCTGCCGCTGCCGCATTACAGTGCGGCGGAGGATCCGGCTGAAATCCTGGCCGAGATTTTGATTGTGGGCGTCGGCGGCACCGGCGTCGTCACCGTTGGCGCGGTGCTGGCAATGGCCGCCCATCTGGAGGGCAAGGCGTCCTCCGTGCTCGACTTCATGGGCTTCGCGCAGAAGGGCGGCGCGGTCTACAGCTATCTCCGCGTGGCCGGCGACGCGGCGCAGCTGAACCAGGCGCGGATCGACCCGAAGCAGGCGCAGCTGGTGCTGGCTTGCGACACGGTGGTCGCCGCCTCTCCCGACGCGCTGAAGACGGTTCGCCTGGGCCGGACGCGGGTGGTGGCGAACGCCCATGTCGCCCCTACCGGCGCCTTCACCCGCGACGGAACCAAGCTTCCCGATGCCGGCGGACTGCTGCGGAGCCTGCGCCGCGCCGCCGGACCCGACCGGGTGGAGGTGGTGGACGCCAACCGGGTGGTCACCGCCCTGTTCGGCGACAGCATCCTCGCCAACGTCTTCCTGATGGGCGTCGCCTTCCAGAAGGGGCTGCTGCCGGTCGGGCTGGAGGCGCTGACCCGCGCCATCGAACTGAACGGCACCGGCGTCGCCGCCAACCTGCGCGCCTTCGCCTTCGGCCGCCTCGCCGCGCACCGGCCGGAGTTGCTGGCGACGCTGGGGGCGGAGGAGGAAGCGCCCGCGACAGACCTCGCCACCATCGTCGAGCGCCGCGCCGCCTTCCTCGCCGACTATCAGGACCGCGCCTATGCCGACCGCTACCGCGCGCTGGTGGAGCGGGCGCGGCAGGCGGAGGCGCGCGTCACCCCCGGTTCGACCGCGCTGGCCGAAGCGGTGGCGCGCAGCGCCTTCAAGCTGATGGCCTACAAGGACGAGTATGAGGTCGCCCGCCTGCACAGCGACCCGGCCTTCCACAAAAGCCTGGAGGAGCGCTTCGAAGGCGACTGGAAGCCGGTCTTCCACCTCGCCCCGCCCCTGCTGTCGCGCGACACCAACGGCTATGGCGAGCCGCGCAAGATGGCGCTGGGCGCCTGGATCCTGCCGGTGTTCCGCGGTCTCGCGGCGATGAAGAGGCTGCGCGGCACCGCGCTCGATCCGTTCGGCTATACGGCGGAGCGGAAGATGGAACGCGCGTTGATCGCCCGCTACGAGGCCACGGTGGCGGAGATCGCCGAGCGGCTGTCGGTCGACCGTCTCGCCACCGCGGTGGAACTGGCCGCCTTGCCGCAGGAGATCCGCGGCTTCGGCCCGGTCAAGCACCGCGCGCTGGAGGCGGTCAAGCCGCGCTGGCGGGCGCTGGAACAGCGGCTGCGCGAACGGCCGGCGCAGGCGGCGTAAGGCGGCCTCACTTCGCCAGGAAGTGCAGGAAGGGGAAGGCTTCGAAGTCGAAACGGATCAGGGCCGGTGCCCCGCCGCTGCGGACCAGATGGTCGTATGTGCAGTAGGGCGCCGCCTGATCCAGCCCCCAGAAAGCCCGGCCCTCGTCGAAATGCCGGCCGATATAGGCGACGACGAAGTCGAGATAGCGCTGGGCCGCCGGCGTCCGGTTGAAGGCCAGGAAGCCGGCGAGGAAATCACGGGTCGGGCCGCGCCCCCGCCGGTCCTGCATCACCGCCACGTCCCACGCCTGCCAATCGGCCATCGCAAGCCCCGGATCGGCGAGCAGCAGCGCATCGACATCGACCTGGATCACTGGCCCGGCCCCCTGCCGCAGAAGCTGCTGCGTCACCGCGAAACGGGCGGAGGCGAAATAGGTCAGTCGCACCGGCTCCGGCAATGCTGCGAGGTCGATGGTCTCGAAGGAGACCGACAGCGGGGCGTCGTCTGCCAGCCTCATCAGCTCCGCCTCGGTCTCGTCCGAAGGGTTGACGACATGGGCATGCAGGGCGCAGGACGGCGCCTTCTCCAGCCGGGTGGCGAGGAAGCCGGCGCCGAAGCGGCGCCAATAGGTCTCGTCGCAGCCAACCAGCAGGATCGGCCGGCCATTGGCGTTAGGCGGGACCGGCATGCGGCGGACGGCGCGGCCGAAGCATGCCGGCGGTTCGGCGGCCAGACCGTCGAAGAAGGCCGGCTCGCCGCGCACCATCGACCACAGCAGCATCTCGAAATCGGCGGAGATGTCCTGCGGCGTCCATTGGCGGGCGTGTTTGCGGAAATAGCGGCTGGCGAGGTCGAGCCGACCCCGGCGATACAGGCGATAGCAGACCACCGACAGGGCGACGCTGTCCCGCGGCTCCGCCATCAGCCGCCGACGCGCCGCGGCGGTGATCCGGTCCAGCATCGCGTCGTCCATCACCCCGGTCTGAATCGCCACCACCGCCGTGCCGAACAGGTTCTTCACGGCATCGGCATGGCCGTCCGCCGCGGCATCGGCGAAGGCGGCGACCGCCTCCCCCAGGGCGATCCGGTCGACGGTCTTTCCGGCGGTGGCGAGCACCGCCGCCATCAGCCGGCTCGCCGCCAGCCGGCACAGGCCCCGCCGGTACCGGCAGTCGGCCCGGCCGGGATGGAGCGCGTCCAACCGCCGGTAACACTCCTCCGCCTCGTCCGTCCGCTCCTGGGCATAGAGGCAATCGCCGAGCCGCAGCAGATAGGCGTCGGACCCGGGCGCCAGCCGCAAGGCCCGGCGCAGCGCGACGGCGGCACCGGCGCCGTCGTCCAGATCGGTCAGGGCGCCGGCCAGATTGCCGAAGGGTTTGACCCACCCCGGATCGATGGCGGTCGCCACCCGGTGATGAGCGGCGGCCCGATCCGCCTGACCCGCCGCCCGCAGCGCCGATCCAAGATTGTCGTGATAGGCGGCGCAGAGGGGATCTCGCCGGATCGCCTCGCCGATCAGCCGCACGGCCTCGGCGGACTGGCCGGACTGGTGGTGCAGCACGCCCAGCAGGTGCCACGCATCGGCGACCTCGGGGGCCGCCTGGATGATCTTCCGGTAGATGTCCGCCGCCTCGGCCAGGCGATTGCCCTGGTGCAGCCCGACGGCCATGCGCAGCGCTTCGGATACGGTGGTCATGGCGGGCGGACTTCCGATGTGGGGTCTTTCGTCGGAGAGGGGATCTTTGGGCTACATCGCGCCCAGATCCTGCGCCTCCAGCACCGTTTCCGGCAAGGTCAGCGACAGTCCGTCGAAGGGTGCCAGCAAGGCGCGGACGTTGGAGCCGACGCCGCAGGCCCGGTATTCCAGACGCACCGCCTCGATCCGTTCCGGCAGCATCCGCTTGTGGTCGGTGATCAGCTGCCACGCCAGGACGCAGCTGTTCTCCCCATCCTGGGCGGTGACATAGTCGTAGTCGCCGTAGCGGTTGCGGCGGGCGGCGTCGGCGACCTTGACGGTCATCTCCGGGAACTCGCGCCTGGTCGTCGCCAGCAGCGTTTCCATGGTGTAGAGCGGCACCGGGAAGACGCGCGGCGGCTGGACCAGGGCGCCGAACAGGCTGTCGGGCAGGGTCTGCACGTCGACGGTCAGGCGGTTCTCCCCCGGCAGGACCGTGGGGTTGCCCAGCACGACGATGTAGGATTTGTAGACGGCGCCGGTGTCGCGCATGCGGGCGGCAACGATGGGGAAGTCGCGGCTGTCCGGCATGGTCACCGGCAGCGCAGTCGGCTGCACGCGCCGCCACGGGGTGGGCGCCTGGGTCAGGTTGTCGCGGACCCAGCCGGCGCAGCCGGAGGTCAGCAGCGTCGCCGCCGCCAAAGCAGCCAACAGCGCCGCGCGCTTCCAGCCGGTCCGGGCCATACCGGAAATCGAAGTCTCGGAAATTGGACTCTCGGGCATCGGGGCTCCCTTACCAGTCATGCCCTTACCAGTCATGGTAAATGGTCTTCCAGGTGATGCTCACGCCTTCGCGCGATTCCTCGGTGCTCAGCCGGTCGTCGACGGACTTGAACTGGGCATAGGCCTCGTCGAAGCGCATCAGGTTGTAGAGCGCCCAGCCGCGCAGGATCCCGAGGTTCCGCGGCTCCGGCGTCAGCTCCTTGCGGGCGTCGAGCAGGCGCAGCACGTCGTTGTAGCGCTTGTCCTCCAGCGCCCGGTTCGCCTCCGTCGCCATCAGCGACGCGCGGATTTCCGCCTTCTGCGCCGGGGTCATGTTGGCGCGCGGCAGGTCACGGGTCAGGCCGACCGTGTCGCCGGTGGCCAGCCGCGCCACCGCCTGACCATAGGCGTTCTCCTGCGCCAGCGTCGCCTTCTGCGGCAGGCCGGCTGCTGCCGGCGTGCGCGTCGTCCCGGCGGCGCCGGTTCCGCTGGCGGATTGACCGCCCTTCGCCGGTTCGCGCGCGGCCATCGCCTGCGCCTCGGCGAAGGCGGCCTCAGCCTCCGACGGGCGCTTCATCTCCAGCAGGCACCAGCCGCGCTGCTGCAGAAGGGCGGCGGTCGGACCGCTTTTGGCGATGCTGTTGCGGATGATGCTGAGGCACTCGGCGAAGTCCTGGCGGGCCAGCGCCCGGTCAAGCTCGCTCGGCCCCTGCGGGCCGCTGCGCCCGCCGCCGGCCCCGCGCGGCGGATCCACCGCCTTTAGCGCCTGATCGATCCGGCTCGACTTGCCCTTCCACGGTGCGGCGGCGGCGCGGGCCTGCGCCTTCTCACCCAAGCCGTTGTAGGCCAGCACCAGCCCTTCCGCCGCCTTGTCGGACGGCACCCAGCCGTTGGCCTGCGAGAACCAGCTCTGCGCCTCGGCGAAGTTCTTCTGCTTCTGGAAATACCAGCCGAGCGCGATGGCGCCGTCGGCGTCCTGCTTGTCGCGGACGATGCCCTGGATGCGCGACAGGTCACCCGCCGTCAGCGCGCCGGGCTTGGCATTGCCGAGACGCTCCAGCAGCCGGCCGGTCTCAAGCTCGGCCTCCGCGGTGCGGACGGTGGAGTAATCCTCCCCCTTCGCCGGGTTGGCGGTGGCGCCCAGCGCGGTCAGTTCGCGCAGCTGGTCCGGGCTGAGATAGCGCGACGCCTTGAAGATGGTGTCGCGCCGCTCCTTCGCCTTGGGGCAGGTGCTGACGATGGTCCGGTAGGTGTCGAAGGCGCGGTCGGCCTGCTTCAGCTCGGCATAGGCCTCGGCCAGCCGCCACGCATTGTCCAGCCGGTTGCAGGCCACCGCCTCCGGATGGGCGGCGGCGGCATCGACCACCTCCTGCCAGCGCTTGGTGTCGCTGGCCGAGCGGATGCGGCCGGCGCTTTCGGCGGTGTCGAGTTCCTGCAGAAGCTTGTCCGACGGCTGCCAGGACGGCGACTTGCGCCGCTGCTCGGCGATGGCCGCCCGCGCCTCCGCCACCTTGCCGGCGGACATCAGGTTCCAGAACGGCGTCTCGTCGACGCCCGGGGTGGTCGGCTGCGGCGCGAACAGGTCCTTGGGCGGTTCCCAGCCCGGGTCGAGCGCGCGCAGCCGGGCGATCTCGGCCTCCAGCCGCTCGCCGTCGCCGATGCGGGCGTAATAGCGCAGCGCCGTCTCGTCCACCTTGCCGGCGGCGGGGGCCGAGCCGCTGCCGGGAGCCGGCGCCACCTCCACCTTCACGCCGGGGGCGAGCGCGCGGCCGCCGCCGTTCGACTGCGCCCATGCACCGGTTCCGGCAGCGGCGGTGGCGATGCCGGCGAGAAGAAGGGCCGAAAGAAGGACAGGACGGGTCACGGATCGATCCCCAGGCTTTGCGCCGCCAGCGCGGACAGATGGGCCAAGGTGGTGGAGTAATAGTCTTCGTCAGGCGCCAGCGGCGGCACCGTCACAGGATCACCCGCGCCGGCAAGACGGCAGGCCAAGCGGTAGACCGCCAGCATGCCGACCGATGCCGCCACCTGTGTGGTGGTGCCGCCCGGAAGCGAGACGGTGGCGGGCACCGTCGCGCCGCCGTATTTCGTCGCCAGCGTCGCGAAGGGCCGGAAATAATAGGGATCGCGGTAGCCGTCCCACGCCAGATAGAGCGGCACCCGCACGGCGTCGTAGCCGTACTGTTTCTTGAATCCGTCGGCGATGCCCACCGCCCCGGCGGCATCCAGCGTCATCCAGTCCGGCGGCAGTTGGAACCCGCCGAAGCGCGCCTTCGACAGCAGCACCAGCCCGGCATCCGACAGCTTGCTCCAGCGTTCTCCGCCGGGAAGGGCGGCGAAGGCGCGGATGGCCGGAAAGATCCAGTAGCTGGGGTTGAGGACCAGCGTGTCGCCCTTGCGGAAGCCGTCGCGTCCCGGCAGCAGCACGGTCAGCCCGGCCTGCTCCACCAGCAGGCCGGAGGCCAGCGCCTTGACGATGGCGGCGGCGGCGGTGCGGTAGGCCTCCGCCTGCCAGACCTCGGCGGCGCGCAGCAGCGCCCAGGCGATCAGCATGTCGCCGTCCGACGCGTTGTTGCGATCGGCAACGCCGCCGTCGGGCGTCCAGCGCCAGGCGGCCAGCCCGTCGCCGCGCACCATCAGCACGCGCTGGGTCCAGCCCCACAGCCGGTCGAAGGCGGCGCGGTCACCCGCCGCCACCGCCAGCAGCATGCCGTAGCCCTGCCCTTCGGAATGGCTGATGCCCTTGTTGCCGGTGTCGACGATCCGACCTTCCGGCAGCAGGAAGCGCTCGGCATAGCGGCGCCACGCCGCCGCGTCGAAGGGCGCCGCGCGCAGGTTTCCCGGCAAGGCCGCCGCCAGCCCGAGGGCGGCCGATCCGATCAGCAGGTCGCGCCGCGATGCCGTCATGATCCGCTTCCCTCCCCCACGCTGCTTTCGCCCCCGCTGCGTTCACGATGCCCGCCCTTCAGCAGCAGGCGCATGCTGACCGTCAGCACCACCGCCGTGCCCAGCAGCAGGGCGAACAGGACCTCGATCCGCTGCGACAGGTTGCGGGCCAGAATCAGGATCAGGTTGCCGATGTCAAAGGGATTGAGAATGATCTGGTAGGGGCGCGACGCCTCCAGCGTGGTGACGGCCGGCGCCGCGCTGCTCCACAGCGCCCCGCCGCCGCGCAGCTTGTCCCACTGCTTCTCCCCCTGGCCCGCCTCGCCCAGGCTGCGCATGGCGCGGTCGATGGCGCGCGGGTCCGACGCGGTCAGCAGGGTCCAGGTCAGCGGATCGTTGCCGGGAGCCCGGTATTGCAGCAGGGCCGCCTCCGGCAGCGTCTCGGCGGTCTCGGTCAGCGCCACGACGTCGACCGGCGCATCCTCCACCGTCCAGTGGTTGATGTAGCGCGCGGCGGCCGCCACCACCCGCCGCGCCCAATCGGGCAACCAGCCATGTCCGGCGGCCGGTTCCCTGGCGTCGCCGGCCATCCGCTGCCAGCGGTTCGCCGTTCCGCCGTCGGCCGCCATCGCCGACCCCATCAGGCCGATCTGCCCCGACGTCTGCGCCGTTGCTCCCGGCCGTGCCGCGCCGGTGCGGGCGGCGTTGCCCGACCAGCCCAGCCGCAGCCGGTCGGCCAAGGCACGGCGGTCGGCCGCCGCCATCGGCTCGCCCCGCGCCTTGGCCTGGGCGATCAGCGATCCCGCCTCCAACAGTCCGGCCAGACGGTCGGCGGGAAGCGGCGCGGTGGCGAAGACCGCCTGCGGCAGCGCCGCGACCGGGCCGACGATCAGCGCATTGTCGTTCGGCGCTCCGTCCCAGCCGGTGTAGGGCACCACCGCCATCAGGTCGCCGGCCCGTTGCGCCAGCTTGGCCGTCAGGCTCCAGGCGGCACCGGACCAGGCGGGATCGCGCCCGACGACCACGAGGTCGAAGGGCGGTGCCGGCTCGCCCCCGGCGACTCCGCCATAGGGGTAGGCGGTGCTGGCGAAGCCGCGTAGGTTGGGCAGGGTGACCAGACGGGCGAAGCCGGGGATTTCGATGCTGGAGCTGTCCAGCAGGGTGAAGGTCGGGCGCCGCACCGCGAAGACGCAGTCGGTTCCGCCGGCCGGCGGCAGTTCCGCCTCCACCTCGATCAGGTTGGGGCCGGGGCGGAACAGCGCCATCGCCAGCGGCATCTCGCCATTCTCGATCACGCCGCTGGACCGCTTGTCGACCTCCATGGCGCCGGCCGCCTTGCCGTTCACCCGGACGTTCAGCACCGCGCCGGGGCCGAGATTGCCTTCGAAGGCGCCATTGACGTGGAACAGGATGGAACGGTCGCTGACCGGGGCGAAGCCGGCCGGCAGCGTCAGGCCGAAATGGCCGGTGTAGCGGTAGCCGCTGTGCTGCACCGTCTGGAAGCCCAGCTCCGACAGTCGGTAGCGCCCTTCCGCCTGCACCGGTGGGGGCGGCGGGGCGGCGGGCGCGGGCGCGTCGGCGACGATCATCGCCGTCTGGGTCGGCAGCGGCCGGGTGACGTCGGACAGCCGCATCACCGCCTGATCGACCTCCTGCTGCGTCCGGCCCGACGCGACGGCGACGAAGCCGCCGCCGGTCCCGTCGCCTGCGGCCGGCAGGGGATAGACCGCCAGGAACGGGCCGGTGATGGCGGCGGCGCGCGCCTCCCCCAGGATCGGCGCGATGCGGTCGCGGGTGCCGATCAGGATGTTCTTGCCGCCGGGCAGCGGCAGGCTTTCCAGCGTCGGCGCCGCACCGCCGGCGGGCTTGGCCGGCACCGGCACCGCCACAACGCGCGGGGTCCGGTCGCCCAGCAGCAGGCCATAGGACTGCGCCACCATGGAGCCCCAGCCGAGATGGTCGGCGTCGATCTCGCTGCCGGGATAGAGGATCGCCAGCGGTTCGCGCGCCCGGTCGACGGAGGCCAGCAGCTGGCGCATCATCGCGAGGTCCGGTTCCGGCACGCCGCCGTCCGACAGGAGGGTCAGCGAGGACGCCGCCAGATTGACCCGCGCCCACAGGTCGTAGGTGCCGCGGACCGTGCAGATGGCGCGGTGCTGGGCGCTGGTCTGGAAGACGATCTGGTTCTCGCCGGGACGAATCAGGCTGCCCGGCAGGGTGATGGAGGCGTTGACCGGTCCCCGGAAGGCGGAAAGCGGCAGGTCGGCCACCGGCGAGCCGTTGATGAAGACCGACATCGCCCCCTTCTCGGGCAGGATGTCGATGCCGTTCTCGTAGGTCAGCGCCAGCACGGCGGAGGTCAGCCCGACCACCGGTGGCAGGACGGCGCGCAGGACCACCGTCTCCGTCTCGCCGTTGAGGGTGACGTCCGGCTGGTCGTCGCGCAGGTTCGACAGCGGGATCACCCGCTTGTCAGCCGCCAGCACCGGCGGCGCCCAGCCGATCCACAGGGACAGCAGAGCCAGCAGCATCCAGCCGGCCCGGCGAACGCCGGTATGATTGCGCATGCCCGCCATCGCCGTTACGGAGCCTGGAAGGTCACGATGCGCCGCAGCGCGCCGGGCAGGGCCAGCAGCACATGCCCCAGCCGCGGCACGACCCGCGTGGCGAAGAACAGCAGCCCGCCGAAGAAGGTCGGCGCGGCCACCCGCTTGCGGTCCAGGAAGATGTCCCAGCCGACGCTGTTGCCGAAGACGAAGCGCGCCATCTCCACGATGTCCTGGCGGTCGCGCGGGGCGAATCCGGCGCCGACCGCCAGCTCGCCGCCGCGCATCTCGATGCGGAAAATGCGCACGCCGGTGGTGGTCGCCGCCTCCGTCTCCGTCGCGGCGATGGTCAGGACCGGTGTGCGGTCGGGCAGGGCCAGCAGATCGCGCCATTTCGGATCGACGATCAGCCCGACGCCGCCGGCCGACACGTCGGCGACCGTCAGGTCGATGCTGGTCCCGTCCTCGAATTTCAGCGCCGCCGGGCGGTCGACGGTGAAGCGCTCCTGCCGGCGGACGCGCTTGCGCTCATAGACGACGGCGAGGCCGCCCAGCGCCAGCAGGAAGCTCAGCGAACACCACACCGCCACCGGCACGATGGCGGCGCGGTGTTCCGGGAAGATCGAATAACGCCAGGCGCAGGCGCCCAGACCGGCGGCCAGCAGCAGCGTGGTGACGATGAAGGGCGTGGCGAGCGGCGAGAAGCCGTCCTCGTCCACCGACTGGCCCTTGGCGGTCACCTTGAACACCGGGTCGCGCGGCCGGATCATCGTCGCCAGCGCCGCGCGGGAGACGTGGAAGGATTGCAGGTATTCGTACAGTTCCGAGAACAGCGGCCAGCGCATCCGCCCGTGCAGGAACTGCGACAGGAAGGCGGCGGCGAAGACGTGCGGAATGACGAAGCAGGCGAAGTCCGGCAGGTTGATGCGGTAGATCTCCAGCCCGAACAGCGCGTAGCACAGCGGCGACAGCAGGAAGATCGGCCGCCAGAACCAGAAGAACCAGTAAAGCATGGTGCTGGTGTAGCAGAGCCGCTGCGACATGGTCAGGCCGCGCTTGAACAGCGGGTTCTTCAGCAGGAACAGCTGGATCATGCCCTGGGTCCAGCGCGAGCGCTGGGCGATGAAGCTGTCGAAGGTTTCCGGCTGCAGCCCGGCGATCAGCGGGCGTGGCAGATAGACGCTGCGCCAGCCGCGCGAATGCAGCTCCAGCGCCGTCTCGCAATCCTCCGTCACGGTGTCGCCGCTGAAGCCGCCGACCTCCTCCAGCGCGGCGCGGCGCAGGATGGCGGCCGACCCGCAGAAGAAGGAGCCGTTCCAGCGGTCGAGCCCCGGCTGGATCGAGTAATAGAACATCTCGTTCTCGCTCGGCATCCGTTCGAAGGTGCCGAGGTTGTATTCGACCGGGTCGGGATTGACGAAGAAATGCGGCGTCTGCACCAGGAACAGGCCGGGGTCCTGCTGGAAGAATCCCACCGTCGCCTTCAGGATGCCCACCGTCGGCACATGGTCGGCATCCAGGATCAGCAGCAGGTCGCCCGACGTCTTGTGAAAGGCGTGGTTGATGTTGCCGGCCTTGGCATGCTCGTTGCGCGGCCGGGTCATGTAGGTGACCTGCAGCCGCTCGCACAGCGCTTGCAACGTCTCGCGCCGCGCCTTGGCGGCTGCGGCCTGTTCCGGGTTGGCGTGGGCCAGCTTCTGGTCGGTGCCGCCGTCGTCCAGCAGATAGACGTGCAGCTTGTCGCGCGGGTAGTCGATGCAGACCGCGGCGGCCAGCGTCGTCTCCAGCAGCTCCGGCTCCTCGTTGTAGGAGGGGATGTAGACGTCGACGCTGGGCCAGAGGGCGGGATCGCCCGTCGGCTCCGACGGTTCGCGGGCGACGGGGTCGATGATGACGAACAGCGAGGTCAGGAACAGCACGAAGGACAGCGCCTCGGCTGCGAACAGGGTGACGCCGGGGATGAAGTTCACCAGATCGTCGACCGGCGGCATCGTGCCGGTCAGCCGCCAGAAGAAATAGCGGAAGGTGACGAAGGCCAGCAGCAGCACGGTCAGCGTGCGGGCATGCCAGAAGCGCTGGGCGAAGCGCCCCAGCACGAAGGCCGCCGCAACCACGCCGGCGGAAATGGCGGCACTGGCAAATCTTCCAACGGGCAGGGCCGCCAGCGCAAGGAACAAACCCGCCGACAGCAACAACAGAATCCAGAGCAGAACCGACCGCAGCGAGAACCGGCGACTCTTCAGGCTCGACTGTCGTTTGGCTTGCTGCGCCTTATTGTTCAGAGGGCGAACAACGGTCTTGGCGCCGGACGAAGTTGTCATGCGGATCCGCGGAATGGGGCCATTCCACCTTAGTGGGTGCCCCCTTATGGCTCAAGCTTCGTTACAAATCGTTACTGACTCGTGATAAAGGTTGCTCAAAAGCCATGCATGTCCGGCCGGGGCCTTCCCGACGCCCCTTCCGGCCGTGACGGACGCCGCCATTGCCGGTCCACAGTGTCATGACTCGGGATGAACACCGGCCCCGACGCGCAAACTGATCCTTTGCGCGGCTGCCTTGCGCGGCGGCTTGGGCTTGGGGGGATGACGCGGCGCGGGAATGCCGCCATGGTGACGGACAATTCGTCCACCCACCGGTTGCAGCACGGGATCCCGACCGCCTCCATGCCCGCCTTCGCCCTTCTGTCCGACGCCTTCGCGGTGCTGGCCCCGGTCTTCCTTGTGGCGGCGCTGGGCTATGGCTGGGCCCGTCGAAAGCTTCCCTACGACAGCGCCTTCATCACCACCTTCGCGATCAACGTGTCGTCGCCCTGCCTGGTCTTTTCCGCCCTGACCCGGCTGCACCTGTCGGCCGACGTGATGGGGGAGATGGCGCTGGCGGCGACCGCCTGCATGGCGCTGACCGCACTGGCGTCGATCCCGGTGCTGCTGGCGAGCGGGCTGTCGCTGCGGGTCTATGTGCCGGCGATGGCCTTTCCCAACGCCGGCAACCTTGGTCTGCCGGTCTGCCTGTTCGCCTTCGGCGAGAACGGCCTCAGCCTTGCCGTGCTGTTCTATGCGGTGATGGCGGTCGGCCAGTTCACGCTTGGGCCGGCGCTGGCCGCCGGGCGGTTCGACCTGGGGCAGATGGCGCGCACGCCGACGATCTATGCGGTGGCGCTGGCGGTGGCGATCCAGCTGGCCGGGCTGCCGCTGCCGGTGTGGATCGGCAACACCACCACGCTGCTGGGCAACTGCGCCGTGCCGCTGATGCTGTTCTCGCTGGGGGTGGCGCTGTCGAAGCTGCGGCTGTCGGGGGCGGTGCGGGCGCTGTCGATGTCGGCCTTCCGGCTGGCTGTGGGCTTCGCCATGGGGCTGCTGGTGGCCTGGGCGCTGGGGCTGACCGGGGCGACGCGCGGCGTGGTGCTGGTGCAAAGCTCGATGCCGGTGGCGGTCTTCAACTATCTCTGGGCGCTGCGCTACGGCAATTCGCCGGAGGATGTCGCCGGCATGGTGCTGGGGTCCACCGCCATGGCCTTCGTCGGGCTGCCGGCGCTTCTGATGATCGTGATGCAGTAGGAAGGGAGGAAGTTCATGGCGAACAGGCAACACCGCTATGCCGTCCGGCTGGGCTGGACCGGCAATCTCGGCACCGGCACCTCTGCCTACAAAGCCTACAGCCGCGACCACGAGCTGACCGCCGGGACCAAGCCGGCCATTCCCGCCACCTCCGATCCGGCCTTCCGCGGCGATCCGGCGCGCTGGAACCCGGAGGAAATGCTGGTCGGCGCCCTGTCCTCCTGCCATCAGCTCTGGTACCTGCATCTCTGCTCGGTCGCCGGAATCGTCGTCACCGCCTACAGCGACGATGCCGAGGGGGTGATGGAGGAGGAGGCCGACGGCGCCGGCCAGTTCACCACCGTCGTGCTGCGGCCGCGGGTGACCCTGGCGCCGGGATCGGATGCCGGCAAGGCGCTGGCCCTGCACCATGACGCCGCGCAGAAATGCTTCATCGCCCGCTCCGTCAACTTCCCGGTCCGGCACGAGCCGACGGTGGAGGTCGAGGGATGAGCGACGCCCCTCCCCTCTCCGCACTCGATGCCGTCGCCGGCCGGCGCAGCATCCGCGCCTTCCTGCCAACGCCGGTGGAGCGGGAGACGGTGCTGCGCATCCTCGACCTCGCCGCCCGCGCGCCGAGCGGTTCCAACATCCAGCCCTGGAAGGTCCATGCCATCGCCGGGGAGGCGCGCGCCGCCCTGTCGGCCGACCTGCTGGCCGCCCATGAAGCGGGGGAGCCGGAGGTGCCGGAATATCCCTATTACCCGGAAAACTGGCGGGAACCCTATCTCGGCCGCCGCCGGGCGGTGGGATGGGCGCTTTACGGTTCGATCGGCATCGGCAAGGGCGACCGCGAGCGGATGGCGCGCCAGCACGGCCGCAACTGGCTGTTCTTCGGCGCGCCGGTCGGGCTGTTCTTCTCCATCGACCGCGACATGGGCAAGGGTGCCTGGCTCGATCTCGGCATGTTCATGCAGAATGTCATGATCGTCGCCCGCGGCTTCGGGCTGGAGACCTGCCCGCAGGCGGCCTTCTGCTACCGCCACGCCATCACCGCCCGCCATCTGGGGCTGCCCGACACGGAAATCATCGCCAGCGGCATGGCGCTGGGCTTCGCCGACTGGTCGGCCCCGGAAAACAACTTCCCGACCGAGCGGGAACCGGCCGAGGCGTTCACCCGCTTCACCGGCTTCTGAAAACGTCGCTTCTTAGAGGGTGACGAATCCGCTGGGCGCCGCCGCCGACGGGGCGCAGGGCGACAGCAGCCGGGAGACGAAGGCGGCGGTCTGCACCAGGACGCGCGGCGAGAACGGCTTGGCGATATAGCCCAGCCCGACGCCGCCGGCCTGGGCCTTGCTGGGCGGATTCCCGGTGGCGAAGACGCACGGAATCCCCAGCGCCTTCAATTCGCGGGCGACGTCCAGCCCGTTCGATCCGTTGGCCAGCTTGATGTCGACGAAGGCCATGTCGGGTGTCTCCTTCCCGGCGAGGGCGAGGGCGGAGGGCAGATCCTCCGCGATCCCCGTCACCTCATGGCCGGCGGACTGAAGCGTCAGCGCCACGCCCTCGGCGATCAGAAATTCGTCTTCTATGATCAGTATCTTCATTGTTTTTCTTGTAATTTTTGCACGATGTCCGGAAACGTCACGCCTGGGTTGGCGTTCCCGGCTTCATGGGGAAAGTTAAAAGGAAGCGCGTGCCCGGAGTCAAACGTTCGATCTCCAGCCGCCCCCTTATCTGCCGCGTCAGATTGCGGACCGTGTTGAGCCCGAAGCCACCGCCGCCGCTGCTGGCGACCTCGTCGGGCAGGCCGATGCCGTCGTCGGCGACGTCGATGCGGACCTCGTTCCCCTCCACCTCCATGTCCAGCCTGACGGTGCCGGTCCGCCCATCGGGGAAGGCGTGCTTGTAGCTGTTGGTCAGCAGTTCGTTGACGATCAGCGCCACCGGGACCGCCGTGTCGACCGGCGCCGCCAGCGGCGTGCCCACCGCCACACTCATCGCCGGCTCGCCGCCGCCAGCGCCGCTGGACGGGACCGCGTTCTCGGCGATGCTGCGGATCAGGTCCGACAGTTCGACCGTGTCATACACCGCACCGTCGCCGTAGAGGCGGCGATGGACCTCGGCGATCGCCAGCACGCGGCTGCTGCTGTCCAGCAATTCCTGCCGCACCTCCTGGCTGCGATGACGGAGCGCCTGTGTCCGCAGCAGGTTGGCGACGATCTGCAGCGAGTTCTTCACCCGGTGGTTCACCTCGTCCAGCAGGATGCGGTTCTCCTGCAGCGCCAGGGCCAGCGCCTGCCCCTCCGCCCGTTCCGCCTGATAGTCCAGCTCCAGCCGCCGGACGGTCGTGTAGCCGAGCCAGCCGGTGACCGTCACGAACAGCAGCCCATAGGCAATCATCAGCAGTTCGAGGATGGTGGCGTGGCGGCTGCGGCGGGCGAGCAGCATGTCCTCCTCCGCCCGCATGGTGGCGGTCAGGCGGCGAATCTCGGCCATCGTGCTGGCGCCCTTCCCCTCACGGATGGTCGCCAGTGCCTGCTCCAGCCCGCTTTCGGCGGCCTGCCGCAGCACCTCGCCGATCTGGTCCAGCCTTTGGGCGGTCAGGGCACGCAAGGCCTTCAACGTGTCCTGCTGAACCGGGTTGTCGGCGGTCAGCGACCCGACGCTGTCCAACAATCGACGGCTGTGCTCCCTCGCCTCCTCGTAGGCGGCGAGATGACCAGGGTCCCGCAGCAGCAGGTATCCCCGCTCGCCGGATTCCGTGTCCGAGAGAGCGGATTGCAAAGCCTCGACGGCAGAGATCACCTCGCGGGTGTGGTCGACCCAGTCGATGGCGCGCCGATACTCGATGAACACGGTGACAAGCAGCAGGAAGCCGACGAACAGGCCGCCGAGCAGC
Organism: Azospirillum sp. CT11-132; assembly: GCF_047302835.1. Lineage (NCBI taxonomy): Bacteria > Pseudomonadati > Pseudomonadota > Alphaproteobacteria > Rhodospirillales > Azospirillaceae > Azospirillum > Azospirillum sp. CT11-132. The sequence continues at coordinate 659,925 of NZ_JBGLZA010000002.1, forward strand.
AATGCCGATACTCTGGCGGCACGGGCGCGCACCATCCGGCGCGCAATGCTGGCATCCGTGTTGATGGACATGGCCCGTTCCCGCTTCACGCCGACGACTGCCCGATCCGTAGCCCGAGCAGTCTGTATCTTCTCGCAGTGGCGGCATTGACGTGAGTCAAATGAAACGGCGCTGGAAAAAGGCTATGGGCACTACCCCCAATATGACAGGACTCCACCGTCACCGGCCCAGCGCCGACGCCAGCGTGTCCTGCAGGCGGGCGGGCTGGATCGGCTTGTGCAGCAGAGCGCACTGCGCGCCGGCGGCTTCGCGCAGACGGTCGGCCGAGGTGTCGCCGGTCAGCAGAACGCCGGGAACGTCGCGCGACAGGCGGCGGCGGACCATGTCCATCACCATCAGCCCCGTGGTTCCTTCCGGCAGGCGATAGTCGGCGAGGATCAGGTCGGGCGGTTCGCCGGCATCGATCAGGCTGTCCAGAAGCTGTTCCGCCTCCGCCCCGCTGCCCGCCTCCATCACGCGATAGCCCCAATCCTCCAGCATCAGGACCAGCGCCATGCGGATGACAGCGTCGTCCTCCACCAGCATGACCAGACGGTCGGTGCCGTCGCCGGAGAGGCTGTCCGCAGCGCTCCCGTCGGCATCGGCCCACTCCCTGCCTTCCGCCTTGGGTTCCGTCAGCGGCAGGCTGACGGTGAAGCGGCTGCCGCGGCCGAGCGAGGAGGTCACGTCGATGACCCCGCCGAGCATGGTGACCAGCCGCCGGGCGATGCTCAGCCCCAGCCCCAGCCCTTCCCGCCGGTCGCGGGCGGCGTTGCCGACCTGGAAGAAGTCCTGGAAGATTCGGCCGATATGCTGGTCGGCGATGCCGATGCCGTTGTCCCACACCTCGATCTGCAGGCGGTCGCCGCGCCGCCGGGCGCCCAGCAGCACCCGGCCGCCGGGGGCGTAGCGCAGCGCGTTGGTCAGCAGGTTGCGCAGCACCCGCTCCAGCAGTCCCGGATCGGTCCGCGTCGTCAGCGGCGGAGCCACCAGACGCAGCCTCTGCCCACCCTTTTCGGCCGCGTGAGCGAATTCGCCATGCAGCCGGGCCAGCAGGGCGGCGATGTCGACGGGTTCCGGATTGGGGGCCACCAGCCCGGCTTCCAGCTTGGAAATGTCGAGCATCCCGTCCAGCATGCCGCCCAGTCCGCCGAGCGACGACTGGATCTGCTCCGCCATCCGCCGTGCCCCGGTGGGAAGGTTTTCCCTCAGCAGCAGGTCGGACAGCAGCAGCAAGGCCTGCACCGGCTGGCGCAGATCGTGGCTCGCCGCCGCCAGGAAGCGTTCGCGGGCGTCCAGCGCCACGTTCAGGTCGCGCTCCAGCGCCTTCACCGCGGTGATGTCGGCGACGCTGGACACCACGGCCTCCACCCCGCCGGCCTGATCGGCGACGGGATGGCTCGACACCCGCAGCCAACGGGTGGGCGCGGTCGCCTCCTCCCCCTCGACCAGACCGATGATGCGCTCGACCACCGGCTTGCCGTTGCGCGCCGCCTCCGCCGCGGGGGGAAGTCCGTGCAGGCGGTTGCCGTTGGCGTCAATGAAGCGGCGGCCGGCGGTGGTCGGTGCCGGCTGCCCGTCCGCCGCATCATAGGCGGATGCGGTGGGGTCGAGCAGCGCGCGGGCCGGGCCGTCCAGCAGCCGCTCCGCCATGGCATTCGCCAGCAGGTTGTGGCCGTCGGCAGCGGTCATCGCCAGCGCGTCGTGCAGCGACTGCACCAGCACCCGGTGCCGCCGTTCGCTGAGGTTCAGCGCCGCTTCCGCCGTCCGTCGCGCGGTGACGTCGCGGAAGGCTACAACGGCGCCCTGGATGCGCTCCTCCATCGGGGCGAGGCGCTTGCCCGACGCCAGCATCGGCGAGATGGAGATTTCCACCAGCAGCGTGCCGCCATCCTCGCGACGCAGCTTTTCACAGGCGACCCGGCGGGGCCGGCCATCGGTCAGCGACAGAGCCAGCGCGCGGGCCGCCCCGCCGGTCGGAACCGCGTCGCCCTCCCCGACCGGCAACCCTGCCTCGGTCTCCGGCGCCGGGCCGGCCAGCAGGTCCGACGGCGGCCGGCCGATCAGGTCGAGATCGAGATGCCCGGTCATCGCCGTCGCCGCGGCGTTGACGAAACGGATGCGGCCGTCGGCGTCGACCCCCAGGATGCCGTCGCCGACCGATTGCAGGATGTGGTGATAGTCGGCGCGCGCCCGCTCGGCGTCGTCGCGGGCCTGCTGCACCTCGCGCAGCCAGGCGTTGCGCTCGGTCAGGTCGGTGATGGTCAACAGCACGTCGCCGCGGTCGCTGTCGTCCAGCGTCACCCGGCGGGCGTCGGTCAGCCCGTCCATGATCGTGCCCTGCGGCCCGAGGAAGCGGAACTCCTGCCGGATCCACTCGCCGCCGTCGCGCAGCCGGCCGAGGGCGGTGAACAGCCGGCCATGATCGACACTGTCGACCAGCAGCGTCAGCGGCCGACCCTTCAGCCGCAGCATCGGCAGACCGAACTGCCGTTCGGCGGCGCTGTTGGCCTCGCCGACGATGCCGGCGGCGTTGACCGCCAGACAGGCCAGCGGCACCGACTGGAAAAGCTGGAGATATTGCAGGCGCGACGCCTCCAGCGCCTGCTGGGCGCCGCGCAACTCCTCGTTCTGGATCTCCAGTTCGGCCTGATGGACGTACAGCTCGTGCAGCAGTTCCTTCATCGAGGTGGCGGTGACGTCCGCCGCCTCGAAATTTCCGCCGCTGAGGATGGTTTCGGCACGGCGCCGCAGGCGGCCGGAGGAGTCCTCGCTCATTTCTCGCCTCCGCCGGCCTTACCGGCCCCGTCCAGTTGCAACTCCATCAGCCTGCGGTTGGTGATGTTGATGTGGCTGACGACGATGCCGCCGCCATGGTCGTTCAGGCGGGTGGCGTGCATCAGGAACCAGCGTTGCTCGTCGGGCGAATGGCAGGGATATTCGATGGTGAAGTGGTCGGCTTCGCCGTCCAGGATGCGGCGCAGACCGTCATGCACCGCGCGGCCGATGCCGTGCTTTTCCCGCTCCTCCGGAGTGAGGCAGACGTCGAGATAGTTGCTGCCGACGCCGCAACGCTCCATCGCCGGGGCGCCGTTGCGCTGGGCGAAGCTCTGCCACGCGGCGTTCACCATGACGATCCGGCCCTCGCGGTCGGTGACGGCGATATGCTCCGGCAGGCTGTCCAGCACCTTCTGCAGCCGCTCTTCCGCCAGCTTGGTGTCGGTCACGTCGACGAAGGTCACCACCACGCCGCCGACCTGATTCTTGTCGGTCAGGTAGGGCAGGATGCGGGTCAGCACCCAGCGGCCGTCATGGACGCGGACATGGCGCTCCATCGCCTCGTGCCCGTCGAACACCCGGCGGATGTCGCCTAGGAAGTTCGGATAGTCGATGTTGGTCGACAGGTGCGCGATGGAGCGGCCGATGTCGCGCGGGATGATGTTGATGAAGCCGGCCGCCGCCGGGGTGAAGCGGCGGATGACGAAATCGCCGTCCAGGAACACCGTGCCGATCTCGGTCGAGCGCAGCAGATTGTCCAGGTCGTTGGTGATCTCCGTCAGTTCCTCCACCTTCGCCTGATATTCGGCGTTGACGGAATAAAGCTCCTCGTTGACCGACTGCAGTTCCTCGTTGGTGCTCTGCAATTCCTCGTTGGAGGCCAGCAGTTCCTCGTTCGTCGCCTGCAGTTCCTCGTTGGCGGTTTCAAGCTCCTCGATGGTCGCCTGCAGGTTCTCGCCGCGCGACAGCAGCTCCTGCTCCAGCCCGCGGATGCGTTCGGCGGCGTCGGCATTCAGGTCGAAGTCGGAATCCGGCACCGACAGCGGCCGCAGGTTGGCGCGGTCCAGCACCACCAGGGCGAAGCGGCGCCCGGTCTTGCGCGCGACATAGGGCTGGACGCGCAGGCTGATCGCCGCCACGCCTTCGCGGTCCTTCACCGGGATGTTGGACAGCGCGAACTCCTCGCCGGAGCGGAAGGCGCGGTTCAGCGCGGTGCCCGTCACCATGGCGACCGACGACGGCAGCAGCTTCAGCACGTTCAGCGTCGCCTCGCCCGGCGGCACCTTCAGCAGCGAGGACGCGTCGCCGAACACATGCATGATCGTCATCTGTTCGTTGACCAGCAGGCAGGGCGGCACATAGGCCTTCATCAGCGCGGCCATCGCCTCGTCGATGGCGGCCCCCTCCTCCATCGCGTGGGAGCCGCCGTCCTCGCCATGCCGCGCCAGCGGGGCCGAAACGGTGGGCACCAGCAGCCGCGACAGCCGGAACGACCCGGCGCGCAGGCTCTGGAAAACCTTGTTGCGGCTGTCCACCGTGTGGAAATCGCCTTGCAGGTCGCCCAGCGTCTCGCTGGTGCCCAGGAACAGGAAGCCGCCCTGGCGCAGCGCGTACTGGAACAGGCTGAGCACCTTGCGCTGCAGCGGCTGGTCCATATAGATCAGCAGGTTGCGGCAGCTCAGCAGGTCGATCTTGGTGAAGGGCGGGTCGCGCATGATGTTGTGGGCGGCGAACACCACCATGCGGCGGATGTCGCGCGCCACCACATAGCTCTCGCCCTGCGCGGTGAAGAAGCGGGCGAGCCGTTCCTGCGACACGTCTTCGGCGATGGCGCGCGGATACTCGCCCAGGCTCGCCGCCTCGATGCTGTCCTGGTCGATGTCGGTGGCGAAGATCTTGACGTCGAAACTGCGTCCCAGCCGTTCCTGCGCCTCGGCGAACAGGATGGCGAGGGAATAGGCCTCCTCCCCGCTGGCGCAGCCGCAGACCCAGACGCGGACCATGTCGGTCGGGCTGCGGTTGGCGAGCAGGCCGGGGATCACCCGGTCGGCCAGGACGCGGAAGGCCGCGTCGTCGCGGAAGAAGCGGGTGACGCCGATCAGCATCTCCTTGTAGAGATTGACCGCTTCGGCGCTGTTCCGCCGCAGCAGGGCGGCATACTCCTCCATCGAATCGAGCCCGGCGCCCTGCATCCGCCGTTCGATCCGCCGCAACAGCGTCGCCAGCTTGTAATGCGAGAAATCGACCCCGGTGACGGAGCGGATGACCGCGATGATCTGGGCCAGCGGATCGTCGCCATCCTCGCGCCGCTGCCGGGAGGGCATCGGACGGGCACGGGTCAGCGCCTTGCGCGCATGTTCGATCAGCCGGGCCGGCAGGTCTTCCGGCGGCAGGGCGGCGTCGATCTGGCCGGTGGCGAGCGCGCTGCGCGGCATACCGTCGAACTGCGCCGTCTCCGGCTGCTGCACCGCTGTGAATCCGCCGGCCGATTTGATTGCCATCAGGCCGCGCGTGCCGTCCGACCCGGTACCCGACAGAATCAGGCCGATGGCGAGAGCCCCCTGGTCGCGGGCGAGCGCGGTCAGGAAGATGTCGATCGGCAGGCTCATGCCGCTGCCGGCATCCTTGGTGGTCAGCCGCAGGCGGCCGTCCTCGATGGTCAAATGCTTCCCCGGCGGCAACAGATAGACGGTGTTGCGCTGGACCGGCACGCCGTCGGTCGCCTGCACAACCTCCATCTCCGTGTGCTTGGCGAGCAGATCGACCATCAGGCTCTTGTGCACCGGCGACAGGTGCTGGACCACGACATAGGCGAGGTCGCTGTCGCCCGGCACCGCATCGAAGAAACGCTGCAACGCCTCCAGCCCGCCGGCCGAGGCACCGATCCCGACGATGCAGCAAGCCTGCTCCGGCGGCGCGCCATCTTGCGCCGGCATGGTCGCAACCGCGGCATCCCCCTGCAGCGTTGCGTCGTTCTGGTCGGGTTGTGTGCCCGATGTTTCGGTCGACACGGCGATAAACAAGTCCTTCTGGCGTCGTCTGGCGGTTCCCGGTGCAAGCGAGCCCTTCGCTATATCCGCCGCATTTGGTTTGGTCAACTTGGCTGTCGTAGGGATTCGTCCTGCATCGTCGTCATTTTAATTGGAATGCGTCCGATGTCGTATCGATTTGACTTTGGTTTTATAACGAATGTATCGTGTCTGAAGTATTTTGCGCCGAAGTGGCCCGCCGATCCCGTCCGAAAGGCCGGAAAGCCGGGGCTGACCGGGATGGGGGACCTGACGTGCGCGAAATTCCTGCTATGTTTGCTTCCCAGGCGCCACATCCGGGAGCGTCAGGGGCATGCAAGGCAGCAGGAACGAGTCATGAGCTTCACCTCGATCTATCGCCACGGATTCGCGCGGGTGGCCGCCTGCACCACGCGCTGCACCCCGGCCGATCCGGCGGCCAACGCCGCCGCCGTCCTGGAGGCCGCGCGCGCCTGCCACGACAAGTCGGTGGCGGTGGCACTGTTCCCCGAACTGGCGCTGTCCGGCTATGCCATCGACGATCTGCTGATGCAGGACCCGCTGATCGACGCGGTGGAACAGGCGATCCTCGATCTGGTCCAGGCCTCGACCGGGCTGATGCCGCTGTTGCTGGTCGGCGCGCCGCTGCTGTATGACGGGCGGCTCTACAACACGGCGGTGGCGATCCAGCGCGGCGAGCTGCTGGGCGTGGTTCCGAAGCAGCATCTGCCGAACTACCGGGAATTCTACGAGCGTCGCCAGTTCGCCTCCGGCGCCGGCACCGAAGGCGGGACGATCCGCATCGGCGACCTGACCGCCCCCTTCGGCCCAGACCTGCTGTTCTCCGCCGAGGACCAGCCCGGTCTGGTCGTCCATGCCGAGATTTGCGAGGATCTGTGGGTCCCGGCGCCGCCCAGCACCATGGCCGCCCTGGCCGGCGCCACCGTGCTGGCCAATTTGTCGGCCAGCAACATCACCATCGGCAAGTCCGACACCCGCCGCCTGCTGGCCAAGTCGCAATCGGCGCGCTGCCTCGCCGCCTATCTCTATTCGTCGGCCGGGACCGGCGAATCGACCACCGACCTTGCCTGGGACGGCCAGACCTCGATCTTCGAGAATGGCGAGATGCTGGCGGAGACCGACCGCTTCCCCGACGGCGCCCAGATGGCGGTGGCCGATGTCGATCTCAACCTGCTGCGCCAGGAACGGCTGCGCCAGGGCACCTTCGACGACAACCGGCGCCTGTTCTTTGATGCCACCGGCGGGTTCCGCACCGTCGCCTTCCGGCTCGATGCTCCGGAGGCGGATGTCGGGCTGTTGCGCGTGGTGCCGCGCCTGCCCTTCGTTCCGGCCGCCGCCGAACGGCTGGAGCAGGACTGCTACGAGGCCTACAACATCCAGGTCGCCGGGCTGGTACAGCGGCTGCGCGCCACCGGCATCGGCACGGTGGTGATCGGCGTGTCGGGCGGTCTGGACAGCACCCACGCCCTGATCGTCGCCGCCCGCGCCATGGACCGGCTGGGCCTGCCGCGCTCGGGCATCCTCGCCTACACCATGCCCGGCTTCGGCACCAGCGAGGGCACCAAGTCCAACGCCTGGCGGCTGATGACGGCGCTGGGGGTGACGGCCAAGGAACTCGACATCCGGCCGGCCGCCAACCAGATGCTGAAGGACATGGAGCATCCCTTCGCCCGCGGCGAGGCGGTGTATGACGTGACCTTCGAGAATGTCCAGGCCGGCCTGCGCACCGATTACCTGTTCCGCCTCGCCAACCACAACAACGGCCTCGTGCTCGGCACCGGCGACTTGTCGGAACTGGCGCTGGGCTGGTGCACCTATGGCGTCGGCGACCAGATGTCCCACTACAACGTCAATGCCGGCGTACCGAAGACGCTGATCCAGCACCTGATCCGCTGGGTCAGCCGCACCGGCCAGTTCCAGCAGGAGGTGTCGGAGACGCTGGACGCCATCCTGAAGACGGAGATCTCGCCGGAACTGGTGCCGGCCGGGTCGGACAAGGCGCTGCAAAGCTCCGAATCCGTGGTCGGGCCGTATGATCTGCAGGATTTCAACCTGTTCTACGTGCTGCGCTACGGCTTCCGCCCGTCGAAGATCGCCTTCCTGGCCCGCCATGCCTGGGGCGACGTCGCCAAGGGCGACTGGCCGGAGGGTTATCCGCTGGAGAAACGCCGCGCCTACAGCCCGGCCGAGATTCGCGACTGGCTGCGCGTGTTCCTGCGCCGCTTCTTCGGCTTCAGCCAGTTCAAGCGCTCCGCCATGCCGAACGGCCCGAAGGTGTCGGCCGGCGGCTCGCTGTCGCCCCGCGGCGACTGGCGCGCCCCGTCCGACGGCAACGCCCGCATCTGGCTGGAGGAACTGGAACGCGAGGTTCCGGCGGAGTGAGGGCAGTTCCCACCCCTCTCCTCGGCCGTCATCCCCGCCTTCGCGGGGATGACGGCCGAAAAACGCTCTGATGCTTCAGAAGTCTGGAAAGAATCAAAAAGGCCGGCGCCCCATCGGCGCGCCGGCCTTTCTCTTGTCGATCCCGATACCGCTCAGATCGAAATGCGCAGGGACTCGCGGTTGACCGGGGCGGCATCGGGGGCCGTCATCGGGCGCGGCGGCACGGCCGGGCGCATGGCGGCGGGCGGCTGGCCCGGCGCCGGAGCGGCCTGGGCGGCAGGCGCCTGCAGAGCGGCGGTCTGCGGCGTTTCCGGATGCGGCTGGGTCGCCTGCTGGGCGGCGATGAACTGCCCCTGGGCGGTCAGGCCGCTGGCGACGTTGCGGTTGATGTTGACCAACGTGTCGATCTTGGCGAAATCCAGGTCGACCAGACGGTTGGTCGTCTCGCGGTCGACCAGCAGCGACAGGGCCGCGATGTTCGTACGGACCTCCGGCGGATGGCCGCAATCCTCTTCGGTGATCGCGGCCTGGAAGATCGTCCACAGGCGCTGATTCAGCTGAAGAGCCTCGCGAAAGGCCTTTTCGTCCTTGGCATGGCTGGCGGCGATGATACGGCGCGCCGCTTCCGCCAGGGCCCAAGCCTCGACGTCGCGCGGATTGTCCGAGGTCGGCTTGTTGGCGTAGGTGGGAGTCGGCTTCATTCCAAACCCTCGGGGGAAAACCCATCCGGTGGGGCGGACCTGCCCCTTTGCTTCGTCGCGGAAGTGTCGGTTATCCGACGGGCTTTGTCAACGCAACGGGGGTACTTCAGCCGGTCCGCAGGCCCTTGCCGCAAACTGGTCACAAGTCTTATGCGCTTCGGACAGGAGTTCGATTGCGGTTTCCACCACCCGCTCCTCGCCGATGCCGTCCATCAGGCCGCGGTCGTCGGGGTCGGCGGCCACCCGGGCCAGCAAATCCGCCTGCGGCACGCTGCTGGTCACCACCCGGCCGCGCGGGCCCCAAGGACCGTAGATGGCGGGATAGCCGGGGCCGAACAGCCCGACGGTCGGCACGCCCGCCGCCGCCGCGATGTGCATCAGCCCGCTGTCGTTGCCGACATAGAGCGCCGCCCGCTCCAGGCAGGCGGCGGCAGCCATCGGGTCGGTGCGGCCGGTCAGGTCGATGGCCTTCGATCCCAGCGCGTCCAGCACCGGCCGCGCCCGCTCGCGCTCCGGCGGAGCGGCCAGCACCGCCACCCGGGCGCCGGCCAGCGGCCCGCCCTCCCCGGTCAGGCGCAGCGCCAGCCGGGCGAAACGGTCGGCCGGCCATTCCTTGCCCAGCCAGTTGGCCGTCGGCCCGATGGCGAGGAAGGGGCCGGTGCCGGCGGGGATCAGGGCGTCGGCCTGCTCCCTCGCCGCCGCGTCGATCCACAGACGCGGGGCCGGCGGCGGCGACAGGCCCAGCACGGCGGCATTCTCCTCCACCTTGTGCATCGGGCGGGCGGCCTTGGCGTGAAAGGCGCGGCGCCGGGCCGGCACCAGCCGCCCGACCGCCGAGTTGCGCAGATCGACCACCAGATCCCAGCGCGTGCCCACGCACTCCAGCCACAGCCGCAGCCAATGCCGGGCGTAGGAGCGTTTGGCCAGCGGGATCAGCCGCTCCAGCCCCGGCACGGCGCGGAACAGCGGCGCCGGCAGCGGCCCGCAGGCGATGGTCAGCCGGGCCTCCGGATAGGTCCGGGTCAGATGGTCGAGCAGTCCGGTCGACAGCACCGCGTCGCCCAGACGGTTGGAGGTGATGAAGAGGATGCGGCTCATGACGCGGGTCCGGCCGCCGCATCGTTTCCGGAAGTGGTCCCATCCGGTGCGCCGTTCCGCCGACCGGGCCGCAGGCTGAGGCCGCGCGACATCACCCACAGGGCCGGCAGCAGCGCCACCAGCGGCATGGCGTACATCAGCGGCACGAAGACCGTCGCCTTGCCGGCGAGGCTGGTCAGCCCCAGCGCCGCCGCCTGCAACCCCATCACCAGCAGCACGGCGATGGTGACGCGGGACGACTGGCCGCGCCGGTTGAACTCGCCCGACAGCAGCGCCGACAGCGCCACCAGCGCATAGGTCAGGGCCAGCAGCGGCGAGGAGAAGCGATGGTGCAGCTCGGCGATCAGGCCGCGGCGCATGCGGTCGTCCTGGGCCGGGACGTTGCCGTCCATCAGTTCCGCCGTGGTGCGTTCGCGGGCGTCCGGCCAGCGCTCCGCCGCCTGGGGAGCCACCGCCTTCAGGTCGACGGCATAGCGGTCAAAGAACAGCTGGGACAGCCGGTTGGTCTTGCGGTCCAGTTCCTGCCGGTTGCCGTCATAGACGACGAAGCGCGTGCCGTCCGGCCCGGTCTGCATCACCGCGCGGTCGCCCATGATCGTCACCGGCTTGTCCGGCTGGCGGCCGTCATGGATCAGCACCTTGTGCAGGTTGCCGTCGGCGTCGCGGTCGCGCAGGAAGACGCTGAAGCGGTCGCCGACCTCGTTGAACACGCCTTCGCGCAGGAACAGCTGCGAATAGTCGCTGCGCACCGTGTATTCCATCCGAACCAGCTCGCGGTGGGCGGCCGGGGTGATCCAGATGTTCAGCGTGAAGACGACGGCCATCACCCCCACCGCCAGCACCAGCGCCGGCTTCGACAGCGAGAAGGGACCGACGCCGGCCGCGCGCATCACCACCAGCTCGCTGTCCGTCGCCATCTTGTTGTAGGTGAACAGGACGGCCCCGACCAGCGCCAGCGGCAGCACGATGCCGAGGAAGGTCGGCACGGTCAGCAGCAGCAGCCACAGGAACATGCCCATCGGCGCGCCGGCGCTGACCACGATCTCGATCAGGCGCAGCGACTGGCTGAGCCAGATGGTCAGCGTCAGGCCGGCGGTCGAATAGAGCGTGGCGATCAGCAGGTTGCGGAACAGGTACCGTTGCAGTCGGTTCATGGAGATCGGCCGAGATCTGTATAAGGCCGGCAAGCTGACCGCCCCGGCCCGCCGGGTCAAGTGTTGAAAACCGGCGGCGGCGATACGGGTGGTCCATCCGCCGCCATCCCGCCCCCATCACACCTTGGCACACTATACCGGGAAAGGGCTGGCACCGGCCCCCGCCAACCGGTATGACGGTCGTCATGGCGACGATCCAGGAAGCGATGGCTGCCGCGGTGGCGCATCATCAGGCCGGCCGGCTTGCCCAGGCGGCGGCCCTCTACCATGCCGTGCTCGACGCCATGCCCGGCCATGCCGACGCCGCCCACCTGCTGGGGGTCGTCCATCTGCAGTCGGGCCAGCCCGAGCGCGCCGTCTCACTGATCCGCGGCGCCATCCAGCAGAATCACCGGGTCGCCGACTATCACGACAATCTCGGCAGCGCCCTCAAGGCGCTCGGCCGGCTGGAGGAGGCGGTGGCGGCCCACCGGCAGGCGGTGCGCCTGCGGCCGGAATTCGCCCAGGCGCTCTACAATCTGGGGAACGCGCTGGAAGCGCTCGGCCGGCTGGACGAGGCGGCGACCGCCTTCCGGCAGGCGGCGGCGCGCCGTCCCGGCTATGCCCGCGCCCGCTTCAATCTGGGCAACGTGCTGGCCGCCCTCGGCCAGCGGGCCGACGCCGACGACGCCTATCGTGCCGCCCTGGCCGACGATCCGACCTTCGTCGAGGCGCATGCCAACCGCGGCGGCCTGCTGCTGGCGCTGGACCGGCCGCAGGACGCGGCGGCGGCATTGGCCCGCGCGCTGGCGCTGCGCCCCTACCATGCCCCCGCCCTGTCCAATCTCGCCGCCGCCCTTCTGGCGCTGGGCGACCGCGATCGCGCGGAGAGCGCCGCCCGCCATGCCATTGCATCCCGCCCGGATCTGGCCGACTGCCTGCTGCGCCTGGGCGAGGTGCGCCAGCGCGCCGACCGGCTGGGCGCCGCGGCCGATGCCTACCGCGCGGCGCTGGCGCTGAACCCGGCCCTGGCGGAGGCGCATGCCAACCTCGCGCTGGTGCGGCAGGGCCAGGGGCTGCTCGACGCGGCGGAACTGGGCAACCGGCGGGCACTGGCGCTCGATCCGTCGCTGGCCGACGTGCGCTCCAACCAGGCCTATCTCCTGCTGTTCCGGCCAGGGGTGACGGCGGCGGCGGTGCTGGAGGCGCATCGGGACTGGGACCGCGTCCATGGCGCGCCCCATCGCGGGCGCTGGGTCAAGCCCGGCAAGGCGACCTCCGGCAAGGGGCCGCTGACGGTGGCCATCCTGTCCGGCGATTTCCGCCGCCACCCCGCCGGCCTGTTCGCCGTCCGCACGGTGGAGGCGCTGCCCGCCCACGACATCCGCCTGCTGCTCTACGCCAACCAGACCGAGTCCGACGACGTGACCGACCGCTTCCGCAAGGCGGCGGCGCGCTGGGTCCCGGTCGCCGGGCTGCCGGATGCCGAGGTGGCGAGCCGGATCCGCCACGACCGGCCGGACGTGCTGATCGACCTCGCCGGCCACAACGCCCGCGGCCGGCCCGGCGTCTTCGCCCGCAAGCCGGCGCCGGTGCAGGTCGCATGGTCCGGCTATATGGCGACCACCGGGCTCGCCGCCATGGATGCGCTGGTCGCCGACCGCCACCATGTGCCCGACGGGATGGAGGCCTTCTATACGGAGCGGGTGCTGCGCATGCCCGACGCCTTCATCGCCTATGATCCGCCCGGCGACGATACGGAGCTTCCGCTGACGCCGCCGCCCTGCCTGTCGGGCGGGCCGGTCACCTTCGGCAGCTTCAACATCCTGACCAAGCTGAACGACGATGTGCTGGCGGCCTGGGCAGCCATCCTGCGGCGGGTGCCGGACTCCCGCCTGCTGATGAAGACCAAGGCGCTGTCCTGTCCCGCCACCGCCGATCTGTGGCGCGGCCGGCTGGCCGCCGCCGGCATCGATCCCGGCCGGGTGACGATGGTCGGCGCCACCAACAGCCTGGACCACATGCGACGCTGCGCGTCGGTCGATGTGGCGCTCGACCCCTTCCCGTTTTCCGGCAGCACCACGACGCTGGAGACGATGTGGATGGGCGTGCCGGTCGTCACCCTGCCGGGGGAGACCTTCTCCAGCCGCCATTCACTGGCCTTCCTGACCGTGGCGGGGGTGGAGGGCTGCATCGCTTCCGACCCGGCCGACTATGTGGACCGCGCCGTCGCCTGGGCGTCCGACCCGCTGCGGCTGGCGGAACTGCGCCGAACCTTGCGCAGCCGCATGGCAGCCGGCCCGCTGTGCGACGGCAACCGGCTGGCCGCCGCCCTGGCGGCGGAGCTGCGGGCGCTGACCCTGGCGCACTGAACACTGCGGCGGGAACCAACGCGCCGAAACCGCCGTTGACCGTGGGGACTCCCTCCACGCCCACAGACGCGGGATTTCGGCGCATGCACAGCACCATACGGCCAGCCCTCATGCTTTCCGCGACGGTCGCGGTCCTGTCGCTCGCCGGCTGCGGCGATCAGGCGACGCTGCCGGTGTCGGCCGGCACCGGTCCCAACCCGACCCTGCCGGAACCGAAATCCTCGCTGATCCCCACCGTCAACATCGCCGACGCCGTCGGCTGGCCGCAGGGAACGCAGCCGGTCGCGGCCCAGGGGCTGAGCATCACCCCCTTCGCCACCGGGCTGGACCATCCGCGCTGGCTGCTGGCTCTGCCCAACGGCGATGTGTTGGTGGCGGAGACCAACGCCCCGCCGAAGCCGGAGGACGGCAAGGGCATCAAGGGCTGGGTCATGGGGCTGGTGATGGGCAAGGCCGGCGCCAAGACGCCCAGCGCCGACCGCATCACCCTGCTGCGCGACACCGACGGCGACGGCAAGGCCGATGTCCGCGAACCCTTCCTGCAGGGGCTCTATTCGCCATTCGGCATGGCGCTGGTCGGCAACGACCTCTACATCGCCAACACCGACGCGGTGGTGAAGGTCCCCTACAAGGAGGGCGACACGAAGATCACCGCCAAGCCGGTGAAGGTCGTCGACCTGCCGGCCGGGCCGATCAACCACCATTGGACCAAGAACATCATCGCCAGCCGCGACGGCGGCAAGCTCTACGCCACCGTCGGCTCCAACAGCAATGTCGGCGAGAACGGGATGGAGGCGGAGCAGGGCCGCGCCGCCATCTGGGAGATCGACCTGAAGACCGGCGCGCACCGCATCTTCGCGTCCGGCCTGCGCAACCCCAACGGCATGGACTGGAATCCGGTGACCGGCGAGCTGTGGACCGCCGTCAACGAGCGTGACGAGATCGGCAGCGACCTCGTTCCCGACTACATGACCTCGGTGAAGGACGGCGCCTTCTACGGCTGGCCCTACAGCTATTACGGCCAGCATGTCGACCAGCGGGTGGAGCCGCAGCGCCCCGACCTCGTCGCCAAGGCGATCCCGCCGGACTATGCGTTGGGTCCGCACACCGCCTCGCTCGGCTTCACCTTCTCCCGTCAGGGCGAGTTGCCGCCGAACCTGCAGCAGGGCGCCTTCATCGGCCAGCACGGCTCCTGGAACCGCGAGCCGGCCAGCGGCTACAAGGTGATCTTCGTGCCCTTCCAGAACGGCAAGCCGTCGGGCGAACCGGTGGACGTGCTGGCCGGCTTCCTCGACAAGGACGGCAAGGCTCAGGGCCGCCCGGTCGGCGTCACGTTGGACGGCAAGGGCGCGCTGCTGGTCGCCGACGATGTCGGCAATGCCGTCTGGCGCGTCAGCGGCAGCAGTGCCGCGCAGTCTGCGGAGCGGCCGGACCAGCCGGCGCAGTAACGCCCCTCCCCTTCCGCCGCCGATGGCGCGATACTGTGCGCCATGATCTATCTCGACCATCTGGCCTCGACGCCGCTCGACCCGCAGGTGCTGGAGGCGATGCTGCCCTGGATGCGGGCGCAAGCGGCCGGCAACCCGCATGCCGCCCATCCGGCAGGCTGGCGCGCCGGCGACGCCATCGCGCAGGCGCGGGCGGAGGTCGCGGCCCTGGTCGGCGCGCAGCCGGGCGAGGTGGTCTTCACCTCCGGCGCCACCGAAGCCAATACGCTGGCGCTGCTGGGCGGCGTCCCGGCGGGCGGCGGCTGCGTCGTCTCGGCGGTGGAGCATGCCAGCGTGCTTGGCTGCCTGCCGGAGCTGCGGCGGCGCGGCCACGCGGTGGCGATCCTGCCGGTGGACGCCGACGGCCGGGTCGATCCCGCCGCTTTGGACGACGCCCTGGCCGGTTTGCCGACACCGGCGCTGGTGTCGGTGATGGCCGCCAACAACGAGGTCGGGACGGTCCAGCCGCTGGCCGAGTTGGCGGCGGTCGCGGCGCGCCATGGCGCGACGATGCACAGCGACGCGGTGCAGGCCCTGAGCACGCGCGCCCTCGACATGGCGGCGCTCGGGATCCACGGCCTCAGCCTGTCGGGGCACAAGCTTTATGGACCGATGGGAATCGGCGCCCTGATCGTCCGCCGCCCTTTCCGGCCCGTGCCGGCCTCGCCCGGCGGCGGGCAGCAGCGCGGCCTGCGGGGCGGAACCTTGCCGACGCCGCTCTGCGTCGGGCTGGGTGTCGCCTGCCGGCTGGCCCGTGAACGGCGGGAGGAGGATGCCCGGCGCATCGGCGAATTGCGCGACCGGCTGTGGCAACGGCTGCAGAGTCGCCTGCCCGGCATCCGCCGCAATGGCGCGGCGGATGGACTGGCCCGTTGCCTGAACGTCACCATTCCAGGCATCGACGCCGCCGACCGACTGCTGGATCTGCCGGAGCTTGCCGTCGCCACCGGCTCCGCCTGCCACAGCGGGGCGAGCGAGGCGTCGCATGTGCTGCTGGCGCTCGGTCTCTCCGTCATGGATGCCCATGCCAGCCTGCGGTTCGGCCTTGGCCGTGGCACGACGGCGGCGGAGGTGGACGAGGCGGCCGACCGGCTGGCCGCCGCGCTGGGTTCGGCGGAGCCAAGGGAATGAATCACCGGGTCTGAGCGTCTTCATCCAACTGGCTCTGCCAGCGAGGTCCATCCTGGCCACAAAACAAACAGCAACGGAGGAAACCCATGATCAGTGCAAGCGTCCGGATCGCTGCGGCGGCCGCCTTCCTGTTGGCGATCCCGGGGGCTGCGGCGGCGCAGCAGGCCGGCCCGTCCGCCATGACGTTCTTCGTCACCAGCGTCGGCGCCGGCAAGGGAGCCGATCTCGGCGGGCTGAGCGGCGCCGACCGGCATTGCCAGCAGCTGGCCCAGGCCGCGGGCGCCGGCAACCACACATGGCGGGCCTATCTCAGCACCCAGGCCGCCGATGGGCAGCCGGCGGTCAACGCGCGCGACCGCATCGGCAAGGGCCCCTGGCAGAACGCCAAGGGCGACGTGATCGCCCGCTCGGTCGAAGAGCTGCACGGGACCAACGCCCTGACCAAGCAGACGGCGTTGAACGAGAAGGGAGAAACGATCAACGGCCGCGGCGACCAGCCCAACACGCACGACATCCTGACCGGGTCGCAGCCGGACGGCACCGCCTTCCCCGCCGGCCAGGACATGACCTGCGGCAACTGGACCAGGAGCGGCACCGAGGGCGCCGCCATGCTCGGCCACCATGACCGCATGGGCCTGGACGAGCAGCCGCCGGCGAAATCCTGGAACTCGTCGCACGCCTCGCGCGGCGGCTGCAGCCAGGATGCGCTGAAGAGCACCGGCGGCGCCGGACTGCTCTATTGCTTCGCGGCGAACTGAACGGATCATCTCTCGTAATGGCGGGGGGAGGCGCCATCTCCCCGCCGATTCCGGTGCCGCTAGAACACCAGCCGGGTGCCGACCTTGACCACCGTGCCCATGGACCCGGCACCGCTGTCGATGTTGGTGTCGGCCATCACCTGCCAGCGCGGCGTGATGTGGTAGGCCAGATCGGCAAGGTAATGGTCGCTGGCCGCGCCATTCTCCGGCAGCGTCCGCCTCGCCCGCAAGGACAGGGTCATGTCGCCGCGGCCATAGGCCAGCGCCGCGTTCAGGCTGCGGACCAACAGGCCGTCGGCCTCCTGCTGCTGGCGCAGGTCGCCGTCCAGCGTCACGCTTTGCCACGCGAACTGGGTGCCGACGATCCAGGACTGGCGCGGCAGGCGGCGGCTGTCGCCGCGCACCCGCGCCCGGCTTGTCCCGGCGGAAAAGCGGGTGCTGATGCCGCCCATCAGGATGGTCTTGCGCACCGCCGCCTCAACCAGATGCATGGCCTCGCGCGGGTCGGGCATGTCGCCGGCGCCGCGCGGCATCGGGGTATAGCTGGCGCCCAGTTCGAAACCGCGCAGCGGCGGGGTGTAATAGCTCAGCTTCGCCGTCCGGCTGCCGGCCCCGGTGGAAGCCGGCAAGGCCGCCGCCCCCACCAGCCGGTTGCGGGCACTATCGGCCTGCCCGATCTCCAGCTCTCCCCATGAAACATCGACGGCCAAGAAATGCCGCTGATCTGAAAAACTACCCTTTTGGTATAGGATATCCGCAGACGCACCGCTTGCCGATAAAATCGTCATTGCCGCCAGAATAGGCATGGAAATGCTTCGTTTCATTTGGCAAGCCCTGTGCTGTTCGGCCGATGGTCGACTATTCGTTTGGTCGATACGGCCCTGTGTATCCTTTCCGGTTTGAGAGATGTTCGTCTAAAATTCTGACAAAACTGTGACCCAATCTTGGCATGCTGCGATGCAAAGGTGGGTGGTGGTTCGTGTAATGCGGGAGGATGAGGGAGACTGCAGGCTTACGGATACCCCCACCTAGCCTCCCCCGCTGGGCGGGGGAGGGACTGCCGCTGCTCTCCCGTACAAGCGCTTGTTCCCTCCCCCGCCCAACTCTCGCACATAGCTTCGCTTTGTGCTGACGCGGCAGGCGGACCATAGGTCCGCTGAGAGCGGGGGAGGCTAGGTGGGGGGCTAACTCAGCAAGTGGCAGCCCTTACGCCACCGCCCGCACCACAACGCCCGCCGCCTCCAACGCGCGGCGGACGGTTGCCGCCATGGCGACCGCGGTCGGCGTGTCGCCATGGACGCAGATGGTGTCCGCCACGATCGGCAGGCGGGTGCCGTGGCGGCTTTCCACCGCCCCGTCCAGCACCATCCGCACCACCCGTGCCGCCGCCAGATCCGGGTCGTGGATCACCGATCCGGCCACAGTCCGTGGCGTCAGCGTGCCGTCATCCTCATAGGTGCGGTCGGCGAAGGCCTCGCGCGCGACGCGCAGACCCACATCCTGCCCGGCACGCTCCATGGCGCTCAGCGGCGGGACGACGAACAGCAGGGCGGAGTCCACCGCCTTGACCGCGCGGGCGATGGCGCCGGCCAGATCCGGCTCCACCGCCGCCATGTTGTAGAGCGCGCCGTGCGGCTTCACATGGGTCACCCGCTGGCCCGACAGCGCGGCACAGGCCTGGAGCGCGCCGACCTGATAGGCCACCAGCCGTTCGACCTCCGTGGTGGTGATGCCGCGGATCACCCGGCGGCCGAAGCCGGGGCGGTCCTCGAAACCGGGATGGGCGCCGATGCGCACCCCCTTCTCCCCGGCCAGCCGGGCGGTGTCGGCCATGATGGTGGGATCGCCGGCATGAAAGCCGCAGGCGATGTTGGCGGAGGTGACGATGTCCAGCATCGCCCGGTCGTCGCCCATGGTCCAGGCGCCGTACCCTTCCCCCATGTCGCAATTCAGATCGATGCTCGGCATGGCAAGTCTCGCAATTCATTTAGGGAAGACGACAGGGCGTTTTCACGCCGCCTCCGACTGTCGCAGGGAATGGATGAAGCCGGCAACCTCGCTGCGCATCGCCCCCATCTGCTCCGCCAGCATGCCGGCGGCACCGTCCAGCTGGTTGGACGCGGCGCCGGTCTGCCCCGCCACGTCGGAGGTGACGTTGACGTCGCCCAGCAGGGCGCGAACCCCTTGCGCCGCCTCAGCAACGCCACGGCCGATTTCCGCCGTCGCCGCATTCTGCTCCTCCACCGCCGCGGCGATGGAGGCGCTGATCTGGCTGAGGCTCTCCACCACGCGGGCGATCTCGACGATCTCGTCGGCGGCAGAGCCGGTGGAGCCCTGGATGGCGCGGATTTGCGTCTCGATGTCCTCGGTCGCCTTGGCGGTCTGGGTCGCCAGCGCCTTCACCTCGCCGGCGACGACGGCGAAGCCCTTGCCGGCCTCCCCGGCACGGGCGGCCTCAATGGTGGCGTTCAGCGCCAGCAGGTTGGTCTGCTTGGCGATGGCGTGGATCAGCGTCACCACCGCCGACACCCGGTCGGAGGCCTGGACCAGCCCCGCCACCTGCTCCGTCGCCTTTGAGGCCCGGCGCGACGCCTCGTCGGCGATGGACTGCGAATGCTGCGCCTGGACCGAGATCTCGCGGATCGATGCCACCAGTTCGTCCACTGCGGCGGCCATGCCGTCGACCGAGGCGTTCACCGCCGCGGCGTTGCCGGCGGCCTGCCGGCTGACCTGGCCGTTCTGCTCCGCCACATCGGCAAGGCTGCGGGTGGCGGTGCCCATGCCGTCGGTGGTGCGCAGCACCTCGCCCAGCACGCTGCCGACGCGACGTTCGAAATCATCGGCCACCGCAGCGATGGCGGCATGCCGCTCCGCCTCGGCCTGCCGGCGCAGTGCGACCTGTTCGGCCTCCAGCCGCTGCTTGGCGGCGCCCTGCTCCTTGAAGACCTGGACGGCGGCGGCCATGCGGCCGATCTCGTCGCGGCGGTCGAGCGACGGCACGTCGGCCGCCCCATCGCCGTCGGCCAGCCGCGTCATCACCCCGGTCAGGCGGACGATGGGACGGGTGGCGCCGCGCACCATCAGGAACAGCACACCGCACAGCGCCACCAGCGCCGCCAGCCCACCGCCGGCCAGCAGCCATGCCCGCTCCCGCGCCTGGACCTCCGCCCGGCGCGGCGACAGGTGGATTTCCACCGTGCCAAGCGTATCGACGCGGGCGCCGCTCTTGCGCTGGATGTCGGCGCGGCGGACCAGCACCGACGGATCGCCGTCCGACACGTCGCCGCTTTTGGCGAAGAGCTGCCCCTTCGGGTCGAGCACCCGGCTGCCGAGATAATCGGGATCGTTGGCCAGCGCCGCCAGCTGCGCCGCGGCGGAGTCGGCATCGACGTTCCACAGCGGCTCCGCCAGCCCGCCGGCGATGACGCGGACGGTGACGGCGGCCCGGTCCTCCAACGCGGTGCGGGCATCCTCGCTGTTGACGGTGACGACGGCGGCTATGCCGGTCGCGCTGATGACCGTGACCATCAGGGCGATGGGAACGACGACACGCATGGCAAGGGTACGGCCCACACGCTGCAGCATCGGGAGACCTCCATTGTGGGTGACGGAAGGGAAGCGGATCAGTCCCAGCCGGTGACGGCACCGCCGATCAGGTTGAAGCCGAGCAGCCGGCCGCTGTCGTACAGCGCGAAACCGCCGGCCGATTGCAGGAGCGCCGGCAGGCCGTCCACCATCTCGCGATGGCGGGCCTGGATGCGCCCGGCCTCCGCCGCATCGACCGGGGTGAAGCGCAGCCGCTCGCCGGGCCGCATCTGCGCCAGCGCCGCGACATCCGGCCCGACGACGCAGGCGATCTTGGGATAGCCGCCGGTGGTCTGGCGGTCGGCCAGCAGCACGATGGGCCGCCCGGTCCCCGGCACCTGCACGGCGCCCAGCGGGATGCCGTCGGAGGTGATGTTGAAGCCGCGGGCATGCTCGATCACCGGGCCGTCCAGCCGGCAGCCCATGCGGTCGGCCTCGTGGCTGACGGTGTAGTCCTCCTCCAGGAAGGCTTCGATCCCGGCCGGGGTGAAGTAATCCTGCTGCGGCCCCAGCATGACGCGCAGCCGCCCGCCGCGAGCCGGCAGCAGAGAGGGGTCAAAGCAGCGCTCTCCCCTGTCCGCCGCCTGATCCAACGCCAACGGCAGCCGGTCGCCGGCCTTCAGCGCACTGCCGTCCAGCCCGCCCATACGGCTGCGTATGTGAGTGGCGACGCTGCCCAGCACCGGCTGAAGCGCGAAACCGCTCTCCACCGCCCAATAGCCGCGCATGCCGCTGCGCAAGGCGCCGATGCGCAGGGTCTGTCCGTCGGTCAGGCGCAGGCTGGTCCAGGCCGGAACCGGCTCGCCATCGACCGTCAGTTCGGCATCGGCGGCGACGGCGATGCGCACCGGCCCGCCTTCCACCACGATGCTGTCGCCGGCCAGGGTGAACTCCACCGCCCCCTCCCCCGGCCGGTTGCCGACCAGGGCATTGGCGACGGCATGCAGCAGCGGATCGGCCGCGCCGGCGACCGAGACCCCATAGCGCTGATACCCGACCCGCCCGCGGTCCTGCAGGGTGGAGCTGGGACCGGCGGTCAGGACACGAAGATGGCTGGTCATGCGGCGGCTCCCTGCAGCAGGGCGGCGGGAGCGGTCACCGTCTCGCAGTCGGGCAGGTAACCGCTCAGCCCCTCCAGCCGGTCGAACTCGGCGGCGCTGATCGCGGTGAAGCGGATGCGGTCGCCCGGCGCCAGCAGGAAGGGCGGCTCCCGTTTGAGATCGAAGGTCTTTGCCGGGGTGCGGCCCAGCAGATGCCAGCCGCTGGGCATGGCGATGGGGGAGATCGCCGCCTGCGCCCCGCCCTGCATGACGCTGCCCGCCGGGGTGACCATGCGCGGGTTCTCGCGCCGGGGCTGGTGCAGCACCTCCGGCAGCCCGCCGAGATAGGCGAAGCCGGGGGAGAAGCCCAGCATATAGACGCGGTAGTCGGCGCTGCAGTGCAGCCGCACCACCTCCTCCGCGCTCAGCCCCGACCGGCGCGCCACGTCGTCCAGATCCTCACCGTGGGCGCCGCCGAAGCAGACCGGCACGATCCACCGCAGTTGCGGTTCCGCCGCCGCCTGGGTCAGTTCCGCCGCAAGGTCCAGCAGGGCTTGCCCCAAAGGCTCCGCCGCCATGACTGCCGGGTCGAACTGCACCAGGATCGAGCGGTAAGTCGGCACCGTCTCCACGATGCCGGGAAGGCCGGCATCGGCGATGCGGCGGTCCAGACGGTGGACGGCGGCGTTCAGGTCCTGGGCGATGCCGTCGCCCAACTCGACGATCAGGGCGCTGTCCCCGGCCGGCCGCAGAACGGGCGCCGGAAACGAAGTGGTCACGCTCATGGCGGCTTCTCGAAATCTGGTCGAAGGGGGATAAGCGCCCGCCACTCAGCGGGCGTATTTGTCCAGGATCTGCTGATAGGCGCCGCTGGCCCTCATCGCCGCGATGCCCTTGTCGAAGTCATCACGCAGCTTTGTGGTGTCGCGCGCCTTGGTGAAGGCGATGTAGCTGGGGATGTCCTGCACCGCGGGGGTCAGTTCCTTCACCTTGTCCAGCGCGCCGGCCTGCTTCAGGAAATACTGCGCGACATAGCGGTTGCTGGGCATCACGTCGAAGCGGCCGGAGACCAGCTTCTTCACGTTGCTGTCGCTGTCGTTCGACTTCTCCACCGCCGGCAGCACGCCGGTCTTGATCGCGTCGTCGACGATGGAGCCGTAGCTGATCTGGTTGACCACGCCGAACTTGCGGTCGGCCAGCTTGGTCAGGTCGCCGTCGAAGCTGACCGGGCTGTCCTTCGCCACAAACAGCGACACCACCTGCGGCACCAGCACCTGGGTGGAGTAGTTCAGGAACTGCTCGCGCTCCGGCGTCTTATAGGCGGTGAAGATGGCATCCGCCCCGCCCTCGCGCACGGTGTCGAGCGCACGCGCCCACGGCATGATCTCGACCGTCACGCTATGGCCCGAGGATTTCATCGCCTCCGTCACGATGTCAAAGGCGATGCCGGCCGGCATGCCGCCGTCGTCATAGATCAGCGGCGGAAAGCTGAGCGCCACCATGCGCAGCTGGTCGGCCGATGCCGGTGCCGCGACGGCCAGCAGGCCGGCGGCGAGAATGGACGAGGACAGCAGGCGGGCGGAGAACGGACGCGGCATCGGGCAAGCCTCCACTGTTGCCGCCCGAGGCGGAGTGCCCGCGCGGCGGCCGGTGTTGCTGGGATTTGAAAGGGAGACGGAGCGGTCAGAGCACCGACAGGTGCGTGTTCAGCAGGTCGGTGATCAGCATGGCGCCAGGGCTGTGGGTGATGGCGATCGGCGGACGCGCGTTGCGGATCGCGACCTGTGGCGTCACCCCGCAGGCCCAGAAGACCGGAACCTCGCCGGGCTCGATGGGAACCGCCTCGCCATGTTCGGGATCGGCGATGTCGCGGATGCCGATGGCGGCCGGGTCGCCGAAATGCACCGGCGCACCATGCACCGACGGGAAGCGCGAGGTGATCTGGATGGCGCGGATGGCGTCCTTCGGCACCATCGGCCGCATCGACACCACCATGGTGCCGCGGAAACGGCCGGCGGGCGTGCAGGCGATGTTGGTCTCGTACATCGGCACATTGCGGTTCATCGCGATGTGCCGCACCGGCAGCCCGTCGGCCAGCAGTGCTTCCTCGAACGAGAAGGAGCAGCCGATCAGGAAGGCGACGAAATCATCCTGCCACAGGTCGGTGATGTCGGTCGGCCCGTCCATCAGCACGCCGTCGCGATAGACGCGGTAGCGCGGCACGTCGGTGCGGATGTCGATGTCGTGGCCGAGAGACGGGAGGCGCGGGTCGCCGACCTCCGACACCGCCAGCAGCGGGCAGGGACGCGGGTTCGCCTGGCAGAAGCGCAGGAAATCGCCGGCCCAGTCAGCCGGCAGGATGGCGAGGTTGGCCTGGACATGGCCGGGAGCGAGCCCGGCGGTCTGGCCGCTGTTGGCGCCGCTGCGGATGCGCAGGCGCTCGGCGGCAGCGGTGAGGAAGGGTCTGGTCATGGGGATGGTCCGGGGTTGAGTGGAATGGTGCGTGCGGTGGGAGGTGCGGCGCCCCCTCCCTAACCCTCCCCCGCTTTCAGCGGTGGAGGGGACTGCCGCCGCTTTGCAGAAGGCACCCTCTCCCGCGAAGCGGGGGAGGGTTGGGGAGGGGGCAATCGAAGCCGACTCCCCTCACATGCCCAGATACGCCTGCCGCACCTCGTCGTTGCCCAGCAGGTCCTGGCCGCTGCCTTCCATCACGACGCGGCCGGTCTGGATGACGTAGCCGCGGTCGGCGATCTCCAGCGCGCGGTGGACGTTCTGTTCGACCAGAAGCACCGTGATGCCGCGCCGGCGGATCAGTTGGATGGTCTCGAAGATGCGGGTCACCAGCTTGGGCGCGACGCCCCAGGACGGCTCGTCCAGCATCAGCAGATCCGGCTGGCTCATCAGCCCGCGGCACATCGCCAGCATCTGCTGTTCGCCGCCGGACAGGGTGCCGGCCTGCTGCTTCCGCCGCTCGCCCAGCACCGTGAAGGTGTCGTAGGCGAATTGGAGCGTTTGCTCGCGCTTGGCCGCATCGCTGGTGGTGAAGCCGCCCAGCATCAGGTTCTGTTCCACCGTCAGGCGGGGGAACAGCCGGCGGCCTTCCGGCACCAGCACCAGCCCACGCTTCACCCGCTCATGGGCCGGCACGGCGGAGATGTCCTGGCCCTTCAGCAGGACCGACCCGCCATCGAGAGCGTTCAGCCCGGCGACGGCGCGCAGCGTGGTGGACTTGCCGTTGCCGTTGCCGCCGACGAGCGCGACGATCTCGCCCCGGTTCAGGGTCAGGCTGATGTCGCGGATGGCCGGAACCCGGCGGTAGCTGGACTGGATGTTGCGGACCTGCAGCATCGCCTCGCCCACCGGCGCGACGGCAACCGGGCGGACGGGTTCGGACAGCGTCGGTTGGAGCATAGTCTCACTCCCCCAGATAGGCGGCGATCACCGCCGGGTTCTCGGCGATCTCGGCCGGGGTGCCGTCGGCGATCTTGGCACCATAATCCAGCACAAGCATCCGGTGGGCGATGGGCATGATGCCCTCCATCACATGTTCGACGATGATGCTGGCGATGCCGCGCTGGTGGATGCGGTGGACCAGTTGCGACGCCTCGCGCACCTCGGTCGGGTTCAGGCCGGCCATCACCTCGTCCAGCAGGATCAGCTTCGGTTCGGTGGCGAGCGCGCGGGCGACCTCCAACCGCTTCTGTTCCGACACCGTCAGGTCGGACGCCGGGGTGTCAGCCCGGTGCGACAGGCCGACGAAGGCCAGTTCTTCCTCCGCCCGGTCGCGGGCTTCGGCCACCCGCTTGTTGCGCAGCATGGCGCCGACCATGACGTTCTCCAGCGCGGTCATCGACTGGAAGACGCGGACGATCTGGAAGGTGCGGGCGATGCCCAATGCCGCCGCGGCCTCCGGCGTCGAGCCGGTGATGTCGTGCCCTTCGAAGGCGATGCGCCCGGTGGTGGGGGTGTGGAAGCCGGCGAGGCAGTTGAACAGCGTGGTCTTGCCGGCGCCGTTCGGGCCGATCAGCCCGATGATCTCGCCATGATGGACGATGAAGCTGATGTCGCGGTTGGCGATCAGTCCGTCGAAGGCCTTGCCCAGGCCGTCCACGGCAAGCAGGGGAGCGGTGTTCACGGGCGGACCTCCATCTTCTCGGCCTTCACGCCCTCGGACTTGGCAGCGGGCTTGGCGCCCGGCAGGTGGCGACGCAGATCGCCCAGCAGGCCCAGCACGCCGGACGGGCTGAACACGGCGACCAGGATGATCATGGCGGCGTAGATGATCATGTCGGTGCCGGACCCGGTGCTGCCGAACAGGGTGCGGCTGTATTCCTCGATGGTGATGAGGATGACGGCGCCCAGCACCGGACCCATCAGCCGGCCCACCCCGCCCAGGATGGCGATCAGCGCGATCTTGATCGAGATCGTCGTCGCCAGGACCGAGCCCGGATCGATGAACATCTCCTTCTGGGCGTAGAAGCTACCGCCCATCGCGGTCAGGAACGCCGACACCGACAGCGCGATCAGCTTGTAGCGGGTCAGGCTGACGCCCAGCGCACGGGCCGCCTCCGGCTCGTCCTTGATGGCGCGGAAATAATAGCCGATGTGGCTGCGCTCGATCGCCCAGGAGACCAGCACCGTCAGCACCAGCAGGCCGAGGATGACGTAGTAGTAGGGCAGCTTGGACAGGAAGATCAGCCAGGTCCAGCCGCTGCGGTCCATCGGCAGGTAGAGGCCGACGGCACCCTCCAGGAAATCGCTGTTGGTGACCAGGATTTGCATGATCTCCGCCACCGCGATGGTCGCCATGGCGAAATAATGCCCCTTCAGCCGGAAGCAGGGCCAGCCCATGGCGAGCGCGAACAGCGCCGCCACCAGCCCGCCGGCCACCGCTCCGATCCAGGGGCTGATCCCCAGCGTCAGAAGCAGCATGGTCGAGGTGTAGGCACCGATGCCGTAGAACACCGCATGGCCCAGCGAGACCTGACCGGCATAGCCGCCGACGATGTTCCAGGCGACGCCCATCTGGGCACCCATCAGGATCAGGATCAGGAAATTCTGCTGCGACGGTTCGGTGATCGCCAGCGGCAGCACGGCGGCAAGCGCCAGCAGGGCGCCGGTGCCCATTGCTTTGGGCGAGATGGGCGCCTTGCGTGAGAGAGTGGTTCCGGTCGTCATCAGGCTTTCCCCAGCAGGCCGCGCGGACGCACCAGCAGCACGATCAGCAGCAGCGACAGCACGATGGCGGTCTTGTATTCGGGGCCGATCAGGAAGCCGCCCAGCACCTCGATCAGTCCGACGATGATGCCGGCCAGAAAGGCGCCGGTGACGCTGCCGAAGCCGCCCAGCACGACCACCACGAAGGCGATTAGGATGAAGTTCGACCCCACCTCCGGGAAGATCGGGAAGAAGGTGGCGATCAGCCCGCCGGCCAGACCGGCGCAGGCGGCGCCGATGCCCCAGGCGAGGGCGAACATCTTCTGCCCGTCGATGCCCATCAGGGTCGCCGCCTCACGATCGATGGCGGTCGCCTCCAGCGCGGTGCCGAGCCGGGTGCGGTGCAGGAACATCCACAGGGCGCCGGTGACGCCGACCGCTCCCAGCGCCGCGACGAACTGCGGCAGGCCGAACTGGACGGGGCCGAGGGCGATGTTGCCGCTGACCAGGCTGTGCGGGATCAGCCGGTGGTCCGGCTTCCAGAAGAACTGCGCCAGACCGCGCAGCAGGATCATCAGGCCGAAGGTCGCGAAGATCTGCGACAGCATCGGCGCCTTCAGGATGCGGCGGATCACCGTCTGGTAGACGATGACGCCCACCGCGAACAGCAGCAGCGCGGTCAGGGGAAGCGCCACGATGGGGTCGATGGCGAAGAGGGCGAAGGCCCAGAAACTGGCGTACATGCCCAGCATCAGGAATTCGCCATGGGCAAAATTGACGATGTCCATCACGCCGAAAATCAACGTCAGGCCCACCGCAACCAGGGCATAGATCAGCCCGATCAGCAGGCCCGAGACGAGCACTTGGATGAGAATGTCTGCGGTCATTGCCGCGCCCCTTTTGCGGTCAGGGTGGGCCGGAGGAGCGATGACGGGCGGGATACCCCCCTCTCCCCCCCGGGAGAGGGCCGGGGTAAGGGGGACGCACGGCGTGGCTATCCCAGAGGTCCCGCCACGCATCCCCCTCACCCTAACCCTCTCCCCCGGGGAGAGAGGGGATCAGAGGCGTCCCAATCAAAGCTCCCAATGAAGAAAAGGACCGCCTCAGCGGCCGTCCCAGGCCGGCATCGGGTAGACGACCGGCTTGGTCGCCACGTCGAACGGCCACACCGTCACATACTGGCCGCCCTGCACCTGGACGATGATGCCCTGGCCCAGCTCGTTCTGGCCGTTGGCGTCGAACTTGACGCCCTTCCACGGCATGATCAGGCCGCTGGCCGGGATGTCGGTCTTCTGAAGCGCCTCGCGAATCGCGTCGGGCTTGGTCGAGCCGGCCCGGTCGAGCGCATCGGCCAGCACCGCGATGCCGGTGAAGGCGCGCGCCGAGTTGCCGTTGAAATTCACGCCGGAGCGCTGATGCATCAGGTCGTTGACCTGTTTGATCAGCGGGTTGCGTTCGGCCTGATCGAGCGCCCAGACCTCGCGGCTGATGACGAACTCGCCATCCTTGCCCATGGTCTTCAGGAACTCGCTGTCGTTGAAGCCGGCGTCGTTGGCCAGCAGCATCTTCGGCGAGAAGCCCAGCTCCTTGTAGGTCTTCATCGACAGGATGGCATCGCCGAGATAGCTGGACTGCATGATGACCGCCGGGGCGGCGGCCTTGATCCGCTGCACCTCCGACGTCATCTGCGTCGTCTTCGCCGGATAGAGGATCTTCTCGGCGATGGTGAACTTCTGCTCCTCCGCCAGCTTGACCTGCAGCTTGGTCGTCTCGTTGCCCCACAGCGTGTTCTCGTTGAACAGCGCGACGGTGCGCAGCTTGTCACCGGTCTTCTTCTCCATGTCGCCGAGGAAGGTGAAGAAGTTGCCGACGAACAGGTCGTCATGCGGCGTGGTGCGGAAGAACCATTTGAACTTGCGCTGGGTCAGTGAAGCCGACGAGGACTCGCCGTTCAGGAAGGGCACGCCATAGCGCTCGGCGACCTGGCTGGCGGTGGCGGTGACGTTGGAAAAATAGGCGCCGGTCAGCGCCACCACCTTCTCGCTGGTGATCAGCCGCTCGGCCTCGGTGGCGCCGACCTGCGGGTTGCCCTGATGGTCGCCGAAGATCAGCTTGATCTTGGCGCCGTTCAGATGCGGCAGGCCGATGCCGGCGACCAGCCCCGGCGGGGCGGGGATTTCCTTGTTGATGATGGCGGCGGCCAGTTCGGCGGCGGCCTTCAGCTCCACACCGGTGGAGGCGGCGGCACCGGTCAGCGGATAGATCACGCCAATGCGGATCTCGTCCTCCGCCTGGGCCGGAGAGGCGCCGAAGCCGATGCCGGTCAGCGCGGTCGTGGTCAGCAGGGCCGCCGCCGCGAGCATGCGCTTGATCGTCTGTCGGCGGGTGGGGAGCTTGCCCTTGGGCGTGCGGGTAGGGTCGGTGATCGCTGCCGCGAACCGCATCGTGAAATCTCCTCTGTTCAGTGCCTTGGTGGCTTTCGGCGCGTGCCTTTCCGGCTGTTCGGTTGCGCCTCTGACAAGGATGATGACACGAACAGTCTTGGGTCCGTCCAATCGTATGTTTTGATCTGGATTGATAAGCAGCGACGATCAATCGCTTGCTAATGCGCGCCGATCACTCTGCGGCCTGGGGCGCCTCGTTGCCGGTCGTCGCCTCGTAATTGGCGGCCACCTCGGCCGCCAGATCGGCGACGACCGACGCCATATGATTTTCCGCGGTGGCGGAATGGGCGGCGCAGAAGGTCATGCCGGGCAGCGGTGCCTGCGACCGGATCAGCCGCAGCCGGCCTTCCGCCAGTTCGCGCTGGACGATGACGGTGGGAATCACGCTGACGCCGACGGCATCCACCGCCATCCGCACCACGCTGGCGAGCGAGCTGTTGCCGAACATCCGCACCGGCAGGCCGATGGACGAGAACATCTCGCGGATCACGCCATAGGGCTGGGTGGTGCGGGAAAAGGTGATGATCGGCCAAGCCGCCAGATCCGCCAGCGACACCGGCTCCGCCGGCAGCGACAGCGCCGGACTGGCCACCCAGCCCAGCGGGTAATTGCCGACCGGGATCGTCCTGAACCGCACGTCGGTGTAGGAAGCCAGCATCACCGCCACGTCCAGCTCATGACGGGCGAGCGCATCGCGCAGGCTGGGGGAGGTTTCCACCTCGATCTCCAGCGACACGGCGGGGTAGAGGGCGTTCAGACGCTCGATCAACTGGCTGAGCCAGGTGTGGACCACTGTCTCCGCCACGCCCAGCCGGATGACGCCGCGGATGGCGCTGCGGTCCGCGACCGCGGTCAGCAGCTCCGACCTCAGCGCCATCATCTTCTCGGCATAGGTCAGCAGGACCATCGCCTGCGGTGTCGGCGCCACCCGCCGGCCGACACGCTCGAACAGCACCACGCCCAATTCGTCCTGAAGCTGGGCGATGCGGGCGGAGACGGCCGGCTGGGTGGTGTTCAACCGCTCCGCCGCCCGACGGAACCCGCCGAGCCGCATCGTCCAGATGAAGATTTCCAGCGATTTCAAGTCCAGCATGCCTCACCCATCCCCGTCCCGGATCATCGCACGCCGCACCGTCATCGCCGGCCGTCCTCAGTCCTCGTCGGTCAGCGTCGCCAGTTCCGCCTCCAGCACCGCCAGCCGCTCGCGCAGCCGGTCGCGCTCCGCCTCCAGCGCTTCGCGGCGGCTGACATGGTCGATGGCCTTGTTCCGCAGGTCGCGCTTGAAGCGGACGATCTCCGGCCGGGTGACGTCGGGCCGGATCAGGTTGCGCTGGTCGGCCAGCCGCAGCTGCTCGCTGGTCAGGGTGGCGAGCTGGTAGACGGTGGCGTAGCTCGGCGGCAGCTTCGGTCCGGGCAGCCGCCCGCTGTCCACCGCCTCCGCCACCATGCGCAGCTGATAGGCGACCTGATAGCCGAAGGGCAGCTCGTTCTCGACCATCGCCTGGAACTCGCCATGCGGCAGCCGCGCCCGCGCCTGGACCAGATAGCGGCCGATCAGCAGGAACTTCTCCTGCGCGCTCCGCCAGAGGGTGGAGATCTCCTGGACGAACTCCTCGCGCCGGACGAGGTCGACCGTCGCCTCCGACATGCGTTCGATCCGCTCGTCCACCGCGATGTGGCGACGGGCCTGGGCCTTGGAAACCTGCTTGAACCCGCTCATTGCGCCAGCTCCAGTTCGTGGCGGACGAAGGCCCAGACGCCGGCGACATGCTCGGCCCCCTTGCCCCCCTTCAGCTCCAGCAGGCCGAGACCGCGGCCGGCGGTGAACTGGATGTCCTCGTAATCCGGCACCTCGACCGGGCAGATCCGGCCGTCGCCCAACAGCTTGCGCTGCGCCTCGGTGAAGCCGCGGGTGCGCGGCTTGACGCGGTTCATGACGAAGGCGGCATTCTTGCCATAGCGGCGGACGAAGCGCATCCAGGGCCGGACGGAGTCCAGGTCGTCGTCGCTCTGCCCGGTCGGGACCACGATCAGGTCGGACGACAGCGCCAGCAGCTTGAATTCCTCCGGATGGTCCTCGATCGACGGCGGCGTATCTATCACCAGAAGATCGAAGCCCGCGATGCCGTCCAGCGCCGCCCGGATGTCGACCGGCGTCATGCCCGCCTCGAAATGGGTGATGGAGGCCATGCCATCCGGACGCTTGGCGAACCACTTGGTCAGGCTGCGCTGCGGATCGAGGTCCAGCGTCGCCACCGCGCAGCCATCGAGCGCCGCCGCCACCGCGATGTTGCGGCTGAGCGTTGTCTTGCCGATCCCGCCCTTCGGGCCATTGACCAGCAAGCGCTTCACCGGCACGTGTCCCGTGTCGTTGCTCATTCCCATGCCCCTTATCGCCATCGGCTGTCGGCCCCTTTTATCAAAGCCGGGCCGTGGCGCAAATCTAAGACATGTCTTAGCTTCGCTCCGTCCGGACAGGGTGTCGCCCCTGCCACAGAAGCGCGATTTAAGACAGAAACCGCCCTCATCATCGCATACGACGCATCGCCGACGCCAGCACCGGACGCACGGCACCGCCTCCGCCGCCCAACTCCCCGGTCCGCTCGCCGGCCCATTCCCCAGCCAGGGCGATGGCGCGCAACCGTTCGGCCAGAGCCCGTTCGGCGGCACAGGCCTCCTCGCACAGCGCGCGGATCTCGGCGATGCTCGGCCGCCATTTGCGGGTGCGTCGCCAGCGGCGGGCCGCCTGATCGATGGCCCAGGCCGGGAACTCCCCCAGATCGTCCGCCCAATCCATCGCGAGCAATTGCTCCACTTCCGGCGTCGTCGCCTTCGCCGGGAAATGGCTGAGCAGCGCCAGCACGCGGCCCAGCAGGTGATTGGCCGGCGCCGGTGCCAGGATGGTTTCGTCGATCTCGGCAAGCGCCCGGCGGGCGAGCGCGGCATGACGCGGCGTCACCCCGTCGGGAGGCGTCCAGTCCTCCACCACGTCGGCGAAGCCGTCTTCGGTAAAGCGGCTGTGGCGCCCGACCTGCCCGCGGTCGAGCAGCCGTTGCAGCGGCTCCGGCAATGCTTCGCAGAGCATCCGGCTCCGCAGGGCCGGGGGCATCGCCGGATCGAAGGGCAGCGGCAGGCTAGGCGGAGCAGCGGGTGCGGCGGGGAACGGGTGCAGGTTGCTCATGCGATCCCCCAGGGGTTGGCGGGCGTGGCCGATTGTCCGGCGTTCAGGCGCGCTGCAACGCTGGCCCAGGCCGACAGGCGCTGTTCCGCATTGGCGGCAGCGGGTGGTGATGTGCGGGAAGCGGTGCGGGCACCACGGTTGGCCGATCCGCGGACCGTTGCCGCGGGCTGTGGCGCCATACGCCCGGCGTCCTGCAACAGCCAGGACCGCCACGCCGCCGCCGGATCGCGGTAGCGGTAGCCATGGGCCCGGCATTGCTGGACGAACCGCTCGGCATGTCCATCGACGTCGAGGTCGGGAAAGCGACTTGCAGCCCACTCGCGGTCTGCGGTCGGCGGCGTCCAGTCCTGAGGAACCGCCCCGGCCACCGATGCCATCCCCTCGTCCGCACGCCGGTGGAGCGTATCTGGAATCTGTTCTGTTTCAGGCTGTTCATGACTCGCCGCTGAACAGGGGGAGTCCGCCGCTGAGTCAGCGGGGCTGTCCACCCCTGCACCATCAGCGGCCTTCTCTTCCGCCGCGTTCCTGGCGATCAGTGCCAACCGATAGCGGCAGCTCAGCCTGCCGCCATTGGCCGAGCGGCGGTGTTCGATGCCGACCAGCCCGAGCGCCTCCAGCCGGCCCAGGATCCGGTTGACGGTCGGCCGGCTGCGTTTCAGCTTGTCCGCCAGCGTCGCCTGCGACGGCCAGCAGACCCCCGCCTCGTCGGCGTAGGTGCTGAGGGCCGCCAACACGGCGAGGCCGTCGGCGTCGAGGTCGGGGTGGTCGAGCCACCAGGCCGGGATCCGGCCCCAGCGGTTGGGGTTCGTGCTGTTCTCGGTCATCTGTGGCGATACTCCTCCGCGCCATCCGCGCAAGTTTGGACGCATGGACGGCCGCATGTCTGGCTGTCACGATTGGTCCAGAGGATTCGAAGCGGTTGATGGCAGAGTCGAATCGCGGGCAGGCACTCCATGACCACCCCATGGAGCGGCAGCCCGCGCATGGTGAGCGACAGCCCGCGACCGTAAAGCCCCTGCCCGCGACCATGGAGCATCGGCTCGCGGTTCCGCTGCGAATCGGAATCCTAGTGCTTTTGGCCGCGGTCCTAGAGCCTTTGCCCGCGATTCGGCACCCGCCGCCCACCTGCGATTCCCGACATTCTTGGAGCCTTTGCCCGCGATTGACCGCGGATAGCGGCATTCGGGAGCAATCCGGCCCCCTCTCGCTTCCGTTCCCGCCCGCCATGGAGTGGCAGCCCGCGGTTCCGCTCAGCCCGCCTGCCGGTCCACCGGTGCCGGTTCTCCCCGATTCTTCAAGGAGTCGCGGTCACGCACCCTGGCAGGACCGCCCTCGCGGCCCAATCGCGGGCTGTCACTCCATAACCGCGGGCCGTTGCTCCATCATCGCGGGGTGCGGCGCCATATGCGCGGGCTGTCGCTCCATCCCGGATGCGGTAATTTCTCCGCGTTCTGTTGCACCGGCGGGTCCGGCGCGCCATGGTTACTCCCGACCTTCGGAGACGTTCATGACCAAGATGGCCCCGACCAGCGCCGCGCAACTGATCCTGTTCGAGCTGGAAGACCGTTCGCAATCACACCTGATCGCGCTCTACGATCTGGCGCCGCGCTTCGTCTTCGTTTCCCGCGACAACGACAAGGAAAAGGCCGCCAAGGACAAGGGCGAGCTGGTCACCAAGGACAACTTCATCAAGTCGGTGCGGCGCGAGTTCGCCTTCCGCGGTCGCAACTATCGTCTGACCGTCCAGCCCGCCCGTATCGACCGGCTCAGCACCGCGAAGAAGGATGACCGCGCTCCCGGCACCGGCCCGGATCTGGTCGAAGTCGAGATCTTCCCGTCGGAGCGCGAACAGGTGGTGGAGCAGGTCGTCCGCCGCCTCGCCATGGACCGCTCGCGCTTGTCGCTGACCGGCGAGAACCGCGACAAGGTGCAGATGCGCTTCAGCCTCTACGAGATTCAGCGCGAGTTGCGGGCGGTCAACCACACCCTGTCGATCCAGGACATCCGCGAATCCCTGACCATCCTTGCCCGCTCGCGCATCATCATCTCCACCGGCGGCAGCGCCGAGCCGGGGAAGAAGAGCCGCGGACAGAACCTGCTGGAATCGACCGCCTTCCCGGTGCTGGCGATCCGCTCGCGCCCGGATCTGGTCGACGAGGATGGCGGGGTCGAAGAGACCTATCTGGAATTCAACCCGCTGGTCTCCGCCGCGATCCGCGACCTGGAGTTCAAGCCGGTCTCCTACGCCTGGCTGATGAAGCTGAAGTCGCCGGTGTCGCGCTGGCTCTACAACCGACTGTCGATCGAATACGACACCGCCGACGATGAGGCGAAGCCGATCTCGATCAGCGCCGACGAGATCATCAAGAACAGCGGCATGAACGAGTGGTCGCGCCGCCGCGACACGCTGCGGGTGGTGACCTCCGCCGTCGACGCGCTGGTGGAGGAGGGGATCCTCGACGTCGCCGACAAGGAATACACCAAGGTCGGCAAGCGCATCGATGCCATCGACTATGTGCTGACCCCGTCGCAGAAATTCCTCGATCAGGTCCGCCGCGGCCGCCGGGTGCAGACCACCAACATCGACCTGCTCAAGCAGATCGTCGGCAACGCCATGCGTCCCGACGGCTTCGTGCCCTTGAAGGCGGGGGAGGCGGCGGAGGTCCGCAACAAGCGCGCCAAGCGGCTCGCCGATCCGGCCAAACCGCAACAGGCCGCCTTGCCGCTGCCGAAGAAATAGCGGCTCAGCGCGTCAGAAGGCGGCGCGCCAGCAGCGTCACCGCCGTTCCCAGCAGGGCGCCGGCCAGCACGTCGGACGCCCAATGCCGGTGCCGCACCACCCGCCCGCCGGCGAGTGCCGCCGCCGTTCCATAGATCATCAGGCTTTGCGCCGGCGACCGGCTGACGGTGGCGAGTGCCGTCGCCGCGGCAAAGGCGCTCGCCGCATGTCCGGACGGCAGCGACCGCGCGCTGATGCGCCATCCCGGTTTGCGGCGCGGCGCGCATTCATCCGGGCGCCGACGCTTCACATAGCGCTTGATCGAGCGGCTGGCGGTCGCCGTCACCACCAGACCGGCCACGCCGATGCTGCCGGCGCGGCGGAGATCCGGCTGACCGGTCAGCAGCCCGACGATGCCGGCGATGGCGAAGCCGGGGATCAGCACATGCCGCTTTATGGCGTAATGGCCCGCGGTCGCCAGCGCATGGCTGACCGGGCCGGGATCGCAGGTGACGATGTCGTGGACCTGGGCGTCCAGCGCATCGACGGCGGTCAGGGTGGGCTGAAGGATGGCGGGAACCGGGTTTCCGCCGTAACCGATGCCGCCGCCCGGATTCTCGATGCCGCTCTGTTCCCCGCTCTGTTCGATGATGTCGCTCAACGTCGGTCCTCTGCATCCTGCGCCGCAACAAGGGGCGCCGCAGAGGAACGCAGGGCGGGCGGGGGGAGTTCCGCGCCCGCCTTGCTTCCGGTTCGGATCAGCCCCGCGCCGGCCGCCAGCCGGCGAAGGCTTCCAACACCGCCGTCAGCACCCGCTGCAGCTTTTCAGCCCGGTCGGGGCGGTAGGCGAAGGGCGGTGCCTCCTCGTCCATGTAACGGTCCTGCGCCAGTTCCATCTGGATGGCGTGGACGCCGTTGGCCGGCTGACCGTAGGCGCGGGTGATGTGGCCGCCGACGAACCGCCCATTGGTGACGCAGGTCAGCCCCTCCGCCGCCGAAGCACTTTCCATCGCCGCGACGACGCGGGCGGCCAACTGCGGATCGACGCTGGTGCCGCGCGCCGTTCCCAGATTCAGGTCGGGCAGCCGCCCGTCGAACAGGCGCGGCACATGGCTGCGGATGGAGTGGGCGTCATAGAGCAGGGCGAAGCCATGCCGCGCCTTCACCCGCTCCAGTTCCGCCGCCAGCGCATCGTGGTAGGGCCGCCAATAGCCTTCGACCCGCTGCGCCACCTCGGCCTCGTCGGGGGTCTGGCCGTCGCGGTAGAGCGGCGTGCCGTCGAACAGCACATCCGGGCACAGGCCGGTGGTCGCCTGTCCGGGATAGAGGCTCTCGCCGGTCGAGGCCCGGTTGAGATCGACGACATAGCGGGAATAGCGGGCGCTGAGCAGCGTGGCACCCATGC
Source organism: Azospirillum sp. CT11-132 (assembly GCF_047302835.1). Lineage (NCBI taxonomy): Bacteria > Pseudomonadati > Pseudomonadota > Alphaproteobacteria > Rhodospirillales > Azospirillaceae > Azospirillum > Azospirillum sp. CT11-132. Next base: position 696,364 of record NZ_JBGLZA010000002.1, read on the forward strand.
CGCCGGCGAAGCCGTACAGGCGCGGAATGTGCCAGTCGGTGTCGCGCAGGGTCAGCGCCTCCTCCGTCAGCCGCCCGGCCAGACCGGGGGACAGCTCGGTGCCGCAATGGGGCATGCTGATGACCAGCGGCCCGTCGCCTTGCACCAGATCGTAGATCGTATCCGTCATCATGCGGTCTCCAGTTCCACCGGCATCAGATGGTCAAGCGACCCGTCGCGCACCAGGGTACCGATGGCGGCCAGATCCGGGGCGAAGTAGCGGTCGACCTCGTAGCGCGGCACCTCGGCGCGGATGGTGGCGATGGCCTGCTCCAGCCGGTCGGCGGTCTTCAGCGGACGATGGAACTCCAGCCCCTGAATCGCGGCCAATAGCTCTATGCCGACGATGTCGGCCACGTTGCCGGCGATGTCGCCCAGCCGCCGCGCCGCGAAGGTCGCCATGCTGACATGGTCCTCCTGGTTGGCAGAGGTCGGCAGGCTGTCGACGCTGGCGGGGTGGGCGAGCGACTTGTTCTCCGACGCCAGGGCGGCGGCGGTGACATGGGCGATCATGAAGCCGGAATTCAGGCCCGGTTCGGCGACCAGGAAGGGCGGCAGGCCGCTGATGGTGGTGTCGATCAGCATGGCGATGCGGCGTTCGGCGAGCGCGCCGATCTCCGACGCGGCGATGGCGAGCTGGTCGGCGGCCATCGCCACCGGCTCCGCATGGAAGTTACCGCCGGACAGCACCTCGTCGGTGTCGACCAGCACCAGCGGGTTGTCGGTGACGCCGTTCGCCTCGATCACCAGCGTCCGTGCCGCCTGCCGCATCTGGTCCAGCACCGCGCCCATCACCTGCGGCTGGCAGCGCAGGCTGTAGGGATCCTGCACCCGGTGGCAGTCGGGTCCCTGATGGCTGGCGTTCAACTCGCTGCCGGCCAGCACCTCGCGGAAGGCGGCGGCGACGGCGATCTGGCCGGGCTGGCCGCGCAGCGCGCTGATCCGGGCGTCGAACGGACGGTGGCTGCCCTTGACCGCCTCGACCGACAAAGCACCGGCGACCAGCGCCGCCTTGAAGGTGCGCTCGATCTCGAACAGGCCGGCGAGCGCCAGACCGGTCGACACCTGGGTGCCGTTGATCAGCGCCAGCCCTTCCTTGGCCTTCAGGTCGAACACCGGCAGCCCGGCGATGCGCAGACCCTCTTCCGCCGGCAGCGTCTCGCCCTTCACCCGGACATGGCCGATGCCGAGCAGCACGCCGCACAGATGGGCCAGCGGCGCCAGATCGCCCGAGGCGCCGACGGAGCCCTTGCCCGGCACCACCGGCAGCACGTCGGCCTCATACAGCTTCAGCAGCGCATCGACGAGCGCCGGCCGCACGCCCGAGGCGCCGACGGCGAGGCTGACCGCCTTGATGACCAGGATCAGCCGCACCACGCCGTCGGCCAGCGGAGCGCCGACGCCGGTGGCATGCGACAGGATCAGGTTGCGCTGGAGCGTTTCCAGATCCGCCGCGGCGATGTGGGTGTGGGCCAGCTTGCCGAAGCCGGTGTTGACGCCATAGACCGCCTCGTCGCCGCCGGCGATCCTGTCGATCAGCGCGCGTGAGCGCTCCATCCGCGGATAGGCCGCCGGGTCGAGCGTCAGGGGCGGACGGCCGCGGTAGATGCTGCGCAGCGTGTCGAGCGACAGCGCGCCCGGAACCAGGGTGATGGTCTCGCTCATCCCAGAAGTCTCCCAAGTGTCTTTTTGAAGCGGTCGGCGATCTCCTCCTCGCGCGGGTGGCGGCGGTCGCGGACGATTGCGCGTCCGGCGATCACCACGTCCCGCACCAGGGGAGCGTTGCCGGCGAAAATCCAGCCATCCAGCAGCGCGTCGCCCTTACGCGCCGCCAGCAGCGGGTGGTCGGTGTCGAGCACGACGATATCGGCGCGCAGCCCGGCGGCGATGCGCCCGGCCTCGAAGCCGGTGGCCTGCGCGCCGCCGGCCTGGGCGTCCTCCACCAGCCGGCGGGCGGTGGAGCGGCGGGGGCCGCCGGCCAGCACGGTGCGCCGTTCGCTGGTCAGCCGCGCGCCGTATTCCAGCCAGCGCAGCTCTTCCACCGGGCTGACGGAGATATGGCTGTCGGAGCCGATGCCCCAGCGGCCGCCCTGTGCCATGTAGGAGTCGGCGGCGAAGAAGCCGTCGCCGAGATTGGCCTCGGTGGTCAGGCAAAGCCCGGCGACCGCACCGCTGGCGGCGACGCCCGCCACCTCCGCTGCGGTCATGTGGGTGGCGTGGATCAGGCACCAGCGGCCATCGACCGGCTGGGTGTCGAGCAGATGCTCCACCGGGCGGCGGCTGCGGAAGGCGACGCAGTCCTCGACCTCCCGGCGCTGCTCGGCGATGTGGATGTGGATCGGGCCTTGCGGGTTGGCGGCGACGGTCTCGGTCAGCAACCCGTCCGGCACGGCGCGCAGCGAATGCGGGGCGATGCCGAGTTTCACGTCGGAGGATTCGCCATAGGTGCTGCGGAGGGCCGTGGTCAGCCGGTCGAATCCTGCCCCGTCATGGATGAAGCGGCGTTGTCCGGCTGTCGGCGGCGTGCCGCCGAAGCCGGACGCGTTGTAGAGCACCGGCAGCAGCGTAATCGGCAGCCCGGCGGTCCGCGCGGCGGCGATGGCGCGGTGGCTCATTTCCGCCGGGTCAGCGTAGGCGCTGCCGTCGCGGTCGTGGTGCAGATAATGGAACTCGGCGATGGCGGTGAAGCCGGCCTTCAGCGTCTCCACATAGAGCTGGGCGGCGACCGCCTCGAAATCCTCCGGATCCATGCGGTCGAGCGCGCGGTACATCACCTCACGCCAGCTCCAGAAGCTGTCGGAGCCCTCGCCGGAGGATTCGCCCATCCCGGCGATGGCGCGTTGGTGGGCGTGGGAATGCAGGTTGGCGATGCCGGCGACCGCCGCCCCGGCGAAGCGCTCCGCATCGGCCGGGCAGGCGGCGCCAGGCATTGCCGAGACGATCAGGCCATGCTGGTCCGTCGTGACCAGCACATCCTCCGCCCAGCCGTCCGGCAGCAGCGCCGAGGCAAAAAACAGGTTGCTCATGGGGGCGCCCTCGCTATTATAGACAACACTATACAAGTATAGGCAACCTGATGCCAAGAGGGTTGCTGTGCAAACTTGTAGGAAGGAGCCGAACCGATGCCGACCAGCGCGCCGTGGGATTCCCTGTGGATTGATCTGTCCGTTGCCACCATGGACGGCAGTGACGGCTACGGCGCCATCGCCGACGCCGCGGTTGGCATCAAGGATGGCCGTATCGCCTTCGTCGGCCGCCGCACCGATCTCACCGACGCACCGGACGCGCTGGCGACCGAAGTCCATTCGGGCAATGGCGGCTGGATGACCCCCGGCCTGATCGACTGCCACACCCACCTCGTCTATGGCGGCAACCGCGCCCGCGAGTTCGAGATGCGGCTGAACGGCGCCACCTATGAGGAGATCGCGCGGGCGGGCGGCGGCATCCTGTCCACCGTCACCGCCACCCGTGCCGCGACGGAGGACCAGCTTCTGGCCGCCACCCTGCCGCGGCTGGACAGCCTGCTGGCGGAGGGCGTGACGACGGTGGAGGTAAAGTCCGGCTATGGCCTCGACACCGAAACCGAGACGCGGATGCTCTGCGTCGCCCGCCGCCTGGCCCAGGTCCGCCCAGTGGAGGTGCGCACCACCTATCTCGGCGCCCACGCCCTGCCGCCGGAGTTCAAGGGCAACCCGGACGGCTACATCGACCGCATCTGTGCCGAGACGCTGCCGGCCATCGCCGAAGCTGGGCTGGCCGATGCGGTGGACGCCTTCTGCGAGGGCATCGGTTTCTCCGTCGCCCAGACCCGCCGGGTGTTCGAGACGGCGAAGCGGCTCGGCCTGCCGGTGAAGCTGCATGCCGAACAGCTGAGCAATCTCGGCGGCGCCCGGCTGGTGGCGGAGTTCGGCGGGCTGTCCGCCGACCATATCGAGCATCTGGACGAGGACGGAGTCGCCGCCATGGCGCAGGCAGGCACGGTGGCGGTGCTGCTGCCCGGAGCCTTCTATGCCCTGCGCGAGACCAAGCTGCCGCCGATCGAGTTGCTGCGCCGCCATGGCGTGCCGATGGCGCTGTCCACCGACAACAACCCCGGTACCTCTCCGGTCACCTCGCTTCTGCTGATGCTGTCGATGGGCTGCACCTTCTTCCGCCTGACCCCGGCGGAAGCGTTGGCCGGCATCACCCGCCATGCTGCCAAGGCGCTGGGGCTGAGCGACCGCGGCGTGATCGCTCCGGGCAAGCGCGCCGATCTGGCGGTCTGGCGCATCGAGCATCCGGCGGAACTGGCCTACGCCATCGGCCTCAACCCCTGCATTGCGGTGGTGAATGGCGGCGTGGTCCGCAGCCCCCGCATGGAGGCCGCATGAGCGACGTCATCTCCACCGCCCAGCCGCGTTACGCCCAGATCAAGGAGGCAATCCGCCGCCGCATCAGCTCCGGCGATTGGCCGGAAGGCTTCCAGATTCCGTCGGAGCACAAGCTGCTGGAGGAATTCTCGGTCAGTCGCATGACGGTCCACCGCGCGCTGCGCGACCTGACCGACGAAGGTCTGCTGACCCGCGTGCAAGGGCTGGGCACCTTCGTCGCCGAACGGCCGCCCAGTACCGACGTGGTGGAACTGCGCAGCATCGCCGACGAGATCGCCGAGCGGGGCAACGTTCATTCCTGCCGGGTGGAGCAATTGCTCGCGGTTACCGCCGATGCGGGGTTGGCGCGGCGCTTCAATCTGCCGGTGGGCGCGAAGCTGTTCCATTCCGTCGTCGTCCACTGCGAGAGCGACGTGCCGGTGCAACTTGAGGAACGCTGGGTCAATCCGGCGGTGGCGCCCGACTATCTGGACCAGGACTTCACCCGCCAGACGCCGGGCGAATATCTGATCCGGCTGGAAGCCTCGCCGCAGGTCGAGCATGTCATCGAAGCGGTGTCGCCGACGCCGGAGATCGCCCGGCTGCTCGACATTCCCGTCAGCGAACCCTGCCTGCGCGTGACCCGCCGGACGTGGGTCCAGGGACGGGTGGTGACGGTGGCGATGCTCGTCCATCCAGGGAGCCGTTATCGGCTGGGGGCTAGGTTTCAGTTGCCGCCGCCTTGAGGAGTTAGACCCCCACCCTAACCCTCCCCCGCTGGGCGGGGGAGGGGACTGCCGCCCCCCTCCCATAATCAGCACTTGCTCCCTCCCCCGCCCAGCGGGGGAGGGTCGGGGTGGGGGCAAGAGTCAGCACAACACGCATCCCCCTCCCACCAGGAGCCACCCACCCATGTCATCCCGCCTCGACAACCAGCGCGTCATCCGTGCCCCGCACGGCCCCGAACTGAGCTGCAAGAGCTGGCTCGCCGAGGCGCCGATGCGCATGCTGATGAACAACCTCGACCCCGACGTCGCCGAACGGCCGCAGGAGTTGGTCGTCTATGGCGGCATCGGCCGCGCCGCCCGCGATTGGGAAAGCTTCGACCGCATCGTCTCGGCGCTGAAGACGCTGAACGACGACGAGACGCTGCTGGTCCAGTCGGGCAAGCCGGTCGGCGTCTTCCGCACCCATGCCGACGCGCCGCGCGTGCTGATCGCCAACTCCAACCTCGTGCCGCGCTGGGCGACCTGGGAGCATTTCAACGAGCTGGACCGCAAGGGTCTGGCGATGTACGGCCAGATGACCGCCGGCAGCTGGATCTATATCGGCAGCCAGGGAATCGTGCAGGGCACCTACGAGACCTTCGTCGAGGCCGGGCGGCAGCACTACAACGGCGACCTGAAGGGCAAGTGGATCCTGACCGGCGGCCTCGGCGGCATGGGCGGGGCGCAGCCGCTGGCCGCGACCATGGCCGGCGCCTGCATGCTGGCGGTGGAATGCCGTCCCAGCAGCATCGAGATGCGCATCCGCACCGGCTATCTCGACCGCCACACCGCCGACCTCGACGAGGCGCTGGCCTGGATCAACGAGGCCTGTGCCAAGGGCGAGGCGATCTCGGTCGGCCTGCTCGGCAACGCAGCCGACGTCTTCCCCGAACTGGCGCGCCGCGCCGGCACCGACATCAAGGCCCGGCCGCACATCGTCACCGACCAGACCTCCGCCCATGACCCGGTGAACGGCTATCTGCCGCAGGGCTGGACGCTGGAGGAGTGGGAGAGCGCCCGCGAAAGCCAGCCCGCCGCCGTTGCCGCCGCCGCCCGCAAGTCGATGCGGGTGCAGGTGGAGGCGATGCTGGCCTTCCACGCCATGGGCATCCCGACCGTCGATTACGGCAACAACATCCGGCAGATGGCGAAGGAGGAGGGGCTGGAGAACGCTTTCGACTTCCCCGGCTTCGTCCCCGCCTATATCCGCCCGCTGTTCTGCCGCGGCATCGGCCCGTTCCGCTGGGCCGCGCTGTCCGGCGATCCTGAGGACATCCGCAAGACCGACGCCAAGGTGAAGGAGCTGATCCCCGACGATCCGCACCTGCACAACTGGCTCGACATGGCGTCCAAGCGCATCCAGTTCCAGGGCCTGCCGGCCCGCATCTGCTGGGTCGGGCTGGGGCAGCGCCATCGCCTCGGCCTCGCCTTCAACGAGATGGTGAAGTCGGGCGAGTTGAAGGCCCCCATCGTCATCGGCCGCGATCATCTCGACAGCGGCTCGGTCGCCAGCCCGAACCGCGAGACCGAGGCGATGAAGGACGGCACCGACGCCGTGTCGGATTGGCCGCTGCTGAACGCGCTGCTGAACACTGCCAGCGGAGCGACCTGGGTCAGCCTGCACCATGGCGGCGGCGTCGGCATGGGCTTCTCGCAGCATTCGGGCATGGTCATCGTCTGCGACGGCAGCGACGCGGCGGCCAAGCGGATCGAGCGCGTGCTGTGGAACGACCCGGCCACCGGCGTGATGCGCCACGCCGATGCCGGCTATGACATCGCCATCGAGTGCGCCAAGGAGCAGGGGCTGAACCTGCCGTTCCTGAAGTAAAGCGGGTGACGTGACTTCTCCCTCTCCCGGGGGGGAGAGGGGATCCGTCGCTGATTGCCCTCACGCACCCCGGATCAGCTCCGAATACCAGCGCGCGGACTCCTTCGGGATCCGCGCCTGGGTTTCGAAATCGACCCGGACGATGCCGAAGCGGGTGCCGTACCCGCCGCCCCATTCGAAATTGTCCAGCAGCGACCAGACGAAATAGCCGCGCACGTCGGCGCCCAGCCCCTTCGCCTCCGCCATCGCGGCGATGTAGGCCTGGAGGTAGGCCAACCGCTCCGCATCGACCACCTTGCCATCAGCGTCGGGCGTCTCCGCCGCCTTGGTGCCGTAGCCGTTCTCGGTGACGTAGATCGGCAACCGGTAACGCCGGGTCAGGTCGACAAGCGTCTCGCGGAAACAGCCGGGGTCATAGGGCCAGTCGATGGCCGTCCGCTTCATCCCCGGCGGCGGCGAGCCGAAGCCGAAGCCCCAGATCAGGCTGTCGTCCCGGCGCCCGTAGACCGGCGCGTAATGGTTCAGCCCGAACCAGTCCACCGGCCGGGCGATGCGCGCCATGTCGCCGGGCTGCACATACGGTTCGATGGCCTCGGCGATGCGGCGCGGATAGTGAGCCAGCAATTGCGCGTCGGGGAAGGCGCGGTTCCAATGCTCGTCGAACAGGGCCGCCGCCTCGACGTCCTCCGGCTTGTCGGTCTCCGGCCGCATCGGCTGGACGCTGTGCACCGCGCCGATGGAAGCCCCCGGCACCAGCGCCCGCAGCACATCCACCCCGGCGCCATGGGCGAGGTTGACGTGGTGGATCGTCTTCAGGTGGGCGGCGCGGTCGGCGATGCTGGGCGCGCCCCAGCCGAAGGCCCAACCGAACAGGGTGAAGACCGAGAACTCGTTGAAGGTGGCCCAGCGCTTCACCCGGTCGCCATAGCGCCGCGCGCACAGCGCCGCATAGTCCTCGAACCAGCCCACGCCGTCCCGCGTGCCCCAGCCGCCCAGATCCTGCAAGGCCTGCGGCAGGTCCCAGTGATAGAGGCAGAGCCAGGGCTCGATCCCCTTCTCCAGCAGCCGGTCGATCAGCCGGTCGTAGAAATCCAGCCCCTTTTCGTTCGGCGCCCCCCGCCCGCGTGGCAGCACCCGCGGCCAGGAGACGGAGAAGCGGTAGGCCTGCAAGCCCAGATCCGCCATCAGGTCCACATCCTGCGGCATCAGGTGGTAATGGTCGCAGGCGACGTCGCCGCTCTCGCCATTGTCGACCCGGCCCTTCAGCTTGCAGAAGCTGTCCCAGATGCTGGGCGCCCGCCCATCGGCCTCGGCCCCGCCCTCGATCTGATAGGCGGAGGTCGAAGCGCCCCACAGGAAGTCTTTGGGAAAAACCGGACGTTCGGCCATGGCGGATCACCCGAATGGAGAGTGGTTGGATCCTACCCCTTTCCCGTCCGGGTGGAAGGGGCCAATCGTCGCTGCGGCGGGTGGCGCGGGGCACCACCATCCGTCGGGTAAAGCGTCACCATATCGCGGTCGACAGGACGGCGCGGCGCTCCTATGGTCACGCCAACCGGACGAGCGAATTCAAAAAGGGGATGGGCGCATCATGGCGAAGAAGGACGGAGTCAACGGCAAGGGCGGCCAGTTCAGCGGGACGCCGGCCGACCGGCTGGTCCGGCTGTGGCGCAACAACGACGAACGTTTCGGCGCCCTGCTGGACGAGGTGCTGGACGGCAACCGCCAGGGCGTGATCGAAGCCGCCTTGGGCAAGCTGCGCGAGGAGGAAGGCTACGACTTCATGGACGAGGTCGAGGCCTTCTCCGAGACGGCGCAGAGCACCGACGAGCATGGGGACCCGACCCTGTCAACCTTGTTCTGGGTGGCGCTGGAGGTCGAGGGCAGGCTGGACGAGCCGCCGTCGGTCGATGCCATCGAACGCGCGCTCGATTCGGCCGGTCTGCTGGAAAAGGCGACCGACATGCGGCTGCTGCCGCTGTGGCTCGATCCGGAACCGCTGTCCTACCTGGAGGCCGCCGACCGCCGCACCCTGCTGCGCCGCCTGATCGACTCGCCCGAGGCGGCGGAAACCTTCATGCGCGAGCAGGATCTGGTCGCCGCCCCCGACGATATCGGCACCCGCCTCGTCGGCGTCGTCGGTCTGGTGATCGAGGAGGATGAGGAGCGGGAGGGCGAGGCGATGCCCGACCCGCTGAACCTCGGATTCTCCGGCGAGGGCGAGGAGATGGAGATCGACCCCATCGAGCAGGAGCGCATCCGCCAGTCGATGGCCGCCTTCGCCGAGGCGGTCGCCACCGCCGACCCGCGGGTGAAGCGCTGCGAGCCGGTCGGCGGGCTGAACGACCTGCTGGACTTCACCGCCGAGGGCGTCTGGCCGGACGACACCGTGGCCAGCTTCGACGAGATCAACGACTTCCTCGACATCGCCGGCAACGAGACCGGCGACGGCATCCTCGACGTGACGGCGGAGCAGACGCCGGAGGGCCTGCAGGTGCGCGCCTACAACTCCGACGGCGTGCTGCTGGACGAGCGCAGCTTCGACCTGACCGGTGACCGGGCGGAAGAGGCGCTGGCCCTGATGAAGCGCCGCTGCCGCCGCGTCAGCGAGGGGTAATCCGCCTCTCTCCGCCCTCTCAACTCATCTCCTCCAGCCGCAGGGGCTTTTCCACCAGCAGGCGGAAACGGCCCCGGCCGGTCTTCTCGATGCGCAGGGGGCCGCGGCGGTCGGCCAGCCGGCGTTGCAGCAGGATCAGCCGCGCTTCCAGGTTCTCGGCGAGGTCGGGCAGCGGGATGTCGGGCGCCAGCCGCAGTTCGCGGTTGGTGAAGTCGGTGCGGCCCAGCGTGGTGTGGTCGCGCACCAGCTTCCACAGGATGGCGCCGGCCACCCCCTTGATCAGGTAGTCATGGTCGAGGAAGACGCTGTCGTCGCTGGCGTAATGGCGCACGGTGATCGGGGTGCCGATGGCAGGTGGCGCGTCGGCCGGGGCCGGCACCTCTTCGGCCTCCGCGCCATGGGCTGGCGGCAGGCCGCGCATCAGCGTGCCCAGCTGTGCGGCGAGCGTCGCCAGCGCATCCTCGTCGTCATAGGTGAAGCGCATCTCCTGCGCGCTTTCCACGAACAGCACGCCGGCCAAATCTCCGCAGGTCCCCGGATGCGCCAGGATCGGCACCGCCAGCTGGCTGTGCGGCCGGTCCAGACCGGGGAAGGGGATCTCGCGCGCGATGCCCGCTGCCGTCCCCTCCCGCATCGCCATGCTGTAGGTGACGTCGGTGGTCATGTGGGTGATGCGGATCGGCACCCGTTCGCGCGCCGCCATGCCGATCACCCCGTCGCCGGGCGCCACCTCCCACCCGATGCCGCTGCCGCGGCTTGAGGCCTCATAGCCCAGCGCCGCGACGGTGAACAGCCGGCCGCTGGCGGCGTCGGGCAGCAGGATCAGCGCATGCTCCACCCCGAACAGATCGCGCAAGGCGGCGATGGCGCGGTCGAGCAGGTCGGACAGGTCTGCGGCGCCGCGCAACCCCTCGCAGGCGCGCCGGACCGCCGACAGCAGGCTGCGCGGCCGGACCGGGGCGGGCAGGGGACGGCCGCCGGCGACCGCCTCGATCGCTACCACCCGGAACAGGTCGGCGCCGCGCAAGCGGAACACTTCCGCCATCCCGACATGGGAGGCGATGCCCGACAGCTTCGCCTTCATGCTCTCGAACAGCGGCCCGTCCGTCTCGGTGCGCAGATAGGCCAGCCGCAGCCGATACTGCGCCCCGGTGGACGGGTCGATCACCTCCAGTTGGGCGTCCGGATTGGCCAGGATGTTGGCCCGCGTCTTGTTGAAGAACTGATAGGACAGGGCGATGTGGCCTGGATCGACGTAATGGACCTGCGACAGCTGCGACACGTTCGGCGTTCCCTCGGCGTCCGCCGTGGCGATGGTGCCGGGGATCACGCCCTCCAGGCAGGTCCGGATGGCGTCCAGGGTAAGAGCATTCTGGGGCAGGGGGCTGTTCATGCCAGAATCCGCTCGCCGGCCTTTGGTCCCGGCGTCTGGTCGAAGACCGCGGCGGGGGCCAGATGCAGCGCCACCAGATCGCTCGGATCGAACTCCATCACCGCCCGGACGAAGGCTTCCGTGAATCCCATCCCGGCCAGCTCTGCGATGAAACCGTCGATGTAGGGACCGGGCAGCGCCGCCTCTTCCACCGTCGGCGCCGCCATGGTGGCAGCGTCGTCCTTGATCTGAATGGACCGGTGGGTGCTGGGTTCGGTGAAGACCACGGCCAGCCGCCCGGTCTCGGCGACGGCGGCGACCAGCGCGGCGTTGGCGCGCCCGTCGATCAGCACGGTCAACCGTTCGCCGCCCGGCGACACCCGCGCCGCCACGGCTCTGGCCACCAGCGGGCGCCCGTCGCGGTCACTGGTCGCAACATTGACGCTGAGGCTGCGGTCCAGGAAGTGCCGGACCGTCTCGTCCAAACCCCTCACCTGCCGCATGTTCCGCCGCTCCGCATTGCCGACCAGCCGTCAGCATAGCGCCGCCGCCGGCCCGGCGGCAAACCAACCGAAGGACGTCATCCATCGGCGAAGCTTGCGGCGGAGCCTGTTCAGGCCCCCGGTGCCACCACGAAACAGGCCATGCCGATGTTGACCAGTCCGCTGCAGGCGCTGGCGGCATCCTGCTGCGACAGGCCGGACAGGCGGGCGCGATAGAGCGGACCGGTCTGGGTATCCACCGCCTGGACGACCCGTTGCGAACGCGACAGCACCGGCATGGAATTGCGGGCGCGGTCGATCACGCGCTGGCTGTCGTCGGGCGAGCGGAAGGCGCCGAGCTGCACCGTCCACACCCCGCCGCCGGCGGTCGCCGCCCCGCTCATCGTCGCCACCGGACGCGGCGCCGGCGCATCCGGAGTCGAGGTATCGGGCGCCACCACCCGCACCGCCGGTGCCGGCGTCGGTGCAGGAGCCGGCAGGGCGGCCACGGCGATCGGCGGCCGACTCGCCGCCGGGCGGCTGCTGGCGGGAGGGGTGTAGGACGGCGCCGGATTGACCGGGGCCGAATAGGAGGAGGACGGCCGGGCATAGGGCGAACCGTAATCCGGCGGCGAATCGGAGGACGGCGCGCTGACCAGCACGATGTCGGCGCCGTTGGGCGCCGGGGTGCGGTTCAGCCGCGGCCCGACCGACGCGATGTAGCGGCGCGTCTCGCCCGGCAGGCCGCGCTTGCCCGCCAGATAGTCGCCGTAACAGCCGGGACCGCAGTTGTAGGCGCCGAGGAAGCCCGGCGCGCCGAACAGGTTGTACATCTCGCGCAGATACGCGGTGCCGGCGATGATGTTGTCATGCGGATCGAAGGGGTCCGAACCCAGATTGTGCTTGCGCCGCATTTCGTCATAGGTCGCCGGCATCACCTGCATCAGCCCCATGGCGCCAGCCTTGCTGACAATGGGCTTGCCGTTGACGGTCGTGCGCCCGCCGCTTTCCTGGCGGATGACCTCGCGGATCCACAGCTCCGGCATGTCGAAGCGCTTGGAGGCTTCCGCGACATGCGCGTCGATTTCCTCCGGCGAGGCGACGCGATGTGTGCCCCCGCCGCTGGCGCAGGCGCTCAGCAGGGCGGTCAAGGCGGCGCAGGTCAGCAACGGCTTCAGGCGACGCACGGAACCCCCGGTCATCGTTCAGTTCAACTTTAGGATAAGCCCGATTTGGAGGTAGAGACCTTTGCACATTCCCGGCCCGCCGTAAACCGTCCCAGCTGTGACCTTCGACGCGGCCGGAGAGCGCGGGAGGGGAGGGGGCTTCCAATCCTTCGGACGGACAAGCGGCCGTCCGGGTATCTGCCGTCCGGCGTGGCCTATGCCGGGATTTCCCTTGCCTGGGTTTAAAGGGCGATCAGCTCTCGCGATCGTCGTCGGGGTCGCGGCGGGTGGTGAGTTCGCGCATCAGCCGTTCCTTGGCGGTCTTGCGGCTTGGCCGGCTGCCGCCACGCCCGAACAAGCCGCCTCTCAGCCCGCCCAGCAGGCCGCCGGCTTTCGGCTCCTCCTCCGGCTCCTCGGCCATCTGGGCGCGTTCCGCCTCGCGCCGGGCCAGCATGGCGGCGCGGTCGACCAGCGGGTTGCGCAGCCGGTGCGGCAGCGCCCTGAAGGCGAGGTTGGCGCGTTCCAGGTCGGCCAGATCCTCGGTGGAGCGGGCGATGCGCAGCGCCACCCGCAGCAGGTCGAGTCGCCACGCATCCTCCGGCGCATGCGGCAGCGTCTCCGCCGCCGCCAGCAGGGTATCCAGCCCCTTGCCGGTCAGCGCGCTGGTGGATCGTTCGCTGCTGGATTTATCGGTGTCGCGGTCCCGTCCCATTCCGTCATCGAAGCTGTCGCGCTGAAGGCGGACTTTAGGACGGCTCGACAGGATTTGTCTGCCCCCATGCGGAGACCACACCATTCGGGTGGGCGCAGGCACCCCACTCCGTCGGCTTCAATCGCGAAACGCTACGACGATCATGCGGTCGGAAGCCTTGGCCGGTTTGAAGAACGGCCTCAAAGGCTGGTTCGACGTGTGGACGCCGGTAAACCCCGTCGGGAAATTATGTGTCCTTTTGAATTGCGCAGCGCCAAGAGGAACATCGGTCTGATAGTCGAAATAGGTTAGCTGTCCATTGTCGCGCACAGCTGCGATCCAATGCGCACCAATAATCTGTTTGAAGTCGCTGTTGTATTTTCCCACAAGAACAAGGAAGTAGGCCCCATCCGGATATCCATTCATGAAATGCTCTGCGGCGGGGATCATCAATGGGTTGTCTTGCGAGCCGTTCACGACGATGTTCTGGCAACCGTGTGAGCGGAGATAGCTCACAATCCCTTCGACCTGTCCCTGAATGTAGCGGGCAGAGTCGATCTTCGTTCCGTTTCTTTTTTCCTGATATCGGACGAAGATTTGCGAAACGAACTCGCCACTGAACGGAGCGTTGACGTTGCCGCCGACAATCGTGTTCAGTTCCTGCATGATGGTTCCATAGTTCTCGTCCATCAGGCCGGCCAGGGCACAGACGGCGCAATTCGATTCCGCCACCATTCCGTTCGGCGCGTTGTTAACTGGCATTTCCCGCACTCCTTTCGACCTTCGGCTGTGCGGATGCTCTCAAAGAATTGTTCGGCCGGTCAACCAAAGTCTTGCGGCAGATCGCGAAATAAAAACGACCCTCCCCCCGTTGCCGGGAAGAGGGCCGCAAGTCAGTCGGGGAAATGCGCGGCTGGATGCCGGCGGTCATGCCGACACCCACGGGGATGGGCGCGGCATCTCGAAGCCGGCCCCTCCGCTTTCCAGCGGAAGGACCGGAAAACTCACCTCACTCCGCGGCCTGCGCCACGGTCAGCCCCAGCCGTTTGGCGACGCCCTCGCCATAAGCGGGGTCGGCGGCCAGGAAGTGCTTCAGCTGGCGCTGCTGGATGAACAGCGGGGCCTTGCCCAGGCTGCCGGCGATGTTGTCCATCAGGCGGTCCTGAGCCTCGGCACCGATCAGGCGGAACAGCGCGCCGGCCTGGGCGTAGTCGTCGTTGCCTTCGCGGTGGTCGTAGGCGGCGGCGTCGCCGCTGATGCGCAGCGGCGGCTCGCTGGCAACCCCGGTCTGGACCGGGCCGCCGAAGCTGTTCGGCTCGTAGTTCGGCCGGCCGCCGCCGTTGCCGTCCACCCGCATGACGCCGTCGCGCTGGTAGTTGTGGACCGGGCAGCCCTGCGGCTTGTTCACGGGGATCTGCGCGTAGTTGCCGCCCAGCCGGTAGCGGTGGGCGTCGGCATAGGCGAACAGCCGGCCCTGCAGCATCTTGTCCGGGCTGAAGGAGATGCCGGGCACCACGCTGGCCGGGCTGAAGGCGGCCTGTTCGGTCTCGGCGAAGAAATTCTCCGGATTGCGGTTCAGCACCAGCTCGCCGATCTCGATCAGCGGGTAATCGGCGTGCGGCCAGACCTTGGTCAGGTCGAACGGGTTGATGCGGTAGGCGTCGGCCTCGGCCTCCGGCATGATCTGCACCGAGACGGTCCAGGCCGGGAAGTCGCCGTCCTCGATCGAGGCGTACAGGTCGCGGGTGGCGTGGTCGGGGTCGATGCCGGCCATCGCGGTCGCCTGCTCGGCGGTGAAGTTCTCGATGCCCTGGCGGGTCTTGAAATGGTACTTGACCCAGAAGCGTTCGTTCGCCGCGTTGATCCACGAGAAGGTGTGGCTGCTGAAGCCGTCCATGTGGCGATGGCTGCGCGGGGTGCCGCGGTCGCTGAACAGGATGGTCAGCTGGTGCATCGTCTCCGGTGACAGCGAGAAGAAGTCCCACACGGCGGTGGGGTCCTTCAGGTTGGTGGCCGGGTTGCGCTTCTGGGTGTGGATGAAGTCGGGGAACTTCAGCGGATCGCGCAGGAAGAAGACCGGTGTGTTGTTGCCGACCAGATCGTAGTTGCCTTCCTCCGTATAGAACTTCACCGCGAAGCCGCGCGGGTCGCGCTCGGCATCGGCGGAGCCCTTTTCGCCGCCGACGGTGGAGAAGCGCAGGAAGACGCCGGTCTCCTTGCCGACCGTCGACAGGAAGGCTGCCTTGGTCCATTGCGTCACGTCGCGGGTGACGCGGAAGGTGCCGTAGGCGCCGGCGCCCTTGGCATGCACGACGCGCTCCGGAATGCGTTCGCGGTTGAAGTGGGCCAGCTTCTCGATCAGGTGGAAATCCTGCAGCAGCAGCGGACCGCGCGGCCCGGCGCTCAGCGAATTCTGGTTGTCGGGAACGGGCTGGCCGAAGCTGGTGGTCAGGGTGCTCATCCGGGTCATCCTCGTTGGGGCGGTGTCGCCTGAAGCGGCGTCATTGTCTGTGCGCTATCATTGTCTCGCCCCTGGTTATCCGGCGTCTTGAACGATATATCCAAGACATAGAAGGAAATGCACCAATAGGCTCCACCTATGAATCTCTCCGGCCTGTCCCTGCGTGACCTGGAATATGTCGTCGCCGTCGCCGAGCTGCGCCATTTCGGCCGCGCCGCCGAACGCTGCGCCGTCAGCCAGCCATCGCTGAGCGCCCAGATTCGCAAGCTGGAAGAAGCCCTTGGCCTGTCGCTGTTCGAACGCACCAGCCGCAAGGTCCTGCTGACCCCGCGCGGCGAGGCCATCGTGGCGCAAGCCCGCGTGGTGCTGGAGGAGGCGCGGCGGCTTCTGACGCTGGCCGACGGGTCGGACGGGGCACTGACCGGCCGGCTGCGGCTGGCGGCGATCCACACGCTGGGCCCCTACCTGTTTCCCCACATCCTGCCGGCGCTGCGCACGACCTGGCCCGACCTGACCCTGATCCTGTCGGAAGGCCGCACCGACAGCCTGCTGGAGGAATTGCGCGACGGCCGGCTCGACGCCGTGCTGCTGGCCCTGCCGGTGGAGGGCGACGGGCTGGCGGCCGAACCGCTGTTCTTCGAACCCTTCCTGCTCGCCCATCCCGCCGGCCACCGCCTCTGCGCCATACCCGGCCTGTCGCTGAACGACCTCGACCCGGCGGAGCTTCTGCTGCTGGAGGAGGGGCACTGCCTGCGCGATCAGGCACTGGCCGCCTGCGGTCTCAGCGCGCGGGGCGGCGGCGTCCATGCCACCGGACTGGAGACGCTGCGCCACATGGTGGCGGCGGGGGCCGGCTGCACGCTGATGCCGGTCCTGGCGGTCAAAGGGGCGGCCAAGGGGGAGGATGGCCGCGCCGCCACGGTCGGCGGGCTGGTGGAATACCGTGCCTTCGACGGTCCGCATCCGCCCGGCCGCGTTATCGGTCTGGTCTGGCGCGCCAGCGACCCGCGCGACCGTGACCTGCGTCAACTGGCAGACTTGTTGCGCCGCGACCTGCCGGCCGGCACGGAGCCCGCCCTATCCCAAAGAGATGACTGACGGGGGGAAGGAACAAGCGCCCATCGGCCGGGTTGAAGGCTCCGCCCGCTCTCCTCACTGTTCAGGGGACGGGTGTGACTTTCGATACAGGCGGAGAAACGGGCGATCATGGCGAATATCCTGAAACAAGCGACACGGCTCGGTGAAGGATTGCCCTTTCCGTTGGGTGCGACCTGGGACGGGCTCGGCGTCAACTTCGCGCTGTTTTCCGCCAACGCGACGAAGGTCGAACTGTGTCTGTTCGATGAAAGCGGCGAGGAGGAGCTTGAGCGCATCGAGCTTCCCGAATTCACCAACGAGATCTGGCACGGCTACCTGCCGGACGCCCGTCCCGGCCTGCTCTACGGCTACCGCGTGTACGGCCCCTACGAGCCGGAGAATGGCCACCGCTTCAACCCGAACAAGCTTCTGCTCGACCCCTATGCCAAGGAGCTGGTCGGCGAGATCCGCTGGAACCCGGCCCATTTCGGCTATGTGATGGAATCGGGCGACGACCTGACCTATGACGAGCGCGACAGCGCGCCCTTCATGCCGAAATGCAAGGTGATCGACCCGGCCTTCACCTGGGGCCGCGACCACAAGCCCGGCACTGCCTGGGACCGCACCATCTTCTACGAAACCCATGTGAAGGGCTTCACCAAGCTGCACCCGGCGGTGCCCGACAGCCTGCGCGGCACCTATGGCGGCATGGCGGTGAAGGAGGTGGTCGACTACATCAAGTCGCTCGGCGTCACCTCGGTGGAGCTTCTGCCGGTCCATGCCTTCGTCCAGGACCAGCATCTGGTCGACAAGGGTCTGGCGAATTATTGGGGCTACAACTCCATCGGCTTCTTCTCGCCGGAGCCGCGCTATGCCGCGTCGGGCAACGCCATCAAGGAATTCAAGGAGATGGTCGCCCATCTCCACAATGCCGGGCTGGAGGTGATCCTCGACGTCGTCTACAACCACACCGCCGAGGGCAACGAGCGCGGGCCGACCCTGTCCTTCAAGGGCATCGACAACGCCTCCTACTACCGGCTGATCCCGGACCAGCAGCGCTACTACATCAACGAGACGGGGACCGGGAATACCGTCAATCTCAGCCACCCGCGCGTGCTGCAGATGGTCACCGACAGCCTGCGCTATTGGGCGACGGAGATGCATGTCGACGGCTTCCGCTTCGACCTCGCCACCATCCTCGGGCGCGAACCCTACGGCTTCGACGAGGGCGGCGGCTTCCTCGACAGCTGCCTGCAGGACCCGATCCTCAACAGCGTCAAGCTGATCGCCGAGCCGTGGGACTGCGGCCCCGGCGGCTATCAGGTCGGCAACTTCCCGCCGGGCTGGGCGGAGTGGAACGACCGCTATCGCGACACCGTCCGCGCCTTCTGGAAGGGCGACGAGGGCAAGCTGCCGGAGGTGGCGCCGCGGCTCTGCGGCTCTGCCGACCTGTTCGACAAGCGCGGGCGCAAGCCCTGGGCCAGCGTGAACTTCATCACCGCCCATGACGGCTACACGCTGAACGACCTCGTTTCCTACAACGACAAGCACAACGAGGCGAACGGCGAGGGCAACAACGACGGCCACTCCCACAATCTGTCCTGGAACCATGGGGTGGAGGGTCCGACCGACGATCCAGAGATCAAGGCGCTCCGTGAACGGCAGAAGCGCAACATGCTGGCGACGCTGCTGCTGTCTCAGGGCTCGCCGATGCTGCTGGCCGGCGACGAGTTCGGCAACACCCAGCACGGCAACAACAACGCCTATTGCCAGGACAACGAGACGGCGTGGCTGAAGTGGGACGGCATCGACGAGGACGGGCAGGCTCTGATCGAGTTCGTCCGCCGCGTCGTCGCGGTTCGCCAGTCCTTCCCCATGCTGCGCCGCGGCCGCTTCCTCTCCGGTGAATACAATGCCGAGTTCGACGTGAAGGACGTCACCTGGCTGACCCCGGCCGGCGACGAGATGGACGAGAGTCATTGGCACGACGGCAATGCCCGTTGCCTGGGCATGCTGCTCGACGGCCGCGGGCAGGCCAGCGGCATCAAGCGCCCGGCGATGGACGCCACCCTGCTGCTGGTCATCAACGCCCACCATGACGTGGTGGAGTTCACCCTGCCGGAGGTGACCGGCGGCAGCGTCTGGCGCTGTCTGCTCGACACCAACCTGCCCGACCCCGACGAGGTGCCGCGCGTCAACACCGGCGAGGGCTACATCGTCACCGGCCGGTCGCTGCTGCTGCTGGCCCTGGAACCGGAAGGCAAGACCTCCTTCGCGCTGCGCCGCGCCGCCCGCGCGCTCCGCAGCGTCGCCGAGAGCCCGACGCTGTCCTTCGGCGAGGAGAGCACGGACGAGGAGAAGCCCGAGGAACCGGTCGAGGTGAAGGTGGAGGAGACAGTGGAGGCCGAAGCGGCAGCGGAGACCGCGCCGGTGAAGGGTGAAGCTCCCGCAAAGAAACCGACTTAACCCGACGCCACACTCCCTCTCCCGTCCCGGGAGAGGGAAGGGGCCCAAGCGGAGCTTGGGAAGGGTGAGGGGTGTTCCAAGGATCAGGAATCCATGTCCGGATCACCCCTCACCCTCCCCACTTCGTGGGTCCCCTCCCTCTCCCGGGACGGGAGAGGGCGTCATCGGAACGCACCGGATCCCCCGCCATGAAACTCTTCGAATGCCAGAACTGCCACCAGCCGCTCTATTTCGAGAACACGCTGTGCGAGCGCTGCGGGCACCGGCTCGGCTATCTGCCGGATGTGGGGACGCTGTCGGCGCTCGACCCCACCGACCATGACGGGGTGTGGAGCGCGCTCGCCACCAGCGAACCGCTCTACAAGTTCTGTGCGAATGCGGATCTCGACGCCTGCAACTGGATGCTGCCGGCCGACTCCGCCGACACCCACTGCGCCGCCTGCCGGCACAATCGCACCATACCCGACCTGTCCGACACCGCCAACCTCACGCGCTGGCGCAAGCTGGAGTTGGCGAAGCATCACCTGTTCTACACCCTGACCAACCTGAAGCTGCCCCTGCAGAGCCGGATCGACAACCCGGAGGAAGGTCTCGCCTTCGACTTCCTGACCGACACCGTCGCCGCCGACGGCACGGTGACGCCGGTGCTGACCGGCCATGCCAACGGCCTGATCACCATCAACGTCGCCGAGGCCGACGATGCCGAGCGCGAGAAGCGCCGCACCGAGATGGGCGAGCCCTACCGCACGCTGCTCGGCCATTTCCGCCACGAGAGCGGTCATTACATCTGGGACCGGCTGGTGCGCGACGACCCGGCGCTGCTGGAGCGCTTCCGCGCCCTGTTCGGCGACGAACGGCAGGATTATGGCGAGGCGCTGAAGCGCCATTACGCCGACGGCGCGCCGGCCGACTGGCAGGCGAATTTCGTCAGCACCTATGCTACCGCCCACCCGTGGGAGGATTTCGCCGAGACCTGGGCGCACTACCTGCACATCGTCGACACGCTGGAAACCGCCCGCGCCTTCGGCCTGCGGGTTCGCCCACGCATCACCGAAGGGGCAGAACTGGAGGCGGAGGTCGACTTCAACCCCCACAAGGCCCGGCGGATCGAGGATCTGATCGACCTTTGGCTGCCGCTGACCTACGCGGTGAACAGCCTGAACCGCAGCATGGGCCAGCCGGATCTGTACCCCTTCATCCTGTCGGCCGCAGTGATCGAAAAGCTGGGCTTCATGAACGGGATGGTGCGGGGGCTGGAGGGACGTTAGACCCCCACAACCGTCCGCACCCAGCGCACCGCGCGGTTGCGGCCGTCGCGCTTGGCCTTGTAGAGCGCGGAGTCGGCATGGCGCATCACCGTCGCCATGTCACTGTCGTCCTCCGGCCAGGAGGCAATGCCGATGGAACAGCCGACGCGGACCGTCTCGCCGTTGAACGACACCGGCTCGTTGACGGCGGCGATGATGCGCGCCGCCAGTTCCTCGGTGTCGGGAGCCGGGCGGTCGGCGCGGCGGGGAAGCACGGCGGCGAATTCGTCGCCGCCCAGCCGGGCGACCACGTCGTCGTCGCGGAAGATGCTGGCCAGCCGGCCGCCGATCTGGCGCAGCACGGCGTCGCCGGCATCGTGGCCCAGCCGGTCGTTCACCGGCTTGAAACCGTCCAGGTCGATGTACATCACCGTCGCCGATCCGCCGCCGCCGCCGGTCGACGCCTCGACATACTGTTCGAAGTAACGCCGGTTCGGCAGCGCGGTCAGCCGGTCCTCGTAGGCGATGTCCTCCAGCCGCATCAGGGCGACGTCCTTGTTGGTCAGGCTGTCCACCATCTCCCGCAGCGCCACCGACAGCCGGCGGATCTCCGCCGCACCGCCGACATCGGGGATCGCCACGCCGCGCTCGCCCTTGCCGATGCGCTCGGCGGCGTCGGCGATGGCGCCCAGCGGCCGGGCGATGCGTCCGGCGGCGAACCAGCCGATGCAGCTGAACAGCAGGGCCAGCACCGCGCCGGACCCGATGATCGTCAGCCGCAGGCGGTCGGTTTCGGCATAGACGATATCGGCCGGCTGGCGGGCGACGACGGTCCAACCCAGCCCGGCGTAATCGTGCAGCCCCTTGCCGTGGGCCACGCCGGTGACATAGGTGACGCCGTCGGGCCAGACCTCGCTGCTCCAGCCGTCGCGCAGCTTGGCGGTCAGCGTCGGCACCGGCAGGGGCTTGCCGACCGCCGAATCGGGACCGATCAGCACGGTGCCGTCGGCCGACAGGATATAGAGCGTCAGCCCCTTGCGGTCGGACAAGGGCTCGATCAGCTGCCGGATCGAGGCGTGGGCCCATTCCCAGCTGTAATGGGCGGCCAGCACGCCGACCGTGGTGCCGTCCGCCTTCTGCAGCGGGGCCGACACGTCGACGAATTTCGGTGTTTCGCCCTTCAGGTACGGCACCTTGCCATGCAGGGCCACCGCCTCGTGCACGTCGCCGACGAACAGGCCCTTCATGCCTTCCTGATGGACCGGGCGGCTGGCGATGTCGGCCCCCAGCAGCAGCCCGTTGGAGGCCGCCACCACCCGCCCGTCGGCGTTGGTCATGCCGATCCAGGCGATGGTCGGGTCGCGGCGCTTCAACTCGTCGATGGTCGATTGCGCCACCGCCGGGTCCTTCAGCGCGTCGATCCGCGACAGCGCGGCGATCTGGTTGGCGCGCGCCCACATGGTCAGATCGAGCTGCCGCGCCAGCGATTGCGCCAGCCCGGTCATCGAATTGCCGATCTCCTTCGCCAGCGCGTCGGCTGCGCCATTGCCGACGACCAGCCCCTTCACCAGAGTCGACCCGAGCAGCAGCACGGCGACGGTGACGGCCACGGTCATCCGCAGGCCGAAGGCCCGGCGCGGAACACGGATGGTGGCGACATGGTGTCCGGCGGTCCGGCCGCTTGGCTGTCCAAGGGGCGACATCGTGGCAAGATCCTTATCAAGCGGCGCCGGCCGAGCCGGATGGGAGACGATCAGTGCAGACACTGTATCATCCCAGCCCTTTATAAAGGGTCAAGCGGAACCGAAGCGATGCATTTACAATGTAAAAGGGAAAATTGCCGAACTTCCAGCACGCCCCGGACGTACGTCAGCCAAAAAAGTTTGCGAAGCTGACTTTCAGCATATTGCGTAAAAGAGAAAAGGCCGCTAGCTATACAGCCGCGGCCCGAGTTTAGGGAGGAAACGCCTGAAAGGCGATCGAAAAAACAAATAATGCTGCGTCGCCGAAAATCCAGCCCGATGTGGCTGGATTTTTCGTTTCAGCCGCAAGAATCTTCGCCAATATCAGTGTTGCCCCGGCGGAAGGGGGATTCCCCAAACGGTTGGTTGCGCTATCATGTCAGTCCAACGAACCAGACAGCCGGGAAGACTCCTCATCATGAAACGGCGTGCGTTCCTCTCCAGCGCCGGTGTCGGCCTTGCCGCCGCCGGAACCGCCGCGACCATCGCGGCTCCGGCCATCGCCCAGACCTCCCAGCCGGAGATCAAGTGGCGCATGGCGTCGAGCTATCCCAAGAGCCTCGACACCATCTATGGCGCGGCGGAGTTCATCGCCAAGCGCGTGTCCGACGCCACCGACGGCAAGTTCCAGATCCGCACCTTCGCGGCGGGCGAGATCGTCCCGGCGCTGCAGGTGCTGGACGCGGTGCAGAACGGCACGGTCGAGTGCGGCCAGTCGGCGGCCTATTTCTATGTCGGCAAGGATCCGACCTTCTGCTTCGACACCGCCATGCCCTTCGGCCTGAACACGCGCCAGCACATCGCCTGGATGATGCATGGCGGCGGTCTGGAGCTGATGCGGGAGGTGTTCAAGGATTACAACATCCACCACATCCCCGCCGGCAACACCGGCGCCCAGATGGGCGGCTGGTTCCGCAAGGAGATCAAGAGCCTGGAGGATCTGAAGGGCCTGAAGATGCGCATCGGCGGTCTGGTCGGCCAGATCCTGACGCCCTTCGGTCTGGTGCCGCAGCAGCTCGGCGGCGGCGACATCTATCCGGCGCTGGAACGCGGCACCATCGACGCGGCGGAGTTCGTCGGTCCCTATGACGACGAGAAGCTGGGCTTCCACAAGGTCGCCAAATACTACTACTACCCCGGCTGGTGGGAGGGTTCGGCCCAGATCCCGCTGATGTTCAACATGCAGGCCTGGGAACAGCTGCCGAAATCCTACCAGACCATCCTGGAACAGGCCTGCTGGGAAGCCAACAGCTGGATGATCGCCAAGTACGACACGCTGAACGCCTCGGCGCTCAAGCGGCTGGTCGGCGGCGGCGCCGTGCTGCGCCCCTTCCCGCGCGACATGATGCAGGCCTGCGAGAAGGCGGCGTTCGAATTTTACGACAAGCTTGCCGCCGGCAACCCGCGCTTCAAGAAGGTCTATGACGGCTGGAAGCCCTTCCTGGAGCAGGAGCGGCTGTGGTTCCGCGTCGCCGAGAACGGCTTCGACAGCTTCGTCTACAGCCAGTCGGCGCAGCAGCGCTGAGTCGCGTCGCGGGGCGGACCGCCTGCGGCGATTCGCCCCGCCTTTCGTTGAAAAGGCTGATTTTTTCAGGTCTTTCTGTCCGCAATCTCGATCATTGGTCTTCTCAACCGCACGCGAATGGAGCACACTGCCGGTCTAAGCGTGGGCATTGCCTTCGCAGTTGCACAAAATTTCGGCAAAGCGTTGAATTGATCACGACATAGTCATTCCTCTTGTCTATTTTCTTAAACGCGTGGTACCGTCAGGGTCAGAAAGACGGACCGGACCGGGGTGGCGTACCCGGATCCAGGTCGCCTGTGACGGGAGCGGACGGATGGACGGCGGGATGATCGCGACGACAGATACCCTGGTGCGCTTTTCCGGGGTGCAGAAGACCTACGATGGCGAGCATCTCGTGGTGAAAAGCCTCGATCTCGACATTCGCAAGGGCGAATTCCTGACGCTGCTGGGGCCGTCGGGGTCGGGCAAGACCACCACGCTGATGATGCTGGCCGGGTTCGAAGTGCCGACCCATGGCGACATCTTCATCGGCGACCGGCCGATCAAGAACACGCCGCCGCACAAGCGCGACATCGGCATGGTCTTCCAGAACTACGCCCTGTTCCCCCACCTGACGATCGAGGAAAACGTCGCCTTCCCGCTGTCGGTGCGCGGCGTTCCGAAGGCGGAGGTGAAGGAGCGGGTTCGGGCCGCGCTCGATATGATCAAGCTCGGCAACCTCGCCAGCCGCCATCCCGGCCAGCTGTCGGGCGGCCAGCAGCAGCGCGTGGCGCTCGCCCGCGCCCTGGTCTTCAACCCCGCTCTGGTGCTGATGGACGAGCCGCTGGGCGCGCTCGACAAGCGCCTGCGCGAACATATGCAGCTGGAGATCAAGCGCCTGCACGAGACGATGGGCCTGACCGTCGTCTACGTCACCCACGACCAGGGGGAGGCGCTGACGATGTCCGACCGCATCGCGGTCTTCAACGACGGCATCGTCCAGCAGATCGACCGGCCGGACGCGCTGTACGAGCGGCCGGTGAACAGCTTCGTCGCCAACTTCATCGGCGAGAACAATGTTCTGAGCGGCGTTGTTGAAAATATCGAACAGGGCTGGGCGCGGGTCGCGCTGGATGCCGGCGGTTCGGTGGTGGCGCAGGCGGTGAACATCGGCGGCGCCGGCAACCGCACCTCGCTGTCGCTCCGGCCGGAGCGGGTCGCCATCGAAACCGGCGACAGCGGCGACGCCGACATGAACCGGCTGCCGGCGACGCTGACCGACCTGATCTATCTCGGCGACCATACGCTGGCGGTGCTGAACACGCCGGCCAACCCGGAATTCATGGTCAAGCTGCCGGCCGGCTCCTACGCCGGTCTGGCGCCGGGCCAGAATGTCTACATCGCGTTCCGCCCGGAGGACTGCCGGGCGCTCGATCCGGTCTGAGGACGTGGTTCCTCGGCACCAGGATGCCTTTCAGCAACAACAACCACGACGAATAAGGACGGGGAATCATGTCGAAGATTAAGGTGGCTCTCGGTTTCGCTGCGACCTTCACCGCCCTCACGGCCCTGGCTTCGGCCGCAAGCGCCCGCGACCTGACCGTCGTGTCGTGGGGCGGCGCCTATCAGGACGTCCAGAAGAAGGTGTATTTCGGTCCGTTCAAGGAGACCGGCACTCCGATGAACGACGAATCCTGGGACGGCGGCGTCGGCGTCCTGCGCGCCAAGGTCCAGGGTGGCGCCTCCACCTGGGACGTGGTGCAGGTCGAGAGCGAGGAGCTGGCGCTGGGCTGCGACGAGGGCCTGTACGAGAAGATCAACTACTCCAAGATCGGCGGCGAGGACATCTATCTGCCGGCCACGGTCAATCCCTGCGGCGTCGGCGCCATCGTCTATGACTTCGTGCTCGGCTACGACAAGGACAAGCTGAAGGACGCGCCGAAGAGCTGGGCCGATTTCTTCGACACCAAGAAGTTCCCGGGCAAGCGCGGCCTGCGCCAGGGCGCCAAGACCACGCTGGAAATCGCGCTGATGGCCGACGGCGTGGCCCCGGCCGACGTCTACAAGGTGCTGGGCACCGAGGCCGGTATCGACCGCGCCTTCAAGAAGCTCGACACCATCAAGAACGACATCGTCTGGTGGAAGGCCGGCGCCCAGCCGCCGCAGCTGCTGGCCTCGGGCGAAGTGGCGATGACCTCGGTCTACAACGGTCGCATCGACGCCGCCAACAAGAACGAGAAAAAGAACTTCGGCATGGTGTGGAACGGCGCGCTCTACACCATCGACAGCTGGGTGATCCTGAAGGGCAGCCCGAACCAGGACGCCGCCTACAAGTTCCTGAACTTCGTCGGCAAGGCGGAGAACCAGGCCAAGCTGTCCGAAGGCATCGCCTACGGCACGTCGAACAAGAAGGCCCCGTCGCTGCTGCCGAAGGCCGTTCTGGCCGACCTGCCGACCGCGCCGGACAACATGAAGAACGCGATCGAGATCAACACCGACTTCTGGCTGGAGAACATCGACCGCCTGACCGAACGCTTCAACAAGTGGGCGGCGAAGTAAGCGTCAGCTTTTCGTAAGGGCACTCTACCCCCCTCTCCCCCCGCTCACGCGCAAACTTCGTTTGCACTGACGCGACAGGCGGACCTCCGGTCCGCCGAAAGCGGGGAGAGGGTCGGGGTGAGGGGGACGCACAGCGGCACACATCGGGCCGAAATGTGCTTCCCACTTCAGTTTTTTGGCGGATCATTTCCCGCCCTTCGGTGACTGGACGCCTCGCGTCCCCCTCACCCTAACCCTCTCCCGGGGGGGAGGGGATGGTGCGCAAGTGCGTAAGCACCCACTGCGTCTTCTCAACAGGACAATGCCGATGACAGCCGCCTTCGTTGCCGGCGCCGACGTGCCGTTGAAGCGTCGATTGAAACGGGCCGAGCGGGCCCGGCAGTTCCGTGCGCTGGGCCTGGTGCTGCCGCTGCTGGCCTTCCTGCTGTTCACCTTCGTCGTGCCGCTCGCCGGCATGATCTGGAAGTCGGTGGACGATTGGGAGGTGCCGCAGGCGATGCCGCAGACCGTGGCGGCGCTGGAGCATTGGAACGGCCAGGGGCTGCCCGACGAGGCCGCCTTCGCCGCGCTCGCCGCCGACCTCCGCGCCGCGTATGACGCCGGCACGCTGGCCGTCGCCGCCAAGCGGCTGAACTACATCGTCAACGGCTATCGCACCACGCTGCTCTCCACCGGCCGCAAGCTGAAGGAGCAGCCGGCTCCCGGCACCGCCAAGGAGACGCTGATCGGCATCAACCCGGCCTGGGGCGAACGCGAGAGCTGGACCGCGATCAAGAGCGCCAGCGGCCCGGTCACCAGCTATTACCTGCTGGCCGCGGTCGACCTGACCCGCAACGCCGACGGCGCCATCGTCCAGGCCCCGGCGGACCAGTCGATCTACCGCGAGGTCTTCGTCCGCACCTTCACCATCGGCTTCGGCGTCACGGCGCTCTGCCTGATCCTGGGCTTCCCGGTAGCCTATCTGCTGGCGAACCTGCCGACCGGCCGGTCGAACCTGCTGATGATCTTCGTGCTGCTGCCCTTCTGGACTTCGCTGCTGGTGCGCACCTGCGCCTGGATCGTGATCCTGCAGAGCGAGGGCATCGTCAACGGCTCCCTGCAATGGCTGGGCGTCATCGACGAGCCGATGCGGCTGATCTACAACCGGTTCGGCGTCTACATGGCGATGACCCATGTGCTGCTGCCCTTCATGATCCTGCCGCTCTACAGCGTCATGCGCGGCATCTCGCCGGCCTACATGCGGGCCGCCGCCTCGCTCGGCGCGCCGCCGATGACCGCCTTCCTGCGCATCTACCTGCCGCAGACCATTCCGGGGATCGGCGCCGGCTGCCTGCTCGTCTTCATCCTGGCCATCGGCTACTACATCACGCCGGCGCTGGTCGGTGGGGCCGCCGACCAGATGATTTCGTCCTTCATCGCCTTCTACACCACGGAAACGGTCAACTGGGGCCTCGCCTCGGCGCTGGGGGCGGTGCTGCTGCTCTCCACGCTGGTGCTGGCGCTGGTCTACGGCAAGCTGGCGCTCGGCCGCCAGACGACGGGAGGTCTGAAGAATTGAGCGCGAACCATTCCCCCCAAACCGCCAGCCAGCGCATCGCCTGGATCGCCACGATCGTCGCCTCCACGCTGGTGTTCATCTTCCTGATGGCGCCGATCCTGGCGATCGTGCCGCTGTCCTTCAGCTCCAGCACCTACCTGACCTACCCGTTGCCCGGCCTGTCGCTGCGCTGGTACGAGGAATTCCTCAATTCGGCGCGCTGGATGAATTCGCTGAAGAACAGCTTCATCATCGGCGTGTCGTCGGCCATGCTGTCGATGGCGCTGGGCACGCTGGCTTCGCTGGGATTGGCCCAGTGGAAGAGCAAGTGGAAGCCGCTGATCCTGGCCGTCGTGCTGTCGCCGATGGTGGTTCCGGTGGTCATCACCGCGGTCGGCGTCTATTTCTTCTTCGCGCCGCTGGGGCTGACCGGCAACTATCTGGGCCTGATCCTGGTCCACACCGCGCTGGCGACGCCCTTCGTCGTCATCACCGTGTCGGCGACGCTGCAGAGCTTCGACATGACGCTGGCGCGCGCCGCCGCCTCGCTGGGGGCGCCGCCGCTGCTGACCTTCCGCAAGGTGATCCTGCCGCTGATCCTGCCGGGTCTGGCGTCGGGCGCGCTGTTCGCCTTCGCCACCAGCTTCGACGAGGTGGTGACGGTGCTGTTCCTTGCGGGACCTGAGCAGCGCACCTTGCCGCGTGAGATGTTCAGCGGCATCCGCGAGAACATCAGCCCGACCATCACCGCGGTGGCGGTGGTGCTGACGGTGATCTCGGTCTTCATGCTGTCGACGCTGGAAATCCTGCGCCGGCGCAACGAGCGGCTGAAGGGGAATGTGGGCTGAAGTGGTCGCTCATGACCCCCACCCCAACCCTCCCCCGCTGGGCGAGGGAGGGGGCAAGTGCTGAAGCGGGAGAGCGGCGGCAGTCCCTCCCCCGCTCAGCGGGGGAGGCTAGGTGGGGATCTAACCTGCCAAGAATCCGCCCCTCACAAATACGGCGGCGTGCAGGCGCTGATCAGCTCGCACTCTTCCTCGCCGATGTTGCGGAACCTGTGCGTCACGCGGCTGTCGAAGAAATAGGCATCGCCGGGACCGAGCAGCTGCTTGCGGTCGCCCACGGTCAGCTCGATCTGACCCTTGATGACGATGCCGCCCTCCTCGCCCTCGTGCTGCAGCATGGTGCGGCCGGTGTCGGCGCCGGGAGCGTAGCGTTCGTGGAGGATCTGCAGGTTGCGGCTGCGCAGGTCGCCGACCTGCCGGAAGGAAATCCGGCCGACGGTGCCCTTCAACTCATCGGCCAGTTCGATCAGCTCGTCGCCCTTGAAGAAAATCTGCTCGGGCGGCGGCAGATCGTCGGAGGAGAAGAATTCGGCAAGAGTCATCGGGATGCCCTGAAGCACCTTGCGCAGCGACGATACCGATGGGCTGCTGCGGTTCTGCTCGATCAGGGAGATCGTGCCGTTGGTCACTCCGGCCCGCTGGGCGAGCGCCCGCTGCGACAGTCCATGCTGTTCGCGGATCTGCTTCAACCTTGCGCCGACGTCGAATTCCATCACCGGACTCCTGCTCCACATCCGTTAACGCAATAGCCCATTCGTGCAACCCCGTCATCAGAATATGAACAGCTAAACAGGGGTTGTTTAATTTATTAAACATGGTAGGCTTCTGTCCAAGGTCCAGGCCCCCGTGACGGAAATCCTTGATTGGCAAGGACATTTCCACCGGGCGCGGCCGGACGGTTCCACAATCTTCATGCAGGGCGGATCGAACATGCTGTCGCTGAACGACCAGGGCCTTCTCCGAACCAAGGGCTACGTGAACGGTGCGTGGCGCGCGGCCGATTCCGGGAAGAGCTTCCCGGTCACCAACCCCGCCACCGGCGCCGTCATCGCCGAAGTGTCCGACATGGGCGCCGCCGAGACGCGCGAGGCGATCGACGCCGCCAACGCCGCCCTGCCGGCGTGGAAGGCCAAGACCGCCAAGGAGCGCGCGGCCATCCTGCGCCGCTGGTACGACCTGATCCTCGCAGCCCAAGAGGATCTGGCCCAGCTGATGACCGCCGAGCAGGGCAAGCCGCTGACGGAATCGCGCGGCGAGGTCGTCTATGGCGCCTCCTTCATCGAGTGGTTCGCGGAAGAGGGCAAGCGCGCCTATGGCGACGTCATCCCCAGCTTCGCCGCCAACAAGCGGATCGTCGTCCTGAAGGAGGCCATCGGCGTCGTCGCGGCGATCACGCCGTGGAACTTCCCGAACGCCATGATCACCCGCAAGGTGGCTCCGGCGCTGGCCGCCGGCTGCACCGTGGTGGTCAAGCCGGCCGAGGACACCCCGCTGTCGGCGCTGGCGCTGGCCGAACTGGCCGAGCGCGCCGGTTTCCCGGCCGGTGTCTTCAACATCGTCATGGGCCGCGACCCGGTCGCCATCGGGCATGAGCTGACCCACAGCCCCATCGTCCGCAAGGTCAGCTTCACCGGCTCGACCGAGGTCGGCAAGCTGCTGATGCGGCAGGCCGCCAGCACGGTCAAGAAGGTGTCGCTGGAGCTGGGCGGCAACGCCCCCTTCATCGTCTTCGACGACGCCGATCTGGACGAGGCGGTCAAGGGCGCCATGGCGTCGAAGTACCGCAACGCCGGCCAGACCTGCGTCTGCGCCAACCGCCTGCTGGTCCAGGCCGGCGTCTATGACGCCTTCGCCGCCAAGCTGGCCGAGGCCGTGAAGGCGCTGAAGGTCGGCAACGGTGCCGAGCCGGGCGTCACCCAGGGGCCGCTGATCAACGCCGACGCCGTCGCCAAGGTGGAAGAGCTGATGGGCGATGCGCTGGAGAAGGGCGCCAAGGTCGCGCTCGGCGGCAAGCGCCACGCGCTGGGCGGCACCTTCTTCGAGCCGACCATCCTGACCGGCATCACCACCGAGATGCGCGTCGCCCGCGAGGAGATCTTCGGCCCGGTCGCCCCGCTGTTCAAGTTCGAGACGGAAGAGGACGCCATCCGCATGGCGAACGACACCGAATTCGGGCTCGCCGCCTATTTCTACAGCCGCGACATCGGCCGCGTCTGGCGCGTGGCGGAAAAGCTGGAATACGGCATCGTCGGCATCAACGAGGGCATCATCTCGACCGAAGTCGCCCCCTTCGGCGGCGTCAAGGAGTCCGGCATCGGCCGCGAAGGCTCCAAGTACGGCCTCGATGATTTCATGGAAGTCAAATATCTCTGCGTCGGCCTCGGCGCCTGACCGTCGTCAAAGGAAAGAAGACCATGAGCACCAACCAGTCCTTCGTCGCCCGTCGCGAGGCCGCCGTCTCCCGTGGCATTTCCGCCGGCATGCCCTTCTACATCGACCGCGCTGAAAACGCCGAGATGTGGGACATCGAGGGCAAGCGCTTCATCGACTTCGCCGGCGGCATCGCCGTGCTGAACACCGGCCACCGCCACCCGAAGGTGATGGAGGCGGTGAAGGCGCAGCTGGAGCGCTTCACCCACACCTGCGCGATGGTCACGCCCTATGACAGCTTCGTCGAGCTGGCGGAGAAGCTGAACGCGCTGGTCCCCGGCCCGACCCCGAAGAAGACCGCCTTCTTCACCACCGGCGCCGAGGCGGTCGAGAACGCCGTCAAGGTCGCCCGCGCCGCCACCGGCCGTCCCGGCGTCGTCGCCTTCTCCGGCGGCTTCCACGGCCGCACGCTGCTGACCATGGGCCTGACCGGCAAGGTCGTGCCCTACAAGGTCGGCTTCGGTCCCTTCCCGGCCGAGATCTTCCACGTGCCGTTCCCCAACGCCTACCGCGGCATCAGCGAGGCGGAGAGCCTGAAGGCGCTGGACAATCTGTTCAAGTCCGACGTCGATCCGGCCCGCGTCGCCGCGATCATCATCGAGCCGGTGCAGGGCGAGGGCGGCTTCAACATCGCCAGCCCGTCCTTCCTGCAGGCGATCCGCGCGGTCTGCGACAAGCACGGCATCGTCATGATCGTCGACGAAATCCAGACCGGTTTCGCCCGCACCGGCAAGATGTTCGCCGTCGAGCATGCCGGGATCGAGCCGGACCTGATCACGATGGCCAAGAGCCTGGCCGGCGGCTTCCCGCTGTCGGCGCTGACCGGCAAGGCGGCGCTGATGGACGCGCCGATCCCCGGCGGCCTGGGCGGCACCTATGCCGGCAGCCCGCTGGCGACCACCGCCGCGCTGGCCGTCATCGACGTCATCGAGGAAGAGAAGCTGATCGAGCGCGCCGAAAAGCTCGGTGAGCGCATCGCCGGCCGCTTCCGCACCATGGCCCAGCGCAACAGCCTGTCGGTGATCGGCGACGTCCGCAACCTGGGCGCCATGGTTGCCATGGAACTGGTGACCGACCGCGAGACCAAGGAGCCGGCGGCCGACCTGACCAAGGCGCTGGTCGCCAAGGCGGCGGAAAAGGGCCTGATCCTGCTGTCCTGCGGCACCTACGCCAACGTCGTCCGCATCCTGGTCCCGCTGACCGCCTCCGATGCCCTGGTCGACGAAGGCCTGGACATCATCGAGCGTTCGCTGGAAGAACTGGTGTCGGCGTAACCTCTCCCACCCCCATATCCCCTCTCCCCCCCGGGGAGAGGGTTAGGGTGAGGGGGATGCGTTGCGGAGCGCCGGTGATAGTGCCGACGCTCCGCGATTCTTGTAAATCCTCGCCATGCGTCCCCCTCACCCTTCCCAAGCTTCGCTTGGGCCCCTTCCCTCTCCCCGGGGGGGAGAGGGAACTCAAGGGCGGGGGAGTGCCAATAATTCAGGAGGAACACACCTTGGCCGGACCCTTGTCGCACATCCGGGTGCTGGAGCTGTCGCGCGTGCTGGCCGGGCCGTGGTCGGCGCAGACGCTGGCCGATCTCGGCGCCGACGTGATCAAGGTGGAACGGCCGGGTGCCGGCGATGACACCCGTGCCTGGGGTCCGCCCTGGGCCGGCGACCAGTCGGCCTATTTCCTGTCGACCAACCGCGGCAAGCGCTCCATCACCATCGACTTCGAGCGGCCCGAGGGCCAGGAGCTTGTCCGCAAGCTCGCCGCCCAGGCCGATGTCGTCATCGAGAATTTCAAGGTCGGCGGGCTGGTCAAATACGGCCTCGACTATGACAGCCTGAAGGCGGTGAACCCGCGGCTGGTCTATTGCTCGATCACCGGGTTTGGCCAGACCGGGCCGTACCGCAACCGTGCCGGCTACGACTTCATGATCCAGGGCATGGGCGGGTTGATGAGCATCACCGGCCAGCCCGACGGCGAGCCGGGCGGCGGCCCGGTCAAGGTCGGCGTCGCGGTGACCGACATCTTCACCGGCCTCTACGCCACCATCGGCATCATGGGCGCACTGGCCCACCGCGACCGCACCGGCGAGGGGCAGCAGGTCGATCTGGCCCTGCTCGACGTGCAGGTGGCGGTGCTGGCGAACCAGGCGATGAACTGCCTGGTCGGCGGCAAGGCGCCGCAGCGGCTCGGCAACGCCCACCCGAACATCGTGCCCTATCAGGCCTTCGCCACCCGCGACGGCTACATCA
Source organism: Azospirillum sp. CT11-132 (assembly GCF_047302835.1). Lineage (NCBI taxonomy): Bacteria > Pseudomonadati > Pseudomonadota > Alphaproteobacteria > Rhodospirillales > Azospirillaceae > Azospirillum > Azospirillum sp. CT11-132. The sequence continues at coordinate 729,789 of NZ_JBGLZA010000002.1, forward strand.
TTCTGGCGGTCGGCAATGACGGCCAGTTCGCCAAGTTCTGCGCCGTCGCCGGCCGTCCCGATCTGGCGAAGGACGAACGCTATGCCACCAACCCGGCCCGCGTCGCCAACCGCAAGGAGCTGGTGGCGCTGCTGGAGGAACTGATCCGCACCCGCGACAGCCACGACTGGCTGGCCGCGCTGGAAGAGGTCGGCGTGCCCTGCGGCCCGATCAACGACCTGACCGCGGTGTTCGAGGACCCCCAGGTGAAGGCCCGCAACATTCACCAGGACCTGCCGCACCCGACCCAGGGCAGCGTGCCGACGGTGGCGAGCCCGATCCGTTACAGCGGCACCCCGCTGGTGCACGACACCGCCCCGCCGACGCTTGGCCAGCACACCGACACGGTGCTGGCGGAGTCCCTCGGCCTGAGCGAGGCCGACATCGCGTCCTTGCGCGAGAAGGGCGTGATCTGACCGCAGGAGTGGGGAGCCGGGAAGCACCGACTTTCCGGCTGCCCGATCAGAACTCCGTCACCACGGTCACGCCGGCGCCCTCGAACCTATCCATGGCCATCAGGGCGTCGATCGACTGCTCCAGCGTGATCGTCCTGCCGATCAGCTTCTCCGGCGCCAGCTTGCCGGAGCGCATCATCTCCATCATCGCGTCGTAGCGGTAAGCCTGCATGCCGTGACTGCCGAGGATTTCCAACTCCTGGGCGATGACGCGGCTCATCGGGATGGCCGGCGTGCTGTTCTCGGCCAGCATCAGGCCGACCTGCACATGCTTGCCCCGCTTGCGCAGGTTGCTGATCGAATTGAAGCAGGTGGTGGGGTGTCCCAGCGCGTCGAGCGAGACATGGGCGCCGCCGCGCGTGATCTCGAGGACCGCTTCGGCGACCTCACCGACCTCCGATGCGTTCACCGTGGCGACTGCGCCGAGTGCTCGGGCCATGTCGAGCTTGTCTTCCGAAATGTCGATGGCGACGACATTGGCGCCCACCGCGTTGGCGATCATGATCGCCGACAGGCCGACGCCGCCGCAGCCGTGAACCGCCACCCACTGTCCGGCGGATGTCTTGCCCTGATCGACGACGGCGCGGAAGGAGGTCACGAAGCGGCAGCCGAGGCTGGCGGCCGTGGTGAAGTCCATCGTCTCCGGCAACCGCACCAGATTGATGTCCGCCTGATGCAGGCCGACATATTGCGCGAAGGACCCCCAGTGGGTGAAGCCGGGTTGGAACTGCCGGTCGCAGACCTGATGATTGCCGGAATGGCATTCAGGACAGGCGCCGCAGCCGCCGACGAATGGGACCGTCACCCGGTCGCCGACCTTCCATTTCGTCACATCCTTGCCGACCGCCTCGACGATGCCGGCCAGCTCATGACCGGGCACATGGGGAAGCCGGATGTCGGTGTCATGGCCGACCCAGCCATGCCAGTCGCTGCGGCAAACCCCGGTCGCCATCACCTTGACGACGACGCCATGCGCTTCCGGCGTCGGATCGGGCACGGTCATGATTTGGGGCGGTGCGGAAAACGCCTCGTAGACCACCGCTTTCATCGGGATTCTCCTGCTGGATTTTCCCGGCATTCTACGGCGAAGCCGCTGAAATTGCCTTTCAATTGAAGACAGGGCGTTCCCAAGATATGAAAGGGTCTTTCGGGAAAATCGGCCTTCTTGAAGGAATTCGCCGGGATGGACGCGCTCGATAAAATGGATGCCACGATCGTGGACCGGCTGCAGCAGGATGGCCGGCTGTCCAACGCCAAGCTTGCCGAGCAGCTGGCGCTGAGCGAGGCATCCTGCTGGCGCCGTCAGAAACGATTGGAGGACAGCGGCGTCATCAAGGGCTATCAGGCGGTGCTCGACCGCCGCAAGCTCGGCTTCGGCGTGATGGCCTTCGTGCAGATCGTCTGCACGCAGCATGGCGAGGAGGTGACTGCGGCGTTCGAGGCGGTCATCCAGGCCTGCCCCTATGTGCTGGGTTGCCACAACACAACTGGCGAGGCCGATTTTCTGCTGATCGTCGTCGCCCGCGATCTCGACGATTACAGCAGGTTCGTCGACACGGTGCTGCGAAAGCTTCCGGGCGTCGCCAGCATCCGGTCCAACCTCTCCCTGCGGGAGATGAAGGCGACGAACCGGCTGCCGGTGCTGGAAGAGCCCTTTCGCTGACGGACCGGCCCCCGGAGCGGATGGAATTTTCGCATCGCTCCTGCCCGCCGGGCGGGGGTTGCGTTCGTCCGCCAATCCAGCAAAATCGCTGCCCGCCCCGGGCCTCCGGCCTGCTCCTGCGGATCACGCCCTCAAACCATCCCCGGATCCCGTCCATGACCGCGGCCCCCGCGACCGACACCCGCCTCGGCATCCTGATGATGCTGGGCGGCATGACGCTGTTCACGCTGAACGACGCGCTCGGCAAATGGCTGGTGGCCGACCATCCGGTCGCCATGCTGATCGCGGTGCGCAGCCTGTTCGGGCTGGCGGTTCTGGCGCCGATGATCTGGCGCGACGGCTTCGCCGCGGTCTTCGCCGTCGACCGGCTGCCGCTGCACATCCTGCGCGTGGTCCTGATGACGGTGGACGTCGCCTGTTTCTATTGGGCGGTCGGCTATCTGCCCTTGGCCGACGTGATGACCATCTACATGTCGGCGCCGCTGATCGTCACCGCTCTGTCGGTGCTGGTCCTGCGGGAAAGCGTCGGCTGGCGCCGCTGGGTGGCGGTTCTGGTCGGATTCGTCGGCGTCGTCATCGTGTTGAATCCAACCGGCCGCTTCGACCTGCTGCCGTCGCTGGTGGCGTTGGTCGGCGCCTTCATCTTCTCCAGCGGCGTCATCTCAACCCGCGTCCTGCGCTCCTCCTCCAGCCTGACGCTGGTCGGCAACCAGATGGTCGGCGGCATCCTGATCGGCGGGGCGGCGCTGCCCTGGTCGTGGCAGGCGCCGGGCTGGGTGGGCTTCTTCCTGCTGGGGCTGCTGGGCGTCTCGGCACTGGCCGGCCACGCCATGATGAACCGCTCGCTGCAACTCAGCCCGGCCGCGGTGGTGGTGCCGTTCCAGTATGTGTCGATCCTGTGGGCGGTTGTGCTCGACCTCGCCGTCTGGGGCACCGCGCCGACCGCCCGCATGGGGGTGGGGGCGGCGCTGATCATCGGCAGCGGCCTGTTCATCGTCTATCGCGAGCAGCGCGTGAAGCGTGGCGTGGTGGCCGAAGGGGTGACGGAGGTGCCGTGAGGCGGCCCCTCATTCCCCGAAGAAGCGCGGCACCAGCCTGACCGTCAGCGGATCCAGCGGGCGCCAGCCATAGTCGCGGATGACGTCGTTGGCCTCCACTGGCCGTCGGCCATCGGCCAGCGACCATGTGATGTGGTAGGTCGATCCGTCCGGCCGGTCGCTGGTGCCGTCGATGGCGACGACCAGCGCCTGCACCCCCTCGCCGTCGTCGGCGCAGCCGATCACCTCGGCCAGCGTGGCGGTGGGCAGCGGGTCCTGCGGGCCGGCGCCGAACTGCAGCGTGACATGGTCGGCGACCAGCCGTTCATAGCGCGGCGGGACCTGGGCCAGCAGGCGGCCGCGCTCGTCGGCCGGCAGTTCCCACCCGGTGTATCCCGATCCCATCACCGCTTCCCCTAAGCCGAAAGGCGCCGGCACACTCACCGCCGGCCGCCTTTCATGATCCCGTCCATGATCTTATTCGCTTCCGCCGGCCCGGCAATCAGCTCAATCATGCGGATGGCGGTATAGCCGGTGCGGGCGTTGCCGGCGGGGCCGGCCAGTTCCTTTTGCGCCCGTTCCGTCAGCGAGGCGGTGGTCTTCTGCGTCATCTCGCGCAACTCGCCGCGCAGCCCCAGCGAATCGGCGATGGTCGCGCATTTGCGCAGCGCCCGCGCGTGGTTCTCCGCCTGGGCAAGCTGCGCCCGTCCCTCGCGGACGTCGCCGCCGCCATCCAGCGCACCGATGGCCGAGACGATGCCGGCGTCGGCATCCTGCAGCACCTGGGTCTTCACCATGGAGTGGACGGAGCTGCGGACCTGTTTCAGCCGCTGGTCGAACTCCTTGTTGCGGCTCTGCTCCATCGCCGCGCGGGTGGCGTCCAGGGTGGCGACGAGGTCGAGCGCCAGATCGGCCACCGCCATGCGATCCGCATTCCCGGCGCTCTGTCCCGCCCGCGAGCGGTCCTCGATCTGGGCGACGACCGTGCCGCTCAGCGACATGAACAGCGCGGCGCGGTCGGCCGATTTCTGCCCCAGATCCATGTCCCACAGCCCACTCAGCAGCGCCGACGGGTTGGTCAGCCGCGACGCGGCCAGCAGCACGAAGATCTTCAGCGCGTCCGGCCGGCCGCGGGACAGCCGCCGGCCGATGGCCTGGATCGCCTCGATATGGTCGGCGTGCAGCTTCGGCACCGGCTTTGGCGACAGCGCCGCCTTCAGCTCCGCCACCTCGGACGCGATGGACAGGATGACGGCGATGTCGGCCAGCGCCCGCGTCCGGTTGGGGTTCATCCGCAGGTCCAGCGGCTCGCTGAAATGTCCGGCCACCGCTCCCTCGGCGATCTTCGCCACCGCCGCCGCGCATTCCGTCCAGAACGTCTCGCGCAGCGCCTTATGCTCCGCCCCCTCCTCCAGGGCAGGGCGGTAGGCGCGCAGCCGGTCCTTGCCGATTTCCGCCTCGACCAGCGGCCACAGGCCGTTCATCAGCGACCGCTCGATCACGCTCAGCGGCACCGGGTCGGCCTTGCCCAGCGCTTCGAACAAATCCTCGAAAGGGTCGCAGAACAGGCGCTTCAGGGTCGGCCGGCGGCTCAGCCGCAGCTCGACCAGCCGCGGGCGGATGACGGCGATGGTGCGCTGGATGTCGGGATGGTCGTTCATCTGCTCCAGCAGGCCGACGACCTGGCGGAACTTGGCCTCGTCGATGTCCATCAGCTTGTCGCCCAGCGCGACCAGATCCCTCATCTCCATGGTCAGGCCGCCTTCCCTTTGATCGTCTCGATCCGCATGACCAGATCGACGTCCAGCTGGCCGCTGCGCCAGTCGACATAGGCGCGCACCGACCGCTTGTGGCTGGAGATCAGCTTGTCCGCCATCATCGACTGGTCGGCACGGCCCTCGTCCTTCGGCAGCAGGGGGATGACGCGGAAGATGTCGTGGACGGCCATGTCCTGGCTGTGGCGGTCCTGGGTCTGCGCGTCGGTCCACAGCAGGATCAGGTATTCCCAGCCGTCGAGCAGCCAGGACAGCCGGCTCGACGCCTTGCGGATCAGCGCCCGCTTGGTCTCCCACTGGCGCAGCAGGGTCTCGAACGACGCCATCGCCTGATCGAGCTGGCCGATGACGTTGCGGGCATGGTTGACCGTGTGTTCCGCCACCTCGGCGCAGAATCCGCCGATAGGCGCCGCTTCCGACACGTTGTCGGTCGCCCAGTCGGTCATGCTGTCGCGGAAGCCCTGCAGGTCGCGCATCAGCCGCCGCAGCCGCGCCGGCTTGGGCGAGCTTGCCAGCCCGATCGACTCCATCAGCACCGCCAGCTCGGCGATGCGGCCATACAGCTCGGTCGGCTCCAGCGCCAGACGTTGCGCCGCCTTCATCATCAGGTCGCGCGTCAGCTTCTGCCCCTCGGCGGAAGTCAGGCCGACCCGCAGGATCTCCGTCGATTCCAGCCCGACCGCCTTCAGCGCTTCGACGATCAGCTGATAGTTGATGAGAAGCCGCTGCTCCTCGTCGTCGTTCAGCGCCGCTTCGGCCGCCGCCACCGCCCCGCCGCCGGCCAGCCCGCAGCGCGCCGCCTCCAGCACCGCCTTGCGGATGTCGTCGGGCGAACAGCCCTCGGCCTTGGCGATCAACTCGTGCAGCATCCGGTCATGCACCGTCATCGGGAAGGCCAGCGGCAGCGACTTCCACGGCACCACATAGACGCCGCGCCCTTCCGACAGGTTGGGCACCAGCACCTCCAGCTGGTCGCGGCTGTCCTTGCGCACGCGGGTCTGGGCCAGCACCGGCGTGGTGAAGGCCACCGCGGCACCGCGTTCCTCGAAGGTGGACGGGGCGAAATTGGTAAGGGAACGCATCGTGTCTGCGGCCGTGGCTGCTGGAAATGGTGGAACCGGATGATCGGGTGATTACGGCGCCGCGATGCTGAATTTTGCGTTAAATCCAATATAAGCGCCAACGGAAATATATCACCTTTGGACAGTGCGCCCGGATCTCTCGCGGTACCCCCCGCCTGTGGCCTTCACTGTTCCGTCCGTTCGTCCGTTGTCGAAGAAGGACGGTGCGCGGAGGGACGGCGGCATGGCAGCGGGGGCGGGATCGGTGTTCAAATGGATCGGCTACGGGCTGCTCGGCCTCGTCGGTCTCGTCGTGGTGGCGGTCGGCGCGGTGCTGCTGCTGTTCGACTGGAACGATGCCCGCGGCTTCGTCGCCCGCCATGCATCATCCGCGCTGAACCGCGAGGTCGCCATCGACGGCGACCTGCGCGTCCATCTCGGCAACCCGATCCGCATCCATCTGGAAGGGCTGCGCGTCGCCAATGCCGACTGGGCGCAGGACAAGACCATGGCGGAGATCAAGGTTCTCGACGCCACGCTGCGCCCCTGGCCGCTGCTGCGCGGCGACTGGGAACTGCCGGAACTGAAATTCCAGGGACCGAAGCTGATCCTGGAGAAGAACGAGAAGGGCGAGGCCAACTGGAACTTCGGCCCGCCGAATGCGGAGAAGGAGGTGGCGAAGCAGACCGCGACCCCCGACAATCGGGGCGACATCCCGGTGATCGAGCGGCTGGTGATCGCCGACGGCACCATCCGCTATCGCGACCCCACCAGCGACATCGACATCGACAACACCATCAACACCGCGACCGGCGGCAACGACGACGACACGGTGGAGCTGAAGGGCAAGGGCAGCTTCGCCGGCAAGCCCTTCACCCTGGCGGCGGCCGGCGGCTCGCTGCTGTACCTGCGCGACGACCCGAAGCCCTATCCGCTGAAGATCGACGCCGCGGTCGGCAAGACCAAGGGCCACATCGAAGGCTCCATCGCCGAACCGGTGAAGATGGAGGGCGTCGATCTGTCGGTTGCGCTCAGCGGTCCCGACATGGCGGAGATCTTCCCCATCGTCGGCATTCCGACGCCGAAGACCCGGCCCTATTCCATCGACGGCCGTCTGTCGCGCGAGGGCGACCTCTGGGCCTTCCGCGACATGACGGGCAAGGTCGGCGAAAGCGATTTGTCCGGCGACCTGTCGGTCAAGACCGGCGGCGAACGGCCGCTGGTGAAGGCCGACCTCACCTCCAAACGGCTGGCGGCGCAGGATCTTGCCGGCCTTGTCGGCGCCTCCCCGCGCGGCAGCGACGATTATCCGACCCGCGGCAAGGACCGGGTCATCCCGGCGACGCCGATTCCGGTGGAAAAGCTGCGCAACACCGACATGGACGTCCGCCTGCGCGGCAAGCGGGTGGAGGCGCCCTTCGCGCCGCTCGACGATCTCGACATGAGGGTCCGGCTGAACGCCGGCGATCTGCATTTCGACCCGCTGTCGCTGGGAATCGGCGGCGGCCGGATCGCCGGCGCGGTGCAGGTGGACGGCCGCCCCAAGGTGCCGGCGATGCGCACCAACCTGGACATCCGCGCCATGAAGCTGTCGACCTTCTTCAGCGAGACCGCGCTGGCCGGGCAGATCGGCGGCACGGTGGCCGGGCGCATCCAGCTTGCCGGCACCGGCAAGACGGTGGCCGACCTGCTGGCGACCTCCGACGGCAAGATCGGCGTCGCGGTGGACGGCGGCCGGATCACCAGCCTCGCGGTCAAGGGGCTGAAGACCAACATCCTGGAAACGCTGGGAGTCGCCATTTCCGGGTCGAAGCCGATGCCCTTCAACTGCCTGGTCGGCAACATGGCGGTGGAGAACGGCATCGCCCAGGTCCAGGCGCTGGTGCTCGACACGCCGGAAACCCTGGTCACCGGCAAGGGGCGGATCAGCCTGCGCAACGAGGCGCTGGACCTGCGCATCGTCGGCGACGCCAAATCGCCGCAGGTCTTCGCCACCCATGTCCCGGTGCTGGTCGGCGGGACGCTGGGCAACCCCGACATCGGCGTCGATCCCACCGAGTCGGCGGCGCGCGGTGCGGCGGCGGTGGCGCTGGGCGTGCTGCTGACGCCGCTGGCCAGCGTGCTTCCCTTCCTTGACCCAGGCAGTGATGAGCAGCCACAGTGTGGCCGGCTGGTGCGGGATGCCCGTTCTCCCGAAAAGGGGGGGCAGGCATCCGGCAAGTCGGGCAATGGCCGCGGGGAAGGGAAGGCGTCGGGATCGGCGCGCTGACCGGACGCCGATCCGCATCCATCCTGTCCGATCCGGCCATCGTGTAGGCCTGGAAGGACGCTGTCCCTGCCAATGACCATCGACCAGATGTTATCTTTCGGAATCATCGGCGCGGTGATCGCGCTGCTGATCTGGGACCGTCTGCGCTACGACCTCGTCGGCATGCTGGCGCTGCTGGCTTCGGTCACGGCTGGCATCGTGCCGGCAAAGGAGGCCTTCCAGGGCTTCTCCGACGACATCGTCGTCATCGTCGGCTCTGCCCTGGTGGTCAGCGCCGCCGTCGGCCGGTCGGGCGTGGTGGAGGCGGCGATGCGCCCGCTGACCACGCGCATGACCAGCGTCTGGACCCAGGTGGCGGTGCTGGCCGGCGCGGTGACCATGCTGTCGGCCATCGTCAAGAACATCGGCGCGCTGGCCATCTTCATGCCCATAGCGCTGCAGGTGGCGCGGCGCACCGGCACGCCGGTGTCGATGCTGCTGATGCCGATGGCCTTCGGCTCGCTGCTGGGCGGTCTGATGACGCTGGTCGGCACCTCGCCCAACATCATCGTCTCGCGCGTCCGGGCGGAGATGACGGGCCAGCCCTTCCACATGTTCGATTTCACGCCGGTCGGGCTGGTGATCGCGGTGTTCGGCGTCGCCTTCCTGTCGATCGGCTACCGGCTGCTGCCGAAGGGCAGGGCGGCGGGGGCAGGCCCGGCCTTCAACATCGACGACTATACGGCGGAGGCGCGGCTGCCCCCCGGGTCGCAGTTCGTCGGCCGCACCGTGGCGGAGCTGGAGCATTTCGGCGAGGGCGAGGTGACCATCGCCGCCATCGTGCGCGAGAACTACCGCCGCTACGTGCCGTCCGCCCATTGGGTGCTGTTCGCCGGCGACATCCTGGTTCTGGAGGGCGACACCACGGCGCTGGCCGAACTGGTCAAGCGCGCCGGCCTGCGCATGATGCACGACAAGGACCAGGAGGGGGTCGAGCACGAGGACGACATCGCCGTGGTCGAGGCGGTGGTGGAGCAGCGCTCCGCCATGATCGGCCACAGCATCGAGGAGGTGAACCTGCGCGAGCGCTTCGGTGCCAACCTGCTGGCGATCAGCCGGCGTGGCCGTCCGATCCGCCAGCGCCTGCGCCGTGTCCGCCTGCAGTCGGGCGATCTGGTGGTGCTGCAATGCCGTCAGGCCGCCGTGGCCGACACGCTGGCCGAACTGGGCTGCCTGCCGCTGGCCGAACGCAACCTCGCCATCGGCCGCACGCCGAAACGGGCGGCGGCGGTGGCGGTGCTGGGCCTGACCATCATCCTGGTCGCCAGCGGGCTGGTGCCCGTCGCCATCGGCTTCTTCGGGGCGGCGGTGGCGATGACCGCGCTGAAGGTGGTCAGCCTGCGCGAGGCGTATGAGGCCATCGAATGGCCGATCCTGGTCCTGCTGGGATCGCTGATCCCGGTCAGCGAGACCTTGCGCACCACCGGCGGGACCGAGCTGATCGCCGGCTTCCTGTCGGAGGCGTCGCAGGGGCTGCCGCCCATCGGCTCGCTCGCCATGATGATGGTGGCGGCGATGGCGGTGACGCCCTTCCTGAACAATGCCGCGACCGTGCTGGTGATGGCGCCGATCGGCGCCAGCCTCGCCACCCATCTGGGGCTCAGGCCCGACGCCTTCCTGATGGCGGTGGCGATCGGGGCGGGCTGCGACTTCCTCACCCCCATCGGGCACCAGTGCAACACGCTGGTGATGGGTCCCGGCGGCTACCGCTTCGGCGATTACTGGCGGCTCGGCCTGCCGCTGTCGATCATGGTGGTGGTGATCGGCACCGCCGCCATCGCCCTGTTCTGGCCGCTGGTGCCGCGCTGAAAATCAGGTCCGTTCACGACATTGTGTAACCTACGGGCAGTTCCGTCTTCCCTCCGTCTGGTGTAGGCTTCTCCCCAGGGCTAGAGCCTGACAGGAGGCGGAGATGTCGGTTTGGCGCCGCTATCTGGTAAAGGACGTGACCGGCCGGCTGGTCGATCTGCCGAGCAGCCTGCTCGACCGGGCCGACGACGGCACGGCGCCGCTGCCGCATTTCGCCGGCCGCTGCGTGGAAATGGTGGCGGCGGTGATCGTCGGCGACCGCAAAACCCACGCCCGCGTCACCGAACTGGCCTTCACCAAGCTCTATTTCGACCAGATGGGCTATGTCGACGCCGCAAAGCGCGAGCGGATGATCCGCCTGATGCTGGAAAGCTGCGCCGACCGCCGCTGCCGACCGCCGCGCCGGGATTGCGCCCAGCTGTCCCGCCGCGCCGTCGCCGCCCGCGACCAGCTGATCCGCGAATTCGGCTGGGAGCCGAAACCGGCGGAACGCGACGCCGCCCTCAGCCGCCTCGACCCCGCCCGCCTGCGCGGCGCCCCATCGGAACTGGCGCGCACGCTGCATTGAGGATCGCCCATTCCGGCCCCGGGAAAGGGAGCCGGTTCCCGCAAAGGAGTGGGGCCCCTTTTCGACCCGCCTCTCCCGACCCATATGCAGACGTACGCAAAGCATGGAGCCTGGCGAACCGCAGATGAGTCCTCCCGATACCGCCCAGACGCTGTCTTTCGCGCGCGTGCGTCAGCTGGCCCTGATCGGCGCCGGATGCACCATCATCCTGCTCGGCATTCTGCTCGCCCCCTTGCCCGGTCCGGGCGGGCTGCCGGTGATGCTGCTGGGCGGCGTGCTGGTGCTGCGCAACTCCGCCGATGCCCGTCGCCTGTTCGTGCGGTCCAAGCGCCGCTATCCCCGCATGTTCAGCCCGGTCGAGCGCATCCGCAACAAGCTGCGCGCCCGCCGCCTGCGCAAGATGCACGGCGGCTGATCCGCCCGCGCCTGTCGGGCGGGCGGACTGCCGGACGATGCTTACGGCGCCCTTTATTACGGTGCCGGCAGGGCCGGAACGCCGTCCTTCCACTGGTCCCAGTGGCCGATGATGTGGTCGACCATGCGTGACCCGACGAGTTCCACATTCTCCACCGTTTCGGCGAAGCCGCCGGCGGTCTCGCCGGGTTTCGGGTCCAGGTGCTGGAGCGTGGTCTCGTTCGGATTGCCCTGGTCAAAATTGACGGCGCCGCGCAGGCTCATCACCCGGTCGGAGCCTTGCAGCCGCTTGATGACCAGCGTGATTGCCGCCGCCTCCATCTCGGTGATGACGTAGTCGTCCGCACCGTAGAGCTTGGCGATGTACTGCGCCTGGGCCGACATGCCGGGACCGTGGAAGAAGGTGTCGCCGGTCATGTGCGTTCCGGTGCCTACAAAAGGAGCACGCTGCGCGGTTTCCTGCGGATAGCGCTTGCGGTAGGCACGGGCGGAGTCGCTGTCCTTCAGCGGCGTGTCGGCGGTCAGGCGCATGGCCCAGGACACCAGCGCCGGGTTCATCGGGAACAGCCGCACCGCCTCATAGCCCTTGCGCGGCATGAAGGTCGGCTCGCCCGGCTTGCCTTCCTCCGGCGCCCAGCGGTGGCCCAGATCATAGTCGACCACCCAGGTCGCCCAGTTCACTTCGCCGATGGTGCCGCGTGACGGCGGGGTGCCGGCCACGCCGGTGACCAGGAAATAGGCTTGCGACAGGTCGAGCTGCGGATTCAGCAGGATCGCCTGCATCGAGGCGGAGGAACTGACCTTGCCCATGCCCAGCACCGACCCGCACACGCCGTCGGCGTTGCAGTAGACCGGATTCAGCGCGCCCCGCACCGTGATGGGTTCGGCCGTTTGCCAGTAGCGTTCGTACCAGTGCTGGAACTCGCCGGCGCGGTCGCCGGTGTTCTTGCCGATCTCGAACATCGAGCCGACGAACACCTTGACCTTGATCGGCTCCGCGGCCTGCAGGGAACCAGTCAGCCCGAACAGGAGCAGAGCCGACAGGGCGGCGCCGCGGCAGCGGGAGAACAATGACATCGGACCTTCACTCCTTGGGACGAAAAGACGCACCCGAGTATGCAACGGCCATACCATGGCCGTCTCCGTCGCTTCATACGGCTCTGTAGGATTCGTTGGCCCCTCACCGGTCACCCTGCCGCCCGCCCGCGGTCTGCCCTGCGGAAGCGGGCACTGGACAGCGTCGCCCCGCAGCAGCCATCTTGTGCGTCCGTTCGCATGAGGAGGTCTTCCGGTGAAGTCGGGCAACGCGCTCCTGTCCAGCTATGGCACCACCATTTTCGAGGTCATGTCCCGCCTGTCGGAGGAGCATGGCGCGATCAACCTGGGCCAGGGGTTCCCCGACGACCGCGGGCCGGCCGACGTGCTGCAGACCGCGGCCGACGCGCTGCTCAACGGGTGGAACCAGTACCCGTCGATGATGGGCACCCCCGACCTGCGTCAGGCGCTGGCCACCCATGCCGGCCGCTTCTATGGCCTCGAAATCGACTGGAAGACCGAGACGATGGTCACCTCCGGCGCGACCGAGGCGCTGACCGCCTGCCTGCTCGGCCTGATCAATCCGGGCGACGAGGTGGTGCTGTTCCAGCCGATGTACGACAGCTACCTGCCGATCGTCCGGCTGGCTGGCGGCGTGCCCCGCTTCGTCTCGTTGAAGGCGCCGGACTGGAGCTTCAGCCGCGCCGACCTGGAGGCCGCCTTCTCCCCCCGCACCAAGCTGGTGCTGATCAACGACCCGCTCAATCCGGCGGCCAAGGTGTTCGACCGGGCGGAGCTGGAACTGATCGCCGAGTTCGTTCAGCGCCATGACGCGCTGGCCGTCTGCGACGAGGTTTACGAGCACATCGTCTTCGACGGCCGCCGCCACATCCCGCTGATGACCCTGCCGGGCATGCGCGACCGCTGCCTGAAGATCGGCTCGGCCGGCAAGACCTTCTCGCTGACCGGCTGGAAGGTCGGCTATGTCACCGCCGCCCCGCACCTGCTGCAGCCGGTGGCGAAGGCCCACCAGTTCCTGACCTTCACCACCCCGCCGAACCTCCAGACCGCCGTCGCCTTCGGGCTGGGCAAGGAGGAGGGCTATTTCACCGGGCTCGCCGCCGGGCTGCAGGCGAAGCGCGACCGGCTGTCGGCCGGTCTCGCCTCGGTCGGCTTCGACGTGCTGCCCAGCGCCGGCACCTATTTCGTCGCCGCCGACATTTCCCGCTTCGGCTTCGACGGCGACGATCAGGCCTTCTGCCGCTGGCTGGTGGCCGAGGCGAAGGTGGCCGCCATCCCCGTCAGCGCCTTCTTCGTGGAGAATGCGCCGACCAACGTCGTGCGATTCTGTTTCTCCAAGCGCGATGAAGTGCTCGACGAGGCCATCGACCGGCTGCGGAAACGCTTCGTAAGCGAATAATGCGTTGCGTGCAGTAAAGTTGCCTGCGCTGATTATCAAGATGTTCGGCAAGTTTTAACCTGTCGGTGCGATGATTGGTCATTCCACGGCCGGCCGTCGCCCGCTGCATTGAGCCGGCGGGGAAGCGGTGGAACGGCGGAGCGCAGGTCATGCCACGTCTCCCGACCTTTCGGTTCCCGGCGATCAGGACGCCGTCCTTCCGGACCTGCGTCCTGACGGCCGCCGCCCTGGCCATTGCCGGTGTGTGGGTCGGCTACGTCGTAATGGCCGCCTCCATGCTGGAAACCCAGACGCGGGACGCGTTGGCGAATGCCGAGGCGACGGCGCGCGCCTATGAAAGCAGCACCAGCCGCACCCTGCACGATGTCGACACCACGCTCCGCTCCTTCGCCGAGCGTTATGCCGATGGCGGGCTGGCCCGTGCCCGCCGCATCGTCGACGACGGGCTCTATGACACCGCCCTGATCCATCACGTCTCGGTCTTCGGCCCCGGAGGCGTCCAACTCTTCCGCAGTCAGGGAAGCGGTTCCCCCGAAAAGCTGGAGGACGAGGCCCTGCTCGCCTATCACCGGATGGAGGGGCGGGACCGGATGACGGTCGGTCCGCCCTCCACCGGATCGGCGGCCGGCCGGCCACTGCTGCGCCTGTCCCGCCGCCTGGACGATGCGGCCGGCGGCTTCGCCGGGGTGGTGGTCGCCAACGTCGATCCCAGCCATCTCTCGCGCTTCTACCGGCAGGCCGATGTCGGCCGGAACGGGGTGGTGACCCTGGTCGGCGTGGACCGGATCATCCGCGCCCGCGGCTCCAAGGACGGGCACGATGCCATCGGGCTGTCCATCTCCGCCTCGGCCCTGTGGGACTCGGTGCGGCGGTCGCCGACCGGCATCTACTGGCAGGACAGCATCGCCGACGGCTTTCGACGCGCCTACGCCTACCGCCCGGTGGAGGGTTATCCGCTGATCCTCAGCGTCGGCATCGCCGTGAGCGACCTCGAGGCCGCGGTCGCCGGCTTCCGCGGACAGATGCGGATCATCGCCGCCCTGCTCAGCGTCTCGGTCCTGCTGGTCGCCGCCCTGCTGCTGGTCCAGCACCGCAATGCCGAACGGCTGGCGGAGGCGCTGGCGGTCAACCGCGATTTCCTGGCCCGCGTCAGCCACGAACTGCGGACGCCGCTGAACGCCATCATCGGCTTTTCCGAGATCATCAAGGACCGGATGTTCGGCCCCGATGCCGGCGACCGCTATGCCGACTATGCCGGCGACATCCACGCTTCCGGCCGGCATCTGCTGACGCTGATCGACGACATCCTCGATCTGTCGCGGTTGCAGGCCGGGAAATTCGCCCTGCTGATGGAGGATGTCGACCCCGTCGCCGCCGCCGAATGGGCCATCCGCATCGTCACCCCCCAGGCGGAGCAGAAGTCGATCCGGCTGGAGATCAACCGCCCGCCGGCCCTGACCCTGGTGCGGGCGGACGAGCGGGCGCTGAAGCAGATGCTGCTGAACCTGCTGGGCAACGCCCTGAAATTCACCCCGGAGAACGGACGCGTGCTGGTCAGCATCGGGCGCGGTGTCCATGGCCGCTGTATCGTCCGCGTCACCGACAACGGCATCGGCATGACAGCGGAGGAACTGCGCCAGGCCTCCATCCCCTTCGGCCAGACCTCCGCCCTCACCACCCATCCCGGCCGCGGCACCGGTCTCGGCCTGCCCATCGTCAAGTCGCTGATCGAGGCGCATGGCGGCAGCCTCCGCATCGACAGCCGCCCCGGCCAGGGCAGCCAGATCACCCTGGAATTCGCGGCCTGATCCACAAGTCCGTTGCCGATCCGGCCCGCAACCTGGGCGATCTTCGCGGCGGTGCCGCAAAGCCATGGCGAAACCCCCGCCGCTTGGGCATACTCCGCGCCGGTTTTGTCCAGGTCCGAGCCGACGCCAGGGCTGTCCCCGGCCGTGTGCTTCCGGACCCACCCGCGGAATTGGGGCCTGTCCAGAATGTTGCGTGCGCTGGCGCGTGTCTGTGCCGTTCTTGTCGCGTGCTCCGGCACGTTCACCGCATCCCAGACCCTCGCCGCCGATCCCCCGGCCGAGCCGGTGCCCTTCGGCGTCTCCAGCGTCGAGGTGGTGGCGGAGCGCGATACGCCGCAGGCCTGCTTCACCTTCACCGACCGGCTGGAGCGCTCGCGCGCCGTCAACTACCGCGACTATGTCGCGGTGGAGCCGGCGGTGGACGGCGCCGCCATCGCCCGCGACCGCACGCTCTGCGTCGAGGGGCTGCACCATGGCGAGACCTACCGCGTCACGCTGAAGGACGGGCTTCCCGGCGCCGACGGCAAGCGGCTGCCGGCCGCCGACACCCGCGAGGTGCAGGTGCCCAACCGCAAGCCCTCGCTCGCCTTCCGCGGCGCCGGCTACATCCTGCCGCGCGTGGGGTCGGACGGCCTGCCGCTGCGCTCGATCAACCTGGACCGGGCGAAGCTGCAGGTGTTGCGCATCGCCGACCGCGCGCTGGTCGAGAAGATCTATTTCGGCCGCATCACCCAGCAGATGACCGATTACGACATCGGCGAGATCCTGGACAAGTCGGGCCAGGAGGTGTGGCGCGGCGAGATCGGCATCGGCAACCAGCCGAACCGCACCGTCACCACCGCCTTCCCGATCGACGCCGTGCTGGGCAAGCTGGAGCCCGGCGTCTATGTCGCCGTCGCCGGCGCGGACGAGATCAAGCCGGGCGGCTGGGACCGCAAGGCGACCCAGTGGTTCGTCGTCTCCGACCTCGGCCTCAACACCATCCTCGGCGAGGATTCGCTGGTGGTCTTCGCCCGCTCGGTCCAGAGCGCCGCGCCGGCCGCCGGGGTGGAACTGCGTCTGGTCGCCCGCAACGGCACGGAGCTGGGCCGCGTCCAGACCGGCGAGGATGGGCTGGGCCGCTTCGACCTCGCGGCCCTGCGCGCCGCCGGGACGGAGCCGGTGCAGGCGCTGTTCGCCGCGCGCGGCGACGGCGACTTCGCCGTTCTCGACCTGACCGCCGGCGGCGCTCCGCCGGCCGACACGCCGGACAAGCCCGCCACCGTCGTCCGCCCGGCGGCCAATGGCCTCGACGCCTATCTCTACACCGAGCGCGGCATCTACCGTCCGGGCGAGACGGTGCAGCTGACCGCGCTGCTGCGCGACGCCGACCTGAATCCGCCGCCCGCCGGCAAGCAGCTGACCATCCGCGTCCTGCGCCCCGACGGTTTCGAGGTGGAGCGGCGCGGCCTGACCGACAGCGGGGCCGGCGGCTATGCCACCCGCATCGACCTGCCGATGAACGCCTATCCCGGCAACTGGATCGTCACCGCCCATGCCGAGCCGGACGGCCCGGCCATCGGCAAGGCCGAGTTCCTGCTGGAGGATTTCGTGCCGCCGCGGCTCGACGTGGCGCTCGCCTCCCCGACGACGGTGCTGGCGTCCGACGGCGAGGCCGACATCGCGCTCGACAGCCACTATCTCTACGGCGCGCCGGCTTCCGGCCTGCCGGGCGAGCTGACGGTGACGCTGCGTGCCGCCGCCAACCCCTATCCCAACCTGCCGGGCTATCATTTCGGTCTGGTTCAGGAGGACGTGAAGCCGGCCCGCGCCGATCTGCCGGGCTTCATCACCGATTCCAACGGCTCGGCCCGCCTGAAGGTCAAGCTGCCGCGCCCGCCCGACAGCACCCGCCCGCTGGAGGCGGTGGTGCGCGCCACCCTGTTCGACCTCGGCGGCCGTCCGGTCGGCCGTGACTTCGTGCTGCCGGTGCGCCACCAGTCCTTCGCCATCGGCATCAAGCCGCGCTTCGAAGGCGACGGCGTGCCGGAGGGGGCGACCGCCGGCTTCGACGTCATCGCCGTCGGCCCGGACGGCAAGCCGACCGACCACGCCGACCTCTCCTACGAGCTGTTCGAGGAGGAGTATGATTACTCCTGGTACGAGGCCAACGGCCGCTGGGACTACAAGGTCACGGTGAAGGACCAGCGGGTGACCGGCGGTTCGCTGTCGGCCCAGGCCGGCGCGCCCGTCCCGGTCGAAACCCCGGTGACCGCCGGGCGTTACCGGCTGGAGGTGTTCGATCCCAAGACCGGCGTCGCCAGCAGCTTCCGCTTCGCCGCCGGCTGGTGGATGACCCCGACCGCCGGCGAGCGGCCGGATTCCGTCGACGTCTCGGTGATGATGCCGGCCTACCGCGCCGGGGAAAGCGCCTGGGTCTTCGTCAAGCCGCCCTATGACAGTCAGGTTCTGGTTGCCGTGGCCGACCGCGGCGTCTCCTATGCCGTCACCCGCGCCATCGGCACCCAGGGCGCGTTCCTGGAAATCCCGGTCGGGCAGGGCTGGACCAGCGGCGCCCATGTGCTGGCAACCGCCTTCGCCACCTCCGACCCGCAGTCGAAGAAGCCGCCGCGCCGTGCCGTCGGCCTCGCCTGGCTGGCGATGGACAAGGCGCCGCGGACCCTCGACGTCCGCCTCTCCGCCCCGGCGGAGACGGAGCCGCGTCGCGCCATGACCGCCGACATCACGGTGGACGGCGTCGCCGAGGGCAAGCAGGCCTTCGTCACGGTCGCCGCCGTCGACGAATCGGTGATGCAGCTGACCGACCAGCCCTCGCCCGATCCGGCCCGCCATTATCTGCGCAAGCGTCCGCTCAGGGTGGAGCTGCGCGACTCCTACGGCCGCCTGATCGATCCGGCCAGCCTGGACGCCGCCCGTCCGCCGGCCCAGCCGACGCCGCGCCTGCGCCAGATCGCCGGGCTGGTGCCGCCCAAGTCGGAACGGGTGGTCTCGCTCTATTCCGGCATCCAGACCATCGGGGCCGACGGCAAGATCTCCGTCCCCTTCGATCTTCCCGACTTCCAGGGCCGCCTGCGCCTGATGGCCGTCGCCTGGAGCGAGGGGCGGATGGGCCATGCCGAAAGCCAGATGCTGGTCCGCGACCCGGTCGTCGCCGACGCCGTGCTGCCGCGCTTCCTCGCCCCCGGCGACTCGGCGCAGGTCCTGCTGTCGCTCGACAACCTGAATGGGCCGTCCGGCGATTATACCATGACCCTGACCGCGGAGGGCGCCATCGCCATCGTCCAGTCTGCGTCCGGGGCCCAGTCGGAGTCCGGCAATGAGCTGGCCGTTCCAAAGCTGGCGCGCGGCAAGCGGGCGACGGCCGGCCGGGTGCTGACCGCCACCGGGGTCGGGTCGGGCCATGTCACGCTCGACGTCACCGGTCCGGAGGGCGTCCGCGTCACCCGCCGCTGGGACGTGACCGTCCGCCCGGCCACCCCGCCGGTATCGCGCCGCAACACCGCTGCGCTGCCGACCGACAAGAGCCTGACCATCCCCGCCGACCTCACGGCCGGCCTGCGGCCGGAAACCCTGTCGGTCGGAGCGGTCGTCGCGCCCCTGCCGGACCTCGACGTGGCGGGTCTTCTCTTCGCGCTCGACCGTGCGGCGGCGGGCGGGGCGGAGCAGACCGCCAGCCGCATCCTGCCGCTGCTGTCGATGAGCGACGTCGCTGCCGGCCTCGGCATCGCGCCGGAGGACCGCATCCAGGCCCGTGTCCAGCGCAGCGTCGACCGGCTGCTGACCTTCCAGCGGCTCGACGGCGCCTTCGCCGCATGGTCGCCGAAGGGAGATCTCGATCCCTGGCTGACCGCCTATGCTGTCGACGTGCTGGGCCGTGCCAAGGCGGCGGGCTACCGCGTACCCGACCAGCCCTATCGCAAGGGTCTGGACTGGCTGAAGCAGGCCATCGACAACGCCTGGGTCGAGACCGCCGACCTGCCGGGCCGCGCCTATGCGCTCTATGTGCTGGCGCGGGCGAAGATGATCGACGCCGGCGCCGTGCGCTATTTCCGCGAGAACTACTGGGACCGGCTGCAGACGGACTTCGGCCGGGCGCAGATCGCCGCCGCCACCGCCGTGCTGGGCGACCAGCCGGGGGCGACGGAGGCCTTCTCCAAGCTGACCGGCGCGCGCATGGTCACCGCCAGCCTGCGCGACCAGGGCTCCTCCCTGCGTGACGAGGCCGGCGTGGTGGTGCTGATGGCCGAAAGCGGGGCGGTGGACCGTGACCGCATCTTCCAGGCGGCTGACCGGGTGGCCAAGACCTTCGCCGCCGTCCGCACCACCAACCCGCAGGAGCAGGCCTGGTTGCTGTTGGCGTCCAAGGCGCTGATCGACCGCGCGGCGCCGATGAAGCTCGCCATCGGCGACCAGACGGTGGAGAACGCCAAGCCGCAGATCCTGCCCGTCGACCTAGCCGCCCCGCCGGCCATCCGCAACCTCGGCGGCGAGGTCCGCCAGACGGTGTCGGTCGCCGGTGTGCCCGACCAGCCGGCCGGCGCGGAGGAGCAGGGGATGACCATCCGCCGCCGCCTGTTCGACATGGCGGGCCGTCCGGTCGATCCGGCCGGCATCCGCCACAACGACCTGCTGGTGGTGACCCTGGAGGGCGAGGCCGGCGATCCGCTCGACCATTCGGTGCTGGTCAGCGACCCGCTGCCGGCCGGCTTCGAGATCGAGAATGTCCGCCTCGCCAACAGCGGCCAGCTCGGCAAGCTGTCCTGGCTGGGCGACCTGTCGGCCGTTCGCAATGTCGAGTTCCGCGACGACCGCTTCCTCGCCGCCGTCGACTTGCCGAAGGCGGCCCCCCGCTTCCGGCTGGTCTATCTGGTCCGTGCCGTGACCCCCGGCGACTTCGCGGTCCCCGGCGCCCAGGTTCAGGACCTGCAGCGCCCCCACCTGTCCGCCCGCACCGCCGCATCCCGGCTGCGCGTGCTGCCGGAGTGACGCAGGCAAGGCGGACGGGGGGCCGGCAACGGCGCCACCGTCCGCCTCAAATGCCTAAAGCCTTGAAAGTCTAAAGATAGCTCTGCTCGCCCCGGTGGTGCTCCCGCCGGCGGGCGAGCAGGGTCAGGGCCGCGACCACCACCGCGAAGCACAGGGTCAGCAGCAGGTAGAAGGCCAGTGCAAGGCCGACCGTCATGGTGCCGATCAGCACCATGGCCAGTATCCAGACGCCCAACGATACGATGGCGCGCGCCGACATGGGTTGTCTCCTGTCCCCTGTCCCGATCTGCCCGAAACCTTGAAATTTGTCGCGGCCTTCTGGCCGTCTGTCCGGCGCCGCACCCCATCCCCATATCGACCGGGGAGATGGGCGGATGCGTCCGCTCACCGCAAAGCCTGCCACAGCCGCCACCCATGCGGGGGCGTGGCATCCTGTCACTGCGCGGGCGCGCCGCACCCGTTAGTGACTGAACAGTTCAGGCCAACCAGTTTCCCCGCCGGTTCGGCAAACTGGTTTGCATGGTCAACAAGTCTGTTGACAGCAAGGGGCATCGACCTTACCTTTACGTAAACGTTAGGGAAGGGAGCGGACAGCGTGGATCGGCTTTCGGTCGGCAAGGGCATGATGGACGGCGGGGTGGATGCGGGCGACGACCTGATGTCCGGCCCGCGCCTTGCCATCGGCGAACTGGCCGGGGAGTTCGGTCTGACCCACCGCACCATCCGCCATTACGAGGATGAGGGACTGCTGTCGCCCGAGCGGATCGGCAGCGCCCCTGGAGGCGCCCGTGTCTACGGCCACCGCGACCGCGCCCGGCTGGCGCTGATCTGCCGGGGCAAGCGGCTGGGCTTCAGTTTGGCCGAGATCAAGGATTTCCTGAACCTCTACGACACCGACGACGCCCAGATCGAACAGATGCGCTACATGCGCACGATCGCGCGCCGCCGGATTTCCGCGCTTGAACAGCAGCTCGCCGACGTCAAACAGACACTGTCGGAGCTGTGCACCATCGACACCCAGATCTCCGAGCATCTTCGCCGCAACGGCATCACGGAGACGCAGGACATGGAGGAGAAGCACTCATGAAGTCGGTCGTCATCGCCGGTTATGCCCGTTCGCCCTTCGCCTTCGCCCACAAGGGCGAGCTGACCAAGGTCCGCCCCGACGATCTGCTGGCCCGCGTCATCGCGGCGCTGGTCGAGCGCACCGGCCTGAAGACCGACGACATCGAGGATGTCATCGTCGGCTGCTCCTTCCCCGAGGGCGAGCAGGGGCTGAACGTCGCCCGCAGCATCTCCTTCCTGGCCAAGCTGCCGCAGACCGCGGCGGCCACCACGGTCAACCGCTATTGCGGCTCCTCCATGCAGTCGATCCATCAGGCGGCGGGCGCCATCCAGATGGGCGCCGGCGAGGTGTTCATCTGCGGCGGCGTCGAGTCGATGACCCGCGTGCCGATCATGGGCTTCAACCCGATGCCGAACCCGGCGCTGAAGGCCTCCTACCCCGAAGCCTACTGCTCCATGGGCATCACGGCGGAGAATGTCGCCCGTAAATACGCGATCTCCCGCGCCGAGCAGGAGGCGCTGGCCGTCGCGTCCCACGCCAAGGCGGCGGAGGCCCTGGCCGCCGGCCGCATGGCCGATGAGATCGTCGGCATCCAGACCCCGGCCGGTCTGGTCGACAAGGACGGCTGCATCCGTCCCGGCACCAATGCCGACAGCCTGTCGGGCCTGAAGCCGGCCTTCATCGCCGACGGCACGGTGACCGCCGGCACCTCCTCGCCGCTGACCGACGGTGCGTCGGTCGTTCTGGTGACGACGGAGGAGTATGCCCGCGCCAACGGCCTGCCGATCCTGGCGAAGATCCGCTCGGTCGCCGTCGCCGGCTGCGCGCCGGAGCTGATGGGGCTTGGTCCGGTCCCGGCCACCCGCAAGGCGCTGGCCCGCGCCGGCCTGTCGATCAACGACATCGACATCATCGAGATCAACGAGGCCTTCTCGTCCCAGGCCATCGCCTGCATGCGTGACCTCGACATCGACCCGTCCCGCATCAACCCGGACGGCGGCGCGCTGGCGCTCGGCCACCCGCTGGGGGCCACCGGCGCCCGCATCACCGGCAAGGCCGCGGCGCTGCTGAAGCGCGAAGGCAAGCAGTTCGCGCTGGCCACCCAGTGCATCGGCGGCGGTCAGGGCATCGCCACCATCCTGGAAGCGGTCTGACGAACGGGATCGGGGAGGAAACGACCATGAAGATCGAACGCGCCGCCGTGATCGGTGCGGGCGTGATGGGCGCCGGCATCGCCGCCCATTTCGCCAACGCCGGCATTCCCTGCGTCCTGCTCGACATCCAGGCGAAGGAGGGTGCCGACCGCAGCGCCATTGCCAAGGGCGCCGTGGCGAAGATGCTGAAGACCGATCCGGCCCCCTTCATGCATCCCAAGAACGCCAAGCTGATCACGCCCGGCAATCTCGAGGATGACCTGAATCTGCTGGCCGACGTCGACTGGATCGTCGAGGCCATCGTCGAGAACCCGGCGATCAAGGCCGATCTGTACAAGCGCATCGATCCGGTGCGCAAGGCAGGCTCGGTGGTGTCGTCCAACACCTCGACCATCCCGCTGGCGGTGCTGACCGAAGGCCAGAGCGAGCAGTTCGCCAAGGACTTCCTCATCACCCACTTCTTCAACCCGCCGCGCTACATGCGGCTGCTGGAGATCGTCGGCGGCGCCGACACGCGCCCCGATGCGCTGGCCGCCATCTCCGACGTCGGCGACCGCCGGCTCGGCAAGGGCGTCGTCCACTGCAAGGACACGCCGGGCTTCATCGCCAACCGCATCGGCGTCTTCTGGATCCAGGCGGCGTTGAATGCCGCGGTCGATCTCGGCCTGACGGTGGAGGAGGCGGACGCCGTCGGCGGCCGTCCGATGGGCATCCCCAAGACCGGCGTCTTCGGCCTGATGGACCTCGTCGGTCTCGACCTGATGCCGCACATCGCCAAGAGCATGTCGGCGACCCTGCCGGCCAACGACGCCTATCGCGGCCAGATGCGCGAACACCCGGTCATCACCAAGATGATCGCGGAGGGCTACACCGGCCGCAAGGGCAAGGGCGGCTTCTACCGCATCAACAAGGCCGGCGGCGGCAAGGTGAAGGAGTCGGTCGATCTGCAGACCGGCGAATACGCCCCGTCGGAGAAGGCCCGGCTGGACAGCGTGTCCGCCGCCGGCCGCGACCTGCGCAAGCTGTGCGAGCATCCGGACAAGGGCGGCCGTTTCGCCCGCCGCGTCCTGGCGCAGACCTTGGCCTACGCCGCCAGCCTGGTGCCGGAGATCGCCGACAGCATCGTCGCCGTCGATGAGGGCATGCGGCTCGGCTACAACTGGAAGCAGGGTCCGTTCGAGCTGATCGACCGGCTGGGCACCGAGTGGTTCGCCGAGCTGTGCCGCTCCGAAGGGATCCCGGTCCCGGCGCTGGTCGAGACCGCCGCCGGCCGCCCCTTCTACCGGGTGGAGGGCGGCAAGCTCCAGCACCTGACCACCGCCGGCGTCTACGACACTGTTGTGCGTCCGGACGGCGTGCTGCTGCTGTCGGACATCAAGCGCGCCGCCGGCAAGCCGGTGTGGAAGAACGGCTCCGCCAGCCTGTGGGACATCGGCGACGGCGTGCTGTGCGTCGAGTTCACCAGCAAGATGAACGCGGTCGACGCCGACATCATGGCCGCCTACGAGAAGGCCATGCGCCTGATCGGCGACGGAAAGGGCGACTGGAAGGCGCTGGTCATCCACAACGAGGCCGACAATTTCTCGGTCGGCGCCAATCTGGGCCTCGCCCTGTTCGCGCTGAACATCGGCCTGTGGCCGCAGATCGAGGAGATGGTGGAGGGTGGCCAGCGCACCTACCGCGCGCTGAAATACGCGCCCTTCCCGGTGGTGGCGGCGCCCAGCGGCATGGCGCTCGGCGGCGGCTGCGAAATCCTGCTGCATTCCGACCATGTCCAGGCCCATGCCGAGACCTATGTCGGCCTCGTTGAGGTCGGCGTCGGCCTGATCCCGGCCTGGGGCGGCTGCACCGAGATGCTGGCCCGCCATCAGGCCAACCCAAAGGCGCCGCGAGGGCCCATGCCGGGTATCGCCAAGGCTTTCGAGATCATCAGCACCGCCACCGTCGCCAAGTCGGCGGCCGAGGCCAAGGAACTGCTGTATTTCCGCGCCACCGACGGCATCACCATGAACCGCGACCGCCTGCTGGCCGACGCCAAGGCCAAGGCGCTGGAACTGGCGGCCAACTATACCCCGCCGGAGAAGACCACGGCCTATGTCCTGCCCGGCCCCAGCGCCAAGGCGGCGATGGAACTGGCGGTGGAGGGCTTCGCCCTGCAGGGCAAGGTCACGCCGCACGACAAGGTGGTCTGCGCCGCCCTGGCCGAGGTGCTGAGCGGCGGCGAGGAGGCCGATGTCTCCAAGCCGGTCGGCGAGGACCATGTCCTGCGCCTGGAGCGTGAGGCGTTCATGGGTCTGGTGCGCACCGGCGGCACCATCGACCGGATCGAGCACATGCTGCTCACCGGCAAGCCGCTGCGGAACTGAGGGGGAGGAACGAGAGATGCCGATCTACAAGGCTCCGCTTGAGGATGTGCGCTTCGTCCTGGACGAAATCATCGGTCTGGACAAGCTGTCGGCCCTGCCGGGCTACGAGGACGCCACGCCGGAACTCGTCGGACAGGTGCTGGAGGAAGGCGCCAAGCTGTGCGAGGAGGTGCTGTTCCCGCTGAACCAGTCCGGCGATGGCGAGGGCTGCCATTTCGAGAATGGCGAGGTCCGTACGCCCAAGGGCTTCAAGGAGGCGTACACCACCTATATCGAGGCCGGCTGGCAGGGGCTGGCCTGCGACCCGGCCTATGGCGGGCAGGGGCTGCCGAAGCTGGTCAACATCATGCTGGAGGAGTTCATCTGCTCCGCCAACCTCAGCTTCGGCATGTATCCCGGCCTGTCGCTCGGCGCCTACAACGCGCTGGCGATGTATGGTTCGGACGAGCTGAAGCAGCGTTTCCTGCCCAAGCTGGTCGACGGCACCTGGTCCGGCACCATGTGCCTGACCGAGCCGCATTGCGGCACCGACCTCGGCATCATCCGCACCAAGGCGGTGCCGGATGAACGGGGCGGCTACAAGATCACCGGCACCAAGATCTTCATCTCGGCCGGCGAGCATGACCTGACCGAGAACATCCTGCATCTGGTACTGGCCCGCCTGCCGGACGCCCCGGCCGGGACCCGCGGCATCAGCCTGTTCCTGGTGCCGAAGTTCATGCCGAATGCCGACGGTACGCCGGGCGCGCGCAACGGCGTCGCCTGTGGCTCCATCGAGCACAAGATGGGCATCAAGGCGTCGTCGACCTGCGTCATGAACTTCGAGGACGCCACCGGCTGGCTGGTCGGCGAGCCGCACAAGGGCATGCGTGCCATGTTCGTGATGATGAACGCGGCCCGTCTGGCCGTGGGCATCCAGGGGCTGGGCCTGTCCGAGGTGTCGTACCAGAACGCCGTCAACTACGCCCGCGAGCGGCTCCAGGGCCGGTCGCTGTCGGGGGTGAAGGCGCCGGACAAGCCGGCCGATCCAATCATCGTCCACCCCGACGTGCGCAAGAACCTGCTGACCGCCCGCGCCTTCACCGAGGGTGCGCGCGCCCTGGGCGCCCTGACGGCCTACAAGCTCGACGTGGCGGAAAAGCACGCCGACGCCCGCACCCGCCGCGACGCCGACGAGTTCGTCCAGCTGATGACGCCGGTCGTCAAGGCGCTGTTCACCGACATCGGTTTCGAGTCGGCCAACATCGCCGTGCAGGTCCATGGCGGCCACGGCTTCATCTGGGAGACCGGCGTCGAGCAGTATGTCCGCGACGCCCGCATCTGCCAGATCTATGAGGGCACCAACGGCATCCAGGCGCTCGACCTCGTCGGCCGCAAGCTGCCGCAGGACATCGGCCGCCTGCTGCGCCACTTCTTCCACCCCGTCGGCCGCGACATCGAGACGGCGATGGAGAAGGACGAGCTGGGCGAGTTCGTGATGCCGCTGGCCAAGGCCTTCGCCAAGCTGCAGCAGGCCACCGCCCTGATCGCCCAGAAGGGCCTGAAGGATCCGGAGGAGGCGGGTGCCGCCGCCAGCGACTACCTGCGCCTGTTCGGTCTGGTGGCGCTGGGCTGGAGCTGGCTGACCATGGTGGAGAAGGCGCAGGCCAGGCTCGCGGCCGGGGAAGGCAACGCCGCCTTCTATGAGGCCAAGATCAAGACCGCCCGCTTCTATATGACCAAGCTGCTGCCGCAGACGAACAGCCTGTTCATCACCATCGCCGCCGGCGCCAAGCCGCTGATGGAACTGGAAGAGGCCGCTTTCTAACAGACCTGTCGATCCGCGTCCTATCGTCCTCCGGGGCGCGCAACTTCAAAGCCGGTCCGGTGCCAGAAATTGGTGCCGGCCGGCATTTTTTTAGATATTTCAAGATCCAGTGACGCATTCGCATATTGACCTAAAATTGTCATAGCGCTTTAGAAATATCACTCCCGGGAAGTGTTGCCTCCGTCCGCTAGGCCATCGGAGCGGTGACAAAAGTTAATTTCCGGTTGTCGGTCCTCGTCCCTGCGTGTTACATCTCAATAGAGATTACGTTCGGCCGGTGCCTGCTATATCCTTTGGATTTTAGGGAATATGCGGGTGGCGACAGCCCCCTCCTTTTCTCAAGCCCTTGGGGCGTCTTTCGGAGGGGCAGGCATGGTGCGGGAGTTTGAGCGATGAAGATCCTGATCGGTGATGATCACGTCCTGTTCCGGGAAGGTCTTCGCCGTCTGCTTGAGCAGCTTCGCGATAATGCTACCTTTGCGGAGGCCAGCAATTTCGACGAGCTTCTGGATATGGCGGCGTCGAAGGATGAGGCCTATGACCTTGTCCTGACGGACCTGCGCATGCCCGGCTGGCCCGGCTTCTCTGGCATCGGCATGCTGCGCGAGCGGCAGCCGAACGCCAAGGTCGTGGTCGTGTCGGCGTCGGAGGCACAGGCAGACGTGCGGGAGGCGCTGGAGAACGGCGCCGCCGGCTATATCCCGAAATCGTCCAGCGTGAAGATCATGCTGAGCGCGCTCGACCTGATCTTCTCCGGCGGCGTCTATGTGCCGGCGACGGTTCTGCGCGAGGGGACCGAGCCCGACCACCGCGGTGCCGGTGGCGTGATCCCGCCGACCGATCCGCAGCTGGAGCAGCTTCTGACCCAGCGTCAGCGCGAGGTTCTGGACCGCCTGCGCGAAGGCAAGTCGAACAAGCAGATCGCCCATGAACTGGGCCTGTCCGAAGGGACGGTGAAGATCCACATGACGGCGATCTTCAAGTCGTTGGGCGTTCGCAACCGCACTCAGGCGGCGATGGCCTTCCCGCAGTCGCATTCGGCCTGACGCCGCTCTTCCCGAACAGAATGAAACGACCCGCCGGAGCGCTCCGGCGGGTCGTTTTGCGTTTCAGGCGGTGTGGAACGCCTCACCCCATGCCGGCGACATAGCCCCGCAGCGACTCGACCTCCAGCTCGGCATCGTCGATGCGGGCCTTCACCACGTCGCCGATGCTGATCACGCCGACGACCCGGCCGGACTCGACGATGGGCACATGGCGGATGCGCCGCTGGGTCATCACCGCCATCATGTCGGCGACGGTGTCGGTGGGGGTGCCGGTGATCAGCTCCCGCGTCATCAGGTCTGCCGCCGGCCGGTCCAGCGCGCCGGCACCGTCGCGGGCGACGGCCCGCACCACGTCGCGTTCCGACAGGATGCCGACCGGTTGCCCGTCTTCATCGATCACCAGCACGGCGCCGATCCGGTGTTCGGTCAGCAGGCGGGTGACGGCGGCAACGCTGTCTTCCGGCGCGGCGGAGACGATCCGGTTGCCCTTGCGCTTCAATACGGCTGCAACATGCATGGCGGTACGGCCTCCCTTCCGTTGATCCCCGTAGGGGAATCATGGGGATAACCGTACAATCTGCAAGACTGATGGTAAAAAGAAAAAGACGGCCTCCCCCGGATGGGGAAGGCCGTCCTTCCGATGTCCGGAACTGATTCCGGAAACCGGTCTTAGAAGCGGTAGCCGACGCCGACGCCGACCAGCCACGGGTCCAGCGTGACCTTCGAGGAGACCGGAAGGACGCCGCCGCCGGGGAGGTTGGCGTTGGCGGTCACGTCGGTCTTCAGGAAGACCTTCTTGACGTCGAGGTTCAGCGACCAGTTGCCGGTCAGGGCGACGTCGACACCGGCCTGCAGGGCCCAGCCGAAGCGGTTCTTGTAGTTGGTGTCGGTGATCCGCACCCCGGCCGAGTTCGGGTTGTTGGCCGCGTCCTCGTTGTAGAACAGGGTGTAGTTGATGCCGGCGCCGACATACGGGCTGATGCGCTCCTTCGGCATGAAGTGGTACTGCACGGTCAGAGTCGGCGGCAGCAGCGACACCTTGCCGATTTCCGTGACGCCGCCGGCGCCGGCGATCAGGTTGCCCTTCACGCGGTGACGGCTGGTGCCGGCGATCAGCTCGGCGGCGATGTTGTCGGTGAAGAAGTAGGAGAAGTCGACTTCGGGGATGTAGTCGTTGCCGACCTTGGCCGAGCCGATGTCACCGATCGGGCTGTTGATCGTGCCCTTTTCCTGCGGCAGCACGGCCAGGCCGCGCGCACGGACGACGATGTCGCCGGCCGACTTGCCCTTGAAGTCCTGAGCGAGCGACGGGGAAGCGATGGCGACGAGGGCCGAGGTCGCCAGCAGGGCGGCGGCGGCGCGCGACAGGATGGTCATGGGGTCTGCTCCAGGCAATGCGTTGTTGCTGTTCTGTGGCATCAGCCAATGGAGCTATTACCAGACACTGTGTAAGGGTACTAGGGGGGCTACAACCCTTCCTCTCCTTCTGCAGCAGCTATGCAACAGTGACGAGTTGTCGCATGGACAAGGAAATCAAGGGCTTGGTTTGATTGTCCGCTGTGGGATCAGCGCCATGCAGTTCTGAACGATGGCATAGCATTGACCAAGTCGCGCGGAGCCGCCGCTGGCGCCGCCATATACGACGCGCTCGACCACACCGTTTCTCAAACTGAAAGTTGCTTCACAGTCGAAGCTGTTGACTTCATAACCATAGGACGGCCAGCCATAGCCGTAACCGTAATAAGGCCATCCCCAGCCGCCATAATAGCCGATCGGCGGCGTGCTGGGGTAGGAGACGATGCGGGAGCTGCGGTAGGTGAAGAACTCCTGGTTGCCGACGGTCGCCTGCCGTTCCGGCACCCCGGCGCAGGACAGCAGCGTCGCCTTGGACATGCCGATCAGCGCGGTCTGCGCCGCCAGCGCCTCGTCCGCCGCAGGGTTGGCACAGCCGCCGAGCGCTCCGGCAGAAGCCAATGCCAGGACGGCGAACGCCCTTCGTGCCACAGGTCCCTTCGCCACCAGACGCACAGACATCGCACGCCTCCTCCGCCCTGATGCCGGGCTACCATAGCCTGCCTTATCGGGCTCTTGCCGGCGACAGGTCCGACTCGGCTACTCCCAATGCCCGCACATCCTCCGGCAGGCCGCGGCCGGTGACGAGCCCCGCCGCCACCCGACCCATGGCCGGCGCGGTCTGGATGCCGTAACCGCCCTGGGCCGCCAGCCAGAAGAAGCCCTCCGCATCCGGCGCGAAACCCACCACCGGCACCTTGTCGGCGACGAAACTGCGCAAGCCTGCCCACCGGTGGGCCAATCTGCGAACGGAGAAGCGCGAGGCCTGCTCCAGCCGGTCCACCGTCACGGCGATGTCGATGTCCTCGGGCTGCACGTCGCAGGGTTCGATCGGCGTCTGGTCGGCGGGGGAGGCCAGCAGCCGGCCGGCATCCGGCTTCACATAGAAGGTCTCGGCCACGTCCGACACCATCGGCCAGCCGTCCAGCCCGGTCTTGTCGGCCGGATCCTCGAACACCGGATCGAAGGTGATGGCGGTGCGCCGCTTCGGCACCAGCCCGACGGTGGCGACTCCGGCCAGCTTCGCCAGCTCGTCCGCCCAGGCGCCGGCGGCATTCACCACCACCGGCGCGGCAAAGCTGCCGGCGCTGGTTTCGGCCACCCACAGCCCATCCTGCCGGGTGAGCGTCCGCACCTCGGCATCCGTCACCACCCGGCCGCCGCGCGCCTTCAGCCCGCGCAGATAGCCCTGGTGCAGGGCATGCACGTCGATGTCGCGGGCGTCCGGCTCCCAAACGCCGCCGGCGACATAGTCCGGGCGCAGAAAGGGCGCGCGGGCCAGAACCTGTTCGCGGTCATAGCGTTCAACCGACGGGGTCAGGCGGCGGCCCTGCTTGAATTCGGCATCCAGCCGGTCGATCTCATGCTCGCGGCCGATGATGAGGACGCCGCGCGGCGTCAGCAGGTCGTGCTCGGCGAAGCCGGCGGGCGGGCTGGTGTAGAAGTCCCAGCTCGCCACCGTCAGGGCGCGGATCGGTGCCGGGCCGTAGGTCTGGGTGTAGAGCGCCGCCGACCGGCCCGTCGAGTGATAGCCGGGCTGCGACTCGCGCTCCAGCACCAGCACCCGGCCCTGTGCGGCCAGCTCATAGGCGGCGGACGCCCCGGCGATGCCGGCCCCGACCACCAGAAAATCGACGCGCTCCACTCGTCCCGCTCCTCAACTTGTTATCGGCCGCCTATCGCGTGGCGACGCTTAGGCTTGGCATTTGATCCGGCAGGGCCACCATTTCAAGGATCAGCTTCTGCCGCAGGGCGGCGACGAAGCTGTCCTTGTCCATGGCGCTCTTCACGAAGCTGCCCGGCCCGCCGATCACGCTTTCGTCGAAATACTCCTCCAGCCAGGGGAATTCGTCGAGGATGGCGAGGCCGTTGACGATGATTCCGCGCTTCGTCACCCGGTCGCGGGCGTCGGCCGGATCGATCCCGCTGTTGGAAAAGCCGTTGGAAACCAGATCGATCACCTGCCGCGGCGCCTTGCCGCCGTGGTCGAACAGCTTCGCCGCCTCCAGGATCGCGCTGCCGATCGCCGTCGAGTCGCCCTGGAAGCCGCGGGGCAGGGCGTCGATCCGGTCGGCGAAGCGCCCGGCATCCTCCGGCTTGTCCAGCGCCGTCCAGGGGATCAGCACCCGCAGGCTGTTCGGACCGGAATAGGCCGCCAGCGTCACCCGCGTCCCGGCCGAAGCCAGCGCATCGGCCACCGCGGGATCGCGGAAGGCGGCGGCATGGCCCTGCAATTGGAATTCCAGGTCGCCGGTGGTGATGGAGGCGGAGCCGTCGAGCGCCAGCACCAGCGCCACCCCCGCCTTCTTCTCCGCCGTTCTCTCCGGCGGCGCGGCCAGCACCTCGCCGCACAGCGCCAGCAGGACGAACAGGACGGCGATCACGGCACGCAGCATTCTTATCGGCACTCCATCCTGCGCGAGCCCTTCTCACACGTTGGAAAGGGCGTGGCGCACCACCTTCACCATCACCGACGGCAGGGCATGATCGCCCAGCCGGTCGACCGGCACCCAGGTTCCGTCGGCCTGCCGCCAGTCGGTCCCGGCCTGCGCCGCGACCACCTCAAGCTCCAGGTGAAAATGGGTGAATGTATGGCGGACCAGACCGGGCAGCCGGCGCCAGCGGGCGGGCAGGGGCTGCTGCGCCGCCACCGCGGCCTCGCCGGGCAACTCCGGTCCCCAGGATGTCGAGGGCACCTCCGCCATGCCGCCCAGGAGCCCTTCCTCCGCCCGGCGGCGCAGCAGGACGGCGCCGTCGAAGTTCAGCAGCCAATAGGCGACGCCGCGCCGGGTCGGCTTCTCCGCCTTGGCCACCTTGCGCGGCAGGCTTTCGGCGATGCCGGCGGCGCGCGCCTCGCAATACTCCGCCCACGGGCACAGCATGCATTTCGGCTTGCGCGGGGTGCAGATGGTGGCGCCGAGGTCCATCATCGCCTGGGCATAGTCGCCGGGACGGAACTCCGGCGTCAGGGTTGCGGCCAGCCGGCGCAGGGTCGGCTTGGCATTGGGCAGCGGCTCCTCCACCGCGAAGATGCGGGCGATCACCCGCTCGACATTGCCGTCCACCACG
Organism: Azospirillum sp. CT11-132; assembly: GCF_047302835.1. Lineage (NCBI taxonomy): Bacteria > Pseudomonadati > Pseudomonadota > Alphaproteobacteria > Rhodospirillales > Azospirillaceae > Azospirillum > Azospirillum sp. CT11-132. The sequence goes on from NZ_JBGLZA010000002.1 coordinate 762,247, forward strand.
GTGGCCTTGCGGCCGAAGGCGATGGCGGTGATGGCTGCGGCGGTGTAGGCGCCGATTCCCGGCAGTTCCAGCAGCGCCGCCTCATTGTCCGGAAAGATTCCGCCATGAACGTCCGCCACCACGCGGGCGCATTTGTGCAGGTTGCGCGCCCGCGCGTAGTAGCCGAGCCCGGCCCAGGCCACCAGCAGATCGTCCAGCGGCGATTCCGCCAGATCGCGCACGGTCGGCCAGCGTTCGGTGAAGTTGCGGAAATAGGGCGCTGCGGCGGGGACCGTCGTCTGCTGCAGCATGATCTCCGACAGCCAGACCCGGTAGGGATCGGCGGTCTCGTCCGGCTTGGCGCGCCAGGGCAGGTCGCGGCGGTGGCGGTCGTACCAGGACAACAGCCGCCGGGCGGCCTCGGTGGAATCTGGAATCATGATGGGAAGAAATAGAGGGTCCGGAGCGTCTGGGGAAGGGAGCCGGTCCGGTCTCTGGTCGGAAGCTGGGCATCGGCCCACGCTTGCGCTAGGGTGCCGGCATCCCACATGACCCGGAACCGGTGCCTGAACCGGGGCCGTATAGGAGTGATCGCAGAGCATGACCGGACCGCGTCGCATCGGCCAATCCGTTCCGGAGGTCGCCGGCAAGGTGCTGGGCAAGCGCGGGCTTGCCTTCGGCGCGCTGATCACCGACTGGCCGTCCATCGTCGGCCACCAGCTGTCGCTGCGCACCGCCCCCGACAAGCTCAGCTTCCCCCGCGGCAAGCGCGAGGAGGCGACCCTGCACATCCGCGCCATGGGCGCCATCGCGTTGGAGCTGCAGCATCTGGAGCCGCAGATCATCGAGCGCATCAACAGCTTCTTCGGCTATCGCGCGGTGGCGAAGATCAAGCTGATCCACGCGGCCCTGCCGTCCACGCCATCCCCGGTGGTGCGCCCGCGCGCCCTGACGATGGACGAGGAGATCGGCATCACCACCACCACCGCGGCCATCGAGGACGAGGAACTGCGCGCCACCCTGGAACGCTTCGGCCGCTCGCTGATGGCGCGGCCGAAACGGGCGGTGCGCTAGCCGGCCTGCTGGACGCGCCGGGGCCTGATTGTCTATACGTCAACATCTGGTAGGAACGAGGGCAAAGTGAACCGCAAAATTTTGGGACGCAGGTACTTCGGGCTGGCCGGCTTTCTGGCCATCGGCTTCACCGCCGCCATCGGCACCGCCGTGACGGCTCCGTCGGCCGCCCGCGCCGCCGCCACCCTGCCGCCGGTGTCGGAGATGATGGCCGACCGCGTCATGGGCGATCCCAAGGCGCCGGTGACGATCCTCGACTATTCGTCGATGACCTGCCCGCACTGCGCCCATTTCCACACCGACATCCTGCCGAAGATCAAGGAAGCCTATATCGACACCGGCAAGGCCAAGCTGATCTTCCGCGACTTCCCCTTCGATCAGGCGGCGCTCAGCGCCAGCATGCTGGGACACTGCGCGCCTGCCGAGCGCTACTATCCGCTGACCGACGTGCTGTTCAAGAGCCAGTCGACCTGGAGCCGCGCCGCCGACCCGACCAAGGCGCTGGCCCAGTACGGCAAGCTGGCCGGCATGAGCCAGGACACCATCGACGCCTGCTTCGCCAACAAGGAGCTGGCCGACGCCATCCTGAACAGCCGCCTGACCGGCCAGAACCAGTACAAGGTCGAAGCCACCCCGACCTTCATCCTCAACGACGGCAAGGTCCGCATCGAAGGCGCCCAGTCGTTCGAGGAGTTCTCCAAGGCGATCGACAAGCTGTTGAAGTAAGCGCCTGAAAATTGCCCCCACCTAACCTCCCCCGCTGGGCGGGGGAGGGACTGCCGCCACCCTCCCGTACAAAAACTTGTCCCCTCCCCGCCCAGCGGGGGAGGGTTAGGGTGGGGGCATTCGAAGCCGACACTTCGCCACTCGAAGCCCTCACCTCCTCAAAGCCCAAGTACACCAAAGGTTCTTCCCCAGTGCAGTTCACGCGTCTCCGCCTGTCGGGTTTCAAGTCTTTCGTCGATGCCACGGATCTGGTCATCGAACCCGGCATGACCGGCATCGTCGGTCCCAACGGCTGCGGCAAGTCCAATCTGGTGGAGGCGCTGCGCTGGGTGATGGGCGAGACGTCGGCCAAGCGCATGCGCGGCGACGACATGGACGACGTCATCTTCGGCGGCACCTCCAGCCGGCCGGCGCGCAATCTGGGCGAGGTAACGCTGGCGGTCGACAACCGGTCGCGCACCGCGCCGGCCGGTTTCAACGAGCATGACGAGCTGGAGATCACCCGCCGGATCGAGCGCGGCTCCGGCTCCGATTACCGCATCAACGGCAAGCTGGTGCGGGCGCGCGACGTCCAGCTGCTGTTTGCCGACAATGCCTCGGGCGCCAGTTCCCCGGCTCTGGTCAGCCAGGGCAAGGTGGCGCAGATCATCTCCGCCAAGCCGCAGGACCGCCGCGCCCTGCTGGAGGAGGCCGCCGGTATCACCGGCCTGCATTCCCGCCGGCACGAGGCCGAATTGCGGCTGAAAGCGGCGGAGACCAACCTGACCCGCCTCGACGACGTGATCGGGGCGATGGACACCCAGCTGCAAAGCCTGAAGAAGCAGGCGCGGCAAGCCGCCCGCTACCGCAACCTATCCGACCAGATCCGCAGGGCGGAGGCCGTGCTGTGGCACCTGCGCTGGCTCGCCGCGCAGGAGGAGCGCGCCCGCGCCCACGCCGCCTTCGCGACCGCCGAGGCCGAGGTGCGCGACCGCATGCTGGCCGTCAACCAGCTGACCGCCCGCCGCACCGAGGCCGCCGCCGGCCTGCCCGACAAGCGCCAGGACGAGGCCCGCGCAGCCTCCGCCCTGCAACGGCTGGTGATCGCCCGCGAACAGCTCGACGCCGAGGAAAAGCGTGTCGCCGATCAGCAGCGCGCGCTGGAGGCCCGGCTGCGCCAGATCGCAGGCGACCTCGGCCGCGAAGAGGCCCTTGCCGCCGATGCCGGCGAGGCGCTAGCCCGACTGGTGGCCGAACGCGACCGCCTGATCGCGGCGCAGGCCGACGAGGAGATGCTGGAGGAAGCCGCCGCCGAGGCTCTGGCCGAGGCGCGCGAGCAGGTCGATGCGCTCGACCACGAATTGACCCGCCTGACCGAAGCCGTCGCCACCGACGAGGCCCGCCGCGCCGCCACCCAGCGTCAGGCCGCCGATCTGGAAACCCGCGCCGCCGGCCTTGCCAAGCGGCTGGCCGAGCAGCAGGCCCAGCGCGCTGCGCTGGAGGCGGAGATCGCCGCCCGTGCCGACCTGTCGGAAGCCGAATTGGCGGTCGAACTGGCCGAACAGCGGCTGGAGCAGGCCCGCGACGCCGCCGAGGCCGCCGAACAAGCGAAGGCGGAGGCGGAACCGGCACAGTCCCGCGCCCGCGAAGCGCTGTCCGCCGCCGATAGCGCGCGCGCCAAGCTGCGCGCTGAGGAACGGGCGCTGGCCGAACTGCTGGAGGCCGGGGCGGGTGGGCAGTTTCCCCCGTTGGTCGATGCGGTGACGGTGTCGCCCGGCTATGAGGGGGCGCTCGCCGCCGCGCTCGGCGATGCGTTGACCGCTCCGCTCGACATGGCGGCACCGGTGCATTGGCGCATGCTGCCTGCCTATGAGTCGGTGGCGCCGCTGCCGGCCGGGGCCCAGCCGCTGTCGAACCATGTGCAGGGGCCGCCGGCCGCCGCCCGTGCGCTCGCCCATATCGGGGTGGTCGCCGATGCCGGGACCGGGGTGGCGCTGGCCGCGACCCTGGCGCCCGGGCAGGTGCTGGTCAGCCGCGACGGCGGGGCGTGGCGTTGGGATGGGCTGACCGTGCAGGCCGGCGCCCCGACCGCCGCCGCCATCCGCTTGAAGCAGCGCAACCGTTTGGCCGAACTGCGCGGCGAACTGGAGCTTGCCGAGGAGCAGGTCGAGCTGGCGCGCGAGGCGCTCGACGCCGCCAAGCTGGCGGTGGAGGCGGCGGCCCAGGCTGACCGCCGCGCCCGCGACTCCGTGCGGGATGGCTTCGCCGCGCTGAACGCTGCCCGCGACCGCCATGCCAAGCTGGCACGCGAGGCCGACGCCGCATCGTCCCGCCTCGCCGCCCTGGTGGAGGCGGTGGAGCGGCTCGCCGCCGACGAGCGCGAGGCCGCGGCCCGCCGGGACGAGGCGCTGGAACTGTTGGACTCGTTGCCCGACCCGCGCGAAGGGCGGGAGCGGGTGAACGACCAGCGCGCCGCCTTGGCCGAACGCCGCGCGGTTCTGGCCGAGCGGCAGAATGCGCTGGACCGGCTGACCCGCGAGGCGCAGGCGCGGCGCCAGCGTCTGGCCGCCATCCAGTCAGAAACCGCCTCCTGGGACACCCGTTCCGCCGGGGCCGGCGGACGTGTGGCGGAACTGCGCCAGCGCTCGCAAGAGGCGGAGGGCGAGATCGCCGCGCTGTCCGGCCGCCCGTCCGCGATCGCGGCGGAACGCCAGGAGCTTCTCGACCGCATCGCCATGGCCGAGCGCGACCGCAAGCGTGCCGCCGACGCGCTGGCGGAGGCCGAGTCCCGGCTGGCCGGGACCGAGCAGGCGCTGCACGACGCCGAGGCGGCGCTGGCCGATGGCCGCGAAGCCCGCGCCCGCGCCGAGGCCGCGGTCTCCGCCGCCCGGCAGCAGGAACGCACCCTGACGGAGCGCATCGCCGAACGGCTGGACTGCCGGCCGGAGGACACCCGCGCCGCCGCCGACCTCGACCCCGCCGAACCGATGCCCGACGCGACGGCGGTGGAGGCCCGGCTCGACAAGCTGACCCGCGAGCGCGAGAACATGGGGCCGGTCAATCTGCGCGCCGAGATCGAGGCGGAGGAGCTGGAGGCCCAGATCACCGGCCTGCATGGCGAGCGTGAGGATCTGACCGCCGCCATCGCCCGTCTGCGCCAGGGCATCTCCAGCCTGAACCGCGAGGCGCGCGAGCGTCTGGTCGCCAGCTTCGATGTGGTCAACCGCGACTTCCAGGAGCTGTTCACCCGCCTGTTCGGCGGCGGCAAAGCCTATCTGGAACTGGTCAACGCCGAGGATCCGCTGAACGCCGGCCTGGAGATCTACGCCAGCCCGCCGGGCAAGAAGCTACAGGTTCTCTCCCTGTTGTCGGGCGGTGAGCAGGCGTTGACGGCGCTGTCTCTGCTGTTCGCCGTCTTCCGGTCGAACCCGGCGCCGATCTGCGTGCTGGACGAGGTCGACGCCCCGCTGGACGAGGCGAATGTCGGCCGCTTCTGCGATCTGGTGGAGGACATCGCGCGGCAGGGCGACACCCGCTTCCTCATCATCACCCACCACCGCCTGACTATGGCGCGGGTGGACCGCCTGTTCGGCGTGACGATGGTGGAGCGCGGCGTCTCGCAGCTGGTCAGCGTGGATCTCAGCCGCGCCGAAGAGCTGCGCGGGGTGGCGTGACGCCCCGCCCCCTCCCGCCATGGAACGCGGAAGGGGGCGACGGGGGTGGTTACGCCGCGACCGGCATCCGGCCGTCCCGCGTGCGCATCAGCAGCCAGACCACCGAAACGCCCAGCAGCTTCGACGCGAAGCTGGCGGCCCAGACGGTGGGATCCCAGACGTCCAGCATGCCGAAGAAGATGGCGGTGTCGACCGGCACCGACAGGGCGGCGCTGATCCACAGCCGGTCGCGCAGGGGGCGGCGGGTGATGGTGAAGACCGCCCAGTCGATCATCTCCGACACCGCGAAGGCGACGACGCTGGCGGTGGCGACGAACGGATCGGTCAGCAGATAGGACAGCACGGTGCCGCCCAGCATGGCGGCGAGCGCCCAATGGCCGAAGCGCACCTGCACCATGTCGCGCAGGATGAAGATCAGGCCGGCCCAGCAGGACCAGACCAGATCCAGGTGCGGAAACAGGCTGAAGGCGTAGTTGATGGCAAGAATGCTGCCAATATAGGCGGCGAGCCAGAGCATGGCGATGTTCCTCCGAGAGCGGACCCGCGGCAATACGGGCGCTGATGACCGGAGCCGACCCCGCGTGAATGCGAGCGCCCCGAAACCGCTGTAGCTAACAGAACATCGCCATGGTGGGAAGTCCGTAAGGCTCCCTCTCCCGGGGCGGGAGAGGGCAAATTCCCTCACACCGGCGTCGCGTCGCTCTTCATCAGCGCGTAGGTGTAGCTGTCCACCAGCGCTTCCATCGAGGCCTCGATGATGTTGGTGGACACGCCCAGCGTCGACCATTCGCTGCCGTCGGTCCGCGCGCTGCGGATCAGCACCCGCGGCATGGCGCCGGTGCCGTCCTTGGCCGCCAGGATGCGGACGCGGTAGTCAGACAGGCTGACCTTGGCCAGTGCCGGATAGACCGGCTCCAGAGCCTTGCGCATGGCGACGTCCAGCGCATGCACCGGACCGTTGCCGTCCGCCACCTCCAGCCGCACGGTGTCGCCGACGCGCACGCGCACCACCGCCTCCGACTCCACCACCAGCTTGCCGACGGCGTTGTAGCGGCGCTCGTCGGTGACGTGGAAGCGCAGCAGTTCGAAGAAGTGCGGCACCTCGCCCAGCTCGCGCCGGACCAGCAGCTCGAAGCTGGCCTCCGCCGTGTCGTAGGCATAGCCGTCGCTGTCGCGCTGCTTCACCAGATCGAGCAGGCCGGCCAGCCGGTCGTCCTTGGAATCCACCGCCATGCCGATGTCGCGCAGCCGCACGATCAGGTTTGAGCGGCCGGCCTGATCGGACATGACGATCTGGCGGCGGTTGCCGATGGCCTCCGGCGCCACATGCTCGTAGGAGGACGGGTCCTTCTCCACCGCCGAGACATGCAGCCCGCCCTTATGGGCGAAGGCGCTGGCGCCGACGTAAGGGGCGTGACGGTTGGGGGCGCGGTTCAGCCGGTCGTCGAAGGCGCGGCTCAACTGGGTCAGGAGATGCAGATCCTCGCGCCGGATGCCGGTCTCATAGCCCAGCTTCAGCATCAGCGTCGGGATCAGCGAGACGAGGTTGGCGTTGCCACAGCGCTCGCCCAGACCGTTGATGGTGCCCTGGACCATACGGGCACCGGCCCGCACCGCCGCCAGCGAGTTGGCAACGGCGTTCTCGGTGTCGTTGTGGCAGTGGATGCCGAGATGGTCGCCGGGGATGCCGTGCCTTTCCACCACCTCGCGCACGATGGCGTCGACCTCGTGCGGCAGGGTGCCGCCGTTGGTGTCGCACAGCACGATCCAGCGCGCCCCGGCGTCATGGGCAGCCTTGATGCAGGACACCGCATAGGCCGGATTGCGCTTGTAGCCGTCGAAGAAATGCTCCGCGTCGAACAGCGCCTCGCCCTTGGCGGCATGCAGCGCGGCGATGCTGTCGCGGATCAGGTCGAGATTTTCCTCGCGCGGGATGTTCAGCGCGACGTCGACATGGAAGTCCCAGGTCTTGCCGACCATGCACACCGCCTTGGCGCGCGACTGCGCCAGCGCCGTCAGCTGCGGGTCGTTGGCGGCGCTGCGGCCGGGGCGGCGGGTCATGCCGAAGGCGGTGAAGGTGGCGCGGGTCAGCTCCGGCGCCTCGGCGAAGAATTGGTCGTCGGTCGGATTGGCGCCCGGCCAGCCGCCTTCGATGTAATCGATGCCCAGCCGGTCGAGATCCTTGGCAATCGCAATCTTGTCGGCGACCGAGAAATCCACATCCTGGGTCTGCGCCCCGTCGCGCAGCGTGGTGTCGTAGAGAAAGATGCGCTCGCCCGTCATCGCCGCCTGACCTGTAAATACAAGGGGACCGGCAGAGTTTTGCCGCCCTGTGGAAAGCCGGGAGAATGGACGATGCGACGCTTATCCTCAACCGTTTTGACAAGAAACTTGCGGAAAGCAGGCTTTCGCCGCAACGGAAGGGAATGGCGGAGCGATACGCTCCGTCTTCCGGGGTCAGCGCGCGAACAGGCGGTAGAGGGCGGAATGATCCAGCCCGCCGTCGCCCTGGTCCACCAGCATCTCGAACAGCTCCAGCGACAGGCCGAGCGTCGGCAGGTCGATGCCGGACTGCTGGGCCAGTTCCTCCGCCTGCCGCAGATCCTTGACCTGGGTGGTGACGCGGCCGCCGGGGGTGAAGTCGCCGCTGACCATGCGGCCGCCATGCAGGTCGAGGATGCGGGATTCGGCGAAGCCGCCGCGAATGGCGTCGCGCACCTTGGCCGGATCGGCGCCGGCCGCCTTGGCGAGCGCCAACGCCTCCGCCACCGCGCCGATGGTCAGGGCGACGATGACCTGATTGGCGGACTTGGCGATCTGGCCGGCGCCGCTGGCCCCGACATGGGTGATGCGGCGGCCCATCGCCTGCAGCACCGGCAGGGCGCGGGCGAAGGCGGTCTCCGACCCGCCGGCCATGATGGTCAGGATCGCCCCCTCCGCCGCCACGGTTCCGCCGGAGACGGGCGCGTCGAGCCACTCCGCCCCGGCGGCGGCGACACGCTGCGCCAGCGCGCGGGTGGCGGCGACGGCGGTGGTGCCCATGTCGATCACCAGATGGCCGGGGCGCAGGACCGGCAGCAGCGCCTCGGCCACCGCTTCCACCGCCGCAGTGTCGGTCAGCATCAGGATGATGGTCCCGGCCTGTCCGGCGACGGCTGCGGGGCCGGTGGCGGCGATCATGCCTTCCGCCGCCATCTCGGCGACCGGGCCGGGGCTGCGGCTGGAAACCACCAACTCCGCGCCGGCACGGGCGAGCGCGCGGGCCATCGGCTTGCCCATCAGGCCAAGCCCGATGAAGCCGATGCGCTGGCCGGCGAGGTCGGGGCGGAGGGTCTCTTCGGTCATGTCAAAGCTTTCAGCAAAGAATGGAAGACGGTCACAGGCGCATGTGGCGGGCGCGGGCGCCGCGTTCGATGGCGGCGGCGCACAGCCGGTCGACCCCCAGCCGGTGCCGGATCAGCTCCAGCATCCGCAGCTCCTCCTGCGAGGCCTTGGGATCGGCGGCGGCGATGTCGCAGGCCACCGCATAGGCGGTCTCGCGCAGCTTGGACGGCAGCGCCTGCTCGACGATGGTCAGCACCGTGTCCAGCCCGTCGTTGTCGGACAGCATGGCGGTGCATTCGCGCGTCGCGGCCATCACCTGGTCGCCGCTGTAATCCTTGAAGATCGGCAGGTAGCGCACATTCTCGCCGATGGCTTCCAGCTCAGGGTCGGTCATGTCGCCATCGCAGGCGGACACCAGGACCATGATGTAGATGAGCGCGCTGTGGTGGTCGATCATGGCGTCGGTCGGCTTTCTCATGAGGCGGTCTCCCCCGGGGAGTGGTCGCAAGTCGGGTCGGCAATCTCGAACGCCGCCTGCGCGGCGTCAAGCTTTGGCATCCGACGCCACTTTCGCGCCGTCAAGGGTGCCATGCTTGGCGCGGAGAGGTCGGCCGCTCGACGCGACGGTTGGGTCTGCTTATTGTCGCGCACCATGAACGTCGTCCTCAATGTCGCATTTCCCGTATTCGCCATCATTCTGGCCGGATTCCTGTCCGGGAAGTCGAAGCTGCTCGGCGCCGCTTCGTCGGAGGCGCTGAACAAGTTCGTCTATTGGATGGCGCTGCCGCCGGTGCTGTTCCTGGGCACGGCGAGACGGTCGATCCCGGAAATCTTCAACGGCCCCTTCATCGGCGCCTTCCTGGGGTCGATGCTGATGGTCTATGCGCTGGGCGCGATCATCGGCCGGCTTCTGCGGCGGGAGCGCACGCAGATCCAATGCATGCAGGGCCTGAACTCGGCCTTTTCCAACACCGGCTACATGGGCATCCCGCTGTTCCTGGCCGCCTTCGGCCCGGACCATCTCGCCCCCACCATCCTGGCGACCGTCATCATGAGCGCCATCATGGTCGGCATCGCCGTGATCTGGATGGAGTTCGCCAACAGCCACGGCGGCGGGCTGGGCAAGGCCCTGCGCGACGTCGGCCGGGCGCTGGCGAAGAACCCGCTGATCCTGTCGACCGCCGCCGGCCTCGCTTGGTCGGCGCTGCTCCCCGGCGTGGCGGTGCCGAAGCCGATCGCCACCTTCTGCGAACTGATGGGCTCCCCCGCCGGTCCCTGCGCGCTGTTCGCCATCGGCCTGTTCCTGGCCTCGCAAAGGCTGACCGCCGGGCTGGCGGAGGCGGGGTGGATCAGCGCGCTGAAGCTGCTGGTCCATCCGGCGCTGGCCTGGGTGCTGACGCAGACGCTGTTCCCGATGGACCCCTTCTGGACCGGCAGCGCGGTGATCCTGGCGGCCTTGCCGACCGGCGCGCTCACCTTCGTGGTGGCGAGCCAGTACCAGACCTATGTCGAGCGCACCTCCTCGGCCATCCTGGTCTCGACGGTGCTGAGCGTGGTCACGCTGTCGGCGCTGCTGGCGGTTTATGCGCCTGGGGGGTGAGGAGCGCAGCTTCCCCCATTGCGCGTGACCGATTTCTTCTGCACGATTTTTCGTATCAGCCATCCAGTGCGGAGAAATGTCATGCCGTCGAGCCGCGTGCGAGAGTGGGTTCTGTTGAATGACTTTTTCGAGCACAAGGTCCGGCAGGGAAATGATGTGTTCGTTCCGGACACATCCTATCCCCACATACACATCGGCAAGGGCTTCGTCGTTTTCTCCAGGACTTCGAACGACCATCCGGACCTGATCCGCGGCGACATCGTTTCGACGGCGCGGGCGCAGTCACTGGTCATTGATCTGCAAGGCACTAAAGATCCCCGCAAAGAGCGGTTTGCCGACATCCTTCAGATCTGCCGCTTCATCGCCCACCAGTTCTGAGCGGACGCCCTCACCACCCCCGCAGGAACTCCGCCGTCTCCTCCACCGCCTGCTTCAGCCCGACGCGCCGCATCTCCACCCCCTCAGGGAAGGCGCCGGCCAGCCGGCTCGGCATCATCGGGTCGAGCAGGACGAACACGCCGGTGTCGTCGGCGCGGCGGACCAGACGGCCGAAAGCCTGTTTCAGGCGCAGTCGGGTGATCATGTCCTCGTAGCGCCGGCGGCCGAAGGCCTCGCGGCGGGCACGGTGCAGGATGTCGGGACGCGGCCAGGGCACGCGGTCGAAAACGATCAGGCGAAGCGAGCGGCCCGGCACGTCCACCCCGTCGCGCACCGCGTCGGTGCCGAGAAGGCAGGCGTGCTCCTCGTTGCGGAAGATGTCGATCAGGGTGGACACGTCGAGCGGATCGACATGCTGGGCATAGAGCGGGATGCCGACCTGATCCAGCGGCTCGGCGATGCGGTCGCGCACCGCGCGCAGGCGGCTGATCGCGGTGAACAGGCCGAGCCCGCCGCCGCCCGCCGCCAGGAACAGCGATTTGTAGGCCGCCGACACCTGCCCGAGGTCGTCCTTGCGCACATCGTTGACCACGAAAACGCGGGTGCGGTTCGGATAGTCGAAGGGCGAGGGGACCTGCGCCCGGATCGCCGGGGCCGGCAGGTGGCTGGCCCCGCAGCGGTCCTCCGCCGCGCGCCAGTCCTGGCCGACATCGCCGGTGCCGTCGGTCAGCGTGGCGCTGGTCACCACCAAGCCATGGGCGGGACCGGCCAGCGCCTCGGCGAAGGGAACCGTCGGGTCGACCCAGTGGCGGTACAGCCCGACATCGACGTCGCGGCCGTCGATCCGCTCCACCGCGAACCAGTCGACGAAGTGGGAGGGCGTTTCGGTCGGCAGGGTGCGCAGCATGGCGCGCCACGCCTCCACCGTCAGGGTGCCGCGGCGGTGCAGGCTGCGCGACAGGGCGTCGATGCGGCGGCGCTGGTCGGAATCCAGTTCGGCGCTTTCGTCCTCAAGCCGTTGCGCCAGCCGGCGGGCCAGCGCCTCCACCGGTTCGGACAGGCGGACCAATGCCTGCTCCAACTCCGCCGCCGCGTCCAGCAGCCCATCCACCGGGTAAGCCTTGTCGGCCTCCAGGCTGTAAGGGCCGCCCTGGCCGGCGGTGCGGGCATAGACCTGCTGGCGGGCGAGCAGAAGGAAACGCTCGGTCGGCCCCTGCGGGTTGTCGGCGGCCAGACGCGCCGACCAGCCATCGCCGGGCAGCACGCGGGCGCCCATCAGAATGTCGTCGAGATGGCGCAGAGCCTCCTCGTCGCCGGCGACGATGTCCTCCAGCCGGCGCTTCAGCCCGCGGGCGCGGCTGCGGCCGGTCTCCTCGGCACCCAACAGCCAACGCCGAAGTTCCTGCGTCTCGCGGCAGGTCAGGTGGCCAGCGAAGGCGCTGTCGGCGGCGTCGAAGACATGGTGCCCCTCGTCGAAGACATAGCGGCTGGGCAGCGTCGGTTCCTCGCCGCCGCCGAGCGCTGCCTGCACCATCACCAGCGCGTGGTTGGCGATGACGATGTCGGCGCGGCGGGCGCGGCGGACGCTCTTCTCGATGTAGCAGCGGGCGTAATGATCGCAGGCTGAATAGATGCACTCGCCGCGGCGGTCGGCCAGCCCCATGGTCGGGCCGCGCCCGGCGATGTCGACCAGCCAGCCGGGAAAGTCGCCTCCGGTCATGTCGCCGTCGCGCGTCGCCGCCGCCCAGCGCGCCATCAGCCCGACGCCGATGGCGTTGTGCGGCTGGAAGGGCATGGCGCGCACCGCCTCTTCCAGGTTCAGCAGGCACAGATAATTCTCGCGCCCCTTGCGCAGCACCACCTTGCGCGCCTTGGTCGCCGGGTCGGCATAGAGCCGGTCCAGTTCCCCGTCGATCTGGTGCTGGAGGTTGCGGGTGTAGGTGGAAATCCACACCGTCCCGCCATTCTTCTCCGCCCAGACCGTGGCCGGCGCGAGGTAGCCCAGCGTCTTGCCGACGCCGGTTCCGGCCTCCGCCAGCACCACGTTCGGGGTGTCGGGCAACTGGCGTGGCGCGAAGGCGGCCGACACCGCGCTGGAATAATCGGCCTGCTGGGGCCGCGGCTCCGCCACCTTGCCCAGCACATTGGCCGACAGCATGGCGGCGAGGCGGCGGCGCGCCTCCTCCGGATCGACCGGGTTCTGAGCGGGCGGCGGCGGGGGTGCGCCTTCCTCCCACTCCTTGATGCGGGTCCAGACGCGCAGGCCGGAGCGGGCGGCCCCCTTCTCCGGCCCGTCGGGCTTGCCCAGCGCCGCCAGAACTGCCGGCGCCCAGGGCCAGCCGGCGCGCCCCATCTCCCAGGCGAAGGCGACGGGGTCGGAGGACTCCTCCCGCCCGGCGGCACCCAGGTCACCCAGCAGGCGGCGCACGGCGCGTTGCAGGGCCAGCGCCTCCGCCTCGTGGCCGTCGGGGGTGGGCAGGTCGAGCGCCTCGGCGATGCCGCGCGGGGTGGGGACGCAGAAGCGGGCGGGGTGGACGAAGGCGAACAGCTCCAGCACGTCGAAGGCCGGGAAGCCGTCGATCCCCAGCCGGCGGGCAAAGGCGCGGGCATGGCAGACCAGCGGCGGCAGACGGCGCACCTTCGATGCGGCGGCGGCCAGCGACAGCTCCTCCACCTCGCCGTCGAGGGTCAGCGACACGACGCGGCGCGCGCCGGCCACCATGGCGGGCGCATCGTCAAGGCTGTGGAGCGGGGTGGGGTCGGCGGTCAGGTCCATCGGCGGCACTATATGGCGGCGGCACGCCGCAAAGCGAGTGCCGGATGTTGACGGCCCGCCGCTTCACCCCCATTGAGGGAAGTCCGGGGAGCCAGGCGGAGACGGGACCTTATGCGGAAACTGCTGCGCTGGGCGCTGATCGGGGCGGCGGGGCTGATGGCCTTCACCATTCTATGGGCGGCGCTCTACCGGATCGTGCCGCCGCCGGCCACGCCGCTGATGTTGATCCGGGCGCTGGGCGGCTCCGGCCTGTCGCGCGACTGGGAGCCGCTGGAGCGCATTTCGCCGGCCCTGGCAGAGGCGGTGATCGCGTCGGAGGATACCGGCTTCTGCGGCCACGGCGGCTTCGACTGGGCGGCCATCGAGGACGCCTTCGAGGACAACGAGGAAGGCAAGCGCCTGCGCGGCGGCAGCACGATCAGCCAGCAGACCGCCAAGAACGCTTTCCTCTGGCCCGACCGCAGCTGGACCCGCAAGGGGGCGGAGACCTGGTTCACCCTGCTGATCGAAAGCCTGTGGAGCAAGCGCCGCATCCTGGAGGTCTATCTGAACATCGTGGAGTGGGACGACGGCGTCTATGGCGCCGAAGCCGCCGCGCGGCATCATTTCCACAAATCCGCGGCGGCTCTGACCCGGCGCGAGGCGGCGCTGCTGGCCGTGGTGCTGCCCAATCCGCGCAACTGGTCGCCGTCCCGCCCCGGCCCCTATGTCGCCCGCCGGGCCGGGGTGATCGAGCGGCGGATGGCGGTGGTGCGGCGGGACGGGCTAGCGGACTGCGTGCGGTGAGCATTTTGGCGGCAAACACTTGCCCCCACCCTAACCTCCCCCGCTGGGCGGGGGAGGGGACAGGCGCCTGATCGGAAAAGCAGCGGCAGTCCCTCCCCCGCCCAGCGGGGGAGGTTAGGTGGGGGTCTAACTTCTCGAAAGCGGCGCTGCTACCCTCCACCGAATCTTAACCCCCACCGCTTTACCATTCGCGATGCCCCCGCCGCTCCGGAGGAGGCCGACCATGGCCACGCGTCGCACGCTGCACGGAACGCCGTACCCGACACCGCCTCCCGCCCCGATGCGCGAGGAGTTGGTGCCGCACCATGCCTCGGAGCCGGAAGCGGCCCATCCCACCCGCCTGCTGATCATCGTCCTGATTTCGCTGCTGACCCTGGCCGGGCTGGCCTATGGCGGCGGCATCGCGGTGGACCGCATCCTCGAACAGCGGCGGATCGAGGCGCGGATGGGGCCGAAACCGCATCTTGCGCAGCTGCCGGCGATGGAACTGCCGCTGGGCGGGTCGCGGGCGGTGGAGATGCAGGTCTCGCTGGTGCTGGCGCCGAAGGTGACCGCCGACCGGGTGCTGCGCTACCAGGACCGCATCGCCGACCGCCTGTTCCAGACCGTCGGCCAAACCGACAGCGAAATCCTGACCGGCCCCGGCTCCGCCGCCTTCCTGAAGGCGCGCATCCGGGACGCCGTCAACCGCGAGGCGGGGACCGGCCTGATCCGCGACATCTACATCGAACGCATGGTCGTCAAGTGACGCACGCGGGGCTCGTTCGGCGATGGCCCTTGTCTTGTGCGGCGCAATAGCTTATGTAGGGCGTCTTGATCGCTGGAGGCTCGCGCGTCTCTTGAGCGAGACGCGCTGTGATTGCGCAACGGCAGCTCCTTCGGGGGCAAACGTCCCAGGGTTCTAGGGACGCTCTGGCCGCTGCATCGGATAGACGCCTCTCCCTCTATCGACCTCCTCCCGGCGAGTCCGCCGGTATGTCCCACGCCCGCCATCGGGGCGCGCGGGGCCGTGCCGTGTTGCTTTGAGAAGGTTGTTACGACTTGACGTTTTCCGAACTCGGCCTGCACCCGCTCGTCCTGAAGGCCCTCGAGGCGTTCGAATACACCGTTCCCACCCCGGTCCAGCTCGCCGCCATTCCGCCGGCGCTCCAGGGCCGCGATATCCTCGCCACCGCCGAGACCGGCACCGGCAAGACCGCCGCCTTCATGCTGCCGGCGCTGACCCGCACCGCCGAGCTGCCGCTGAACGGCGCCGCCACCCCGCGCGTGCTGGTTCTGGCTCCGACCCGCGAGCTGGCCAAGCAGGTCACCGACGCCGCCCGCAAGTACGCGAAGTTCATGAAGCTGAACATCGTGGACGTGGTCGGTGGCATGCCCTACCGCGAGCAGCTGCGCCTGCTGTCGCGCCCGGTCGACGTTCTCGTCGCCACCCCGGGCCGCCTGCTGGACCATGTCGCCCGCCGCCGCATCGCGCTGGACGAGGTCGAGGTGCTGATCCTCGACGAGGCCGACCGCATGCTGGACATGGGCTTCCTCGACGATGTCGAGACCATCGCCAAGTGCTGCCCGCCGACGCGCCAGACCCTGCTGTTCACCGCCACGCTGGACCGCCGCATGGCGCAGCTGGCCGGCAACCTGCTGCGCAACCCGGAGCGCGTGGCCGTCGAGAGCCAGGCGACCGCGATCAACGTGGAACAGCGCCTGCACCATGCCGACGATCTGGACCACAAGCGCCGCCTGCTGCAGCATTTCGCCGCTCAGGAAGAGGTCGGCAAGGCGATCATCTTCGCCGCCACCAAGCGTGATGCCGACACGCTGGCCGAGGAGCTGAGCGCCGCCGGCCATGCCGCCGCCGCCCTGCACGGCGACATGGACCAGACCAAGCGCAACCGCACGCTCCAGCGCCTGCGCTCCGGTCAGGTCCGCCTGCTGGTCGCCACCGACGTCGCAGCCCGCGGCATCGACGTGCGCGACATCACCCACGTCATCAACTTCGACCTGCCGCGTTCGGCGGAGGACTATGTCCACCGCATCGGCCGCACCGGCCGCGCCGGCGCCTCGGGCGTTGCGATCTCCTTCGCCGCCCGCGCCGACCGCGAGACGCTGGTCCGCATCGAGCGCTACACGAAGGCGACGCTCGAGGTGCATGTGGTGCCCGGCCTGGAGCCGACGCGCCCCTTCACCACCGGTGGCGCCGGCCGTCCGGCCGGTCGCAACGGCCGTCCGGGTGGCGGCGCCGGCAAGCCGTGGCACCGCAACGGCGAGTCCAAGGGTCCGCATGCCCCGCGCGGCCCGCGTCCGGACTATGGCCGCAACGACAACCACCGCGGCGACGCCCGTCCGGACCATGGCCATGCCCGTCGTGAAGCCCACGGCAACGGCAAGCCGGCGGCCCGTGCCAAGAGCTGGTAAAAGATAGCTGGTAAGTCTTGTTCTTGAAGTGACCGAGGGGGCGTCGCCGGCTGGCGGCGCCCCTTTCGTTTATCCGCCCCGCTTCCACACTGTCGTTTCGATGTAGCGGCTTGCCAGGAACCGGTAGGTCTGCTTCTGCAACGCCTCCACCTTCGGCGAGCGTTCCATCGTGACCTCGTCCCAGCCCTGCAGCAGTTCCTCCCATTCCAGCAGCTTGGCGCGCAGGTCGTCGCGGATCTTGCGGATGAACTGGATGGTGGGGTGGAAGTTGCGCAATGCGCCGACGATGTCGCCGGTCTGGGCGTCGGCCTGATCGAAGATCATGTCATATTCGCGCAGCGGCTTGCGGATCAGCCCCTGCATGCGGTTCAGCTCGCTGCAGAAGGTGCGGTCGGTGCGATAGATGGTGGCCAGCTTCGCCATCGCCTGATCGATGCGGCGGATGTGCCTGAAGCGGTCGCGCAGCGCCTCGATGTAGGACAGTTCCTGCGCAAGGTCATCGATGCGGTCGGTCAGATATTGTTCGGCGTTGGTGGTCAGCTTCAGCCGCTCGGCGATCTTGGCGAAGGCGGCCTTCATCTTCTCCTTGGTCTGCGGATCCTCGACCAGCTGTTCCAGTTCCGACTGGTCGGAAACGATGATCTCGTTGCCGGTGAAGGACGAGACGATCTGAACGGTCAACCGGCCCTTGGCGATGATGCGGTGCTTGTCCTCCACCGACCAGGAGGCGCGGCCGTCCAGCAATTCGCCCGGAATTTCCTCGCCCGGCCGGATCTGCTTCACGAAGGCCAGCCCCTGTTCGATGATCTCCAGCAGGCGGGCGTCATGGCTGCCCTCCTCGATCTGGAAGGACTCCATCAGGGTGGGAAAGGCGAGCGCCGCCTTCAGGTCGCCCAGCAGGATGTTCAGCACCGCTTCCTTGCTGTTCGGCTCCTGGCAGAAGAAGGCGCCGGGCAGGCTGAAGACCTTGTGCTGGAAATCGAAATGCGTGTCCCGCATCGGCTGGACCAGAACATTCTCCTGCGCGGCCTTTTCGGCGATGCCGGAGTCCGGAGCGCCGTCCGGGGAGGGGGTGGTCTCGTCGCTGCTGGGGGTATCGGTCATGGGCGGGGAGGGGACTCAAGGCCGGAGGAGGGGGCTGTCGATTGCTTGCGCAGCCTACAGCAGATCGCGCAGACGGAACCACATCATTGCGAGGACCAGCGCCGGCGTGCGGAATCGCCTCCCGCCGGGGAACGGCATGTGCGGGATGCGGGCGAACACGTCGAAGCGCCCGGCGGTGCCGCTCACCGTCTCCGCCATCAGCCGCCCGGCCATGCCGGCCAGCGCCACGCCATGGCCGGAATAGCCGTGGGCGTACAGCGTCGTCGGCGACAGCCGGCCCAGATGCGGCATGCGGTTCATGGTGATGGCGACCCGCCCGCCCCAGAAATACTCGACACGGGCATCCTTCAGCTCCGGATAGATCGCCAGCATCTTCAGCCGCATCGCCTGCTTCAGCCCCGGCGCGTCCACCCCCGAATAGCTGACGCCGCCGCCGAACAGCAGCCGGTGGTCGGCGGAGCGGCGGAAGTAATCGAGCGAGAACTTCATGTCCGACACCGCGATGTTCGTCGGCAGCAGCGCGGCGGCCCGCTCCGTCCCCAGCGGCTCGGTGGCGATCATATAGGTGGCGACCGGCATGATCTTGCGGTCCAGCGCCGGGGCCAGCCCGCCGAGATAGGCGTTGCCGGCCAGGATCAGGTGCTTCGCCGTCACCCGGCCGCGTTGGGTGCGGACCCACGGCGCGGCGCCGCTGTCCATGGCGAGGACGCGGCTGTTCTCGAAGATGCGCACCCCGGCGGCATCGGCGGCGCGGGCGAGGCCCAGCGCGTAGTTCAGCGGGTGCAGATGACCGCTGCCCTCGTCCAGCAGGCCGCCGATATAGGCCTCGCTGCCGACATGGCGGCGGATGCCGGCGTGGTCCAGCCGATGCACCCGGTCATAGCCGTAGCCGTCGCGCATTTCCCGCTCCAGCGCCGTCACGTCCTGCATGTGGCGCGGTTTCAGCGCGGCATAGGCGAAGCCCCAGGTCAGGTCGCAGGCGATGGCGTGGCGCTCCACCCGCTCCGCCAGCTGGGCCTTGGCCTCCTCGCCGAACTCCCACAGGCGGCGGGCATCCTCCTTGCCCATCCAGCCCTCGATGGTCGCCATCGGCTTGTTGTAGCCGGTGATGATCTGCCCGCCGTTGCGGCCCGACGCCCCCCAGCCGCAGCGCTCGGCCTCCAGCAGCACCACGTCGAAGCCGCGCTCCGCCAGCTCCAGCGCGGCGGTCAGGCCGGTGTAGCCGCCGCCGACGATGCAGACGTCGCAGGCGACCTCCCCCTCCAGGGTCGGGCAGTCGACACGGGGCGCGGCGGAGGCCGCGTACCAGCTGTTCAGGTATGAAGCTTTCGGCATGGCGGCAGTTAAGTCCCAGCCGATGGGGGAGGTCAACGGAAAGGCGGATGTTTCACCAAAGCATCATGCGGAACCCTCTGGCGCGGTCCGCCGGAACGGCGTCATAGTGTCGCTGTCGTTCACAGCACGGAGGGGGCTGCCCATCGCCCGGAGCGGTCCGCCATACCCATGGGTTTTATGGAAGACTTCATCAAGAAGAACCGCATTACCGAAGTCGAATGCCTTGTGCCCGACATGTCGGGCATCGCGCGGGGAAAGATCGTCCCTGCCGAGAAGTTCCTCCGCATCCTGCGCGACCGCGGCCTGCGCCTGCCCGAGGCGATCTTCGTCCAGACCGTGACCGGTGAATTCCCCGAGGACGAGGACATCACCTCGGACGAGAATTCCGACATCTACATGATCCCGGACGAACGCACGATCCGCTTCGTCCCCTGGTACAACGAGCCGACGGCCCAGGTCATCACCGACTGCGTCTATGCCGACGGCAAGCCGGTCGACGTCTCGCCCCGCCATGTCCTGAAGCGCGTGCTGGCGCTGTACGAGGAGCGCGGCTGGAAGCCGCTGGTGGCGCCGGAGCTGGAATTCTTCCTCGTCCAGGTCAACAAGGACCCCGACTACCCGCTGGTGCCGCCGGTCGGGCGCAACGGCCGGATGGAAAGCGGGCGGCAGGCCTTCGGCATCGACGCCGTCAACGAATTCGATCCGATCTTCGAAGCGGTCTATGATTTCTGCGAGAAGCAGGATATCGACATCGACACGCTGACCCACGAGGCCGGCGCCGCCCAGATCGAGATCAACTTCAACCACGGCGACGCCCTGGAACTGGCCGACCAGGCCTTCCTGTTCAAGCGCACGGCGCGCGAGGCGGCGATGCGCCACAATATCTACGCCACCTTCATGGCCAAGCCGATGCAGGGCGAACCCGGCAGCGCCATGCACATCCACCAGTCGGTGGTGGACGCCGACAGCGGCCGCAACCTGTTCGCCAATCCCGACGGCACCGACAGCGCCCTGTTCATGTCGCACATCGCCGGGCTGCAGAAATACCTGCCCTATGCGATGCCGCTGCTGGCGCCGAACGTCAACAGCTACCGCCGGCTGGTTCCCAACTCCGATGCGCCGATCAACGTGCATTGGGGCCGCGACAACCGCACCACCGGCCTGCGCGTCCCGGTCTCCCAGCCCGACGCCCGCCGGGTGGAGAACCGGGTGGCCGGCGCCGACGCCAACCCCTATCTCGCCATCGCCGCGTCGCTGGCCTGCGGCTATATCGGCATGATCCAGGGGCTGGAGCCGAACGACCCGATCAAGGGCTCCGCCTACCGCCTCGCCTTCACCCTGCCGCGCCACCAGTCGGAGGCGCTGACCAAGTTCAACGCCTGCAAGCCGCTGAAGGAAATCCTCGGCGAACGCTTCATCGACGCCGTCGCCTGCGTGAAGGAGGCGGAATACGAGGCCTACAACCGCGTCATCAGCTCGTGGGAACGGGAAAACCTGCTGCTGAACGTCTGAAATCTTAAGCTGACGAACAAAAGGGGCGGCCCGCGGAGACATCCGTCGGCCGCCCTTTTACGTGTTTGGTTCCCTGTTCCTGCGCGGGGTCCGGCAGTCCGGCACCTGCCCGGCGCTTAGCGGATCGCGCCGGCCGGCACCCCGTTCGTGCGCCGATCCGCCACGGAATTTCGCAAGTTCGGCCAGGAAGACCGGCCGCGTGCTGGCAATGGCCGCCTGTCCTACCCCGACCGGTCCGCAGCCCCACCCCGATCGATCGCCGGTCGTCGTTCCATGCCACGACCGCGCTGATCGGCCGTGTCGGCACAGCCGTAAATTTCAAAGCTGGCGTTAATCCGCTTATGGCCGCCCGAACACGAAATCGAAGACTTTCAAAGCAAAGCCGCAGTGTATTTTCGGCTGTGTCAGAGGAGGCGGAAGGAGATGCGGACGCTGCATGGCGTTTCGGCATCGCTGCACTTTGTTATCTCCTTTGAAAATAGTCAACACACGTAACCGTTTTTCGCGGAGACGGCGACCCCTGCCGCCGCGCTGTGCCTTCGATTGCCTATTCGGATAATCCAGGCGAGCGGCCGGACCGGCGCACGGGCACTGTCTCCACACAATCGATGGGCAACCGATGGATGGCCAAGCATGAGCATGCAACCTGCGATCCCGTCCCTTCGGACCGGCCTCCACAGCGTTGGCTGGGTCCAGCGCAGCATCATCCTGGCGTCGTTGTTCATCGTGCTGACGACG
Organism: Azospirillum sp. CT11-132; assembly: GCF_047302835.1. Classification (NCBI taxonomy): domain Bacteria; kingdom Pseudomonadati; phylum Pseudomonadota; class Alphaproteobacteria; order Rhodospirillales; family Azospirillaceae; genus Azospirillum; species Azospirillum sp. CT11-132. Next base: position 783,644 of record NZ_JBGLZA010000002.1, read on the forward strand.
GGGCTGCTCGGGCTGGCGCTGCACCGCGGCGGCCATGCCAGCAACCTGACCGACATCCAGAACCTGTTCGTGCTGGAAAACCAGGACCTGATTCCGGTCGACAGCTGGGATCCGATGATCGCGGCGCTCAACTGGCTGCACGAGCGGCCCGGCGAGAACGTCTATGAAGGGGTGTTCTTCCAGCAGCACATCAAGTTCCAGTATCCGGTGACCTCGCTGTTGCCGCTGGAGGCGATGAAGGCGCTGGGGGTGCTAAACCTCGTGGCCTTCGAGCGGGTTAACCTGCTGTTCGTGCTGGCGACCGCGGCCGGCATGGCGATCCTGGTGCTGGAGATGGCCGCCCGTTTGCGGGTGCCGGGTGCCCGTGACGATCGCATGACCCAGGTGCTGCTCGGCGGCTTCGGCTTTGTCGCGACCCTGTGCTTCTACCCGGTGCTGAAGGCCTTCTCGCTGGGGCAGGTGCAGGTCTGGCTGAATGCGGCCTTCGTCTTCGCGTGCATCGCCCTGTTGCGGGATCGCCGCGCCCTGTGCGGCGCCCTGCTCGGCGCATCGACGCTGATGAAGCCGCAGATGTCGCTGTTCCTCGTCTGGGCGGTTCTGCGCGGCGACTGGCGGATGGCGGCGGGCTGGGCGGCCGTGGTGGTGCCGGGCGTGGCGCTGGCGACCCTGTTCTACGGCTTCGCCCCGATGATCGATTATCTCGACGTGCTGCTGTTCATCGGCCGCCATGGCGAGAGCTATCACGTCAACCAGACCGTCAACGGGCTGGTCAACCGCCTGCTGCACAACGGCAACAACCTCGACTGGTCGGCGGAGGCCTTCGCCCCCTACCATCCGGCGGTCCACATTGCGACGCAGATCTCCGGCCTTGCCTTCGTCGCCCTCGGCCTGCTGTGGCGCCGGCGCGACCGGGGGGCCGAGCGGATCCTGCCCTTCGTCGTCGCCGGCATCTGCTTCACCGTCGGCTCGCCGGTCGCCTGGGTGCATCATTACGGCATCCTGCTGCCGGCCTTCGCGCTGGCCTTCCTGATCCTGCTGGAGCCCGGCCTGCGGCGTCCGGCCGGGGCGGCGGCTCTGCTGGCCGTGGCCTATTTCCTGGCCGGCAACCTGCTGTTCTGGCCGGTCAACGCGCTGGCCGACACGCCGCTGAACGTCCTGCAATCCTATCTGTTCTTCGCCACCCTGATGCTGTTGGGGCTGACGGTCGTGCTGGCAGGGCGGCACGACCGCGCCGCTTTGGTCTGGGGCGGGGCGGACGCCGGCGACCGCAGGGACCGCGTTCCGCATGCGGGCGCTCCCGGCCTGACCGCGACCACGGTGGCGCTTCCCCGCGCCGCCGCGGCCGAAACGCCGGTCCCGCCGCCCGCCGCGGAGGAGCCGCCGCTGTTCGTCGATCTCGACGGCACGCTGCTGAAGACCGACCTTCTCTATGAATCACTGTTCGGCCTGATCAAGGCCCGGCCCTGGGCGGCGCTGCTCGTGCCGGTCTGGCTGGCGGGGGGCAAGGCGCGGCTGAAGGCGGAGCTGGCCCGGCGTGTCGACATCGATCCAACCGGCCTCGTCTACAATCCCGCCGTCCTGGAACGGCTGGAGGCCGAGCGCAAGCGCGGGCGCCGGCTGGTGCTGGCCACCGCCGCCCACCACCGCTATGCCGACGCCATCGCCCGCCATCTCGGCCTGTTCGATCAGGTCCTCGCCAGCAATGACGGCGTGAACCTGAAGAGCGAGCGCAAATACGAGGCGATCCGCGCGCAGGTGCCGTCCGGCGTCTTCGATTACATGGGCAACGACGAGGCCGATTATGCGATCTGGCGCGGCGCCCGCCGCGGCATCGCGGTGGATGCGCCGGCCGCCGTGCTGCGCCATGCCAACACCCTCTGCCCGCTGGAGACCATCACGACCCCGCGCCGGCCGCGCCTGCTGCTGATCCTCAAGGCGCTGCGCCTGCACCAGTGGCTGAAGAACCTGCTGGTCTTCGTGCCCCTGCTGGCCGGCCAGAAGCTGGGCGAGGTCGGCCCGACGCTGCAGGCGGCGGCAGCCTTCCTCGCCTTCGGGCTGTGCGCGTCGAGCATCTATGTGCTGAACGACCTGCTCGACCTGCCGGCTGACCGGCGGCACCCGCGCAAGCGCCGCCGTCCCTTCGCCGCCGGCGACCTGCCGCTCGACCTCGGCCTGACGCTGATCCCCGGCTTGCTGCTGGCGAGCCTCGTCCTGTCGCTGGTGGCGTTGCCGCCGCTGTTCCTGGCGGCGCTGGCGACCTACGCCGCCTCGTCGCTGTTCTACAACCTGTTCGCCAAGAACCGGGTGATCTGGGACGTGATGCTGCTGGCCGGTCTCTATTCGCTGCGGGTGCTGGGCGGCGCCACGGCGACCGCCATCGTCCCGTCCTTCTGGCTGTTGGCCTTCTCCATGTTCCTGTTCCTCAGCCTCGCCATGGTGAAGCGCTATTCCGAGATGGACAGCATGATGAAGCTCGGGTTGGAGCAGGCGGAGGGGCGCGGCTATGTGACCGCCGACATGCCGGTCCTGCAATCCATCGGCGTGTCGGCCGGCTTCCTCTCCGTGCTGGTGATGGCGCTCTACATCAACAGCCCGGAGGTCGGACGCGTCTATGACCAGCCGCAGGCGCTGTGGATCATCTGTCCGCTTCTGCTCTTCTGGATCGGGCGGGTGTGGCTGCAGACCCACCGCGGGCTGATGCACGACGATCCGGTGGTGTTCGCCGCCCGCGACAAGTGGAGCCTCGCCATCGGTGCGGTCTGCGGCGCCGCCCTTCTCTTCGGCCGGACCTGAGCCGCCGTCCTCCACCATTCCGCCTTTAGCCGGGAGTCCCCATGCCCATCGCCGTCGTCGGATTGATCCTGCTGAGCGTCACCCTGTCCGCCATCGCCCAGATCTCGCTGAAGATCGGCATGTCCAGCCCGGCGGTATCGACCGCGCTGGCGCGGGGGGAGGCCGGGCAGATCGCCCTGTCGGTCGTCGCCACGCCGCACATCCTGACCGGGCTCGCCTGCTATGGGCTGGGCATGGTGGTGTGGCTGGCGGTGTTGGCGAAGGTCGAGGTCACCATGGCCTATCCGTTCGTCGGGCTGGGCTTTCTGGTCACGCTGGCGCTCGGCGTCCTGCTGCTGGGCGAGACCATGAGCCTGACCCGCGTCATCGGCACCCTGCTGGTGGTGCTGGGCGTCGTTCTGACCGCACAGAGCTGAAGCCCCCACCAAACCCACATCCTAGACCCCGGCCGCCACCGGCGGGGGACGATGAAGGCGCCGCGGCAACAGTCGCGGCGCCTTCATTTTGCGTTGCACAAAAACTGCGGCAACGCGACTGTCGGCAACTTAGTGAATACCCCGTTATGGAAACGATTTTCATCACTGAATCTTTCAGTTTCAAAATCAAATGTCATGATTCCGGCATTGACCGGAATCCCCTGATGGATATAACTGACGGCATATTCGCGAGCGAAAATATCAGCGTATGCAATTTCAACGACAGGAGGTCTGGGCGCCGGCCGTCAGGCCGTTGCCTGGAAAGAGGGATCTCTTCGCCGGTCGCGACACCAAACGCACGGGATTTTCGCCCCCTGCGGTCGCGACCGGCCTCCCTCCTGCCGATCTACCGTTGACGATCGCCAGCGCCGCGAAACCAGCCACATCTTGAAGATCGAAATCGCCGAGGTCGAAACCGGCCCTCTGGCACCGCTTTGCGCTGAAGCAAGGACGCCGTCCGAATGGTGCGGCGTCCTTTTTCTTTGCATCCGGTGTGAATGATTTCCCGCGCACCGGCGCCGGATGGAGCGCCAGTCGCCTACGGCGAAACACAATAATCAGTTACAAAAGCATTCTTTCAAAAACAAAATTAAAAATAACATATTAACAATTGACCTCTACCAGAACGTGGATATAGCTTTCTGAAAATAAGGCACGGAGTTCACACAATAGTATGAAAACTTGCGGCGATCGGCGTTTATGTTTTAAAAAGGCCGTTCTCTGACCTTGCATAGATTTGCCGATTTTCAGCTGTCGTCCATTCAGTCAGGAATTTCGTCAGTTTCAAACATCGGCATCAAGCTGCGCATTGAAAGCGCATTTCTCCAATCATGTCTTGCCAATCATGTCTTGAAGGAGATCATCGGATGTCCACCGCTCCCATTCGCATGCTCTACGGCGGCGCCATGACCGAGGCGATCGTCAGCGGCGACCTGTCCAAGATGAAGGAGGCCGCCGCGGCCGCCGAGACGCACCTCGCCGAGCATGGCGACGTCGGCTCGATGCTGCAGATGCTGAAGATCGAGATCGCGAAAGCGGAATCGAAGGGCTGATCGGGCGCGCAGTCGCTTTTCCATTTTTCCTGCGGAGCAGTCTCCACATGTCCGAAGCACCCATGCGCTCCATCAAGCCTTACGGCGTGGCGATCTCCGACGCCATCGCCGGCGGCGATCTGGCGAAGATGAAGGAAGTGGCCGCGGCCGCCGAGCAGCATCTCGCCGAACATGGTGACGTGGCCGGCATCCTCAACCTGCTGAAGGTCGAGATCGCCAAGGCCGAAGCCGGTCTCTGACTCTGATTTTCAATCGACCGATTTCCAACCTCCCCGCCATTCAAAACCGAGGAACCGACAGATGTCCAAATCGCACCTTCCCCATCCCCGTCCGATGTACATGGCCACCATGACCCAGGCCATCGCCGGCGGCGATCTGGCGACGATGAAGCAGGTCGCGGCCGAGGCCGAGGAGCATCTCGCCACCTACGGCGACGTCCAGGGGCTGCTGCAGCTCCTGAAGGTCGAGATCGCCAAGGCCGAGGCGAACGGCTGATCGGCTTCGGCCGGGGTGCTGCGGCCGGGGTGCGGCGTCCATGCCGTCCGCACCCCGGCGGCGCCGCGCCGCCGATATACGGAGCCGCCGATATTCAGAGCCAATGCCATTCCGAGGAAGATACCGGAACCATGGACCAGCCGCTTCCCTGCCCCGACCTTTCGGCCCGCTCCCCGGATCAGCCCCCGGATCAGCCCCCGGATCAGTCGGCGTCCGTGCCGGCGCGCTATTGTTTTGAGGACGATTTCCGCAAGCTGGTCCCGGTCCTGGTGGTCTGGGAAACCACGCTCGCCTGCAATCTGAAATGCCAGCATTGCGGATCGCGCGCCGGCCGGCCGCGGCCGGACGAGCTGAGCACCGAGGAGGCGCTGGACCTCGTCGATCGTCTGGCCGCACTCGGCACCCGCGAGATTTCGCTGATCGGCGGCGAGGCCTATCTGCGCAAGGATTGGGTGGAGATCATCCGGCGCTGCCGCAGCCATGGCATCAGGACCGCCGTGCAGACCGGCGGCCGCAACCTGACCGATCGCCGGCTGGACGAGGCGGTGGAGGCCGGGCTCCAGGCGATCGGCGTCTCGATCGACGGGCTGCCCGACCTGCACGACCGGGTGCGCGGCGTTCCCGGCTCCTACGATCAGGCGATGAGCGCCCTGCGCCGCGCCAAGGAGCGCGGTCTGGCGGTGTCGGTCAACACCCAGATCGGACCCGAAACCCCCGACCATCTGCCGGAGCTGATGAACCGGATCATCGAGGCCGGGGCCACCCACTGGCAGATCCAGTTCACCGTCGCGATGGGCAACGCCGTCGACAATCCGGACCTGCTGCTGCAGCCCCACCGCCTTCTCGACGTCATGCCGCTGCTGGCCCGCCTCTACCGCGAGGGGCTGGAGCGCGGGCTGCTGATGGTTGTCGGCAACAATGTCGGCTATTACGGCCCCTACGAGCATATCTGGCGCGGCCTGGGCGACGACCGGATGCATTGGTCCGGCTGCGCCGCCGGGCAGATCGGCATCGGGATCGAAGCGGACGGCACCCTGAAGGGCTGCCCGTCGCTGGCGACCTCCCTCTATGCCGCCGGCAACATCCGCGAGATGAGCGTCGAGGACATCTGGCGCCATGCCGACCGGATGCAGTTCGGCCGCCTGCGGTCGGTGGACGAGCTGTGGGGCTATTGCCGCACCTGCTATTACGCCGACATCTGCCGCGCCGGCTGCACCTGGACCTCCGAATCGCTGCTGGGCAAGCGCGGCAACAACCCCTACTGCCATTACCGGGTGCTCGACCTCGCCAAGCATGGCCTGCGCGAGCGGGTGGTGAAGATCAAGGACGCGCCGAACGAGGCCTTCGCCATCGGCGAGTTCGCGCTCATCACCGAGCCGATCCCCGGCGCCGAATCCCCCGGCCTGCCGCAGCGCGACCCGGCAAAGGTGCATCGCCACGCCTACGAACGCTCCCCCGAAGGCGGCGTGGTGCCTCCCAGCCTGACGCTCTGCCGCGGCTGCAACCAGTATGTCTGGCCGCACGAGACCGACTGCCCCCATTGCGGCGCCGACGTCGCGGCGGCGGCAGTGCAGCACGAGATCGACAGCGCACGGCGCCGAGCCCTGATCCGCGAGACCCAGCGCCTGCTGGACGAGGCCCAGGCGCGGAAGCAATCCGTGGCCGCGCTCCCCGGATAGTCGGTTGATCGGGCACGGCTTCGGGCAGATGGCCGCCGCCCGGAAACCGGCTCCCGACCTCGACCCAAACCGTTGACAACATGCCCGGCCGTGGGTGCAATAGCGCCCGCGAGCCGGGTATGCCGTTGGGATGTGGCGGCGCCCGCAACACTCACGAACAGGTCGGGGCAAATCATGAAAAAACTCGCTCTCAGCCTCATCGGCGCGGTCGCGGCGATTGCCATCGCCGGCCCGGCGATGGCCCAGGCCAAGAAGCCGGTCAACATCTACATCTGGAACGATTATCTGGGTGAAACGACCCTCGCCGACTTCACCAAGGCCACGGGCGCTGAGACGAAGGTCGACCTGTATGACAGCCTGGAACTGCTGGAGCAGAAGGTGCTCGTCGGCAAGTCCGGCTATGACGTGATCGTGCCGACCGCCGAGCCGACCCTGTCCCGCCTGATCCAGGCCAAGGTTGTGGGTCCGCTCGACAAGTCGAAGATCCCCAACTACAAGAACGTCGACCCGAAGGTCCTGAAGCTGCTGGAGAATTCGGACCCCGGCAACAAGTACGCCGTGCCCTATCTCGGCGGGACCGTCGGCATCGCCATCATCCCGGAAAAGATCAAGGCCGTCGCCCCCGACGTGGCGCTCGACAGCTGGGACCTGATCTTCAAGCCGGAAGTGGCGAAGAAGGTTTCGGCCTGCGGCATCACCGTGATGGATTCGGCCATCGACGTCATCCCGTCGGTGCTGAACTACCTCGGCCTCGATCCGAATTCCGAGAAGAAGGAGGATCTGGAGAAGGTCGAAAAGACGCTGATGGCGGTCCGCCCCTACATCAAGCGGTTCGTCACCGGTGAGAACATCAACATCCTGGCCGGCGGCGACGCCTGCGTCGTGATGGCCTACAACGGCGACGCCATCCAGGGCGCCGCCCGCGCCGCCGAGGCCAAGAGCGCCAAGGTCGAATACATCACGCCGAAGGAAGGCGTGCAGGTCTGGTGGGACACGCTGGCGATCCCGGCCGACGCGCCGAACAAGGAGGGCGCGTACGAGTTCATCAACTTCGTGCTCGACCCGGCCAACATGGCCAACATCTCCAACAAGGTCAGCTACGCCAACGCGGTGCCGGCCTCGCTGCCGATGGTGGCCGACGACATCAAGTCGAACCCCGGCATCTTCCTGCCGGCCGACAGCAAGGTGAAGCTGTTCTCGCTGAAGCAGATCAAGCAGACCACCGACCGCGCCCGCACCCGCGTGTGGACCAAGGTCAAGACCGGCAAGTAAGCCGCTCCCAACGAGGCGCCGATCTGTGGCGCTGGCCCGCCCCGGCCGATCCCCAGCGATGGGGAGCGGCCGGGGCGTCGTCATGAAAGAGGAACCCGGATGGCCGGTCAGCCGATTCGCAAACCCACCCGTCTGGAACCGTGGCAGGACGCGGGCCAGACGCCGTATGTCCGAATCGAGAAGGTGACGAAGACCTTCGGCGACTTCGTCGCGGTGGACGAGGTCAGCCTGTCGATCTATCGCAACGAGTTCTTCGCTCTGCTCGGCGGTTCCGGCTCCGGCAAGACGACTCTGCTGCGCATGCTGGCGGGGTTCGAGCAGCCGACGGAAGGCAAGATCTTCATCGACGGCGTAGACATGGCCGGCATCCCGCCCTATGAGCGGCCGGTCAACATGATGTTCCAGTCCTACGCCCTGTTCCCGCACATGACGGTGGAGCAGAACGTCGCCTTCGGCCTGAAACAGGACGGGGTGGCGAAGGCGGAGATCCGCGACCGCGTGGCGGAGATGCTGGGAATGGTCCAGCTGTCGGCCTTCGGCAAGCGCCGTCCGCACCAGCTGTCCGGCGGCCAGCGCCAGCGCGTGGCGCTCGCCCGCTCGCTGGTCAAGCGGCCGAAGCTGCTGCTGCTTGACGAGCCGCTGGGCGCGCTGGACAAGAAGCTGCGCGAACGCACGCAGTTCGAACTGGTCAACATCCAGGAAAAGCTGGGCGTCACCTTCATCGTCGTCACCCACGACCAGGAAGAGGCGATGACCATGTCGTCGCGCATCGCCGTGATGAACCACGGCGTCATCGCGCAGGTCGGCACGCCGACCGAGATCTACGAATATCCGCACAGCCGTTTCGTCGCCGAATTCATCGGCTCCATCAACATGTTCGACGGCCGCGTCGTTTCCACCGACGCCGATCAGGTCATCGTCGCGTCGGAGGAGGCCGGCTGTGAGCTGCTGATCGCCCACGCCACCCCGGCGCCGGCCGGCTCCCCCGTCTCCGTCGCCATCCGGCCGGAGAAGATCGCCCTGTCGAAGGACCCGGTCGCCGGCGGGGACGGCCGCAACCAGACCACCGGCATCGTGCGCGAGATCGCCTATCTCGGCGACGTGTCGATCTATCTGGTGCAGCTGCCGACCGGCAAGACGGTGCGGGTCACCGCCCCCAACGTCACCCGCCGCACCGAAATGCCGATCACCTGGGAGGACGAGGTGACCCTGACCTGGCGCCCCTTCGCCGGCGTGGTGCTGACCCAATGAGGGCGGTCGTCGCCATTCTCGTTTCTGGCCTCAGCCGGATCGGGCTGTGGGGCCGCGGCGTGGTCGTCGCAGTCCCCTATCTGTGGCTGATGCTGTTCTTCCTGGTGCCCTTCCTGATCGTCTTCGGCATCAGCTTCTCCGAATCGATCATCGCCCAGCCGCCCTATTCGTCGCTGGTGGAGTGGCTGACCGACGAGGATGCCGGCACCTCGAAGCTGCAGATCCTGTTGAACATCAGCAATTACTTCCGGCTGGGCGGGGACGACCTCTACATCCTCGCCTACCTGAACTCGCTGAAGATCGCGGCGGTCACCACGCTGCTGTGCCTGCTCATCGGCTATCCCATGGCCTATGCCATCGCCAAGGCCGACCCGGCGCGGCGCGGGCCGCTGATGATGCTGGTGATCCTGCCCTTCTGGACCAGCTTCCTGATCCGCATCTATGCCTGGATCGGCATCCTCAAGGGCAACGGCGTCATCAGCAACCTGCTGGAATGGGCGGGCATCACCAGCGGTCCGGTGGAGATCCTCTATTCCGACTGGGCGGTCTATATCGGCATGACCTATTGCTACCTGCCCTTCATGGTGCTGCCGCTCTATTCCACCCTGGAGAAGATGGACCCCAGCCTGCTGGAGGCGGCGGCCGACCTCGGCTCCCGTCCCTTCAAGTCCTTCCTGCAGATCACGCTGCCGCTGTCGCTGCCGGGCATCATCGCCGGGTCACTGCTGGTCTTCATCCCGGCAGTGGGTGAGTTCGTGACGCCGGAACTGCTGGGCGGTCCCGACACGCTGATGATCGGCCGCGTGCTGTGGAACGAGTTCTTCGCCAACCGCGACTGGCCGGTGGCGTCGGCTGTCGCCATTGCCCTGCTTCTGGTCCTGGTGGTGCCGATCATGATCTTCCAGCATGTGCAGGGCAAACAGGCGGAGGCCGGGCGATGAAACGGTTCGGCTTCCTGTCCTGGGCGCTGCTGTTCGGCTATGCCTTCCTCTATGTCCCCATCGCGCTGCTGATCGTCTTCAGCTTCAACGAGTCGCGGCTGGTGACGGTGTGGGCCGGCTTCTCGACCAAATGGTATGCGGAGCTGATCCACAACGACACGCTGCTGGACGCCGCCCTGCTGTCCTTCCAGGTGGCGGCGGTGTCGGCAACGCTGGCGGTGCTGCTGGGCACCTGCGCCGGGCTGGCTTTGACCCGCTTCGGGCGGTTCCGCGGTCGGACGCTGTTCGGCGGCATGATCACCGCGCCGCTGGTCATGCCGGAGGTCATCACCGGCCTGTCGCTGCTGCTGCTGTTCGTGGCGATGGAGCAATGGGTGGGCTGGCCCGACGGGCGCGGCGTCACCACCATCACCATCGCCCACACCACCTTCACCATGTCCTACGTCGCGGTGGTCATCCAGTCGCGGCTGGCCGGCATGGACGGCAGCCTGGAGGAGGCGGCGATGGATCTGGGCGCCCGCCCGGCCAAGGTCTTCTTCGTCATCACCCTGCCGCTGATCGCCCCGGCGCTGGTCGCCGGCTGGCTGCTGGCCTTCACCCTGTCGCTGGATGACGTGGTGGTGGCGAGCTTCGTCTCCGGCCCCGGATCGACGACGCTGCCGATGGTGATCTTCTCCAGCGTGAAGTTCGGCATCAGCCCGCAGATCAACGCGCTGGCCACCCTGATGGTGCTGGTGGTGGCGACCGGCATCTTCGTCGCCAGCATCGTCATGGCCCGCCAGGAACGCCAGCGCAAACGCGACGAGCAGATGGCGATTCAGAACGGCTGATGGAGTTTTATGGACCGGCCGGACGCCATAGCCCGGCCGGTCCATAGACGATCCCGGCACCCCATCCGTCCGCGCAGAGGAGAAACCTGCCGCCATGGATGGCAATTGCCTGCTTCTTTTGCTATGTTGAAGCCATCTGCAACAGCGAAAGAGGCCGTGCCATGCGCGCGCTCCTGTGGTTCCCCTTGTTGAGACTCGGATTTTTCAATCCCGTTTCCAGTGCTTATTCGACCACCCGTACGGTCACCGCCCGCCGCGCCCTGCGCCCGCCGTCCGGCGCCTGATCGGCCGCCGATGGCCCTCATGCCGGCCCCCTCCCGGCATGCCGACGCGACCCGATGTCGCGTTCTTTCAAAAGTTCCTCTGCCATAAGGCCAAGTGCCGGCTGCCGTGGACGCGATTGCCAAACGCGCGCTCCCGTGGTTAGGGTGGACCGGGACGGAAAATGTCCCAGTCTTGCGGTTTGAGGCTCGCGGTTTCCAGTCACGCGGCCGCCGCGACGGGCAGGGACTTTTAAAAAATGGGTAGGGGGATCGACGCATGACGACACCGAACGCCCCGATGCCGACGGGCCAAGGCTTCCACATGCCCGGCGAATGGGCGCGCCACAGCGGCTGCTGGATGGCGTGGCCGTGCCGGCCGGAAACCTGGCCGGAGGGTGCCTTCGACGCCGCGTGCGACGCCTACGCCGAGGTCGCGCAGGCCATCTCCCGCTTCGAGCCGGTGACGATGGTGTGCGACCCGGCGGATGTGGCGGAGGCCTCGCTCGCCTGCGGTGCCGGCATCCAGATTCTGCCGCTGCCGATCAGCGATTCCTGGATCCGTGACACCGGCCCCAGCTTCGTTATCGACGGCAAGGGCGGGCTGGCCGGCGTCCATTGGGGCTTCAACGCTTGGGGCGGCAATTACGAGGGCTGCGAGAAGGACCAGCAGGTCGGCCGCCTGATCCTCGACCACCTCAAGCTCCCCTGCTTCTCCGCTCCGCTGGTGATGGAGGGCGGCTCCTTCCATGTGGACGGGGAGGGGACGCTGATCACCACCGAGCAATGCCTGCTCAACCCCAACCGCAATCCCGGCCTGTCGCGCGAGGAGATCGAGCGGCAGCTGAAGGACCATCTCGGCGTCGAGACGGTGATCTGGCTGGGGCAGGGCTATCAGGACGACGAGACCGACGGCCACATCGACGAGATCGCTCTGTTCGTGCGTCCCGGCGTGGTGATGGCGATCACCACCGACGATCCCGGCGATCCCAACTTCAAGATCTTCCAGGACAATCTCGACCGGCTGAAGCGTGCCCGCGACGCGAAGGGCCGCGCGCTGGAGGTCATCCCGATCCAGCAGCCGGCCCGCCGCGACGTGAGCGGCGTGCGCCTGACCCTGTCCTACACCAACCTCTACATCGCCAACGGCGGCATCGTCATGCCGGCCTTCGAGGACCCGGCCGACGACGAGGCATTCCGCGTCGTCCGCAAGGCCTTCCCCGACCGCGAGGTGGTGCAGATAGCGGCATTGGACATCGTGCGCGGCGGCGGCGGCATCCACTGCATTACCCAGCAGCAGCCGCTTCCCTGAAACCGGTGCTCTGATCCGGCCCGTCAGGCCGCCATGGCGGGGGCCGGCCGCAACGCCCGGCGTGCCAGTTCGAACGGGATCAGACCGACGGCGACCAGCGCCAGCAGCGCGCAGCCGAACTCGACGGTGACGAGGTCGCTGCCGGTCCGGTCGCGGATCAGGCCGGCCAGCATCTGGATGAGCGTCATCAGGATATAGAAGACGGTCATGAACCAGCCCAGCGACCATGCCGTCTCGCCCGGGGCGGAGTGGCGGGCGGGCAGGGCCAGGATGCCGCCGGCCGGCAGGCCGAGGAACAGGCCGGCGGCGATGCAGCTCGCCACCGGCGGCGCCCCCAGGCTGAAGGCCATCCCCGCCGCCGCGGCACCCAGCGATCCGACCGCCACCGGCATCAGCGGCCGGCCGCAACGGTCGGTCAGCAGGCCGCCCAGCGGCATGGTCGCCATGGTCACCCACACGGTCAGGCTGACGGTGCGCGACGCCTCGGTCACCGACATGCCGGTGGAGGCCAGCAGGGCCGGCGCATAGGTCAGGAAAATCACCTGTCCGACATTGTAGGCGGTCCAGATGATGCCGGCCAGGGTCGGAAGAATGCTCTGCCGCCGGGCGATCAGGCGCAGGCTGGGCATGCTCCGCCGCCCTATGGCGGTGCCCGTGGTGGTGCCGGCGGGCGAGCGGTAGGTCAGCCCCACCAGAACCGCCACCGTCAGGCAGACCAGGGTCGTCAGATGGCAGGCCCAACGCCAGGACGCCGCCTCCGCGATCGCCGGGAACACCGCCAGCGCGACGGCGAGGCCGAATTGCCAGCTGATGAACACGATGGACAGCGCCGTCGACAGATCGCGGTCGCGGAACCATTCGGCCACCATCGCCGACACCAGCACGCTGAGCACCGCGTTGCCGGCCCCGCCGACCAGACGCCCGGCCAGGGCGGTGCCATAATCGTGACTGACCGAGAACAGCGCGCTGCCGCCGGCCAGCAAAAGCAGGCTGAAAACCGCCAGCCGCTTCAGCCCGAACCGGCTGCTCAGCATGCCCGCCGGCAAGGCCAGCACGATGCCCGGCAGCATGAACAGGCCCATCAACTGGCCCATGGCGGCATAGTCGCTGTCCAAATCCACCCGCGCGAACGGCATCACGGCGCCGAGAATCTGGAACTCCAGCGCCATGCAGGTGCGGGCGATGAACAGGATGGCAAGAATGAACCAGCGCATGGTCGTCGCTTTCCCTGTCCACCGTGATCGCCGCCGTGCCCGTGCCGAAGATGACACCGAAACGCGCCTTGTCCAGAGCCCTCACCGGACCGGTGTCTTCCCACGCGGAAATGTCTGCGCCTCCTCGAAAAGCGGCAACAGGGAACGTGGCGGCACGGCCGGTGTTCCTGTCGGGCATTCTCCCATTCTGAAAGCCCGACGACCATGGCCGAGGACACCGCCCGCCGGCTGCAGGCACGCCCTATCGCGGTGACGAAGGCCGCTCCGCCCGCATCCACCCAGACCATCCTGCTGATCATCACGCTGATCGTGGTGACGCTCTATGTGGCGGCGGACATCCTGATGCCGATTGCCCTGGCGGTGCTGCTCGGCTTCGTGCTGACGCCCATCGTCAGCCGTCTGGAGCGCTGGCGCCTTGGCCGGGTGCCGTCGGTGCTGGCGGTGGTGGTCCTGCTGTTCCTCGCCATCATCGGCTTCGGCGCGGTGGTGGGCAGCCAGCTTGGCGATCTGGCCGACAATCTGCCGACCTACCAGCGCAACATCCACACCAAGATCCAATCCCTACGCAGCGCCACCGCATCGACCGGCGACCGCGGCGCCATCAAGCAGGCGACCGAGGCCTTCCGCGACCTCAAGCAGGAGCTGGAGAACGCCACCGGCAGCGCGCCGCCGGCGCAGCAGGGCACCACGGCCGCGCCCACGCCGCAGGCCGGCCCCGCCGCCACCCCGCCGCGCCGCGAACCCGTGCCGGTGCGCATCGACCAGTCCGACACCGGCGTGTTCGACCTCGCCAGCCGGTTTCTCGGTCCGGCGATGACGCCCATCGCCACGGCCGGCATGGTGCTGGTCTTCACCATCTTCATGCTGCTGCAGCGGGAGGATCTGCGCGACCGCCTGATCCGTCTGGTCGGGTCCGGCGACCTCAGCCGCACGACGGAGGCGATGAACGACGCCGGCGAGCGGGTCAGCCGCTATCTGCTGATGCAGGTGGTGGTGAACGTCACCTACGGCATTCCCATCGGCGTCGGCCTCTGGCTGCTGGGCGTGCCGAACCCGCTGCTGTGGGGACTGCTGGCGACGGTTCTGCGCTTCATCCCGTTCCTGGGGCCGGTGATCGCGTCGGCCTTTCCGATCCTGCTGTCCTTCGCGGTCGACACCGGCTGGACCCTGCCGCTGCTGTGCATCGCCCTGTTCGTGGCGGTGGAGCTGTTTTCCAACAATGTGGTGGAACCCTGGCTCTACGGTACGGCGACCGGCCTGTCCTCTCTCGCCATCATCGTCGCGGCGGTGGTGTGGACGACGCTGTGGGGACCGGTCGGCCTGCTGCTGGCGACGCCGCTGACGGTGTGCCTCGTCGTGCTGGGCCGCCATGTGCCGCAACTGCATTTCCTGGAGGTGATGCTGGGCGACCGCCCCGTCCTGCCCGACGAGGCGAAGGTGTACCAGCGCCTGCTCGCCCGCGATCCCACCGAGGCTACGGAGCTTGCCGAGGAGCGGCTCGGCGCCTGCAGCCCGGTCGAACTGGCCGACAGCCTGTTGCTTCCCGCCCTGTCGCTGGCCGAGCAGGACCGCCAGCGCGGCACCCTGAACCCGGACGGCCGGCAGGCGGTGGCCGAGGGCATGGCGAGCCTGCTGGACGAGTTGAGCGACAGCGTGTCCCCGGCCGCCGACGCGCCCCATGTGCTCTGTGTCGGTGCCCGCAACAATCTGGACGAGGCGGCGGCCGGGCTTCTGGCCTATCTGCTGACCGGCCGCGGCATCCGGACCGATGTCGTGCCGTGCGAGAAGGTGTCATCGCGCACCATCGCCAGCCTGGGAACCGCCGGGGTGGATGCGGTGGTGCTGTCCTCCCTCAACCCGTCCGCCCTCGGCCACAGCCGGCGGCTGGTGCGCCGCCTGCGCCTGCATTTCGGTCCGCACGTGCCGATTCTGCTCTGCCTGTGGAGCGCCCATCCGGAGGCCGAGGTGCCGGAGCGCGCCAGCGCCGAGACCGACGCCAATCTGGTCGCCACCGGCATGGCCGGCGCCCTGGCGGAGTTGGAGAAGATCCCCTCTCCCCGGGGGGGAGAGGGGGATTCCCCATAGGAATCTCAGGCCGCTGCCGCCCACCGGTTGCGCCCGGCGCGCTTGGCGATGTACAGCGCATCGTCGGCCGCCTGGATGCAGGCATCGGCCGTCCGCCCCTCGCGGTAGGTGGCGACGCCCAGGCTCAGAGTCACGACGATGTCGTGGTCCTGATGCGCGATCGGATGGCGGGCGATGATCTCCCGCAGCTTTTCCGCCACCGCTTCGGCCTGGATCTGATCGGTGTCGGGCAACAGGATCAGGAACTCTTCGCCACCCCAGCGGGCGCACAGATCGTGCCCGCGCAGGTTCCGCCGCAGCAGGCCGGCGGTTTCCACCAGCACATGGTCGCCGGCGGCATGGCCGAAGGCGTCGTTCACTTCCTTGAAATGGTCGATGTCCAGCATGATGAGCGCGAAGCCGCCACCGTTGCGGCCGACGCGGCACAGCTCCGCCTCCAACCGTTCGATCATCTGGCGGCGGTTGGGCAGCTCGGTCAGCGGATCGGTCTGCGAGGCGGCATACAGCGCCCGCGCCATCTGGCGGGTGTCGGTCTGCATGCGGTCGCTGATCTTGGCGATCTTGGTCAACTGCCGCATCAGCTTCAGATGCTCGTCGGCGAGCGCGCGAAATTCCCCCATCAGCGGATGGGCGGCGTAATCCGGGTTCTCCGCAAGGCGGGCGAGCCAGTCCTGGATCTTCTGCTCCTGCAGCATCATGCCCACCGTTCCCCGCCGCAAGGCCCAGCGCCTGGGCAAACCCGTCACCGTCGCGCCCTCAAGCCCGGTGCCAAGCCCGGTGTCGGCGGATTTGGTGTCGCCGGTCATGATGCCTCCTCTGCCACCGGGGCGATAGCGGTCGCCCGAAGCGTGGCCCGCGGCACCGGCAGCCGGACGGTGAAGGCCGACCCCCGCCCCAGTTCGCTCGTCACCGAAATGCCGCCGCCGTGGGTGTCCACGATGCAGCGGGCAAGGTGGAGCCCAAGCCCGGCGCCGGTCGTGCCGGCGGCGTTGGACGCGCGGAAATACTTGTCGAACAGCCGCGCCGCGTCGGCAGCATTGACGCCGATTCCCTCGTCCGTGATCCGCACCGTGACCTGACCCTCACCGGCCGAGAGGTCGACACGGACCGTCCCCCCGTTCGGCGAGTATTTGACAGCGTTCTCCAGCAGGTTGGAAAACACAATCGCCAAAAGGTCGCGGTCCCCCGGGATCGGGAGCGGACGCTCGGCGCCATGCAGCTCGACCCGGTGGCCGCAGGCCGACGCCCCCACCTCGCCCACCAGCGCGGTCAGCATCGCCGCAAGGTCGAAGGCCATCGGCCGTGCCGCCACGGTGCCCAGCCGGTCGTTGGTCAGGCAGCGTTCGATCAGGTGCAGCATCCGCTGGACCGCATTGCGGATCTTTCCCACCCGCGGCATCGCCGAAACCGGAAGCTTCGGCTCAAGCTCCAGCATCTGCGAGGCGCTGTCGATGATCGCCAGCGGCGTGCGGAATTCGTGGCTGACCATCAGCACGAACTGCCGCTGCTGGAGCGCCATCTCCTTGGTCTCGGTCTGCAGGCGGTCGCTGATCTTGGCGATCTTGCGGAACTGGCGCAAAAGCTTGCCGTGCCGTTCCGCCAGCGTCTGGAATTCCGCCAGCAGCGGGTTGTCGGCATTGGCCGGATCCTCGGCCAGCCGCTGAACCCACTGACGAAGCTCCTGTTCCTGCGACCGCATCGTCATCCCGGGTGCTCAGTGCGCGATCAGTGCGCCAGAATTTCGAAAGGCAGCGACACGTCCTCGGCAAATTCCTCGGCCATGTCGAGCGCGCGGTCGTTGTCGCTATCGTAATGCCAGCGCACCGACACCGTCTGACCCTTCTGGTGGGCGCCGTCCAGCATCTCCAGCACGTCGATCATGCATTTGATGCTGCTGGTGTTGAGATAGCTCAGCCCGATGTCCAGCACCACCGCCGGGGCGGGGGCCTTCAGATACTCCTCCAGCCAGCTGAACACCGGCGCGTAGAAGTCGAAGGAGTTTTCCGGATAGGATTCCCCTTCGATGCGCAGCAGCCCGGCCGCCGGATCGAAATCGATCAGGGGCGAGCAGGAGGTTGCCTCGATCCGCAAACTGTCCATTATGCGTGTTCCGTGATTTCTTATAGCTGGACTTCAAGGCTGAAGAAGAAATAGGCGTCGTCCACCGCGCGCAGCGAGTATTCCAGCGGCCGGGTGGCCTTGCGCGCCATGTCGATCAGCCCCAGCCCGGCGCCGCTGGCGCCCGGCTCGCGCGGCTTGCGCGACTGCTCCTTGTAGACCGCCTTGAGGCCGGCCTTGTCCAGCCCGCGCAGCTTTTCCAGCATCGCCGACAGACCGGGCACATCGTCCGCCTCCACCAGATTGCCGGAGCTGACGGCGTAATGGTCGCCCTCCTTGCCGATCACCACGATGCCGCTGTTGGCCGGGATCGGCCGGCCCAGCGCTTCGCGCGATGCCGTGTAATTGCGGACATTCTGCGCCTGCTCCACATAGACGGAGAAGACGTCCATGATCGCCGACTTTTCGATCCGCTCATTTTCCAGATGGTTGCGGACCGCCTTGCCCAGCTCCTCGATGACGCTGTGGCTGAAGGGGCCGCTGAAGCAGATCAGCAGCTTCTGCCGCGACAGCAGCTCCTGCAGGTTGAAGAGTTCGTTGCCTTTCATCGTACTTTGACGACCTGCCTTACGGGTGGACGGGGTGGGAGGAGGATGCGTCGGCTGCGGACACCGCCGCAAGTGCCGGCGAAACGGTGAAGCCGACCAGGGTGATGTCGTCGCGCTGGGCCCGCTCGCCCTGATGCTCGGCCAGGGCCTGCGCGAAGGCGGTCCTGCGCTCCGCCATCGGGATCGCGTCGTGCTCCAGCAGCATGGTGCTGAAGCGGCGGTTGCCGAAGCCGAAGCCGCGGGCGCCGCCGGCCTGATCGAGGAAACCGTCGGTGGTCAGGTAGAAACTGCGGCCCGGCGCCAGTTCCACCCGGTGGGTGGTGAAGCGATGGCCGATGTCGGAGCGGCGATAGCCCAGGCTCTGCGGGTCGCCCTTCACCTCGTCGACCTTGTCGGTACCGGGATCGACGATGTGCAGGCCGATCCGCCCGCCGGCGAACAGCAGGTCGCCGCGATCCGGCCGCACCAGGCACAGCCCGATGTCCAGCCCGTTGTCGAAGCGCGGGTTGTCGCGTCCGCGGGCCAGCGCCGCGCGCACCATGCGGTTCAGCCCGCCCAGGATCGCCGCCGGATCGCTGTCCGGCGTCTCCGACAGCACATGGTCGAGGATGGCCGACACCGTCATCGTCATGAAGGCGCCCGGCACGCCATGGCCGGAACAGTCGGCGACGCCGATCAGGAAGCGGCCGTCCTCCAACTCGCGGAAGATGTGGAAATCGCCGCCCACCACGTCGCGCGGACGCCACAGCACGCAGACGCCGTCCAGATGCCGCGCCATCTCGCGCTCGTCCGGCAGGATGGCCGACTGCAGGAGGCTTGCATACTGGATGCTGTCCATCACCTGCCGGTTGACGACCGCCAGCTGCTCATTGGACTGGCGCAGTTCCTCCGTCCGTTCGGCGACGCGCTGTTCCAGCCGTTCGGTATAGTCGTGGACGGTTTCCGCCATATGGTTGAAGGCGACGGTCAGTTGGCCGATCTCGTCGGCGCGGGTGTTGCGCAGGCGCACGCGATAGTCGCCGGCGGCGATGGCTCCCGCCGACCGCGTCAGCCGGGCGAGCGGCGCCAGCACCAGCCGGTTCAGCAGCACGCTGATCATGCCGATGACCGCCAGAAGCGAGAAGATGACGAGGCCCGCCATCGGCGCCAGCGCCGTCAGGGTGGCGCTTTCCGCCTCCTCCAGCGAATAGGTCATGCGCAGCAGGCCGACCATCGTGCGCTCGCCGTTGCTGCCGGACATGACGATCTGCCGTTCGACGGTCGCCAGCTCCGCCCGCCCGGCAGGACGGTCCAACTCCACCAGCGGTTCGCCATGGCCGCCGCGTCCGCCGGTCGCCGCCCACACCTTGACGCTGCGCACCGCCGGATCCTCGGCCATCAGGCCGCGGATCATCGCCTCCACCGCGCGGGTGTCGAACTCCCAAACCGCCTGCCCCATGGCCGAGGCCTGGAGCGTGCCGACCAGTGTCGCGCGGTGGGTCAGCGCGTCGCGCTGCTGCCGGCCGACCAGCACGGACGACACGCCCATGGCGATCAGCCCGACCAGCAGGGTGCAGCCGACGATCATCAGAATGACGCGGGTCAGCAGAGACGATCCGCCGGCGCGGGCGACCTCGTCACCCGATCCACGGGGGCCGGCGCCGCGAAGCGTATAGGATTCGGTGTCGTCCCATCCCGTGACGCTCATCCACATCCTCCTGACCCGGCCGATCGGGGCCTCTGCATTCATGGCGGGTTTCATGCCAACCCCGTCCCGGAGGTTCGGGGGTGCGGTAGTCCCATTTCCATCAGTAAATCCACCCTCGCGTGCAACATGCCGACAGTCATCGAGCCAGCCGGCGGGCATCATGCGAGTGGCCGATGAGCCTATCCATAGCACGACCGGTTTACTCAGTCCTGAAATAACATTTGGCAAAGGAGTGTTCATTGTCGGAGCAGCCGACAAAATGGGAACGACCGGCGACGGCCGGCGACCAATCCCAACCAATTGCGACGAACTGTAACATACGCCCTGTTCAAGTCGTCGAAGCCTTTGCCGGACGCGGGAATTTCCGTGGACGGCGGCGCCGTCGCCCATGCTACTTTCCGGGGCCGTCGCCTCCTGGCCGGACGCGGCGGTTGCGGCGGACTTGAGCTGAGGCTGGCAAGGACGGAGTGCGAAGGATGGCGTTCGGTGTTCGTGCATTCGCTGCCCCGGGGGGAGTCGCGGCCCGCCTGGCCCTCGTCATCGGCCTCGCTTCCGCGGCGCTGCCCGCGGCGGCCCGCCCGGTGACCATCCTGGCGCCGGAACTGCCACCGATGATGACCGCCGACGGCTCCGGGCGCGAGGCCTCCATCATCAAGGAAACCCTGGCCACCTGCGGGCATGAGGCGCATTTCAAGGTTGTCCCCTTCGGCCGCCACTGGAACGATTATCGCGACGGTGTCCAGGCGGGCGGGCGGGTGGATGCCGTCACCACCGTTCCGGCGGGAATGGAGATGCCGGGGTCCCGCTCCGTCCCCTACATCCACTACCAGAACGGCGCCTCGGTGCTGAAAGGCAGCGGCCTGACGGTGCGGTCGCTGGCCGATCTGGCGGGCAAGCGGGTCATCACCTTTTCCGGCGCGCCGGACGTGCTGCCGGGCCTGCGCGCCGCCATCCCCAGCTTCGGCGATTTCCGCGAGCGCGCCGACCAGATGGTGCATTCCAACCTGCTGTTCGCCGGCCGGGTGGACGCGGTGCTGGCCGACGGCCTGATTTTCGCCGAATACAACCGCCAGCTTCAGGAAAAGGCGAAATCGGCCGGCGGGCTGCCGTTCGATCCGGCCCAGCCGGTGCAGTTCACCGCCATCTTCCCGCCGACGCCCTACAGCATGGTTTTCCGTGACGAGTCGCTGCGCGCCGACTTCGACCGCTGCTTTGCCGAGCTTAAGGCGAAGGGCCGAATCGACGCCATCGACCGCGAATGGGTGGCCCGCTATGCCGCGACGGTCGGCGACCGCTACCTATCCAATAGGTAAGAGATCGGAACTGATATTGCGCGGTCTCGTTTATTCCGTTCGTCTGATAGGGTTTGCGTAACCCATTCGGGCGTTTAAGATAACCTCATACGAATGTGAATGGGGGCGTGAGGCGTCGTGGCCCGGATCATTGTGGTCGAAGACGAAGCCGACCTTCGTGACGATCTTGTCGAATATCTCGATCGCTGCGGCTTCGAGGTGCGGGGGGCGTCGCGCGGTGCGGAGCTGGACCGGCTGCTGGACGCAGGACCGGCCGACGTCATCGTGCTCGACATCAACCTGCCGGACGAGGATGGCTTTTCGGTCGCCCGCCGCGTCCGTGCCAGCTCGTCGGCCGCCATCATCATGCTGACGGCGCGGTCCAGCCTGATCGACCGCGTCATCGGACTGGAGCTGGGCGCCGACGTCTATCTGGTCAAGCCGGTCGATTTCCGCGAGGTCGAGGCGCAGATCAAGGCGCTGATGCGCCGGATGCAGAAGGGCGCCGATTCGCCGCCTGCCGCGGACCATGTCCAGGCGCCGCCCGCCGCGCCCGCCGGCGCTTCGCCTGCGGATTCGCGCAAGGCCTGGCTGTTCGACGACATCGAATGGCGCATCCAGCCGCCGAGCGGCGCCGCCGTTCCGCTGACCGCGACGGAGTACAAGTTCCTCTCGCTGCTGGTCACCGCGCCCGGCGAGGCAGTGAGCCGCCAGGACATCTCCCTGGCGCTGACGGGCCGCGACTGGGACCCCTACAGCCGCTCCATCGACTCGCTGGTCCGCCGCCTGCGCATCAAGGTGGAGGAGCGCAGCGGCTGCGCCCTGCCGGTCCAGGCGGTGCACGGCGTCGGCTACGCCTTCGTCGGCCCGGTGGTGACCAGCGCGGTGGAGGACAGCGCCGGCTGAGGGCGCTCTACCCCGGTCTCGGCACTCGACTCCCGGCCTTCCTTCGGCGATGGTAGCGCCCGCAAGGAAGGGACGAGAGACCACCATGACCGCCGAGACCGCTGGCGCCACCGCCTCCGAGAACACCGCGACCGAAGCCAAGGCCACCACCGGCGGCGACGGCAGCGGCCTGTATCTGGTCGACGGGTCGGGCTTCATCTTCCGCGCCTTCCACGCGCTGCCGATGCTGACGCGGCCGGACGGCACGCCGGTCAATGCGGTGCTGGGCTTCTCCAACATGCTGCTGAAGCTGCTGGCCGATGCCAAGGCGGAAGCGGTGGCGGTGGTCTTCGACAGCAAGCGGCTGAATTTCCGTAACGAGTTCTACCCCGACTACAAGGCCCACCGCCCGGAACCGCCGGAGGAGCTGAAGCCGCAGTTCGCCCTGATCCGCGAGGCGACGGAGGCCTTCTGCCTGCCCTGTCTGGAGCTGGAGGGCTTCGAGGCCGACGACCTGATCGCCACCTACGCCCGTCTGGCGCAGGAGGCCGGCCGTCAGGTCACCATCGTGTCGTCGGACAAGGATCTGATGCAGCTGGTCCGCCCCGGCGTCGGCATGTTCGACCCGATGAAGAACAAGTCCATCGGCCCCGACGAGGTGTTCGAGAAGTTCGGCGTCCCGCCGGAAAAGGTGGTGGATGTCCAGGCGCTGGCCGGCGACAGCGTCGACAATGTCCCCGGCGTGCCCGGCATCGGCGTGAAGACCGCCGCCCAGCTCATCACCGAATATGGCGACCTGGAAGCCCTGCTGGCGAATGCCGAGAAGATCAAGCAGCCGGCCCGCCGCCAGAAGCTGATCGAATTCGCCGATCTGGCCCGCGTCTCCCGCCGTCTGGTCCTGCTGGACGATCAGGTGCCGCCGCCCAAGCCGCTGGACGAGCTTCGTGTGCGCGAGCCCGACCACCAGAAGCTGATCGATTTCCTGCGCGCCCAGGGCTTCCGCAGCATCGTCTCGCGCGTCGAGATGGAGATGCAGAAGGACGGCCGCATCGCCGACGGCGCCGCCGGCGGTGCCGCTCCCACCACCGCCGCCGCTCCCGTGTCGAAGTCCCCGGCGCCTGCCGAAAGCACAGCTGCGGAAGACCGCCCGGCCCGCAAGACGGTGCTGCATGTGCCGGAGGTGCGCTATGAGCTGGTGCAGGACGCCGACGCGCTGCGCCGCTGGGTCGAGCGGGCGCGCGAGACCGGCGTGCTGGCGGTCGATACCGAGACCGACAGCCTGACCCCGGCCACCGCCACGTTGGTCGGCGTCTCGCTGTCCACCGAGCCCGGCATCGCCTGCTACATCCCGCTCGCCCATGGCGCCTCGACCGCCGCCGCCGGACAGTTGGACTTCGACGCCCCGCCGCCGCCCAAGCAGATCCCCACGGCCGAGGCGATGGCGATCCTGAAGGACGTGCTGGAGGACCCGTCGGTCCTGAAGATCGGCCACAACTTCAAGTTCGACCACCAGCTGTTCGCCCGCAACGGCATCACAGTGTCGCCGGTGGACGACAGCATGCTGATCTCCTACGTACTGGAGGGCGGTTCGCATGGCCACGGCATGGACGAGCTGGCGGAGCTGCACCTCGCCTACACGCCGATTCCGTTCAAGGAGGTCTGCGGCACCGGCAAGAACCAGATCACCTTCGACCGCGTGCCGCTGGACAAGGCGCTGGCCTATGCCGCCGAGGACGCCGACATCACGCTGCGCCTGTGGACGCTGCTGAAGCCGCGTCTGGTCGACGACCGCATGGTCACCGTGTACGAGACGCTGGACCGCCCGCTGGTTCCGGTGGTGGCGGACATGGAGCGGGCGGGCGTGCGCATCGACAAGAAGGCGCTGTCCGACCTGTCGCAGAGCCTGTCCGTCCGCCTCGCCGAGATCGAGAAGGACGTCCACACGCTGGCCGGCCAGACCTTCAACATCGGCTCGCCCAAGCAGCTTGGCGAAATCCTGTTCGACACGATGAAGCTCGGCACCGGCAAGAAGGGCAAGACCGGCGCCTATTCCACCGACAGCAGCGTGCTGGAGGAACTGGCGGAGCAGGGCCACACCATCGCCCAGCGCGTGCTCGACTGGCGCCAGCTCGCCAAGCTGAAAAGCACCTACACCGACGCGTTGCAGGAGAAGATTTCCCCGGTCACCGGTCGCGTCCACACCGCCTTCGCACTGGCGGCGACCAACACCGGCCGCCTGTCCTCCACCGACCCCAACCTGCAGAACATCCCGGTGCGGACGGAGGAGGGCAAGAAGATCCGCCGCGCCTTCGTGGCATCCCCCGGCCACAAGCTGCTGAGCGTCGACTATTCGCAGATCGAGCTGCGTCTGGTGGCGGAGATGGCGAACATCCAGGCGTTGAAGGACGCCTTCCGCGACGGTCTGGACATTCACGCCGCCACCGCCGCCCAGGTCTTCGGCATCCCGCTGGAGCAGATGACGCCGGACATCCGCCGCAAGGCCAAGGCGATCAACTTCGGCATCATCTACGGCATCTCCGGCTTCGGCCTCGGCCGCCAGCTCGGCATCGCGCCGGGGGAGGCCAACGCCTTCATCAAGACCTATCTGGAGCGCTTCCACGAGTTGAAGGTGTGGATGGAGTCGATCAAGACCTTCGCCCGCCAGCATGGCTATGTGGTGACGCTGTTCGGCCGCCGCTGCTACATGCCCGGCATCCAGGAAAAGAACGCCGCCCGCCGCGCCTTCGCCGAGCGTCAGGCGATCAACGCCCCGATCCAGGGCACCGCCGCCGACATCATGAAGCGCGCGATGAACCGCATGCCGGCCGCGCTCGCCGCCGCGGGCAGCAACGCGCGGATGCTGCTGCAGGTGCACGACGAACTGCTGTTCGAGGTGCCGGAAGCGGAGGCGGAGGACGCCGCGCGGATCGTGCGGGAAGTGATGGAGGGGGCGGCCCATCTCGGCGTTCCGCTGGTGGCGGAAGCGGGGATTGGGGACAATTGGGAAGAGGCGCACTGAGGGGGCCTTGACGCGGCCGGGGGGCGGCGGCCGTCAACCGTCGCCCCTGAGGTGCGCAACATATTGAGTCAGCATAGTTATGTGTGTTAGCCCGGACGGACCGAAAATATCCCTTTGATAGGGAGGGTTTATCGTGATGTCCGTTGCCCATAAGATCGCCTTCGCTCCGGCGGAGACCCGGCGCGCCCTGGTCTATGCCGCCTTGTCGCGGAGCCAGGGGGCGATCGCCAAGAACATGGATGTGGATTCGGTCGAGACATCGATCGACCGTCTCAAACGGGTGCTGTTTCCCTGGATGGTGCTGGATTTCCGCGCCGAGCCGACCAAGACCAAGGCACTGTGCATCTTCAAGATGTTTCTCGGCGACCGTGACGATGACAGCGCCGCCTACGCAAAGCTCGCCAGCGAGATGAAGACGGTCGAGCAGAACTCCAAGCTCGCGAAGAGCATGAGCTGGTTCAAGCGCGTCAAGACTTCGAAGTCCCGCACAGTCGACAGCAACATCTTCGACGACATGTTCCTTCTTCATCTGGAAAGCGACCCCAGGAACACGCTGAGATACCAGATGAATCAGGAACTGTTCGCACAGATTCTCCGCACCTCGCCGACGCTCAGCCAGAGCAAGGAACTGCTGGCCGCCGTCCGCAAGCTCCGCCAGACCTGCAAGGATGCCGGCTTCAACCTGAAGAATCTCGGGCTGGGCGACAGCTTCACCTGATCCGCTTCGCCGCGGAACACGTCGGCCTCGGCGGGCCGCCGTTCAGGCCCCGTCGGCCCCCACCCCATCCGCAAGGATCCGCACCGGCACGCCCTTCGCCGCCGGCGTCTTCGACGCCTCGTCGTGATACCACAGCGGAATCAGCGGGTTCATCTCCGGATAATAGGCCCCGACGCAGCCGCGCGGCAGGTGGAAGGGCGTGACCGTCAGGCCGCCGACCCGGCGGTCCACATCGTCGCCGGCATCGCTCGCCAGCGCGACCACCTGACCCTCGCTCAAGCCCGCCGCGGCGATGTCCAGCGGGTTCATCAGCAGCACGTCGCGGGTGCCCTCGATCCCGCGCAGGCGGTCGGAATAGCCGTAGATCGTCGTGTTGAACTGGTCGTTCGACCGCAACGTCATCAGCCGCCAGCGGCCCGGCGCATCCTCGAAGCCGATGGCGCGCAGGCGGCCCGGCGGGGTGAAGTGGGCCTTGCCGGACTCCGTCTTCCAGATCCGCTCGCGCGCCGGGTTGCCGCGGTAGAAGCCGCCGGGGGTGAAGACCCGTTCGTTGAAGCGGTGGAACTGGTCAGGATAGGTCTCCTCGATCAGCGCGCGGATGCGGCGGTAATCGGCCACCCACGCGTCCCACGTCACCTTCGGGTTGGGCGGCAGGGTAGCCTTCGCCATGCCGGCGACGATCGCGACCTCCGACTTCAGGTGCGGGCTGGCCGGCGTGTTGTTGCCGAGCGAGCCATGGATGCAGCTGAGGCTGTCCTCCATCGTCACCGCCTGCGCACCGCTCTCCTGCACATCCTCTTCCGACCGGCCGAGGCAGGGCAGCAGATAGGCGACCTCGCCGTTGATCAGGTGGCTGCGGTTCAGCTTGGTGGCGATCTGCACGGTCAGGCGCATGCGCGTCCAGGCCGCCTCCATCCGCTCGCGCTCGGGGATCGCGCGGACGAAGTTGCCGCCGAGGCCGATGAAGGCCTTCACCTCGCCCGACAGGATCTTCTCGCAGGCCTTGACGGTGGTCAGCCCCTCCTTGCGCGGCGGCTCGAAGCCGAACAGTTCGGCCAGCCGGTCGAGCGGCACCAGCTCCGGCTTTTCGGAAATGCCGACGGTGCGCTGCCCCTGGACGTTCGAATGCCCGCGCACGGGGGAGATGCCGGCGCCGTCGCGGCCGATGTTGCCCTTCAGCAGCCACAGGTTCACCAGTGCCGCCAGCGTCTCCGACCCGTGTACCTGCTGGGTCAGGCCCATGCCGTACATGGCGATGGAGCGGTCGGCCTCGACATAGATGTCGGCGGCCTGCTTCAGGTCGGCGCGGGTCAGGCCGGATTCCTCTTCGATCTCCTCCCAGCCGATGGCGGTCACCCGCGCCTTCATCTCCTCGAAGCCGACGGTGTGCTGGGCGATGAAGTCGGGGTCGAGGACATGCTTGCCCTCCTTCTGTCGCTCCTCCTCCGCCGCCAGCACATGCTTGATCAGGCCGGTGATCGCCGCGATGTCGCCGCCGGCCTTCACCTGGAAATACAAAGTGGAGATCTGCGTTTCCTTGCCGGTCAGCATCTCCAGCGGGCTTTGCGGGTTGCGGAAGCTCTCCAGCCCCTTTTCCCGCACGGGGTTGAAGGTGACGATCTTCGCCCCGCGCTTTACCGCGTCCTGCAACGGGTGGAGCAGGCGGGGGCTGTTCGACCCGGTGTTCTGGCCGAAGAAGAAGATGGCGTTGCAGCTGTCGAAATCGTCCAGCACACAGGTGCCGACCGGCGAGCCGATGACCTTCTTCAGCCCGACCGAGGTCGTCTCGTGGCACATGTTGGAACTGTCAGGCAGATTGTTGTGCCCATAAAGCCGCGCGAACAGCGCATAGAGATAGGAGGTCTCCAGGCTGGCGCGGCCCGACGAATAGAACACCGCCTGCTCCGGGGCGATGGCGCGCAGCTCCGCCCCGATGGCGGCGAAGGCCTCGTCCCAGCCGCAGGGCACATAGCGGTCGCTGGCCCGGTCATAGCGCATGGGGTGAGTCAGCCGCCCCTGCTGTTCCAGGTCGTAATCCTTCCAACCCTTCAACTCGGTAACCGTGTGCTCCGCGAAGAAATCGGGCGTGCAGCGCCGGCTGGTCAGTTCCCAGATCGTCGCCTTGGCGCCATTCTCGCAGAACTCGAAGGTGTGGGGCTTGGCCGGCTTGGCCCAGGCGCAGGACACGCACATGAAGCCGCCGGGCTTGTTCTGCCGGCGCAGCGTGTCGAGCACGGCGGGGGTCGGCCGTTCCTCCCCCATGATGCGGGCCATCGACCCGACCGATCCCCAGCCGCCAGCCGGGCCGTCGTAATGCGGGGTGTCCTTGTCGTCCGACAATCCGTCGATGCTCATGGGATCGGTCTTTCTCTGCGATTCGGTCATGACTTTCAGGGGGCTGGCTGCACTGGCTTCAAGTCCAACTCCTCAGACACGATCCGGTTCCGGCCCGTCGGAATTTCGGCTCCGCCCGTCTTCCGCATGGGTGCGCAGCGCCGCCCGTAGGGCTTTTCCCATCGCCTCACACCAAACTGAATAGGAGTCCGAATAACTGACTTCGGCAAAGATTTGCGGGATGCGCAGTGTTTTTGCCGCTGCGGCGCAAACGGCATCCAAATACCGGAATCGCTTCTCTGAAGTCATATGACCGAAATGATCTGGCACCTCGACAGTTAGCATTTCATGGGAAATGCTGGTGTCCTGACCCAACATCATGCACCGTGGACAGCTGGTCTTGAATTGGACTGCATCGCCATGTCTGATGTACAGGGATTCCGTGGTTCCAAAGCCAAGCCGTTGATAATCCAACCGATATGGGACCGACTGGACCAAGCGGTCATCGTCACCGACCGGGTGCTTGCCGCGCCGGGGCCGGTCATCCGCTATGTCAACCGGGCCTTCACCCGCCTCACCGGCTATCGGGCGGATGAGGTGATCGGCCGATCGCCCCGCATGCTGCAATGCGCGCGCACCGACAAGGCGGTGTCCGCCGCCATCAAACGCGACCTGCAGAACGGCGAGGTTACCCGCGGTACCCTGGTCAACCGGCGCAAGGACGGCAGCGACTATCTGTGCTCACTGGTCATCGCGCCGCTGATCAGCCCCAGCGGCGAGCCGGAGCACTTCATCTGCGTGGCGGAAGACCTGAAGGAAAAACGCTCGGCATCTGAGGTCCAGCACCTGTCCGCCGAACTGGAGCAGGCGCAGACGCAGATCGAGGATCTGGAGCAGCGCCACAGCGGCGCGAACGAGATGGTCGCGCGCCAGCGCAACCATCTGCGGATGGTCACTGGACGATACCGGGATACGATGTCTCAATTGGATGCGGTGCAGGAAAGGCTCTCGCTGCGGGAAAACGCTCAGGACCACCTGAACCGGGAGTTCGACCGCTCCGACAGCGATCTGAACGCCTCGCTGGAAGAGCTGCGCGCCATGGATGAGAAGCTGCGCCTCTCTCTGGAGCGCATCGAGGAAGCCAACCTGCAACTCGCCCGCTCCAACGAGGAACTGCAGCGTCTGCGGGCCGCCGATGCCGACAAGCTCCAGCTTCTCGCCACGGCCAGCCATGACCTGCGCCAGCCGGTGATGTCCATGGGGCTGTTCCTGGATGTGCTGCGCCATCGGCTGGGTGATGCCGAGCGGCCGATCCTGGGTGGGATTCTGGCTGCGCATCTGTCGATCCGCACCCTGCTGGAGGGCATGCTCGACACCGCGCGTCTCGAGGCTGGGGCACTGGATCCGAACATCGGACCGGTGCCGATGTGCGACATGCTGGACGTCATCAAAGGCGAGTTCACCATCCAGGTGGAAATGCGCGGCATCCGATTCCGCGTCGTCTCCAGCACTGCGGTGGTGTACAGCGATGCGCAGCTTCTGGAGCGCATCCTGCGCAATCTTCTCGCCAACGCGCTGAAATACACCGCGTCCGGGTCGATCCTGCTGGGCTGCCGCCGCTGCCACGACTTGGAGGGCCGCCCCTGCTTGCGCATCGAGGTGTGGGACGCCGGTCCCGGCATCGACGAGAAGTGCCAGAGCATCATCTTCGAGGAGTTCCGGCAGTTGGACAACCGCGACCGCGATCAGAGGCGCGGTGTCGGCCTCGGCCTCGCCATCGTGGCGCGGCTGGCCCGTCAACTCGGGCACGGGATTGCGCTGCGGTCGTCGCCGGGACGGGGGTCCGTCTTCTCGGTCCTGGTCCCGCTTGGCCTGAAGACCGACGGCGGCCGCTACAAGACCGGGGGGAAACGCCGGGGATGAGGCGCCGCCAAGTGCACAGGCGCGGAATTGCGGCCTTGCCACTTCCGGTTTGCTGGCTGCTCATCCCCATGCACCGGAAAGACCGCCGGATGGGAAGGTTCTTCCGGGTTGCCGCTTGGAACTAAGGTTGCAGTCACCCCCCGGAGATCCGGCGGGTAACGGCACTTTCGACCTATGAAAGGGAACAAACGTGGATCATCATGTGCAGCACGCCCAAGACTCCTCGGAGCGGGACATGGTATCCGACCGCCGGACGCCGTCCGACGATCCGCTCAAGTTCCTGGTTGTCGACGATCACGCGCTGGTTCGTTATGGCCTGTCGCTGGCCTTGCGGCAGCGCTACGAGCATGCAGCGGTCGTCGAGGCGGGTTCGCTGGCCGAGGCCGTGCGCAAGGTACGCTCCGAACCGGACCTCACCGCGATCCTCTACGACCTGCAGATGAGCGACAGCGACGAGCACAGCGGCCTGACCGACATGCTGGAGGCGGCTGGCGATGTACCGCTGATCGTCGTCTCAGGGGTGAGCGACGGCGACGTCATCGCGTCCTGCATCCGTGCCGGCGCCCGTGGCTTCGTCCACAAGGGCTGCGAGGGCGGGGTGCTCGATCAGGCGCTGCCCATCGTGCTGGCGGGCGGAATCTTCGCACCGGCACCACCGACGCCGCCCGATGGCAGGCCGGTCCGCATCGCGCTGGCTTCCGCCGCCGCTTCGGTGCGCAACGAAAGCGACGCGGTCAACGGCCTGACCGAGCGCCAGCGCGAGGTACTGCGGCTCCTGCTGGAAGGCCAGTCGAACAAGGAGATCGCCCGCGCGCTTGGCGTGCTGGAGGGCACCATCAAGGTGCATCTGCGCACGGTGATGCAGCGGCTGGGCGTGCGCAACCGCACGCAGCTGGCGCTGGCCACCGTGAAGGCCGGGATCACGCTGTCGTCCTGAGCGGTCCTATTGCGGCGTCGGGCCGATGCCGCGCTGCTGGGCGGCATCCAGCAGGCTGACCAGTTCGCCCGACACCCACCAGCGGCAGCGGCGGCGTTCCTCGGTCGCGACGGTGACGACGCGCTCGATCAGCCTGCTTTCGGCGGTGTTCAGTTCGCGGCCGTCGCGCAGCGCCCGCTCGGCGATGGCCAGCAGCGTCTTGTCGATGGCCGTCACCTCGATGGGATAGCCGGTCTCTTCGGCCAGCTCGCACAGCTCGGCCATGGCGGACAGCGCATCCTCCCGGCCATAGGCGCCGATCTGTCGGAACAGGCCGGCCAGATGCTCGCCGATCGCCGTCAGCCAGGGGTTGGTCGAGGCGGCGATGCCGCGGCGGCGAAGCCGGTGGTTGAAGCCGTTGATGAAGCGCACCGGGTCGATCAGCGGCCGGGCCGAGCTGCTGGCGTTCAGCGTCAGCAGGCGGTGGCTCAGCACCGGCACCACCTCTCCCTCGACCAGCCCGGTCACCCGGCCGACGGCGGCGGACACCGCTGCCCAGTTGCGCCCGCCGCGCTCGACGCCGAAGCCCTGCAGCGCATCGTACCAGCGGAAGGCGCGCTCCTGCAGCCGGTCCACCGTCTCGCCGGCGGTCAGTTGCGGCGGGGCAGGGCGGCCGAGATGCAGGTCCTCCAGCTTCTGGCGCAGGCACTGCCAGGCGAACTGCACATGCCCGACCGCCGCCTCGACCAGAGCCGGGTTGGGCGACAGGCCATGGAGCGCCAGCGCCTGATCGGGATCGCGCGATCCGTTCAGCAGGGCCAGGGCGTACTGCATCGCGCCCTCCGCACCGCCACCCGTGGCGGCGCCGCGCTCCGCCATCTCCGACACCATGTGCAGGATGCCGATGGTGTCGCGCGGACGGACGGCGCCTTTCCACAGCGGGGCATGATCCAGCATGGCGTCCAGCATCGCCAGATCGCTGAACGACAGCGGCGCCACCCCGGTCAGCCCGCGCTTGCGCAGCAGGGTGATCCGCTCGG
This sequence comes from Azospirillum sp. CT11-132, assembly GCF_047302835.1. Classification (NCBI taxonomy): domain Bacteria; kingdom Pseudomonadati; phylum Pseudomonadota; class Alphaproteobacteria; order Rhodospirillales; family Azospirillaceae; genus Azospirillum; species Azospirillum sp. CT11-132. Next base: position 815,784 of record NZ_JBGLZA010000002.1, read on the forward strand.
CGTTGGCGGTCGCCAGCAGCGGTCCGGCCGCGCCGCGCCGGCGCAGGACCTCCAGCGAACGGACGCGAAGCTCCTCCGCCCATTCCGCGGCGGCGGGGGAGGCGAGGACGGCGTCGAGCGGATGTTCGCTGGCACGGTCGGCGATGTCGGCCTGGACCCGCCCGGCAAGGTCACGCAGATGCGGCAGCAGGGCGAACCACCAAGCGCTGGCGTCGACCACATGCATGCAGCCGGGCGGCCGGCTTTCCGCCAGCATCAGCGCATCGGTGCGCAGCATCACCGGGTCGAACCAGCCGGTCCAGATGCGCCGGGCATGTTCTGTGCGCGGGCCGTTCAGCATGGCGACGATCAGACGGCCGACCTCCACCGTCATCTGGTCGTCTTCCAGATGGCCCGCCTGCACCAGTTCGAACAGCTTGGACTTCTGCGCCCGGTCCAGCGGGGCCAGGATCGCCTTGACCTTGTCGAGGCTGACGGCTGCCGGATCCGGTTCCACCGCGTGAAGCGGCACGGTCTGAAGGGAGGCGCTGCGGTTGGGGCGGCCGGCCATGGCGTTCACGGGCGCTGCTGAGTCGCGGCAATTTTAGGTACTAGCACCAATGATTGCTACTGGTATGTCGTGACATATTCTGTCGAGCTGTGTCGGGGCTGTACCACGCTCGCGGTTTGCCGCTTTTCGCCACCGGCCAGCGACACATGAAACGAGATGTATCAAATGCAGCCTAAATTTATTTCATTTAAACGCTAAATCGCATCTTCACACCCGCCGGTCGCAGACCCATTATTCGCAAAGGCCCCGCGTCCAGCATCAAGGCGCCCCGATGATTCCCCAGAAGCTCGCCGATACGAACCCCAGGTTGTTCCCCGTCATGACAAAAGTCGACACCCGGAAGGCCGAACAGGTGGTTGACGATTTCGTCGCCCGCCTGGACGTGGCGGGCCTGCCCGATGGCGAGCGCGCCGAGGTCTACGAGGCGGCGCTGAAGCGTCTGATGGGCCACCTGATCGAGCACGAAGGCTGGCTGGCCGAGGAATTCACCGCCGCCGCCCTCTCGCTCGGCGCCTACTGACCGCTCGCGCTTTCCATCGGCCGCCCGTCCTACCCAGGACCGGCGGCCTTTTTTGTTTCCAGGGGGAGGGGCCCTGCATCTCCCTCTCCCGCCCCGGGAGAGGGTCGGGGTGAGGGGGATGCACCGCGTGACTATTCCAAAAATCCTCGCCGCGCCTCCCCCTCACCCTAACCCTCCCCCCGGGGGGGAGAGGGGACTTCTCACCGTTCGTTGAAGCTGTCGGACAGGGCGAAGTAGATCGGTTTCAGCAGATATTCCAGCAGCGACCGCTCGCCGGTGGGCATCTCCACCTGGGTGGTCATGCCGGGCAGAACCGGGTGCTGGACGTCGTCGCGGCCGACATGGTTGCGGCTGAGCGCCACGACCGCCTTGTAGTAGGGGCGTTTCTGCTCGTCCAGGAAGGTGGAGGCGGAGATGCGCTGCAGCGTGCCGGTGATGGCGCCGTAGCGGGCGAAGTCGTAGGTCAGCACCTTCACCGTCGCCTCCTGCCCGACCTGGAGATGGCCGACGTCGCGCGGGGTGACATGCGCCTCCACCGTCATCTCGTGGTCGACCGGGACGATCTGCATCAGGACGCCGCCTTCCGGCACCACGGCGCCGATGGTGTTGATCCGCAGATCCTGCACCAGCCCGCGCACCGGCGACGGCACGGTCAGCCGCTCGGCGCGGTCGTCCAGCTTGGCGCGGGCCTCGCGTAGCTGGGCGATCTCGGCGGTGACGGTGCCCATCTCGGTCACGGCGTCCTGCGACAGCTTGGCCGACTGGTCGAGGATGCGGTTGCCGGCCTCGGTGATCGCCTGCCGGGTGGCGATGATCTGGCCCTCGATCCGCCGCTGCTCGCCCATCAGGCGCGACTGCTCGCGCTGGGTTTCCAGCGATTGCAGCTTCGACGACAGGCCCATGGATTCCAGCCTGTTGCGGATGTCGACCGATCCGGTGATGAAGGTGATCTGGTCCTTGATGTTGGCGAGCTGCCCTTCGTACAGAGCCAGCTCGGCCTCGCGCTGCGACACCTGGGCCTGCAGCACGGCGATGGCGGTATCGCGGGCCTTGCGCTGGGTATCGTAGATCAGGCGCTGGTCGGCGACCTGCGCCTCCATCTGGGCCTTCGCCTGCGGCGTGTCGGGACCGGCGGCGCGGGTGAAGTCCGGCTCCCGCCCGGCGGCGAAGGCGCGCAGCCGCTCCGCCCGCAGCTCCAGCGTCAGCAGGCGGGCGTTCATCTGCTCGCGCTCGGCCTGGACCTGCTTGGGGTCGAAGACGATCAGCGGCTGGCCGGCCTCGACCAGATCGCCCTCCTTGACCAGGATGGCCGACACGATGCCGCCTTCCAGATGCTGGACGACCTGGGAGTTGCCGGACGGCACCACCTGTCCGGCGGTGACGACGGCCTCCTTGACCGGCATCAGCGTGGCCCAGGTCAGCAATGCTGCCAGCAGCAGGACCAGCACGACGATGGTCGCACGGACCAGCGACAGCGTCGCATCGTCGGCGCTGAGCGATTTGCCGGTGGGGCGGGCGAGGTCTGAAGCGGCCATCTGCGGTTCACACTGAATTCGAAGAGAAAGGAGCGAAACGGGTCAGCGTTGCGGCGTGGCGGCGACGCCGGGCGGGCGTTGCAGCCCGATCCCGCCCAGCAGCGCCCCGGCGATGCCGTTGGCGACGCTGCTGCCTCCACCACCACCCGGACCAACCGGCCGGGGACCGGGCAGGCCGCCGGCCGGGTTGGCGGGGGCGATCATGCCGGCGTCCATGGTCAGCACCGTGTCGGCCAGCGTCAGGTGGCTCGGCCGGTGGGTGACCAGGAAGATGGTGCTGTGGCCGCGCAACGCGGCCAGCGCCGCGTGCAGGGCCTTGTCGCCCTCGAAATCCAACCGGCTGGCCGGTTCGTCCAGCAGCAGGATGCGCGGCCGGCGGATATAGGCGCGGGCCAGGCAGATCTTCTGCGTCAGGCTGGGTGACAGGCGCAGCGACTGGTTGTCGCCGATGCGGGTGTCCAGCCCGCGCGGCAGCGCCTCCACCTCGTCCAGCGCGCCGGCCAGCGACAGTGCCCAGCGCAGCTCGGCCTCGTCGGCGGTCTGGTCGGCGAAGCGCAGGTTCTGGGCGATGGTGCCGTAGAACAGCGAGCTGGCCTGCGGCACATAGCCGACCGACTTGCGCAGGTCGATCGGGTCCATCTGGCGGATGTCGACGCCGTCGATCCGCACATTGCCGGCCTGCGGCGCATAGAGCCCCAGCATCACCTTCAGCAGCGACGACTTGCCGGCGCCGTCCGAACCGACGATGGCGACGATCTGCCCCGGCTTGACGGTGAAGGTCACGCCGACCAGCGCCGGGTCGGCATCGTTGCGATAGCGCAGCGACACGCGGGAGAAGGACACTTCGCCCTTCAGCTTGCGCGGCTGCAGGGTGGCGCAGCGCGGCTCGCGTTCCGGCCGGATGCTCATCAGGCCGTTGATCTGGCGGGCATTGGCGCGCAGCTGCTCGATGCGCGGCAACATGGAGACGGCGGTCTGCAGCGGCACCATCACCCGCCACAGCAGCATCATCGACGCCATCAGCGCACCCGGCGTCATGGTGCCGGCGAAGACCTGCAGGGCGCCGACGCCGACGGTGGCCAATCCTGCGACCGGCACCACCAGCCCGGCCAGCGCCGCGTGGGTCGCCGACAGGTTGGCGGCGGTGTGGCCCGACCGGGCGGTGCGGGCCGACAGCCGGTCATAGCGGTCGCGCCAATGGGCCAGCCCGCCGATGGCGCGCAGCGCCGGCATCTTGGCGACCATCTCGACGAAGAATTCCTGCCGCTCGGTGTCGGCACGCGCGGTGGTGCCGGTGCGGGCGCGCACCAGCGGGTGGACGGCGGCCCCGATGGCGGCGGTCACCAGCACGGCGCCCAGCGGCACCAGCGCCAACGGCCCGCCCAGCAACGCCATCACCCCGAGATAGAACAGGGCGAAGGGCACGTCGAACAGGGCCGCGACCTGCCCCTGGCTGATGAAGTCGCGGATCGATTCCAGATCCTTCACCCGGGCGATCTGCGTGCCGATGGCGGCGCGCTCGCTCAGCCCCACCGGCAGCATCAGGATGCGCTCGATGGTGGCGTTGCTGATGCTGCGGGCGATGCGCGACCCGGCATGGGCCAGCGCCCGGCCGCGGATCTGGCGCAGCGCGAAGTCGCCGGCGATCACCAGGAACGCGCCGACGGCGATGGTCGCCAGCGTGTCGAAGGACCCGGTGCCGATGACCTTGTCGTAGATCGCCATGGTGAAGAGCGGTGCGGCGACGGACAGCAGGTTGATGACCGCGCTCAGCCCCAGCACCGCCCACAGCAGCGGCAGATAGGCATGGATGACCGTGCCGACCCAGTTCTGGTTGCCGGTGCCGGCCGCCGCCTCCAGCGGGGTGAAGACATAGGCGGTGCCCTTGCCGAAATTCAGCAACACTGTCTCGCGCGAACGGCCGCTGAAGGCGGTGACGCCGTCGGCGTCGGCTGACAGCAGGGTGTAGATGCCGCCGTCGCGGGCCTGGAACAGGCAGGGCAGCAGCGACGGCTCCGGCCGGCCGAGATCGAAGCGCAGGCTGCGCCCCTCGAAATGCAGGCGCTGGAGCACGTCGCACAGCTCCTCCACCGTCTGCACCTCGGAGAAGTGGGGCAGGGCCTCCGCCAGTGTCTGCGGCGCGCCGCGCCAGCCCAGCGCGTCCAGCAGCGGGACCATGCAGGCGCCGACCGCCGAGGCTTCGGCCAGCCGGCGGCGCAGGATGTCGCCATCGTCATGGGCGGCGCGGATCGGCTCCGCACCGGTCTTGGCCTCCGCCTCGGCCGCCGGGGCGGCGGTGGCGGCGACCAGGGCCGGCTGCCCGCCGACGCTCCCGGTCTCCGGGTTGCGGGTGACGGCATGGCCGTCGACGATCTGCACCACCCTGTCGGCCAGCGACAGCAGCGACGGACGGCTGGTGACCAGCAGGATGGTGACGCTGCCGCGCAGCTCGTCCAGCGCACGGCGGAACGCCTTGTCGGACTCGACGTCGAGGGACGAGTTCGGCTCGTCCAGCAGCAGCACCGCCGGCTCGCGCACCAGCGCGCGGGCGAGGCAGATCAGCTGGCGGGCGCCGCGCGGCAGCGCCTCCTGCGAGGCGTCGCCGACGATGGTCTCATAGCCCTGCGGCAGGCTGGCGATGCGGCGGTCGAGGCCCAGGCGGCGGCAGACCTCCATCGCCAGATCGGCCCGGCCGGGGTCGAACAGGGTCAGGTTCTGCAGGATGGTGCCTTTGAACAGTTCCGGATGCTCGCCGACATAGACGACGCCGCCGATGCCGGTCATGGCGTCGGCCTCCGTCAGGGCGCGCACGCCGACCCGCACCTCGCCCGAACTTGGCCGCAGCACGCCCAGGATCAGGCGCAGCAGCGTGGTCTTGCCCGAACTGTTGGTCGCCACCACACCCAGGAACTCGCCCGGCCCGACGCTCAGCGACAGGCCGCTCAGGATCTCCGGCCCGCGGTCGTAGGCGAAGCGGACCTTGTCCATCTCGATGGAGCCGGGAGCCAGCGCCATGCCGACCGCGCCTCCGGCCTTGCCGTCTGCTTGCGGCTGCGCTGCGGCACCGTCAACTCCGACTTCCAGCAGGACATGGCCGATGCGGCGCAGGGCCAGCGACACCGACTGGTAGCGGACCCAGCGGTCGAACAAAGCCTGCACCGGCTGCACGCAGCGTCCGGCCAGCATCGAGCAGGCCGTCAGCACACCGGTGGTCATCGTGCCGTCGATCACCGACACGCTGCCCAGGATCACCACCAGCATCATCGTCGCCTGCGCCAGCGTGGCGGCGGCGACGGAGGCCGAACCGCTGAGCCGCGCGACGGCGAAATCCTCCTCGCTGCAGCCCTGCTGCAGGCGTTCGTGACGGCGCAGCAGCCCGGCCTCGGCGCCCAGCCCCTTCACGGTATGGACGCCGGCCAGCACCTCGCTGATGAAGTTCAGGCGCCGTTCCTCCAGCGTGTGGCGGCTTTCCAGCGCCCGGCGCATCCGCCGGCCCAGCACGGCGCCGACGATCAGGAACAGCGCCAGCACCGCCACCGGGATCACCGCCAGCCAGCCGGCCAGCAGGGCGATCAGCCCCAGGTAGAGAACGGCGAAAGGGATGTCGATGGCCGACTGCAGCGCCTGGCCCGAATAGAACTCCCGCACCATCTTGATGGCGCGATAGACCTCGAAATGGGTGCCGATCCCTTGCTGGGAAAAGGCGTTCAGCGGCATGTGCATCAGCCGGTCGATCAGCGCCGCGCTCGACCGATGCTCGATCCGGGCGCCCATCCAGGTGGTCAGCGCCGAGCGCGCGACGCGCAGGATCGCCTCCATCACCGCCGCCGCCCCGCAGCCGATGCCGAGCAGAAGCATGGTGCCGTAGGACTCGTTCGGCAGGATGCGGTCGTAGACGTGCAGTAGCGTGACCGGCAGTGCCAGCGCGAAGATGTTCAGCGCGAAGGACGCCAGCACCAGCATCGCCCGGTCGCGGCGCGGTCCCAGCATGCCCGACAGCAGGCGCCGGGCCGCCTTTTCGGCCGCCCGGTCGCTGCCGGAAGACGCATTTGCCGCTACGGTGCGCGATGCGGAGCGGATGGTGGACGGGGCTGCGGACTGCAAGACGACCAACTTGTTCACGGAGTTAACCGGGCGCTAATCAACACCACAATTGCTAGTGATAGGTAAATCCGCGAATAGCAACAAAAGGCAACCGAGTGACAAAAGGTGTTACGCGCACCTCTTTCGAACCTGCGCGAAAGAGGAAGAAACCAAGCGTTTCCAAGTGGTTTCGTGTCGTGGAGCGCAGGCGGCAGGATGGTTGCGATCGTCGGTTCAGCGTCCAAGCTGTTGAAACTCATCACAGGATGTTTCTTATCACAAGCAAGTCAGAGCGCTAGAACCTAGGATCGTGACGAGTGGCGTGGTGCGACTTCGCATCCCTCTTATGGAGCGGTCCGATGGCTGAGGAAGCGGTTCAAGGCAATGTCCCGGCGGTCGACGATCGTCAGATCCTGGACGATCTGACCCTCCTGCAGCAGGTCGACGGCACCCGGCTGGGCGGCGTCATCCACGAGGCGAGCGCGGTCCAACTGCAGCGGCCCGACGACACGCTGGGCTACGTTCAGACCGACTACCGCGGCGCCGAGGATCTGATGGTCGGCGGCGCGGTGCAGACCGGCACCGTCGTCGGCGAATCGGTGGCGGTCGCCTCCGACCGGGCGGTGAACGCGCTGCTTCTGAACGGCGATGTCCTGCGCACCGAAGGCCCCCGCGGCTCCGGCCCGGCCGGCCCCGAAGGGTCGGGCCTGTCGGAGGGGGAGAGCCGCGAGGCCACCGGCAGCGCGGTGGAGCGGGCGGAGCTGCTGTCAAACGCGCGTACGACGACCACCTATACCGAACTCGCCGTCGCGCTTCCGGACATCCCCGTGCCCGAGACGCCCGATCAGGTGATCGACGACGGGACCGTCCCCAACGCCGCCCCCGTCACCGTCCTGGACGCCCCGACCGCTGCGCCCGACCTTACCGCCGCTGCCACCACCACTCCGGCGCCGGTGTCCGACACGCCCAGCCTGACGGTGGACGGCGTGTCGGGCGACGAGGACACGGCGATCGCCCTCGACATCGCCGCCGCCCTGACCGACACCGGCGGGACGGAGGTGCTGACCGTCACCCTGTCCGGCATTCCGGACGGGGCGGTGCTGCGCGACGGGTCCGGCGCGGTGCTGACGGTGGTGAACGGCAGCATCGTGCTGACCTCCTCGCAGGTTCCCGGCCTGACGCTGACGCCGCCGCCCAACAGCGGTGACAGCTTCTCCTTGACCGTGACCGCCACCAGCACCGACGGCAGCGCCACCCCCACCAGCGTCTCCACCACGCTGCCGGTCACCGTCAATCCGGTTTCCGACACGCCGACGCTCAGCGTCGCGGCGGTGACGGGGGCGGAGGATACGGCGATTCCGCTGACCATCAGCCCCGCCCTGACCGACACCGACGGGTCGGAGACGCTGAGCGTCACCATCGGCGGCATCCCGGACGGGGCGGTTCTGACCAACGCGGCCGGCGAGGCGCTGACCATCTCCGGCGGTTCCATCACCCTGACGCCTGCCCAGCTTGCCGGCCTGGCGATCACGCCGCCGCTGAACAGCGACGCGGACTTCACCCTGACCGTCACCGCGACCAGCCGGGACGGCACCGCCGCTCCGGCCAGCACCAGCATGCCGCTGGTGGTCACGGTGACCCCGGAGACCGATACGCCGACGCTGACGGTCAGCGCCGCGTCCGGCAATGAAGACACCGCCATCCCGCTGGCCATCAGCCCGGCCCTGACCGACACCGACGGGTCGGAAACGCTGACCATCACCATCAGCGGCGTTCCGGGCGGCGCGACGCTCAGCGCCGGCACCCACAATACCGACGGTACCTGGACGCTGACGCCGGCCCAGCTCGCCGGCCTGACCATCACGCCGCCGCAGAACAGCGACGTGGACTTCACCCTGACCGTCACCGCCACGGCAAAGGACGGCACGGCCGACCCGGTATCGGTGACACAGACCCTTGCGGTGGCGGTCGCGCCGGTGTCGGACACGCCGACGCTCACCGTCCAGACGGCGGCAGGCGACGAGGACACGGCGATCGCCCTGACGATCAATCCGGCCCTGACGGACACGGATGGATCGGAAACCCTCAGCATCACCATCTCCGGGATTCCGGACGGAGCGGTTCTGACCAACGCGGCCGGCGAGGCGCTGACCATCTCCGGCGGCTCGATCACCCTGACGCCTGCCCAGTTGGCCGGTCTGGCGATCACGCCGCCGGAGAACAGCGACGAGGACTTCACCCTCACCGTCACGGCCACCAGTAAGGACGGCGATGCCGCCACGGCAAGCACCAGCGCGCCCTTGCTGGTCACCGTCAATCCGGTGTCGGACACGCCGACCCTGACCGTCACCGCCGCCCAGGGCAATGAAGACACCGCCATCCCGCTGGCCATCAGCCCGGCCCTGACCGACACCGACGGGTCGGAGGCGCTGACGATCTCCATCGCCGGCGTTCCGGCTGGGGCGATGCTCAGCGCCGGCACGCACAATGCCGACGGAACCTGGACGCTGACTCCGGCGCAGCTCGCCGGCCTGACCATCACGCCGCTGGCGAACAGCGACGCGGACTTCACCCTCACGGTCACCGCCATCGCCAACGACGGCGTCGCTGCCGAAGCGACCAAGAGCGAAACCCTGCGCGTCACCGTCGATCCGGTGACCGATACCCCGACGCTCAGCGTCACCGCCGCCACCGGCAATGAAGACACCGCCATCGCGCTGGCGATCAACCCGGCCCTGACCGATCTGGATGGCTCGGAGACGCTGAGCATCACCATCAGCGGCATCCCCGCCGGTGCGACCCTCGGCAATACGGCGGGCGACGTGCTGACCGTCACCGGTGGCTCGATCACGCTGACCAAGGATCAGCTTGCCGGCCTGACCGTCACGCCGCCGTCGAACAGCGACGTCGACTTCACCCTGACCGTCACCGCCACGGCCAAGGACGGCACTGCCGATGCGGTCTCGGTGACCCGGACGCTGCCGGTGACCGTCAATCCGGTGTCGGACACCCCGACACTGAGCATCACCGCCGCTCGGGGCAACGAAGACACCGCCATCGCCCTGACGATCAACCCGGCGCTGACCGATCTGGACGGCTCGGAAGCCCTGAGCATCACCATCGCCGGCGTTCCGGCCGGTGCGACGCTCAGCGCCGGCAGTTCCGTGACCCAACCGGACGGCACCACCACCTGGACTCTGACCCCGGCCCAACTGGCCGGTCTGACCATCACGCCGCCGTCGAACAGCGATGTCGATTTCGACCTGACGGTCACCGCCATCGCCAAGGACGGCGCCGCCGTCGAAGCGACAAAGAGCGAAACCCTGCGCGTCACCGTCGACCCGGTAACCGACACGCCGACGCTGAGCGTCACCGCTGCGCGTGGCAACGAAGACACCGCCATCGCCCTGACGATCAGCCCCGCCCTAACCGACACCGACGGTTCGGAATCTCTGAGCATTGTCATTGCCGGCGTTCCGACCGGGGCAACGCTCAGCGCCGGCACGCACAACGCCGACGGGACCTGGACACTGACGCCGGCGCAGCTTGCCGGTCTGACCGTCACGCCGCCGTCGAACAGCGACGTGGACTTCACCCTGACCGTCACCGCCACGGCCAAGGACGGCAGCGCCGATGCGGTGTCGGTGTCCCGGACGCTGCCGGTGACCGTCAATCCGGTGTCGGACACCCCGACCCTGACCGTCACCGCCGCCCAAGGCAACGAAGACACCGCCATCGCCCTGACGATCAGCCCCGCCCTGACCGACACCGACGGTTCGGAAACGCTGAGCATCGTCATCGCCGGCGTTCCCACCGGGGCAACGCTCAGCGCGGGCACACACAATGCCGACGGGACCTGGACTCTGACCCCGGCCCAACTGACCGGTCTGACCATCACCCCGCCGTCGAACAGCGATGTCGATTTCGACCTGACCGTCACCGCCATTGCCAAGGATGGCGTCGCTGCCGTGGCGACCAAGAGCGAGACCCTGCATGTCACCGTCGATCCGGTGACCGACATGCCGACGCTCTCGGTTACCAGCGCCCGTGGCGACGAAGACACCGCCATCGCGCTGACGATCAGCCCGGCGCTGACCGATACCGACGGCTCGGAAGCGCTGAGCATCCGGATCACCGGCATCCCCGCCGGCGCCACGCTTGCCAACACGCTGAACAGCGCGCTGACGGTCACCAATGGTTCGATCACGCTGACCAAGGATCAGCTTGCGGGTCTGACCATCACGCCGCCGTCGAACAGCGACGTCGATTTCGACCTGACCGTCACCGCCGTCGCCAAGGACGGCGTCGCCGCCGAAGCGACGAAGAGCAAGACCCTGCACGTCACCGTCGATCCGGTGACCGATACCCCGACGCTCAGCGTCACCGCCGCCACCGGCAACGAAGACACCGCCATCGCCCTGGCGATCAACCCGGCGCTGACCGATCTGGACGGTTCGGAAACGCTGAGCATCACCATCAGCGGCATCCCCGCCGGCGCCACCCTCGGCAATTCGGCGGGCGACGTGCTGACCGTCACCGGTGGCTCGATTACGCTGGGTAAGGATCAGCTTGCCGGTCTTACCGTCACGCCGCCGTCGAACAGTGATGTCGACTTCACCCTGACCGTCACCGCCACGGCCAAGGACGGCACTGCCGGTGCGGTCTCGGTGACCCAGACGCTGCCGGTGACCGTCAACCCGGTGTCGGACACGCCGACGCTGAGCGTCACCAGTGCTCGTGGCAACGAAGACACCGCCATCGCGCTGACGATCGGCCCCGCCCTGACCGACACCGACGGTTCGGAATCTCTGAGCATTGTCATTGCCGGCGTTCCTACCGGGGCGACGCTCAGCGCAGGCACGCACAACGCCGACGGGACCTGGACTCTGACGCCGGCGCAACTGACCGGCTTGACCATCACGCCGCCAGAGAACAGCGACGTGGACTTCACCCTTACCGTCACCGCCATTGCCAAGGACGGCGTCGCTGCTGAAGCGACCAAGAGCGAAACCCTGCGCGTCACCGTCGACCCGGTGACCGACAAGCCGACGCTTTCCGTCACCGCTGCGCGTGGCAACGAAGACACCGCCATCGCTCTGACCATCAGCCCGGCCCTGACCGATACCGACAGCTCGGAAGCGCTGAGCATCGTCATCGCCGGCGTTCCCACCGGGGCAACGCTCAGCGCCGGCACGCACAATGCCGATGGGACCTGGACTCTGACCCCGACCCAACTGACTGGTCTGACCATCACGCCGCCGACGAACAGCGACGTTGATTTCGACCTGACGGTAACCGCCATTGCCAAGGACGGTGTCGCCACCGAAGCCACCAAGAGCGAGACCCTGCACGTCACCGTCGATCCGGTGACCGACACGCCGACGCTTTCCGTCACTGCTGCGCGCGGCAACGAAGACACCGCCATCGCGCTGGCGATCAACCCGGCCCTGACCGATCTGGACGGCTCGGAAGCGCTGAGCATTGTCATCGCCGGCGTTCCCACCGGCGCGACGCTCAGCGCCGGCACCCACAATGCCGATGGGACTTGGACTCTGACTCCGGCGCACCTGACCGGCCTGACCATCACCCCGCCGTCGAACAGTGACGTCGATTTCGACCTGACGGTGACCGCCATTGCCAAGGACGGCGTTGCCGCCGAAGCGACCAAGAGCGAGACCCTGCGCGTCACCGTCGACCCGGTGACCGACAAGCCGACGCTTTCCGTCACCGCCGCCCAAGGCAACGAAGACACCGCCATCGCTCTGACCATCAGCCCGGCCCTGACCGACACCGATGGCTCAGAAGCGCTGAGCATTGTCATCGCCGGCGTTCCCACCGGCGCGACCCTGAGCGCCGGCACGCACAATGCCGACGGGACCTGGACCCTAACCCCGGCCCAGCTGACCGGGCTGACGATCACGCCGCCGTCGAACAGCGATGTCGATTTCGACCTGACGGTAACCGCCATCGCCAAGGATGGCGTCGCTGCCGTGGCGACCAAGAGCGAGACTCTGCATGTCACCGTCGATCCGGTGACCGACATGCCGACGCTCTCGGTTACCAGTGCTCGTGGAAGCGAAGACACCGCCATCGCCCTGACGATCAGCCCCGCCCTGACCGACACCGACGGTTCGGAAGCGCTGAGCATCGTCATCGCCGGCGTTCCTACCGGGGCGACGCTCAGCGCCGGTACGCACAATGCCGATGGGACCTGGACCCTGACCCCGGCGCAGCTTGCCGGCCTGACTATCACCCCACCGTCGAACAGCGACGTCGATTTCGACCTGACCGTCACCGCCATTGCCAAGGACGGTGTCGCCGCCGAAGCGACCAAGAGCCAGACCCTGCGCGTCACCGTCGATCCGGTGACCGATACCCCGACGCTGAGCGTCACCGCCGCCACCGGCAACGAAGACACCGCCATAGCGCTGGCGATCAACCCGGCGCTGACCGATCTGGACAGCTCGGAGACGCTGAGCATCACCATCAGCGGCATCCCCGCCGGTGCAACGCTCGCCAACACGCTGAACGGCGCGCTGACGGTCACCGGCGGCTCGATCACGCTGACCAAGGATCAGCTTGCCGGCCTGACCGTCACGCCGCCATCGAACAGCGACGTCGACTTCACCCTGACCATCAAGGCTACGGCCAAGGACGGCACTGCCGATGCGGTCTCGGTGACCCAGACGCTGCCGGTGACCGTCAACCCGGTGTCGGACACGCCGACGCTCACCGTCACCGCGGCCCAAGGCAATGAAGACACCGCCATCGCCCTGACGATCAGCCCGGCCCTGACCGATCTGGACGGCTCGGAAGCGCTGAGCATTGTCATCGCCGGCGTTCCTACCGGTGCGACGCTCAGCGCCGGCACGCACAATGCCGACGGAACCTGGACCCTGACCCCGGCCCAGCTGACCGGCCTGACCATCACCCCGCCGTCGAACAGTGACGTCGATTTCGACCTGACGGTGACCGCCATTGCCAAGGACGGCGTCGCTGCCGAGGCGACCAAGAGCGAGACCCTGCGCGTCACCGTCGACCCGGTGACCGACACGCCGACGCTGAGCGTCACCGCCGCGCAGGGCAATGAAGACACCGCCATCGCGCTGACGATCAACCCGGCCCTGACCGACACCGACGGGTCGGAAACCTTGAGCATCCGGATCACCGGCATCCCCGCCGGCGCCACGCTCACCAACACGCTGAACGGCACACTGATGGTCACCGGCGGCTCGATCACGCTGACGAAGGATCAGCTCGCCGGCCTGAAGATCAAGCCGCCGTCGAACAGCGACCTCGACTTCGACCTGACGGTGACCGCCGTCGCCAAGGACGGCGTCGCCATTGAGGCTACCAAGAGCGAGACCCTGCACGTCACCGTCGATCCGGTGAGCGACACGCCGACGCTGAGCGTCACCGCCGCGCAGGGCAACGAAGACTCCGCCATCGCATTGTCGATCACCCCGGCCCTGACCGACACCGACGGGTCGGAAACCTTGAGCATCCGGATCACCGGCATCCCCGCCGGCGCCACGCTCGCCAACACGCTGAACGGCACGCTGACGGTCACCGGCGGCTCGATCACGCTGACCAAGGATCAGCTTGCCGGTCTGACCATCACGCCGCCGTCGAACAGCGACCTCGACTTCGACCTGACGGTCACCGCCGTCGCAAAGGATGGCGTCGCCGCCGAAGCGACGAAGAGCAAGACCCTGCACGTCACCGTCGACCCGGTGACCGACACGCCGACGCTGAGCGTCACCGCCGCGAGCGGCAACGAAGACACCGCCATCGCGCTGGACATCCGGTCGGCCCTGACCGATCTGGACGGTTCGGAAGCGCTGAGCATCACCATCGCCGGCGTCCCGGCCGACGCGACGCTCAGCGCCGGCACGCACAACGCCGATGGCACCTGGACGCTGACCCAGGCCCAGCTGTCCGGCCTGACCATCACGCCGCCGCACGACAGCGACGTCGACTTCACCCTGACCGTTACCGCCACGGCCACCGACCGCGGGCTATCCCCGGTTTCCGTCCAGACGACGCTGGCCGTCACCGTGGTGGCGGTGGCCGACACGCCGACGCTCGCCGTGACGCCCATCACCTACGACCTTGCGACCGGCCGGAACGACACGCTGACCGGCACCGCCGGCAACGACACGCTGTCGGGCGGCGCCGGCAACGACACCATCCGGGGCGGCGCCGGCGACGACCTGATCTACGGCGACGGCACCGGCATCTTCACCACCGCCCTGACCATCACCCCCGCCGTGACGGACGTCGACGGCTCGGAGTCGATCTCCAAGGTGACGATCTCCGGCGTTCCGGCCGATGCGACGCTCAGCGCCGGCACCCGCAACGGCGACGGGACCTGGACGCTGTCCCAGGCCCAGCTGTCCGGCCTGACCCTGACCGCCAAGGAGGGGGACAGCGCCACCCCCATCACCCTCACCGTGGTCACGACCTCGGAGGAGCGGGAGAACGGCAGCACCGCCGACAGCGTCTCCCAGACGCTGACCATCCAGTTCACCAACACGCCCAAGGGCAACGACAGCCTGGAGGGCGGCGACGGCAACGACACCGTCTATGGCGGCGCCGGCAAGGACACGCTGGTCGGCGGGGCGGGCGACGACAGCCTCGATGGCGGCACCGACAACGATCTGTTGGCCGGCGGACTTGGCAACGACACCATCGACGGCGGCGCCGGCAACGACACCGTCACCTATGCGGACTCGGCCACCGCGGTGAACGCGAACCTCACGACCGGGGTCGGCACCGGCGAGGGCACCGACACCCTGCGCAATCTGGAGAATGTCACCGGCTCGGCCTTCGACGACACCATCACCGGCGACGGCGGCGCCAACATCCTGCTCGGCGGCGGAGGCAAGGACACCATCACCGGCGGGGCGGGCAGGGACACCATCCATGGTGGGGCCGGCGACGATCTGTCGATCTTCACCGTCGGCACCGATGGCGGCACCTCGTCCAGCCCGGAATTGCAGGATGGCGATGCCGGCATCGACACCTTCCGGGTGATGCTGACCGGTTCGCAGCTGTCGAACGCATCGATCCTGGCCGACCTCCGCACCCTGCGCAACCGGATCGAGGCCACCGCCGCCGATCCCAATGCCGCGACCAACGACGCCGACGTCTCCAAGGCCGCCACCCTGAGCGCGCTCGGCATCAAGGTGGCGGATTTCGAGAAGCTGGAGCTCTATGTCGACGGCCAGCCGGTCGATGTCCGCACGGCGCTGAACTACGCGCCGACCGCGACGGCGGACAGCACCTCCACCCGCGAGGATGTCGCGGTCAACGGCCGGCTGGGCGCCACCGACCAGGACACGCTCAACGGCCGCACCGACGACACGCTGACCTACAAGGGCCCCGGCGACAACGGCCAGCCGGTGCGTCTGGCACACGGCACGCTGGTGGTGAACGCCGACGGCACCTTCACCTACACGCCGGACGCCGATTTCAGCGGTACGGAGACCTTCTCCTTCACGGTGACGGACGGCTACGGCGGCACCTCCACCGCCACCCAGACGATCCAAGTGATGCCGCAGGCCGACGCCATTGCGCTGACCACGCTGACCGCGCGCGGCAACGAGGACGCGGCCGGCGGCATCGCGCTCGCCCCGACCATCACGCTGAGCGACATCGACGCCGCCAGCCCGGAAAAGGTGGAAAGCGTCACCCTGACCATGGCCGCCTCGCAGCAGGACGTGGCCGGCGCCAAGCTGTACGTGAACGGCGTCGAGTTGACCCGTAGCGGTCCCGATGCCTCCGGAAACTACAGCTGGACCATCCCGACCACGGCGCTGGCGGCCGGCGGGACGGCCGGGACCTGGACGGTCCAGGGCCTGACGGTCGTCACCACCCACAACTCCGACGCCGACCTCGCCTACACGCTGAAGGTCGGCACCAAGGACAGCACCAGCGCCGGCACGGTGTATGGCACGCAGACGGCGACCGGCACCATCACCGTTGATGCGGTGGCAGATGCGCCCACCGTGACCGCCGCCGCCGCCGCGACGGACGAGGACACCTCCGTCGCGCTGACGATCACCCCGGCCCTGACCGACACCGACGGGTCGGAGAGCATCGGCTACGTCACCATCTCCGGCGTTCCGGACGGGGCCAGCCTGAATTTCGGCAGCGTTCTCAGCACCCAGGGCGACGGCAGCAAGACCTGGAAGGTGGATGCGGCCGATCTGCCGAACCTGCGCCTGACGCCGCAGCACGACTTCTCCGGCACCATCACCCTCAGCGTCACCGCGACCTCGGTGGAACGGGAGAACGGCTCGACCGCCGTATCGGCGCCGGCCACCCTGTCGGTGACCGTGACCGGCGTCGCCGACGCCCCCATCGTCATCCCCACGGCCGCCACCGGCAACGAGGACAGCGCCATCCCGCTGACCATCGACGCCCACCTGTCCGACGTGACCGGGGAGACGCTGGACCACATCACCATCACCGGCGTGCCGGAGGGGGCGACCCTGTCCGCCGGCACCCACAATGCCGACGGCAGCTGGACCCTGACGCCGGGCCAGTTGAGCGGCCTGAGCTTCACGCCGCCGCTGAATTATTCCGGTACGGTGACGCTGAAGATCACCGCCACCTCGGTGGAGGGGACGAGCACCGCCACCTCGGCGCAGCAGTCGCTGGCGGTGACCGTCAACGCGGTCGCCGATACGCCGGTGCTGTCGGCGTCCGACGCCGTGGGGCGCGAGGACACCGCCATTCCGCTGTCGGTGGTCGCCGCCCTGACCGACCGCGACGGTTCGGAAAGCCTCAGCATCCTGGTCGGCGGCGTGCCGGCCGGGGCGACGCTGAACCATGGCCATTACGACGCGGGCCTTGGCAAGTGGGTGCTGACCCAGGCCGACCTGTCCGGCCTGACCATCACCCCGCCGGCCAATTCCAACACCGGCTTCGACCTGACCTTCACCGCGCGGGCGACGGAAAGCTCCAACGGGTCCATCGCCGATGCGACGGCGATGACCGTTCATGTCGATGTGCAGGGCGTGGCCGACGTGGTGACGCCGAACGGCACGCTCACCGCCCGCGGCAACGAGGACACCGCGATCAACCTGCGGCTCGGCGATCTGGTGATGGTCGACAATGACGGGTCGGAGCGCCTGTCGCTGGTCGTCAGCAACCTGCCGTCCGGCTCCTGGCTGTCGCTGGCGGCTGGGCACGAGAGCGGGCTGGTCTATCTCGGCAACGGCCGCTGGTCGGTCGATGTGGAGTATCGCAACGAGCTGACCCTGACGACGAAGAAGGACTTCGCCGGCACGATCACCCTGAAGGTGGACGTCATCACCACCGACAGCAACGGCGCGCCGATCATCACCGTGAACGGCGTGACCTCCGGCGGGACGCTGAAGGACACCCGCGACCTGACCGTCACCGTCGACCCCAAGACGGACGAGCCGGTCGTCTCCATCAGCGCCCACGCGCAGGAGGACGCCGTCGGCGGCATCCCGCTGACCATCTCCGCCCTGACCGGCGACAGCGACGGGTCGGAGCATATCTCCTCCATCGTCATCTCCGGCCTCCCGGCCTGGGTCACCCTGACCAGCACGGATGCCGGCGCGCTGACCGACAACCATGACGGCAGCTGGACCGTCGATCCGGCCAAGCTCGGAAATCTGCGGCTGAACGTGCCGGCCAACAACGCCGACGACTTCACCATCACCATCAAGGTGACGGCGGTGGACGGTACCGACAGCCTGACCAAGACCTACACCCCGAAGGTCACCGTCACCGCCGTCGCCGACGCGCCGGTGTCGCATGCGGCCGACGGTTCGGCGGTGGCCTACCATGTCGATAACCTGTCGACGACCGGCGTGCCGGACGGTTTGGTTCTCGACCTGAACGCCTTCCTGCAGGACACCGACGGTTCCGAAAAGCTGGCGGTCACCATTTCCGGCGTGCCGAAGGGCACGGTGCTGTCGCGCGGCCTCGACAACGGCAACGGCACCTGGACGCTGACCGCCGAGGAGTATGCCCGGGCGCTGGGCGAGGGCGGCCTGAAGCTGACCGTCAAGGACGCCAATGCCACCGGCATCACCCACAGCGTGTCGGGCACCGTCGACACGGCCAGCGTCACCCTGACCGTCAATCCCTACAGCATCGAAAGCGAGGGCGACCGCAACACCAGCGTGTCCGACAGCTTCGTGCTGAGTTGGACCACCACGGCCGCGACGGGTGGCGGGTCCACGGGTGGTGGTGACACCGGCGGCGGCACCGGTGGCGGCTCGACCGGCGGCGGATCGACGGGGGGAGGCTCCACCGGCGGCGGCTCCACCGATGTCGCCGACAGCCCGCTGCTGACCGTTCAGGCGGCTTCCGGCAACGAGGACACGGCCATTGCGCTCGACATCACCGCCGCGCTGGCCGACACCGACGGGTCGGAGGTCCTGGCCAGCATCGTCATCGAAGGGGTGCCGACCGGCGCCTCGCTGTCCGGCGGCTATCTGGACTCCACCACCGGGAAATGGGTGCTGACTCCCGACCAGCTTTCCGGGCTGAAATTCACCCCGCCGCACGACGCCAGTGGGACCTTCCAGCTGACGGTGACCGCCGTCGCGCGTGAGATCAGCAACGCCGACCGGGCGACCACGACCAAGACCCTGGCGGTCGAGGTGGCGCCGGTCAGCGACGCCCCCGCCATCAGCGCCAGCTCCGTCACGGCGCGGGAGGATCACGCCGCCAGCCTGTCCATCTCCGCCGCCGTCACCGATCTGGTCGGCACGGGGGAGGTGATCACCGCGCTGAAGGTGACGGTTCCGGCCGGCTTCACCCTGTCGGCTGGCACCTCGCTCGGCAACGGAGTCTATGATCTCACCGGCCTGTCCGCATCGGATCGCGCGGCGCTGACGCTGACGCCGCCGGCCAACTATGCCGGCACGGTGACCCTGACGGTGGAGGCGGCCGCCCAGGACGGCACCGCTACGCCCGCCTGGTCGACCAAGACGCTGTCCGTCACCTACACGGCCGCCGCCGACGCGCCCGCCGTCATCGTCCATGACGCGACCGGCGCGGAGGACACGCCCATCGCCCTGAACCTGTCGGCCAGCCTCGTCGACACCGACGGGTCGGAGACGATGGCGGTCATCCTGTCGGGCCTGCCGGCGGGCGCGGTTCTGAACCACGGCTCCAACAACGGCGACGGGTCCTGGACCCTGAAGCCGTCGGAACTGTCGGGCCTGACCGTCACGCCGCCGCGCAACTATTCCGGCGGCATGGACCTGACGCTGACCGCGACCAGCCTGGAAAGCTCCAACAAGGACACGGCGAGCACGACCGCCAACATTCATGTCGATGTAACGGCGGTCACCGACGCCCCCACCGTCATCGTCACCAATGCGTCCGGCAACGAGGATTCGCTGATCGCGCTGAACCTGACGGCGGCGCTGGTCGACACCGACGGGTCGGAGACGATGGCCGTCGTGCTGTCCGGCCTGCCGGCCGGCGCGGTGCTGGTGGATGCCAACGGCAACATTCTGACGCCCACCGCCGGTTCGGTCAGCCTGACCGCCGCCCAGCTGTCGGGCCTCAAGCTTCAGCCGCCGGCCGATGCCGGCACCGACTTCAACCTGACCCTGACCGCGACGACGACGGAGACCGTCGGCGGCGCCACCGCGACCACCAGTCAGCTGTTCCGCGTCAGCGTCGATCCGGTCGCCGACCAGCCCATCCTGACCTGGGCGCCGCTGACTGGGACCGAGGACACGGGGTTACCGCTGAACCTCGCCGTGGCGCTGGCCGACACCGACGGGTCGGAGCGGCTGGGGCTGCTGACGATCACCGGCGTGCCGACCGGTGCGCTGCTGTCGGCCGGCACCCACAACGCCGACGGCAGCTGGACCCTGACGCCGGCCCAGCTCAACGGCCTGATCCTGACGCCGCCGGCCAACAGCGATGCGCCGATCAGCCTCACCGTCACCGCCGTCAGCATTGAATCCAACGGCAGCACGGCGACCAGGGTCGTCACCGTTCCGATCACCCTCCACGCGGTGTCGGACACCCCGACGCTGTCCGTCACCGCCGCCGCCGGCAACGAGGACTCGGCCATCGCCCTGGCGATCAACCCGGCGCTGACCGATTTCGACGGGTCGGAGACGCTGACCGTCACCATCACCGGCATTCCGGACGGTGCCCAGCTGTCCAACGCGGCGGGCGACGTGCTGACCATCACGGGCGGGTCCATCACGCTGACGGCCGGGCAATGGACCGGTCTGGCGATCACGCCACCCTCCAACAAGGGTGACGACTTCACCCTGACCGTCACGGCGACCGCCACCGACGGCACCGCCACGCCGGTCAGCACCAGCGCGTCGCTGCCCGTCACGGTGACCCCGGTGACCGACACGCCGACCCTGACCGTCACCGCCGCGACCGGTGACGAGGACACCACCATCGCGCTGACGATCACCCCGGCCCTGACCGATCTCGACGGGTCGGAGACGCTGACGGTCACCATCGCCGGCATCCCCGACGGCGCTCATCTGTCCAACACGGCGGGCGAAGTGCTGACCGTTTCCGGCGGCTCCATCACCCTCACCCCCGGACAGCTCGCCGGTCTGGCGATCACGCCGCCGTCGAACGACGACCATGATTTCAGTCTGACCGTCACCGCCACCGCCAAGGACGGCAACGCCAGCCCGGTCTCGGTGACCTCCACCCTGCCGGTGACGGTCAACCCGGTGTCCGACGCCCCGACCCTGACCGTGACCGCGGCGGCCGGCGACGAGGATGCGGCGATCCCGCTGACCATCACCTCGGCGCTGACCGACAGTTCGGAGCTGCTGAGCATCACTATCGCCGGCGTTCCGGCCGGTGCGACGCTCAGCGCCGGTACGCACAACAGTGACGGGACCTGGACCCTGACTCCGGCCCAGCTGTCCGGCCTGACGATCACGCCGCCGCTGAATGACGACGGCGACTTCACCCTGACCGTCACCGCGACCTCCACCGACGGCACCGCTACCCCGGCCTCCGTCGTGGCGCAGCTGCCGGTCACCGTCCGCGCCCTGTCCGACGCGCCGACCCTGCATGTCGATCCGGCCTCGGTGGCGGAGGATGGCACGGTCGCCCTGTCGATCACTCCGGCCCTGACCGACGCGTCGGAGACGCTGAGCGTCACCATCGCCGACATCCCGGCCGGCGCCACCCTGTCGAACACGGCGGGCGACACGCTGACCATCATCAACGGCTCGATCACGCTGACGCCGGCCCAGCTTGCCGGGCTGGCGATCACGCCGGCCCACGACAGCGGCAGCAGCTTCACCCTGTCGGTCACCGCCACCTCGACGGACGGCACCGCCACGCCGGCGACCGTCAACAAACCGCTGGCGGTGACGGTGACCCCGGTCGCCGACACGCCGACGCTGCTCACCCCCGCCGTGCACGGCAACGAGGACACGGCGATCACGCTGACGATCACCGCCGCCTCGACCGACAGCGACGGGTCGGAGACGCTGTCGGTGCGGATCACCGGAATGCCGGACGGCGCCAGCCTGAACCACGGCACCCACAACGGCGACGGTAGCTGGACCCTCGCCGCTTCGGATCTTGCCGGCCTGACCTATACCCCGCCGGCCAACGCCCATGGCACGGTCGACCTGTCGGTCACCGTGACCGCCCACGATGGCACCGACACCGCGGCGGTGACGCAGACGCTCAGCGTGACGGTCGATCCGGTGAACGACAAGCCGACCCTCCCCGCCGCCCACGCCACGACCGTCATCGCCGCGGGCACGACCGATCATCCGGCAGTTGTCGCCGACGCGACGATCACCGATGTGGACAGCAGCGTTATGTCCGGCATGTCGATCCGCATCGCCGCCGGATCGCAGACAGGCGACGCGCTGAACCTCGACAGCCTGACCATCGACACCGACCCGTCGACCGGCCGCAGGACGGTGTCGGGCACCGGGATCGAGGTCAGCTGGGACGACAGCACCCACCAGCTGTCCTTGTCGGGCAGCGCCTCCACCGCGACCTACACCGACATCCTCCAGCATCTGGCGCTCAGCCCGAACGGCGGCGGCGCCCGGACGCTGGAGGTGACGGTCAGCGACGACCAGGGACTGTCCAGCGATCCGCTGGCGGTGCAGGTGCTGGTCTCGGCCGATGCGACGATGACCGGCAGCAGCGGCGCCGACATCCTGCATGCCGGAAGCGGCACCACCAGCATGTCCGGCGGGGCCGGCGACGACCTGTTCATCTTCGCCCCGCGCGACGGCAACCTGACCATCGACGGCGGGGTGGGCTGGACCGACGTGGTGGAGGTCGGCGCCTTCGTCGCCAATGCCGGCACCAACTGGCTCCAGCAGCTGGACGGGCACGCCTACACCATCGACCCGTCGGGCCACGGCCTGACCTTCACCCAGGAGACGACCGTCACGCTGGAGGACCAGAACCATCACCAGCTGGTGCTGCAGAACATCGAACGGCTGACGTTCTGACCGGATGGAGGCAGTGGGACAGCGGAGTGGGGCGGGGCGGTCAGGCGACCGGCGCGCCGTCCTCCGCGGTCGCGGTGCCCGCCTGCATGTGGGTGATGATCCGCTTCATCAGGCGGCCCAGCATCGCCCGTTCGTCCTCCGCCATGGCGGCAAGCGGCGGGGTCAGCGACTGGCGCAGGGGGTCGCGGTGCAGCAGGGCCCGCCCCTCGTCCGTCAGGTCGAACAGCCAGCCGCGCTTGAATCCCGGATGCGGACGGCGGGCCAGAAACCCCTTGTCCACCAGGGTGGACACCGTGCGCGACACCGGTGCCAGATGGATCCGCTGGAACCGGGCCAGCGCGGTCAGGGTGCGCGCCGGCTCCGGCGCGTCATGGAAATAGCGCAACGCCACCCATTGCGCCGGGAAAAGTCCTTCGGTGAAGCTGATGCCATAGACAAGCCGGCTGACCTGATCCAGCAATGTGACCAGATCCTCGTCTGTCGACCAAGCGTCGCCATGCCCCGGCCTTTCCGACACGCGCTTCTCTCCCTACAGGCATTGCGCCGAACATACAGGCGGCAAGCTTGGGCGCGGACTGTAGCGAAGTCAACGCGCCAGCGGAAGCGCCAGTCTTCGCGTCTGCGTGGTGAAGCCACCGTGAAAGTTCGCGTGGATTATCGTCGAGGAAAATCCATCGCCGTCCTCCGCAAATCCTTGGCAAAACGCGCCGGCCGGTCCCACGTCTGGTCCTGTCGAATTCGACCCGCTTCCACAACCCGCGGACAATGGACATGACCGGCTATCCCCACGTGACCAACGCCTTCCTGTTCGACCTGGACGGCACGCTGACCGACACGGTGTACCAGCATGTGCTGGCCTGGAAGGAGGCGCTGGACGAGGAGGGGATTGCCCTGTCGGTCTGGCGCATCCACCGCAAGATCGGCATGAGCGGCGGGCTGTTCACCAACATGTTGCTGCGCGAGACCGGCCTCGCCATCGACCAGGACCTGCTCGACCGGCTGCGCCATCGCCATACGCAGGCCTACAAGCGGCTGGCCGCCGGCGTCGTCCCGCTGCCCGGCGCCCGCGATCTGCTGGACACGCTGACGGAGTTGAACATCCCCTGGGCCATCGCGACCAGCGGCCGGATGGAGACGGCGCGGCCGGCGCTGGAAAAGCTGGGCGTCGATCCCGAACGCGCCGCGGTCATCACCCGCGACGAGGTCGAATATGCCAAGCCGGACCCCGACCTGTTCCTGGCCGCCGCCGCGCGCATCGGCGTCGACATTACCAGCGCCTTCGTGGTCGGCGACAGCATCTGGGACATGATCGCCGCCAAGCGGGCGCGTGCGCTCGGCATCGGCCTGCTGTCCGGCGGCTATGGCCGGGAGGAGCTTGAGCGCTCCGGCGCGTTGCGCGTCTACGAGGATCCGGCCGACATGCTGACACACCTGGACGAGGTGGGCGGTCGCCGCGGGCTGGCGCAGTAAAAGATCGTCCTGCATCAAGTAACCAGCCCGGTCCCTGTTTACAGAACGGATCGGAGCGCTGTGATCACCTTCCGCAGTCTGCATCATGCGCGGTCACAGCGCTATGATGCAGTGCAACATCATCATGAAGGACATGCGGGATCGGCGCGTTTCACAGCGGCGCGCCGGTGGCAGCATGGGTTTGCCGATGACGCCGACGCCGCTCCCCGACGCCCGATCATCGCAATTCCAGCCAAGGAGCCGTCGCATGTCCTCCCATCAGCCGTCCTCTCACAAGCCCGCCGCGCGCCACACGATCGCCCGCGCCCTTGTCGCTTCGGCCTTCGCGCTGGCCTCGCTGCTGTCGGTCGCCGCCGCTGCCGCCGTCTCCGCCCAGCCGGACCGCGCCGCGCCCGCAATCGAGATCGACAGCCAGTCCTTCCTGTTCAACTGATCGGCTCCGGACAAAAGAAGAGCCGCCGGTGATACCGGCGGCTCTGAAGTCCGAGAGGAACGTCCAACAAGTTGTGCCGGGTCAACCCACGGCGCATCCAGCGGTACGGGACTAATATACTAATATCTCATCCGTGTGGCAAGCAACTTCGTCCTTGCGGTTAGCTTTTTTGTCCAGCGGTCCGCCCGGCCGGTGTCATTCCCCATGCTCAACGGAAAACGCCCCCCGCGCAAGGCGGGAGGGCGTTCCGATTGCGCTGAAGGAATGCGTCAGTCGGCGCCGGCCGCGGCGTTCGGCATGGCGGCGGCGGGCTTGCCCCCCCGCTGACCCAGGACCAGGGCGATGATGGCGAAGGCGGCCAGATCGAACACGGTCAGGCAGGCGAACAGCGGCTCGTACCCGATGGTGGTGGCCAGCTGGCCGATGATCAGCGAGAAGATCATGCCGCCCATATAGCCGGCCATGCCGCCAAAACCGGTCGCCGTGGCGACGTCCTGCTTCTCGAAGGTGTCGGTGACCAGGGCATAGAGCAGGCTGGACAGCATCTGGTGGGCGAAGGCGCCGAGCGAGAACAGGAAGATGGCGGCGATCGGGCTGACGGTGAAGCTGATCAGGGCCGGGCCGACCATGCACACCGCACCCACGCCGACGCCGGCGATGCGGGAGTTGACCAGCGACATCTTGAAGCGCTTGACGAAGAAGGGCGACAGGTAACCGCTGAGGATGCAGCCGATGTCGCCGGCCAGGAACGGCAGCCAGGCGAACAGGGCGAACTGCTTGATGTCCATGCCGCGGGTGGAGACCATGTACAGCGGGATCCAGAAGCTGAAGGTCTGCCACGCCGGCTCGGTCAGGAAACGGGCGGCGGCGATGCTCCAGAACTTGCCCTTGCCCAGCACGCGCTTCACCGACGGCTTCGGCAGCTCGACATGCGCCTGGCCTTCCAGGATATAGTCGTGCTCTTCCTTGGTCAGGCGCGGATGGTTCTCCGGGTTGCGGTACAGCATGTACCACAGGGCCGACATGCCGACGCCCAGCAGACCGGTGACGATGAAGGCTTCCTGCCAGCCATAGGTCAGCGACAGCCAGATGACGAAGGGCGGGGCGACCATCGCGCCGATCGAGCTGCCGGTGTTGAACCAGCCGGTGGCGATGGAGCGCTCCTTGGCCGGGAACCACAGGGTGGAGGTCTTCACGCCCGACGGCATCGCCGCCGCTTCGCTGACGCCCAGCAGGCCGCGGAAGAAGGCCATCGATTGCCAGCTCCCGGCCAGTGCATGCGCGGCGGCGGCGGCGCCCCAGACGAAGGCGAACATCGCATAGCCGAGCTTCAGCCCGACCAGATCGGTGATGTAACCGGCGACCGGCTGCATCAGGCTGTAGCAAAGCTGGAAGGCGCTGACGATGAAGGAATACTGCTCGGTCGAGAAGTGGAGCTGTTCCTTCAGCGTCGGCGCCAGGATGCCCAGCGTGTTGCGGTCGATGTAGTTGACCACGGTGCCCAGCATCATCAGGGCAAGGATTTGCCACCGCAAACCACGGATCTTGTTCATGTTTTCCTCACATGCCTGCCACGGCAGGCGCCGGTGCGCACGTACAGGCCCTAAGGCGGCGATCCTCGGGCGGGGATGCCTTGCCGGCGGGTGTTCGGTGCCGGGCGACGGTGTCGCTTCCACTCCGTTTCAAGAGGGGCGGGAGCATCGCTGATAGAGTTATATTAATATATCAGTGTGCGCCGCAAGTGGTTTTCCGGGACCGCCGTCTGCCCTTGCGAAAATGTCGCAGGACGATGATGCGGTGCGCTGACTTCTTCGCAGTCGCAGCATAATCACGTCCTTACCGACGGACGCCATTTGCTGCAATGCAATGTAATTTCGGGTTGAAACGCCTGTTCTTCTGTTCGGATTTTTGGCCGAGAGCCGATCGCCCCGGCGCATCCGCATGTAGGAAGCCACAGCGCCCGGTCGTGATAAATGACTTGTATCAATAGTCTGCGCCCGCCTTTCGCCCCTCCCGGCGGTCGCTTTCACCCCATCGTTTGTCGGCAATCCCGCAGCAAAGCTCGGCATTCACCCAATGCTGCGCTGCGACAAATTGGAGCCTTCCTTGCAAAAGTAATATATCAGACGCTGGTGCAGCGCAGAACGGCGCCACCCGGAAATTCTGCGCGGAACTGACGAGTGTCAATGTGTCCGGCCCGCTCCGGATGGACCATTCCCCCTGGCCGACAGCCGTTTCCCGCCGGTTTTTGAAAACGCCTTCCCATTGTCGAAGACGCGGCCATGGAGACGACCGTCGCCAGCAGAGAGGACATTTCCGGCATGACCCAGAGCCCACCCTCCACGGCCTCCTCCCGGCCGGCAGCCGCCATCCGCATCATGGACGGCAACGAGGCGGCGGCCTCGGTGGCTTACCGCGCCAGCGACGTCATCGCGATCTATCCGATCACGCCCAGCTCGCCGATGGGAGAGTTCGCCGACGAATGGTCGGCGGCGCGTCGTCCCAACCTGTGGGGTGGCGTGCCCCAGGTGGTGGAGATGCAGTCGGAAGGCGGTGCCGCCGGTGCGGTCCACGGCGCGTTGCAGGCGGGCGCGCTGGCCACGACCTTCACCGCGTCGCAGGGCCTGCTGCTGATGATCCCCAACATGTACAAGATCGCCGGAGAGCTGACGCCCTTCTGCATGCATGTGGCGGCGCGCACCCTGGCGACTCACGCGCTGTCGATCTTCGGCGACCATTCCGACGTGATGGCCTGCCGGCAGACCGGCTTTGCCATGCTGGCCTCGGCCAATGTGCAGGAGGCGCAGGATCTGGCGCTGGTCGCCCATGCCGCCACCCTGCGGGCGCGCGTGCCCTTCCTGCATTTCTTCGACGGCTTCCGCACCTCGCATGAGTTCAACTGCGTCGAGCCTCTTGCCGACGGGGATCTGCGCGCCCTGATCGACGATGTTTGCGTCGACGCCCACCGCCGCCGCGGCCTGACGCCCGACCATCCCGTTGTCCGCGGCACCGCGCAGAATCCCGACGTCTTCTTCCAGGCCCGCGAGGCCGCCAACCCCTGGTACGAGGCCTGTCCGGCCATCGTGCAGGAGATGATGGACCGGCTCGCCGCCCGCACCGGCCGCGCCTACCGCTTATTCGACTATCACGGCCATCCGCAGGCGGAGCGGGTGGTGATCGTCATGGGGTCGGGGGCCGAGACCTGCAACGGTGCGGTCGATCGGCTGGTGGGGGAGGGCGAGCGGGTCGGCTGCCTGACCGTCCGCCTGTTCCGCCCCCTCTCGATTGCCGACTTCGTCTCCGCCCTGCCGCCGACGGTGCGCCGCATCGCCGTGCTCGACCGCACCAAGGAGCCGGGAGCGGTCGCCGACCCGCTTTATCTCGACGTGGTCGCCGCCCTGGCCGAGGCCCGCGCGGCCGATGCCTCCGCAGCCGATCCCATGGTCATTGCCGGCCGCTACGGCCTGTCCTCCAAGGAATTCACCCCCGCCATGGCGAAGGCGGTGTTCGACGAGTTGGGCCGCGACCGACCGAAGCGCCGCTTCACCATCGGCATCACCGACGACGTCACCCATCACTCGATCCCTTGGGACCCGGCTTGGGGCGTGGAGGAGCCGGGCGTGTCGCGCGCCGTCTTCTTCGGCCTCGGCGCCGACGGCACCGTGGGTGCCAACAAGAACTCGCTCAAGATCATCCAGTCCCGAACCGGCGGCCACGCCCAGGCCTATTTCGTCTATGACAGCCGCAAGTCCGGCTCGACCACCGTCTCGCATCTGCGCTTCTCCAAGGACCCGATCCGCGCCCCCTACCTGATCGGCCAAGCCCAGTTCGTCGCCTGCCACCATCTGCCGCTGATGGAACGGGTGGAGGTGGTGGAGATGGCCGCCCCCGGCGCCACCATCCTGCTGAACGCCCCCGGCACGCCTGAGCAGGTCTGGGACGCCCTGCCGGCCGAGGTGCAGCGCCTCTGCATAGACCGCAAGCTGTCGCTGCACGCCATCGACGCCGGTGCGGTGGCACGGGAGGTCGGGCTCGGCCGCCGCGTCAACACCATCATGCAGACCTGCTTCTTCAAGCTGTCCGGCGTGATGCCGGTCGAGGACGCCATCGCCGAGATCAAGGCGGCCATCGCCAAGACCTACGCCCGCCGCGGCGAGGAGGTGATGAAACGCAACGTCGCCGCCGTCGATCAGGCGCTGACCCATTTGTGCGCCGTTCCGGTGCCCGACCATATCACCGCCGACCACGACCGCCCGGCTCCCGTACCCGAAACGGCTCCCGATTTCGTCAAGCGCGTCACCGCCATGATGATCGCCGGCCATGGCGACCGGCTGCCGGTGTCGGCCTTCCCGGTGGACGGCACATGGCCGACCGGCACCTCCAAATATGAGCACCGCAACATCGCGGCGGAGGCGCCGGGCTGGAACGCCGACCTCTGCATCGAATGCAACAAGTGCGTGCTGGTCTGCCCGCATGCCGCCATCCGCGCCACCGTGGTGCCGGAATCGGCGCTGGCCGACGCGCCCGCCGGCTTCGAGACCATCCCCTACAAGGGCCGCGAATTCCCCGGCGGGCGTTATCGCCTGCAGACATCGCCCGCCGACTGCACCGGCTGCACGCTGTGCGTCGCCGTCTGTCCGGCGGAAGAGAAAGATGGCCCAGGAAACGAAAAGGGCGGCCGCAAGGCGCTGGAGATGCGGCCGGTCCAGGCGCTGGCCGGCCAGCAGGAGGCCTTCGACTTCTTCCGCAGCCTGCCCGCCATCCCGCGCGAGTCGGTGCCCGTCACCGTCAAGCACAGCCAGCTGCTGGAGCCGCTGTTCGAGTTCTCGGGCGCCTGCGCCGGCTGTGGCGAGACGCCTTACATCAAGATGCTGACCCAGCTGTTTGGCGACCGCATGGTGATGGCGAACGCCACCGGCTGTTCCTCGATCTATGGCGGCAATCTGCCGACCACGCCCTACACCACCGACGCCAGCGGCCACGGCCCGGCCTGGGCCAATTCTCTGTTCGAAGACAATGCGGAGTTCGGCCTCGGCCTGCGCGTCGCCATCGACGGCATGGCCGAACAGGCGCGCGACACGCTGGCCCTGCTGTCGGCCCAACTGGAACCCGGTCTGGTGACCGCGCTGCTGGAGGCCGACCAGTCCGACTCCGCCGGCATCGCCGCCCAGCGCACCCGCGTCGCCACCCTGATGGCGCAGCTCGCGCCGCTGAAGGACCCGCTGGCCCGTCGGCTGGAGCAGCTGGCCGACTATCTGGTCCGCAAATGCGTGTGGATCGTCGGCGGCGACGGCTGGGCCTACGACATCGGCTATGGCGGTCTCGACCACGCGCTGGCCTCGGGCCGCGACGTGAACATCCTGGTGATGGATACGGAGGTCTATTCCAACACCGGCGGCCAGCAGTCGAAGGCCACCCCGATCGGCGCCTCGGCCAAGTTCGCCACCGCAGGCCGGTCGGCGGCCAAGAAGGATCTGGGGCTGATGGCGATGGCCTACGACCATGTCTATGTCGCCCGCACTGCCTTCGGCGCCCGCGACAGCCACACGCTGAATGCCTTTATGGAGGCCGAATCCTACCACGGCCCGTCTCTGGTCCTCGCCTACAGCCATTGCGTCGCCCATGGCTACGAGCTGTCGCACGGGCTGGAGCACCAGAAGCTGGCGGTGGAAAGCGGTCACTGGCCGCTCTACCGCCGTGACCCGCGCCGGCTGGCCGACGGCAAGACCGCCCTGCAACTGGATAGCGGCGCCCCCTCCGCCGGCCTCGCCGCCTTCATGGCCGGCGAGTCCCGCTTCAGCGCGGTCGAGCGTGCCAACCCTGAGCGCTATCACGCGCTGCTGGACGAAGCCGAAGCGGAGATCCGCCGCAAGCGCCACCTGTTCGAGCATATGGCGGGGTTCAAGGAGTAGGGGAGGCGTTAGACCCCCACCCTAACCCTCCCCCGCTCTCAGCGGACCACCGGTCCGCCTGTCGCGTCAGCACAAAGCGGAGCTTTGTGCGGGAGCTGGGCGGGGGAGGGGATTAAGCGCTTGTTCGAAAAAGAAGCGGCAGTCCCTCCCCCGCCCAGCGGGGGAGGTTAGGTGGGGGTCTAACCCCGCACGAATCCCACTTCCCAACCACAATGCCGCACCCTTTTCCCCTTGCCCCACCCATTAATATATTAGTATATTTAACCCATCGCCCGTGCCTGCCGTCAACGCACCGGGCCCCGATCTTCAGCTCCTGTAAGGATGCCCAGTCATGCGTTCCCTGACCCGTGACCAGCTTGCCGGCGGCGCGTTCGACGTCGCTCACACCGGTGGCGCTCCGACCCTGCCCGTGACCATCCTCCAGGTCGGCGACGGCAATTTCCTGCGCGGCTTCGTCGATTGGATGGTCGATGTCGCCAACGGCCAGGGACTGACCAAAGCTGGCGTCGCCATCGCCCAGCCGCTCGACCAGGGCATCGCCCCGCTGCTGAAGGCGCAGGACAATCTCTACACCGTCCTGCTGCGCGGCATCGAGAATGGGCGCGAGGTCGA
Source organism: Azospirillum sp. CT11-132 (assembly GCF_047302835.1). Lineage (NCBI taxonomy): Bacteria > Pseudomonadati > Pseudomonadota > Alphaproteobacteria > Rhodospirillales > Azospirillaceae > Azospirillum > Azospirillum sp. CT11-132. Next base: position 847,374 of record NZ_JBGLZA010000002.1, read on the forward strand.
ATCCCGCCGCGTCGTCTCCTGCGTGTCGGAAGCGCTGAACCCCTACGCCGACTGGGCGCGCATGGTCGAACTGGCCACGTCCCCGGCGCTGCGCTTCTTCGTCTCCAACACCACCGAGGCCGGCATCGCCGACCGCGAGGAGGCCTATGCCCCCGGCACCTGCCCGGACAGCTTCCCGGCCAAGGTCGCGGTCCTGCTGTACGCCCGCTACAAGGCGTTGGGCGGCACCGCCGACAGCGGTCTGGTCTTCCTGCCCTGCGAGCTGATCGAGGCCAACGGCGCCAACCTGAAGCGCATCGTCCTGGCCCACGCCAAGCGCTGGGGCCTGGAGGCCGGCTTTGCCGACTGGATCGAGACTCACAACCACTTCCTGAACACGCTGGTCGACCGCATCGTCCCCGGCTACCCCAAGGACGAGGCCGCCGCCCTCGGCGCCAAGTGGGGCTATGAAGACAAGCTGGCCGTCGCCGCCGAGCCGTTCCATGTCTGGGTGATCGAGGGTCCGGCCCATCTGGCCGAGGAGCTGCCGCTGCACAAGGCCGGCCTCAACGTGGTGTGGACCGACGACCTGCAGCCCTACCGCACCCGCAAGGTCCGCATCCTGAACGGCGCCCACACCGCCAGCGCGCTGGCCGCCTATTGCGCCGGTCTCGACACCGTCAAGTCGATGATGGACGACGCGACCGTCTCCGCTTACCTGAACAAGGTGATGTTCGAGGAGATCGTCCCCTACGTGCCCCTGCCGGAGGCGGAGCGCCAGGACTACGCCCGCACCATCATGGAGCGGTTCGGCAACCCCTATATCCGGCACGAGCTGATCTCGATCACGCTGAACTCGGTGTCGAAGTGGCAGGTGCGCGTCCTGCCCAGCCTGAAGGACGCGGTCACCCGCAACGGCTCGGCCCCGGCCGGCCTGTCCTTCTCGCTGGCGGCCCTGCTGCGCTTCTATCGCGGCACGCTGGCCGACGGCGCCTACACCGGCAGGCGCGAGGCCGGGTCCTACCTGATCAGCGACAATGCCGAGGTGATCGCCGCCATGAGCGCCGCCTGGGCCGCCAACGCCGGTGATGCCAAGGCGCTGGTCGCCGCCATCCTGTCCGACGCCCGCCTGTGGAAGGAGGACCTGACCGCCATCCCCGGCCTTGCCGCGCGGGTGGCCGACAGCCTCGCCGCCATCGAGGCGAAGGGCATGAAGGCCGCCATGGCCGAGTTGGTTGCCGGCTGATCCGGCCGCCATTTTATGAAGCGGGGCGTGTCCGATGGGATGCGCCCCGCTGGGCATGACATCAATGACACCCCTTCTGACCCGGCGGATCGCCGAACTGGAACTCGATGCGGCGGTGCTGCGCCATCGCCTGCTGCATATCCCGCTCGCGCTGCAAGAGGATTGCGGACTGCAGGCTTGCCATAGGATCATCGGTCGCGAAGCGCTGACCCTGTTCCGGGCCGTCCGGCAGGAGACGCGCGACGATGACGACGAATGCGACCGTGCGCTCTGCCGGATCGAGGCCGCCTATCAGCTCGTTCACGACGCGATCGAGGCCCTTGCCGTCCTTGCGCTCGCCGATCCGCCGACGCGGCACTGACCGGCCGCCCCCTGATGGGCAAGGCCACCTGATGCGTGAGGAAGACCGACGATGCAGACGACCGAAACCAGGAAGCGGACGCGCCGCGGCACCCAGCGGGTGACGATGACCGACGTGGCCGCCGCCGCCGACGTGTCGCCCAGCACCGTCTCGCTCTATCTCCGCCGGCCGGAATCGGTGTCGCGCCACCTCGCCGAACGCATCGCGCGGGTGATCGACGAGATGGGCTATGTGCCCAATCTGGTCGCCGGCAGCCTCGCCGCGGCGCGCAGCCGCACCGTCGGCGTCATCCTGCCGTCGATCCTGAACTCCTTCTTCGCCGAGACCTACAACACGCTCCAGGGCATGTTCCAGGCGGCGCATTACCAGACCCTGCTGGGCGTCAGCGAATTCAGCCCGGAGGAGGAGGAAAGCCTGATCCGCGCCTTCCTCGCCTGGTCGCCGGCGGCGATGGTGGTGACCGGCTTCCACCACACCGAGCGGACCCGCGCCATGCTGGCCTCCTGCGGCGTGCCGGTGGTGGAGATGTGGGACATGCCGGGGCACCCCGGCGAGGCTGTCAACATCAGCGTCGGCTTCTCGCATTTCGAGGTCGGCCGCATGCAGACCAGCCACCTCTACGACCAGGGCAGCCGCAAGGTCGCCTATATCGGCGCCGCCGCCAGCCAGGACCTGCGCGTGCGCAGCCGCACCGACGGTTACGAGGCGGAGGTGATGCGCCGCGGCCTGCACGATCCCATCGACTTCACCGTTCCCGATGCGGCGACGACGGAGGTCGGCCGCTGGCTGATCGACGAGATCCTGACCCGCCATCCCGACATCGACGGCGTGGTCTGCTCCAACGACGCTCTGGCGCTGGGCGTGCTGTTCGAGGTCACCCGCCGCGACCTGCGCGTGCCCGACGATCTGGCGGTGGTGGGCTTCGGCGATCTGCCCTTCAGCAACTCCTGCCCGCCGCCGCTGACCACCGTCCGTCCGCCCCAGCGCGAGATCGGCCGTCTCAGCGCCACCCAGATCCTGGCGGCCTTGAACGGCACCCGCGTCACGGCGAAGCACCACAACCTGGACTGCGAACTGGTGATCCGCGGCAGCACCCGGCCGGTCGCGAAGCGGTAGCTTCCGCGTCTTGCCGTTTCCCGATTGCAAGGCATACCCTCAAATTCGGTTATGGCTTTCGGCGTATCTCTGCCGAGCCGTTCACTGGATGGGACAGGGATCATGCAGGCGCAAGGATTGGACGGACCCGGAGGATTCCGGAACTTCATCAGGCGTTTGCCCCGGCTGATGCCGGGCTTGGCGCTACTGCTGGCCCTTGCGGTTCCGCTGTCCGAAGCTGGCGCCGCCAAGCCCGATCGCCTGCAACGGCTGCTCGACCGCTTCCTCGCCGACGAGGAACTGGATGGCGGCATCCTGCTGGTGTCGGGTCCAGACGGGCGGCGGGTGGTGGTGTCCGGCATCGCCGACCGCAAGGGAGAGCGGCCGGTGACGGAGGACACCCGCTTCTACGTCGCCTCCGTCGGCAAGATGGCGACCGCCGCTGCCGTGCTGCAACAGGTGGAGGAGGGCCTGCTCTCGCTCGACCAGCCGGTGCGGGGATTGGCCCCCGACCTGCCGCTGGACAAGCTGGCCAACGCCAACCGGGCGCGTCTGGTCCATCTGCTCGACCACAGCTCGGGCATTCCCGACTACATCACCGACGCCTATCAGGAGGATGAGGCGGCCAAGCCGGAAAAGCTGCCGCGCAACGGCGCTCTGCTCGCCTATGCGGCGGGGGAGAAGGCGACCGGGCCGGTCGGCGGGCATTACGAGTATTCCAACAGCAACTATGTCCTGCTCGGCCACATCGCATCGCTGCGCGACGGCGTTCCCTTCGCGCAGGTTTTGCGGAACCGGGTGCTGGAACAGGCCGGGATGGCTTCGACCAGTGTGGGCGCCGATCCGCGCGACCGCAGCCTTGCCCACGGCTATACCGAGGAAGGCGACGTCAGCCGCCGGTCCTGGGTGGCGACCACCGGCGACGGGCCGCTGGTCACCACCGTCGGCGATCTGGAACGCTTCGTCTTCGCCCTGTTCCGCGACAACCGGCTGCTGGGGGCGGCGACTGTCCGGCGCATGCTGACCCCGTCGGAGAACGAGGAAGGGCAGGGGCTTGGCGTCGCGCTGTGGAAGGACCGCTGGGGACGCGGCGTCGGCCATGACGGGCGTTACGACGGGTTCGAGGCCGATGTCCGCTATTACCCTGGCCGCCGCACCGCGCTGATCTTCCTGACGAACGGCAACCAGCAGAGCGACGGCGCCCTGCTGGATGCGGTGGCGGAGGAGGTATTCAGCCCCTGAGCAGAAAGGCAGTGTGCAAACAGGCGGTGACCGGCCAGCCGCGCACCGGCACACGCAACAGCGACATGATGTCTCGATAATCGACGCTGTGCGTGCTCTGTTGACGGAATTTATTATCGTTAGGATAATAAGTTTCTATAAACACAACTCATAAAGAAGGGTTGGCAGGCTCATGGTGCTCGGACTGCATTCTTCCCGCCGCAACTTCCTTGTCGGGGCCGGCCGTTTCGCAGGCGCGGCGGCCGCGGTTCGGCTTATGCCCGGTTCCGCCTTCGCGGCGGAGGGGGGCGGGGCCTACTGTCCGCCGCCTTCGGCCTGGACGGATCTGGCGAAAGCGGTGAAGGGAGGGGCGGTGCTGCGGCCGGAGGATCCCTTCTTCGCCGATATCTGCCGCCCGAACAACCTGCGCTATGGCGCCACCCTGCCGGCCGGCATCGCGCGTTGCGCGAACCCGCTGGACGTCCAGGCCTGCATCAAGTGGGTGAAGGAGCAGGCCATGCCCTTCGCCGTCCGCTCCGGCGGCCACAGCTACGCCGGCTTCTCCACCACGCCCGGCCTGCTGATCGACATGTCGCTGATGACGGGGGCCGAACTGCTGCCGGGCAAGGACGGGCTGGTCACGGTCCAGGGCGGCACGCTCAACTCCGCCGTCTACAAACAGATGGAGCGGCTGGGCCGCACCATCACCCACGGGCGCTGCGATTCGGTCGGCGCCGCCGGCTTCCTGCTGGGCGGCGGCATCGGCTTCAACATGCGCAAGTTCGGCATGGCGTCCGACCTGCTGCGGGCGACCGAACTGGTGACGGCGGACGGCAGCCATGTGAAGGCCGATTCCGCCACCGAGTCCGCCCTCTATTGGGCCTGCCGTGGTGGTGCCGGCGGCAATTTCGGCATCAACACCTCCTTCACCCTGGAAACCCGCCCGGCGGAGGCGGTCACCGTCTTCAATCTGGTCTGGACCCAGAACCTGCCGAAGGTCCTGAAGCTCCTGCTCACCGAACTGGCCAGCGCGCCCGACGATTTCGGCAGCAAGATCAGCGTCACCATTCCCAGCCGCCAGGAACGCTGCGACAAGGTGCCGGTCAGCATCTCCGTCCTCGGCCAGCTGCACAAATCGAACCTGACGCTGAAGGACATCTTCAAATCCACCTGGGAGATGATCGACAAGTCGAAGTCGGTGGTGAAGGAGGATGTGCCCTACTGGACGGCACAGGACTTCCTGGTGGAGACGACCTTCCCGTACTACTACCAGGAAAAATCCAGCTACATGAAGGCGGCGGACATCGGCGACGAGGCGATTGCCGCGATGTTCGACTGGGCGGCGAAGATGCCCGCCACCTCGATGCCGGTGGCCTTCAAATTCTTCCAGGTCGGCGGCGCCATCAACCGCGTCGGCCCGACCGACACCGCTTATGTCCACCGCGGCTATGACTGGCTGTTCTCGGTCGAGGCCAACTGGTGGCGGCCGACGGATTCGGCCCTGCTGATCGAGCAGGCGCTGGAGTGGCAGCAGCGCTTCTACGACGACGTCAACCGCCGCACCAAGGCGCAGGGCGCCTTCCAGAACTTCCCCGATCCGTCTCTGGCCGATTGGCAGCGGGCCTACTACGGCGAGAACCTCACCAAGCTGGCCCAGGTGAAGAAGGCGGTCGATCCGGCCATGCTCTTCACCTTCGCCCAGGCGATCCGCCCGGCGTAATCACGGCAGGACGGCTGCGGGTTCAGTCCGCCCGCAGCCCCCGCGCCTGGAACTGCCCCCGCACCCGCTCCACCAGCTCGTGCGAGGGCGGTTCGGTGTCGGTCAGCATGTATTTGCGCCCCAATGCCTTCCATTTATGCTCGCCCATCTTGTGGAAGGGCAGCACGTCGACCCGGTCGACCACGCCCAGCCCGGCGACGAACTCCGCCAGTCCGTCGATCTCGGCCGCGTCGTCGGTCAGGTTGGGGACCAGCACATAGCGCAGCCAGATGCGCTTGTTCATCCCGGCCAGCCGTTCGGCGAACTCCAGCGTCGGGCGCAGCGGAACGCCGGTCAGGTGGCGATAGGTCTTTTCGGAAAACGCCTTGATGTCGAGAAGGACGAGGTCGACGTCCTCCAGCAGATGATCGTCGGCATGGTTGCCGAGGAAGCCGGAGGTGTCGAGCGCGGTGTGCATGCCCAGCGCCTTCGCCCCGCGCAGGATGGCGGCGGCGAACTCCGGCTGCACCAGCGGCTCGCCGCCGCTCAGCGTCAGGCCGCCATGGGCTCGCTTCAGGAATTCGGCATAGAGAGCGATGTCGTCGAGGACTTCGGTCGAGGTCGTCCGCGTCCCGTCATGCATGTGCTGGGTGTCGGGGTTGTGGCAGTACAGGCAGCGCAGCGGACAGCCGGACATGAACAGCACATAGCGGATCCCCGGCCCATCCACCGTGCCGCCGGTCTCGACCGAATGAACCCAGCCGGAAACGGAGCCGGGGCGGGCTTGGGGGAGGGTGGGAGGCTGTGTCATGGGAGCTTGCTCTTTAAAAAAATCGGACCGCCTCGCCCTCTCTCCCCGGGGGAGAGGGAGGGGACCCACGCCGAAGGCGTGGGGAGGGTGAGGGGGCCGGCGCGCTTAGCGCGCCGCCGAGGGGCATACTGCCCCTTGGCAATCCCCTGGCACAGGCTGGAGCCTGTGCTGCCCCCTCACCCTAACCCTCTCCCCAGGGGGGAGAGGGGATTTTACAAGGGTGAGTTGGTCGCTCCTCAATGCTTGTCGTGGAACGTCCGGCTGATCACGTCGAGCTGCTGCTCGCGCGTCAGCTTGATGAAGTTCACCGCGTAACCGGACACCCGGATGGTCAGCTGCGGATACAGCTCCGGATGGTCCATGGCATGCAGCAGCGTTTCACGGTCGAAGACGTTGACGTTGATGTGGTGGCCACCCTGGTGGGCATAGCCGTCCAGCATGCCGACCAGATTGCTCACCCGCTCGTCCTCGGTGCGGCCCAACGCACCCGGGACGATGGTGAAGGTGTAGCTGATGCCGTCCTGCGCGTGCGAATAGGGCAGCTTCGCCACGCTGGCCATCGACGCGATGGCGCCCTTCCTGTCCCGCCCGTGCATCGGGTTGGCACCCGGCGCGAAGGGTTGGCCGGCCTTGCGGCCGTCCGGCGTGTTGCCGGTCTTCTTGCCGTAGACCACGTTGGAGGTGATCGTCAGCACCGACTGCGTCGGCATGGCGTTCCGGTAGGCCTTCTGCTTGCGCAGCGCCGTCATGAAGCGCTCGACCGCCCACACCGCGATGTCGTCGACCCGGGCGTCGTTGTTGCCGAAGGCCGGATAGTCGCCCTCGATCTCGAAGTCGGTGGCGAGGCCGCTGGCGTCGCGGATGACCTTCACCTTGGCAAACTTGATCGCCGACAGGCTGTCCGCCACCACGCTCAGGCCGGCGATGCCGCAGGCCATGGTGCGCAGGATGTCGCGGTCATGCAGGGCCATCTCCATCCGCTCGTACATGTACTTGTCATGCATGTAGTGGATGGCGTTCAGCGCGTTCATGTAGACCTTGGCCAGCCACTCCATCATCGGCTCGAAGCGGGCCATGACCTCGTCATAGTCCAGCACGTCGCCGGTGATGGGCGCGAAGGCCGGGCCGATCTGCTCGCCCGAAACCTCGTCCTTGCCGCCGTTGATTGCGTACAGCAGCGTCTTGGCCAGATTGGCGCGGGCGCCGAAGAACTGCATCTGCTTGCCGATGCGCATCGCCGACACGCAGCAGGCGATGCCGTAATCGTCGCCCCAATAGCCGCGCATCAGGTCGTCGTTCTCGTACTGGACCGAGCAGGTCTTGATCGAGGTGTCGGCGCAGAAGCGCTTGAAGCCGTCCGGCAGTTGTTCCGACCACAGGACCGTCAGGTTCGGTTCCGGCGCCGGACCCAGATTGTGCAGGGTCTGCAGCATGCGGAAGTTGGTCTTGGTGACCAGCGTCCGGCCGTCCAGCCCCATGCCGCCCAGGCATTCCGTGACCCAGGTCGGGTCGCCCGAGAACAGCTGGTCGTATTCCGGCGTGCGCAGGAAGCGGACCATGCGCAGCTTCATCACGAAATGGTCGATCATCTCCTGGGCTTCCGCCTCGGTGATGACGCCGTCGCGCAGGTCGCGCTCGATGTAGATGTCGAGGAAGCTGGACACCCGGCCCAGCGACATCGCCGCGCCGTTGGCTTCCTTCACCGCGGCCAGATAGGCCAGATAGGTCCACTGCACCGCTTCCCGCGCCGTCGCGGCCGGACGCTTGACGTCGAAGCCGTAGGAGGCGGCCATTTCGACCAGCTCCTTCAGCGCGCGGATCTGCTCGGAGATTTCCTCGCGCAGGCGCAGCACGTCCTCGTCGATGCGGCTGACCTCCAGCGAGGCGAGCTGGGCCTTCTTGTCCTTGATGAGGAAATCGGCGCCGTAGAGAGCGAGCCGGCGATAGTCGCCGATGATGCGGCCGCGGCCATAGGCGTCGGGCAGGCCAGTGATGACGCCGGACTTGCGGCAGCGCAGCATCTCGGGCGTGTACACGTCGAACACGCCGTCATTGTGCGTCTTGCGCAGGGCCGGGAAGATCTCTTCCAGCTTCGGCGACGGGGTGAAGCCGTAGGCTTCCAGGCCCGTCTTGACCATGCGCCAGCCGCCGAATGGCATGATCGCGCGCTTCAGCGGCTTTTCGGTCTGCAGGCCGACGATGACCTCCAGTTCCGGGTCGATGTAGCCGGCGGCGTGCGAGGTGATGGAGGCGAAGACTTCGGTGTCGGCGTCCAGTACGCCGCCCTTGGCGGCGCGTTCCTGCTTCAGCAGGTCGGTGACCTTGGCGAACAGCGCGGTGGTGCGGGCGGTGGGACCGGCGACGAAGCCCGCGTCGCCTTCATAAGGGCACAGGTTGCGCTGGATGAAATCGCGGACGTCGACCGAGCGGCGCCAGACGCCCGGGGCGAAACCGCGCCAGGGGTCGGCGGCGGACTGCTGCTCCGTTGTCTGGGCAAGTCCGTCCATCAGCAGGGTGTCCATGATGACTCCTCAGAGATTCAGACGTCGGCGCGGATCATAGGCCGTGTCGGCAGTCTCGTGGTGCCCGCGAACCGCGCGGGACGATTGGAAGCATAGGCGCGATGGGCGCCGGATTCGTTGATACACGTCATATTTTCAGAGCGGGCGGTGGACGGCAGATGCCATGGTTGGATGCCGTGATTTGCGCCCGCTCTGTAGTTTTACTACATACCCCCGGACGGGCTTTCGGACAAGGCGAACCGGCTCGACATTTTGTCGCAGGGCCAAGTCTGGCAGCTTGGAAAGGCTTGGAAAGGACGCTTCGGCCGGGTGATGGAATCGGTCGTTCGCAGCGCTGTATATGTAGCTTTGCTACATGTGCTAGGCTGACCCACAATCAGAAGGGAGAGCCCCCAGAATGCTGGCGAGAATCGCCGCCGTCCGCGACCAGATCCGGCCATCGGAACGCAAGCTGGCCGACTATGCGATGGCCCATCCGGGCGACGTCATCAACCTGTCGATGGCCGAACTCGCCGACCGGGTCGGGGTGAGCGAGCCGACGGTGGCGCGTTTCTGCGCGGCTCTCGGCTGCCGCGGCTTTCGCGAATTCAAGATCAAGCTGGCGCAGGACATCGCCGGCGGCATGCCCTTCCTGCACCAGGACCTGTCGGCGGGCGGGGAGTTGAATGCCGAGGGCGGGGTGCCGGGAGCGGTGCTGGCCGGCAAGCTGTTCGACCGCACCATCGCCACGCTGATGCAGGTGCGCAACAATCTGCCGGCCGACGCGGTGGACCGCGCCGCCGATGTTCTGGCCCCCGCCAGACGGATCGAATTCTACGGTTCCGGCAATTCCGGCACGGTGGCGGAGGATATCCAGCGCAAGTTCTTCCGGCTGGGCATGCCGACGGTCGCCTACACCGACTCCCACGTTTATTTCGCCTCCGCCCTGACGCTGGCGAAGGGCGACGCGGTGGTCGCGGTGTCCAGCACCGGCCGCACCCGTGACATCCTCGATGCCGTGCGGAACGCCCGCAAGGCCGGCGCCGACGTGGTGGCGCTGACCCGCTCCGGCTCGCCGCTGGCGGAGATGGCGACGGTCAGCCTCGTCGCCGACATCGCCGACGATTTCGACATCCATTCGCCGATGACCGTCCGCATCGCCCATCTGGTGCTGGGCGACATCCTGTCGATCGCCGTGGCGTTGCGCATGGGCGACACGTTGCAGGAGCGGCTGAAGCGCCACGACCGCGCCGTTGACGCCCATGTATCGGAGACCGTGTCGGCGCGGGCCGGCGATAGTTAAGACAGGTCAGAGGTTCGCATGGAGGGGCCGCAGGCCGCGTCCCTTTCAACAAATGCGCCAAAAAGGAACGAAATCCTATAAAATCCGGCCTTCTCATCCGCATGCGGAGGCCGGTCAGATGGAACAGCATCAGGCATCATGTTTCACCATGTTCCATCTACCCGACGCCCTTCCTTTCGGAAGGACGGGGCGCTGCGACATGGAACGACAGCCGGGATCCTGTTCCACGCTGTTCCATCCGCCCGGCCCTCCACCCAATCGGGCGGCGGGTTCACCGGCTTCCCGGCAGCGTCGCCCCGCCGCGGGCATAGACCTGGATCGGCCGGCAATCCTCGTCCAGCGTGACAACCAGGGAGCCGGGCTGGTCCTTCAGATAGACCCAGGCGTCCCAGCGGACGATCGCGTCGCGGAACTCGTCGCGGTAGAGGCCGTAGCTCAGGCCGCGGATGTCCCCGGCCGGAACATGCATCCCCGTCAGCACCGCCGCAGTCTGCGGGTTGCACTCTCCCGCGGAGTAGCGCTCCAGCGCGCTCAGCACCGCCGGGTCGGGCTGCGCCACCGGCGGGGGCGAGATGACGGAGGCGCAGGCCGAGACCAGAAGGGTCAGCGCACCGGCCGCGCCGGCGGCGGCAATCTTCGGCATGGTCATGGAGGACACCACGGGTTCTTCTCGTCTTTCCGGAAATATGGGCGCGGGTCGCTGCGGCGTCGACTGCACGTTCGGCAGGCCTCCTGCGTCATGTTCGCCGACCTGCCGTCGTCGCGCCGCGCCGCCCTTGCCTCCCGCCCGCCTTTGGCGCAAGAGGTGACGGGAGAAAGTCCCTGCACCGTTCACGCTGCGGAGCCCCGATCGCCATGAGCACAGATCAGATCACCACCGCCTTCACCCCGACCTGCGACCTGTTCGACCGTTTCAAGGACGATGCCCGCTACGTCCTGCCGGGCTTCCGCGACTTCGGCGCCGTCACCCGCTTCACCGGCGAGGTCGTCACCGTGAAGTGCCTGGAGGACAATTCCCGCGTCAAGGAACTGCTGGCCACCCCCGGCGCCGGCCGCGTCCTGGTGGTCGACGGCGCCGGCAGCCTGCGCTGCGCCCTGATGGGCGACATGATCGCCGCGTCCGCCGTCAAGAACGGCTGGGCCGGGGTGGTGATCTGGGGCTGCGTCCGCGACGTGGCCGAACTGGCGACCCTGCCGCTCGGCATCAAGGCGCTGGCGTCGATCCCGCGCGCCTCCACCCGCCGCGACCAGGGGCTGGTCGATGTGCCGGTCGAACTGCCGGGCGCGGCGATCCGGCCCGGCGATATCCTGTTCGCCGACGAGGACGGCATCGTCCTGCTGACGCCGCAGCAGGCCGCCGCGCTGAAGTAAAGCGGGGCTGGCGAAGTGGTCATACCAAGCGCCGGTAATACCAGTGCAAAAGGAATGGCTGCTTCATCCTGCCCGCTTCACATAAGCGGGGCGCCCCCTTGCACTTTCATTTAAGCGGGCATATAAACCCGACCTGAGTTCAAGCGGGCCGTCTCACGGTTCCCATCCAAGGGCCGGCCTTTCATTTATGAGGAACCCTGCCGTGCTCGAAGCCTATCGCCAGCACGCGGCCGAACGCGCCGCCCTCGGAATCCCGGCCCTGCCCCTGACCGCGAAGCAGACGTCGGAGCTGATCGACCTGCTGAAGGCCCCGCCGGCGGGCGAGGAGGCCTTCCTCCTCGACCTCATCACCCACCGCGTTCCGGCCGGCGTCGATGACGCCGCCCGCGTCAAGGCCGGCTTCCTGGCCGCCGTCGCCAAGGGCAACGACAGCTCGCCGCTGATCTCCAAGGTCAAGGCCACCGAACTGCTGGGCACCATGCTCGGCGGCTTCAACGTCCAGCCGCTGATCGACCTGCTGTCGGACGCCGAATGCGGCGCCGCCGCCGCGGAAGGCCTGAAGAAGACCCTGCTGGTCTTCGACTTCTTCCATGACGTCAAGGAACTGGCCGACAAGGGCAACGCCAACGCCAAGGCGGTGCTGCAGTCCTGGGCCGATGCCGAGTGGTTCACCTCGCGTCCGGAAGTCCCGGCGTCGATGACGCTGACCGTCTTCAAGGTGTCGGGCGAGACCAACACCGACGACCTGTCGCCGGCCCCGGATGCCTGGAGCCGTCCGGACATCCCGCTGCACGCGCTGGCGATGCTGAAGAACCCGCGTCCGGGCATCGAGGCCGACGAGCCGGGCCAGCGCGGCCCGACCAAGCAGCTGGAAGCGCTGAAGCAGAAGGGCAACCTGATCGCCTATGTCGGCGACGTGGTCGGCACCGGCTCCTCGCGCAAGTCCGCCACCAACTCGGTGCTGTGGTTCACCGGCGAGGACATCCCGTTCGTCCCGAACAAGCGTTTCGGCGGCGTTTGCCTCGGCACCAAGATCGCCCCGATCTTCTACAACACGATGGAAGACGCCGGCGCGCTGCCCATCGAGTTGGACGTCAACAAGATGGAGATGGGCGACGTCATCGAGCTGCGCCCCTATGAAGGCAAGGCCCTGAAGAACGGCGAGGTCATCGCCGAGTTCACCGTGAAGTCCGAGGTGATCTTCGACGAGGTGCGTGCCGGCGGCCGCATCCCGCTGATCATCGGCCGCGGCCTGACCGCCCGCGCCCGCGAGGCGCTGGGTCTGGCTCCCTCGACCCTGTTCCGCCAGTCCGCCGCCCCGGCCGACACCGGAAAGGGCTTCACGCTGGCCCAGAAGATGGTCGGCCGCGCCTGTGGCTTGGCCGAAGGCAAGGGCGTCCGTCCGGGCACCTATTGCGAACCGAAGATGACCACGGTCGGGTCGCAGGACACCACCGGCCCGATGACCCGCGACGAGTTGAAGGACCTGGCCTGCCTGGGCTTCTCGGCCGACCTCGTGATGCAGTCCTTCTGCCACACCGCCGCTTATCCGAAGCTGGTGGACGTGAAGATGCACCATGAGCTGCCGGACTTCATCTCCACCCGCGGCGGCGTCGCGCTGCGTCCGGGCGACGGCGTCATCCACTCCTGGCTGAACCGCCTGCTGCTGCCGGACACCGTCGGCACCGGCGGCGACAGCCACACCCGCTTCCCGATCGGCATCAGCTTCCCGGCCGGCTCCGGTCTGGTCGCCTTCGCCGCCGCCACCGGCGTCATGCCGCTGGACATGCCAGAATCGGTCCTGGTCCGCTTCAAGGGCACGATGCAGCCGGGCGTCACCCTGCGTGACCTCGTCAACGCCATCCCGCTCTACGCGATCAAGGCCGGTCTGCTGACGGTCGAGAAGAAGGGCAAGAAGAACATCTTCTCCGGCCGCATCCTGGAGATCGAGGGTCTGCCGGAGTTGAAGGTCGAGCAGGCATTCGAGCTGTCCGATGCCTCCGCTGAGCGGTCGGCGGCGGGCTGCACCGTGCAGCTCAGCAAAGAGCCGATCATCGAGTACATGACCTCCAACATCACGCTGATGAAGTGGATGATCGCCAACGGGTACGCCGATGCGCGCACCCTGGAGCGCCGCATCAAGGCGATGGAGGCTTGGATCGCCGATCCGCAGCTGCTGAAGCCCGATGCCGACGCCGAGTATGCCGCGGTGATCGAGATCGATCTGGCCGACATCAAGGAGCCGATCCTGGCCTGCCCGAACGATCCGGACGACGTGAAGACGCTGTCCGAGGTCGCCGGCGACAAGATCGACGAGGTGTTCATCGGCTCCTGCATGACCAACATCGGCCACTTCCGCGCCGCCGGTAAGATCCTGAACGGCAAGTCGGACATCCCGACCCGCCTGTGGATCGCCCCGCCGACGAAGATGGACGCGATGATGCTGACCGAAGAAGGCTACTACGCCACCCTCGGCAAGGCCGGCGCCCGCATGGAGATGCCGGGCTGCTCGCTGTGCATGGGCAACCAGGCGCAGGTCCGCAAGGGTTCGACCGCCATCTCGACCTCGACCCGCAACTTCCCAAACCGTCTGGGTATTGACACCCGCGTCTACCTGTCGTCGGCCGAACTGGCCGCCGTCGCGGCGCTGCTGGGCAAGATCCCGACCACCGAGGAGTATCTGGCCCAGGTCGGCGTGGTGAACCAGGCCGCCGCCGACATCTACCGCTACATGAACTTCGACCAGATCCCGGCTTTCCAGGAAGTCGCGGACAAGGTCGCCGTTCCGGCCTGATAGCAGGACACAGCGGTCGCTAACGAAAACCCCCGTCGGAGCGATCCGGCGGGGGTTTTTTTGTTGCCATTCCCTCTTCCGAGGAAATGCTTGACGTTTAACGTTTTCCGTTATATGGTGTTTGAATGATACGCAGTTTCCGTGATCGGCGAACCAAGGCGCTGTATGACGGCGAAGCCGTCCGTCAGTTCGGTGCCATCTCCAAAGTCGCTGTTCGGAAACTGGACATGCTGAACGCTGCGGCAGTGTTGGAGGATTTGCGTTCGCCACCGGGGAACCGACTGGAAGCGCTCAGAGGAGATCGAGCTGGGCAGCATAGCATCCGCATCAACGACCAATGGCGTGTCTGCTTCGTCTGGCGCGAGGACGGCGTCTACGAGGTGGAGATCGTTGATTACCATTAGGAGGGGGGATCAGACGATGCGCGTCAAAACACATCCCGGCGAAGTCCTGCGGGAGGAATTCATGGAGCCGCTGGGGCTGACGGCCAATGCGCTGTCCATTGCTCTGCGTGTTCCCGCCACCCGGATTGGCGAGATCGTCAACGAACGTCGGGGCATCAGTGCCGACACCGCCTTACGCCTTGCCCGTTACTTCGGCACCACGCCACAATTCTGGCTGAACCTGCAGTCCGACTATGACCTGTCGGTTGCCGCCAGCGAGCATGGCGCGGAGATCGAACGCGACGTCCATCCCCGCGCAGCGTGACGCTCACCAACGTCGACATCGCCCTTATGACTGTGTTTCACTATTCCTCTGGCCCGCGATAAGCGGTCCCGTCCTCCGCCCGTGCCGGTTTTTCCAGATAGATCCCGCGGCGCGGGGTGGCGATGCTGTCGAACTCGTCGGCCAGCCGGTGCAGGGCGGTTCGCATCTCGGCTCCGTGCATTGGTTCGCCATGGCCGGTGATGACCAGTTCCGGTTCCAGGGCCGCCAGCCGGGCGACTGAACCCTTGGCCTTGTCCCATTCGACGGTGAAGTACATGGGCGGTCCGTGCATTTCCGCCCGCTGAACCGCCACTGCATAGGCCGACTCCTGCCCCGTGGTGACGAAGGCGTCGCCGACGATCATCGAGCGGTCTTGCTCCCGCCAGAAGGAGACATGGCCGACGCTGTGCCCCGGTGTGTGAACCCAGCGCCAGCCGGGCATCACCGGAACCGATCCATCCTCGGGCAGGGCTCGCAAGCGGGAACTGACGTCCACCGGCTTGCGCGGATAGAAGCGCGCCAATGCCGCCATCGCGCCGCCACCGACCGACGGATCTCCCGGCGGGTAGGCGGCCTGCCCGTTCAGATAGGGATGCTCCAGCGGGTGGGCGTAGACCGGGGTATCCCACTCCTCCGCCAGATCCTCCAGCGCCCCGACATGGTCGAAATGGCCGTGGGTCATGACGATGGCGGCTGGCCGGGAATAGCGGCCGAACCGCTCCGCCGCCGCGCTGCGGATGAAGCCCTTGGTACCGATCAGTCCGGTGTCGATCAGCACCCATTCGCGGTCGCCGGCTCGCGGCGGACCCCAGAACACCACATTGACGATGCCGAGCCGCCGATAGGCGAGGTCAGGCGCGATCTCGTGCGTATGATCGTTGCGCAGCGCGTCGAGTGCCGGATCGATCGCGCTGCTGTCCTCCGACAAGGGGATTTGCGTGGCCATGGTCGTCCATCTCCTGCCCGTGTCTTCCGACAACAGCGTGGAGCGGCGCTTGTCCTGCAGTCCCCTGCCGGTCTAGCCCTTTACGGCATGAACTGGCCGCCGTTCACGTCCAGAATCTGCCCGGTGATGTAGCCGGAGCAGGCGTGGGAGGCGAAGAACAGGAAGGTCGGTGCGCATTCCTCCGGCTTGCCGAAGCGGCCCATCGGAATGCCGATCGACACGCGGGCCTTGGCCGCCTCGTCCTTGTCGGCGTGGAAAGCGGTGTCGAAGGTGCCCGGCGACACGGTGTTGAAGCGGATGCCCTCCTTGGTGTGGAAGGCGACCCAGTTCTTCTGGATGTTGTGCAGCCACGCCTTGGCCGCCCCATACAGCCCGGCGCCCGGCCCGCCGCCGGTATAGCCGGCGACCGATCCGACCAGGATCACCGACGCGGTCTGCCCGCTGTCCTTGGCCGACTGCCGCAGATGGGGCAGGGCATGCTTGGTGGTCATCAGGGCGGAGCGGGCGTTCAGGTCGGTCACCGCGTCGAAGAACTCGTCGTCGATCTCCTCCAGCGGCTTGCGGCTGACCAGCCCGCCGGCATTGTTGATCAGCACGTCGATGCCGCCGAACCGTTCGACGAAGGCGTCCACCACCGCCTTGCAGGCAGCGCTGTCGCTCAGGTCGCCGGCGAAGAAGGCAGCTTCGCCGCCCGCCTGCTCCATCGCGGCCAGGGTGGAGTCGAGATTGGCCGGCGCCTTGCGGCCGTTGATGCCGACCTTGGCGCCGCAGCGGGCGAAAGCCTGAGCCGCGGCCAGCCCGATCCCCTGGGTCGAGCCGGTGATGAGGACGCGGCGGCCCTTCAGATCGTCGAACATGGACAGGTTTCCTTCGTCAGGCTTGAATCATCTGGTTTGGTTCAGGGGACCAGCGGTGCCGGCCCGCCGGCTCTCCGTCCGGTGGGCGCGCCAGCGCTTCACCAGCGGCAGCAGCAGGGTCAGGATGGCGACGGTCAGCAGGACCACAGTGATCGGCCGGGTGTAGAGGAAGTCGTAGCTTCCGCCCGACAGCGACAGCGCCCGGCGGAAATTGGCCTCCGCCATCGGCCCCATGATCAGCGCCAGCACCACCGGGGAGGCCGGGAAGTCCCACTTCTGCATGAAGTATCCGGCGACACCTGCCGCCAGCATGATCCAGATGTCGAACAGGCTGTTGTTGATGGCGTAGGTGCCGACGATGCACAGGACCAGGATCACCGGCGTCAGCACCGACTTCGGCATTTGCAGGACCCGGCCCATGAAGCGCAGGGAGCCCAGCCCGATCACCAGCATGGCGACGTAGCAGAACAGCATGCCGGCGAACAGGGTGAAGACCAGATCCGCATGCTCCTTCAGCAGCAGCGGCCCCGGCTGCAGCCCCTGCAGCGTCAGCGCGCCCAGCATCACCGCCGTCACCGCGTCACCCGGAATGCCCAGCGTCAGCATGGTCAGCAGCGCGCCGCCGGTGCAGCCGTTGGCGCCGGCTTCGCACGCGGCGACGCCGGCCAGTTCACCCTTGCCGTAATTCTCCGGCGTCCGGCTGAACCGCTTGGCCTCGTTGTAGGCGACATAGGCGGCAATGTCGGCGCCGGCACCCGGAATGATGCCGATCACGATGCCGAGGCCGGAGGAGCGCGCCACCGTGCCCAGCATGCGGCGATAGGTCGGCCAATCCGGCAGGATGCGGCCCAGCGCCGCCGCCATGCCCAAACGGATCTTCGGGTCCTCCAGCGTCTTGAAGGCTTCGGCCGCGGCGAACAGGCCGATCATCACCGGGATGAAGGGGACGTTGAACAGCTCTGTATAGCCGCCGGTGTAGCGGGGAAAGCCGTCCATCGGGTCCATGCCGACCGTGGCGATCAGCAGCCCGAGGAAGCCGGCGATCAGGCCCTTGACGACCGAGCGGCCGGAGATGCTGGCGATGATGCTCAACCCGAAGACGGCCAGCGCGAAGCTCTCCGGCGCGCTGAACTCAAGGGCGAAGCCGGCCAGGATCGGGGCCATGAAGATCAGCACGATGATGCTGGCGGTGCCACCCAGGAAGGAGGACAGCGTCGCCGTGCCGAGCGCCACGCCGGCCATGCCCTTTCTTGTCAGCTCGAAGCCATCCATCGCCGTGGCGGCGGCGGCCGGGGTGCCGGGGATGCGTAGCAGGATCGCCGTCACCGACCCGCCATAGACGCCGCCGAAGAAGACGCCGGAAATCATCAGCAGGCCGGACACCGGGTCCATGCCGAAGGTGAAGGGCAGCAGGATGGCGACGCCCATGGTCGCGGTCAGGCCGGGAAGGGCGCCGATGACGATGCCCAGCGCTACGCCGACCAGTGCCAGAAGCAGCGCCAGCGGGTTCGACGCCAGCGTGGCGAAGCCGCCCATCAGAAGATTGAGTTCATGCATGGCGGCTGTCTCCCACCGGGCAAGGGGTGGTAACGGGAAGGGGGCGGCTGGTCATTCGAACAGGCTCCCAACCGGCAGCGGCACCTGCAGCAGGTAATGGAAAACGCCGTAGATCAGCGCGGTCACGCCGACCGCCAGCACCGGATTCCACACCGGGCTGCGTTGTCCCATCAACGCCATGATGACCGCCATGTAGACGGCGGTGGCCGGGCCATAGCCGACCTGCTCCATGGCGGCGATGCAGGCGCCGGTCGCCAGCATCCCCAGCGCGACGCCGGCATAGCCGGCAATGCCGACCGGCGCCTGCCCATTGGCGGCGGGGGCGGTGGGTGTACGCAGGGTGTTGGCGATCAGGATCAGGCACAGCAGGATCAGCGCGCCGGCATGGATGATGGGGAAGCGCGCGGCGCCGACATCGGCGGCGAGCATGCTCTTCGGAAAATCGGATGTCGCGGCGATGGCCGATGCGGCGACCGCGATCAGAACGACGGAGATCACCAGGTTGGCGATCTTGGTCGTCAGCGGCATGGCGATGCCGGAATCGTCGCTGGAGCCGGGGCGGTCGCTCCCGGCGGGCGGGTTGCTCATGGTCCGGTCTCCTCAACCGATGAAGAAATCCCGGCGGCGAACCGCCGGGGGCTGCGTCGGTCAGGCGTTACTTCGCCATGCCCAGCTTGGTCATCAGGCCCTTGAAGAAGGCGTTGTCCTTCTGCATGACCTGACCGAACTCCGGACCGTCGGCATAGGCCCAGGTCAGGTTCATCTTGGCCAGCTGGTCACGGAAGCCCTGGTCCTCCGCCGCGGCCTTGCTGGCGGTGCGCAGGGTTTCGACCACCGCGGCCGGGGTCTTCTTCGGCACGACGATGCCGCGCCAGGTGGCGACGGACAGGTCGATGCCCTTCTCCTTCAGCGTGGGCACGTCGGGGAAGGCTTTCTGGCGCTGGTCAGCCATGACGGCCAACATGCGGAGCTGGCCGGCGGCGAGCTGGCTCGACACCTCAGCCGGGCTGACCGAAACCGCCTCGATATGGCCGCCCAGCAGCGAGGTGACGGCCGGGTTGGCGCCGTCGAAGGGGACATGGTTGAAGGTCGTGCCGGTCTTTTCCTGCATCGCTTCGGCAGCAAGGTGCCAGATGGCGCCGGTGCCGGAGTTGCCGATGCGCACCTTGCCGGGATTGGCCTTGGCGTAGTCCAGGAACTCCTCGATCGTCTTCCAGGGCGCGTCGGCCTTGACCGTGATGGCGCTCGGCTCCGCATTCAGGCGGGCGATGGGCGTGAAGTCGTCCACGGTGAAGCGGGCGACACCCATATGCGGCAGCAGGGTGATCTCCACCGTGCCCATGCCGATCTTGTAGCCGTCGGGACGGGCGGCCATGATCTCGGTCAGGCCGACGGCGCCGCCGCCGCCGGTCTTGTTGACCACGCCCATCGACTGCGGCAGGTGCTTCTTCGCCGCGTCGGCGAAGGCGCGGGCGACGAGGTCGGTGCCGCCGCCGGCGGCGTAGGGGACGATCAACTCGATCGGCTTGGTCGGATAGTCGGCGGCAAAGGCCGCACCGGGCAGGGTCGCGGCTCCGGCGATCAGCACGCCCGCGGACAGGCCGACCGTCAGTGCACGGCGGGAAAGGCGATTGGTAACCTTCATGGGATTCCCTCTAAGGTGCGCCGGCGTGTGCGCCGGTCGTTGGGTGATGAAAATGGAAGGTGAATTCAGCGGACGGCGGTCCCTTCCGCCCAAGCCTGGGCGAAGCGGGCCGCACGGGCGGCCAAGTCGGCAACCGGCAAGCCCGGGCTGTAGAGGGCGGAGCCAAGACCGAAGCCGGCGGCACCCGCAACCCGGTAAGGCTGCATGGTATCGGGCGTGATTCCGCCGACGGGGAGCAGCCGCACGCTGTGCGGAACCACCGCGCGCAGAGCCTTCACCACCGGCGGGGTGATCTGCTCCGCCGGGAACAGCTTCAGCGCATCGGCGCCGGCGGCGAGCGCCGTAAAGGCCTCCGTCGCGGTGGCGACGCCGGGAACACAGATCATCGACCGCGACTTGGCGGCGCGGATGATCGCGGTGTCCGCATGCGGCATCACCACCAGATCGGCGCCGATGGCGGCCAGCCTGTCGACCTGATCCAGCGCCAGGACCGTCCCGGCGCCAACCAGCGCGTCCCGCGGCAGGGCGCGACGGATGGCCTCAATGCTGTCGAACGGATCGGGCGAGTTCAGCGGCACCTCGATCAGCCGGAAGCCGGCGTCATAGAGCGCATTGGCCGCAGGCACAGCCTCCGCCGGAGTGAGGCCGCGCAGGATCGCGACCAGCGGCAGGGCGGCGAAGGCGGCGTCGACGCGGGCGGAAAGCGAAAGCTCTGTCATGGTGCGCTCTTGATGCTGGAGGGCGTGGCAGATGCGGAGGACAGCAGTCCGGCCGCCGCGGCGAACTGGAACAGGCCGCGGGGGGCGGTATTGCCAAGCTGCGCGGCAGGCGTGGTGCCGAAGGCGGCGAGGCCGCGGTTGTAGCGGCGGCAAAGCGCCGGATCGCCGATCAGCAGCAGCGGCGTGCCGGCCGGCATCTCTGCCAGAAGCGCCAGTCCGGACCGCAACTCGTGCCCGATCAGCAGGCCCGACAGATAATGCGCCAGCGCTTCCGGCGGCAGGCGCTTGGTCAGCCCCAGCGTGCGGGTGGCGAACAGCTGGTGCGGCAGGTCGCCCGGCCCGGCCGATTGAGCCGCCCGGATGCCGATGGCGAAGGCCGCCTCCTCATCCTCCGGCGTCGCGTCGACCCCGGCCGGCATCAGGCGGCCGAGCAGGGAGTGCGTCTTCAGGACCGCGAACAGTTCACCCGTCATGTAGGTGGAGAAGCCGGCGATGCGGCCGTCGGCGACCTGGACCCATTTGGAGTGGGTGCCGGGCATGGCGACGCAGGCATTGCGCGCCCAACCGGCATTCTCGGCCAGCGCTCCGGCGATCTGGATTTCCTCGCCCCGCATCACGTCGGGAATCGCGGTGCCGGGATCATGCAGGACGCCCGGCGCAATCAGGATCTGGCGGCCGGCCGCCGTCTCGACCCGTGCCGCCTGGTCGGCCAGCGTCGTTGCGTCGGCCGGCGTGGTGACATAGGGCGCCTCGACCCAGCCCTGGGCGCTGCCGACCATGCCGCCGGCCACCACCGGCAGGGTGGGGTGGGTGTCCAGCCAGTCGCCGCACAGAAGGGTCAATGCCGCATCGAAACCCGCGGCGCCGGGCTGCGGCAGGTTCTGAATGCCGTGTCCGTTCGACCGCTCGGCCAGAATGCGGGCGGAGCCGTCCAGCAGGAAGCCGCGCAGGCTCGACGTGCCCCAATCCAGCCCGATCAGCGCGGGACGGTTGGAGGTGGTTCCGGCAGAGGAGGTTACGGTGCGGTCCATCCCAGATCCTTGGAAATTGCCTCCGCCGTCGCGCGGACCAGCGGGCCCAGCGTCGCCATGCGGTCGTCAGGCATGTAGGGGACGGCGCTGGCGACGCTGACCGCCGCCACCACCAGATTCCGGCCGTCGCGCACCGGTGCGGCGACGCAGCGGATGCCGAGTTCGTTTTCTTCCAAATCCATCGCCCATCCCTGGGCGACGTAGCGGTTCAGTTGTTCCTCGAACACCGGCAGGTCCGCCGGACGCGGGCGGCCGACGGGCGACTCTGCCGGACAGGTCATCGCATGGAGCTCCCGCCAGCGCGCCGGCGGCATCCCAAGCATCAGCGCCTTGCCCAGTCCGGTGGAGGCGAGCGGCATACGCTGTCCGGTGCGCGACCGCATTTCCAACCCGCGGGTACCGGGAATCTTGTCGAGGTAGAAAACCTCGCCATTCTCCTCGACGCCGAGGTGGACGGTGTCGCCGGTGGCCTGGGCCAGCGCCTCGATATGCGGGCGGGCGATGGCGACCAGCGGGCGCTGTTCCAGCGCCTTCATGCCGAGTTGGATGAGCTTGGGTCCCAGCAGGTAGCCCTTGTAGGGGATGTGGTGGAGATAGCCCTCCGCCACCAGACTGGTGAGCATGCGGTTGGTGGTGCTGCGTGGGGTGCCGAGCCGTGCTGCGATGCCCTTCACGTCGCCGATGCCGTCCGCCACGCATTCCAGAAGCGCAAGTCCGCGCAGCAAGGTCTGTGTTCCGGTGCCCTGGGTCCTTCCGGCATCAGCCTTCTGCTCTGTCGCTCCCATCTCCGCGCCCATGGTTTGTTTGACCACCATTGATTTCCCCGATGCTGGCGCATGCGCCAAAGTGTGTCAAATAATTTTGCATGATACCAAATAGTGGGACACTCATAACGGCGACGAACGGTCGCGGCTGCCTTCGGAGCGCTGCGAAACCCATGATCGCGCTTTCAAATTCCTGTCGTATCGGTCAGAAAAGGAAACATGCCGGGACCGGCGGATATGGTCCCGTACAAAACAGCAATCCTGGGAGAACCAACCATGCGTCTCACCGTCCTTTCCTTCGTCAGCGCGACGGCGCTGCTGGCCGGCTTCGGCACGGCGCAGGCCGACATCGTGATCGGACTCGGCACGGCGACCACGGGGCCGGTGGCGGCACTGGGTGAGCAGTCGGTGTATGGCGCCAAGCAGGCGGTCGCGGACATCAACGCCAAGGGCGGCGTGCTGGGCCAGAAGCTGGTGCTGAAGGTGGGCGACGACGCTTGCGACCCGCGGCAGGCGGTGGCCGTCGCCAACCAGTTCGTGCGCGATCAGGTTACCGCCGTGGTCGGCCATCTCTGCTCCGGCGCCAGCATCCCGGCGGCCGACGTCTACCAGGAGGAAGGCGTGGTGATGGTCACCCCGACCGCCACCAACCCGCTGCTGACCGCCAAGGGCCATCCGAACATCTTCCGCGTCTGCGGCCGTGACGACCAGCAGGGCGTGGTTGCCGGCAATTATCTGGCTGAGCACTTCAAGGGCAAGAACATCGCCGTGCTGGACGACAAGCAGGCCTATGGCAAGGGGCTGGCCGACGTCGTGGTGCAGACGCTGGAGAAGGCGGGTGGCAAGGTCGCCTATCGCGGGTCGGTGACGGCCGGCGAGAAGGACTTCTCGGCGCTGATCACCAGCCTGAAGGACAAGAACATCGATGCCGTCTATTACGGCGGTTACCATCCGGAACTGGGTCTGATCGTCCGTCAGGCGCAGGAGCAGGGGCTGAAGCCGCAGTTCATCGCCGGTGACGGCCTGAACAACCAGGAATACTGGTCGATCACCGGTCCGGCCGGCGAGGGCACGCTCTACACCGACAGCGCGTCGGCGGCCAGCGATCCCAAGGCGCAGGAACTGATCGCCTCCTTCAAGAAGGCCGGCCTGCCGGAGCCGGGCAACTTCGCCTTCTACAGCTACGCCGCAGTCCAGGTCATTGCCGAGGGCCTGCAGAAGTCCGGCGGCACCGACAGCGGGAAGTTGGCGAAGGCCCTGCACGCCAACAGCTTCGACACCGTTGTCGGTCCGGTGGAGTTCGACAAGAAGGGTGACATCACCAAGCCGAACTACGTCATGTATGTCTGGAGCAACGGCCAGCCCAAGATGATTGCCCAGAAGTAACAGGGTTCCGGAGCCGGCCCGGTCTCAGGCATGGGCCGGCTCTTCCATGACTGTGAGTTCCGACTTCGTCACGTATTTGCGGATGAAGTCTTCGACAGGCATCGGCCGATCGAAATAATAACCCTGGAAGATCGTGCAACCGCGGTCTTCCAGGAAGTCCCGTTCGGCTGCCGTCTCGACCCCCTCCGCCACCGCCTTCAGGCCGAGCCGGCTGGCAATCGACAGCATCGTCTCCACCAGCACGGCATTGTGGCTGTTGCGATTGACATCCTGGACGAAGGAGCGGTCGATCTTGATTTCCCCCACCGGCAACTGTTTCAGGTAGGACAGCGACGAGAAGCCGGTGCCGAAATCGTCCAGTGAGAAGGCAATCCCGAAGGCCGCCAGTTCCGACATCTTGGCGACGGTGTCGGCGCAGTCGCTGACGGCGATGCCCTCGGTGATCTCCAGCGTCAGACGGCGCGGGTCGGTGCGGGTGGCGCGCAGGGCGGCGATGACGCCCGCGCAGAAGGTCTGCTGACGGAACTGGCGCGGGCTGATGTTGACAGACAGGTGGCAATCGCTGCCGGCATCGGCCAGACGGCGCAGCACATGACAGGCCTCCAGCAGGATCCAGTCGCCCAGCGGCAGGATCAGACCGGACTCCTCCGCCACCGCGATGAAGGCGCCGGGGGCGACGAAGCCGCGCTGCGGATGCTGCCAGCGGATCAGCGCCTCCGCCGCCACCAGCGTGCCGTTGGCCCGGGTCTGCGGCTGCAGGAACAGGGTGAATTCCCCGGCATCGACCGCCTTGCGCAAATCCTGCTGCAACAGCAGACGCGCCTGGGCGTCCACCAGCATGGTGGGGTCATAGTCGCGGATGGTGTTCCGTCCGCCGTCCTTGGCGGCATACATGGCGGTGTCCGCCTGTTTCAGCAGGTCCTCCACCGATTCGTCCGGCGACTTGGGGAAGACGGTCAGGCCGATGCTGGCGAAGATGCTGTGTTCGCAACGGTCGAGCTGGAAGGGTTGGGCCACCGCCAACCGCAGCTTTTCCGCCACCCGCCGGGCGATCTCCGCCCCCTCGTCCGCCGTCGCACCCAGGTCGGGCAGAAGGATGACGAACTCGTCGCCGCTCAGCCGGCTGACCAGATCGCCCTTGCGCAGGGTGGCGTTCAGCCGCGCCGCCAGTTCGCGCAGCAGCATGTCGCCGACGATGTGGCCGCGGGCGTCGTTCAGTCCCTTGAAGTCGTCGAGGTCGAGGAACATCAGCGCGCCATAGCGGCCGGTCTGGCGGGCAGCCCGCAGATGACCGTCGAGATACTCCAGCAGCAGGCGGCGGTTCGGCAGGTCGGTCAGCGGGTCGTAGTAGGCGAGCTTTTCGATCTGCCGCTCCGTCCGCTTCCGTTCGGTGACGTCCATCACCACGGTCAGGTAGCCGCGCACCGAGCCGCCGCTGTCGCGCAGCATGCTGGTCAGGGTGGAAACGGAAATGCGTGCGCCATCCCTGCGCAGTCCTGTCCATTCGCCGGGTTCGGGCTGGCCGCGATCGCGGGTGCGGGCGACCAGCGCATCGAAACCCGCCCGCACCGGCCGGCCCAGTTCCGCGGAAAGGATGTCGGCATGGGCGCGCAGTTCGTCCTGGTCGTACAGGCGCGGCAGGTCGGTGGTGCCGACGATCTCCTCCGACGGATAACCGAAGATCCGCTCCGCCTCGCGGTTGAAGACGCGGACGACGCCGTCCAGTGTGGTGGCGATGATGCCGCAGGCCGCGCTCTCCAGGATGCCGGTGTTCAGCGACAGGCTGTCCTTCAACGCCTCGCGGCTGGCATAGGTCTCGGTCACGTCCTGGAAGACCATGACGACGCCGTGCAGCGCGCCGTCGTGATCGCGGATGGGGGACGCCATGTCGGCGATGTGGCTGCGGCTGCCGTCGCGCGCCACCAGCACCGTGTGGTTGGCGAGGCCGACCATCTGGCCGTTCTCCAGCACCTGCTGGACCGGCACCGGCACCCGTTGCCCCGTCTCGGCATTCTCGATATCGAACACCTCGGCGACCGGTCGGCCGACCGCTTCGGCCACCGTCCAGCCTGTCAGGCGTTCCGCCACCGGGTTCATCAGGGCAACGCGGCCGGCGGTGTCGGTGGCGATCAGCCCGTCGCCGATCGACAGCAGCGTGACGCGCGCCCGCTCCTTCTCCCGCCACAGGTCGCGCTGGGAACTGTGCAGGGCGTCATAGGGATGGTGCACGGCGGTGACGAACACGGCCCGGTACAGGTACCAGTAGCCGATGACCTTGTAGATGTGCCCGGCCACATTGGCGAGGTCGTAGACGCTGAGATAGAGCGTGAAGCACATCTCGCTGATCGCGATGGCGACGGCGGCGATGACAAGGCGATGGACGTCCAGAGTCTGCGCCGCGCGCCGGCGGCGGTGGAAAATCAAGGCGGCGCCGGCATAGAGAAGAACCAGCGCATATTCGGCCGCCACCTTCAGCGGCGTCAGCCCCTGGCCGGGCAGATAGGTGCGCGGCAGCAGGTCCGGGTACCACAGGATGGCGAAGAACAGCGCGGCGGTGGCCAGCAGCACCCCGACGATCAGCGGATAGCGCAGCGCCGCCGATCCCGGGCGCCAGGGCAGGGTCGCCGCCATCAGCAGGGCGATCGCCGCCATCAGCCGGGCGCCGAGCCAGAAGGCGATGGCTTTCTCCGGCCCCGACGGCGTCACGAAGTCGGGCATTCCCGCATAGGACAGCAGATGACCGAAATCGAGCAGCGCCACGCCGAGGAAGCCGGTGGACAGGGCCAGCAGGGCCGGCGGAGTCTCGGCGGTGTGGGAATGCCAGCCGATGGCGAAGATCAGGGCGGCGACGGCGATGGCGAAGGTTTCGAAGAAGGTATGCAGCGGCAGGTAATGCGCAATCTCCATCGAACCGGGGAGACGGGCGGCCTGAAGGACCAGCAGGAAGGGAATGGAGAGGATGATGAGCGTCGCGATGGCGCCGGGCGGCTTCGTGCGACCCTGCAGCGCCCCCGTCTTCGCCGGACCTGTTGAAGTCATTCCGTCCCCCCTGGCCGCTTGGTCGGTCGCCCGGTTTGCGGTGTTTATACCTCTTTTGCGTATATTAGAGCTTAACGGTATCGGCAGTCCATGCTCCGCCGCCTCCCGCCGTTCCGAAGGTTTGAAACACCGTGAAACATCTCCGTGGCGACTGTTCAATGTTCCATCCGCCGGGATCGGCTGGGAAGGTCGGGGCTTGGCGGATGCTGTGCATGCGGGGGCCTTCGGGGCAGGAGAGGGGGAGGGCATTTTACCCCAGCCGGGGACGGTCTGCGGGAGCGGCAGAGAAAATCAGTCGCAAGTTACTGGAATATAAAGAGAAATGTCGATTGCTCGGCGGTGGGCCATTATCCCGGCCCTGGTTCCGATCGGGCATATGGGGGAGCGGCGTCAGGTCGATTGCCGGTCTGGCCTTCCACCCTTATCCTCGACCGGGTCGGGCCTGTCGACCAATCGGGAAGGAATGCGCATGTTCATCGCGATGAACCGTTTCAAGGTCCGCCACGGGGCCGAGCAGGAATTCGAAGAGGTCTGGCTGAACCGCGAGGTCCATCTGCACAAGGTGCCGGGCTTCGTCGAATTCCATATGCTGCGCGGGCCGGACCGGGACGAATACCGGCTCTATTCCTCCCACACCGTGTGGGACTCGGAAGCCGCTTTCCAGGCCTGGACGCGGTCGGAGGCCTTCCGCAACGCCCATGGCAACGCCGGCGCGCGCAAGCCGCTGTATGTCGGGCCGCCGGAGTTCGAAGGGTTCGAAGTGATCCAGACCGTGCCGCGCGATCCGAACGCCTGACCCCAAAACATTTGAACCGACGGGAGGAAGACCCATGCTGGAGCTGGTGATCGAGCAGCGGCGAAAGAGCCTCGGCGGATTCGAAGTGGGGCGGATTCTGCCCTTCGTTCAGCGGCGGATGGTCGGCCCCTTCGTTTTCTTCGACCATATGGGGCCGGTCGATTTCGAGCCGGGCCTGCCCCGCGACGTCGACGTGCGCCCCCACCCGCACATCGGGCTGTCGACCGTCACCTACCTGTTCGAGGGCGAGATCATGCACCGCGACAGCGTGGGCTCCGAACAGGCGATCCGGCCGGGCGAGGTGAACTGGATGACCGCCGGGCGCGGCATCACCCATTCCGAACGCTTCGAGCGCGCCCGGATGGAAGGCGGGCGGATGCATGGAATCCAGGCCTGGGTCGCCCTGCCCGAAGCGGATGAGGAGACCGATCCGGCCTTCAGCCATTACGGAACAGGCGACCTGCCGGTATTCGAGGAGGGTGGCGTGCACGGCCGGCTGGTGGCGGGGGAGGCCTTCGGTTCCAAGGCGGGGGTGAAGACCCATTCGCCGCTGTTCTACATCCACTGGGATCTCGCCCCCGGCGCCCGCGTGTCCTTGCCGGAAGACGGGTGGGAGCGCGCGGCCTATGTGGTGGCCGGTAGCGTGGAGGCCGAGGGGCAGCGCGTCGAAGCCGGGCGGATGATCGTCTTCGCCCCTGGGCAGCCGGCGCAACTGACCGCCGCCACGCAATCCATCGTCATGGCGATCGGCGGCGAGCCGCTGGGGCAGCGCTTCATCGACTGGAACTTTGTGTCCTCATCGAAGGAGCGCATCGAACAGGCCAAGGCCGACTGGCGGGCCGGGCGCATGAAGTTGCCGGACCTGGACGACGGCGAGTTCATCCCGCTGCCGGAGATGCCGAAGCCGGCCAACCCGATGTCGTGATTTGGATGACAAGTTACCGAAGCTGCTGGTGGCATTCCTGAAATTGAGAAGGAAAAGCGGAGTGCCTTATGGGGACCAATCGCTGCGAAGCGATTGTGTCGCTGGATTTGTTTGCCGACTGGATTTTGCGAATTCTAGTGAAGGATAGTTTTCGATCTCCTTCTGTAAGGCATTGGGCTATGATGGATTTGGCATTTTTTTCTGCCATACATTCATGCTCTTTTTTGTAAATGTCTTATGCGTTGTGCAGGCGGGCAAACAAAAATCTAGTCTCTATACAAAATGATCTTCGCAACGCCAGAGCAGAACGAAGCCTTGCAAGCTCATGGCACATTCTCCTGTCGTTGTCCTACATCCGTATTATTATCGGTAAAAAAAGAACATATTTGCGTTGATTGTCGCATTCCATGCATAGGGAGGATGTGCATATACTCAAAAGAGCTTGTTATGAATTCAATCAACTATTTGGAGAGTTAATATGAGTGCTTACACCATAAATAATGGAGCGACATTCGATGTGAAGCAATATCTTCACCCAATGACGAATTCAAGGTTTGTGGTTGCAGTGATAGCGGTGTTGCCGATAATTTTATGGATCGCTTACATGAGTCTTAATAACCACATATTCTTTATCTTTGTAAGTTCGTATACAGCTCTATTGTTTCTGGCAATTTGGATTGGTATGGAGTTTACGAAAGCGCTACTTGTCGGAAACGCAGTGAAAGTAGGATATGATAACTTTCCACAGATCGCAACCATATTGGAATCTGTAAAAGATAAGATTGGGTATCATAAGGATGTGGAGATATACATCGTAGAGAGTGGAACTGTGAACATGATACTGCACAGATTCTTTTCAACAAAATTTATCGTGATACATTCATCCTTTGTCGAATCTTGCGAATCGGCCAAAAATTATCGAGACATAGAATGGGCAATAGCGAGATTTGTTGGGTACATGAAAGTAAAAAAAGACCACTATTTCCCAATTGTTTTTGAAATAATGGAGGCCATCAAGAAATTCCCGCTTCTGAATTTGCTTGTTTTGCCTTATGAGCGTTGCATTATCTATTCTGGTGACAGAATTGGTCTGGCGCTTTGCGGTGAGGTAGAAGCGGCAATTACAGGAATGAGCAAGCTACTGATTGGAAAAGCTCTATACGGGAAGGTTTCCAGTGATACATTTATTTTCCAATCTCGTATTGTAAACAGTAGTTTTTTCGCTGGTGTCGCACGATTCTTTTCTTCTTACCCTCATATGACTGACCGCTATTTGAATATCATGGCATTCGTGAAGGAAACGGTTCCGGAGCATTATCTGGAATTTGTCGCCAAGCACCACATTGACAGAGTTAAGCTTGAAGAAGCTCTCAGAGACCGTCACGGAAGATAGATGGAAATTAAGCCCTAAGAGATTTAGGCGTACGTCAATGTAAAAATCTTCAACTCGATGTCGAGATTCGGCTGCGCAGGGGGCATCGGAGCAGCCCCCTGTGCAGCAACCGTTCAAACGTGGAAGCTCTCGCCGCAGCCGCAGCGGCCCTTCTCGTTCGGATTCTTGAAAACGAAGCCGGTCTGGAACTTGTCGTCGACATAGTCCATCTCGCTGCCGATCAGGAACATGACGGCGGCCGGGTCGATCAGGACGGTGACGCCCTTGTCCTCCACCACCTCGTCGAACTTCAGCTTTTCCTTGGCATACTGAACGTCATAGCTGAGGCCGGAGCAGCCGCGCGCCTTCACGCCGATGCGCAGGCCGACGACTTCGTCGTTGGCCTTGGACATCAGCGCCTTGACGCGATCCGCGGCGGCGTCGGTGATCGTGAGCGCCTTGGGCAGGGAACGGGCCATGGTGACGGTCTCCTAAATACTGCTCAGAACATATCCAGTTGAAGGCGGGCTTCTTCGGACATCATGCCCTGGTGCCAGGGCGGCTCCCACACCAGCTCGATCTTGACCTCGTTGACGTCCTCGACGCCCAGAACGGCCTGACGGACCTGCTCGGGCAGTTCGCCGGCCACCGGACACATGGGGCTGGTCAGCGTCATATCAATCTCGACATTGCGCTGGCCATCCATGTCCACACGGTAGATCAGGCCGAGTTCCCAGATGTCGACCGGGATTTCGGGGTCGTAGCAGGTCTTGATGGCCGCCACGACGCGATCCATGATCTCCTCCCGCGGGTCGTAACCCTCGGGCGGCTTGGGCATCGGCGCGAAGTCCTTGGACTCGGAGCCCTCATTCGCCGCGTCGGCCTTCAACTGCGCCTCGGCTTCGGCCGGGTTCGGGGCGATCGGGCGCTGCGTCAGTGCTTCATCGGGCATTTCGATCCCCCTTCCCTCAATACTGGTCGCTGGAGGCCGCAGCCTCGCCGTGGAGTGCCGCGTTCATGGCGTGCCAGGCCAGCGTCGCGCACTTCACCCGCACCGGGAACTGGCGCACACCGGACATCACCATCAGCTTTTCCATGGTCTCGTCATCGACACCCTCGGGGATGTCGGGCTCGTCCTGGGTGCACAGCTCGTGGAAGGCGTGGAACAGCTTCTCCGCCTCTGCCGCCGTCTTGCCGCGCACCAGTTCCGTCATCATCGAGGCGCTGGCGGTGGAGATGGCGCAGCCGCGGCCCTGGAAGGCCACATCGTCCACCACCCCGTCCTTCAGGGTCAGATAGACCATGAAACGGTCGCCGCACATCGGGTTCTCGCCCTTCGCTTCGCGATTGGCGTCGTCGGGATGGCGGAAATTGCGGGGATTCTTGCCGTGGTCCAGGATCACTTCCTGATACAGCTCGCGCAGATCGTCCATCATGCTCCGAAGAACTCCTTGACCGCCTGGAGGGACTGGACGAGGGCGTCGGCTTCCTCCCGCGTGTTGTACAGGCCGAAAGAGGCGCGGACGGTCGGTCCGACGCCGAACCGCTCGGCCAGCGGCTCGGCGCAATGGCGGCCGACCCGCACGGCGACGCCATACTGGTCGACGATGGTGCCGACATCGTGCGGGTGCACGCCCTCCAGTGCGAAGGAGATGATCGGTCCCTTGCCGGGCGCGGTGCCGACGATCCGCAGGCCGTCGATCTGCGACAACTGCTGCGTCGCGTATTGCAGCAGATCGTGCTCGTGCGCGGCGATGGCGTCGCGGCCGAGAGCCTCTACATAGTCGATGGCGGCGCCCAGGCCGATGACCTCGGTGATCGGTGGCGTGCCGGCCTCGAAGCGCGAGGGCGGCGCCTTGAAGGTGGTGCCTTCGAAGGTGACGCTCTCGATCATGTCGCCGCCGCCCTGGTAGGGAGGCATCTTCTTCAGCAGGTCGTACTTGCCGTACAGCACGCCGAGGCCGGTCGGTCCATAGAGCTTGTGCGCGGTGAAGACGTAGAAATCGGCGTCGATGTCCTGCACGTCGACCGTGCCGTGCACCACCGCCTGGCTGCCGTCGAACAGGACAGGCACGCCGCGCTCATGCGCCAGCCTGGCGATGGCCTTGGCCGGGGTGACGGTGCCGAGAACGTTGGAGCAGTGGGTGATCGCCACCAGCTTCGTGCGGTCGGACAGCAGGTCCTTGTAGGCGTCCATGTCGAGGACGCCGTCCTCGTCGCAGGGCACGACCTTGATGACGATCTTCTTCTCGGCCTGGAGCAGCTGCCACGGAACGATGTTCGCGTGGTGCTCCATGATCGACAGGATGACCTCGTCGCCTTCGTTCAGGAAGGTGCGGCCATAGCTGGCGGCCACGAGGTTGATCGCCTCGGTCGAGCTGCGGGTAAAGACGATGCAGCGGTCGTTGGGCGCGTTCAGGAAGCGCGCGACCTTGGTGCGCACCGCCTCGAACTGGTCGGTCGCGGTCTGCGACAGGAAATGAACGCCGCGGTGGATGTTGGAATAGTCCTCCTCCAGGAAGCGGGTCATGGCCTGGATGACCTGACGCGGCTTCTGGGCGGATGCCCCGCTGTCCAGATAGACCAGCGGCTTGCCGGGCTTTCCCTTCCTGGCGTGGACGCTGCGGGCGAGGATCGGGAAATCCTCCCGCACCCGCTGCACGTCGTAGGCTTGGTTCAGGATGGCATCGGACATGGTTACTTCTGCTCCTCCAGCCAGCCGGCCACGATTTCCTGGAAGGCGTCGCGGATCGACTCCTCGGCGATCTCCTCAAAGGATTCCGACAGGAACGCGCCGATCAGCAGGCCCTGGGCGGTGTCGCGGTCGATGCCGCGGGCGCGCAGGTAGAACAGCGCGTCGTCGTCCAGCTCGCCCGCGGTGCAGCCGTGGCTGCACTTCACGTCGTCGGCATGGATTTCCAGTTCCGGCTTGCTGTCGATCTCGGCCCCGTCGGACAGCAGCAGGGCGCGGTTCAGCTGATAGCCGTCGGTCTTCTGCGCATCCGGGCAGACGGTGATCTTGCCCTGGAACACCGCGCGCGCCGTGTCGTCGATGACGCCCTTGTAGACCTCGCGGCTGGTGCCGTTGGGCTGGGCGTGGACGATCAGCGTGGTGGTGTCGGCATGCTGGGTGCCGCGGACCAGATAGCCGCCGCTGACATGGGTGCGGGCGTCGGTGCCGTCGAGGCGGCTGACCACCTCATTGCGCGACAGCTTCGCACCCGTCGTCAGGATGAAGTTGTCGTAGCAGCCGCCGGTCGCCACCGTCGCCGCGATGTGCGACAGGTGGATGGCGCCGGCGCCCTCACGCTGCGACTTGTAATGGTGCAGGGTGGCGCCTTCGCCGACGAACACCTCGGTGACGTGGTTCGCCAGCGTGGTGCCGGCGCCGCGGCCGACATGGTGTTCGACCACCACCGCCTTCGATCCGGCCTCCGCGATCAGCAGCATGCGCGGATGGCAGGTGGTCGCCTGCGATTCCGACCCGACCGAGACGAAGACCACCTCGATGGGACGCTCGACCTGGACGTTGGCCGGCACGTGCAGGACCGCACCATCGGCGAGATAGGCGCTGTTCAGCGCCACCAGCGGACGGTCGTCCGCCGCGGCGAGGCGGCCGAGATGGTCCGCCAGCAGGCCGGAATGGGTGGTCAGCGCGGCGTCGAGGCTCAGCAGATCGACACGCGGCGGCAGCCCGTCGACCGACGACAGGTCGGCGCGGAAGCGGCCGTCGACGAAGACCATGCGCGGGCCGTCCTGGCCCTCGCCCCGGACGGTCGGCAGCAGGTCGATCGCGGCGGCGGCGGGGGCGGCCGGCTGGAAGCTGACCTTGGCGAGGTCGCGCAGGTTGGTGTAGCGCCAGCTCTCGTTCTTGATCGTCGGCAGGCCGACGGCGGCGAAGCGCTCACGCCCGGCCGCGCGCAGTTCGGTCAGCCAGGACAGGCCGCTGCCGGGCAGGCCGGCGCCCACCTGATCGAGGGGCGCCAGGAAGGCCGGCGCCGTCGCCGGATCGGCGCCCCGCGTCGAGTAGGTCATCGGATGGAGTGGGGAGTGTTGGACCGTCATCACGCCGCCTCGCTCGCGCCGAAATCGCGGTAGCCGTTCTTTTCCAGCTCCAGCGCCAGTTCCTTGCCGCCCGACTTCACGATGCGGCCGGCGGCCAGAACGTGGACATAGTCGGGAACGATGTAGTCGAGCAGGCGCTGGTAGTGGGTGATGACCAGCATCGACCGCTCCGGCGAACGCAGTGCGTTGACGCCCTCGGCGACGATCTTCAGCGCGTCGATGTCGAGGCCGCTGTCGGTCTCGTCGAGGATGGCGAATTTCGGTTCCAGCACCGCCATCTGCAGGGTCTCGTTGCGCTTCTTCTCACCACCGGAGAAGCCGACATTGACCGCGCGCTTCAGCATCTCGTCGTTCATGCCCAGCGCCTTGGTCTTGGCGCGGATCAGCTTGAGGAACTGCATGGCGTCCAGCTCCTTCTCGCCGCGATGCTTGCGGATGGCGTTGATCGCGGTCTTCAGGAAGGTGGTGTTGCCGACGCCGGGGATTTCGACCGGATACTGGAAGGCCAGGAAGACGCCCTCGGCCGCCCGCTCTTCCGGCTCCATCGCCAGCAGGTCCTTGCCGTAGTAGGTGACCGACCCATCCGTGACCTCGTAGCCGTCGCGGCCGGCGAGGACGTAGGACATCGTGCTCTTGCCGGCGCCGTTCGGCCCCATGATGGCGTGGACCTCGCCCGGGCGGATGGTCAGGTCGACGCCCTTGAGGATTTCCTTGCCGTCCACGGTGGCGTGCAGGTTCTTGATTTCGATCATCGTCTTCGCCTCGTTGTCTTCTTCAGGCCGCCGGCACGCCGTCCGGTCTTCACGTTCTGTCGGTTTTCCTCTGGGGGCGGGGGCTTTAGCCCACGCTGCCTTCCAGGCTGATGCCCACCAGCTTCTGCGCCTCCACGGCGAACTCCATGGGGAGTTCCTTCAGGACCTCCTTGCAGAAGCCGTTGACGATCAGGGACACGGCGTCCTCTTCCGAGATGCCGCGCTGGCGGCAGTAGAAGAGCTGGTCCTCGCTGATCTTGGCCGTCGTCGCCTCATGCTCGATGCGGGCGGAGCGGTTGCGGCTCTCGATGTAGGGGACCGTGTGGGCGCCGCACTTGTCGCCGATCAGCAGGCTGTCGCACTGGGTGTGGTTGCGCGCCCCCTCCGCCCTGGGCAGGATCTTCACCAGCCCGCGGTAGGTCTGCTGCGCCTTGCCGGCCGAGATGCCCTTCGACACGATCGTCGAGCGGGTGTTCTTGCCGATGTGGATCATCTTGGTGCCGGTGTCGGCCTGCTGGAAGTTGTTGGTGATGGCGACCGAATAGAACTCGCCCACCGAATTGTCGCCCTGCAGGATGCAGCTCGGATATTTCCAGGTGATCGCCGAACCGGTTTCCACCTGCGTCCAGGAGATCTTGGAGTTCCTGCCGCGGCAGGCGCCACGCTTGGTGACGAAGTTGTAGATACCGCCGACACCTTCCTCGTTGCCCGGGTACCAGTTCTGGACGGTCGAATACTTGATGGTCGCGTCGTCCATCGCCACCAGCTCGACCACCGCGGCATGCAGCTGGTTCTCGTCGCGCTTCGGGGCGGTGCAGCCCTCCAGATAGCTGACGTAGGCGCCCTCGTCGGCGATGATCAGCGTCCGCTCGAACTGGCCGGTGTTGGCCTGGTTGATGCGGAAATAGGTCGACAGCTCCATCGGGCAGCGCACGCCCTTGGGGATGTAGACGAAGCTGCCGTCGGTGAAGACCGCGCAGTTCAGCGTCGCATAATAGTTGTCAGTGTAGGGCACCACCGAGCCGAGATACTTCTTCACCAGCTCCGGATGCTTCTGCACGGCCTCGGAGATCGCGCAGAAGATGATGCCCATCTCCTCCAGCTTCGCCTTGAAGGTGGTGGCGACCGACACGCTGTCGAACACGGCGTCCACGGCGATGGCCGGGCTCTTGCCCTCCGACCCCTCGACGCCGGCCAGGATTTCCTGCTCACGCAGCGGGATGCCCAGCTTCTCGTAGGTCTTGAGCAGTTCCGGATCGACCTCGTCCAGCGACTTCGGGCCGGCCTTCTTCTTCGGCGCGGCATAGTAATGCGCGTCCTGATAGTCGATCGGCGGGAAGCTGACGGCGGCCCACTGCGGCTCCTCCATCGTCTGCCAGACGCGGAAAGCCTTCAGGCGCCATTCCAGCAGCCACTCCGGCTCCTCCTTCTTGGCGGAGATGAAGCGGACGATATCCTCGTTCAGGCCCTTCGGCGCGACGTCGGCCTCGATGTCGGTCGTGAAGCCGTACTTGTACTTCTGTTCCGTGACGGCGCGGACCTGCTCGACGGTTTCCGGTTGGGCGGCCATGGCTTTGCCTCGTCCTTCTCAAGAATGCTGTTCGGTGCGCGCCGTTCAGTGCGCAGGGCGAGCCGGCTGGGCGGCTGTGGAGTTCGTTGCGGCCGCCGGGGCGGGGAAGGTGATGGGGGCCATCATGTCGGCCAGCGTCACCTCCTCCAGCGCGCCGCGAATGGCGCGGTTCACCTTTTCCCAACCGCCGCGCATGGGGCAAAGTTGCTCCACCCCGCATTGGCTGTCGGCACCGTCGACGCAGGCGGTCAGCGCGATGGGACCATCGAGCGCCGTGATGATTTCCGCGATGGAGATAGCATCGGCCGGCCGGCTCAGCGCATAACCGCCGGCAGCGCCGCGTTGCGAGGTGGTGAGCCCCGCCGGCGTCATCGTCTTCATCAGCTTGGCGACGGTGGGAGCGGGAACGCCGGTGCGGTCGGCAAGATGGGCGACGGTGTGGACCGTGCCGACCTGGCGCGCCATCTCGCTCAACACGACGATGGCATAGTCGGTCAGCTTGCTCAGCCGGATCATGCCCGCACCCCGTTTCACCCCGGTTTCGAATACAGGACCAATTTAGTCCTGATTGCTCCGGGGGGCAAGGGGCGTTTGTCGATTAGAGTGCAGGGTTTCTGCCGGTTTGGCGGGTTTGCATGGCTGATGCGCTGCCAATACCCGTCAACGCTGCTTGGTTATAGCGCCGCTCCCGCCACCACGCTACAGCGAAGCCGCAGGCGCAGGGATGGGGTGCGGCAGTGTGTCGCGGCTGTCGGCGCTGTACAGGCTGCGTGAAGGTTCAGGCGGCGGGATTGACCATGTCCATATCTGGACTATATAGTCCCGTTATGGACAAAAGGGATACCAGCCATGCCCGCTCGTGCTCACCGCGCCGCCGATCCTATCGCTGCCGGACCTTCGCTCCTCCTGCCGGATCGGTTCTCCCCGACCAAGCGCCGGCAACTCAGCGGGCCGGGGCTGCGGGCCTTTCTGGCCATCGCCGACCTTTGGCGTTTGACGGAGGCCGAGCGTCTGCTGGTGCTGGGTTCGCCCGGCCGTTCGACCTATTTCGGCTGGGTCGCCAAGGCGCGCGATGGTCAGGAGTTGACCTTGCCGGTCGACGTGCTGTTGCGCATCTCCGCCGTCCTCGGCATCCACAAGGCGCTGATG
This sequence comes from Azospirillum sp. CT11-132, assembly GCF_047302835.1. NCBI lineage: Bacteria > Pseudomonadati > Pseudomonadota > Alphaproteobacteria > Rhodospirillales > Azospirillaceae > Azospirillum > Azospirillum sp. CT11-132. Next base: position 885,036 of record NZ_JBGLZA010000002.1, read on the forward strand.
ATCCTATTCGGCTCGGAGTCGGCGGCGATGGACTGGTTGACCGGCCCGCACGATGGGCCATCCTTTGGCGGTCAGCCGCCGATGGCGCTGGTCACCAACGGCACGATGGACGGACCCATGCTGGTGCGTCGTTACCTCGATGCCGGGCGGGGAGGGGTGTTTGGGCCACCCGGTTCGATGGACGAGACGAGCACCCCCTACGGCGACGACGACATTGTGATCGTGTGAAACCGTGACAGCCTCCATTGCCATCCCGCAATCGACACACCGCCTGATCCCTTCACGGTTTCCGCCCATTCCGGCCTTTGACGGCGTGACGCATCCGGACGATCTGGAAGCCGTCATGGAACTGGAGGGTTGGACCAACGACCGTCTGGTGCGGGAGCGCGTGGCCCGCCTGCCCCGCGACCAGTGGGTCTACTGCGTTCCGAACGCTTCGGTCGTGATGGCCGCCTTCCTGCACGCCGCCCCCGCCGGTGGCCGCTTCAACAGTGGCGATCTTGGGGCATGGTACGGGGCGTGGGCACTGAAAACGGCCATCGCAGAAGTCGCCCATCATCTTCGGCGCGAGGCCGTTTACCGCCGGCTTCCGGAGATGCGGCTGACCTACCGTCTCTACACCGCCCGTCTTGATGGCGACTTCCTGGACATCCGGGGCCAGCGCGCCGTGCGACCCGACCTTTACGCGGCAGGCAGCTACCAGGCGTCCCAGGCATTCGGGGAGGAGGTGCGCGCAGGGCAGGCCGCCGGCATCGTCTACGACAGTTTGCGCCACGACGGGGGCGTCAACGCCATCGCCTATCGCCCGCGCCTGATCCGGGAGGTCACCCAGGCCGATCATTATGAGATCACCGCGCCTGTGGAGGGTGCCGCGATCGCGCGACAGCAGACGGTCGGCACAGCGATGCGCAGGCCGGAAGCGTCGACCTGAATGCGGAAAACCCCGCGCCTGGTGTGGCGCGGGGTTCGTCCGGTGAGCGTAGAAGGACGGGCGATCAGCCCGGCTTCTTCACTTCCGCGCGGGCGGCGTCGGTGGCCTCCGACACGACGTCGTGCAGGTCTTCCTTCGCCGATTCGACCACCGTTTCGGCAGCGGCCTGGGCGGCGCGGGTGCCGCGGTCCAGCGCGTCCATTGCGATGGCCTTGGCCCGCTCGGTCGCCTCGTCGGCATACTCGCCGACCCACTGCTTCTCATAGCGAGTGCCCGGCAGGGCGGCGCCGATGGCCGCACCCAGTGCAACGCCCATGGCACCGGCGACGATGGGATGGTCCTCCACGAGGTCCCAGAAGCCGGTCGACATGTCATGCGCACGGTGGCGCAGATGGTCGGCCGACGGCGCCATGGAGGAGAGGCGCGACATGCCGCGGCTGGCATAGGACTGGGACTGCCGCTGGCCATGGATATCGCCGCGCCCCGTTGGATGGTCGCCGTCCGAACCCCCCATCATGCCGCTGACCCTGTCCGAGGCGCTGTCGTAGGCGGAGCCGACCGCGCCCGAGGCGCTGTCATAGGCGGAACTGGCGGCGTTGCGGACGCTCTCGCCGGCGCCGCTCAGCGATTCGCGGGCGTAGTCCACGGCGTCGCCCATGCGGTGGCGGGCGTTGCGGACGGTGCTGGACCGGGCAATGCGGCGGTCGTAGCCCGTGCTGGACAGGGCCAGCCAGCCCAGCCCGATGCCGACCAGGGCCAGCGGGATCGGGTTGCTGGTCACGTTGTCCAGCATCGATCCCGACGATCGGGACTGCGACTGCCGGTAATGGACGGTCTGGCCGCTTTCGTAGCGGTCGGACTGCTGCGACGGCGAATAGGTGTGCTTCATGGAATTCTCCATCAGGGATTGGGGAGACCACCGCGTCAGTCTGTCGCGCAGACGGGAGCTGCGGTCGCGCAGCGCCTCGACGGTGCCGCCGATGCGCGCGCGGCTGGCGCGGATGTCGCCCTCCAGGGCGTCGAGATCCTGCGGCCCGGCTTCGGATTTACGAACGTCGTCCGTCATCGGCCGGCCCCTCAGCGGGCAAGCTGGGACTTGGCCCAACGCTTGTCCTCGTCCAGCGTGTTGATCGTGCGGCGGGGGCGGAGGTTGGCGGGGCTCAGCCGGTTCTTGCCGACATAGGCAAGGATGCCGCCGACCAACAGAACCACCACGCCGACGATCAGCGCGGACAGCCACGGAGCCAGGACGTTGGACAGGCCGAGAACCGCGGAGGCAAGCAGGACCAGAACGCCGGCGAAGGCGATCAGTCCGCCGACGGCGATGAAGGCCACGCCGCCGGCGGCCTCGGTGGCCTTGTCGGTCAGCTCGGCCTTCGCCAACGCGATCTCGGATCGGGCAAGGTTGGCGGATTCGCGGGCGAGATCGGCGAACAGGCCGGCGAGCGGCCGGTCCTGCCGCGGATCCCGCGGCTCGTCATAGCGGTTCTCGGCGGCGCTCATGGACGCTGTCCCTGCGGCTTGGAGGTGGAGGAGGTGGTCCCGGCAGCCCCGCCCTGGGTCCCGCTGGTGCCGGTGGTGTTGCCGGTGCCGCCGACGCCGGTGGCGCCGGAGTTCATGGCGCTGCCGGCGCTGCCGGTCGTGCCGCCGGGAGTGCCGACAGTGCTGGTGCCGAGCGCCGTTTCGGGCGTGGACCCGGTGCCGCGGCCGGTGACGGAGGCCGGGGCGGTGGAGAGAGGCATGCCGATGCGGCCGGCGGCCGGCTTCGGCTCACCCAGACGCTCCGAAGCGCGCTCCGACTCCATGCGGCCGGCCAGACTGCCGGTGTTGACGGCGGAGGACCCGGTCGTCGGCGTGTCGGCGCTGTGCGACGGCGTGCTGCGGCTGACGGACTCGGCGATGCCACCGGCCATGCCGCGGCTCGGGCTGGAACCGCGTCCCATATCGCGGTTCATATCGCGGCCGGTGTCGTAGGCCGAGCCACGCGCGGTGCGCACGGACTGCGACGGATGGGTGTTGCCGCGCAGCGAGGTCGAGGCGCGGTGCATGCGCCGCTCGCCGGAGCTCTTGATGAAGCGCGCGGCGAGGAAGCCGACGGCGAAGGCGGCACCGATGAACACCTCGGGTTGGCGGCGGGCGAAGCCCTCGACCTCGCCGACGATGTCGTCGACATTCGCGTCGCGCAGCATGTCGGCGACCCGCTCGACGCGGCTGGCCGCCTGCTCGGCGTAATCGGCGACCACGCCGCCATTCTCCTCGTTCAACTGCTCGGCAGCCTTGTGCAGGGCGTTGGCGACCCCGCCCAGCTGGTCGGCGGCGCGGCCGGTCTGCTGTTCCAGCAGCGAGCGGATGCGGCCCTGGGCATTGCCCAGCGTCTCCCGTCCGGTGGCCATCGCGTCGTCGGCGGCGCGGTTGACGGTCTTCTTGATATCCTCGACGCCGCTGCGTCCACCGGACGTGCTGTTGCCGATGGTGGAGCTGCCGGCGGTCGAACTTCCAGCGGTGGAACTTCCGGTGGTGGAGCCGGTCGGGTTCGGTCCGCCGGTGCCGGTCATGTCGCGGTTCGGCATCTTGTCTTTCCTCCTCGGGGATTCCGGTATTCCGCGGCTCCGCGCCTGCGGCATCAAACCGCCCGTTGCGGAATCGGGTGTCGGGAGGGAAACACCAGCCAAGCCTTCGGGGTTCCACGCAGCCGCTGCGCGAAATGGACAGTCACCACCAATGTGCTAAACTTTGCCGGGAGTATCCTGGTGCGACCCGGCCGGAGGGTGGCGGCATGAGCGTCTTCAGCGTGGTGGCCGACGGACAGGCCGGACTTTTTCGGCTTCAACAGGCGAAGAAGCCTTGGGAAAAGGACCTTCAGGCGAAGGACGCCCAGGGGCAGCTCGCCCAGAAGGCCGAGCGGGCGCAGGCGCTGACCCAGCCCTCCGCCAAGTGGCAGAGCGACCATGCCTCCGCCCAGGCGGCCCTGGAGGAGGCGAAGCGGGTCGGCGGGTCCAAGGCGTCGGCCGCCGCCCGGCTGGAACAGGTCGAACGCAGGATCGAGGAACTGAAGCTGGCGATGCGCTTCGCCCAGGGCGATCCGCAGAAGCTGGCCGCCTTGGCACGGGAGGCGGCGCTGCTGGCGCGCGAGGCCGGGCGTGCCGCCAAGGAGTATGGTGCCGGCATCAAGGCCGCGGCCGAGATGGGGCTTCCCGGTGATGCCGCCACCGCCACCGGCGGCTCGATGCTGTCGTCGGAGACGACGATCACCCGCAGCACCACCAGCCTGACCCTGCAGCAGACCGAGGTGACGCTGACCATCGGCATTTCGACGGGGGAGGGGGCATCGGCGGAAAGTGCCGCCGATCTGATGGCTGCGGATGCCGGAGCGGAGGCGGACTCCGCAGGCGGGGTCGCGGGGCAGGACGGCAAGCTGCCCGACGACATCGCCCGGCTGGTGGAGGATGTGCTGTCCGGCTTGGACGGGGGCGGGCTGGGCGGGTCCGACCCGGCTTCCGCCACGACGGCCGGGACCGGCGGCCGTAGCGCGATGATCCAGCAGTTGATGGCCGACAACGCCATGAAGATGTCGCGCTATCGCGAGGCCGACGCCTTCGGCCAACGGGTGGAGGGGGTGCTCGCCACGTCCAAGCGCATCATCGGCGAGGCGAAGGCCGCCAACATGCTGGACGAATCCGAGAAGCGTCGGCGCGAGCGGCGGGAGGGCTTTAAGGCCGACGACAAGATGGTCGACGCCGCCCAGAAGGAGGTCAACGCCCTGCGCGCCGCGGCGTTCGGGTCCAGTGACGCCCTTGCCGTGGCCGGATTGCTCGGCGGCGGCGATGCGGAGAGCGCGGAGACGCCGGTCCTGCCATCGGCCGCCGATCCGGCGGTTCAGCCGGCCGCGGCGCTGAATCTGCTGGCCTGACCGTGATAGGCCGCCTGCTACCATTTCTCCATACGCTGCGGTGCGACATTGTGTTGACCGGCTCGCGCGGAAGACGCGATAACCGATGAACCAAGACTCCCGGAGAGGAGTCTGCGAACCGAGCGCAAGAGAATGGGACACGCAACGAGATGAGCAACTGGATCCGCCGTGGCGGCCTCGAAATCGCCCAGCCGCTGTACGACTTCATCAATGACGAGGCGCTGCCGGGGACCGGTGTCGACGCCGACCGTCTCTGGACCGGCCTCGACCAGCTCCTGCACGAGCTGGCGCCGCGCAACAAGGCTCTGCTCGACAAGCGCGACAGCCTGCAGGCGCAGATCGACGCGTGGCACACCGCCCGCCGCGGCAAGCTCTTCGATCAGGCCGAATACGAGTCCTTCCTGCGCGAGATCGGCTATCTGGTGCCGGAGGGCGGCGACTTCGCCGTCGGCACCGGCAATGTCGATCCGGAAATCGCCTATCTCGCCGGGCCGCAGCTGGTGGTGCCGATCACCAACGCCCGCTATGCCCTGAACGCCGCCAACGCGCGCTGGGGCAGCCTGTACGACGCGCTGTACGGCACCGATGCCATTCCCGGCACCCCGGCGGCCGGCGGCTATGACGCCGCCCGCGGCGCGCAGGTGATCGCCTGGGCGCGCAAGTTCCTGGACGACAGCGTTCCGCTGGCCGAGGGCAGCCATGCCGACGCCACCGGCTATGCGGTCGAGGGCGACACGCTGGCGGTGACGCTGAAGAGCGGCGGCAAGACCGGTCTTAAGGACAAGGCCGCCTTCGTCGGCTGGCAGGGCGAGGCTTCGGCGCCGTCGGCCGTGCTGCTGGTCCAGAACGGCACCCACATCGAAATCCGCATCGACCGCAACAGCGTGATCGGCAAGGACGACGCGGCCGGCGTCGCCGACGTCGTGCTGGAAGCGGCGCTGTCGACCATCCAGGACTGCGAGGATTCCGTCGCCGCCGTGGATGCGGAGGACAAGGTCGTCGCCTACCGCAACTGGCTGGGCCTGATGAAGGGCACGCTGGAGGCCAGCTTCCCCAAGGGCGACAAGACCATCGTCCGCAAGCTGAACCCGGATCGCGTCTACACCACGCCGACCGGCAGCGTCACCCTGCATGGCCGCAGCCTGCTGCTGGTCCGCAACGTCGGCCACCTGATGACCATCGACATGGTCAAGCTGTCCGACGGCAGCGAGGCGCCGGAAGGCATCCTCGACGGCGTCTTCACCTCGCTGATCGCCCTGCACGATCTGAAGGCGCAGGGCGGGTTGCGCAACAGCCGCGCCGGCTCGGTCTACATCGTGAAGCCGAAGATGCACGGGCCGGAAGAGGTCGCCTTCGCCGACGAGCTGTTCGGCCGCGTCGAGGACCTGCTGGGCATGGCCCGCAACACCCTCAAGGTCGGCATCATGGACGAGGAGCGCCGCACCAGCGTCAACCTCAAGGAGTGCATCCGCGCCGCCAAGGACCGCGTGGTGTTCATCAACACCGGCTTCCTCGACCGCACCGGCGACGAGATCCACACCTCGATGGAGGCCGGCCCGGTCGTCCGCAAGGCGGCGATGAAGGCCACCAAGTGGATCTCGGCCTATGAGGACAACAATGTCGATGTCGGCCTGCGCGCCGGGCTGAAGGGCCGCGCCCAGATCGGCAAGGGCATGTGGGCGATGCCCGACCTGATGGCCGACATGCTGGTCGCTAAGATCGGCCATCCGAAGGCCGGCGCCAACACCGCCTGGGTGCCGTCGCCGACCGCCGCCACCCTGCACGCCACCCACTATCACGCCGTGAATGTGGCCGAGGTCCAGGACCAGCTGGCCAAGCGGCAGGCCGCCGCCCTGTCCGACATCCTGACCATCCCGCTCGCCGACCGCCCCAACTGGTCGGAGGATGAGATCCGGCAGGAGCTGGAGAACAACGCCCAGGGCATCCTCGGCTATGTGGTGCGCTGGATCGACCAGGGCGTCGGCTGCTCCAAGGTGCCGGACATCCATGACGTCGGGCTGATGGAAGACCGCGCCACCCTGCGCATCTCCAGCCAGCACATCGCCAACTGGCTGCACCACGGCATCTGCACCGAGGCCCAGGTGATGGAGGTCATGAAGCGCATGGCCGCCGTCGTCGACAAGCAGAATGCCGGCGACCCGCTGTACAAGCCGATGGCCGGCAACTTCGACGGCAGCATCGCCTTCCAGGCGGCGTGCGATCTGGTGTTCAAGGGCCGCGTCCAGCCGAACGGCTACACCGAGCCTGTCCTGCATGCGCGTCGTCGTCAGGTGAAGGCGGCGGGGTGAGTTGATATTTGCGGCGGAGGGGTACCATCCCCTCCGCCGCAGCCCTTGCTCAGGTGCCGATCCCCAGCACCCGCACCGCCACCTGCTTTGTGTAGGGGCTGGCCGCGAAATACTCGTACTGGACGGCATTCTCCGCGGCGAATTCCTGGAACGCCCGGTACTCGTCGTCGCGCCAGCTGCGGTTGCCGATATACTCGTCGAACACGATGACGGTCCCCGGCCGCACCCGGTCGGCCAGAGCGGTCAGCACGGTGCGAGCCGAGGCGTAGATGTCGCTGTCGACATTGACGAAGCGCACCGGCCCCCGATGAGCCGTCAGAAACGGCGGCAGGCTGTCCTCGAACCATCCCACATGCAGCCGGGCGTTGTCGCGCACCGGCGGCAGCTGGCGGCCGGTGGTCAGCACGCCGCGGGGGGAGTTCACCCAGCCCTCCGGCAGTCCCTCGAACGAATCGAAGCCGTGGACCTCCTGCCCAGCCACGTCGGCGATGTGGTTGAGCGAGGTGCCGCGCCGCACGCCGAACTCAAGAACCAGACCCGAAGTCGTAGCGCAGGCCAGCGCGTGGCGCAGCAGCCGGCCGCTGTTGCCGAACAGGCGGAAGTCGGAGGAGAGCTTCGGCAGCAGCGCCCTGGCGCCGTCGGGCAGCGGCCGGCGCTTCGGGTTGTCGCCGATCTCGGCAGCTTCGACGGCATCGGCCTCTGCGGTGCGGCCGAGCAGCCGGAGGGTGGCGGCGAGATAACCCCAATATTTGCCGTTGGCGCCGCCGCAGCGGGTGGCGCGGCGCAGGCGGCGTAGCGCTTCCTCGGGGCCATGATGGTGCAGAGCCTGGGCGTGGCTGCCGAACCACGCGGCGGCATGTTCGGGATCGTCGGCGAGCAGAGCGTCGAAATGGGCCAGCGACTCCGCATCCTCGCCGAGATAGGCCGCGGCCATCGCCGCCTCGTAGCGGATGTCGGGCGAGGTGTCGCCACCGCGGATCGCCGTCCGGGCCAGGGCGAGCGCATCGCCATAGCGGGCGTCGCGGCGAAGGGCTCCGGCCAGGGACGCGGTGAGTGCCGCGTCGCCGGGTGTGACGCGGGCGGCGCGCTCGAACCAGCGGACGGCGGGGAAGGGGGCGTTGTCGGCCTGATGGGCGCGGGCCAGGGAGGACAGCAGGTCCGGATCGTCCGGCCGGTCGGCCAGGACGCGGCGCAGGCAGGCGATGGCCGCCGGGGCGTCGCGATGGCCGAGATGGGCCAGACCGAGCAAATGGAGCCGCTCTAGGCCGTGGGGGAGGGCATCGCCGCGCAGCAGGCGCAGGGCGGGGCGGTAACGGCGCGCGTCGATCAGGGCGCGCGCTTCGTCGAATACAGTGTCAGCGGTCAAAATGACTCGTCGTCAGGGCAGCCGGCGGAAGGTCCACACCGACGCCGGCGGCAGGTTCCGGGCGATCCAGGCATGGCGCCGCGGCTTCAGCCGCAGCCGCCGGATCAGTTCCGGATTCACCGGGGCGAAGGGACCATAGGTGAATTGCACGAAAACGCCGTCCTGCGCCAGCACGGAAAAGGCGCCGCGCACGATCCGGGCCTGGACCGACAGCGGCATGGCGATCAGCGGCAGGCCCGACACCACCGCGTCGCAAGACTCCCAGCCATGGGCCTGGACGATGCGGTGGACCCGCGTCGCGTCGCCGCGCACCACGGTGGCGTTGGGGTGCAGGATCGACAGATGGTCGGCGAAGGCGGGGTCGAGTTCCACCATCAGCAGATTGTCTGGGGTGACGCCATGGGCCAGCAGCGCCGAAGTGACCGGACCGGTGCCCGGACCCAACTCCACCACCCGCTTCGTGGGACTGCAACCGGCGGCCTTTGCCATGGCCCGGCACAGTTCAGGACCGCTTGGAGTTACCGACGCGACCTTCAGGGGTGAGCGAATCCAGCGCTCGACAAAGAGCTTGCGTTCAGCAAGTGACATCGACCGACCTCCCAACAGACGCCGGATCAATTCCTCGGCTCTGCATCAACCCTTTCTACTGAGTTACGTTTCATTGCGCCAGCCGAATGGATTTTGAACGATCGTTTAACAAAACGATTAAAAGGATGTGACGGATTCTGTTAATGGTTTGCACATAGAATTGTACGTAGGCGACGCAACGTCCAGCGGCTCGGTCGGATGGGAAATGTCCGGCGGGCAGGAGCGGCTGTTCGTCACGCCAGTCAAGCCGGGCCAACCGGCGCTTTGCATGGGAGGAGCACAACCTTGAGAAGATTGCTTCTGCGTCACAAGATCCCTGGTGCCGTGGTCGGATCGGCGGTGCTGACGGCACTGCTGCTTGGCAGCTTCGCCTATTCCGCGGCCACTGACAGGCTGCGCACGGCGGCACAGGACAAGTTGGTGGCGCTGGCGGACGCCCGCGCCGCCAGCGTCCAGTCCTATCTGGAGGGGTTGGAGGGCGACATCGTCCTCACGGCGAACACGCGATCAATGCGCGATGCCGCGGTGGCGCTGGGCAACGGCTGGAGAGTCGAGGCCGACCGAGGCGACCCCGGCACTCTGCTGCGCAAGCGCTATGTCGATGACAACCCCAACCCGCCGGCCGAGCGCTACAAGCTCGAGAAGCCGGATATGAACACCATGTACGACATGGCGCATCTCCGGCTGCAGTCCTGGATGGCTGATCTGATGCTGCGCCGCGGGTTGGCCGACGTGCTGCTGCTGTCGCAGGACGGGGCTGTGCTCTATAGCGCCGCGAAAGGCGGCGATTTCGGCAAGCCGGCCGAAGGTCCGCTCGCCGCCCTGGCCGACTCGGTGAAGCGTGATCCCAAGCAGGATGAGGCCCGGATCGTCGATTTCAGCGCCTACGCGCCGGCCGATGGCGCAGCATCGGCCTTCTTGGCCGCTCCGGTGGCGTTGCACCTGCCGAACGGGGGAGTCCAGATACTCGCCACCCTGGTTTTCCGCATCGAGCCGAACGGGCTGGATCGCATCATGCGCGCCACCGGCGGCATGGGGGACAGCGGCGATACGTTCCTGGTCGGGGAGGACGGCAAGCTGCGCAGCACGCCCCGCTTCGCCCAGGGAATGGCGGTGCTGACGCCCTATGAGGGCGGCGCCATGGGCACCATCAAAGGCGATTCCGACCACACCGGGGTTTTGGAGGCGACGAACTTCGCCGGCAGCGGTCCGGCACTGACCGCCTACCGGCCGATGACCCATAACGGCGTCCACTGGCTGGTGCTGGCGGAGGCGGCTGTTGACGAGATCCTGGCGCCTGTCCATTCGATGCGCGACCAGATGATCGGTGCCGGGGCCGCCCTGCTGCTGGTCATCTGCATCGGTGGCATCCTGTTCGCCCGCGGCATCACCCGTCCGCTGTCGGCGATGTGCGAGGCGATGCAGCGTCTGGCCCAGGGCGAACGCCGGCTCGACGTGCCGGCGCAGGAGCGCCACGACGAGATCGGACGGATGGCCGGCGCCATGCAGGTGTTCAAGGAGGCGTTGATCAAGGCCGACGACCTCCATATGGAGCAGGAGCGGATCCGCGCCCTGCGCGAGGAACGGACCCGCCAGTTGGAACAGGTGACCGACGGCTTCGATGCCCGCGTCGGCGGTATCGTCCGCGCGGTGGCCAGCGCCGCCGGCGGGCTGGAGACGACGGCCAGGTCGATGAGCGACGGCGCCGACCGGACACTGCACGAGGCGACCAGCGTCGCCGCGGCGGCCGATCAGACGGCGAGCAACGTCGGCACGGTGGCGTCGGCCGCCAACCAGCTGCGCGCCTCCATCGGCGACATCGGTCGTCACATAGAGGAATCGGGCCGCATCACCCAGGCCGCCATCGGCGCCGCCGCGCAGGCGGGCGAAACCATGCGCGTGGTGGTGGAGACCGCCGGTCGCATCGGCACCGTCGTTCAACTGATCCACGACATCGCGGCGCAGACCAACCTTCTGGCACTGAACGCCACCATCGAAGCGGCGCGGGCGGGGGAAGCGGGCAAAGGCTTTGCCGTCGTCGCCAACGAGGTCAAGCATCTGGCCTCCCAGACCGCCAAGGCCACCGACGAGATCGGCAGCCAGATCGGCACGATGCAGTCGGTGACGGACGGAGCCGCCGCCTCCATCGGCGAGATCGCCCGTGTCATCGAGGATATGGGCCGCATCTCCGGCATCGTCGCCAACGCCATCGATGAGCAGGGCACCGCAACGATGGACATCGCCGCCAACGCCGAACAGGCCGCGAAGGCGACGCAATCGGTAACCGCGATCATCGACGGCGTGGCGCGGTCCGCCGATACGACCAAGACGGTCGCCGAAGAGGTGCTGACCTCGTCTCAGGATCTGACGCGGCAGGCCGGACATCTCCGGGCGGAGATCGAACGTTTCCTGGCCGACATCAAGGCGGCGTGATGGGATGACTTGGCCGGCGACGGCGAAGCCACAATTCCCTGTTCCCCTTTTCTTCTCACTGCGCCGTTGACAGCGCCGCAATGGACGGGGCACGGTTGCGAAGCCGGAAGGAATGGTGAACAGGGAACCTGGATACGACATGCCGACGCTCGCACCCGATCATTCGGATCTGTTCGACGATACCGGCAAGCCGCCCCGGCTGTTGGAACTCGACGTCGTACGGGTGATGCGCAATCCAAGCATGCCGCGCCGCCATTTCGACCCGCAAGAGATGCAGAGTCTGGCCGACTCGATTGCGCATTACGGGCTGAAGCAGCCGATCCTGGTGCAGGAGGTCGTGGGCGGCCATCGGCTGGTCGCCGGCGAACGGCGGCTGCGTGCGCACGAGATGCTGGGGCTGGCGACCATCTACGCGCTGGTCACCTCCGGCAATCCGGACGAACTGACCCTGGTGGAGAATGTGCAGCGCGTCGATCTGGACGCGCTGGAGCTGGCGGAGGCGCTGTCCCGCCTGATCGACCGCTTCGGCTACACCCAGGAACAGCTCGGCCGCATCATCGGCAAGAGCCAGAGCAACGTCAGCCACACCCTGCGGCTGAACAGCCTGCCGGAGACGATCAAGCAGGAATATGCCGCCGCCCACCACGACGTCTCGCGCTCCACCCTGATCGAGATCGCCTGGATCAAGGATCTGGACGAGCAGATGGCGCTGTGGGAGCAGGTGAAGGCCGGCGACGGCACCGTCCAGGCCGCCCGCAGCCGCAAGGACGCCGCCAAGGAACCGTCGCTGCGCACCATGTCGGCGGTCGGCCGCTTCCTCGACGCGCTGCGCCGCGCGACCGCCCGTCTGGGCGATCCGCGCGAGCACCGCGCCTATGTCGACGACATGCAGCGCCGCGAATTGATCAGCCTGCGCCGCCGCATCGACCTTCTGCTGGGCGACGAGCCGATGGTGGATTGAGGGGAGTGGTTGGGGCGGTTTGCCCCCACCCCATCCCTCCCCCGCTGGGCGGGGGAGGGGGCAAGTGCTTGTTCGGGAGAGAGCAGTAGTCCCTCCCCCGCCCAGCTCTCGCACAAAGCTATGCTTTGTGCTGACGCGGCAGGCGGACCATAGGTCCGCTGAGAGCGGGGGAGGATAGGTGGGGGTCTAACGCCGCGCCAACCTGAGCTTCAATCGTTCAAAAACGGATTGTAGAGCCGCTCTTCGCCGAAATTCGACATCGGCCCGTGGCCGGGGATGAAGGCGATGTCGTCGCCGTAGGGGAACAGCTTGTCGCGGATCGAGGCGATGAGGTCGGCGTAATTGCCCTTGGGGAAATCGGTGCGGCCGATCGAGCCCTGGAACAGCACGTCGCCGACGATGGCCAGCTTCGACGGCCGGTGGACGAACACGACGTGGCCGGGGGTGTGGCCGGGGCAGTGGCGGACCTCCAGCGTCTGGTTGCCGACGGTCACCGTGTCGCCTTCCTCCAGCCAGCGGTCGGGCGTGAAGGAGCGGACGGGCGGGAAACCGAACATCTGGCTTTGCATCGGCATGCCGTCGATCCAGAACTGGTCGTCGCGGTGCGGCCCCTCGATCGGCAGCGACAGCTTGTCGGCCAGATCGGCGACGGCGCCGGCATGGTCGATGTGGCCGTGGGTGACCAGGATCTTCTCCAGCGTCACGCCCTTCGCCTTCACCGCCGCCAGGATGCGGTCCAGGTCGCCGCCGGGATCGATGGCGGCGCCCTTCATCGTCTCGGGGCACCAGAGCACCGTGCAGTTCTGCTGGAACGGGGTGACCGGAACGATGGCGTACTGCATGTCCTGACCTTCGGCTCTGCGGAAAAATGGCGGAATGACCCTGTGGGCCGAGGGATCTTAACGCGCCCGCGCCGGATGCCGCAAACCATTCGCGCAAAGCCGGTCGCAATGGGCGGCGAAACTGGCTAAGGTCCGGGCGTCCGGCGGGAACACGCCTTTGGGTGGAATACCGGGCCGGTACGAAATGTTAACCACCGAAGCTTTAGATCGGGGGTGGATCAACCATCCGCCGCCGCAATAAACGGATTCCGCCGGAATGCTGTCGCAGAAAGCCAAATATGCGTTGCGTGCCCTCATCATGCTGGCGGAGAAGGACACCGGCGACCTGATCCTGATCGCCGACATCGCGGAGCGCGAGAACATCCCGCGCAAATTCCTGGAAGCGATTCTGGTCGAGCTGCGCAAGGAAGGCATCCTGTTTGCCAAGCGCGGCAAGAGCGGCGGCTATCGGCTCGCCCGCCCCGCCGCACAGATCACTTTCGGCGAGGTGATTCGCCTGATCGACGGCCATCTCGCCCCGCTCCCCTGCGCCAGCAAGGGATCCTTCAAGCCGTGCGAGGACTGCATTGATACGGAAACCTGCTCGGTCCGCTGGCTGATGCTGCAGGTCCGCGACGCCACCGCCTCCGTGCTCGACAACCGCACGCTGGCCGACGCCCTGCGCCACCGCCAGTCGACCGGCAGCATCGCCGCCAATTTCGACATCTGACCGTCCCGCCAGCCGCCCCGCTGAAATCGCATTTGAGGCGGCGGGCAGCCCTCCCGTATGGTTGGGCCAACCATTTGTCAGGGAGGGATAGGGATGTCCGAGGTGAAGGTGGCCGTCATCACGGCCGGGGGCAGCGGCATGGGAGCGGCGTCCGCGCGCCGGCTGGCGGCCGACGGGTTCGAGGTCGCGATCCTGTCCTCCTCCGGCAAGGGCGAGGCGCTGGCCGATGAGTTGGGCGGCATCGGGGTCACCGGGTCGAACCAGTCCAACGACGACCTGAAGCGGCTGGTCGATGCCGCCATGCAGCGCTGGGGGCGCATCGACGCGCTGGTCAACAGCGCCGGCCATGGGCCGCGCGGTCCGCTGCTGGAGATCAGCGACGAGGACTGGCACCGTGGGATCGAGGTCTATTTCCTCAACGTCGTGCGGGCGGTCCGGCTGGTGGCGCCGATCATGGTGGCTCAGAAGGCGGGCTCCATCGTCAACATCTCCACCGCCTGGGCGTTCGAGCCGAGCGCCATGTTCCCGACCTCCGCCGTCGCGCGGGCGGGGCTGGCCGCCTACACCAAGATCTTCGCCGACCAGTATGCGGCGGAGAATGTGCGGATGAACAATGTCCTGCCGGGATGGATCGACAGCCTGCCCGGGACCGAGGAGCGGCGCCAGAGCGTGCCGATGCAGCGCTACGGCAGCAGCGACGAGATCGCGGCGACGGTGGCCTTCCTGGCCTCGCCGGGCGCCGGCTACATCACCGGCCAGAACATCCGGGTCGATGGCGGGCTGACGCGCTCGGTTTGAGCTGGCGCCGCAGACAACTGATGCGTCGCTGAGCCGGCCGGATTCCCGCCTTCGCGGGAATGACGGCCGGAGAAGTCCTTGATTGTATTACGTTCTCCGAAACGGAAAAGGGCCGGCGAAGCGCCGGCCCTTTTTGCTGGGGAACTCCCCGCCGTATCAGTCGGCGAAGGGGTCCGTCATCAGGATGGTGTCGTCGCGTTCCGGGCTGGTCGACAGCAGGGCGACCGGGGCCTGGATCAGCTCCTCGATGTGGCGGACATACTTGACGGCCTGGGCCGGCAGCTCCGCCCAGGA
The DNA here is from genome assembly GCF_047302835.1 of Azospirillum sp. CT11-132. NCBI lineage: Bacteria > Pseudomonadati > Pseudomonadota > Alphaproteobacteria > Rhodospirillales > Azospirillaceae > Azospirillum > Azospirillum sp. CT11-132. Next base: position 900,177 of record NZ_JBGLZA010000002.1, read on the forward strand.
GCGGGCGCCGCGGGTGGTGTCCTTCCAGCCTTCGAAGGTCTCATAGATCGGCTCGACGCGGGCCTGGGAGCCGGCGTTCGACGGGTAATAGTCGATCTCCTTACCGTCCAGCTTGTAGCCGACGCAGACCTTGATCTCGTCGAAGCCGTCCAGCACGTCCAGCTTGGTCAGGGCGATGCCGTCGATGCCGCCGGTCTTGACCGCCTGACGGACCATGACGGCGTCGAACCAGCCGCAGCGGCGCTTGCGCCCGGTGACGACGCCGAACTCCTTGCCCTTCTGACCGATCAGCTCGCCGATGTCGTCCAGCAGTTCGGTCGGGAAGGGGCCGGAGCCGACGCGGGTGGTGTAGGCCTTGCAGATGCCCAGCACATAGCCGACGGCGCGCGGACCCATGCCGCTGCCGGCGGCGGCGTTGCCGGCCACCGTGTTGGAGGAGGTGACGTACGGGTAGGTGCCGTGGTCGATGTCCAGCATCGTGCCCTGGGCGCCTTCGAACAGAATGCGCTTGCCGGCGCGGCGCAGCTCGTCCAGCTGCTTCCAGACGACGGCGGCGTAGGGCAGCACCTGCGGCGCGATCTCGCGCAGGGGATCCAGGATGTCGGCCGGGGTCATCTCCGGCGCGCCCAGCGCGCGGAACAGCGCGTTGTGGTGGGCCAGCAGGGCGTCGACCTTCTCGACCAGCACGGCGTCGTCGGTCAGGTCGCACAGGCGGATGGCGCGGCGGGCGACCTTGTCCTCATAGGCCGGGCCGATGCCGCGGCCGGTGGTGCCGATCTTGCCGGCGCCCTTGGCCTCTTCGCGCGCCTTGTCCAGGGCGCTGTGCACCGGCAGGATCAGCGGCACGTTCTCGGCGACGATCAGGTTTTCCGGGGTGACGGAGACGCCCTTTTCCTTGATCGCGTTGACTTCGCGGATGAAGGCCCACGGGTCGAAGACGACGCCGTTGCCGATGACCGACAGCTTACTCTGGCGCACCACGCCGGAGGGCAGCAGGCTCAGCTTGTATTCGACGCCGTTGATCACCAGCGTGTGGCCGGCGTTGTGACCGCCCTGGAAGCGCACCACCACATCGGCCCGGCTGGACAGCCAGTCGACGATCTTGCCCTTGCCCTCGTCGCCCCACTGGGCGCCGACCACCGCAACGTTGGCCATCTCTCGTCTCCGCAAAACTTCAAAAGGAACCGCTCAACCGCCCGATCCACCGCAGGGTACCATCCGCGCGGCGTGGGGGTCCGTTCACCCTGAACCCAACTCGCTTGAACTCAAGTCACTTGAACCCAGGGTCATCCGACCGGCTTGACGTCCCCGCCGGCCAGCCAATGGCCGCACTGGAGCCGTTTGGCTTCCGCGGCCGCATCGGCCACCGGGGCGAGCCCGGCGACCGTCACCCATCCGTCGGCCCGCAGCCTGCGCGCCGTCTCCCAACCGCTGCCATGCGGCACATACACCCGGCCAGGGGCCTTGGCCGCCGGAACCGCGCGCAGAAGCGTGTCCATGTAGAGCGTGAAGCCGGTCGCCGGCTCCCCGCGGTCCTCGCCCTGGGCGCCGGCGCGGTAGCGTCCGCCCTGGCCCAACTCCCCCGCGGCGCGGGAGAACAGGGTGAAGCTGAGGCCGGTCTGGTATTCGAAGCCGCGATGCTCCACCAGATCGATGGTCACCGTCAGATCGGGCATCGCCGCGCGCAGCAGGGCCAGCGTGTCGGTCAGCCGGCGGCGGTCCTTCTCGGCGCCCTCCGGCAGCGGCAGGGCGGCCAGCGCCTGCATGGCGCGGTCGGCGGGACCGGAGGCGCTCATCAGCGTTTCGAGCAGCTTGGCCGCCGGGCCGCCGACCGCGGCCACCGCGGCGGAGTCCTTGCGGTCGAGCGCGGCGCGCAGTTGGCGGATTTCATCCTCGCCCAGACCCAGCCCGGCGCAGATGCGCGAGACCATGGTCGGCACGCAGAGGTCGACCGACAGGTGCGGCACGCCGATGGCGGTCAGCGCCTGGACGGCCAGCAGGACGACCTCGGCGTCGGCCTCTGCCTCCAGCGCGCCGATCAGCTCGACGCCGACCTGGGTGAACTGGCGTTCGGGGCGCAACTGCGATCCCTTCACCCGCAGCACCTGCCCGGCGTAGCACAGGCGCAGCGGCCGGGCCTCGTTCTTCAGGCGGGAGGTGGCGATGCGGGCGATCTGCGGGGTGATGTCGGCGCGGACCGCCATCATGCGCTGCGAATGCGGGTCCATCAGCCGGAAGGTCTGCTTGGACATCGCCGCGCCGGGGCCGGAGAGCAGATTCTCTTCGAACTCCACCAGGGGCGGATCGACGCGGCGGTAACCCTGCGCGGCGAATTCCGCCAGCAGGCGTTCGACGGCGGCCGCCTCATGCGCCGCTTCGGACGGCAGCACGTCGTGCAGTCCGGCGGGAAGCAGGGCGGAGCTCAGTGCGTCGGCGGGCATGACCAGCGTGTCTCGTTGCAGGCAGGGACAGGGATGCCGCGGCGAATGTCGGGCACACGGGGCGGGCTAATACCCGACACCCGCGCCGCATGCAAACGGAAAAGCCCCGCACGGTGGCGGTATCTCCCCTGCGCGGGCCTTGCGTGGGCGAATCCGTCGCAGGCGGATGGGCAGAAAAGCTGAGGGCGCGGGGTCTCCCTCTCCCGGGGCGGGAGAGGGCGCTGGTGGCAACCGGACTTCAGCCTGCGTCGGCCGGACCGGCGTCTTCGTCGGGTGGGAGCGGCAGGTCGATGTCCGAAGCGGCGGGGGACACCACGGCGAAGCTGCTGCCGTCGTTCTTCGGGCGCAGCACGGTCAGCGGCGAGCCGACCACCAGGAAATGGATGATCTCGGCGATGTTGGTGGCGTGGTCGCCGATGCGCTCCAGATTCTTCGCCATGAACAGCAGATGCGTGCAGGGCGTGATGTTGCGCGGATCCTCCATCATATAGGTCAGGACCTCGCGGAACAGGCTGGTGTAGAGGTCGTCCAGTTCCTCGTCGCGTTCCCAGGCGGCGATGGCCTTGTCGACGTCGCGCTCGATGTAGGCGTCGAGCACCTCCTTCAGGATCGCCTCGACCAGCCGGCCCATGCGCGGGATGCCGGCCGCCGGCCGCACCACCGGCACCTGGGCCAGCGCCAGCGACCGCTTGGCGATGTTGGCGGCATAGTCGCCGATCCGCTCCAGGTCGGCGGAGACCTTCAGGGCGGAGACGATCTCGCGCAGGTCCTGCGCCATCGGCTGGCGCAGGGCCAGCAGCCGCACCGCCTCGGCGTCGATGTCGCGTTCGTAGGCGTCGAGCCGGGCATCGGCCTGCATCACCTGCGAGGCGAGCCCGACGTCGCGGCGGGTCACCGCCTTCACCGCCGCTTCGACCTGCGCCTCCGCCACGCCGCCCATCTGGGTGATGAGGTTGGACAGGCGCTGCAATTCCTGCGCGAAGGAGCGGACGATGTGTTCGGTGCCCATGTTCGGTCGCGACGCTCCAATGATGTCCGGTCTGTCCGCCACAGCCCGCAGGGCCACCACGCGCCGGACGTGTATATTAGCCTGTGGTCATGACGCCGGTGTGGCGGGTTTATTTCACTTCCTTGACAATCCTGTGTCACCTGGACGGTCGGTCTTTACTGGCGCTATCGCTGTGACCCTGGCTGCCGGCGACGTATTGGATTTGAAGTAACTCGGTAACTTCGCTAAAGGGTACGGAGCCGTATTGAAACCGTCCGCATGGGGTAAATCCCCCTGCACTGACCGGGAGGCCGTTTTCCATGTCCGTCGCGTTCCAGATGCCTGTCCTTCGGATGCCCGGCCGCGCCATCGCCGCAGGGTCCCTGCTTCTGCTGGCTGCGTCGCCGCTGGCGCTCGCCGCCGATCCGGCACCGGCCGCAGGCACTCCCACCGCATTGGTTGAGGATGTGTCGGATGGCGTCGACGGCGTGCAGCCGATGGATTATCTGGCGGCCGGCCGAAGCGTGGCGCTGAAGGCCGGGCAGACGCTGACGCTGAGCTATCTGGAATCCTGCGTGAACGAGACGATCACCGGCGGTTCGGTGACGGTCGGCGCCCGCGAGTCGGCGGTGGAGGGCGGCAGCATCGACCGCCACACGCTGCCCTGCGACGGCGGCAAGCTGCTGCTGGCCTCCAACGAGGCGGGCAAGGCGGGGGTGACCGTCTTCCGCAGCGCGCCCATCGCCCTGCCGGGCATGAAGGCGCCGCTGCCGAAGCCGGACCTGACCCTGTTCAAGACCCATCCGGTGCTGATCCTGTCGGCTCCCGGCCCGGTCACCATCGACCGGCTGGACGTGCAGGGCATCGCGCTGACCACGGTCAATGTCCCCGGCACCACGCTGGACACCGCCAAGAAGGGCAGCGGGCTGGAGGCGGGCGGCCTCTACAAGGTTTCCGCCGGGCAGAAGTCCTTCATCGTGAAGATCGACGAGAAGGCCGCGGCCGGCGGCGGTCCGGCGCTCGGCCGCCTGATCCGCTTCTGAGCGGCGGGCACGACCGTTGAATAGGATGAGGCTGCCCCGGCGCGTCCGGCTGGTCCTGCTCGGCGCGGTGGCGCCGGTCGTGGCATCACTTCTGGTGCTGGCCGCCTCGTCCTCGTTGCAGGGACCGTCGATCGACAGCCTCTATTGGCTGCGGGAGCGGTTGCATGGCTCCCGGCCGGCGCCCGACCCGTCGCCGGTGGTGGTGGTCGGCATCGACGAGGAGACCTACCGCCGCCCGCCCTTCGCCGGCACGCCGCAGGCGCTGTGGGGGCCGCGGCTGGGCACCGTGCTTGGCGCTATGCTGGACGGCGGGGCGGCGGCCATTGGCCTCGACCTCGTCCACCCGACCTCGGTCGAGACGCTGATCCCCGGATTCGAGCGCGATTACCTGCTGACCCTGCGCCGCGGCGGCAAGGAGGGGCGGCTGGTGCTGGCCAAGGTGCAGCATCAGAGCGATCCGCTGATGCCCTACCGCGGCTATATGATCGCCGCCGGGGTCAACAACGTCCGCTCGGTCAATCTGGTCGAGGATGCCGACGGCGTGCTGCGCCGTGTGCCGCTGACGCTGACCGTGGCCGGTCCCGACGGCAAGCCGAAGGCCGAGCCGGGCATGGCGGTGGAGGTGGCGTCGCGGGCGCTGAGGGCGCCGCTGGAATGGGGAGCCGACGGCTCCGCCACCCTGGCCGGCTACCGGATTCCGGGCGGGGAGGGCAACCGGCTGCTGGTCAACCATGCGACCGCGCCCGGCGCCATCCCGACCTATTCGCTGGCCGACCTGTACGCCTGCGCCGAGGCCGGCAAGACCGAATTTTTCGCCAGCCACTTCAAGGGCAAGGCGGTGATGGTCGGCACGGTGCTTGACGTGGAGGACCGCAAGCTCTCCTCCAACCGCTGGGTCACCAAGCCGGAGGGGATGAATCTTCCCGAACGCTGCGCCCTGCCAGTGATGAGCGAGTTGTATGTCGCCGGCCGCATCCGCGACAGCATTCCCGGCGTCTACATCCATGCCGCCGCCATCTCCAACCTGATGGCGCACGATGCGCTGGCGGAGACCGGCCGGCCGGCTGCCGCGGCGCTGGTCCTACTGCTGGCCGGGCTGGCCGCCGTGGTGACGCTGGCGACCCGGCCGCCGGTGGCGGCATTCGGCCTGCTCCTTCTGCTGGCTGGGTGGAGCGGCGTGGCGGTGGAGGCCTTCCAGGGCGGGCTGGTCCTGCCCTATCTGCAGGCGGCGCTGGCGGCGCTGCTGGTCTTCCCGCTGGCGCTGGGTCTGCGCTTCGCCGTTCTGGACCGCGACCAGCGGCACATCCGCAACGCCTTCAAGCTCTATCTGCCGGGGTCGCTGATCGACGATATGATCGCGTCGGGCCAGTCGCCCAGCCTGGGCGGTGAGGAGCGCGACCTGTCGATCCTGTTCTGCGACATCGCCGGCTTCACCAAGATGTCGGAGGGGATGGAGCCGGAAGCCCTTGTCGCCGTGCTGAACCGCTATTTCACCGTGATGACCGACATCATCGAGGCGCATGGCGGCTTCGTCGACAAATACATCGGCGACGCCGTTCTGGCGGTGTTCGGCGCCCCTTATGCCATCGACAACCATGCCCGCGCCGCGGTGGCGGCCGCCCTGGCGATGCGTCAGGCGATGGCGGACGACCCGACCCTGCTGGCGACGGCCAGCGGGCGCGGCTCCAACCGCATCGGCATCGCCACCGGCCCGGCGCTGATCGGCAACATCGGCTCCCCCCGCCGCTTCAACTACACGGTGATGGGCGACACGGTGAATCTGGCCTCGCGGCTGGAGGGCGCCAACAAATACTACAACACCGTCCTGATGGTCAGCGGCGAGACCATGCGCCACCATGGCGACCCGGAGGCCTTCCGCGCGCTCGACATCGTGCAGGTCGTCGGCCGCAGCGAACCGGTCGAGGTGTTCGAGCCGCTGTCCGACGCCCGCCGCGCCGATCCGGAGGACCGCGCCCAGCGCGCCGCCTACGCCGCCGCCCTCGATGACTGGCGCGCCGGCCGGTTCGAGGCCGCCGCCGCCGGCTTCGGCGTGCTGGCCGCCGGCGACGGTGCCGCCCTGGCGATGCTGCACAAGGCGGAAAAGCGCATCGGCCTGGCTCCCGAGCCGGACTGGGCCGGCGTCACCGCCCTCACCGACAAATAGCCGGACGACGATAAGCCGTGTCCCGAACTGCCATGCCCACTTCCGTGCCCCGACGCCTGCATCGGCTCGCCCGCCTGTCCGCCCTGCTGCTGGTGGGCGCCGCCTGTCCGTTGCCGGTGCTGGCCCAGACGGTGCCGCCGGTTTTGCCGCCCTCGCTCGACCCCAACCGGCTGGAGCAGCGCTTCGAACGGCCGGCTGTGCCGCAATCCAAGCCGGAAATCGAAATGCCGGCGCCGGAAAAGGCGCCGCCGCCCCGCGATGCCGAGCGCATCACCCTGACGCTGAGAGAGGTCCGCATCGACGGCAACAGCGTCTATGACAGCGACAGTCTGTCCGTCCTGTGGCGCGACAAGCTGGGCAAGCCGATCACCCTGGCCGACCTCTACGCCATCCGCGACGCCATCACCGCGCGCTACCGCAACGACGGCTATGTGCTGTCCCAGGCGGTGGTGCCGGCCCAGCGCATCCGCGACGGCGTCGTCCGCCTGCAGGTGGTGGAGGGCTATGTCGACGAGGTGGTCGTCCAGGGCGACGCGACCGACCGGCTCGGCCTGCTGCGGCGGATGGGGGAGAAAATCAAGGCCTCCCGTCCGCTGCGCATGGCGGATATGGAGCGCTATGTCCTGCTGGCCGACGACCTTCCCGGCGTCGCGGTGAAGACGGTGCTGGAGGCGTCGCCGGACACACCCGGCGCTTCGCGCCTGACGCTGGCGCTGGAGCGCACGCCCTTCAATGGCTTCCTGTCGCTCGACAACCGCGGCACCCGCTCGATCGGTCCGTTCCAGCTGACCGGCGTCGCCAGCGTCGAGGACCAGCTCGGCCTGTTCGAGCGCACCACCGCCCAGGGCATCGTCACCCCGCAGATCCGTGAATTGCGCTTTTTCGACGTTGGGCAACTGGTGCCAATCGATTCTGAAGGCACGACGGTGGAGTATGGCGTCCGCCGCTCCTGGTCGCAGCCCGGCGACAGCGTGCGGCCGCTCGATCTCTACAGCCTGACCACCTCCGGCCGCATCGCGGTGGCGCATCCCTTCATCCGCAGCCGGACGGAGACGCTGCGCGCCGGCCTCAGCTTCACCATCCGCGACAGCCGCACCGATGCGCTTGGCGACAAGCTGTCGCAAGACCGGCTGCGCATCGTCGCCGCCAACGTCTCCTACGATTTCGCCGACGGCTGGGGCGGGTCGAACCTGCTGACGGCGGAACTGTCCAAGGGTCTGGACATCCTGAACGCCACGGAATCCGGCGGCGCCAACCTGAGCCGCAGCGGCGGGCGCAGCGATTTCCGCAAGCTGTTGGTCTCGGCCCAGCGCAACCAGCCGCTGACCGACTCGCTGGTCCTCGCCCTGTCCGGAGAGGCGCAATACAGTCCCGACCAGCTTCTGACTTCGGAGGAATACGGCCTCGGCGGCAAGCAGTATGGCCGTGCCTTCGACCCGTCGGAGATCACCGGCGACAGTGGCTTCGCCGGCCGGGCGGAACTGCAATACATCCTGCCGGTCCAGGAGGAGGGGCTGGATTACGCGGTCGCCTACGGCTTCGGCGATTACGGCGCGGTTTACAATTACGAGGGCGGCACACGCCACGGCCGCAGGTCCCTCGCCTCGACTGGCGTCGGTCTGCGGTTCGGCGTGTTCCGGCGCATCGACGCCAGCGTTGAGCTTGCCAAGCCCTTCATCACCACGCCGTTCAGCACGCAGGACCGCGCCCCGCGCGCCTTCTTCACACTCTCGACGCGGTTCTGAGTCTGCGCATGCCGAAAGCCGCGCGGCTGGCTTGAGAACGCCACCGCGCGGCTGTTTCCGGCAATGCCTTTATCAGATCAGTTCGACCCGCTGGGCGACCGGTGCGTCCTCCGACCCGACGGCCAGGTAGCGGACGTCCTCGCCGTCGGCGACGATGTCCAGGCCCGACTGGCGCAGGGTCGCACGGTCGAAATAGACGGTCGCGCCATCTTCCCACGGCTCGATCAGACCGGACTGGCTGTCCAGATTGTACCAGCGCACCGTGCCGTAGGCCATGGTGGCCGGACCGGCCGGTTCGGCCTGACGCTCGCGCCGTTCACGCGGGGGCTTCGGCGGACGGGCGAAGCCCTCGCCGCCATCATCAGGCTGCGCTCCCATGCCGGGAGGCTGGCCCATCGGCTGGGCGGCCGATGCGGTGGCGCGCGGCGGGCGCTGGTTGCGGGCACGCGGGGCCGGCGGGGTTTCCGGCGGCGTGGCGGAGTGAATGGCGACGACCTGGGGTCCCTTGGCGCCCTGGGCCAGATCGCAGACGACCGTCGTGCCCTCGACCGGGTTGGGCAGGGAGGCGGCGGCCAGGACCGAAGCGTGCAAGAAAGCCTCTCCGGAGCCATCGGCGAGGCGGACGAACCCAAAACCCTTTTCCGGCTTGAACCACTTTACCGTCGCGGTGACGTTCGTCGCGGTGACGTTCTTCAACTCTTCGCTCAAGACAGGTCCCTTTCACGTCCTGTAGCCGGGGAAGGGCGGCCCTGACGCTGAACTGGGCGCGGCACCGCTGTATGACCAAGAACAAGACCCCGGCGGTGGCAAGCTTATCATAAAATTCCAGAAAGTTGCCAGTGCGGCGATGGCCTTTAACTTTGCCGCAATTGCCGGAACCGTCTGGGCTTCCGCCCATACCCGCATTGCGCGAGAGAAGCAGTGTAATTCCAAATCACCATCCACATTCCGGTTTCACAAACAAAATCGGACAAGAACGTTACGAAATTCCGGTGCGTTATCAGCATGGAAATTGCCGATCTTGCAGTTACAACCTGTCCGTCGGAGGTACTTAAGCTGTAAATAAATTTTTAACTAAAAAATACGACTCATGCCTTCATCAGAACGGAGGAATGACTTATGACGACCACCGACCAGACCGCTTTTTTCGTGTCCACCAAGGGCAATGACAGCTGGTCCGGGCGGCTCGCCGCTCCCAACGCCGCCGGCACCGACGGTCCCTTCGCCAGCCTTGAGAAGGCGCGGGACGCAATGCGGGCGAGCGACATCGACACCACCTATGTTCGTGGCGGCACCTATCGCCTGAACAAGACGCTGACCCTCGATTCCCACGACGACGGCCACAGCTTCCTCGCCTACAAGAACGAGACGCCGGTGCTGAGCGGTGGGGAGCGGGTGACCGGCTTCACCTACGAGGGTAAAGGCCTCTATTCCGCCAAGCTCTCGTCCGCCAACGGCCTGGACGTCAGCATCGGTGGTGAGCGCCAGCATGCGGCGCAGACCGGCGACTTCGATCCCGCCCATGCCGCGACCAGCGGCTGGCACGTGCTGAAGGCCAGCTCCAGCAGCGCCAGCAAGACCAGCTTCAACTTCTCGAACGGCGACATCCCTTCGGGCTTGAAGCCCCATGCCGGCTTGGTCGTTCAGACCTTCGACACCGAACGGCTGAGGGACGACATCTCGCATGTGAAGTCGATCGACCAGTATCACCACACGGTGACGCTCGACGACGCTGCATCCTACGCCCTGCGTACCGGCGGCACCTATCGGGTGATGAACGACGCCTCGCTGATCCGCGACGCCGGTGAGTTCGGCTGGCGCGCCAGCGACGGCAAGCTGGTGGTGAAGCCGGAGCATGCCGCCAGCTTCCAGTCGGACGGCGTCGTCGTCGCCCGGCTCGGCACGCTGATCAAGGCCAGCAACGCCAGCAACGTCAGCATCGAAGGTCTGACCTTCTCCGACACCCGCTATGACGGCTCGGCGCTGTCGATGCAGGGCGGGCACGGCAACTCGGTCGGCGGCAATCACTTCGTCAATGTCGGGACCGCGGTCTCGCTCGACGGCACCGACAACAGCCGGATCGCCGGCAACCATATGGAGCAGCTCGGCGACAGCGGCGTTTCGATGATCCATGCCGCCAACGGCAACCGGATCTACGCCAACACCATCGAGCATATCGGCCAGATCACCAAGGGCGGGGCTGGCATCGGCGGCATCGGCAGCAGCAACACGTTGGTCAGCCACAACGACATCACCGACGCCCCGCGCTATGGCGTGTCGTTCAAGGAATGGGACGACGGCCAGCTGAACCGCAAGAACATCGTGGAGTTCAACAAGATCCACCATGTCGGGCAGGAGACCGCCGACGGCGGCGGCATCGAGATGCTCGGCCGCTCGGCCCAGAACATGGGCTCGGTCATCCGCGGCAACGAGGTGATCGACACCGGCGGCCTCGCCACCGACGGCAAGGGCAACTGGCTGACCGATCACAAGGGCTGGGGCATCTCGCTCGACGACCTGACCAGCGGCGTGGTCGTGCGCGACAACTTCGTGAAGGGCTTCGCCTGGGCAGGCATCTATGTCCATGGCGGCGACGACAATCTGCTGGAAAACAACTTCGGCGTCGCCAGCCGTCCGCAGGATGCCTTCATCCGCCTGGAATGGGTGCCGAAAGCCGGAGCCGAAGCCCGTCCCCATGACAACACGGTGATCCACAACCTCGCGGCAGGCGATATGCCGATCAACCAGTACTGGAAGGTGCTCAGCCCCGGCCGACTGACCATGGACGGCAACGTCGCCGCCACCGGTCGCGCCTACGGCCCGAATGACGAGGTCTTCAATCCCGGCTTCAGGGACAGCGCCCATGGCGATTACTCGCTGAAGGATCACGCCCCGGTCCTGTCCCACGGCATCCACGACCTCAGCTGGTCGTCGATGGGGACGGACGGTTACCATGCCGACAGCAGCATGGCCCAATTCTGGGACCACGCGGCCTACTGACGGGCTGGGGGTGCCGGCAGGCCCGGCACCCCCTGGTCAAAAAATCGTCATGAGGGGTGAAAAAAGGTCTTGCGCGGTTTGGGTGAGGCCGCATATAAGACGCCTCCCGACGCGAACGACGCCGGCGCCGCCGAACCGGCAGCGACCGACACGCGACGGGGAAGCCCGACAAACCGGCGCTTGACTGTCGAACCCCAGAGGTTCGGCGGGGCAACGGTTTCTGCATCGG